>NZ_OMPS01000003.1:0-112500 GCF_900313035.1 Ruegeria sp. EL01 | reverse complement strand
GCTTCAATCCGCCTTCGACGCTGAGCTCGCGCGGCTACCCGGTAAGGTCGAACCGCTGTTGCGCGACCCGCATGACATCCCGGACCTGTTGTCTTACCAATTGATCGGCGGAGTGATCTCTGCCACCGACTAAGGAGAGTTGCCGATGCCCCGCGTCGATCTGAATGCCGATATGGGCGAAAGCTTTGGTCCGTGGACCATGGGTGATGATGACAGCCTGCTGAAGATCATAACCTCGGCCAATATCGCCTGCGGCTTTCATGCCGGAGATTGGGATGTGATGGCTAAAACGATGGCACTGGCCGCCGAAAACGATGTGGGTATTGGCGCGCATCCCGGCTTTCCGGATCTGCAGGGATTTGGCCGCCGCAACATGAAAGTGCCACATGATAGCCTGCGCAACCTGGTGCGCTATCAGTTGGGCGCGGCACAAGGAATGGCGACTGCTATCGGCATTAAGGTGCGGCACCTAAAATTGCACGGCGCATTGGCCAACATGTGTTCCGTCGATATCGAGATGGCACGCGCATGTTATCGGGGCGCATTGGATGTGAATCCCGACATCATCATCATGGTGCTGGCCGCCACCAAACAAGAAGACGCGGTGCGAGAGCTGGGGTGCAAATGGGTCGGCGAGATCTTCGCTGATCGCGCCTATAACGACGATGGAACTCTGGTTGATCGCAGCCTGCACGGCGCCGTTATTCATGATCCCACGATTGCCGGACCCCGCATCCTGAACATGGTCAGTGAAGGCGCAATCATCACCGAAAGCGGTAAACGGCTGGAAACGTCTATCGATACGATCTGCCTGCACGGCGACGGGCCAACTGCGGTTCAAATCGCCCGCTCGGTCCGCGAAAACCTGATCGAAGGCGGCGTCGATGTGACGAAATTCACCCGATAGCCATCTGTCCGCCTTCAACCCTGACCATTTTCTTTCTGTTGCCCGGACGGAGTTCAGCCCCTAGCATACCTGCAAGTGCATGTTCTCAATACCGTAATTTTAGCAACCCAGCGTGTGGACAGATGGCGCGGCCATCTCAATCCCAGCCAGTTTTGCGCAAGGAGACAAATATGTCTTTCAATCTGATGTCCTACGAACCGCGAGGCGACAAGAAGAACTCGGACTTCTTCGGTGAGTACCTCCCGAAAATTTACGAAAGGCGCAACAGTTCGGGCATTGCAGAACTGGTTGGTCCAATGCGGGCAATTGTCATGCAGGTTGAATCCAGTGCGCTGTTCGACACCATGGTCGAGCTTTATGTCATGACGCCCTATCGCCATTCAGCCAGCTATCTGGGGCAGACGCACAAGTTTTCGGTGATGCACTCGCACGCCGACTACCCGGCGTTGATCCTAATGGCGCCTCTCAGCGATACGTTCGAAGACTTCATTCCCCGTATCAATCGCATGTACCCGCTGGCGCGCAAGACGCCACAGACCAGATATGTAGGCGAGATCTTTGCCGCAACCGATTTGAACACTCTCAGCAAAACGCTCGAGGATCAGAACATCCGGTTTGAATACAGCGGCGATACCGAAAACCCGTTCTACACTCTGGATGGCTTCCGCTTTACGACGCCTTCTGATTTCACCTGCAACCGGGTTGGGTATTCGACGCTTGATTTCAATGACACCGACAGTTTGGGGCTGGGCGACCGGGTTTTGCTGAGCAATACAGAACAAGCGCGATTGGATCAGGCTGCTGCCTTCAGTACTGACAGCAAGATCGCCCCGCTGATGCTGGGCATCGACCACCTCGCCACACGGGTTCTGGCCGGAGAGCGTGAAGATGCGATCCTCGAATTTCTTACAATGGTGCCGTATTACTTTTGGGGGGCTTACAACATATTTGACATGAACTCGTCGACCAATGTGAACCGCAACCCCAATGTGGATGATGACAAGAAATCCCCTGCCAAGGTGTTCACGGCCAATAATACACCGTCCTTTGTGAATTCATTCGCAAAACTGCCGATGCCAACCGAGGATTTCGTGCGCAATTTCGGACGCCGCCTGCATCACATGGCGGTCGAGATTCTGGATGGCGATCACGGAACTGGCGAAAAGAACGTCGATTTCGTGGTCAATACGCTCAAAGACGAAGGGGTGCCGTTCCTGGCTCATGTGGTTGGTGAATGCAAAGACGATCCGAACCTGAAACAGATCTTCTCAAAGCACTCAAAAAACACATTACTGATCACCGAGTATATTGAACGCTGCCACAAGTATGACGGGTTCTTCACCAAGGACAATGTCGCTGCTCTGACGGCCGCTGCGGGTCAGGATGAGCAATATCAGCATGGCCACGTGTTCGACTGAGGCAACAAGCGAAACTAGCAGGTCAACCGTAACAAGCTATGCGGAGTGTGCTCTTTGAAGGGTGCAAGCGTCCTTCGGGGTTCTCACGCAAAAAAATGGCTGCGAAATCGCTTCCGCAGCCCAGATCCAGTCAGGAGAGTCGTCGGGCCTTATGATGGCCCGATCATGAAACACGTGACATTTCGAGCGCTCAGGCGGCGGCAAGCCAGATCAGCCTGTTCGCGTGTCATGCCCTGAAAAGTTGCATCAAACCCGCGCGAGCTTTGGTTCACTTTCCGCAGTGTGCCTTCCAGCGTCGTCATTTCCGACAGCGCTGTTTTCAACAAAACCTTTTCGGCCTCATACCGCGTGGTGTAGCGACCAACATTGACGCCCCAAAGATGCCCGCCCGAGGATGACAACCGGGTGACAACTTCCTGCTCGGGCGCGGGCTGCTTAGCTGTTTCAACCGCGGCCAAAACCAGATTTTCGGGCCGCAAAGCCGGACGTGTGTCCGAGTTTTCGACCGGAGGTGCGGTTGGTGCAGTATCGGCTTCTGCCATCGCGGCCGCGATACCGCTTTGGATCCGGTCGCGATCTTGGTCCGCCGTGTCGACAACCGCGCTTGCAACCTGGGTCGCGGCGCTGGGACGGACAAGCGGACGTAAGCTCTTCTTAGGCGCACCGATCAGACCCGCAACCTGCGTTGTTCCGCCCAAGCCGGTGTTTCCGGCATAAACCGGACGCGCGGGTTTACGGATGGGCGCGCGGGACGGTGCCCGGCGAAAACCCAGATCCAACAGCTCTGCCACTTTGGCGTTACGAGACGCACCCGACTTGCCGCCAAACACAGTCGCAATGATACGTTCATTCTTACGCTTGGCAGACGCCACAAGGTTGAACCCGGCAGCGCGTGTATAGCCGGTTTTGATTCCGTCTGCGCCCCTGTACGCTGCCAACAAACGGCGGTTGGTATTGGGAACCGTCTTGATCCCTGCATGGGTCGATTGGCGTGAAAACAGGTTGTAATACTGCGGATAATCATAAAGCAGATGACGTCCCAGCGTTGTCATATCGCGTGCCGTCGACAGATGTCCTGACTCGGTAAGACCATGCGCGTTTTTGAAGGTTGTTCGGCTCATCCCCATTGCTTTGGCAGTGCGCGTCATGCGGCGCGCAAAGGCAGCCTCGGACCCGCTGATCGCGATACCGATAGCGGTGGCCGCATCATTGGCTGACTTCACTGCAGCCGCGCGAATCAAGTAACGAAACGCAATTGTCTGACCAGACCGCAGGCCCAGTTTCGATGGCGGCTCTGCCGCTGCTTTCTTGGTAATGCGTACCTGCGTGTCCAACGCGACTTCACCGTTTCGCACCGCCTCGAATGCGATGTACAGCGTCATCATCTTGGTCAAGGATGCGGGATGCAGCCGCGTGTCCGCATTGCGAGAATGAAGCACCTCGCCTGTCCTCGCGTCGATCACAACCGCCGCATACGGTGCTGCAAAGCCTTTGAGTGGCACAAAAAATAGCAGCCACAACAATGCTATAAGGAATAAGCCCATTCGGGCCGGAACTGTCCGCCGAACCTGCACGATATTTGCCTCTGTCTGCCTCGCGCCGCCGGGTTTTCCCGGTCAGCAAATTTTATTTTATTGCTGGTAAGGCTAACACACAGACCCAATGAAATAAACCGAAAGCTAGGGTTTTTGCAGTTTCATCGAACTGCTTTTCGCACACTATATCTGGACGATATCCGCCCGCCCAACACCAAATGGGCTATGTTCGCGGTAGTGAGGCTTTTTCGAGAATGGAATTTTTGGAACTGCGGCGGAATAGCCACATCATTCTAGCGCGCAAACAAGACCCGCCAATTCGCCCAAATCCTGCAACGCTCGGAATCGCGGATTGTCCTCTGGTGCTTCGGCATGCTCAACCTCCCAAACCAGGCCATGTGGCACATAAACACCCCAGCACCCCGCCTGAATTGGTGCCACGACGTCCGAGCGCATTGAATTGCCAACCATCATCGATGCCGTGGGCCCATCACCGTGCTGGTCAAAGATCGTCCGGTAGACGTCCGGTGTTTTCTCGGACACGATCTCGACCCCGTCGAACAGATCGCCCAATCCCGATTGCGCCAGCTTGCGTTCCTGATCAATCAGGTCACCCTTGGTGATCAGAACGACGCGATGAGAGTTTGAAACGCCTTCGATTGCTTCACGCGCACAGGGCAACAGTTCGATCGGATGGGCCAGCATGTCCTGCCCTGCATCGATCAATTGACGAATGACCGAAGCCGGCACACGACCTTCCGTGACCTCAATCGCGGTTTCAATCATCGACAGCGTGAACCCTTTGATCCCGTATCCGTAGTGCTGGATGTTGCGTTTTTCTGCCGCCAGAAGACGTTCCATCAGATGGTCCCGTTCGGCATGGTCGGCGAGCAATTCGGCAAAATAGGCCTGAGTCAGCTTGAAGAACCTTTCATTGTGCCAAAGGGTATCATCGGCGTCGAACCCGATTGTTGTCAGCTTAGTGGTCATTCCGATTTCGTCCGCTTGCTCTTTTCACTGGCCACGCCCACGTTATATAAGCGCACAGATATTCCCAATGCCTGAATCGGACAGTTGCAGAAGATGCTGGAAAACCAATGGATGATGTCTGACAAACCAGACGGCGAGGATGACGCCTCCGTTCTGGTACAGACGCGCCCCAAGACCAAACGTCCGCCGCTGTATAAGGTGTTGTTGCTGAACGATGATTACACACCGATGGAATTTGTGGTCCACGTGCTGGAACGGTTCTTTGGCATGACCCACGCCGAAGCGTTCGAGATCATGTTGACCGTTCACAAAAAGGGTGTGGCCGTTGTAGGCGTCTTCAGTCATGAGATTGCAGAAACCAAGGTGGGTCAGGTGATGGACTTTGCCCGCAGGCACCAGCACCCTTTGCAATGCACAATGGAACGCGAAGAATAAGGCGTTTCGGGGCATTTTCGCCCATGCTCACCCTTTGCTGGAATTGCCTATGTCCCCACGCCTAGATCTTGCCTTGCAAAGCGGCCTGACGCTGTCGCACCCGCTGACAGTGATTGGCCCGACGCCGGAGCACGACCTCTCGGCACTGCCGCGCGAGACGCAGGTGGTGCAGCCGTTTAAACCGTTTCATGATCATTTTGCGGCTTTGGGGTTTGATGCAACTTCCACGGCCGATGATCGCTGTCAGGACGCAATCGTGTTCCTTCCCCGCGCAAAAGCGCTGGCACGCGCGTTGATCCAACAGGCCTGCAGTCGCACTAGTGGTGTGATTGTCGTTGATGGTGCCAAGACCAACGGCGTCGACAGCATTATGAAAGACATCCGCAAACGGATGCCTATCGAGGGTCCAATCGCCAAAGCTCATGGCAAGATCTTCTGGTTCCAGTCTGATCCTCAAACCTTCAAGGATTGGACCGCGCCTGATATTCAAACCGTGGACGGATTTCAGACCGCCCCGGGCGTGTTTTCGGCAGATGGAATCGATCCGGCTTCATCCCTGCTTTTACAAATGCTGCCGACAAAACTCGGGCCCCGCGTGGCCGATTTGGGCGCGGGCTGGGGGTATCTGAGTGCAAAGTTGCAAGATAGCGAAAGCATCAAGGCATTGCATCTTGTCGAAGCGGATCATGCCGCGCTTGCATGCGCTCGGGCTAATGTGGCGGACCTTCGGGCGCAGTTTCATTGGGCCGATGCAGTAACCTGGAACAGCCCCGAGCCCATCGACACAGTGGTGATGAACCCGCCGTTTCATACGACGCGCAGCGCTGATCCCGCCTTGGGCCAGGGCTTTATCACGGCAGCCGCCCGTAATCTGACCCGCAACGGCGATCTGTGGATGGTCGCCAACCGTCACCTGCCCTATGAGGCCACCTTGAATGATGTATTCGCACAAGTGGCAGAAGTTGCCGGTGACAATCGCTTCAAGGTGTTTCACACCTCTCGCCCTCGGCGTTAAGGCCCGCTAACCTGCCCCTCAACTCAGGAGGATTCGGATGTCCTTTTCCATCACAGGCAAAACAGCAATCGTGACCGGCGGGGCCAATGGTATCGGTTTGGCCATCGGGCGTCATTTCGCGGATGCCGGGGCAAACGTCATGTTTGCAGACATGGACGAAAAACGTCTGGTCAACGAATTGGGAGAGCAGGCGGACGATAGCAATATCCGCTATTTTGCGGGCGACCTGCGGGAAAAGCTGACCATAGCCAACTTGCTTTCAGCCACCTTGGACGCATTCGATCAGGTGGACATCCTCATCAATGGCTCGCGGCAAGTGATCCCTTCCGATCCGCTGGACACCGACGACGACTCGGTGCGCACGTTGTTGAACCAAAACCTGATGCCCGCTTTAAGGCTTAGCCAGTTGGTCGCCAAACGCATGATCAAACAGTCTGATGAAGAAGACGAAGGCCCGGCGGGGTCGATCATCAACCTGTCCTCGATTGCCGCCAGACGGACGCATCCTGACCTCATGGCATATTCGGTTTCGACCGCCGCGCTGGATCAGATGACCCGATCCCTGGCGGTGGCATTTGCGCCAAGCCGCATCCGGGTGAACTCGATCGCGTTGGGATCGGTCATGAGCGCATCCTTGCAGTCCACACTGAAAGAGAACCGCGATTTTCGTGACGACATCGAAAAGCACACGCCGCTGGCCCGCATCGCATCCCCAAACGAATTGACCGAAACGGCTCAATTCCTGGCCTCAGACGCCGCCGGGTTTATCACCGGTCAAATCCTGACAATCGACGGCGGCCGCACCCTGCTGGACCCTGTCGCAGCCCCCGCACATTGAGCCCTATGTTCGACACTGAAAAATCCGCCGCTTCCGCCTGGTTTCGTCAACTGCGTGATGACATCGTCGCAGCTTTTGAAGCCTTGGAAGACAGCCATGACACCGGCCCGTTCGCGGATGCCGAACCCGGCCGTTTCGAGGTTAAGGAAACCAAACGCCAATCCGAGGACGGATCTGATGCGGGCGGTGGCCTTATGTCCGTCATGCGTGGCGGGCGCGTCTTTGAAAAGGTCGGCGTCAACATCTCAACCGTATATGGCACGCTGGGTGAACGGGCCCAGCACGCCATGGCCGCGCGTAAGGGCATTCCCGGCATGACCGAAGATCCTCGGTTCTGGGCTTCGGGCATCAGCCTTGTTGCCCATATGCAAAACCCCCATGTGCCAGCCGTTCACATGAACACACGCATGTTCTGGACCCCGCACGCCTGGTGGTTCGGTGGCGGATCAGACCTGAACCCCTGCATCGAATACGATGACGACACGGCGCATTTCCACGCCACGCAAAAGGCACATCTGGATCCGCATGGGCCGGGACATTATCCGCGCCTGAAAGATTGGGCTGACGAGTACTTCTATATCCCGCACCGCAAACGCGCCCGTGGCGTGGGCGGCATCTTCATGGACGACTACTGTACCGGGGATTGGCAGCGCGATTTTTCTCTGACACAGGATATTGGCCGGGCATTCCTGCCAGCCTACCTGCCATTGGTGGAGAAGCGCCGGGTGCACGCGTTCTCTGACGCTGACAAGACCACCCAACTGGTACATCGCGGCCTTTATGCCGAGTACAACCTTGTCTACGACCGGGGTACTAAATTTGGCCTGGAAACCGGCCATGATCCGGATGCCGTCTTGATGAGCCTTCCGCCGATGGCCAAATGGATCTGAGCCTCAGAAGTCAAAATCCATAAAGTTGTCATAGCAATAGTTTTGCGCCGAGATTGCCGACATGTTTTCACCTACCCGTTTGACGGTGATGGAATAGCCGGGGTTGGTGTCGGCGCCCTGTGGCGGGGTCAGTGAGAACTGAACTGTCCTGACCCCAGGCTCGTAGGCTCTCGAGATATAGATGCGCTGAGAATTCGGAACGCGCAGCGTGCGGATCGCATAATCCCCAATCCCGCACCAATAGTTGACCGCCGCAGACGACCCCACAGCTTTGACTTCATAAATTCCGTTTTGCAGTGGCGTAATTTCGGTTTTGAACTGTGGCCTAACACTCAGACCAAAACCCACAGCCTGTGCCAAACCGGGCGCTGTCAACAAAGCGGACAGGGCAACAATCTTGAAAAATCGCATCGCTAAAAATCCCAAAAAATACTCTCCAACCCCTTACAACATAGGCGTTACGAGGTCTGAGTAAAGCCGCTTACCCGGCCGATGTACCAGACCAGAAGAACAATGGGCGTTCACGCGTTGGTTGTTATCCGGCCACCTACATCTTGCGGCGCAAGCGCGACAGTCTTGATGACCGCATGGCACGTGGCCCCTGCCTCAAGGCCCAAAGCATTGACGGATCGGCGCGTCACACGCGCCAGGACAATTCCCGCAGGTGTTTTTAGGGACACAATGGCGCCCGGACCGTCGCCAGATCGGATGGAGTCGACAGTGCCACTCAGAACATTAAGCGCTGACAAACCCTCGGGCGGTTTCTTGGACAGGATCACCTCCTGAGCAGGAATACGAATGCGCAGATCCTCCCCCACCTCATGCGAGATCTGCGGAAGGAACAGCCGCGCGCCATTCGCGTCCAACTCGGTCAACCCATCGTCATGGTGCGTCAGCACCCGGACTTTCAACACCGCGCCAATTGCGCGCACTCCGGCAGGTGCAACCGATGGATCTGCCAGCACGTCAGAGGCTGGGCCCTGTCGCACAACCTTGCCGTCCTGCAATGCCACGACCGATGTCGCCAACCGCGCCACCTCGGCCGCCGAATGGGTAACGTACAGAATTGGCACCGACACCTCGTCCCGCAGACGCTCGAAATACGGGAGGATCTCGGCCTTTCGGGCGTCATCCAATGCGGCCAGCGGCTCATCGGCAAGGATCAGGCGCGGGCTTGCCAGAAGGGCGCGGCCAATGGCAACGCGCTGTTTTTCGCCCCCCGAAAGGCGCGCTGGACGGCGATCCAGCAAATGACCAATCCCCAGCATCTCGATCACCTTGTCCGGGTTTTCACGGCGTGCGTTCTTCGGAGCGAACCAGCGCCCATAAGCGAGGTTCTGGCGGACGTTAAGGTGCGGGAACAACCGCCCTTCCTGAAAAATGTAGCCCAACCGACGTTTATGTGACGGCAGCCAGTGGCGTTGCTCTGTATCAAACAGAACCCATTCATTCACCGCAACACGCCCAGCCTCGGGTCGGAGCAATCCCGCAACAGCGTTGACGATGGTGGTCTTGCCCGAACCGGACCTGCCAAACAGAACTGTCACACCCGGCGGCGCATCGAAACTGATATCCAGATCGATCCCTGGCAGGCGGTGTTGCAATCGAACGGACAGGCTCATGTTCCGGCCACCCGTTCTGCAGCCCGACGTCCGACATATTCCGACAGAAGCAATGCGCCCATGGCGATGATAATCGAGATGATGACCAGCCGCGTGGCCGCGGACTCGCCCCCCGGCACTTGTAGAAACGCATAGACCGCCGATGGCAGGGTCTGTGTCTGGCCGGGAATGTTTGACACAAAGGTAATCGTGGCCCCAAACTCTCCCATCGCTTTGGCAAAGGCCAGAATAGCACCGGCAATCACGCCCGGCAGGATCATCGGCAAGGTTACGGTCGCAAAGACCATGGCGCGCGACGCGCCAAGCGTGGCACCCGCCTGTTCCAGTTTTGGGTCGACCGCCTCGATCGACAGGCGGATCGCCCGGACCATCAGCGGAAAAGCCATGATCCCAGCGGCAAGCGCTGCGCCCGTCCAGCGAAAGGCCACCACAATTCCGATCTCGGCCAATAGACGACCCACCGGCCCCTGAATGCCAAATGTCAGCAACAGCAGATAGCCGGTCACCACCGGAGGCAGGATCAGGGGCAAATGCACCAGACCATTCAACACGTGCCGGCCCGGAAACCGCCAGCGGGCCAACGCATAGGCGACGAAAATCCCGAATGGCAGTGTCGCCAGCGTGGCCCAGAACGACACCCGCAGGGACAGTTTGAGCGCCTCTAGCTCGGCTGGACCCAACCAATCCATCCCCATCACCCGCCCGGCAGGGCAAAGCCCTGCGCAAGGAAGACAGACGTGGCGGCCTCAGTCTGCAAATAATCCAGAAAGGACTTTGTATTCTCGCCACCGGACAAGGTGATAGCCGCCGGGTAAATAATCGGCGGATGCATATCTGCCGGGATCGAGCCAACAACACTGACCCGAGTCTCGGCGGTTGCATCTGATCGATAAACGATGCCAAGCGGTGCCGCCCCAGTTGCCACAAGGGCCAACGCGGCGCGGACGTTGTCGGACTGCGCAACTTGATCCTGCACCGCGTTCCACACTCCCAACCCCTGCAATGCCGCCTTGCCATACTGACCAGCAGGAACAGCATCGACCAACGCCATGGCCAAATACCCCCCGTCCAGCGCGGAGATCAGATCATAACCCGGCTTGATCTGACCAACCGAGGACCGATCTGCGGCACCAATCAGGACCAGCCCATTTCCAAGCAGATCCACCCGCGACAAAGTATTGATCAATTCTGCATCCTGAAGCACATCCATCCAATCAGGGTTGGCAGAAATGAACAGATCTGCTGGCGCGCCTAGCTGTATTTGTCGCGCCAGAACCGAGGATGCCGCATAGGACACTGTGATATCCTCACCCGTCTGAAGTTCATAATCCACCACAATCTGATCCAACGCCGTCTTCAGGCTGGCGGCCGCAAAAATCAAAACCCCCTCGGCCCCGGCCCGGATCGGGGCCAGCGTTGTTGCGCCAAGAACCAGTGCCGCGATCAGAAACCGGCGGGCGGTGGATAGGGTCATGTGCACTCCCGGCGGGAAAGTTGCAGTCTCACTCGGAATATCGGAGGCCAAAGGTGGCACGCAAGCACCTTTAAATGTTCATATCAGCGAAGAAATCGAAAATCACAGCAAATACAATGAAATCACGTGCGCGGCACCATTTCCGTCACACCGATTGCCAAGGGTGTCGCAATCGGTATTGATCACCCAGAATGCCCCGGACAAAGCTTAAGCAAAGCGTCACGCGTCAGCCACAGGAAACAGGACACCGAATATGCTGCAGGAAACACCCGGTTTGATTGACGCCATACGGGCCCGTTTTGCCCATGTCGAAAGCTGCCCGTTTCAAGGCAAACGCATCTTTTTCGAGAATGCTGGCGGGGCATTGACGCTGAACTCTGTCGTCGAAACCTCCGCTAAATTTGCCGCAATCCCGGACAATCAGGGGCGTGATAATACCGCCAGCCAGGCGTTGGTCGACATCATCGACAAGGCCAAATCAGATCTGTCGGTGTTCATGAATGCCTCGTCGGGGCAGTTCTTTGTGGGGGAAAGCGGAACCGAGCTGCTGTTTCGCATGATCCGAACCGCCTGTGTCAACGCGCCCAAGGGCAGCAAAGTCATTGGCAGCTCCATTGAACACCCTGCCAGCCGCAGCGCTGCGCGCCGCTGGGCGGAAGTTGCTGATCTGAACTATGTCAGCGTTCCACATTGTGACGCGACCGGTCTGGTGACCGCCGAAGATTATGGCGCGCTGATGACGCCGGATGTCTCGGTGGCAACAATCTTACATGGATCGCCTGTGACCGGGATGGGTATGGATGTCGCTGCAATTTCCCGCGCCATCCGCGATGTTGCGCCCGACTGTTTCATCATTGTGGACGGCATTCAACATGCAGCCCACGGCCAATTGGACATAGACAGCTACAATGTCGATGGCTACGTTATTTCACCCTACAAAGTGTTTTCGCGACATGGGTATGGCATCGCGTGGATTTCGGACCGGTTGACCGCCCAGCCCCACGACCAGTTGATCGACGCCCCTGCCGACGGCTGGGAATTTGGCACCCGAGACACGGGCGCATATGCGACGATGTCCGATGTGGTCACCTATTTTGACTGGCTGGGCAGCCAATTGTCCGATACCACCGACCGCCGCGCCCGGATTAAGGCAGCAGGCCACGCGATTCACGCCTATGAAACCCATCTGACGAGCGCAATGATCAAGGGAACTGGAAACCTGCCCGGTCTGCGCGATATGGACCACATCAGCATACTGGCAGGGCCGGACAACCCAGCCCGAGAGGGTCTGATCTCGATCACAGTGCGCGATCTCCCATCGGCCGAAGTGGTGACCCGGCTAAACGAACAGGGCATAAGGACCCACACACGCAAAGCTGATCACTACAGTGGCAATGTGCTGACCCCATTGGGTCTAAGCAATTGCATCCGGATTTCGCTGTGTCACTACAACACGGAGCATGAGGTCGCCCAACTGCTGGCCGCTTTGAACGATATGGCGAACTGACCCGACAATCGCCAATTGAGCGCAAGAAATTGTTCCAGACCCTCTTGCGTCCGCGCGCAGGCTTGGCTACATGCACCGTCACGGGTGATTAGCTCAGTTGGTAGAGCGCTTCGTTTACACCGAAGATGTCGGGAGTTCGAGTCTCTCATCACCCACCATCCCCTTATGGATACAAGTATCTGCGCCGGGGCAGAGCTCAGCAGCCCAAGTTGCAACCGGTTGCAACCACAGGGCTATGGTGCATAATGTTCCTGCCATGAAAATACCAACAGTCAAACTGCCCCTCAAACCAACCGTGCAACGCCCATGAGTGTCACCCTAAAAGACGTTGCAGCCCTTGCTGGGGTATCGCGATCAGCGGTTTCGCGCACCTTCACCGAAGGCGCATCGGTGTCGGCCAAAACCCGCAGCAAGGTTGAAAAGGCTGCGCACGAGCTGGGATACAGCCCGAATGCATTGGCTTCATCGCTGACGACGGGACGGACGAAGCTGATCGGGTTGATTTCCAACAACTTTCACAACCCTATTTTCCTTGAGGTCTTCGATCAGTTCACACGCGCCTTGCAAGAACGAGGCTTGCGCCCTCTGATCGTAAATCTGACCGACGAAACCGAACCGGCAAATTCGGTTCGGATGTTACGGCAGTATTCGGTCGACGCCGCAATCGTTGCATCTTCGACGTTGCCGCCAAGCTTTGCAAAGGCCTTCCACGATGCGGGCGTGCCTGTGGTTCACACGTTCGGGCGTTCGGCCACGTCGCCCGAAGTGCATGTGGTGGGGATCGACAACGTGGAATGCGGCCGTATGGCAGCGCGCGAATTGCTCGCCCGAGGATACAAGTGCGTGGGATATCTGGGCGGACCAAAGGATGCGACTTCGGCCCTCGACCGGTATCGTGGTTTCATGGAAGAATTAGCGAACCATCCTGAAATCGACGTCACCCACTGCTTTGCCGATGCCTATTCCTTTGAAGCCGGGCGCGCGGAGATGCTGCGGTTTCTTGAGGATACACCGGCCCAGGCCTACTTCTGCGGCGATGATATCCTGTCTGTTGGCGCGCTGTCAGCGCTCAAGGATCACGGGCTGAAACCGGGGCAAGAGATCGGAATCATCGGCCTGAACGATATGGAAATGTCCCGTTGGGAAAGCGTCGATCTGACGACGATCCATCAGCCGATCAAGCAGATCATCACCTCATCCGTGGATTTGATCGAGGAAATGCTGAAAGAGCCTCAGCGCTATCCCGAAGCTCGCATTTTTCCTTGTCGTGTGATCGAACGGGGCACATTACGGCCCCGCCCCTGATCAACGAAACATCGGCGGGCGTGCATCTTTCCATGCCCCATCTTCTTTGCCCGACGCTACTGCCGCATGAACTGCCGCGATTGACCGGACGCCGTCCGATGCGCCGGGCAATCCGTCGCGGGTTTCGCCCCGGATCGCATCAGCCAAATCGCAGTAGATATTGGCAACTGCCAGCGGAAACCCTTCGGGATGTGCAATAGCAACGCGGGACAGACGCTGAGTTTCATCATGCAGGCCGCCTTCGCCCTTTTCGATGACCTGCGTCCGCCCTCCGACCGGAGTGTAGATCAACTGGTTGGGCTGCTCGGATGCCCAGCGCAGTCCGCCGGTTTCACCAAAGACCTGAATGTCAAAGCCATGTTGACGCCCGATGGCCACGGATGACGTCCAGAGCCGCCCGACCGTGCCGCCCTCCATGCGGAAATTGACCATCGCATCATCTTCCAGTTCACGGCTGGAAATGGTCGAGGCCATATCGGCTGACAGCGACTTGACCTCGTCATCGCAGATGAAGCTGGCCATGTGCAGCGCGTGAATCCCGCAGTCCGCAAACTGGCCGGATACACCGGCCATTGCCGGATCATATCGCCAGCGAACGCGTGGGTTGTCAGCATCCGTGGCGTCACCGTGGTGACCATGGCTGAAGTTCGTCACCACCAGACGCACCTTGCCGATCTCACCTGCACGCACCATTGCCCGCGCTTGACGGATCATGGGATAAGCCGAATAGCAGTAGTTAACAGCACAGATTTTTCCCGAGGCTTCGGCTACGCGGACAATCTCCTCGCCCTCTTCCACGGTCATCGTCATCGGCTTTTCGCACAATACGTTAAAGCCAGCTTCAAGAAATGCCTTCGCAATCTCGAAATGGGTTGAGTTCGGTGTGGCTATGGTAACCAGATCAATCCGGTCCGGGCGGTTCTGTTCGCCTGCCAGCATCTCTTGCCAATTGCCATATGCGCGATCTTCGGCAACGCCCAGTCGCTGGGCGTATTCCCGACCGACGCCGGGGCGATGGTCCAGCGCACCTGCGGCGAGCTCGAACATCCCGTCAGCAAGGGCACCCAAGCGATGTGCAGGTCCGATCTGACTGCCTTCCCCACCCCCGATCATGCCCCATTTCAGCTTTGCCATGGTCTTCGTCTCTCTTCAGAATTTCATTAGTACCGCGATTAGAAATCGCTGATCTCTTTCCACTGTCGCTGTTCTGACGAGGCCAGTGCGGCCGCCAAAACGCGGTTCACCTCATGCCCATCGCGGAATGTCGGCCAAATCGCTTCGCCTGAGTAGATGGCCTGCAGGAAATCCTTTGCCTCGATGATGATCTGGTCCTGATACCCAGTGCCGTGCCCGGGTCCTTGGCAAAACGGCTCATAGTCAGGATGCGCAGGACCGGTCAGGATTTTGGTAAACCCACGCGACGCCTCTGGCCCCTCACGCCGATACAGCCAAAGGGCGTTCTGATCTTCCTGATCAAAGCGAATGCCCCCCTTGGTGCCCGAGATTTCATAAGCATAACCCATCTTGCGCCCGGTCGCGACGCGGCTGAAATACAGATTGCCCATAACACCATTTTCAAAGCGGCACATCATCTGGGCATGGTCATCATTTGTCACGTCTCCGCCGGGCCGGGTCCGGTGCACGGTTTCAACATCGGCCATGACCTGTGCAATCGGGCCGATCAGCGCCAGCGCGCCATTGACCATATGTGGGGCAAGATCGCCGATTGTGCCATTTGCCATTCCAGTCGTGCGCCAGGTCGCAGGCGCCTGGGGATCAGCAAAGAAATCTTCGGTATGTTCGCCCCGGAACCAGGTGACATCGCCAATCTCGCCCGTGGCAATCAGCTGACGCGCGTATTGGCTAGCCGGAGTGCGTATGTAGTTGAACCCAACCATGTTGATCGCGCCTGCCGCCTCGGCCGCAGCCGTCATCGCAAAGCTGTCATCCAGCGAAGCACCCAAGGGTTTTTCGCATAGCACGGGCTTGCCGCAAGCAAATGCCGCCTCGGCAATCTGTCGATGCGTTGATTGGGGAGAGGCGATCACGATGGCTTGGACCCCGGGGTCATCTACTAGCACACGCCAGTCGTCTGTCGCGCGCGCAAACCCATAAGCTGCCCGGTACCGCTCGGCGCTTTCGGGGGATGAGGCGCAGATCATCTCCAATCTGGGGCGCAGCGCCGTGTTGAACACCGCGCCGACCGCCGACATGGCAACGGAATGAGCCTTGCCCATATAGCCGCCACCTACAATTCCAATTCCGATTTCAGGCATCTTTAGCGGCTCCGAACATATCATTTGCAACCGGTTGCAAAATCAGTATCGTGTGAATCGATCAAACGCAAGGTCCAACCGACTTTGCCGACCCCATTTGCCGGAGGATATGAGTTGAGCGCTTTGATAGACGGTATCAAAGGAAACCGCTTCGCCGTTTTGGGGCGCGCTGGCATGGACCTTTTTGCCGATCCCATTGGCACCAAAAGCGAAGATGCCGATACGTTCCGCGCTGATCTGGGCGGCTCATCGGCCAATATCTGTGCAGGTCTGGCCAAACTGGGCAGTCAGGCCGCGCTGATCACCTCGGTTTCAGATGATGCAATCGGGCGGTTTTGCTTGAACAAGCTGAAACACTACGGGGTGGACACGTCATGCATCCGCGTCGTGGGTGGCGAATATCGTATGTCTCTGGCTGTCTACGAAAGCCGGATCGAAGACTTTCAGAACGTCATCTACCGAAACGGCGCGGTCGATTTTCAGGTGACCGAGGAAGACATGGACAAGGTCGACTATGGCGCTTTTTCAGCAGTTATCTCGGCAGGAACGGTCTTTGCCGCCGAACCATCGCGCAGCGCCACGTTCCGGGCCTTTGAAAACGCGCGCAATGCAGGGCTGCCGATCATTTTCGACATCGACTACCGCCCGTACAGCTGGCCGTCACCCGAGGTCGCCGCTGATGTCCTGTCCCGCGCGGGCGAGGCCAGCGACCTGATCGTCGGCAATGATGAAGAGTTCGGGTTTATGGCAGGTGGCATCGAAAAGGGTTTTGCCAAAGCAACAGAACTGGCGGGAAAGCCCGGCCGTATCGTTATCTACAAAATGGGTGAAAAAGGGGCCGTCACATTCGTCGATGGCCAAGAGATTCATACCGGCATCTATCCGGTCGACGCCGTCAAACCCAATGGTGCGGGCGACAGTTTCATGGCCGGTTTGCTGGCGTCAATCGCAACGGGGCATTCACTGGAAGACGCGGTCATGCGCGGGTCGGCCTGCGCATCGATTGTCGTGTCGCAACCCGGCTGCGCACCCGCCATGCCCACGACACCTGAGCTGGACGCGTTTCTCGCCTCTCACCCCGGTCCGACCCGATAGGAGTATCCCATGCATATCGCGCCCTACGACAATCAGAACAAAGCCATCGTAGATGCTGACGATCCCACGGTGCCGCTGAACTATTTCAACATCGTCAAACTAAAAAAGGACGAGGTGTTCGAATATCAGGTCCCCGGCTACGAAACCTGCATCGCACCTGCAACCGGCAGCGTCGATGTCGACGTGGAAGGCGTACAGTTCCCCCGCCTGGGCAATCGCGGCGAGGATGTTTGGGACGGTGAGCCCGAAGGAGTTTACGTACCAGTCGGGGCCAAGGTTCGGTTGGTTTGTGTCTCAGACCACACCGAAGTTTTCATCGCTGGCGCCAGATATGACAAAGTGCTCGATCCGTTTGACGTGCGCGAACATGATCTGGTTCAATATGGCAGCGACGACACCAAAACCCATCGCAAAATCAAACACATCCTAGGTCAGAAACAGCACGATAAGGTCGGGCGCCTTTTGGTCAGCGAGTTGTTCACCGTCGGTCAGGGTGGATGGTCTGGCTTTCCCAGCCACAAGCATGACACCAATCGTTTGCCGGATGAGACCCGCCATGACGAAACATACAATTTCCGGTTCAAACCCAACTGGGGCACCGGTCTGCAGATGCTGCAGCGTGAAGATAACGAACCGGGGGATGCCTATCACATCGTCGATGGGTCTACGATCTGCATCGACAAGGGCTATCACCCTTGCTGCGTGCTTCCAGGATACGAGATGTATTACTTCACGATCCTCGGTGGTCTGAGCCAGCGGTCCCTGGTGCAGTACTTCCAGCCCACACATGCCTATCAGATCGAAACGATCCCGGGCATCAAAGACATGATTGCTAAGTTCAAATGACCCTTGCCACACTCAAAGACGTTCTGACGCCCGCTTACACTCTAGGCTATGCGGTTGGTGGCCTCGTGACCCTCGGATGGGAGGATATGCGCGCCTATGTGGCCGCCGCCGAGGCCGAAAATGCGCCAGTGATATTGCAGGCAGGCCCCAGCTGCCGGGAACACACGCCACTGCCAGTGCTTGGCAAAATGTTCCGGCATCTGGCCGACAGTGCTACAGTCCCGGTGGTTGCCCATTTGGATCACGGCTACACATTCGAGGATTGCCAAATCGCCCTCGACAGCGGCTTCACATCCCTGATGTTCGACGGGTCGCGTAAAGCTCTGCAGCAAAATATCGACGAAACCGCCGCAATCGCCGAGATGGCCCATGCGGCGGGCATTTCATGTGAGGGCGAAATCGGGTTTGTTGGCTATTCCGGTGGAGAAGGATCCAATGGCACCGACCCCGCCGAGGCCGCACAGTTTGCGAAGGAAAGCGGCGTTGATGCGATGGCTATTTCGGTTGGAAACGTCCATCTTCAGGAAAACAAAGAGGGCGGGTTGGACGAAGACCGTATCCGCCAGATCGACGCCATGACAGATGTGCCATTGGTCATCCATGGCGGCTCGGGAGTGCCGGTCGAACAACGCACCCGGCTGGCCCGCGAAACGTCCATCTGCAAATTCAACATCGGGACCGAACTGCGCATGGCCTTTGGCAACGCCCTGCGCGACGCCGTTACCCGCGACCCGAGCCGGTTCGATCGCGTCACCATCCTGAAAGAAACCCATGACCCGGTTGAGGCCGCCGCACGTGCTGTCATCCGCGCATTTGGTGCACCACCACAGGGATAAAAGGCGCGTGGCCGGGTCTTAGATGGACCCGCCTTCGACCATGAAATTGCCCGCGCTGCACATAGCGGCATCATCCGAGGCCAGAAACAGCACCATCCGCGCGACGTAAATCGGGTCAATCGGGTCCGGCAGGCACTGCCGATCCACCTGTTTGGCCAAGGATTCCGGAGTGACCCAAAGGTCTTTCTGACGGTCGGTCATGATCCAGCCCGGCACAACGGTATTCACACGGATACGGTGATCGCCCAGCTCACGTGCCATGGTGCGGGTCAGGCCGTGGACGGCCGATTTGGCCGTAGCATAGGCCGGGAATCCTGCGCCCGCCTCCCACCACGAATTTGAACCGAGATTGACGATCGACCCGCCGCCGTTTTCAATCATCCCCGGCGCCACGGATTGGATAGCAAAGAACATATGGCGGATATTGGTCGCCATGCGCTCGTCCCAATAGTCCGGGCTGACCTCGCGCCAATCATGACGATCATCATGGGCGGCGTTGTTCACCAGCACCTGAGCGCACCCCAACTCCTCGGTTATCTGGGTGATTGCATTTCGCAACGCGTCGATGTCCCGCAAATCACACGGGGCAAAGACATGCTCACCGTCAAGATCAGCCAGCAGCGCATGCCCCGCATCCGCGTCGATGTCCAGAAACCCGACCTTTGCACCCTGCGCGGCAAAGCCCTGCACGGTGTCCGCTCCGATACCGCCGGCACCACCGGTGACAATGACAGTCTTGCCGCGAAGGCTTGGGTATGTCGCAAAGTCTTTGGTCAATTGTCTCGCTCCATGATCCATTCGACCTCGGGGGCCGGAACAAAACGCCATTTCCGCAGGGGCCCGGCCATGACGTTCAGATAGTACATCTCAAACCCATAGGGTGCTCCGCAAGGGTGATGTCCGCGTGGTACTGTCACAACATCGCCATCAGCTACGGCCATCGTCTCATCCAGCTGCCCATCGTCAGTATAGACCCGCTGAATGCCAAAGCCATTGGCCGGATTCAGGCGGTGATAATACGTCTCTTCCAGATAGGTAATGCGGGGAAAGTCATCTTCGTCGTGACGGTGGCTTGGGTAAGACGACCAGTGTCCGTTGGGCGTAAAGACTTCGGTCACCAACAGACTGTCGGCGTAGTCTTCGTTCTCCATCGCGATGTTGTTGATATACCTTGTGTTCACACCCTTGCCGCGCTCCGTCAGGGTGATGCCATCGGGTCCGATCCGACGCGCCTCGTGACCTCCTATTCCGGGAGCCGAACACACGGCGATAACGCAATCGGTTTCGGCCACCGCCTCCCAGCTCGTCCCATTCGGTAGGTACAAACAATGCGGAGGCGTCTTTTCAAAGACGTTCATCCGGTCACCCAGCAAACCCCAATCCTGTCCTGCACCAATTATCTGCGCCTTGCCCTCGACCATGACCAAAATGACTTCGTTGTCTCGGGTTACCTCAGTAGCGCGGTCCCCAGCTTTCAAGTGGAACAACCCAAACCCAACATACTGCCATCCAGCGCTGGCAGGGGTGATGTCATGCACCTTACCACGCGTTCCAAAGGGTTTCTTGAGCAGATCTGGCATTGGGGGTCTCCTTGATGGGCGGGCGCAATGGCCCGCCCGTTTCTTGCTTTAGGCTGCCTGCCGTGATCGCAGGGTCGAGAATGCCTCGGCCAGTTGCTCCTTGGTCCACCCCTCTGACACCGCGCAGCGCAGGATGTCGGCCTGACTTTCCGGTGCGTTACCACCTATCGGCGGATCTGTGTCCAGATTGGTGGGAAAGGAGTAACCCTCTGCAGTTGCCGCAATGGCTGCGCCCAGCTCTGTCGCACTCAAATCATCGTGCTGTTTCAAGGCAACAAGCGATGGGAAGATGGCCTCGGACATAGCGCAGCGATCCACCGCCTCCATCGCGCGACCAAAAGCCGACGAGATTTGCAGCAGGTTCGCCATTCTGTGGATATCCGAACTGCTGTTTTCGCCAGCAGCATGAAACAGCGCCGGGTTGAAGAAAACCGCATCACCCTTTGCCAATGACAATTGGATATAGCTGTCTTCGAAATGGGCCCGATGCCCGGCATCATGAAACGCCAGATACCCCGGTGGATAGAGCTGTGAAAACGGCAACAGTTTGGTCGGCCCGCTTTCCACCGGCATGTCACAATGGGCAATGGCCCCCTGCAACGTCAGCGAAGCCGTCACCAAATGCGCATGGGCCGGATATCGGGCGGCGCTGTCGGCGCTTTGGAACCCCAGATGGTAGTCCCGATGCGCCTGCTGCGCCTTGCCACCCGGACGCACCTGATTGATCTGCGCCGTGACCTGATAGTTCGGACCCAGCCAAGCCTCACACGCTGCCGCAATTGCGGTGTTGCCGAAATAGAGCGCGAAGCCTTCAGGGTCGCGCAGGCATTGCTTCTGCAGCGCATTCCAAATCCGGTCATTGGCCCCGGAGGCGGCGAAATGATCGCCCTCGCCTGCCCCACTTTTGCGTTCGTCTTCGATGATCTGGCGGAACACGTCCGTGGCCCGGTCGATCACGGATGTATCCGCATATGCCCCTTTCAGAACAATCACGCCCGAGGATTTGTCCAACACCCTGCCCCATTCCGCCAGCAACGCACGGCGCTGTTCAGCGTGCTCCAGCGCAGGGCGCAGTGCATGCATGTCGTAGATCGGCACGTTCTTTTCAATCGACGCAGCATGCGGCACGGTACCGGCCGTGAGATTCTGTGAGGTCAACACCTTGAATTCATCCAGATCACAGGATTCCCGGTCAAAATATCCGACATATCCAAGGTCTTGATTTACCATGATTATACTCCTTCTTCATGGCCAAGGTGATACCCTAAAAGGGCGGTGTTACGCTTTGATCTCCAATCCTGCCTGTCCGCAGACATCGACAATGTGGTCGTAGCCCAGTTTTGAGTATTCATAAGGTGGCGCTTTGGCCGGGTCTTGCTCGGCCTCGACCACGATCCAACCGTCATAGCCCATCGCCTTGAGTGCATTGGCGACGGCCTGAAAATCGATGCAGCCATCGCCAGGTACCGTGAAGGCACCCGCGATCACGGCGTCCAGAAAGCTACGGTTGTTTTCGCGCGTGTCCTGCACCACCGCCGGGCGGATATCCTTGAAATGCACGTGCTGAACACGATCGCCCCAACGGTTCAGCGTCGCCATGACATCACCACCGCCAAACAACAGATGGCCCGCGTCAAAGCACAGGTTCACATCGGGGCCAGACCCCTCCATCAGCCAGTTCACGTCATCTTCGCTTTCGATGATCGTGCCCATGTGATGATGATAGGCCATCGGCATACCCTGATCACCCATCCATTTGGCCAGTTCGGTGATCCTTGCGGCGTAGGCCAGCACCTCGTCTTTGGACAGTTTTGGACGATCGTTGACCGGCGTTCCGGCCTGCGTCTGAATAGTGTTCGAACACTCTGCGTAAACGATGCAGGGGCTGTTCAGCGCAACAAACTGTTCTACCTGCTCGCGCACGGCATCGCGCTCGGTCGTGAAATCATTGACCAGCGACGCGCCTGAACACCAACCACCGCAGAGGGCGATATCATTGCCCTCAAGGTAGGCGCGCAGACCTGCGGTATCGCCGGGCATCCGCTGGCCGCGCTCCACGCCTGTATACCCAATCTCGCGCGCCTCTTTTAGTGCCTGCTCCATGGTATAGGCCGCCGTCAGATCCGGCAGATCGTCATTTTGCCAGGCGATCGGCGAGATCCCGATTTTCACGCTCATTTCGTGTTTCTTTCCTTGATGGCGACTTCATATGCCGCTCGTTTTTCGTTCACTGCGGGGCGGGTGCTGACCTCGGGCACCGCCACTTCCCACCATGTACCGCCATATTCAGTCGACGGGTACGGGTCGGTGTCGATGACCACCACATACGGGCCTTTGACCTCGGAACGTTTGGTCAATGCCTCCTCCAACTCCGCAATCGAGGTGACTTTGACCGAGGTCGCGCCCATCGCCGCCGCATGGGCGGTAAAGTCGATGGCCGACGGCGTGTCATGCACGGTGTGGTCCAACAGGTTGTTAAACTCGGCCCCGCCAGTTCCCATCTGCAGGCGGTTGATGCAGCCGAAGCCACGGTTGTCGGTGATGACCACTGTGAATGACACACCCATCATCGCTGCCGACGCCATTTCCGAGTTCGCCATCATATATGTGCCGTCGCCGGTAAAGCAGATCACGTCACGCTCGGGCTGGGCCATCTTGATGCCCATGGCACCGGCGATCTCATACCCCATGCAGCTGAACCCATACTCCATGTGATAGGCCCCCGGACGCGGTGCTTTCCACAACTTGTGCAACTCGCCGGGCATGGTACCCGCAGCACACATCACAACTGTATCGTCATTTGATGCCCGCTGAACCGCGCCCACCACCTGCATATCGGTCGGCAAAGCGTTGCCCTCGCCCGGCGCATCGGTCAGCGCATCAACCTTGCCGAACCAATCTGATTTGAGCGTATCGGCCACCGGGTCGGCGCGATAACCCTGCAGCCCTTGCCCCAGTTCGTTCAGACCAACCTGCGCGTCGGACTGCAGCGGCATCGCGCCGTGCTTTTCGGCATCATAGGCGGCAGTGTTCAGACAGATCATCTCGCGTTGGGGGTTCGAGAACAGCCCCCACGAACCTGTCGTAAAATCCTGCAACCGCGTGCCAACGCCCAATACCAGATCAGCCTCGGCGCAGACTGCATTGGACGGCTCACCACCTGTCACGCCTACGGGACCAAGGTTTAACGGATGATCCCAGGCCAGGGCGGATTTGCCCGCCTGTGTTTCGGCCACAGGGATGTTGTGCGTCTCGGCAAAGCTTTGCAGCGCATCGGTGGCACCCGAATAATGCACCCCACCCCCGGCGACGATGATCGGTCGCTTGGCTGCCTTGATGGCGGCGACTGCGCGGGCCAATTCCGCCTCATCCGGACGAATACGGCGCTGATACCAAACGCGCGATTCAAAGAAACTTTCGGGATAGTCATAAGCTTCCGCCTGAACGTCCTGACAGAAGGCCAGCGTAGCGGGCCCGCAATCGGCCGGGTCCGTCATCGTCCGGAAGGCACGTGGCAGGGCAGTCAGCAGATGCTCCGGGCGGGAAATTCGGTCGAAATACCGACTGACAGGCTTGAAACAGTCATTGGCGCTGACGGTCCCGTCGCCAAAGCTTTCGATTTGCTGCAAGACCGGATCTGGGCCACGGGTCGCGAAGACATCCCCGGGCAACAGCAAAACCGGCAAGCGGTTCACATGTGCCAGCGCAGCCGCCGTGACCATGTTGGTTGCCCCCGGACCAATTGATGACGTGACCGCCATCGCGCGCGTCCGACGCATCTGCTTGGCGTAGGCAATCGCACAATGCGCCATGGTCTGTTCATTGTGCCCACGATAGGTGGGCAAACTGTCTTTCACGCCATGCAGCGCCTCGCCCAGCCCCGCCACGTTGCCATGGCCGAAAATGGCCCAAACACCTGCGATAAAAGGCTCTCCGGCCTCGTTCGTCTGCGCGCCTAAATAGCGCACCAGAGCCTGCGCTGCGGTCAGTCGGATTGTCTTGGTCATGATAATCCCTTTCAACAGGAGCCCGAAATGGGCCGTCCGTCGTGTCTCATGTTTTCAAAGGTTTCAAATCTGGTGACATGCAGTTTTGCGTATAGCAGTTCTGCGCCACTGTTTTAGAATGCTCCGCCTCATCCGGCAGAGCATCCTGAGTTTAATCGGTTCAGACGGTGCCGCCCAACGACCCTTCCAGCTGTGCCATTTCCTGCCCACCGGCCATCAGGTCCTGCAGCTCTTCCGGGGTAATCTCACCGCGTTTTGCCGTGCCGAGGGTTTTGCCCCGGTTCAGAACGGTAAAGCGGTCACCAACAGCCAGCGCATGGCGGACGTTGTGGCTGATGAAAACCACGCCGATGCCGTGGGTGCGCACCTTGTCGATGGTCGCCAGAACATTAGATGTCTGCCGTACACCAAGGGCCGAAGTCGGCTCATCCAGGATCAAGATCTTGGCGCCAAAATGCACAGCGCGGGCAATGGCAACCGTTTGACGCTCGCCGCCTGACAAGGTTCCTACCGCCTGATCTGGTCCACGAAGGTTAATGCCCATCTTGCGCATCTCTTCCATGCAGACATCATTCGCGTGATCGACATCGAACCGCTTCAGCAGCCCTTTGCCCTTGGTGGGTTCACGTCCCATGAAGAAATTCCGCGTCACGCTCATCAGCGGGATCATCGCCAGATCCTGAAACACGGTTGCAATACCGGCTTCCATCGCATCCCGAGGGGTATCGAAATGCAGCGGCTGACCCTCAAAATAGATCTCACCCTTGGTGGGTTTATGCACCCCGGACATGGTCTTGATAAAGGTCGACTTGCCCGCACCGTTGTCGCCCAGCAGGCAGTGGCATTCACCAGGCTTGACGTTAAAGCTGACGCCCGCCAATGCAATGATATTGCCAAAGTGCTTTTCGATATCTTTCATTTGCACAATGGGGGCCACGTCGCCAACCGCATCGCCGTGATGAAATTTGGTATCTTCAGTCATATCAACGCTCCCCCGTTACGCGTTTGCGGATCGCGTTGTTGAACAGAACAGCGATCAGCAGCATGGCACCCAGGAACACCTGGAACCAGTCCTGATCGAAATCTGTATAGGTCAGACCAATCACCACCATCCCGAAGATGATCGAGCCGAAGAACGCGCCAATCGCCGAGCCATATCCACCTGTCAGCAGACAACCACCGATCACAGCCGCGATGATCGCTTCGAATTCCTTCTGGAACCCGCGCCGCGCATCGGTTGAGCCCGCATCCATCACAGTGATGATTGCGACCAATGCGGCACAGCAGGCGGTCAGCATGAACAGCGATACCTTGACCCGATCGACGGGCACGCCCGAATTCGATGCCGCAACCTTGTCGCCGCCGGATGCAAAAATCCAGTTCCCGGCAGGGGTCCGCAGCAACACATAAGTCGCTGCTAGCGTAATCACGATGAACCACAGGATTTCAACCGGAATACCGGGAACTTTGGGGGCGCCGTTTTTGAACGTATCGATTATCCCAGTCTCGGCCATCCACGCGAACAAACTTCCGAATGCCTCACCGGAAAACACCGGAGCAAGCCAGTCGCTTTCAACCTGATCGCGCACACCGCGCAGCTGTGTGGACCCGCCCGTTGCCATTTTCAGGCCGACCAGAGACAGGCCCCGGAGAATGAAAAGAAACGCCAGTGTCACGATAAACGAGGGCAGACCGGATCGGATCACGATATTGCCGTTGATCGCGCCTACGATGGCCGCGAACACGAACGTCATTGGAATTGAGAGAATCAGAGGCAACTGCCAAGTCACCACGCAGACCCCAAAGAACAGGCCCGAGAAGGCAACCATCGAGCCGATAGACAGGTCAAACTCTCCTCCGATCATCAACAGCGCCGCACCGATTGCCAGAATACCCAGCTGTGCCGCAGGCGTCATAAAGTTCATGACCCCGGCAAGTGTGAACATCGCCTCGTCTGCGGTGATCGCAAAGAAGATGAAAACCAGAATGGCGCCTGCAATTGCGCCAAGTTCGGGGCGCTTCATGAGCTTGGTTAGGAAAGGTTCCTTCTTGACCCTTTCGTCGCCGGCGACCTGAGCTGACTCACTCATTGTTTCCTCCCAATTCAGTTGGAACGGCGCGAGTGCGCCGTCCCTTGTGTTTTGCTGCCCTTCCGGATCAGCGGATACCTTGCGACGACAGCTCGATCACCTGCGCCGCCTTGTCGGCTGTGATCAGGTTCGGACCCGAAGGTACATTACCGCCCGGCATCAGGCCGTACTTGGCGTGCAGGCCCATGAAGTTCACCGCTAGGTAACCCTGCAAGTACTGCTGCTGGTCGATGGCAAACGCCGCATCGCCATCTGCGATGGACTGAAGGAAGTTGGCTGACAGGTCGAATGACGCGACATTGATATCGCGGCCCGATCCTTTGACGGCAGCAACCGAAGGTTCACCGGCCGAGCTTGCACCCAGTGCCATGACGGTGTCGACGCTTTCATCAGATGCAATCGCCGCCGCCACTTTCGATTCGATCTCTGACGGATCGTTCGAAGTCGGCAGCACGGTCACGTTACCGCCAAAGCCTTCTGCGAAGCCCTCACAACGCAGGTCAAGCGCAACGTTGCCTACTTCGTGGTTCACACAGATCGCATTTGATCCGCCCATCGACGCCAGTTCTTCACCGGCAGCTTTACCTGCGTCGAACTCATCCTGACCGACGTGCAGCAAAGCGCCAAGCCCTTTAGATACACCCGATCCCGAGTTGATCGAGATGACAGGGATACCCGCAGCCACGGCGCGCTCGATTGACGGGCCAAGCGCATCCGCATCCGGGATCGAGACGATCAGACCGTCAGGCTCCTGATTCACGGCAGCGTCGATCAGCTGCGACATGGCAACCATGTCAAAAGTTTCGGGTGCGCGGTATTCGACGTTCACTCCAACGTCCTTACCGGCTTGTTCAACGCCGTTTTTGACGACGTTCCAGAACGCATCATTAGCCTGGCCATGTGATACGACCACGATTTCCTGTGCGAACGCTGGTGTCGCCAAGGCCAAGGCCCCTGCGGCCAATGCGCCCTTTACGAACTTATTCATTTGAGTTCCTCCCATTAGAACAGTCTGTTTTGTGTCGGGGTATCAGCCCCAATCATTCGGCAGCGCCGAATCTGTGTGGCTGCGACCAAAGGCCGAGCTGTGTTCAGTTTGAAGAAATCCGATCATTTTGCAACCGGTTTCAAAATTTCATCCATTCGCACCGATCCGCCAGACCAGGCTGAGCGCGTCGCTGCCTCGGCCATCGCCAGCGCTGCAACGCCATCTTCCAGCGTCACGGGCACGTCCGAGCCGGACAGGGTTGCCTCGACAAAAGCGGCCCATTCGGCCTGATAAGCGGGCATATAGCGTTCGAGGAAAAAGTAGGTCGGCTTCGCCCCGACAACGCCATCGGCCGTCGATTTGACCACAGTGTTTTCCAGCACGTTCTGCGCCTGCAGCAACCCTTTGGACCCCAACATCTCGATCCGCTGATCGTAGCCATATGCAGCCCGACGCGAATTTTTGATGACCGCGATCCGGCCATCTGCATAAGTCATTGTGACAACTGCAGTATCAACATCTCCGGCATCACCGATTTCCGGATCGACAATCGAAGATCCAACCGCAGTGATGACCGTTGGCACATCGCCCATCAGGTAATTCGCCATATCAAAATCATGGATCATCATGTCCCGAAACAAGCCGCCTGACACCTTGATATAGCTTACCGGTGGCGGTGCCGGATCAAAGGAGGTGATCGACAGCATCTCGATTTTGCCGATTTCTCCTGCATTCGCAGCAGCCTTCATTGCCGAAAAGCTGGGGTCAAATCGGCGGTTAAATCCGATCATGACCGGCTGCCCCTGACCCGCCACGTTGGCCTGACACGCCATGGCCCGCTGCAGGTCCAGATCAACAGGCTTTTCGCACAAGACCGCCTTCCCCGCCCGAGTCGCGGCTTCAATCAAATCAGAATGCGTATCCGTCGGCGTCGCGATCAGAATCGCATCAATATCGGGGTCCGCGATGATCTCATCCGAACTGCGCGCTACGGAATCATGCGCATCGGCAAGGTTAGCGGCTGCTTCGGGTAACGCGTCAGAGATCGCGCAAAGCCTGCTTTGCGGATGAGCCGAAATCGCCTGCGCATGAACGCGTCCGATGCGACCAGCACCAAGCAGTCCGACCTTGAGCATGCAATTCTCCCGAATCCCTGTTTGCCCTAACAATGAGTATCTTTGCAACCGGTTGCAAGAAATATTTCATAGAACACTCACGTTAACGTCAAAAACAACTTCAAACCCGCTGTTCGGGTCCTTTGATGCTCCGCAACCCATCGCCCCCCACGCGGGCAGGTGAAGCGGTTGCGGCCCCTAACAGCGCCCCATGAAACGGTGGCTTGAGGCACATAATTTCAGCAACTACGGGAAACCCCCAATTTATTGAATCGTTAACGTGGGCTAAATTGGGCTTACTGGAACACACTACCACTCAACGACCCCCTCATGAGGGGCTGGCCTGACCCCCTCACCCAGCCCCTCAGATCCCCCAAAACACAACAAGCCAAGCGCGCTTAAGCAATATGCCCGCGCTTGCTGCATGTACGTTGGGTCTTAATTTTGAAATGGCGATCCCTGAAGGACTCGAACCCTCAACCTGCTGATTAGAAGTCAGCTGCTCAAATTACCCCCTAAACGAAGTCACCACTTCCCACCATTACTCTGATTTTTCCTATTCCGAGCCAGAATTTTCCCGATTATTATTTTTAATCCACCCCCTCTACCAAATCACCAATTTCAGAACTTCTTTTCGAAATCATAGAACTGATGAAGCAACATTCGATTGTAGGCCTGCTGAGCGGAGCCCCGCGTAGCTCAAGCGAAGCAGGCCGGATGCGACCTGCGTGCAAAGTGAGCCTCCTCGCATTTTGCCCAGTGCGCCCAAATCTAGTTTCTTCTCTGAATACTTAGGTACGCACTTGAAAATTCGTCTTCGTAAACGACTCAAAAGGAACAGCATCGCAAGGCAATGGGGAAACCGACGGAGTCTCTTCAAACGAATCACCAACTTCATCGACCCAATTTCTTACTTGGCGGGTAGTCGCAGACACAAGGATAGTCCTTCTATCTATTCTTGGAAAACCGCAAATCGACAATATTTCCCCAAATCTATTCTTTATTATTCTTTAAAAACAATTGGTTGACAGAAATTCACGCCTATGCTCGGCTAATAGGAGAAATCCTATCGAGCTGAAAGTCAAACTGGCAGGGTAAGTGAATTGAAAAACATTGATCAGATCTCAGGCAGACACCACGCGGTGCTGATCCACAAACCAGAGAACAAATCTCACCCAATCACGCCCGTTCTTTGGCTTTTTGATGAGACAAACCCAAGAGTGTTCCGACCGCTATTAGATTACTTTGCAGACAACCAGAACAAGAGCCTCGGATGGAAGCGCCGATCTGCAAGAGCAATCGGTCTCTTCTTCGACTTTTGCTCTGTCTATGAGTTCAACGGTAGTAGTAGCGTCCGAAACGTCCACTCAGCTGCGTGCAAGCATTCATTCGGGCGGTCCAGAGAGGGACAATCCAACACGACGGTGTCGACAAGACAGGATTATTTTGGGCGCCGATGTCACCCAAGGTCGTTTGTGAACTAGCTCGGCACTTGGATCATTTTGTCGACGCAATCCTAGACAATTTACGCGACCCAGGGGATGCCCACCCCCTCAATCAATTAGCACGGTCATTTTCTTCCAAGCCTCGGAATGACGGCGAGTTGGTGCGATTTTTAGTTGGTGCTAGAAGGCGGCACGAAAAGTGCTTTTTGAGACACCTAAAAAACGATGACAAGGAGGCAGAGAAACTACGCAGATCATCACGGGAGTCATTGGGGATCGATAAACTTGCTTCTGGGCAAAGAACTGTAAAACGAATGGACTCCCAGCTAATCGCCAGAATGCTGGAAGTTGGATTTGTAAAGAACGAGTCTGCCGAAAACCTCTTCGACCGCGAAGACGTTACGGCAAAAATGATCTTTCTACTACTAATGGGTGCAGGCCTAAGGTTGTCCGAACCATTGCAACTCTGGTTCAACGACGTGGTTTATCTTACCTTTGGTGAAGAAGAGCGCTGCGTTCCTATGCTGCGCCATCCTGATCAAGCAGAAACCTTCCTTGTTGGTGAGACAGGAACTAGGCGCCAGTTCCTCGATAGGTTGGGATTACCACCGCGAAAAGAAGCTGCTGAGAAATCACTGCGAGCATATTGGAAAAATTTGGACTTGGATCCAAGCACGAACCAGACTGAAGCATTCTTTTTCCATACCTCGCTCGAAGAACTGTTTTCTTCCTATTACAACGCCTACTTGGACTATCGGCGCAGACTTGTTGCTATACGGTTTGCTAGAGGTGAATGTCAGCACCCATTTCTGTTTGTCGCCAAAGGAGAAGATCACTCTTCGGGACAGTCGTGTATTGGAAATCCCTATTCATACTCAGCTTTCGAACGAGCTTGGGAGCGTGCCCTAAGACGTATTGAAGCAAGATTTGGGGAACCCATTCCACGAGGGAAAAAATTTGGCACGACTCCCCACGCACTACGACATGCATATGCTCAAACGCTTGAGAACGCCGGTATTGTTCCACAGGCGATCAAGAAGGCAATGCACCACCGTCATATCGAAAGCCAGCGAGTTTACACCGAGCCCGAATGGGAAATGGTGAATGCAGCTCTAAGCAAAGCCAAAACTGAGTTTCAAGCACTTAGCCCAAGCCCAAATTGAAACGGCCACTAGTCAATTGCAAATTGAAGGAGCATCGGTAGATGGCGGTAATCGAAGTCAATGGATGTCTTATCAACGATTCCATCAGCAATTTTCATTGCTTGCAACATGGGAAACTCGATGGCGCTACTGTTGGCAAGATTGTCGCACTGACAAAACAATTCGAAACTACCGCTGACCCATCCCTGGTTGTAGAAATACTAAGTATCGCCGGCAATGGTAGCATCTTATTTCCTCTCAGATTTGCCTTTGACGTTGCACGTAAAAACGCACGAGCATCTAAGATTTTCGCGGATACCGTCGATGTATTTCCGGCAGACTTTGATAGAGTTAAATCCTATTTACACCAAACTGACCTTCCGAGAACTACTCACCCGTACGTACGTCGTATTTTGCATTCTCTGTTTTTCTCCACCACGCTTTCTTCCATTTCTGGCATCTCAGAAGAGTTTTGGACAAATTTTGTTCTTCAATTCAAAAACCCCGACACCCAGTGGAAGTCTACTCTCAATTTCAATGAGCAGCACAAGCGAGGGTTCTCTAAGTTAGCCGAATACCTAAACGCCAACTTTCCGACGAGCTGCGGCTACGACAAGCCTGTAAAGGTGAAACGCCGCGCGGCGGTCGGGCGCAAAACTGGAAAATCAATTGAATCAATAACTAACCCTCCGCCGAACTTAGTAAAATGGGTGGAGATTCTGACTGAATATCGTTCGGGCCCAAGACTGGCCAAGACCACTAAGTACAGTAACAACGCGTTTTTGAACTTTGCTTCTTGGTTGGATTTCTACCCTGACGAAGCGCGAAGCGATCCAGAAGTATTTTTGTCTTCCCCTCGCACCTCGCCCAGTTGGGTCGATCATGTAGTCAAATGTGGCGGTGGAACCCTTATGGGCAAAATGGTTCCAATAGTTAACTACATGACAGACATGGTGGACTGGTTCATCGAAGAAAATATGGTCGTTGTCGAAGGAGAAGATCGGATAAGTTACGGCCATGCCTTGTTGACGAACTTAGAAAAAAAGCAATTTGAAAACAGGGCGAAGGCAGTTTCTGCTGGCAAACCCACACAGACTACATCTGCTTTCCTACCCAGGCGGCTCGTCAAAATAGTTCAACAGATACTTACTGAAGACAATTGGGCGTGGCCAAAATTACAGCAAGCAGACTACGTCACAATCAACGTGAACGGCAACGCTAAGCAGGTTTGGAATCCCGTCGTCGCATACCTAATCTATACTTTGACTGAACTGCCCTGGAGAAAGATACAAGTAAAGTGCCTGGATTCCGGCGAAGGTGATGCGCTTCGTTACAACGTCAAGTCCGATACTTGGGTGAAAAACCGCTCAGCCGGCGCAAGCTACTGGGAAAACGAAATTACGGCGAAGCGGAAAGCCCGCGGGATTCTCAATTCGGAGCACAATGATTTCTGCTTCTACGTTTCAACGAACAAAACTTCAGATAGGCAGCATGGCTTTGGCGAAATGTCGGGATACTACGTCCCATGGAAATACACGCCGATGATTAAAATATTCGATGAGCTTCGGCGTTGGCAGGAAAAACACAATCCACTGCCCGTCCCAACACCCTACTCCGATGTTATGTCTTCTATGGGGGCGGATGCTCCGCCGCAAAAGGTCGTCGAACAAATTCCGGATCGGTTTTACTTGTTTCGTGACATGAATGGGGCCGAAAATCGTGTTTCCCCGCCTACCGACAACCGTATTTATAGCTTCTGGCGCCTTCTAATGGACGAGTTAGAGAAGCGTCTAAGAGATCGGGGTGACGAAACGATTATTATTAAATCCCGAAATACTTCGGGAGGGCCGGCGACTACATTTTACCCTGTACACGGGTTGAGGGTTTCTGGGCTTACCGCTTTCGCAGAAGCTGGTGTGCCTATTGAAATTCTCTCGAAGCTGGTCGCAGGTCACGCCTCGATACTGATGACGATATACTACCTGAAGTACACGAGCTCTCACGTAACTGATTTGCTGGACGAAGCACGTTTAAGAATTGAAGCCAATGCTTCTAAGGAATTTGTTCGACACCTACGGGAGATGAACTTTCAGCAGGCCAGCAAATTGGCAGTAGCGAACGAAAGTTACACTTTAGAAAAGGTGGCAGAAGGAAAAATACAGACCGAATTGTTTCATGACACAGGTCTTGGCATCTGCCCGTTTGCCGGGTCAAGGTGTGGCGATGGGATTGATTTGGGAAACGGCAGAACTGAAGCCGTTCCAGGTGGTGCAAAAAACTGTCTAAGGTGCCGACACTTCATAACTGGAGAACCATGGCTTGTACCACTTGTCCTTCACCAGCAGAAGTTATCGGCCGATTCCCAATCTTTGAGCCAAAAACACAATGACGACTCTGAGCATCTAGATTCTTTGGAAACCGAGCGTGCCAGAATTTGTAAGTCAAAAGGAATAGCCGCTGTACCTTTGGAGCTGAACAGAGCCATTTCACAGCTTGAATCTACTGTGGAAAGGGATGCAGAAAACCTGGATTTCATGCTCAATACTATGCATGCGGCTGACAGGCTAATTGAAGGCATCAAGAAGCTTCAGTCTTCAACAGACGATCAAGACCTTCCAATACTCGTGTCAGAAACTCCATTCAGGTTTGGTGAATACAGGGAGGGGACCAGGTTCGAACTCATCGACTCTGTTCTGCAAGGTAGCAGAATTTACCCAATCCTTAGAGATGAAGGTTTCGAGCTTGAAAGGGAAAGGTACATAGACGCGATATTGTATCACAACTCCCTAACTCCTTTGTCGATGATGACATTGACGAAGGAACAAAAGAAGCGCGCGGCAGATGCCGCGAGCGAGTGGCTACTGCGCAAAGTAGGAGCCTGCGAAACAGAACTTCTGATCAGCGGGGCGCAAACTCTCCAAGAACTTGGATTTGAGCACCGAGATATTCAAGTCGAAATCAAGAAGGCCACCTTAAGCATCGAGGACCATTCAGACTGAATGAGGGACGGAAAACATCAAACATCACGTGTCCAGCTCAATACCCAAGTGCGAAATTGTAGTGCCCGTGTCCCTTGATGCCTGCCTATGGCATCCGCACTAGCAAGGTCAAAATCATGAACCTTGGAAGGTCGCTCTTTGTAACGCAGCAACCGCAAGAGAAAAATCAACCAGTAAAGCCAGGTTATTCTATGCGCATTTTTTTAACAGGCGCGTCGCCTGCCTCACTCCGGAGGAAAAAATGGGAAGGCAATTGAAAAATCAAATGCTAATGCAAGCTCAGAAATTCACTGAGGCGCTTGCTAAAGACGCCCGTGCAGACCTCGCTGACAGACTTTATCTAATAGACAAGGCGTGCAATTCTTTGTTGGAAGCTGGTGGTGTCGTCACTGTAAAAAGCGTCAGAAGTTGGCTTGCTACGAATTCGGGGCTAGCAATTTCAGCGGCTAGTTTCTCAAATTCTGAGATTGATGCAACGACTGGCAAAAGAACATATCGACCTCAGCGTCGAATTGTCGAGAAATACGCTGAGGTTCAAAGGATCATAGAAGATTCTTCAGGACGAAAATCAGTTCAACCTAATGTGAGGCATCCGCCCAGCACGAGTGTGGCATTTCTGAGCGATGATGAGCTCGGGGCAATCAACGACAATCAGGTTCGATATAAGGTTCAGTTGCTCCAGCGTCGAGTGAAAAACTTGCTGAACCAAAACAACAACTTCCGCAAGATATCCAATCTGCCGTTGCTATCTGCGTCCATGTTCGGCGAACAGTTTAAACCCGCAGAGAGCCATTGTACTACCAACCTGATTGGAAAACTTAGCGATGTTTTGGTGGAAAACGAATTGAATGTCCTCATAGACTTTTTGGAGAATGGGTCTTTAAAAAGTCGGCAACTACGCTTTGATGATGTAGGCACGTTAAGGGTTACACTTCCAGCCATTTCCAGAAGAAAAGAAGTGCGTATTTCCAAACCCGGGCTGGAAGAGGTACTTAGAAAGTTGATCCGCGCCCTTTCTGGGTAGGCTGCTGCATACCACGTAGGCTACAGATCGCAGCCCAAAGCGGACATAGATTTTGTGGGCGGTTATAGCGGCTTGTCCCGCAGAGCGGGTGGAAAGTGCCCATTGGCTGCGACGACGCACGGCCTGGAACCCAACATGTAAGACGGGTCTTCGAGCTTGTCAGCTTGTTAACAAGAACTAAGAGTAATCGATGCCTTTTATCGAAAGGTGTAATTCCGGGTGTTGCGACATCAATTCATTAGCCTGTGTTTGAAGATGAATGACAACTTCTTGTAGTCCCCACATCGGTCCACCTTCAGGGTTTCGCCACTGCTTTTGGACTCGCTGGCAAATAAGGAGGCATCCTACCTTACATCTTTCGTGTTGAAGATATTGACCGACAAGCTGATCGTGAAGGGCGGTTTCAAACTCAGAAATACTCCAAGTCTCGCGCTTTAGCTCCACCGTTGCATATTCTTGCAGGGATTTTGGATGGAGCCTTAAGTCCGTACGATTTTCATCCGCGACCACTGCCTCTTGCGTAAAGTCAAACACACCCCGGTCTCGCCCTCGAAGCCAATTTGAAATGAACGAGCGCAAATCTGTTTCTTGGTCCAACAAGCGTAGCGCTTCAATCGGACGATCCTCCGCATGCAGGATGTCGTGTTCAAATGCATCGAGCCGCCCCATCATTGCTGTAAACAATGATCTGTTGTCGTAGGGAATAAATGCGTTCTCACGGTCTAGTGCTTGAAACGCAGGCAGCGGATAAGGTGTGTCATCGCAGATTTGTGCAGCGATCTCATAGGACATTTGGCGAAGACGATCAGGCATATGGGAGAATTCTGGCCTGTCGGCGAGTTCATGAAGTACCGATAGGACAGCTGGGTTTCTTACTTCGAGCAAGGTATCAAACAAGAAGGATCGCGCATCTTGAGCGTTATCGCGTATCCCAGGCGAAAAGACACCATCGTGGCTTACGTCCTCGTCGCGGCGAACGGCTTGGTATGCGCGCAATATGAGGTCACGAAGCAACGGCACCCGGCGTTCGGCAGGAACAGAGTTCAGATTTGGTATTTTCCGATCATGCCTGTCACCAAACACGGATGCAAAAATTGCCACAGCTTCGGAACGCTGAGAGCTGTCGTCTAGATCGCATGTTTCATCCAAAATTGCCTGACACCCAATTTCAGGATTCAAGGTTGCAAGTAGGGAAATCTTGAAGCCACTTGGCCAGTCTTCGTCACCGGGCAATTCGGACTGCAACGCATTCGTTACGACCTGCTTTTCTTCGTCCGAGCCATGCGTAGAAACAATACGGACAGCGTAGTCTAAGGCGTCGCGTACGCCCGAAATGTCATCCAGCGGTGTAGTGTCCAGCTGTGGAGCAACATAAGCTGCAAAGGCAGATTTCATGTTGTCCGTTCCGTGATAGTAAATGTCATGAAACATGCTCGCGCGACCTGTTTCATTCAACTGACTCAGTTGCGCCAGACACTCTTCGACGATGACTTGTGCCATCGCATCTGGATGTGTTCTGTCGAGTTCAACATAATAGCTACCAAATCCGTTGAGTTCCAAGCAAGCAATGCGCGAAGCTTGGATAGCCTCCTCGTGTGTAAGCCGGGATTCCCAACCTGAAATTTCTGCCTCTGCCTTCACAGCTGCCAGAGCTAGGAGGTATTTGTTATAAATGGTATTGCGCTCGCTGGCATCGCGTTCACTCGGCAACAAGACTTCGGTTTCGCGCCAGAACTTGGACAACTCCGCACGGTAACGTTCAAGGAACTGTTCGCTAAAGGTGTTGGCAATGAATTGGTCATCCCACAGACCCCAGTGACTGTCACGCTCGACACCCTGACTGATCACTTTATGGGCATCATAAAGAATGCCAAGCCGCCGGTCTCCACCCATCAGGAAGTCAGGATCAGCAAGGACTTCGTTCCTCCAAGCTACCCAATCATCTATACGCTTTGCTTCATGCTTCTTGCGTTCGTCAGCTCGAGCTTGCCACTCAAGGTCGTATTCATCTGGCTCGCGTGGCGGTGGGTTCAAAATATGATGCAAGGTTTCAAGCCATGAGGGCTTATCTTGAATTCTCTGCGAAACTGATTGCGCTAAATCCGCATTTGTTCTCAGATCAAAAAAGTACTTAACTGCTTCAAATGCTACGCCTCGCTGGTTTTCGGGCGCATCGTTTTCGATAGCTGGAAGAAGCCATTCTGAGTCGCTGGCATCCAATCGAATTGATCTTCTGCTTTCCGAGACTGATCGAATGAATCTCGGCCAGTCATCCTCGTGCCCCTCAAGTTCGTCCGACATTTCGAGGCATGCCCAAAATAAGCTCTCGCGAAGTTCGGGTTTCTCACCCAGAGCACCCCAGACTGCCTTTGTCTCCTCTTTTGCGATGATGCTCTCCCGTCGTTCACCGAAGTGCATTGCTATTGCAACCGCACGCGCCCAGATTTGGGAATTCTCGCCTGTAGTAGGTATTGATGCAGCGCACGTAGCAATGAGACCATCGTGATAGTGATCTTTTTCCGAATGGGCCTGATACATTCTGCAATCGGCGCGGCGTGTTTGCCAAATGGCATCGGCTAAGTGGCTACGCAATGAAATCTGATCCGAACGTGAAACCTCTGCGTTCTTTGAAATTTGATAAATCGTATAATTCAATCCATGAACTGAATTTGGTATCTCCACCATGCCCTCAATATGAGCAAAGGCTTCATCTATGCTGATTTGCTGCGGGACCAATCGTGGTAGTATGTTCCTTGTAACCCGCTCTGACAAATGGCCTTGCAGCAAAGCATTAGCTAGCACCTGCTTTTGTTCGTCCGTACCGCCATCCAGAACGCCCCAAGCTCCGTAGGTTTGGTGAACGGGCCCGATTTCTGAATCCAAAGCGGCCTCAAGTGCGAGAGCGGCGCAACCCGAAATCGGAGCCGCATAAATTAAATCCAGCAAAATCTCTCGGCTGTCGTGCCCGGTGTAGCCCTCCACCCAAAGCTCCCGCACCACCGGAGCTAGATTGCTATCTGCAATTCGTCGCAGGTTTTCTGCATCAACACCTGTGCGGCACCAGTCCTTGTTCGAATACTGTTTGACGTATGCCCTTAGAATCTCAGCCTTCAAACCAAGTGGCAAAGCACTGGGTAACCCTTGTCGAAAAAGAAGGGTTGGCTCGAGGCCCAACACCTGTTGACGAACATCGGGAAGCCACAGTGATAGCCAAGCCGTTATCGGCGCTATACTAGGCTTAACAACCTGCTCCACGCCGATGTTGCTGAATAGTAGCTCAAAAAACTCTCGGATTGGCAGGCCTTGCTCACGTAGGTAGAGCAACCTTCTGGCGGCTAAGTACTCTTGGGATGACCTATGGTGAAAGCGAACTGCCCCTACGCCGCTTGGGTCAAACAATGCCTTCCCAATCAGTTCCTCCTGCTCGTGGGGTTGCCAATCAGTGAGAACGTCGTTTACGTCCAAGGTCTCAGGATCATTGTTTTTCTCAGTCTTAAGGCTGCGACGTTTGAGGAGGAACAATGCAAGTGCGATCCGCTCGGCTCCTGCTACGGCTTTGTCTAAACTTAAGGATCGACGCTTATTTTCTTCTATCTCCCCAAGCTTTTCTTGAATGCCGAACCGAACTTGTTCTTCTAGCTGTCCCAGCGGCTGGCCCGCCTGTAACTGATCAAGAGTGTCCATAATCTCTGCTGGCAGACGGTGAAGATGCCAAAGATCATTGGTTTCAAGGTGATTGCAAAATTCCTCCGCACATTTTGGAGAGTAGAGCTTTGCAAAATCACGTACTTCGTTCTTGCTCAGCGGTAAAATGGAAACGATTTTGACTTGACTTCGATCCACACCACCGAATTCCGGTTCCGCTGGGTCTTTCTCTTCAGCATCTGCTTCCTCTCTTGAAACAACGGCAAGAAAAGCTGCTTCTGGATCTGCAATGACTTCTGGGCGGCTTTCATTCCTTGAGACGCAGAAGGCTTTTAAGGAATGTTGATCTACTGTGGTTTTCCAATCAGCGGGGCGACAAGATAAGATAACATTGACACGCCCAAAATGAGGTTCAACAGCATCCTGTAGCTTCCTGAGGGCTTTGCGTAGAGTGCCTTCACGAAGTTTCAACTCGTCCAGAGCGTCCAGAAAAAAATACCCTATGGAACTTGCCGAGCTTTTCCATGCATTGAAAAGTTCGACATCCTTCGGCTCTAGTGCTTCATCCAAGTTCTCATCATGTAAGCGCTCTAACGGCACAAAAAACGCGAACTGATCCTGCGATTTCAGTTGCTCAACTTGCGACACGAACTCGAAGGTCTTCCCTATACGTCCTTCGCCCAGCACAACGACGGGGCTCGTCATTAACAAGTCTGACCATTTTTTGACGCCGTGAGGCAGATCGCCGAAATACGAAAGATAGTCTGGGTCACTGAGCTGCTTTTCTTCTGTCGGGGCAAATCGACGTTCAATATCAATTTTGTTGGTCATTGCGGCTGCTCATACTCGGAAGAATACCTTTCAAAAATCCGCAATTCTATATGCGGCAACTTTTTTCGCGACACTAAGAGAGGTCATTGCAAGAGTAAATCTTTGGTGCACAGCACAAAACAAATTTCTGCTCAACTGAAATTGCGCTTCATCTTCAAGCGCGATGATAAAGGCCGGGTCTGGGTCACGCTCGCTATGAACTACAGGTAGACCTTGCGGATTTGCAGCGTCTGCTTGCTGCGCTAACCCGACATACACAACTCGTCACTAAACTTCTGCTATGCGGGACACAAAGCTCCAATTCGCCACCAAGCAGTATGCCGGCACTAGAACGTCAGAGATGCTCAGTAAGAGGACTTTGCAAAGTTGGGCGGCCGACACAAAGTGGTCAATTCTTCATGAGTAATAATGCAGCTCTCATGGTGTCCGTCCGGTGAAGCCGACCTAACGGGTTCGGTATAGGGGGTCTAAGTGTCCACCATTGATAGTGGACACCATGAGGCACTCTATGAGCGGGCGAAAGAAGCGGTATTGGTCGGATGAGGAGAAGCGCGAGATTTGCGGGCAGGCGTCGATGCCGGGTGTTTCTGTAGCTCAGGTTGCCCGGCGCTACGCTGTGAATGCCAATCTGATTTTCAAATGGCTTAAGGATTCTCGGTTTGCGCCGGATGTGATCGACGTCGCGGCGGAGCCTGTATTCTTGCCGGTCGAGCTTGGTTCCGAGATGCCGGGGGAGTTTGACCTGACGCCTGCCACTATAGAGCCGACGCCTGCGGCAACTCCTTCCGGCCGGATCGAGATTGAACTGTCCGGGGGGCATAAGATCAGCGCCGAGGCCGGGTTTGATCCCGAGGTTCTGGCACGGCTTCTCAAAGGGATCATCTCTTGATCCCGGTGCCGAGCAACACACGTGTTTGGTTGTCAGCAGGTGTCACGGACATGCGGCGGGGGTTCAACACGCTGGCAGCACAGGCCGAGAAGGTTCTGATAGAAGACCCTTATTCCGGCCATCTGTTTGTCTTCCGCGGCCGTCGTGGCGATCTGCTGAAGATCATCTGGTGGGATCAGCAAGGAGCGTGTCTGTTCTCCAAGCGTTTGGAGAAAGGCCGGTTCGTGTGGCCCGCTGCAAAGGATGGCAAGATCAGCGTGACGCCTGCGCAGTTGTCGATGTTATTGGAAGGGATCGACTGGCGGATGCCGCAAAAGACTTGGCGTCCACTCAGCACCGGATAAGTCAATAAACACAGGACTTTGATCTCTTTCTGGATTCACCTGGTCCCGCTGATCCTGTATAGGATCGGCGATGCTGAATGACCTCGATATCGGGTCCGATGACCCTGACGAACTGCGCCGTGCGAATGCGCTGCTGGCAGCCGAGGTCAAGTCGCAGGCGTTGCTGATCGAGAAGCTCCAGCACCAACTGGCGGGTCATAACCGGCATCGGTTCGGCTCAACATCGGAGAGCCTCGATCAGCTGAATCTGACCTTCGAAGAAGACGAGCAGATTGGAGCGTCTGCCCAAGCGCAAGCCGGCCCAACGCCTGAACCCGAACAAGACAAACAACCCCGCCAGCACAGCCGCAAACCGTTGCCTGATCACCTGGATCGGCATGAAGAGGTTCTGTCGCCGGGAGAGGAATGCGGGCACTGTGGTGGCGCCCTCAAAACTCTGGGCGAAGATGTGACCGAGGAACTGGAATACGTCCCTGGCCGGTTTGTCGTGAACCGGATCGTCCGGCCCCGTAAAGCCTGTTCAGACTGCGAAGCCATCATCCAATCCCCGCTGCCCTCACGTCCTATCGAGCGCGGGCGGCCGGGACCGGGCCTGCTGGCGCATGTGCTGGTCTCGAAGTATGCGGACCACCTGCCACTCTATCGCCAGTCTCAGATCTACGCCCGTGATGGCGTTGAGCTGGAACGCTCAACCATGGCGGATTGGGTGGGCAGATCCACGGCCCTGCTGGAGCCACTGGCAGTCGCCATCGGACGCATGGTGCGTCAGGGCGAGGCCGTTTTTGCCGATGACACGCCCGTCAAGATGCAGGCACCCGGTCAGAAGAAGACCAAAACCGCAAGGGTCTGGACCTATGTTCGGGATGAACGACCGTGGTCTGGTCAATCTCCACCTTGTTCCTGGTATCAATTTACAATCGACCGGAAGGGTGAGCACCCCACCAACCATCTGTCAGGATACAAGGGCTGGATTCATGCCGATGGCTATTCCGGCTTCAACGGGTTGTTTGGAGAGAGCAAAGCCTGCGAGATGGCCTGCATGGCGCATGTCCGCCGCAAATTCGTTGATGTCTTTTCCGCACAGGGGTCTTCAGTCGCCGAAGAAGCCATCCGCAGGATCGCGAAGCTCTATGCCGTGGAAAAAGAGGCACGGGGTAAACTCCCGGAAGAGCGTGTCGCCTTGCGACAGCACAAAGCCAAGCCCGTCTTCGACGAACTGGAGCAATGGCTGCACGATCAATTGCCCAGGATCTCCGGCAAATCGCCACTGGCGAAAGCAATCCGCTATGCATTGGGTCGCCTGCCGAAAGCACGAGGTTTTCTGGATAGTGGCTGCCTGGAACTCGACAACAACTCAGCCGAGCGCGCCGTCAAACCCGTCGCCATCGGACGCAAGAACTGGATGTTTGCCGGATCAGAAGGCGGCGGCAAAGCCATGGCCATTGCATTCACCCTGATCGAAACCGCAAAACTTAATGGCGTCGATCCGCAAGCCTGGCTGACCTGGGTATTGGCACGCATCGCCGATCACAAGATCAATCGCATCGATGAACTTATGCCCTGGAATTATGCGGCAAGCGCCGCCCAATAGCAGCTGATCGGCTTCACCGGACGGACACCTCTCATGTCCCTCTGACTAGACCTTCGCGGTGTCGGCAAAATGAAAAGCTAGGACCCTGTTGCCAAGACCCAGATCCATCGAAGCTTTAGTTAACCCGATATCCATCTATGGGGAGCATTACTGCTTTGGGCTAAGCAAGTCACAAGTTTTGCAAAGCTAGTACCTAAAGACTTAAATTTTGGAGAGCGTCATGTAAACTCAATGCTCAAATTGGAAGAGCGGCTTGTTGGTCAAACATTTGATCCTTGATTTCGAGAGCCGGAGCGAAGGCCGGGTTTAACACGAAACGAGCATCATCACCCAGGCGTTTTAGGCGGATAAGAATCTGTTTTAGATCGTATCCCACATCAAAAATGTACTGGTCCTTCTCGTCCAGAGAGAGGCCCAGTACCCCGTGATATAGCAGGAAGTCACGAATGGCTTCAAACTTGTCTTGAGGGATACCAGCTTCGAGTACAATTGAAAGTAGTTGGTCTTTGTCTAGCTTGGAATTGCTGTCCAAGAAGTAGTAAAGCAACTCCTTGGCTTCAGGAAACACGTCGCTAAGTTCACGATCCAATTCAACGAGTAGGTCCTGTGAGTATGCCTTAAGGCCTTTGAAATAATCTTCTTGATCGATCTTGTCCTTGCGGAAGTTAACAGCAAACGCCCGCGCATGACTCAGCAACTTCAGTACATTGCGAGGCCGCATCAGCGACCGATCTATCAGGAAGCTGGACGACTCCTCTCCAAAGACATGAGAGATGGAAATCGCAGCCCAAATGTCAGCAAAACTCGCATCTTCAAAATCGTCATCCAGATTAGAAACAAGCCGAAGCCGTAGTAGCTCTCGAAGAAGATCGGGGTCATTCCAGTCCAATGTGGCGCGCATTTCTTTGCCGTAGTCGGGCGAATTGGCCATCAAGTGCTGATAAACGTCATTCCGAACGAAGACTATGCACCGGAATACATGTCCGCGCTTTTGCATGTCTCTTTGGCTTTGTTGCACAAATCGGTTGAAGGGTGGACTTCCCCTTTCCCCGGGCGGACTTATCCTACGGGCTCTGTGACGGGAATGCCAAGAGCGGTGTAGCGGTTGAGCACCGCGATCCGGATCTGAAGCTCAGCGACTTGCCGCTCGAAGTCTCTCGCCATGAGGCCTTGGCCAAGCAGTTTGACGCAGTGCATTTTTGTTTCTGCGCGGCTCCGGCGGTGATATCCGGTCAACTTTCGCCAGAGTGCCCGCCCGAGATATTTGCAAGCTCTCACAGCTTCGTTTCGTGCCACGGCCCCCGCCGTGGTTGGCTTCCAAAGTTGGGCATTTTTACGCGGCGGGATGACGGCTGCGGCACCCCGAGCGGCAATCACATTGTGACATCTTCGAGTATCGTAGGCGCCATCAGCTGTGACGGTGGCAATCTCCTGATCGGACGGGATCTGCTCCAACAGGTCAGGCAGCATTGGGGCATCGCCGACATTGCTTGTGGTGACACCGATCGCACGGATCTCCAGTGTTTCCTCGTCCATACCGAGGTGGAGCTTGCGCCAAAGGCGCTTCTTTGGCCCGCCATGTTTGCGAGCGTTCCACTCTCCTTCACCTTCCGCTTTGATCCCGGTCGCGTCGATCAGCAGATGGAGCGGGCCCGACCCGCCACGGTAAGGGATGGCGACGCTCAACGTCTTCTGACGGCGGCATAGGGTGCTGAAATCCGGAACTTGCCAGTCCAGCCCTGCGAGCCGCAATAGGCTTTCAACGAACCCTGCCGTCTGTCGAAGGGGCATGCCAAAAAGCACCTTCATCGTGAGACAAACCTGGATCGCCGCGTCGCTGAACTCAGGCTGACGCCCGCGCTTGCCCGTCGGAGCCGCATGCCAGGGCATCTCAGGATCAAACCAGATCGACAGGGAACCACGCTGCTTCAACGCCGTGTTGTACGAAGGCCAGTTCCTGGTCTTGTACGTCGTAGGGGACCAACTGCTCATGCACGCCAGCTACCACGCTGGATTCAAACAGTGAATCCCTCAAACCATTTGTGCAACAAAGTCACTTGCAGGTGATTTAGCGTTTTTGAAACAATCAACTCGACGGATAGGTCAACATACAATTTCAAGAATCCAGAACCCGACATTGAAGAAAGGAGTTTTTATGCTGTCCTCAGAAGTAGGAGCCTACTGGGAGAAGAATGCGCCTGCGTGGATTGCGCTCAGTCGAGCCGGATACGATGTCTATCGAGATGCTTTAAACACGCCCGCCTTTCTTCAAATGCTTCCAGATGTGGGAGGCTTGAAGGGTATCGATTTGGGCTGTGGCGAAGGTACGAACACTCGTCAGATTGCAATACGTGGTGCGCGGATGTCGGCTATCGACATCGCACCTTCGTTCATTGAGGCCGCACGTGCCGCTGAAAGGCAAGATCCGCAGGGCGTCGAGTATTTGATCGGTAACGCGGCACATCTAGAATTCCCCGACGAGTGTTTCGATTTTGCCGTCGCGTTCATGTCCTTCATGGACATGCCGGATCAGACTAAGGCCCTGAAAGAAGCGCACCGGGTCCTGGTCAGGGGAGGATTTTTGCAATTTTCTATACTGCATCCTTGTTTTGTACCACCAAAGCGCAGGACCTTGCGCAACTCCGAGGGTGAGGTTTACGCCATCGAAGTTGCCGACTATTTCCATCGAACAAACGGGGACGTTGAAACCTGGAGTTTTGGAGCGGCACCTGAGGAAGAACGGGGCCGCTATGCGCCGTTCGAAGTTCCAAGATTTCACCGTACACTCAGCGATTGGGTGGGCATGATACACGAAGCCGGGTTTCAAATTGAGAGCCTTCATGAACCAGTCGCCGACGAGGAAACAGCAAAGAAGTATCCAGAGGTCGCAGACACACGCGTGACGCCTCTTTTTCTACTGCTCCGCGTCCGAAAGGTAAGCATCACCTAATCGAGTACCATTCGATGAACGGCTGATTGAGCCAAGTGCGAAGATTGGTTTGGAGCAGCCTCAAAAGACCCAATCTGTGCCGCAATTAGATGGCCACCTTCATATCGCATTTTAAACCCAATCCAGACTGGACAACCAAGCTTTGACTGCCTTGATTGATAGTCTTGAGGTCTGGTCAACATGCGACAACAACCAGACTTCCCTGGTTGGGTACTTTGCGTCACCTTCTTGTTCGACTTCTCGAAGTCGCGCGTCGCCAGCTGCAATTGCACGTGGCAAAAGCGCCTTCCCAATCCCTTCTGCCACGGCCTGCATCCCTGTCTCGGCATCCACGACCTTCAGATTGGCGCGCAGTCCGGAAGACTTTGCTGCGCTTTCAAGCCAACGCGCTTGCGGCAGATCCAAATGTGCTTCGTCATAGGTGATCCACCTCAACTCTGCATGTTGATCCGGTGAGATGAAGCTTGCCGCGTAGGCCGCGAATGATAGCTCCCCCAGTTTTTGCGCTTTGGTTCGCAAACCTCCCTCCGACGGACGGGCAAAGCGCACTGCAAGATCCGCCTCCCGTTTGGACAGATCCAAGTTGAATGAAGTCGGAACCAACTCAACAGTGAGGCTTGGATGCAAACGCTCCAAAGCAGCAAGGCCAGGGACAAGAAGACGATTCACAATGATTGGCACTGAGCTTATGCGAACGCTCCCCGAGGCACCATTTGCGCTCTCGCCTGACACTTCTCTAAGTGCCGCGTTACTTGCCTCGATAGTTTCCGCATGAGTTAGGATGTGCAGCGCGGCGTCAGTTGGCTCGTACCGTCCACTGGCACTACGCAAGAACAAAGTGGTTCCTAGCGATTGTTCAAGCGTCTTAATCCTACGGGCGACTGTAGTTTCGCTGACACCGAGAGTCCGGCCTGCTTGTGTGAGCTTTCCCTCGCGGTGAAGCGCCAATAGATATTTGAGATCGTTCCAATCATGGCCCTGCATTTTTGCAGAGTAGATCGCCCAAACTACTAACTCAACCTTCGTATTTGATGTGGCAGTCTTGTTTGCAGGTGACTTTAAGGAGGCGAGACATGAAATTCATTATACTGTTCGAAGACGCGCCAGACGCGGACCCTGACATCCGCAAAACGCATATGGCGAAGCACCTCGATTTCCTCGAGCGAAACGCGGATAAAATTGAGGCTGCTGGCCCACTGTCCGATACAGACCGACAAGGACGCGATGGGTTATGGATCGTTGAAGCAGGTTCCGACGTCGAAGTGGATAAACTGGTGCATGAAGATCCATTTTGGTCGACTGGCCTAAGAAAGTCGTATTCGACCATCAAATGGAAACAGGTCTTTTCGGACGGGGCGAGGCTAATCCACCCTGATTGAGACACCGGATTCTAGGTAGGGCAGAGGGGATTTTGGGGGGCGGATTTGGGAATGCCATTGGCCCTTCGTGCACATCTCAAATAGCAGCATCACCGATGCCGTGGCTCGCAATACGACTGAGCAATAGGATCAAAATTCGCTAGGCCTCTGCAAAACGAACAATAAGAGCATTCCTTGGATGAGGCGGCGATTTAGACTTTCCTTGGAGCGAGTTCTCCCCACTCTTCGGCACTCATGCTTTTGAGTGCCACCTCACGCCCTGAGATGAATCGATCCCGTTTGATACGGAGAAAGGCCGCTGTGATGTCGTCTATCTCGCGGCCAGACTTAGGTTCTTCTGTAGTCTCAATGCGTCCTTTTTCCGACACGTCTGATCCCCACTATCTCTGGAGCTTTCTGGGCTAAAGTTGCTACTAGATACTAGTTCATTGCTGGGAAAAAAGCCAGTTGATGGGCATGCGACTGCGTCTTCGGGAAAAGGTGAAATGGCGATAGCGAAAGGCAACGAAGTCGCGTTCTTTGTTGCTGACCGAACATCGTGCAGGAGTTTCTTCCCGAAGCCATAGCGACGCCAGAAGCTTCAATCTGCTAACCTTTAGCGGCAAGGGGAGATTTCGATGACAAAAACAGAGATTGAACAGTACGAGCATGTCCAGTTCCGTATTCCGAAGGCGAAACTGGATGAGTTCAATGCGTTGGTCTACGAGCGCTATGGCATGAAGCACGGCGGCAAGACCAAAATGTTTCTCGATCTGATTGCGGAACATCAGACAACGCAGAGGATCGCGCTGTTGAAAGCCGAAATAGAACGGTTGGAGCAGCAAAAGCAGGAGAAGCACGCGCTTTAGAAAAAACCTCACCGCCCGGCCGATAGTTCCTGTGGTCATGGGTGACGAGAAGCAGTTGCAATTCCAGCACAAAGAAACGCGACTTTCCTGTAGTAATAGATACTACAACTTGCAGTTGACGCCCAGAATAAGGACCCTTGTCCCGGCAAAGTGCTGTCGGGAGCCTCTCTTGGTTAAGTTACTTCCGGTGCAACTCCAGGAGGGCACGGTATGTCCGAAACCGAAGCGACCATCAATGTGGTCGACTACGACAACATTCAGAAAAGCGTTGAGCTCGAACTGGGTGAGACCCCACTGGGCTGGTTGGGGATCGTGACCGAGCTCTTTGAGCACATCAAAGTACGCAGTGACGAGCTTGGGATCGAATATCCAAAGGTACTCCAAATCAAGGAGAAATTTGGCGAACTCCGGATCTACTTCAGCAAGGTATCTGAGGATGAACGCATCCGCGGCTGGGTCGCAGCTACTATCAATCGAGCAAACCAAAGTTGCGAGCAATGCGGGAACGCAGCACGCCCTCAGAATTTAGGAAGCTGGATCATAACGTTATGCTGTTGGTGCGCGCATGAGGAAGCGGCCAGGCGGTTCAATGAGCACAAACGCCGCTGTTTCCGCCGAACGGACGCACCCGGGCACCTTACCTGTTCGGTTTGCGGTTACGTTGGACAGATTGATCGTTCCGACGACAGGCGGAGATGCCCCTGCTGCGTAAAAAAAGGCTGGTGAGACCCAGGCAGGTTCCACTTAGACCGCGATACTGATAGCCTTGTGTGGAGTGACGTACGAGCTGATAATCTGCGGCTTCGGAAAAGACACGGAAGCTTCAAGCCAGTTCGCGCCGACTAAGAAACCGGACGTTCTAGCGCTCTTTGAGAAACCAGAATCACCCCCCGATTCTCACTTTGAGCAGGAAATCTGTATTCCTGAGACGGTCGGAAGGCAGCTCTACGCACAACCCAGGATAGAAAGTTCCCGGAACTACGCGGTAAATCACGACGTTTTGCACGCTTCATGTTGACACGATGCCCCACGCTGGTTCAGCTTCGCCCCATGTCCAACACACGCATCCACTGCCAGCGAATATCGACCTGATCGATACCCCACGCGAAACACGCGGGAGGCAGCATTGGTATGCGGGCGGGGCTTATACCCCTGTGATAGCTCCAGATTAGAGTGCACGAGTCGGTTCGATTCCGACGCCTCCTACCATCCTTTGGAGGCATTCCATGTCAAAAGACCACAAAACAAATGAATATCTAAAAAGACGCCTGAAGCTCTACGCCAACGACGAGCTTCTATCGGAAGTTAAAACACGCATCGAGACTGGCGAGCTGAAAGAAACGCTTCTGTTCCATGGCGCTACAGGTCGCATGTACTCAGACGATGGGAAAGAAGACCGGCGCCGTCTTCCTCCAGACGCCATTCTGCGGTTGGTATTCCCTTTCCACGAATTCGATCCTGACAGTATCAGTCATCAAAACGTCGCTGAATGCCTGTTCGATTTACCGGACGAACACTTCTCTGCTCTCAAATCGACGGTGGCGGCAGAGACAGAAAAAGGCCTGCATCGTCTTGTTGCTTTGCTGGAGGAAATCGCTTCAGTGCAAGAATCCGAGGCCCCTAGAACCGGGGATCCGACGGATGACTGACACCTTCGACTACGAAGACATCCACGGCTCCGTTGAACGACATCTGGGGAAAGACAATCTGGGCTGGGTTCGGATTGTCACTGAGTGCTTTGAAGCGATCAAGAAGCACTGCGACCGGCGTGAGGAAAGCTATCCCTCGGTCGGCCAGATCAAGCAAAAATTCGGCTCGCTTCGGATCTACCTAGATCGCGCTCAGGAAGACACGTTCATTCAACTGCGGTTGCGGCAAGCTATGCAGGAAGCAGAGATGTCCTGTGAGCGGTGCGGTAACGCCTCCACAGTTCAGGTCATCGCTGCCTGGCATGTCAATTTATGCTGTTGGCACGCGCACGAGGCGGCCATTGAGCGGATGAAGACCTTTCCCACGGTACGTTTGAACACTCGTGCCAAGCGAGATGCGCTTCAATGCCGGAGCTGCGGCTACATCGGCCAAATTGCCTGGGGCGCATCGGGTCATCGCTGTCCTTCCTGTGTCGCGAAAGGTTGGTAGCTCGATGAGTGGAACAACCTGGGAAGAAGATGAGATTTTTGCGCTGGCTGGCTTCTGCCATGACGAGGCAGACATCCTCCGCCCTGTTTTGAGCGCAGCCAACTCCAGTGCGTCTTGGGAAATCGTGAAGCAAATGATTTTGGAAAGAGCCAGTTCTGAAGATCTTATCAAGGTGATCAATCAACGATCTGAAGAAACCGCAAGGTTTAGCGATGAGCCTGACAACTGGCGGCAGACGGAAATCAACCGTTTGAGGGAAATCGATCCGGCTCTGGCGGTCTTTGCCCAGGACACGGTGGAACAGATGACGAGTCTGAAGCGCTGGAAAGAGGTCATGGGCCTCATCTCCGAACGTCATGCTGCCGACATGAACATGGAAGCCTCTCGCGCAAAGAGTGAGAATGCCACTGCCGCACGGTATCTTCTGGACAAGGTGGACTTTGAGTACCTGCCGCGCACCCTCCGAAACGAGATGCCGGAACATATCAAGCAGCTCACAACCTGGAGCAATCAGTTCGCCCGACTGGCCTCACTTGATGCGTTGAACGAGCTTCGTACAGTTTCCCAAAGGTTCCCTCATTGCAACTTCGTCATCGAAGGGATGGTCCACGATATCGAGTGCCGATGGAGCATCGGATCTGACATCCTTCATATCCAACCCACCCTATTGGTTGGTGAGCCTGGCGTCGGCAAAACAGCTTTTGCAAAGGCGGCATGTAAAGCTCTCGGTCTTTATGTGCAGAGCGCGAACGTCGGCGGCAAATCGGAGAACCATTTGTTTGGCCTCTCTGTTGGATGGAGTTCTGCGCATGCAGGGATTGTGACGGAGGCCGTGGCAACGGCACGGGTCCTTAACCCAGTGGTCATCCTAGACGAAATCGACAAGACGCACGCGAGCCGAAACGGGGATATCACTGGCGAACTTTTGGCAATGCTCGAGCCCTCTGAGGCCAAGCGATATCGAGAGAAGTACCTGGCTGCCGACGTGGATGCCTCATATGTGAGTTGGATTCTGTCAGCAAATGATCTGACTGGCGTACCCGCCCCTCTTCTCAGCCGTTGCACAATCTATGAAATCTCGCCTCCGACACCGGAGCAACTGCCTGCAATCATTCAAAGCCTGGTGAGCGAATTTGCTGCTGAGTTTGGGTTGAGGCCCGAGTTCTTTCGGCTGGATCTGGGCGATGTTGAAGCATTGGTGGGCACCTATAGGCGGCACAGATCAGTACGAGTTTTGAGACGGCTGGTGCGGGGCCTCCTGCATCAAAAGACCAAAAACCACTCGTGGAACTAAGGCGGGCCCACGTGGGTCAAGCGTGCAGACACACCAAAATAGGAAAAACGAAAATGCTAAGAGTTGTTGTTTATGTAAACCGTACTCCAATCGCGGAAGCCCGTGCAGGGAACATGTCCGGGCTTGCGGATATCTCTGACTACAAGGTCAGAGTATTCGAAGATGAAGCCCTACATCTCGACATCCCGACCAAGGATGTCACCGGCTGGATCAAGGGTCACACGCGCCGAAGCAGCGTTTGGTTTCTGGTTCGAAAAATCGCAGAGTTGGCTGTTCGGGAAATCGGCAACGCTGGAAACGAGCTGCGGGACGGGAACTAGGTCATATCCAATGACAAGACGGTGTCTGAGTGGGCCCATTTAAATTTGATGCGCTGGTTCAAAGCATCTAGAAATTCATGATGACTCTGATCGTTGACCGCCCAGAAAGACATCAAAACCACTTTGAGTTTGGACTCGCAATGCCCATTCCGAACATCGCTCATTTGTTTGCCGCTTCATCTTCCACCTTCTTAAGAAGGCAGCTGACGCTTAGGTCGAGTGCGTCACTAAGGAGCTTCAGCGATTCTAGAGTTGGCTGATGTCGACTTGTTTCCAGCAATGATATGTACCGCACACTTTTACTGGCCTTTCTGGCGAGCTCTTGTTGGGTCAACTGCCTTGATCGCCTCTCGCGTCGCAATACTTCAGCAAACGCTATCAAGAAGGTGTTTATGCGCGATTGCTCCATAGTAGCGAGAAATCGCGCAAGATGTGCGTTTCGTCCACGAAGTATACTATGAATTTTCTACTTTTTACCATACAAGACCCAATGTTGGCGAAACGGTAGAGGAAAGGTGAGGTCAAACAATGGCGGGTGGCGAGCAATTTTCAAAAGAACAGCTAGATCAAATACTTGACGCTCTAGAAGCCCGATTTAAAGACCGACAGGATAAACGGGACCAGTCAGCACCATCGCCGCAAGTGTTTTTTGATCCGCTAAGACCTAAGGCTAACAATGGGCGGCAACGGTCACCATATACCGGTCAATTGCACTTTAAGGTGTTAGAAGAAGACCAAATTTGGTTTCAACAAACTGCGCGTTCTTGCCGAGTTCAGCAAGGTCAGTTCTTTAGTCATTTGCGCAAGCTGTTTGAAACATACCGTTGAAAAATCGGCTCAGTGTTCAAAATGCAGTCCGGAACACGACAGCAAGTAGATTGGCGTGCGCCCTCCAGTTTTTTACCCACTAACGAAACTGCGTCCACACACAACCGTTAAAACGGAGAATCAGTTAAGTGGCGCCCACGGGAGGACTCGAACCCCCAACAGCCCGATTAGAAGTCGGATATTCTATCCAGTTGAATTACGTGGGCGCAGTTTAACTGTTATTGGACAATGCCATCAGATAAGTCAACTTGGTATTCTCTTGGTGAGCACACCAAAAACTTATCTTTTTTAATCAACGGATTGCACGAATTGGTGAAATTTAGGTGGTTATTGCTGCTCTATCCAGTTGAGCTAAGGGACCGCTGGGCCCTTCTTGCTGCTTTTACGACCGGGGTTCAAGAGCCAAGCGCATGAAGGCGCTGTTCGGATCATGGTCGTATCCATAGATCGGCCCGCAATAGGAATAGCCCAGAGTCTCGTAGAGTTTGCGCGCTGCGTCATATTCCGTCAGATGCGCGGCGCCAGTTTCGAGAACTAGGGCTGAAACGCCCTCGGCCCGGGCCGTGTCGGTCAAGTGGGTCATCATCACGCGCGCCAAACCACGACCGCGCGCGGCTGCAAGAACATGAACCGATTTCACTTCGGCAGTGCCATCCGGCAATGCCTTGAGCGCACCACACCCCAAGGGCTGTCCCGCGTCGTAAAGTGCCCAAAATCGAATACCCGGCTCTCGCAGAGCATCGACGTCCATAGTGTGATTCGATGTTTGTGGTGTCGCGTCCCAGCTATGGGCAAGATGCGCCTGAATGATAGGTCGCAAATCGTTTGCGCCCGGATCAGCCTCGCGGATGTCGATCATTCAGTGTGTCCAGGGACCACGTCGGTCGGTCGCGAAATTTTCACCATAGCCGCGTGTCCGCAAGTTCGGCTTGCGCTTATGGGGTTCGCTGACCTGAACGTCGATCCCGTTGTCTTTGGCGTAATCCAACGCCTCTTCCTTGGTGTCGAACTTCAAACGCACCTGGGTTTGGGTATCGTTGGACGAAGTCCACCCCATCAGCGGATCAACCTCGCGCGAAGAAGACGGGGCATATTCCAGGACCCACTTTCGGGTCTTGGCCATACCCGAGGTCATCGCATTCCTGGCAGGCTGGTAGATCCGTGCGCGCATGTCGCCTCTCCGTACTCACTTGGCTGAGCCTGTTTATGCGTCAGAGTGCACGCCGGGACAAGATTGCAATTGTCACAGTTAACAAACTGTCGTCCCGGCATGGTAGAATGGCCGTGTTCATTTAAACCATTTGGAGGAATCCCATGTCCGGCACATCATTTACAGCCAAAGTGGACCGTGTGGTCGACGGCGACACCGTTCGCGTCTTTCTGGATGAAGGCAACGACAATAGCGAAAGCCTGCGCGTTCTGGCTTTGGACACTGAAGAGGTGTTTGCCGGCAGCAAGCCCGTCACCCCAATGGGCCAGGCCGCATCTGACCGCGCCAAGAAACTGATCACCCCGGGCGACACCATTAAGCTGATCCTGCCCGGAACCGAACCGCGCGAAGAGGCCTTGCAGAAATACCGTGGAAATTTCGGCCGTGTGCTGTGCTATCTGGAACTGGAGGACGGCACCGACTTTCAACAGGTGATGATTCAGGAAGGCTTGTCGCCCTATTTTCAGAAATATGGATATGCCGAATTCGCGCATTTGCACGATCGCTACCGTGACGCCGAACGTCGGGCACAGACTGACAAACTCGGGATCTGGGACCAGATCGCCAATAACGGCTCGGTTATGCGAAACTATGCTCCTCTGACCACATGGTGGGACCTGCGCGCCCGGATCATCGAAGGCTATCGCGATATCAAGCGTCGCAATCCACAGATCAACATGTTCAACACCCGGCTGGACTATGACCGGCTGGTCGAAATCGCCAAGGCCGGGCAGGAAACCACCGTGTTCATTGAGCTGCGCGACTTCACGCCAACCTCGGGCGATCATATTCTGTTCAATACCGGCAGCCTAACCCAGCCCTATCAACTGTTCATCCCGAACGGGAATATGGGTGGCGGTGAGGATATCATGAACCTGATCCTCACCCGCTATCGCGCCGATGGCGAAGATCAACCACGTCGGTCATACGCTTATGTCACCGGCCCGACAAAAATGTTTCCCGATACCGAAACAGGGCGGCCCGAGATTATTGTGACTGACCCGGCCCAGATCACAGACTGGCCAGACGTCGCGCTAGAGCGAGTCGGATTTACAACTTGATCTGCCCAAGCATGCCGGATCTGGGCTGCCACTGGCCCGCACTCTGTATAGTGACAATGCGGGAAATCAGGCGAAATATAGCACGCTCTAATGCCAACTTCTGTCATGAGCGCATGTGAATGTGCTGCGACCAAAGTGCGGGACAGACAACATGATTCACCACAGACGCAGCCTTGAGACCGAGGCCGCACGGGCCGTGCTCGAACAGTTCCAGCAAATCGACGAGGTTGCCTGGCTCATGACATCTGTGGCGGCGCTGACCCGGCATCGGGGCGAACCAGATTGCGGCGGCATCGACCGTGTAATAGCTTGGTGGCTGGATTCGAACCTCTTGATGATCGACGTGACAGTACGAAAGCTGTCGCATCAGATCTTGCAAACGAACAAACTGAGAAAAAACCTTCAGGTCTGACCCGGAGCCTGCCTATGCCCTACGCCCATTCCGACAAGACCCAACTGACCACCGACGACGTGCGCGCCCGCCTGAAACTGGAAGGCGGCAAGCAGTTTGTCATGCACACAGAGTTCTCCCCCGCAGGCGACCAGCCGACCGCGATCAAGGAACTGACCAGCGGTGTCTTCGAAGGCGAACGAGATCAGGTTCTGCTGGGTGCGACTGGCACCGGTAAGACCTTCACCATGGCCAAGGTGATCGAGGAAACCCAGCGCCCCGCTATCATTCTTGCGCCCAACAAGACACTGGCGGCGCAGCTATACGGAGAATTCAAGGGCTTCTTCCCCGAAAACTCGGTCGAGTACTTCGTGTCTTTCTATGACTACTACCAGCCCGAGGCCTATGTCGCGCGATCTGACACCTACATAGAAAAAGAATCCCAGATCAACGAACAGATCGACCGGATGCGCCACTCGGCGACCCGGGCGCTGCTGGAACGCGACGATGTGATCATCGTGGCCTCGGTCTCCTGCATCTACGGTATCGGATCGGTCGAAACCTACGGGGCGATGACGCAGGATCTGAAGGTCGGCGGCGAATACAACCAACGCCAGATCATGGCCGATCTGGTCGCCCAGCAATACCGCCGCAACGATCAGGCGTTTCAGCGCGGGTCCTTCCGTGTGCGCGGTGACAGCCTTGAGGTCTGGCCTGCCCACCTTGAAGACCGGGCCTGGAAGTTCTCGTTCTTCGGCGAGGAACTGGAGCAGATCACTGAATTCGACCCCCTGACCGGCGAGCGCGCGGCGACGATGGAGCAAGTCCGGATCTATGCCAACTCGCACTATGTGACGCCCAAACCGACGATGACACAGGCGATCATCAGCATCAAAAAAGAACTGCGCATCCGGCTGGATCAGCTGGTCGGCGAAGGCAAATTGCTCGAAGCGCAGCGGCTGGAACAGCGCACCAATTTCGATCTGGAAATGCTTGAGGCCACCGGCGTCTGCAACGGAATCGAGAACTACTCGCGCTATCTTACCGGCCGCGCGCCGGGCGAACCGCCCCCGACCCTGTTCGAATTCATCCCCGACAACGCCATTGTCTTCGCCGATGAATCCCACGTCAGCGTTCCGCAGATCGGCGGCATGTACCGGGGCGATTATCGGCGTAAGTTCACGCTGGCCGAGCACGGGTTCCGCCTGCCGTCCTGCATGGACAACCGCCCGCTGAAATTCGAGGAATGGGACGCCATGCGCCCGCAATCCGTCTTTGTCTCGGCCACCCCGGCAAAGTGGGAGATCGAACAAACCGGCGGCGTCTTCACCGAACAGGTGATCCGACCCACGGGCCTGCTGGACCCCGAGGTCGAAATCCGCCCCGTGTCGATGCAGGTCGACGACCTGCTGGACGAGGTGCGCAAGGTCACCGCTGATGGCTATCGCACGCTGGTCACCACGCTGACCAAACGCATGGCCGAGGATCTGACCGAATATATGCACGAACAGGGCATCAAGGTCCGCTATATGCATTCCGACATCGATACGCTGGAACGTATCGAAATCCTGCGCGACCTGCGTCTGGGGGCGTTTGACGTGTTGATCGGCATCAACCTGCTGCGCGAAGGCCTCGACATCCCCGAATGCGGGCTGGTTGCCATTCTGGACGCGGATAAAGAGGGCTTCTTGCGCTCGGAAACGTCACTGGTTCAAACCATCGGCCGCGCCGCGCGCAACGTCGATGGGCGTGTGATCATGTATGCCGACAAGGTGACTGGTTCGATGGAGCGCGCGCTGGAGGAAACCAACCGCCGCCGTGCCAAACAGATCACCTATAACGAGGACCACGGCATCACCCCCGCAACCGTGCAAAAGAACGTCGAGGACGTTCTGGCCGGTCTCTACAAGGGCGATGTGGACATGAACCGCGTCACCGCCACCATCGACAAGCCGATGCACGGCGCGAATTTGGAGGCACATCTGGACGGTCTGCGCGACAAGATGCGCAAAGCCGCCGAGAACCTGGAATTCGAAGAGGCCGCCAATGTCCGGGATGAGATCAAACGTCTGGAAGCGGTCGATCTGGCCATCGCCGACGACCCCATGGCGCGCCAATGGGCGGTCGAGAAAGCCTCGGAAGATGCGGTGAAATCGCGTGGGAGGTCAACGGCTGGCAGGCCGGGGCAGCGGGGTGGGAATGCGAAGCGGAGGAAAAGGTGATTTAGCGGATTCCCCTGTAGCGCATTCCACGATAGACAGACTACAGGAGGGCACTGATGCCGCTTGACGACGCCATTTTAGGAAAAGGTGTTTATACGCCTCGGGAGGCGGCACGTTTGGTTGGAACCAATGTGCAGCAAGTCCTGCGTTGGACTCGCGGCAGCGGACCGCACCTTCCGCTTTGGAATGCGCACTATCAATTCTTGGATGATGAAATTACCGAGATTAGTTTTCTAGACTTGATTGAAGTTCGCGTCGTTGCCGCAATGCGCAACGCAAACGTCTCGCTACAATCTATCAGATTTGCAATTTCGTTTGCCCAAGACAAGTTCAGTATTGAGAGGCCGTTGGCGTCTCAGTCGTTCAAAACTGACGGTTCAGAAATACTGATGGAAGCTATCGAGAACGACGGTGACTACGTGAGTCTTTCTAAGAAAAGGCCCGATCAAAAAGTCTTCAAGGACATCGTGTCACAATCTCTGAACGATCTCGAGTACGAAGGGGAAGTTGTGGCCAGATGGAGACCACGGAACCATGCAGATGTGGTCTTAGACCCAACTCGCCATTTTGGTGACCCAATTCTAGACGAATTCGGAATCTCTACCGGCACGATCTACAAAGAGTTTGCTGAGTTCAACGACACAAACTACCTCTCAAAAATTTATGAAGTTCCCGAAAAACTCATTCGCAAATGCGTTAGGTTTGAGCGCAGCTTAGACGAGGCACATGGTTAAGGTATTTTTTGACCATAACATGCCACCTTGCATTGCTCGGTCTCTTCATGAACTGATCAAAGTCGATAATCATGAGGCCGCTGCACTCCGAGACATTTTTCCGAAAAACGGCTCTGTTGTACAAATCGGGTGCAGGTCGGAGTTCCCCTTTCCCCGGGCGGACTTATCCTACGGCCTCGGTGATGGGTATGCCAATAGCTGTGTAGCGGTTTAGCACGGCAACGCGAATTTGGATTTCCGCGACCTGCCTGTCAAAGTCCCGAGCCATGAGGCTTTGCCCCAGCAGCTTCACGCAATGCATCTTTGTCTCGACACGGCTGCGGCGATGGTATCCGCTCCATCGTCGCCACAGGGCGCGGCCTAGGTATCGCTGAGCATTGACCGCTTCGTTGCGTGCCGTGGCACCGGCGCTCGTGGGCTTCCATGGTTTGGCGTTCTTGCGAGGTGGGATTACCGCGTGGGCATTTCGGGCGGCTATCGCCTCGTGACATTTGCGCGTGTCATACGCCCCGTCTGCTGTGACACTGCCGATGACCTGATCAGGAGGGATTTGGTCCAGAAGTTCCGGCAACACGGGAGCATCCCCGATGTTGCTGCTGGTGACCTCGACAGCCCGCACTTCCAGTGTTTCTTCGTCAATTCCAATGTGTATCTTACGCCAGGTGCGCCGTTTGGACCCGCCGTGCTTGCGGGCATTCCATTCGCCTTCACCTTCCGACTTGATGCCAGTGCTATCGATAAGAAGATTCAACGGGCCAGTACCGCCGCGATACGGCAGGCTCACGTTCAGCGTCTTCTGACGACGGCAAAGAGTGCTGAAATCAGGTGCGGCCCAGTCCAGTCCGACCAACTTTAGCAGGCTTTGTACAAAACCAGTGGTCTGCCGTAATGGCAGTCCGAACAGAACCTTCAAGGTCAGGCAAGCTTGGATCGCAGCGTCACTGAAGCTATGTTGCCGACCGCGCTTGCCACTCGGCGGTGGCACCCAGACCATTTCAGGATCAAACCAGATCGACAGCGATCCACGCTGCTTCAGACTAGCATTGTAAGAAGACCAGTTTGTGGTCTTGTACTTTGTTGGGGTCCAGCTGCTCATACCTACTAGCTATCATGCTGGATTCACGACATGAATCCCTACAACCGATTTGTGCAACAAAGCCCAACAATGGCATCCCGAAGCGGATCACCATTGATAAAAGCAGAAGCAACGCGGCCGGTATCAAAGAGGTCAACAAGATCTTCAAGCGGCTGCGGATACCTGTGAAGATCGACACCGTCAGATCAAAGTATCTCAACAACATGATTGAACAGGATCACCGTTTCATCAAAAGGCTCACGCGACCGATGTTGGGGTTCAAAAGCTTTGCCACAGCTGCAGCGACGCTTGCGGGGATCGAAGTGGCTCACATGATCCGCAGGGGGCAGCTCGGCCAGCTGGAATGTGGCTTTCGTCAGTTTGCGGCGCTCGCGGGATAACTCCGTCTAGACAGATCACTCGCTCTGATCCATGAAAGAATTTGCGACAGAGCCCTTTCCTATCAGGCCATCCGTGCAACAACGCAAATCCATTACATCTTCACCTTCAGAACCGATTGAACCCGACCCTGCCGTTTCGGCGGAGGGGGAGCAGGGCCGGGCAGCCGCAAACTGGAGGTCACGTTAACTCGCTTCTTTGCGGCGGAGTCCTTCGTTCTTACAGATGCTGTCCGCTTCAGGAATTGACATGCTCTCGGGGGCGAGAACCGCCTGATCCCAAACGACGACGCTAGGCGTGTATAGCTGACAGGTCACAACTCCTTTAGATGTCTCGATGTCAACCGGAGCAGTTTCGTAATAAGTTGGATTGTTGCAGCCGGAAAAGGCGAGTGCGCATAGAAGTGCAACGACTGGACTGATAGTTCGGATGGCTGATCCTCCCTTTGTTGAGGTGTTTGGTGCGTGAGTGGTGTGCGGTGAGATATCGGTCGGGTTATCCATTTCAGATACCCCTGCCCGATGGTCGCCATTTAAGCCGGCGAAGGCTTTTGTGTTCATGATACTCTTCTTGCTTGCGGGACGTCGCAGCTCTTTTGGGGCTGACAGTGATCGTCAACAGCCGGAATCTCCAAATCGACACGTAACACACCCAGTTCGGCCGCCACGCCATAAACGCCACTTGGCTTGCTTGCCACGAAAGGGCGGCGCGTATTTGATCTGCTCCCAAGAACAAAAACGTTGTTCAAGCTGTCATGGTACTCAAAGAACCAATTCGGTCGCGTCATCTTTGCGTCTGAACACAGGACGGCTGCCAGCTTGATGGAAGATGACCCAGTAAGCACGTCTGATCTGACGTCCGCAAAGGAAATGAATTTCGAACCGCGACCGTCGGTAGTTTCTATGGTCATGGGAATACCCCGCATTGTTAGCACTGGTCACCGGGGCATGTATCCCCAATCAAATAAAACAGGTGTATGTAGCTTTTGTAGGGCACGGCACATCCTCAATGTGTCATGAACTGGTCGGCAACGGCACCAACCGCCTGATGCCCGCCATCAAACAAGAACTTGCTGTTGCGCGCGCATCGCGCAGCGAGCTTTCGCCCCATCTTCCCCGAGACGAGCTGACGACATGGAGTGCTTTCGTATGTCGCTTCGCGGAGTTCTGGAAATATCTCGAATATCTCGTCCCGGGCTGCGGGTTGCAGGTTTTTGATCGCCTCCGGGCCGGTAAAAAGACTCTCTGCCAAGGCACCGTTGGAAAAGACGATCTCATGCTGATCGAAAAGGATATGCCAGTAGTCGACCAGAGTAACGTCTTCGGCGACATCAATCCCGTCAATCTCCAGCAACTGTTTTGCAGCAACCAGCACTTCGTATTGGCCGAACATTCGCTTGGATATCTTTGAATTGACCAGCACGCGATGTTGAGGTGACACGAGCAGGTCTTTTGACGGCAACCCTTCACCCAAAGCATTGGCACATATCCGGATGGGCATCAGGTTGGGATGACTGATCAGGGTCGCCATCGAAAGCGTGCGGCAGCCGATCCACCGTATTGGTTGGTAGCCATTGTCCAGCGTCAGGACATTGTCGCCAACACTCAGTCTGCTGATAGGCACGTCACCCTGGATCGTTGTAATTACCGTATCCCCCGCAAAACAAACGACGTTGGTGTTGTCGAACGTCAGACTGGTTGCTGGAACCGGTGCGCCACCAGTCTGCAAGGTCAGGGAATTGCCCGCGGTCCAGCCTGCCTCTGCCGCGTTCAGAACGCCATCTTCGGCAAGATCGGCTCTGAGCCATCCAAGGGGATTACTAAATTGGTTGCCAGGGTTATTGGCATTCCATACGGCAAGCGTTGTGGAGTTGTAATAGGCTGAAAGGTCGACGAAGTCATTGTTCGACTGGTTGCCATCATCTATCGCACCGGTATTCCCGGAGTTGAAATCGGTGATGACATCGGCACCGGATGATACGATGAACGTATCGTTCCCCACTCCACCGGTAAGCGTATCAGCGCCTGACCCCCCGTCGATTATGTCATTGCCCGAACCCGCATTGATAGTGTCATTTCCAGCACCACCGTCAACGGTGTCATGTCCGCCATTCGTCGTGAGGACGTTGTCAGCCGACGATCCGGTAATGATGTCGGCACCGTTCCCACTTGTGTAGTTTTCAACATTCAGGATAACTTGTGCAGTCGTCGCAGTTCCCGTGAAGCTTCCTGTACCCGCTTCCAAATCTACGACTTGTTGAAAACTGATTGCCGACGCATCAATGTGATCAATGCCAGCCCCGCCATCCATTGTATCGTTGCCAAACGATGCTTCAATGGTGTCATTTCCTGCACCGGCGTTAATAATGTCAGCTTGATTGTCGAGGTTGCCTGTTCCAATAGGACCTTGTGCCAGATTGCGTATGAGGTCATCACCGTCACCGGCATCAATTGTATCAGCGCCTGACCCCCCGTCGATTATGTCATTGCCCGTGCCGCCGACAATAGTATCGTCCCCCCCCCCCCCGTAGATCGTGTCATCGCCAGCGCCGCCATCCAGTGTGTCATTACCCTGCAACGGTACATCATTGTCTTGGGACAAAAAGGCACTGGTAAATACCAGTTGATCAGCGTCGCTCCCCACCGTGGACACACGAAACTCTATTGTCCCTCCGGCAAGTGCGGGGAATGCCGCTGGATCTATGGTTGTCGATAGTGTTTGAGTTTGACCTGAGGCTGTGAATGTGTGTTCTTCGGTACTCACCACGACGCCATTCACCAGAATCTCAAGGCGCGCTGTTGCACTTCCCCCGAGCACATTTGCAGAGCGCACGTCAACGCTGGCGTTAAAGATATCCCCGGTGAATGTACCATCTGCAGTATTCGTCAGGGATGTCGTCCCACCATTGGAGATAATGGACGCGTAGTCCGCCCCTGGGCCGGTTGCTACATTGATAGTCCCTGGTCCAGAATTGACCCAGCCCGCCGCTGAAGGCGCGCCAAAGCTGCTCGCTGTGAAGTTCGCATTGTCTATCAGATTGTAGTTGTTTTGATCGACTGAATCGCCGTAGATAACGTCGTTACCACCATTCCCATGAATAGTGTCATCAGCTTCGCCACCATTGATAACATCGCCAACGGAAGTTCCGTTAATTGTAGCCATTTAGTCCTCCCAATCTTAATGACGGCTATTGCGTTGCCTGTGTCGAATTCGTCTGAAGCGAAATTAGTTGTTCTTGTTCCTTTGCAGCGCGCATCTGTTGCAACCCCGGCTTAGAGACAACCAGAAGAAGGCAAACCGCGAATGATCGAGTAAGCAGCCGGATTGTCCGATGGATCAATTACATTGTCCTCAAGCTGCGAGACATGGATCAACCTGTATTCTCGCTCTGCGCTCAGCGAGCATGGAAGCGTGAGTGAGACGCGCTCTTGACACCCCCATTCCAGACGCACGATGTGTCCGAACATGGGCAACCCAAGTTCATCCATGAAAACAACTTCTCCGACCGCTTTAAAGGTTCTGGAGTTGCTCGTCAGGCACAGAAAGTATTGACCTTCGAACAGGCCAAATTGAGGTTCGTTGAGTGAGTTCGAGCAAAATCTGAACACGTCATCGAGTACAATATCATCAATGGTTTCCAGAGTGTTCCCTTCCATCACACCGGAGCTGACCGAAACGTCAGAAAGATCAAGCAATTGGCAGCTGCCCACTGCAATTGGATGCGTGGAAACCTCTAGAACAATCTCTTGACAACTTGGGCCGTTGTCAAAACGGCTTTCTTCGAAATCAGGATCATCCCGCCACTCGCGGTGGCATTCTTTTACAGACAAACCGACTTCGACTGCAGCCAAAACAGCCATCATCACTATTCCCCTTCACCAAAACCAACACCAGCGAAAACAACTCGCTAGATGCATTGACGTCGTGACAGTTAAACTTACTAATGAGAGCTTCGGTCACCTTATTGTCGTTAAGGTAGAGTACAGTTCTAGTATGCACTTTAAACTGGCAAAAGGTGTATTCAGAATTCGTTATTTGGATATAATTATGAACTTGGAAAATGTTCGACTTTTTGTTAAAGCGGCTGAGACACTAAACATCAGCAAGGCCGGTCACGATCTTGGTCTGGCACCTGCTGTTGCCAGTGCGAGGCTTGCGAAACTTGAAAAACAACTCGGGTGCGACCTCTTGCGTCGCTCAACACGCAGAGTCAGGCTTTCAATGGCAGGAGCAGAGTTCTTGCCATACGCAAGAGAACTGCTCGTGCAGGAGCAGGCGGCACGGGCGGCTCTCGGAGTGGATACCCCGGAGGCCAGCGGAACGATACGGTTCACAGCACCCAGTGGGTTTTCGAAGATGTACATCGCGCCCCTGTTGGCCGAGTTCCTGGAAGCACACCCCAAGGTCAAACTGGAGATACAGCTCTCTGATCGTGTCTATGAACTGATTGATGGGAGTTTCGATCTGGCGCTGCGTAATTCCACGCTGGCAGATTCCAGCCTCAAGGCACGTAAACTGGCAGATGACTCACGTATTCTCTGTGCTGCCCCCAATTATCTGGACCGCCACGGCGTTCCGCAAGAACCCGTGGATCTTAAGGAACATACACTGATCGGGTTCCAGAGTCATTTAGCACGCAGACTCAAAGCAAAGGATGGCAGAACCGGCCTGTTTGACCCACAGCTCGCAGATTGCCGTCTGATCATTAATGATGGTCAGGCTCAAAAGATTGCGACGGTCTGCGGGGCCGGAATATCCTTTAATTCGCTATGGAGCATACACAGTGAATTACGCGAAGGATCTCTCGTCAGAGTGCTGCCCGAGTTCGAAATCGACGATCAGTCCGTGCTTTGGCTGGTATATCCTAAATCAAACGTGTTAACTGCCAAAGTCCGTGTTTTCATGGACTATTTGATCGAACGCATCGGCAAGGCCCCAGCTTGGGAACAGGCATGAGGCTTGAAAGGCTGCCGGGTTCGTTGCGCTAGGCCGTGTTGACAAAAGGGATTGAACGAACCCGCTGACGCGGGAGGGGAGTAGCTATCGGCGGGAATGGCCCCCTGGTGGGAAGGTTTGGTTGCTGAGACCAACCTTTATCAGGAGACCATCCCATGGCTGATGCCACATCAGCGGTAAGCCCGCTGCGCCACCGTAGGTATTGCCAAGTTGTTCGGGCTGAGTGACTCAGCTATGCCGCGCTAATGAACATCCCAACGATCATGCCACGCCTGAAGGGTTTTCGCTTTCCTCGTGAGATCATTGCTTACGCGGTTTGGGCCTACCATCGCTTTGCGTTGAGCACAGCTGACGTCGAGGATCTTTTAGCTGCGAGGGGCGTGATCGTCAGCCGGGAAGCAGTTCGGCAGTGGGTCAATCGCTTTGGTCGACACTTTGCAGATTGCATCAGGCGCGATCGCCCACTGCCCAACGACAAGTGGCATATGGACGAAGGGTATTGCCAAGTTGTTGACCTGAGCATGTGAGGTACTGGCAAACGCAGGATCAAGCCATCATTTCAGCAGTATATTCATCCCAGAGGTTGAATGCGTCGGAACGAGCGTGGCGGTGTGAGATTGCGGTGAGTTGATATCGGCGGGGACGGAAGATCAGGTTGATTTGGTCATGCGCAGACAGAAATATCTGAGCCTGTATGTGAGACTTGAACTTGCCGAATAGCTTCTCTCTTTTGCGAGTCGGTCGGTGCGAGACTTCGATCGCGTTGTTGAGACCTTTGTGGGCACGATGGTCAGCGTCCGGCGCCAGAATTTTGATCGGTTTGACATAACTGCGCAATTTGTCAGTTATGACCATCCTCGGTTCGCCAAATTTGGCAACCAGCCCTTTGAAGAAGCGCTTTGCAGCTTTGGCGTTTCGGCGAGTCTGCACGAGAATGTCGAGCGTGTCGCCATTTGCGGCGATCGCGCGCCTCAACCAGTGCTTCTTGCCACCGATCATGATCACGACTTCGTCCATGTGCCACTTGTCATTCGGCCGTGGACGATCGCGCCTGATGCAATCTGCAAAGTGTCGACCAAAGCGATTGACCCACTGCCGAACTGCTTCCCGGCTGACGATCACGCCCCTCGCAGCTAAAAGATCCTCGACGTCAGCTGTGCTCAGCGCAAAGCGGTGGTAAGCCCAAACCGCATAAGCAATGATCTCTCGAGGAAAGCGAAAACCCTTCAGGCGCGGCATAATCGTTGGCATGTTCATAAGCGCGACTTAGCTGGATCACTCAGCACGAACAACTTGGCAATACCGTCCAGATAAGCGCCCCATGGCGAACGGCGGGGCGGTAAAGCCCCTGGGGTCGGGGATCCAACGTCATGCCGCGTACCGTTTGGCAAGAGCGACAATCCGACCGGCTGCTGCAACGGCCGCCGCATGATCCTGCGAGAAGTTTAGTCGGATCCGGTCGATGTCCGCGGCGGCGAACTCCGTCCCAGGCGTCACGATGACCGCGGCTTGAAAGCGTAGGAGGTGCGTGAAGGTTCCCAAATCAACCGAGAGCGGAGGCAGTCGGGGATAGAGGTAGCTGCCCGCCTGCGGTGGAGTGGCCTCCCACCCCGCGTCGTGAAACAGCTTAAGCAGGTCATCCCGGATCGCCCGATGATCCTCAATTCGGGCACCCATCCATCCCTCGGGTTCATCAAACCATGTTTGCAGCGCGGCTTGGCTATAGCCAGCCGCCCGGAGCGACACGATGGCCTGGAGCTTCTCCATCCGGTCGATCAGCTCTGGTGACCCGAACGCGGCACCGAGGCGAAAACCGCTGAGCGACTCAGTCTTCGACGGGCCCATCACCGTGATCACGGAGGCCGGCGCCTCCGGTAAGGCGCGCAGATGAGTGAAGGTTTCGCCCGGGTAGAGCATCCGTGCATAAAGTTGATCGACGATCACGGCCACACCGTGATGCGCGGCGAGACTGGCGATCCGGGCCGTGACCTCTGATCCGGTGACAGCCCCGGTTGGGTTATTCGGGGTCGAGTAGATCAGCACCTTTACGCCGTCCGCGAAAGCCGCTTCAAGCGCGTTCAGGTCGGGGCCGTTTTGCTGCCCGGCCTGCTCAGCTGAGGGCCCGTATAGAAAAGGGACTGGCACGACCTCTCCGCCTAGGAACACCGCCATTTTGCGATTGGCAAAGTAGTCTGGTTCTAGAACAGCCACCTTGGTCCCACGCGTGACACAGGCCCCCATGGCGAGAAAAAGCGCGCCCTGCGTGCCCGGTGTCAGGATCAGCCCCTCTCTGCCGTTGACTGGCGCGCCGGTGAATGCAGCAAGACGTCCTGCGAGGACGTTGCGCAGATCAGCGTCGCCGCGATACTCTGTGTAGGCCTGCCGTCCTCCCGCAGAAAAGCCGTTTAACCATGTCTCGCGGGCCCCTGGCGTCGGCGGATGCGCGTCCACGTCTCCATGCGAAAAGTCGACCGGGCTGCCTCGCAGCGTCTCGCCTGTGGCCTCGGGTGGCAAGCCATCGGCTGCGCGAACCTCTTGCCCCGGAGCGGCATCCGTCCGCATCGCCTCGAAAACTGTCTGAATGGTCATAGTATAGGTTGTCCTTTGATTGGTGTCAGTAGCCACGTTTGCGATCGACGAAGTTCGGCATTGCGCCCGTCTCTACGAAAGCGTGGATCGCTGCGGACGCGATGGCGGCCGCGCTGTCGCGCCCGGTTGGTGCCGAGATATGCGGCAACACCGTAATTCCAGAATGCCGCCAGAGCGGATCATCCGGCGGCAATGGCTCGGTCTCGAAGACGTCGAGCACAGCATGAGACAAGCGACCTTCATCAAGCGCAGCCACGAGCGCGTTGGTGTCCAGTACCGGACCGCGCCCGAAATTGATGCCCGCACCGCCGTTGGGCATGTGTCCCAACCGCTCAGCGTTCACTAATCCCTCCGTCTGTGGCGTCAGCGGAAGAAGGATTACGGCAATATCCGTTTGCGCCAGCATGTCGTCGAGGCCCGATGCGCCGTGAAACGTCTCCACGCCCGGGAGGTCCTTGGGGCTGCGCGCCCATCCCATCGTTCGGTAGCCATGGCGTGACAGCAGCGCAGCGCTCGCACGGCCGAGTTCGCCCAGGCCCAGCAGGCCAACACCGACCTCCTTCGGAGCTCGATAATCTCTTTGTTGCCAAAGCCCACGTGTCTGTTGGCGCGCATAGGCGGGCATGTCGCGATGCAAGTAGAGCGTCCAGGCCAGCACCGCTTCCGCCATTGTGCATGCGAGGTTGGGATCGACGAGCCTGGCGATGCCGATGTGTTCCGGCAGGGATCTTAAGAGCCCCTCAACCCCGGCCCAGAGGCTCTGCACCCAGACGAGGTTCGGCAGGGCGGCGACTTCGTCAGGCTCTGGGTTGGCAACAATTGCGAAGCGCGCCGCGCGGCGGTCGTCCGAAGACAGGTCTTCATTCGCCACGATTTTATTGGGATGCAAGTTCGGACCCAGGGCCGCGATCCAGCGCTCGCGCTCTGCTTTGTCTGCGCGCGAGAGGAAGGGGACTACGACAGGATCGGTTGATTGTTGTTGGCGCATCGGCGGTATTCCTTAGATTTTGCAAAAGAACTATCACGAGGAAAACAGATGGAATAACGTGTTCTTCGATATTCAAAGCAAAGGAAAACTTGGTTTTGGAAACACGGTTCGCTGAAAGCCTATTGATGGTTATCGAAGAGGGATCAATCGCCGCGGCCGCACGCCGTCAAGGGTTGACCGCCACAGCGCTTGCGCAGCGCGTGCAGGCCTTGGAGCGGTCGTGGGATGTTGCCTTGGTCGAAAGGGCGGGCCAGACGGTGCGCCCAACCGCGGCGTGTCAGCGCCTTGTTCCGCGCCTGCGCCGCATCGTGGAAGACGCCCGCCTGCTTTCCGCCGACCTCGATGCCGACGGGCTGAGCGGCCCCTACCGGCTCGGCGCAATCTCTACGGCGTTGACGGATCATGCTTCACGCATATTGCAACACCTGGCGTCGCACGCGCCGCGCAGCGCACTGACCATCGTGCCCGGCGGGTCGCGCGACCTCTACTCCTTGCTGAAGGCCGGGGAGCTAGACGCGGCTTTGATGGTGCGTCCGCCCGAAGGGATCCCGAAGGCTCTGAGTGTGAAAGAGATTGAGACGCAGCAATACGTCCTCGTCGGTGCGCATGGGGAAGCGGCCTCAGACAGCATCATCGTCTACGACCGCATGACTTGGGGCGGGCGTTTGGCGTGGGACTACATCCAGCGCAAGATGTCAAAAGCCGAGATCGCGTGCGAGATGGACGACCCCCAGGTGATTGCTATCCTTGCTGCGTCCGGCCTGGGCCGTGCCGTCCTGCCCCGATGGCGAGGTCTTGCGCAGGTGCCGGGCCTAAGCATTGCCGAAATCGACAGTGGACCGGAACGAAGGATCGTTCTGGCCACAAACGGACGGCAAAGCGCACTCGATCAGTTGTTGCTGAAGGTATTGGTGAATTAGCGCGCAAGAATATCGCACGGCCCAACAAAGCTGAGAACGGCGGTGAGAAAGTCGACCACGGTAGCGGCGGGATGAGCCTGCTGCGGGCGGCGTAAAAGTCGTCCATCTTTGCCCTTCTTCTAGTAACGGAGGGGGGGCGGGAGGATCTTTTCCGTGGATTTGTATCGTAAAGTTCGTCTGGCCTGTGCCGAGGGTATGAGTCAGCGAGAAGCGGCCCGGCATTTCGGGATATCTCGTGACAGCGTTCGCAAGATTTTGGCGTTTTCGGTCCCGCCCGGCTACCGGCGGTCAGCACCGATCCGGCGGCCCAAGCTGGATGGGTTCGGCAGGCCTCTATCGCCGACATCACCTTAAGTTGGCCGAGACTGACATGACCTGCATTGGCCCGTCGATATGCGGGACCAAACTTTCGAAAGATATCTGCGATCTCCAGCCGTGGGCGCGACAACCGCCCGAGCCGTTACTCCAATCCCCGCCTGACGGTGTGATCCTGCAGCTTCTCCAGCATCTCGTACGGGCTGACGGTACCGCGAATGGTTTTGGTCGCAACATGCGTGTAGCGCGCTGTCGTGCTGAGTTTGGAATGACCCAAAAGCACTTGGATCACCCGCACGTCGGTTCCAGCCTCAAGCAGATGCGTGGCGAAGCTGTGGCGCAACGTATGCAGCATGGCGGGCCTGTTGATCCCAGCCATATGTTTGGCCGAGGTGAACGCGCGGTTCAGTTGGCGCGGCGACAGAGCCATGATTTTGGGTTTGCCCGGAAACAACCATCCCTCTGGCCGCGCCTCGCGCCAATAATCGCGCAGCAGATCAAGCAAGGCGGGTGACAGCATGGCCTTGCGGTCTTTGTCGTTCTTGCCCTCATCCACATGGATCAGCATCCGGTCGCTGTCGATATCGCTGATCTTGAGATTGCAGACCTCAGATGCGCGTAAGCCAGCGCCATAGCTGATCCCCAAGGCCGCGCGATACTTCAGCCCTGGTCCGGGAACCGCCGCCAATAGGTCGCTCACCTCCTCGACGCTCAAGACAACAGGCAGCTTCTTCGCCTTGCGCCGGAACTGCATGTAACGCTTCATCTCTTCACGCCCGCAGGTCATCCCGAAGAAGAACCGAAGCGACACGATCCTGGCATTGAACACGCCGGTCGAGACGCCGCTATCGGTCATGTGAAGCTGATAAGCCCGCAACTCGTCCGGTGTCGTCGTATCGGGTGAGCGCCCGATGAACTCGACCAAATACCTGACCGCCCTGATTTGGCCTTGCTGGGTCTTCGGTGACATGCCACGAATGCGCATATCTTCCATCATCCGCGCACGCAGCGGGCTCGTCTTCTCCTCTGTCATCGGAACCTCCTGTCATCAGATTGAGAAACCCCAATCGTCAGAAAGGTCAGCAAGATCGCAAAATACGCGCCGTCAGGATCGGCTCATAACGTCAGTCACAAGCGCCATTGCCGCGATAGCGGCTTCGTCCTTCCGCCGATTCGGTTGAAAAACAAAGTGTTGCGAGTGCAGAAAGTGGTTCTTTGAACGGAGCGCAAGCGCCTTTGTGATCAGGCTTTGCGCGTTTGCTGCGGTGCGGGAAAGATCTTCGCCAATTTGCGGAGGTTTTGGGCGGTGGCGGCGAGGAGGAATTCGTCATTTGCGCCGCACGGCCCACATAATCGGAGCCGTCCAAGGCCTAGGATGCGCTTGAGGTGGGCAAAGAGCATCTCAACTTTCTTTCTGAGCTTCATCGCAATCTGGTATTCTTCGGTTTTGTGAAGCCGCCGCTCGGACCGGATGCCAAAGCAATACCCAACCAGCAGCATGCGGATCAGCAGTTCCGGATCGACAGATGGCCGGCCGGTGTGGCTGTAGAAATCCGCCAGATGAGCCCGTACGCTGGCCAGATCAACGTAACGGTCAATCGAACGCAACGGGTGATCTTGCGGGACATGATCCTCAAGCGAGAACTCGTAGAACAGCGCCGCTTGCGCCTCCTGCCTCGGTCCCATCATCGCAAATCCCTCCCTGCAGAAGGAATTGAATCAGCGACTTACGCTTCGATCAAGGGTGAGTTTTTCAACAAAATACGCCCTTCGTGCCCCAGCCCCCTACCCTTCCCGGTCCACCTTTAGCCAATAGCGTGTGTACCGGAGTTCACCCGTTCGGATCAAAGCGCCCTTCTCTACCAGGTCCTGGAGATCCCGTGTCGCCGTGGCACGCGATGTTCCCGTGATCGAAATATAGTTTTCCGCACTCAATCCCCCTTTGAACCCATCCGGCCCAGCCTTGAACAACCGGGCAATTACCTTGCCTTGGCGGGCGTTGAACTGATCGCGATGCCGGTCATAGAAGTGCGTCTTGGATATGAAGAACCCAACCCGCTCAAGAGTCACCTGCTGCGCTGTAAGGACAGTCTCTGCAAACCAGATAAGCCATGGTGTGACGTCCAGCTTTTTTTGATGGCGTTCAAGCTGATCATAATATGCCCTCCGCTCTCGCTCGATCGTGAAAGCAAGTGCAATCAGACTCGGCTGACCAATGTTTTGTGCCAGGGACTTTTCAGCCAGCGCCCTACCCAACCGGCCATTGCCGTCTTCAAAGGGGTGAATGCTCTCGAAATACAGGTGGCTCAATCCGGCCCGCATCAGTGCGCGCAATGGTCCGGGACCATCCGGTGCGGTCCGGTTGAACCAGGTCACGAACTGGTCCATTTCAGCCGGAACCTGATGTGATGGTGGCGCTTCGAAATGCACCGCTGGTCGATCCAGCCTTCCTGAGACGATTTGCATCGCATCCTCATGGCTCCGGTATGATCCAATCTTTTCCAGATGCCTGTCATGGGACAGAAGCATGTCATGCCACCGAAACAGGGTGTCGTGTGACAGAGGTTCCGAATAGTTAGAATAAACATCCACCATCATTTCAGAAACGCCCTGCTCGCGCGGTTTGGATGGATAGCTGTCGGGAGCCAATCCAAGATGTCGGCGTAAGGAAGATTGCACGCTGAGACGATCCAGCATCTCACCCTCGATCGCGCTGGTTTTCATTGCTTCTTCGCTTAGCAGGTCGATACGCAATTGATCTCGATCCGATGTGTTCACATGATGAACCGCCCCAAGAACTTCCCCTGAAGACAACAGGAACTGTTGCTCGTATGGTTCGAGTCTTGCGGCATCGTAACGAAAAGTCGGCCAGTCATGGTTCTGCCAGTTCCACATCGTGAGGTATAAACCTCCTTTCTATAGCTCACTATTTATGAATGTGTGATTTATAGAGGTCAATCCTATTGCTCACCTTTTTCAAACTCTTCGATCCGATCATCGATTGGAGGTGTAAGCTGAAAACGGTAAACCTCATCTTGTTTCCCAAATTTAGGTAGCATTGGAGGGACGCGAGAGCATTGCCTTTGGAGACAAATCGGATGTGTCGCAAACTTCGATGCCCGATTGACGGGCACGCCGGATCTGGCGTTTGTTCCCGCCGAATAGTTTTCGAACAGGTTTAAGCATGATCTCCTTGAAAGGCTGCCACTTCCCCAAAGACGCAGTTTTGTACGCTGTGTGCTTCTACCTGCGATACACAGTGTCCTATCGAGACTTGGAAGAGATCATGGCTGAACGCGGTGTGCGAGTTGACCATGCCACATTGAATAGGTGGGTTGTGAAATACTCGCCGATCGTCGCAGCTCGTGCGCAATCAAAGAACCGCCCAACGTTGAGCTCCTGGCGTATGGACGAGACCTATATTCGTGTTTGCGGCAAATGGATGTACTTCTATCGGGCTGTCGACAAGGCAGGAAATACCCTTGATTTCATGCTGTCTGAGCGCAGGAACCGTCCAGCGGCAGCCGGGTTCTTTTCCAAAGCTCTGTCGTCAAATGGAATCCCGAGTAAGATCGTCATCGACAAAAGCGGAGCCAACGCGGCGGGCATTCGAGAGGTGAACAAAATCCTTAATCGGTTTGGTTGTCTAACCAAAATCGAAACAGTCAGGTCCAAGTATTTAAACAACCTGATCGAACAGGATCATCGGTTTATCAAGCGTCGCGTAGGGCACATGTGCGGGTTCAAATCGTTTAGATCCGCTTCGGCTACTTTAGACGGCATTGAGGTCGCCAACATGATCCGAAAGCAGCAATTCCCCAGCACTGCGACATCTGGCTTTCGGCTATTTGTAGAGATCGCAGGTAGGTGTGTCCGTTAAGACGCTAACTCTGCCCGTCCCAAAAGTTTGCGACACATCCGAAATAGGCCCAGGTCTCTTAGGAAGTAACAGAGCGAGGGAAGAGGTAGCCCTTCGGATGGGACGTCGAAGCAAGGCTGATCATAGAACCGCGTTAAGCAGTTGTTGATGCGAGTTCGATTATTGAACGATGCAGTCGTCCCACTTGCAGTTCATTTAAGCAAGTTGGTCAGACACTGCTCTGGCAGCTGCCGTCAGTGTTTCGAGTTTCCGCTGTTCCTGCACTGGCAACGCCTTGTAGCGCGAGGGGACCATGCGGGGGACGTTTGCACCATATTCAAGCCATTCCTTGTCGTCCGGCAACTCCAAAAAATGTGACAGTCGGGTCAGTTCGACTTTGGGAGCGGCAACTATCGACTCATAGCGCAAAACCAGCCTGCGATGGGCAGGTAATGCCGAGAACTGCGCAATCCCGCTTTGAGTTAGAGCCGACCAGCAAGCCGCAGCATCCTGGATCGAAGGTTTTGCATTCAGAATCCGTTCAATCGGCAAAATCTGCCCAGAAAGCTGTTCGGTCAGCGCTATCCAACGGGCGCTGCCGATTGAAGCATCGGGCTTGAATACGTCGATGCCAAACCGAGACGCCAGCCTCCAGAACCAAATCACAAACCGCGCCGGTTTGTAGCTTTGCATGGACAAGGTAACATCGCGCCCATCGCGAAGGAGGACCGCGAATTTGGCGTTCGGAAACGCCTTGGCAAGCGCAGACGTGGCCATCAGAGTGCCGCCGGAGCGTTCGACCCAGAATGACTGACCCGTTTTCGTACCAAGAAACTCGATCATGGCATGCAGGTGATCTACGCGTGTCTGACGCGAGAACCGGCGCACCTGATGGGCCAACTCGTCAAACTCAGTGTCAGGCGTCGGGAAGAGATGCGGCAGGGTGACCGCAAGGATTGGCGGGCAGTTGAACGGATCGAACCGCCGGTTCTGGACTGTGTGGTACAGGAACTCATCCGGGGCGCTTGCCGGATTTGCCAGATGGCGCATCAAGGCTGTCGGCTTGGCAAGTTGCCGCCAGAACGCCTGCCCGCTGATCTGACCGGGCAGCAAGGCCCGTGTGCCTTGCGTTGCCATCAGCTCGGACAGGCTGAGCACATCCGGGTGCTGGCGCAGGATGGTCGACATCATCGTTGAGCCGCTGCGCGAGGCGTTGACCAGAAACGCCCCTTTCATCGAGTATCTGCCCGCCACTGGTTTTCCACCCGTCGCAGCTTTCGATGAGAGTCGGGGCGCAGCCGGGCGGTGCGGGCCGAAACCGTGATGCCCCAGCAGCGCGTCTGGATCAGACGTTCCAGGACTGCTTTTGATGCTTGCAGTTGCTCAGGTTTGGATCGCTCAGGCAAAACCAGTTCGACCCGGCGCTCGGCCACGCGCAAAATGCGGAAGTCATCAATGCTCCGATCCGCATCCAGCACCGCGTTGCGCAGGACATCCGGCGTGAAATAGATGGGTTTCGTATCCGCGTCGAAAACAAACACGTCATCCATTCGGCCAACAATCTCGCTGACCGCCTGTAGCGGCGACCCGCAGGGGCAAGGCTCGGGCATGAGGCGCAGCAGATCATTCATCCGATAGCGCGCCATGATCTGATATTGACGCTGAAAACACGACACGATGGGGTTCACAAGGCCATCTCCGGCCGGTTCGAATTCAAACTTCGTGGTATCTTCGGTCAGATGGATGTTGCCATGCGAACAGCTGACCCCGAAGAGGCCCTCGGTCGCCATGTAAATCTGTCCAAGCTTCAAGGCAAACCCCGCCTCGATCACCTGACGATCCACAGGATCAAGCGTCTCAGCGCTCGAATAGACGATCCGCGGGGTCAGCCCGATATCCTCTTCCGCCAAAGCCCGCAGAACGCGCGGAGGGCCAACCAGACATGTCGGATCAAACGCCGCAAGCCGATTGGACCATCGCTCCATCCCCTCTTTCAGATCGAAGAAAGCCAGTTCCAGCCGATTGGCCCGCGCTGCGGTGTCATAAAGCGATGAGGATTGCGGCAGGATCACGGCCACACGCTCGGCCTGGAACGGAAACCGGGGGAGTGCCTTGGCCAGAATGGTCCCCAGCCAGCGCAACCGTTCCTGTGGGGTGATCACATAAAGCGCGCGGTTGCCGCTGGTGCCAGTACTGGCACCGACGCTGATATCTCCGATCGTGCCGGAGGTTTCGAAATGCTGCCATCCGACGGGGGCGGAAATGCCACCCAGATTGAACGTTCCAAAATAAGCCATCATCCGGGCCTTGTCGACAATCGGCAGGGTGTCGAGCGTTGGCGCGGCAGTGGCGTAATACCGTACTTTTGGCAAATCCCGCTGCAACCAGCGCCGAACGGCGCGGTCTTGCCATTTCAGGAAATCGGCGCGCGACAGGCTTTTGCGCGTGCGATAACGCGTCGATGCAAAGGCGCGTGCGATATGCCACAGATCAGACATCAGCAGGCTGCTCAAGATCGAACGAGGTCAAGACCGGATCGTGACACAGCACGACTTGTCCGCCCGCATTCCGAAACTCAGCCACTTTCCGGCTGGAACGTACCGCAGCACCCGCGTCATGCGCGGCCATCCGTCCCAACAAAGGAAGCGCTTTGTCCAATGCGGTCTGCATCCACTGCACATCACAAGCGTAAAGCAGAACGGGGTCCAGCCATGGGAAGCAAAGCCCGAAATGCCCTGCTGCATGGCCCGGAAGATCAACTGCAATCACCGTTCCGTCGCCAAGCAGATCGCGGCCCGCACCCAGATCCAGCGGCGCATCCGAGACACGACACTCTGCAACATCCGTGACCCGATGCAGCACATCATCGGGTAGAAGCTCCGGGAAAATTCCATGACGCATATTGGCGAACCCGCTCTGGCCCAGAATGGTCGTAAGTGTTTGGCGATCCGCGATGATCTGGGCCTTTGGGAGGCTGCGCAGCGCCGATACGTGATCGGCGTGAAAATGCGTGACGACGATCTTGCGCACATCTTCAACCGAGTAGCCAAGCCGCCGCAGAACCGCCGCGATCTCGCCCTCCTGCTCAAGCACTGGGTTGAACATGGCGGCATAGGCGCGCAGGCCAAAGCTGCGGGCACCGGTGAAAAGATGGCTGCTGTATCCGGTGTCGATCAGGACCGGGCCAAATCCGGGATGCTCAAGGATGCCGTAGCGCACGCGCAACTGGCGGGTCTGAAACCAGCTGCCGTCTCGGTCGATCAAGCGTTCCGGCGCTTTGATAAAAGCGCTGTTGGCAAAGTGCAGTTTCACGATAGGCCCCCTGCGCCAAACACACTCTCGATCCCTTCATTGAACCGGACTTTTGGATGCCAGTTTAAAACCCTGGCGGCTTTGTCGATATTGAGGCTTTGTTCAAAGGCCAGCAGGGCAAGCGCATATGCCGTGACTTTGGGCTCACCCGCGCCCGGCCAGAGAGTATACACCCGCTCCACCATTCTGGCAGCAGCAAGGGTGGGCCAAAGCGGCAGAGGCCGCCACCTCGGCTGAACATCCGCGCGCTGGCATGCCATTTCAATGATCTGTTTCGTCGGCAACGCTTCGCCCCCGGAGATGTTAAAAATCTCTCCTTCTGCCTCAGCGCCCGCAGTCAGCGCGGCAAACACGGCGCGGCACACATCAGAGATATGCGTCAGATCAATGCTGGCGCGCCCGTTGCGAAACAAGGGCAAAGGATGGGATTGCGCCGCTTTCAGCAGCCGTGGCAGCAATGCGGTATCGCCGGGGCCATAAATCCCACGCGGGCGCAGGCTGAGCGGGCCAATCGAAGAGGCACCCAGTACGATCTGTTCAGCCTCTGCCTTGGTGCGCGCATAATTGTTGAACGGCGTGGGCAGCGGGCAGGTTTCCCTGACATCCAACTGGTCGCGCGGCGCAAAGTAAACTGATGGCGAAGAAATATTCACGAAGCGCCGAACCTGTGCCTGCTGGGCCAGCGCCACAACATGGCGTGTGGCGTCGACATTGGCAGACTGGAAAGCCGGGAGCGCGCCAGAAGGAGCCGACAGCGCGGCCGTATGGACGATGGCATCCAAAGCGCCAAACTGCACAGGGTCCAGCGGGCAGCTAAGATCAGCGCGGTGCACCTCAAACCCCTGATCCCGCAGATCGGCACAGCGCTGTGCCGAACGTCCTGTTGCAACGACGTCCAGCCCCTGATCGCGCAGGAACCCGCAAAGCCCGCCGCCGAGAAAACCAGTGGCCCCTGTCACAAGCACCCGCACAGAGATCACATTTGCATCGCAAGGCCCGAGAATGAAACGCCTGCCGATGTCCCCAACATCAGCAGCCGCGTTCCCGGCCCCGCCTGCCCCCGCCGGCGCGCATGATCCAGCGCTGTCGGCACCGAGGCAGCGATCTGGTTACCGATCTGCGCCACCAGATTGACGATCTTGTCGCCGCCGAAGCCCGTCTGTCGCACCATATGCGTCAGCGCGTGCGGGCTGGCCTGATGCGGGACAACCAGATCAACATCTTCCTTTTTCCAGCCCGCCTGTTCCAATAGTTCATCCACAAACCCGGGAAAGTGCTTCAGCGTCAGCTTGAACAGATCTGCACCATTCATCCGAAACAGAGTGTGCCGGGCAAACTCATCACGGTTCTTATGGTAGTCAAACCGGGTTCCTCCGGCGGCGATCTGGCAGGCCTCGTATTTCGACGGGTAGCTGCGCATCAGACTGGCCCGAATACCGCATCCTGACCTGTCATCGGGGCCAATGATAGCAGCGGCAGCCCCGTCACCAAACAGCGCAGCAACCTCGGGCTGTTCAGACCATGGCAACCCGCGCGAGGCGATTTCGGACGAAACGATCAGCGCATGACAGCAGGCCCCGGATGCGACCTGCCGGCTGGCAATCTCAAGCGCGCTGATGAAACTGGTACAGGTGCTGTTAACGTCAAAGGCCGCAGCGTTGCCGTCCCCCATACCAAGTTCCCGCATCACCAGCGGAGCGGTCGACGGCAAGGTCTGGAACGGGACGCCGTTGGCAGAAATAACCAGATCGATGTCGTCAGCGTCCAACCCGGCCTGATCCAGCGCACGCTGGGCTGCCGTCACGGCCATATCAATCTGGCTGATACCTTCGGCAAAGTGACGGGATTTGACGCCGGTCTCTTGCTCAAGGTGCCCGCGTTTCAAGCCTGCTCTTGTATCAAGAGCTTCGGACGCGACAGGATGGCCTGGCAAAAAGTGGCCCGTGCCGCGCATGGCAACCTGGATGGATTTGCTCAAGTGCTTACTCCGTCCCGTAAGATGCAGTCCGAAATAGGTAGGCGAAAACCTGCTGGCAAGTTGGGGATTCCTTACCTTTTTGTCGTCGGAACACTTATTATTTGATTTCGTTATGTTTTACGAGCTATCCAGCAGGCGGGTGTTGTCACGATAACCTTCGTTCGGTTACCCATGATATGATTTGGACGTAAGTGACATTAACGAAGTCATCGTCAGTCAGCTACAAGCGCCACCGGTTTCCTCCTCAGATCATCGCGCACGCGGTGTGGCTGTACGTTCGCTTCAACCTGATTCTGCGCGAAGTTAAAGAGATGCTTCTGCAGCGTGGGATCGATGCGTCTTACGAAACCGTCCGGCGTTGGGTCATCAAATTTGGGCCGGCGGTAGCTCGAAACCTGCGGCAGAGACAGAAACATCCAGGTGATGTCTGGCATCTGGATGAGGTTGCCGCGAGAATCTCGGATCGCAAGTATTGGCTCTGGCGCGCGGTCGATCAGCATGGCGTCGGGGACTGTTCCGAAGTTGGGGGGTTACGTTTAGGTCAGGAGAATGTGTGAATCTATTTTGGGGCAACAGTTATGGGTTGGCGGGTTTGTTTGTGTGATGATGGTGTCGAACCGGGGGACGACATAATCGACGTTTACAATTTTGGTGAAGTGTCTACTCCAGAGTTGATTGGTGATGTGGGGTTGGACCTGACGACGACCCGCGATCTTTTGGGAAATTTGCAATCTGCGATTGTTGCACTGCAAGAGGATTGTTTGCGTGCAGGGGCGCTTGCGCAAGCACGCAGTTTGCCGGGCGTTGAACTGAAAGATTATCGTCAACGGAAAATCCAGACTCTCTTCGGAGAAGTGGCCTTCTCTATTCCTCGCCTTCGGACCCGGGACGGTTCAATACTCTTCGTCGACTGGCCAAAGCATGCCCGTGCGCATCCAGAATTGGACTATATCAGAGCCCAGTTCTGTGCCTGGATGAGTTTCGGCAAAGCACAGAAGATGTTGGACCGCATGTTCCCGGTGAATGTGGGAATATCCGGCGTGACGCTCCTGTCACTGTACCCTTAATTACTGGACGCAGACACATTGCCGGACATTTTGCCCGGTTTTGTGCCCTTAATTCTCGGATATCCACAGGCTAGTGGCGACTTTTTTCGAGGGTGCGATCCGCGCATCGGAGCAACTCCGCACGGTCCGCATTCACACCGAGTTGTTCGATTGCTATTTTCGCCGCTGTCAGAAAGTCGGGTTTAGTTGTGTTGTCGGATTTCCGTGCCGGGAACCAGGCCTTCTGAATTTTGCGATCATCTGGTTCGTGACTCGACGGACTGCGTGAAAGGTGAACGAGTTGATCCAATAAATTGCGTTGACCAGGGAATGTCATGCGCAGCGACTGTGTTGCACGGATCAGAATTGGGGCGAATATCCCCCTTACCCAACCCTTCAGACGACGCGCTCATAGACCGCACGACCGAGAGATGTCATGCGGTTGAGCGCCTTTGATGCGATTTGTGCTTCGGCAATCTGATTGTCGAAATCACGTGCTTGCAGGCGATCGCCGATAACCTGTTTCCATCTGCCAATCTGGGCTTCAACCTGTGATCTCTGATTGTATCCAGTCTCAGCTTGCCAGCTTATTCTGCCATTTTGAGCGATGGCGTCGATGTGGTGGTTGCGTTGTGCATTCTCGCCATGAACCGCGTTCTTCGGAGGTAGGATAACGATCTCTATTTCAGACCCGAACTTGTCCACCAGACAGTCTACCACCCCCTGGCCGTCATAGGCACCATCCGCCAGGAACATACTCACATCAGCATCAACATCGGTGAGCAAATCTGGCAGCGCCGTTTCATCACCCACATGCTCTGTGGTCAGCTTCGACGCTACAATATCGCCAGTTTCCGTATCGAGCCCAATATGCAGCTTGCGCCATGTTTTGCGAGCTTTCCGGGTGCCGTGCTGTTCTTCATGCCAGCCGTCGCCGCCACGTATTTTCAGACCCGTGCTGTCCACTATGAGGGTAATTGGCTTACTTGCGGCTCGCCGATCTTGGGCGATCACCAGCCCTTTGCCACGTCGCGATAGCGTCGAGTAATCCGGCACTGCGAGGTTCAACCCCATCAGCTGGGCAATCGACCGCATGAAGCCCTGAGTCCGCCTGAGCGGAAGCCGAAACACGACCCGAAGAGTGAGGCAAATCTCGATTGCCAAATCGGAGTAACGCGCTTGGCCACCGCGTGTCTTGCGACGTGGCGGCGCCCAGTTCTGCACCACATCATCAGAAACCCAGATCGTCACATCACCTCGACGCCGGAGGCTTTCGTTGTAGTCCGAACAGTTCGTGACCCGGTACTTAGCTTTGGCAAACTTGTCGCGACGGGCATCATTAAATTTGTGGGGCATCGACCGTCGCTCACGTCACAGAAAACGCTGGCAATACCTTGAGCGAACGATCCGTGCAACACAGTCGCGTCAAGCAACAATTCCAAGGCAACGACGACTGCGCCGCAGAAAGTCTGTTGAAAATTCCGCACCCAAATTCTTCGCTCGCAAACCTTGTGCGGACCTTCGCGGTGACATCAAAATGATCGCAGCTCTGTCTACACGGGTGAAACCTATGGAATTGGACAACGACAAACTGGATGCGGTAGCACTGGCCATTCTGAGCCTGACGCTACATGACGGTCGGCGGGTCTGGAAAGGGATCGACTGGGCGATCACCGACCGGCTCTATGAAAAGGGCCTGATCGAGAATCCCGCCGGTCGGGCGAAGTCTCTGGTTCTGACCGATGAAGGGCTCGCGGAGGCGGAAGCAGTGCTGGCCGGGATGTTCGGCAAAACCTGAACTGCCTGCCGCACAGGGGGTGGCCGTTGAATGGCGCATCCGTCTCTGCGTCATGGACGACCTGGCCCTGACTTTGACCCGTCAGTCGCATGCGGCATCGCTGTTATCAAATTGCGGCCATTGGGTCTTCCTGCGGCATTTCATGGGCCGGACAGCTAATCCTTGCCCTCCCGATCCGGTCGAGGCACTTATTGAGGCAACAGTTAAAACCGAGACCTGCCCATGGCCCGCAAACCTGCCCTGACCACTGACAAGCTGAAAGACCTCGGTGCCGACAAGCTCGCGCAGCTGGTGCTGGAAGAAGCCGAGCGCAATGCGGGGTTCCGGCGCCAGGTCAAGGCGGCGCTCGCCGGGAAATCCGGCCCCGAGGCCATAGCAAAGCTGATCGACCGGAGGCTGTCCGGGCTGGCGCGGGCAAAGAGTTTCATCGAGTGGGACAAGGCCCGCGCCTTTGCCGACGATCTGCGCAGTCTAACCAATACCCTCACCTCCGAGCTTGGTGCCGCCGCGCCCGGACTCGCCATAGACCGGCTGTTGCGCTTCATCGCCACCCATGAACAGGTGTTCGAACGTGTCGACGATTCTTCGGGTCGCATTCAGGACGTTTATTATCAGGCAATCACCGCGACAGGTGATCTGGCGCAGAGCCTGGCTACACCCGAAGCGGATCTGCTACCCGACAAGATCATGACCGCCCTTGGCGAAAGCACTCACGGCTATCTGGTCGAGGTAACCGAGGTCGTGGCGCCGCACCTGCCGCAAAGCGGCCTGGCTCGCTGGAATGCCGATCTGAAAGATGCCATCACTGAGCGACGGGCCGAAGAAGCGGTGGGCAATCCGGATGGCTGGTTCTATTCCATGACCTCACAATGGGCAGCGATGCGCCAGACCATTGCCAAGGCGCGGGGGGATCTCGATCTGCTCATCGCGCTGGAGACGAAAAAGCAGCCGCGTATGCAGGACACGCTGGGGATCGCCGCGCAGCTTCTGGAGGCAGGCCGCAGCGCCGAGGCGCTGGATTGGGTGCGCAAACCGGGGCAGCGCGCGTTTGGCGAGACCGATAGTGACCTTTCGCCGGCACGGGTTAGCCTGGAGGCGAGTATCCTGGAAGCCACGGGCGACAAGCCTGCCGCGCAGGCCCTGCGCTGGCGTTGCTTCGAGGCGAAGCTGTCCGCCGTTATTCTCGGGGATTACCTCAGGCAGCTGTCGGATTTCGAGGATGTCGAAGCTGAAGACCGCGCCCATGCCTTCGCGTTGGAAAAGGCTGAGCCCGAGTTGGCACTGCAATTCCTCCTCGACTGGCCGCGACTCGATCTGGCAGCAAATCTGATCGCCATGCATCCGTACCGCTGGAACGGTGGTGACTGGCACATCTTGCCGAAAGTCGCGGCCCTTCTGGAGCACGATTATCCGCTGGCAGCAACGATACTCTACCGGGCACTTCTGGACGACATGCTGGATCGCGCGCGCTCCAAGGCTTATGGGCACGGCGCGAAATACCTCGAGAAACTGGCTTTGCTGGCCGAAGAGACGGATCCCACTTGCTCCGGCAAATTGGTCGACCACACAACTTATCTTGCCAGGCTTAAGAAAGCGCACCCCCGCAAATCAGGGTTCTGGACCCGGGTCGATTAGGAGCAATCTGAGTCGCCACGAGCCAGCAGGTTCCGTCTCCCTGTTTGGGTCAGAGGTGATGGGTGCGGACTTGAGTGGTCACACGATCGAGTGCCGAGATGCCACGGAGCAACGCGTCATTGCGGTCCTTCGCGAAAGCCGCAATCTGATCATGAGCGAACTCACACGTCGCGGGAAAAACCGGTAATTCAACTGCCGTTGTCACCTGCGGGCTCATACGGCCGCAACATGGCAACCCATCGTGGGACCGCCGCCTTGTACTTTCGGTAGTCTTCGCCAAAACGTCGCTCCAGCCCCGGCTCCTCTATGAATATGAAATAAAGTGTGTTGAGGAGAAAAAACACTAACGCCCAGCCGAGCAGGAGCGGGCTGTTCAACGCCACTGCTTCAGCCAATATCATTAAAATGACCGATGAAAGCATGGGATTGCGCACAAAGCGATAAGGTCCACTGACCACAAATCGTTGAGGTGGATCCCACGGTGCAGGAGTTCCATGCCCATCACGAACAAACAGCTTCATAGTGTAGGCGGCCAAAACAAGCGCTGGAACAGCCAACATCACCGCCACAGCCAGTTGGAGACGCGTGCCAACACTTGCGCCAAATGGCCAACGTTCGCTGAACCATTGGATCAAAATCGGGATGTAAATCAGCGCTGTTCCTGGAAGGATAAGCACTGTTTTAGTCATTCGCCAAAACATGGAGTAGACTTACCATATCTTGTCTATCGTCGGGAGCGCGCCGAACTTCATTTTCATTTGCGGATATCACCTGACGCGACAATCATCGCCTTGAAGCTTTGGTATTTCTCCTATTTCTGTCTTGAAGTTGTTCATATTGGTGACCTGAGTTGCTACGATTTTAGTTGAGGCAACAAGCAGGACATCGCGATGCGCAATGCAATCTTCTTACCCCTGGCGGCAATGTTCCTAGGGACCATAATGAACGTTGAAACGGCAGCCGCCGCCTCGCTCGGACGATACGAGGTATTTGGCGTCGAAGACGGTGACATGCTGAAAATGCGTGGTGGGCCTGGAACAGGCTACGTTGTGATTGTTGGTCTGCCAAATGGAACCGCCTTACGAGTTCACAGTTGCGAGCAAACCGGTGGCACCCGGTGGTGCCGCGTTTCCTTGGAGCGCGCACGTGGGCTCAAGGGGTATGTCTCTTGGGCATACTTGCGAAAAATTTGAAACAACGGTGATCAGCGTTACCAACTGAACAGCATCCATGAAGTGTCGACAGAAGAGGCCCTCTCTGTCCAACTGGCACTGCTTAACATGAACTTAGAACTGACTTGCGAGCCACAAAGGAGGCGGCCCTTCAACTGAATCTGTGAAGTCACTTGCGGCTTATTTTGTTGAAAAACTCACCCTTGATCGAAGCGTAAGTCGCTGATTCAATTCCTTCTGCAGGGAGGGATTTGCGATGATGGGACCGAGGCAGGAGGCGCAAGCGGCGCTGTTCTACGAGTTCTCGCTTGAGGATCATGTCCCGCAAGATCACCTGTTGCGTTCGATTGACCGTTTCGTTGATCTGACCAGCGTGCGGGCTCATCTGGCGGATTTCTACAGCCACACCGGCCGGCCATCTGTCGATCCGGAACTGCTGATCCGCATGCTGCTGGTTGGGTATTGCTTTGGCATCCGGTCCGAGCGGCGGCTTTGTGAAGAGGTGCATCTGAACCTGGCATATCGATGGTTCTGCCGCCTCGATCTGAATGAGCGTATCCCGGATCACTCGACGTTTTCCAAGAACCGGCATGGACGCTTCCGCGAGAGCGAACTGCTGCGCCACCTGTTCGAGACGACTGTTGCGCGGTGTATCGAAGAAGGTCTCGTCAGCGGCCAGCGCTTGGCAATCGATGCCAGCTTGATCGAAGCCGATGCAAACAAACAGAATTCAACGCCAAAAGAAGAATGGGATGCATCAACCATCGATCCTGAAGATGCGCCTCGCGCGGTCCGCGAGTATCTCAACACTCTGGATGAGGCGGCTTTCGGAGCTGCGAGCGAGGTGCAACCCAAGTTCACCTCGCATTCTGACCCTGCGAGCCAATGGACGGCAGCGCGTAAAGGGCCTGCTTTCTTCAGCTATTCTGACAACTACCTGATCGACACCGACCATGGCGTCATCGTTGATGTCGAGGCCACACGGTCCATCCGACAAGCTGAGGTGGGATCGACGTAGACCATGCTGACACGGGTGAAAGACAAGTTCGACCTCGTCCCCGACTGGATGATCGCCGATACCGCCTACGGCTCCGGCCCGATGCTCGGCTGGCTCGTGGATCGCAAGATCGATCCTTACATCCCGGTAATCGACAAGGCCGGACGCCCCGAGGGCACCTGGACACGCACAGACTTCGAATGGGACGCTGAGAATGATCAATATATCTGCCCAGAGGGTCACGCGCTTAAACAGTTCCGCAGGAACTACTCAGACCCGAACCGGGGGCCGACGGGCAAGGGCACAGCCCGCTATCGCGCCTTGAAAGAAGTCTGCCAGGTATGTCCATCCAAGCCCAAGTGCTGCCCGAATGCCGATGCACGGAAGATCACCCGCGAAGAGCACGAAGATGCGCGCCAGGTCGCCAGAGATCTGGCCAAAACCGAAGAATACCAGATTGCGATGAAGCTCAGAAAGAAAGTTGAGATGCTCTTTGCCCACCTCAAACGCATCCTCGGTCTGGGACGGCTCCGATTACGCGGACCATGTGGTGCCAATGATGAATTCCTCCTCGCCGCCACCGCCCAAAACCTCCGCAAATTGGCGAAGATCTTTCCCGCACCGCAGCAAACACAAAAAGCCTGACCAGAAAGGCGCTTGCGCTCCGTTCAGAGCACCACTTTCTGCACCCGCAACGCGTTGTTTTTCCACAAAATCGACCCATAAGAGACATTCGCCACCTAGCCTCGATGCTGTGGTCGCAGCCCGCATTCCGGCCGTTCGCTGCGTATGCAAGATTGGACCAAGTCGCCTGCACGAAGGTATGGCGAAAGTTTCGTTGCTCTGTTCTTAGTGATGGAAAAAGGAAGCAACCTCAGCAGGCCAAATCACAGCCCCTGAAGGCGTCACTTTTAGCGGCCTTCATGACAGCATGGTTCCAGCACCGGCGCTTTCTATTCTGGCAAACCGGCTCCACGCAGGTCGTTAAGAACGCGTTCCAAATCTGAGGCTAAGACATACTTTCCTTCATAGTTGTGAAGAACGTCCTGCAGGGAATACGTAGGGTCGAAATTGATAAGTTGCGCAACCGCTTTTTGCGCCTCACTCCTATCACCCCTGCACATCTGGATGATCGCCAGCACCCGATACGCCATCGGAGGTATTTCGGACATGCCGTTCATGGTCTCAAGCGCATCGTCACAGTTCCGCGTGTGCCATTGTACCCAAGCAAAGTTCCATTTAATCCAGTCTTGGTGGAGTGGGTCCAGACGGACGACGCGTAGCATCAGTTCTTCGGCCTCTTCTGCGCGCCCGCCATAGGTCAATGCCTCGGCCAGCGCGGCCATGGCGCTCGTATCGTTGGGGTTGAGTTCCAGCGCCTTTTGAAAGCGCGCTACCGACTTTTCAAGCTCGCCTTCCTGAATGTGCATGTACGCCATGGCCGTATGCGCATCATAGTACCCCGGCGCGACCTGGACGGCCTTGCGCGCATAGGTCCGTGCGGCATTCAACTCGACGGCCGGATCTTCGTCCGTCCATCCCCAGCGATACCTGTTGATATGAACAAACGTCAGCCCGACATATCCATAGGGTTGCGTCGGGTCCGCCTCGATAGCGGCCAAGTTGGCCAGACGGGCCTTTTCGTTGCCTTCCGGGGTGAAGGAAAATAGATGCTGACGCGCTTTCCAATTCAGAAGCAGGGCGGTCAATTTCGCCTCGTCGGACTTAATCGCTTTTTGGCCTTCGAAATTTATGACTCTTTGGGCGACCGTCGCGACGGTTCTCTGCACGATTTCATCCTGCATTGCAAAGACATCGCCGAGATCGCTGTTATAGACGTGTGACCAAAGGCTCTGACCTTCAACGGCATCAATTAGCTGAACGGTAACGCGCAACTGATCGCCGCTCTTTTGTTGACTGCCCTCCAGCAGGTAACGAACGCCAAGCGCGCGGGAGATTTTGCCGACTTCAGTTGTGCTATCTCGAAAACTGAAACTCGAGTTTCGCGCAATGACAAAGAGTTCAGAATATCGGGACAAATCGACGATTATGCCCTCAGCGATGGCATCGCTAAGGTAGCCGGCATCAGGACCAACGCTCAGGTCTTCGAATGCAAGGACCGCAATCGATGGCTTGGAGGGCAAAGGCAGCTCATCCGACGAGGCGAACTTGTCCTGACCCACCCACCAGATTGAACCAAGGGTCACAACGACCAACGCGATCAGGGTGACGGCAGCCAACCTTTTCCGGCCGATCCGCGCGACCTCGGATGGTGCGGCCGTTGGTTGAACCTCACCTGAAGAATTAGCGGTCGGAACCAGTCTATATCCCTTCTTGGGAAGTGTCTGGATGATCCTGTGATCGGCGTCGTTCAGCGTCCTGCGGATGTCAGCGATGCACTGGGAAAGGCTGTCGTCAGTGACAGCCGTCTTGGCCCAGACGTTCTCGAACAAATCGTCCTTTGAAACGGTCTCGCCAATCCGATCCACGAGATAGTCTAGTACTTCGGAACTTTGATGACGCAGATGAACCGGGTGCCCAAACCCATCCAGCAATTCACCTGTCTCCACAGAAAACTCAAAGTCGCCCAACCGCACTTTGCCTGATGAATTCAGATCTTTTTCAGGTCTTTCTCCGGACATTTCAACCGTCTCCATGCCCCACTGAGCCTGCGAAGACTCGCACCCAGAGGCAAGGAAATTCTCCTGCTTCTCAACCTTTCGAAAGGAAACATCATGACATCTATTGCGAAATTTTCAATCATCGCCGCCGGTTTACTTTGCGCTACAGCTGCTTGGCCAGCGGATTTTCAGGTCAAACGGTCACTTGAACTCCCGTCTTCAACGCCACAGGTTTGGCAACAGATCGGCGACTTCTGTGACATTGACGATTGGCACCCCAAGGTATCTTCGTGTGCGCTAAAAGTCATGGATGGGTCACTGGTCCGTGTGTTGACAACGGACACCGGGGAAGAAGTGACCCAAAAACGTATCGCCCGAGAGGAAGGACTATCTTACACGTACAAGACCGTCAGTTCCTCATTGCCCATTGAGAAATTCACAGCAACGTTGTCAGTGCAGCCTGGGGAAAACCTGCTCATCGAGTGGATTGCAAACTTCTCCTCTGATGATCCTGACATGGAAAGTGCTGTGGTCGGCGACATTGAGGCCGGATTGTCAGCAATAGAAGGTATCCTTGCATCACGATGACAACGGACAGGCAGCATCCAAAAAGTCAGGCGGAATGAACCCATTTTTAGCGCCTGACATTGCTACCTGGATTCTGTTCGATTGGGTGGCAACTGTGATCTGTTTCAAGCAATGGTGGGAAGATATTCCACAGTTTGAACGCGCGTTCGCTCGCAGCAGGAACTCGCAGAGCCATCTATAGCTGGCCGCTTGCTGACGGCCCATACCGGTCACTCAACAGCGCATTGCGATGCTGCGGTCGCACCCGATTAGCCGCCATTCGCTGCGATAACAAAATCTCGAAGACTGCGAATGGAGAAAGCTCGGGACGAAGGGACCGTCTGCTCACGCGAAACCAATGTCTGTTATTGTTAAACTCGTTGCTTTTCTTGTCGGTAGTCTATCGCCGCGTGCCACAAAACCGCAGACATGATCACTGTCCCGCCAATGACCGCAGCAATAGGYGGAAGCTCACTCAAAATAACCCATGCAAGCAGAGTTGCGCAGGGAATCTCGACGGTACCCAGAAGGGCCGATTGTGCGGAAGGGATTAGTCGTGTTCCCTCTGTCCAAAGTATCACCGCACCAGCGAAAGCAACACCGAACAGGATTAACAGCGCCGCGTCTTGAGATGAGACATCAAGTGGCGTCCCAATCAGCGCACCAACAACGAAGTGCTGCAAAGCCGATGCGCCACCAGCCCAGACCACCGGCACATCTGCAAACTTGCGTATCAGAACGATATAGGCGGCGTTTCCCAAGGTCATAGCAACTGCCAGAAGGTCGCCCAACAGCTTGCCGGTTCCCAAACCACCAGACACGATGATCACGACGCCAAGCAATGACAAAGCACCTGCAACCAAGGTGCGGCCCTTGGCGTTTTCACGCATGACCAGCCATGCGATCCCAGCCGCAAAAAATGGGGCTGTGGCATAGATCACGGCGACGTTCGCGACGTATGTCAGTTTGAACGCATAGATAAACGCGATACTTGCAAAGCTGCCGACACTCGCCAGTATCCAGCCTCGCAGACCCAATCGAAACGCGAGACTTCGTGGCGTACCGCCTCTGCGATATTCGACATATGCAATGACAGCTAATCCGCCTATTAGCCCGCGCCAGCAAGCAATAGTCCAACCATCCGCCTCGATTATCTTTGTCAGGACGCCAGAGACACTAAATAAAATCGCTGAAAGCGCTACGAGGACGATCCCCGTCATATGTTGTGAACGCTGCACTCTCTCAACTTTCGACTATTGTCGTTGGCTTATACCAAGACACTGTTGCCAACTACGTGTCAGCAGTCTTTGTTGGGATATTCCAATAACGGCTTTTCATCGTATCCGGAGCATTCGACGATGTGGGTTCGGCGCTGCCGCTATATCAGTCGCAGCATCCTTTCCAATCGGCCCGGATCGCGGCGTCACGGACGGCCCAAAGGAGACATTCACCGCCGTTAGCGCCGCCGCAATGCAGCTTCCCCGAAGCGGACATTGGTCGCTATCGCGGCATATTTGTCGACGCAGTGAACGGATCGCCGACATAAATCAACTTTGCAAGACCGCCTGATAGAAGCCCCTACCTTACTAGGCCGCAGCTAGACTAAGCTTGTTTACCTTGATCTACAGCGATTATCCTCCCCACGTATCGGACAGTGAAAACCCCAAAGGGAATGGGTCTGTGGGGTCTAAGCCAATTTGGCTTATGCCGTAAATCCAACACTGCCCAGAAATTTTGTTTTTTGTGGCTACGTGATCTCCAATTCTGGTTTCGGAGACAAACACAGTTGTGAATTCACTGCCAATAATCGATCTGGAAACGAGCAAATCACCAGGCTTCGCATTTCCGCTGGCATGCCAAACCGCCATGTTGGCATTCGAACCTGTGCCACAGGGCGACCGATCAACACGACCAGGCCGCAGTGTCGTGCAGGTTCGAACAGCCCCGTCTTCGTCGAAACTGCGAAACATGACATATGCCAGCCCATCAAGCGCCGAAGTTGTAGGGTGCTTGATCAGGCATTGAGATGCGATCATTTCCCGCAAAGCGACACCATCCATAGCCAATGAACGCGCGTTTTCAGGGGATATTGCAAGACCCAACTGTTCGACATCGACCAACGCATAGAAAACGCCGCCAAAGCAGATATCAAATGTTATCTGACCCCAATTCGGCGTGTCGATGACGGCGTCCTTGACCAAAACGAAAGAGGGCGGCATATCCAGTACTACCTTGGTAACCTTTCCGTTTTCGCACTGGGCCACAGCACGCACCAATCCGGCTGCGGTGTCCAAAGCGACTTCGGTCTCGGGCTCGACCATCTCCTTCATCCCTGTTTCTAGGATGGCCGTCACGGCACACATGGCATTGGACCCTGACATCGCATGTGCCTGATCGGGTTGCAGCACGATGAAACCCGTATCGGCCTCTGGAGTGGTGGATGGAACCAGAAGAACAACGGAACCCGCCGGACCGGAACGCGGTTCAGAACACAACAGGCGTCGCAGGCTGTCGTCCACTTTGTTGATATGTTCGAGCTTGTCCGCCATCGTTTCGCCAGGGATGTCCAGCACTCCACCGGTTACGACGCGGCCGATCTCACCGGCGCAATGCACATCGACCAGTTGCAACGTTCTTGTCCAACGCATCAGAACCTCCCGCTAGGCGACCGCTTGGGCGCCAGTGATCTCGACGACGGTTCCACAGAGATAACCGGCCTCGTCTGAAGCCAGAAAAGCGACAAGCGCAGCAATCTCCTCGGGTTCACCAATTCGGCCGTATGGGACCAGGGCATTGAGGTCGTCTATGCTTCGTCCACTTCGGGCAAGGTTGCTTTCCAGCATTGGGGTACGCACTTCTCCCGGCGCGATCCCATTTACCCGGATGTTGTCAGGAGCATAATCACGCCCAAGATTTTCAGTAAACGCAACAACTGCTGCCTTTGAGGTGTTATAGGCAATATGTCCTGGCGCCGGGTGGAGCCCCCATTGCGATGCCGTGTTGATGATCACGCCACCGCCCTGCGCTTGCATGACCGGAATAACGACGCGGCACATATGGAACAATGCATCGACATTGACCTTGAAGGAAAGGCTCCAGTCTTCCGGGCTTAGTTCCAGCAAGGGTCCGCGCCGCATGAGGCCGGCATTGTTGCACAGAACATCAATTTGGCCTCCGTCTTCGGTCAGGCTGGTTACGAAGCTTCCAATAGCCTTGGCATCTGTCAGGTTCACGTTTCGAAAATCTGCATTGCCACCTTCAGCGCGAATTGCGGCGGATAACTCCTCGGCAGCTTCGACGTTGGTGTCAACGACCCAGACCTTCGCCCCCTCTGCCGCAAATCGCCGACAGATTGCGGCCCCAATGTCGCCCGCCCCTCCCGTCACAACAACGGTTTTGTTTTCGAAACGATTCATGTGTTACCTCATTTGGCTGGCGCCATTAACGTCCAGGACGGCTCCGGATAGGGATGCTTGGGAAGAGCGCAAAACAAACGAAACAAGCTCGGCAATTTCGGAGGGTTCTGCCATTTGTCCGACCGGGATACCTTGCAAGGCAGCCGTTTCGCCATGTTCGGCTATATATGCATCGGACATTTCGGTCCGAACCCAACCAGGTGCCAGGGCAGTTGCAGTGACATTGTCCCGCCCGAAACCGCCTGCGATACTCTGTGTCAGATTGATCAGAGCAGCTTTGGTCGCTCCATAAGACATTGCTTCTGGTCGATAGCCACCCTGACCCGCACGCGACGCTATGTTTATTATCTTACCACCGTCATGTAGGCGAAAATGGCGGATGGTAGCCCGGCAAAGGTCCGCTGCGGCCAACAGGTTCACCTGAACGTCCGTGCTCCATGTTTCTTGCCACGCATCCAGCGGATCTTCGACGGATGAGGGCGAAAGAATGCCCGCGTTGTTTATCAACCCATGAATGCGGCCTGCGGCAGATTGCACCTCCGACCAGAGATTTGTTGGCCCTGCCATAGCAGCCAGATCAGCCTGGAAACACATCGCTCCATTGCCGATTTCTGCAGTCAATTCCTCGGCTTTTTTCCTGTTGGTCCCGTACTGCAGCACGACACGTGCCCCTTCACCCGCCAGTTCACGAGCGATCGCCGATCCAATTGATCCTGTCGCCCCCGTTAGCAAGACAGTTTGCCCACTGAGATGTGCCATACGTTAACCTTTCAGGTACCAGCCCCATGGTTTGGAGCCATCATAGGTCGTGATCTGTTTGGTCTCGAGATAATTGTTCAGCCCCCACTCGCCCAACTCACGACCGATACCAGATTGCTTGTATCCGCCCCAAGGCGCCTCGGTGAATGTCGGTTGCGAGCAATTCACCCAGACGATCCCGGCCCTAAAGGCGCGCGCAACCCGGTTGGCCCGCTCGGTATCGGTAGACATGACCGCAGCACCAAGACCAAATCGCGATGCGTTGGCAAGCGCAATGCCTTCTTCCTCGGTTTTGAACGGGCGAATGCAAACGACGGGGCCAAAAATTTCCTCGTTCCAGACCCAGCTGTCCAGCGGCGCATCAGCCAAAATAGTGGGCTGGACGTAGCAACCGTGCTCGAGCCCATTCGGGACGCCACCACCCGTTACAACCCTCGCACCTTCGGCCTTGCCACGTTCGATGGCGGCAAGGACCTTTTCGTGTTGTGACGGGCTGACCAAAGGGCCCAGCAACACGCCATCCTCCAGTCCGTGACCAATTTTGATCTTTTTTGCTTCTTCCTTCAAACGCGCCATCAGCGGTTCATAGATTTCCTCCTCGATCAGGACGCGCGACGTGGCCGAACAAACCTCGCCCTGGTTCCAGAAGATGCCGAACATGATCCATTCAACGGCCTCTTCGATGGGTGTGTCTGCAAAGACCACCATTGGGGATTTTCCACCGAGTTCTAGGGATATCGTTTTGATGTCCTTGGCAGCTGTTGCCATGATACGGCTGCCAGTCGGGATCGAGCCGGTGAAGGCCAGTTTGTCCACATCAGGATGTTCAGTCAGGGGTTGTCCGGCTTCGGGTCCAAAACCGGTAACGATATTCAGGACACCTGCAGGCAAACCGGCAGCCTCCGCAATCGACCCATATTCCAGCGCCGTTAGGGGAGTCAGTTCGGATGGCTTCAGAACCATGGTACATCCTGCGGCAAGCGCTGGTGCCACTTTCCATGCACCCATCAACATCGGGAAGTTCCAAGGAATAATCGCCCCTGCAACGCCAATGGGTTCTTTCACGGCTTTGGATGCAAACTCAGGCATTCCCAAGGCGATCTCTTGTTCCGCGCTATTGTCTAAACGCTCCGCTAAATCCGCATAAAAATGGAAGCACCCTGCCGTGTCCTCGATATCCCAAACAGCTTCTGGAAGTGGCTTTCCGTTGTCACGGACTTCCAAACGAGCCAGTTCGTCCACGCGCCGCGTGATTTTGTCGCCCATCCGGCGGAGAACCTCGGCGCGTTCCACCCCGCTCATCCTGGGCCAGGGTCCGGTGTCAAAGGCATCACGCGCGGCCCTGACAGCGGCGTCGATGTCCTGCTGCCCGCCGCGGGCAACCTGATGAAACACTTCTCGATTTGACGGATCAACAACGCCGAAAGCCTCGCCCGAGACTGCATCGGTCCATTGACCGTTTATGAAGAGTTGGTTTTTCATGAAAGCACCTCGGGCATTAATTTTCTGTAGTGGGTCTGTGGATCGGCAAGCCTGTCATCAAAAACGGCCGATACTGTAAGGGGTCATGTCTATGGGCGGCTTTTCACCACAGATAAGATCAGCCATCAGTTGGGCGTTGGTTGCCGCGTAAGTCAGACCAAGATGGCCATGGCCTGTGGAGTAATACACTCCGGGCATCTTGCCCGATGCAGACATTACCGGGATCGTGTCCGGTAAAGCCGGGCGGTGCCCCATCCATTCGGAGGTTTCTTCCAGTTTCAGGTCGGGCAATGCCTCGAGCGCGCGCTTGACGGTTACTCTGGCGCGACGATAATCAGGTGCTGCGTCCAACCCCGCCATTTCAACGGTCCCGCCCACCCGAATTCCGCTGGCGGTAGGGCTGACCATGAACGCTTTGGCTGGCCAGATGATTGAGTGGTTGATCTTAATCCCCGGCTCCATGATTTGTGTGTGGTAACCGCGCTCGGTTTCAAGAGGTATATGTTCGCCCAACATTTTGACCAAGCAGGCGGAAAAGGCCCCGGCACAGATGAGGAGTTGTTTCGCAATTATGTGCGAACCGTCGTTTAGATACACAGTTTTTTTGTCGCCGATGACCTCAAATCCGGTGACTTCCCCACGAACAATCTGTCCGTCCCGGGCAGCGATAATTTCTGTCAGCCGGGTCACGATATCAACTGGGTTTCGAACAGTTCGGTTATCCGGTAACAGAACGGCTTTATTAATGACCGGTGCGATTTCCGGCTCCAGTTCACGCAGACGATTGCCGCCGATCACTTCGTAGTCAAAACCATGCCGGTCGAGCATATCCAACCGCTCACGATCCGCCTCGAACTCGTCCTCATTGGCGTATAGGGACAAGCAACCTGTTTCACTGACATCGTCGGACAATCCGATCCCGGCCATCAAGGCCTGCATATCCGGTAGGGCGCGTTTGCACAGAGCGGCGCCTTCCGCTTCCAACAGCCGTAGTTTCGAAGGCATGCCTGCCTTGAAGAAGCGAAGAAACCACGGAACAAGCTGAGGAACATAGCCGGGGGCGACGCGAATTGGTCCTTCTGGATCCAACAGCCAGCGAGGTGTTTGCAGCCAAACGGACGGGCGCGATACCGGCATGAATTCGGTCACAGCAATTGAGGCCATGTTGCCGAAAGATGCGCCGCTGCCGGGTGCGTCCTGATCAATAAGGGCAACCTTGTGCCCGCGGTTTTGTAGTTCATGGCCGAGCGCGGCGCCAATAATACCGGCACCGACAATGGCTGTGTCAAACAGTTGGACGGTCTGAGGCATCGGGAGTCTCAAGTTCGATGGACGTCAAAGTGCAGAAAGCGAGATGCTCACCGCACCAGAGAAAAAACTACCAGTTCAGGATTGGCTCCATCGCCTCTTGCATGGCCGCTTTTTCTTCAGCCGTCAGTGGCCCCATCGGCGCGCGGCATTCTCCCATCGGTAGGCCCAGCAATTCGCAACCATACTTGATCTTCTGAACGAACTTGCCGGATTCTAAAATGTTCATGGCCCGATAAAGCTTCATCATCATCTCACGCGCTCTGTCCAATTCGCCTGCCCTATAGGCGCGATCCAGATCACAGCAGGCCTGCGCCATACAGTTTGAAGGCCCACAAATCCAGCTGTCTGCGCCCCAGAACATGAAGTCGAGCGCGATGTCATCCGAACCGGAAATCAGCTGGATCTTTCCTTCATAACGGCTGGAAATTTCGATGGCCCGTTGTAACACGCCCGAACTCTCCTTGATGCCGATAACACGCGGATTGTCCGCAAAATGATCCATAAGCTCAAAGCTGATATCTGCACCATCTTTCGCCGGATAGCTGTAGAGCACCAGATTCACGTCCACCTCTGCCAGCACGGTTTCGTAGTGCCTGATTAGTTCATCCTGTGTTGGACGGGTGTAGACCGGCGGCGCAAGCAAAACAGTGTCATAGCCTATTTCCCTGGCCATCGCTGTTTGCTCAATTACCTCACGCGTAGCCAATGCGTTTGTTCCTGCGATCAGGATTTCGTCGTCGTTGGCAAAATCTTTGACAAATTGCAGAACGGAACGGCGTTCTTCGGTGCTTTGCGAAAAATACTCGCCGGTCGAGCCATTTGGGACCCAACCTGTCACACCTGCTTCACGAAAATGCGTCAGCAGTTTTTCGAAGGCGTCAAAGTCGATTTTGTCATTGGCATCGAATGGCGTCACTAATGCCGGCATGATGCCCGACAGTTTCACGTTGTAGCTCATAATTCAGAGTCCTGCGATTTGTTGTAATGGAGGTATCCGCGCCGTTCGACGGTCGGAAACGCGTCACCCCGGCGGACATAGTTTGTGTTTTGGGTGAGAGGTCGGGGCGTGAAATCCCAGATTTCCTCGCGTCCCGTGGAAAGCGCTTTGTCGATCAGTTTACGCGCCACCTGGCTGGCGATGACATCGTCCAGCAATGTATCCAGCGGCCAGATCTCTTCGGCCAATTGGGTCAGGCGGGCCTCATCGGGATCGCCCTGTCCTGCTATGCTATTCTGTTCCAACGGGTCCTTGGCGAGGTCGAAGAATTGCGGCGGATAGGCACGGGAAATTACCAGCTTCTTGTCGCCGTCACGAACGCACACCCGTGGCGCAGACGTTCCGCCGTCAATATGCTCTGAGAATATTGGACCCTTCTGAGGTGCGCCTCGCACCGCTGGCAACAGGCTACGTCCGTCAATTGGTGTCTTGATTGTTTCTGCGCTCAACCCGCCAATGTCGAGAAGTGTTGGGAAGATATCAAGCAATGACGCCGGGGCAGACACGCGACACGCGTCGTGCTCTGGATGGGCAATGATCAGCGGCACCTGAATGGCGGGGTTAAACAGGGTCTTTTTGAACCACATTCCCCGCTCTCCGATCATGTCTCCATGATCCGAGGCGAACATGACAACCGTGTTCTCTGAATATCCGCTGTCCTCCAGCGCCTGCATCAGACGCCCGAACAAATCGTCAACATATGAGATCATGCCGTAATAGCCGCGCCGCGCATTTCGGTAGTCGGCATCACTAAGTTCGCACTTGTCCTGACCATAGTGGTAATACAGCGATTGGCTGTGCGCGTCGCGTTGATCGACCGGAATGTGCGGCACGCGCGGAGCCTCAATCTCTGCTTCATCGTGCATGTCCCAATACTCACGGGTAATCACATAGGGATCGTGCGGGTGTGTCAGTGAGACCGTCATCATGAAGGGACGGTCATCATCACAGCGCGCGCGCGTATAAAGCTCGCGCACAGCGTGGTGAATGACGTCTTCATCGTAATCAATCTGCATCGAACGGGCGACGGGCCCTGCATCCCGTACAGTATCGATGGTTGAGACTCCAAACGTGTAAGCCCGTTCTTCGTCCTTGTTGTAGTCCCGGAAATCGGCATCCGGCGTCCAGGACATGTCTGCTGGGTAGATCTCGGTGGTCAGTCGCTCCTCGAACCCGTGGTATTGGTCTGGCCCCACAAAATGCATTTTTCCGGAAATGCAGGTGTAGTAACCGTTCGCACGCAGATAGTGGGCGAAGGTCGGCGTCGAAGCTGTGAACTCAGCTCCGTTGTCATAGGCCCCGATGCGCGAGGGCAGACGCCCGGCCATCATGCCGAAACGTGACGGCGCGCAAAGTGGATAGGGGCAATAGGCGTTCTCGAAAACCGTACCCCGGGCGGCAAGCGCATCGATGTTTGGAGTTTTGCAAACCGTTCCCCCATAGGCGTTCAACACGAATGAGGTCAGCTGGTCGACCATGAACAGAATGATGTTGGGTTTCATGACTTTTTCCCACGCTGGAATTGCTGGTTTGCCACGTTCTGGGCGACAAGATCTTTGTAGAGCGATCGGATGCTGCGGGTTATCGGGCCGGCGCCCCCCTGTTCGCCAATGGATTTACCGTCGATCGAGGCGACAGGCGTTTGGGCTCCGAATGTACCAGTCAGAAACGCTTCATCCGCGCCGTAGGCTTCGTAGAGCGAAAAATTCTTCTCGAAGACCGGAATGTCATTCAGGCGGCAAAGCTCAATGACTTTGGCCCGCGTAACGCCGTTCATGCAGTAGTCTCCGGTAGAGGTCCAAACCTCACCACGCCGGACAATGAAGAAGTTGCAAGCGTTAGTCGTGTTCACAAAACCATGCGGGTCCAGCATCAAACCCTCATCCGCCCCAGCTTGTTCTGCTTGCAAGCAAGCGACTACGCAATTCAGTTTGGAATGACTATTGAACTTCGGATCTTGACTGGTTGGCAGGCCGCGAACCTGCGGAACAGTCGCCAGTCGAATGCCGCGCGATTGTAAATCAACCGCAGGCTTGGAATGTTCAATGATCGCAACAATCGTGGGACCGAACTTGCTGAGGCCCGGATGTTGAAACGGTTTCGCTTTTCGACCGCGCGTGATCATAAGACGGCAATGGGCATCCGAAACTACACCATTAGCAGCAGCGGTCCGGTCAAGGAGGCCTCTCACTTCGTCAGGCCCCATTCCGATATTGATCGAGACCGACTTGAGCGAATTGAACAGGCGGTCCATATGTTCGTCAAAAAACGCCCATTCCCCATCGTACAAGCGAAGGCCTTCCCACATGCCATCGCCCAACATGAAACCACTATCATAGACCGATACCTTGGCCTCAGCCTTGGGCACTAGCTCACCATTCACGTAAATCAGCAACGCGTCATTTCGAGCGTCTGCTTCTGCATCGTGGGTTGATATGTCGTGGGAATCCATTGGCATTTTTGGCTCTTGTTCTCTGATCAATGGCCCAGGACCTGGCCCAGGAATGTCTTAGTGCGTTCGCTTTTTGGGTTGTCGAAAAACTCGCCAGGCGGCGCTTCTTCAATGATTTCGCCCTCTGCCATGAAGATCACTCGATCTGCGACCTGACGCGCGAAACCCATCTCATGTGTCACGCAGACCATGGTCATGCCTTCCTCGGCCAAGCCAACCATCACATCCAGCACCTCGGATATCATTTCGGGGTCCAAAGCCGAGGTCGGCTCGTCGAACAACATGATTTCGGGCGCCATACATAAAGCACGAGCGATAGCCACACGCTGCTGCTGCCCCCCGGAGAGTTCACCGGGGTATTTGTGCGCCTGTTCAGGGATTTTTACCCTTTCAAGGTAAGACATGGCGGCTTCCTCGGCCTCTTTCCGGGATTGCTTGCGTACAAGCGTGGGCGCCAGTGTGCAGTTCTCAAGAATTGTCATGTGCGGGAACAGGTTGAAGTTCTGAAATACCATCCCCGCCTCGCGGCGGATTTCGTCGATGTTGTCGACATTGTCGTCTAGCGGAATGCCGTTAACTTCTATGGTCCCTGCTTGGTGCTCCTCCAGCCGATTGATACAGCGGATCAGCGTCGACTTACCTGAACCTGATGGACCGCAGATCACGACTTTCTCACCACGACCCACGTCAAGATCAATGTTCTTCAGCGCGTGGAACTCGCCGTAAAACTTGTTCATGGATCGGACCGAAATGGCTTGTTCTGACATGTGCATTTCTCCTTATCGGCTGTTTAGGCTCATGCGGCGTTCCAGGTAGGCACCGTAGCGGGACAGCGAAAAAACAAAGACAAAGAAGAGGAGGCCAACAAACACGTACATTTCGATTGTCGCGAAACTCCAATCGGCTGTACCGGCTGCAGCGCGGCCCGAGGCGAGAATGTCAAAGAAACCGATGATGGTGACCAGCGAGGTTTCTTTGAACGTAATGACGAACTGGTTGATCGTGGGCGGCAACGCGTTGCGGAACGCTTGCGGCAAAACAATGTACCCAATCCGGTGCCAATACCCCATGCCAAGCGCCTTGGCGGCTTCTTCTTGACCAGAGGGTATGGCTTGAATGCCGCCGCGGATGATCTCGGCCTGATAGCAAGCAAAGAAGATCGCATAGCCGACGATCACACGATACAGCTTGTCGCCTATTGCCCAACCCGGCAGCACAAAAGGCAGGACGATGGCAAATGTGAACATGATTGCGAGCAACGGCAAAGACCGGATCACGTCGATCACCAGCGCCATAGTTCTGGCAATCCATGGTAGCTCTGATCTGCGGAGCAACGCAAAGATGATCGAGAGAGGCATGCCCAGCAAGCAGACAGAGGCAAAGATGAAAACCGTCAGGGACAACCCACCCCAGTCGCGCTCGACAACTGGTGTCAAACCAAAGACGCCGCCGCGCATCAGGATGTAAAATGTGGCGAACCCGACCATCCAGAGGACAGGCAAACGCTTTGCATTCCAAAACACAGGAACACAGGACAGGATGGCAACGATCAGCATGACGATGCATGCCAGCGCAGATCGCCACTGTTCTTCAAAGGGATAGAGGCCAAACAGAACGATACGCCAGCGCGTTGCTACAAAGGACCAGCAGGCCCCGTGTTCGTGTGCTCGGCATTCTTCATTCTTGCCGTATCCCCAGATCGCTTCGAGAAACGCCCAGTTGAAAAAGCCCCACAAGATCCAGGCTGTGAATGCTGCAAGCAGAACAGTGATCGCACTGTTCAGTGGGGTCGCGAAGTAATGCCTTTTGATATTGGAGAACGCGGATGTGTGCTGAATTGGCAGATCAGTCATGGCTCAGATCCTCAGCTGCGTGCCCTTGAGCTTGATCGCGTCATTCACGCGATTCAGCACCCAGGCCATTGAATAGTTGATGATCAGGAAGCCACCCATCAGGATCGCAATCAATTCCAGCGTTTGACCTGACTGGTTGATCGCCGTGCTGACCACCATGAAGAAGTCGGTGAAGCTGATGGCGATGCCAATAGTTGTGGCTTTGAATAGCCACACATACTGATTGATCAGGGTCGGCATCACGATGCGAATGGCCAGCGGCAGTCGAATGCGGCTGAAGATGTACCAGGGAGACAGCCCAAGGGCGCGACCGGCCTCGGATTGGCCCTTTGGAATGGCGATGAAACCCGCCCGCACAATCTCGGCGATATAAGCTGCACCGTAGATCGCGATGGCGATCAAGCAGGCCATCAATTCCGGTGAAATTCGGATGCCGCCCCGATAATTCAGCCCGGCCGGTTCCGGAATGCTCACCAACGGTGTCTCTGGAATGCGGCCAATCCACAAAACGATGATGGATATCAGCAATGCCAGCGACCAAAGCAGTTTTCGTTCTTTGCTGGCTTGCCGCAAATGCAGATCAGGCCAGCGTTTGACTCCCATCCACAAGGCGAGTGCAAACGCCACAACTATGATCAAGACAGCGACAAACACAGATGCCCCGGTCACATTCAGGCCAGGAATATAAATCCCGCGCCCTGTCAGGGCGATTCCGCCCAGAATGGGTTCCGCATCTCGAGGGCTGGGGAAACCCAACAGCAGCGTATACCAGAACAGAAGCTGCAAGATCAGCGGCGCGTTTCGAAACAGCTCGACAAATGTGGTGCCGACCAGTTCGGCCATACCGTTGCCCGAAGTGCGCATGACACCCACCGCTACGCCGATGACGGTCGCAATTGGCAGCGCAATGGCACCAAGAAACAGGGAATTTAGAATACCGACAAGGATTGCCCGCGCATAAGTAGAATTGGTGCTGTAATCAATCAAGGAAAAGCTGATGCGCCAACCTGTGGCACGCTCAAGGAAGCTGAAACCCGATGTCAAACCCTGCGCTTCCAAATTGGCGCGCCCCACCAGAACCATGGCCACCAGCATAGCCACAAATCCGCCGACGAAAGCGGCTTGCAGCCCCGCGTCCCTGACTCTTCTGCTCTTTATCAAAGATTGCATCGGCCCCTCCCCAGAGCAGCGATCTGACCTGAACCGGGTGCACTCGAAAGAACACACCCGGCACGCATCGACGGTTTAGTCGATGATCATCGGATAGAAGACGCCGCCAGCGTTATAGAGATTGTTGATCCCACGCGGCAGATTGTAGGGAGAGCCTGATCCGATGTTGCGATCATAGATTTCAGCAAAATTACCGACTTCTTTGATCATGTTGTACGCCCAATCGTCCGGCAGACCGAGACGCGCGCCATAACCCGGGTTTACGCCCAGAAAGGTTCCGACCGTTGCCGATGGCGGGTTGGCGCGCACGTCGTCCACGTTCTCCGAGGTAATCCCTTCCATTTCGGCAAACCAAAGAGACGACAGCATCCAGTTCTGTACATCCAGCCAGTCCGGGTCACCTTCCGGAACAATTATGCCTTCCGCTTCCAGAGCGATAACGTCAGGCAGGATAACATGCGCGTCGGCACCGTCCGGTGCATCAATACGCCCCGCCGCCAGACTTGGCGCCCATTCCACAAGACCGTCACAACGGCCTTCGTAATATGAGTTGCGAAGCTCATCACCGTTTTCAAAGGTCAGCATTTCGGCGTCGATCTGGTGGGTATCAAGATAGGTTGCGGTGGCGCGCTCGGTCGAGGTGCCTGCTCCAACACAGATTGTGCCGCCTGCAAGATCTGCCATCGACTTGGCCCCAAGATCCACACTCGTCATGGTTTGGAATGCCCCGATGAAGTATGGGCGGCTATAGGCCAGATTCAGCTCGGTGTCCCGGCTTTGAGTCCAGCCGGACACTTTGATAACAACATCGATGTCACCGGATTGCAAAGACGGCCAACGCTGGGCCCAGCTGATGGGAACGATTTCCAGGTTTCCTTCGGCGCTGCCGAAAAGACCCGCAGCAAGAGCCTTGCACAGATCGATGTCCACACCTTGCCAATTGCCTTGATCGTCCACTTCGGCAAATCCCAGGAACGAGCCATTGTGACCGCTGCACAAAAGTGAGCCGCGTTCGAGGACTGTGTTCAGGCGGCTGTCATCGGCGACTTGCGCATTGGCCACCTGAGAAGCCGCGACCAGTGCCACCGTAGATGATGTGATTGCTTTGGCAAATTTCATTATTTCCTCCCTGTGTCGACATTTTGTCTGCAAGTTTTTTGTCGACACTCTGGCGACATGTCAATAAAAACTTAGGTACAGCCAAGCTAAGAGCGTTGAGCGGCGCGTTAGGGACCCAAGAAAATGATTGATTCACAGCGACTTCCTCAACGGCACGCAAAAGGTCGTGGATCGAAGTTTGTTTATGGCGAACTCAAGCGAGAGATTCTGACTCTCGAACTCAAACCGGGATCACCGCTAGACGAGACCAGCCTGTCAGAGCGATTCGCAATGTCACGTTCGCCTGTACGCGAAGCGCTGGTCCGACTGTCTGCAGAAGGTCTTGTGGTGATGCTGTCCAACCGCTCAACGCTTGTGGCACCAATCGATTTTGCTGGATTTCCTCGATATGTCGAAGCTTTGGACTTTCTGCAGCGGATCAATACCCGTTTGGCAGCGAGAAACCGAAAAGAACATGAAGTCCAGGAGATGGCTGTAATGGCCGAAGCCTTTGACCGTGCGTGCAGTGAAAACAATTATCTTGAGATGTCGGCAACCAACTATGACTTTCATATGATGATTGCAGTTGCAGGCCGAAATCCCTACCTCGAGCGCGCTTATGGTCAGCTTCTCGCCGAGGGCCGGCGTATTTTGCATATGCATTTTGACTATCTTGCGGAATCTGCGACTGAACACCTTCTAAGCCCAGATCACTACGAAATGATCGAAGCCATTCGCGAGAAAGACGTAGCAAAAGCAGACGCTTTGGCGCACGATCATACACGGCATTTCCACGATCGGTTTGTGATGTTCATGAGTGCCAACTATAGCGAGGACTTTGATTTTGAGCTGTCAACGCGCGAGGGATCAATACATCAGACGATTGAGCGGTAAAGCTGAACGCATACAGTAAGATTATTAATAGGGCCGCAAATGTCGGCCCTTACCGGACTCATGAGCCTACATTAAGATGCCGTAGTGTCGCCCGCCGAACCAGCCGTTCGCCGCAGCCGCGAGATCAAAGGTTCCAAGAATTCGCACAGCCTCAGTTGAATTTTAGGTCAAGCTACGCTTCGGGACCCAACCAATCCTGTGTCTTACCGTCGGCCTTCAATTTCTGAGCGAGTAAGCTCAGCTCTTTGTAGATAATTCCTGCAGCGGGGTGCCAAGCGGCTACATCTTTCCCTTGTTGCGAGACGACAAAGGTGTCGCCTCGCGATGCGGGTCCCGTAAGCGCTCCCAATGGCCCATGGGCGGCAACATTCTCACAGGTGGCTTGAAGCAGTGTCAATCCCGGCGCAAAAAGGGTCAGTTTCCCGGTGTAAAATTGGTCAGTTTGTTTGGGAGTTAGCTGCGCCTTGGTGCGTGTGCTTGTCATATAGCTGACGCGTGCCAGGGCGCGCTGGCCGCAGGCCAGCCCTTCAGCCTTTGCGGGTTGGTGTTTCAGCTTCGGGCTTTGCGGCTCTGTCGCAGCCGGAAGCTTTCGCCGTTCATTTCCAGGATATGCACGTGGTGGGTCAGACGGTCCAGAATGGCACCTGTGAGGCGTTCTGATCCGAAGACCTCGGTCCATTCGTCGAATGGCAGGTTGGAGGTGATGATTATGGAGCCGCGCTCGTAGCGCTGGGAGATGACCTCGAAGAGCAACTCGGCGCCTGTTTTGCTGAGGGGCACGAAGCCAAGCTCGTCAATGATTAGCAGGTCCTGGCTGACCAGCTGCTTTTGCAGGCGTTGCAGACGCCGCTCGTCGACAGCCTCAATCAGGTCATGAACCAGAGCGGCGGCGGTCATGAAGCGGACCTTGAGGCCTTTCTGGCAGGCGGCCAGCCCAAGCCCCAATGCAACATGGGTTTTGCCGGTTCCACTTGGTCCCAGTGCGATGACATTCTGGCGGTGGCCGACGAACTCGCAGCGGGCCAACTGCATGGTCAGAACTTTGTTCAGCGACGGGATAACCTTGTAGTCGAAACTGTCCAGGCTTTTGGTCGCCGGGAACTTCGCGGCCTTGATCCGACGTTCGATCATCCGGCGTTCACGCTCGATCAGCTCCAGTTCACAGAGCCGCAACAGATACTGGATGTGATCCTTGTTCTCGGTCGCACACTGCCGGGCCAGCTTGCAGTATTCGCTGTGGAACGTCGGCAGGCGGAGTTTTTTGAGATGATGCTGCAGCAGCACTTGTGGGGTGCCGCTCATGTCGCCGTTCCTGACATCAGCACCCTGTAGCTGGCCGGGTTTGTCGTTTCGACCAGCGCCTTGGGCAAGTAGGGGTAGATGTCGAGGTTCAACCGCGGCGGACGCTTCTCGATCCGGCAAAGGACCAGATGTTTGACTGCATCATAACCAATGGCGCCGAGGCTGAGGGCCTGTTTGACGGAGCCATGGACGTGGCCGATTTCGAAGGTCTCCAGCAGACGCAGGATTTGGACGTATTCCCTTTTGCCTTTCTTGCCCATCCGCGCTTCCAGCAGCCGGTGCAGGGTGGCAAACTCGTCTGGCAAGTCCCAGTCTTTGAGCGGCGCAGCTTGATCCAGGGCCCCGGCCTTTTGCTCCAACAGCGGCAAAAAGTGCATCGGATCAAACACCATATCGGCCTTCTCGTAGGACCGCCGGTGCCGCGCGATCACTTCGGCACCACAGCCGATCACGACCTCGTGGACATAGCCCCGAACCTGAACCTCGTGATGGGCATAAGCGACGGGCACCGAGTAATCGTTGTTGCGATAGCGGACCATGGAGATCGACGTCGCGCGCGTGCTGACCTTCTCGCAGGCATCGTAGGGCGTGGGCGGCATCACCATCAGTGCATCCAGGTCGCGCATCAGGCGGTCGCCGATGGGCTCGGCATGGCCACGCAGGGTGTCGTCCTGACGCTTCAGGCATTGCTCTTCGAGCAAGAGGTTCAGGGCATCGAAGCTGTCGAGCCGGGGCGCGGGAACAAGAAAGTTACGGCGCCCGTAGCCGATCACACCTTCAACGGTTCCTTTGTCATTCCCCTTTCCTGGTCGGCCAAACTTGTCATCAAACAGGTAATGCGACTGCAACTCGGCAAAGGTTCTGGTCCGTTCCCGCTTTCCGCCGCCGCAAATTTTCGCAACGGCGATTGTGGTGTTGTCATAGAGGATCGACAGGGGCACGCCGCCAAAGAATGCAAACGCGGAATTGTGCCCGTCGCAAAAAGCCTCGGTCGTCTCAGCCGGATACGCTTTGATGAAGAATGCGTCTGAGTGCGGCAGGGCCATCGCAAAATAATGCAGTTTGCATTCAACGCCGCCGATCACGCCAAGTGTCTCGCCAAAGTCCACCTGGGCATGGCCCGGCGCATGTGACAGCGGCACAAACACCTCTCGGGTCCGACGCTTCTTCTCCCGCACATAATCCGTGACAATGGTGATCCCGCCCGTGAAACCATGTTCATCCCGCAGGCGCTCATGGATACGCTTCGCCGTGTGACGCTGCTTCTTGATCCGGCTCATATCGTCCGCGAGGATCTGGTCGATGATTGCGATGAACGGATCAAGCTTGGGGCGAACTGGCGGCCCTTCACGCCGGTAACCCGGCGGAACCGAGTGCTTCAGAATCTTCGCAACGGTCTTGCGATCAATGCCAAATAGCCGCGCAGCAGCGCTATTACTCATCCCGTCAACATGGCACGCACGCCGCACCCGGTTATAAAGTTCCACTGAATACATCTCCTCACCCTCAGCTCGTTCGCCTCAGGTGTCAGACTGCGGAATTTTGCTCCGCGACGGTCAGATCATCCAACCGATTCAGTGGCCATTTTGTCTCCGGGATTCACATGACATCATGAGTGACCGGTTTTGTTGGCATCCGCATTTGGATTTACACCCAGTTGATCAATATATCGTTGGGCTGCTTCTATTGTTCGGAAGCTGCTGCGTCCAAATATGAACTGTCCGTTCTCCAGGGCGATGCGTTTGCCTTTGTATTCGAACGCCTCATCGGAAGGCTGGGGCACCGCTTGATCTTTTGCAGCTGGGGGCTTCTGCGGAGACCTCTCAGAGGTATGCGAAGACTGAGTTGAGCCAAAACCAACTGCGCTTTCGTGAGTGGCTTCACTGCCTTGTGCTTTTGTAAGTCCGGCAAACCCCTGATCGACGGTGCGTCCCTGGCTGAGGGCCTGTTTGGAAATCTCAAGGTGATCACGTGCGACTTTCAGGTTTTGCTGGGTGTACTCCGCTGTGTCCACGCCTGCACGTCCAATCTGGACCATCACGAGGCAGAAAAGCCCTCCAAACATGATCATGAAACCGGGGATCAGGGCGGTTATACCGGCCATGGGTGGGCCACCGAAATTACGGCTCATCTGTCCGACGGCGGAAACCCTGATAATTGCAATCAGGGCTCCGATGGCAATGACACCCCAACAGATAAATTCGAGCAAACTGAAATAGGTCCTGGCGGCCTGATAAGATCTCATAACAATTCCTTTTCAAAATAATGATCAAAGGCTGCAATCTCGGGGCGAGTTCTGTCAACTGAAATTATGGTGTTACGCAATTCCGAAACATGATCTGAAACGGGTTCTTGTGCCTCAATTCTGTGCACTCATTTAAAACCATTTGCGTATTCCGGGAGTTTCTTTAGGTAGCGTTGGACAAACAGGTTTTCCTGCACCACACCGAACTCGGAGTAAACTATGAAAAGCAAAGATCTGGACAAGATGTCTGTGGCTCAATTGCGCGATTTGCAAACGGATATTTCCAAGGCACTGAAGGCGGCAGAAACGCGTGATCGCAAGGCTGCCCTTGACGCTGCGCGGGCCGTCGCGCTGGAAAAGGGATTTACCCTGGAAGAGCTAATGGGCGGCGCTGCCAAGCCCCGCAAAGCACCTGCTGCCGCCAAATACCGCCATCCGGAAAACCCATCTCTGACCTGGTCCGGGCGGGGGCGGCAGCCTGCCTGGTTCAAGGAAGCGGTCCTGGGTGGGGCCAACCCGGATGATCTTGTGATCTAAGAGTGCCAGCACTACGGAAAACAGTGAAACCGCTCCGGAGATAGGAGCGGCTTCAGATCCCTGACAAACCCCGTCATATGTTGGCGGAGTTTTGCTTTGGGCGGATGATTTGGCAGTTGGTTTTAGGTGTCTGGACGTGGCCCAAGGAACCATCGATAGGTCACGTTCACCTTGATCTCGCGCATCAACCGGCGTTCAGATCGAGTGGCAAAGACATAATCAATAAACAGGACTTGAACAAAACCTCATCCGAAGGTTTCGGTGGGAGATTGAGCCAGCTCAGACGATAGCAATGTCCGCATTGCAGACGTCGTCGCTCCTTACTTTGAAGTGCCTAAAAGAACAGGTCACCTACTGGAATAGGTGCCCCGACTACCGCAAACAGGCATTCTGCCTAGTGAAGACACTGCGATTCTCAGCGATATAGCGAGGCGCGTCAAGCATGTTCCCGCTCCTTTTTGCGGTGACCATTCATCACCGCGCACAGTAGATCATTTAGCTCAAAGTTTGCATTGGAGAGGGCTTCGGCTGGGGTGCAACGGGTAACATTTCGGAAATCTAGCTCCAAGGGGCTGGGCAAATTGCACACAATCGGGGCCTCGAAACGCTTAAACTGATACGCTGTGAGGTCCAACACTATATCATCCACCTCAACCCAGAAATGCACTTCCTCCTTTTCATTAGACCCGCAAGCGATTTGAACTACAGAATTCGAAAATTCTTCAGCCAAGACAGAGGCCAGGTGTATTGAAGTAACCTCGCAGGCATTACTAGGGCTTTGTTGCACAAATGGGGCGAGGGATTCCCTGTTTGAATCCAGTGGGGTAGCAACGGTGCATGAGCAGTTGGTCCCCTACGAAGTACAAGACCAGGAACTGGCCTTCGTACAACACAGCGTTGAAGCAGCGCGGTTCGCTATCGATCTGGCTTGATCCTGAGATGGAATGGTACGCTTCGTCGACCGGCAAGCGCGGTCGTCAGCGCGAGTTTAGCGACGCGGCAATCCAGGTTTGCCTCACGATGAAGGTGCTATTCGGCATGCCCCTTCGCCAGACGACCGGGTTCGTCGAAAGTTTGTTGCGGCTGGCAGGCCTTGACTGGAAAGTGCCAGACTTCAGCACTCTTTGCCGCCGCCAGAAGACGATGAGCGTCGCTATCCCCTATCGCGGAGGGACGGGTCCTTTGCACCTGCTGATCGACGCGACCGGGATCAAAGCGGAGGGTGAAGGAGAGTGGAACGCCCGTAAGCATGGCGGACCAAAGAAGCGCCTTTGGCGCAAGCTGCATCTCGGTATGGACGAGGAAACACTGGAGATCCGCGCAGTTGGCGTCACGACAAGCAATGTCGGCGATGCTCCTATGTTGCCCGACCTGCTGGACCAAATCCCGCCCGACCAAGAGATTGCCACGGTCACCGCTGATGGGGCCTACGACACGCGCAGCTGCCACAATGTGATTGCCGCTCGCGGAGCCGCCGCCATCATCCCGCCACGCAAGAATGCCCAACTTTGGAAGCCAACCACGGCAGGAGCTATCGCCCGAAACGAAGCTGTCAGGGCGTCCAAATATCTTGGACGGGCACTCTGGCGAAAGTTGACCGGCTATCACCGCCGAAGTCGCGCAGAGACGAAGATGCACTGCCTCAAACTCCTGGGCCAAGGCCTCATGGCCCGAGACTTCGACCGGCAGGTCGCTGAGCTACAGATCCGGATCGCGGTGCTCAACCGCTACACCGCTCTTGGCATACCCATCACAGAGCCCGTAGGATGAGTCTGTCCGCGGAAAGGGGAAGTGCGTTCAGACCCCGATTTGTGCAACAAAGCCTCGTTTGGGGAAAGAGCGCCTGCTATCACATGGACAATATCCGGAGGTTTCCTTGGCCGAGGCGCGAAAGCTGCGCGATGCCGCCAAGAAAACTCTGAGTGCTGGCGGTGACCCGTCAGTACAAAAGCGACTCGAACGGATCGAAGCCGAGACGCAGGCCCGGAACACCTTTTTATTGGTCGCCGAGGAATACTTGCAAATGGCGTATGATCGCGAACTCGCCGATGCAACGATGAGAAAGAAGGTCTGGCACGTCTACACATTGGCAGCGGAGCTTCACCACCGGCCAATCCGAGAAATCACAGCGGCCGAGGTGCTCCATGTTTTGAAACGCATAGAACACAGCGGACGGCGCGAGACGGCCAAAAAGCTACGTGGCACCATCTCAGCGATTTTCCGGCATGCAGTCGTGACTCTCCGCGCCGACAATGACCCTACTCAAGTCATCAAAGGCTCCTTGTTGCCCGTGAAGGTTACCAACAGAGCCGCCATCACAGATGAAATGCAGTTTGGGCAGTTCCTTCGCGATCTCGACGATTATTCGGGTGCAGGAGTGATCAAAGATGCAATCTTGTTTCAGATTCTAACGATGACACGCCCAGGTGAAGTACGAGGTGCCAGGCAACAAGAATTTGATCTAGAAGAGCGAAAATGGACGATCCCGGCTGAACGTATGAAGATGAGGCGCGACCACATTGTCCCACTGTCTGACCAAGCCTTGGCTATAGTGCAGCGCGACTGGATTGACGTAAAGGGTGTGTATCTTATCTTCCCGTCGCTCAACTCTAACCGGAAACAGCTTTCCGAGAACGCTTTCAATTCCGCCTTGCGACGGATGGGTTATTCCAAAGATGAAGTGACGGCACATGGATTCAGATCAACCGCAAGCACAATCCTCAATAACCGAGGATATGATCCGGATGTGATTGAAGCGGCTCTGGCTCACCAAGACAAGAACGCCATTCGGCGCACCTATAACCGAGCTACCTATTGGGATCAGCGTCTAGAATTGATGCAGGCTTGGGGCAAAATTTGTGATGGGGCCAAGGCCACTTAGTCGGCGCTTCCTGTCTACAGGAGGCAGGGGCCGTGAGCTCGAATCACGCCACTCCAACCAACTAAAACAAACAGCTAATGTTCACCGCATATATTTTTTGTCTCGTTTCTGTTTCTGCCCACTGGGCAAAATCGTCTAGCTAGGTCCGTTAGAGCAAAAAGTAATATTTGGGCACCACATCACTGAGTAGTTACCTTTGCACCAGGGAGGACACTCACCAAAATAAATTACTCAACGCTATTTGATCCACGTGGCACACAATTCTTACAGTCCCGCTGAAGTGTTCTAGCCATCGAAACACTGGCAGCCGCCTTCTTTGCTCGAATAACCACGATGCCTGGAAGCACTTGCGCAAGTAGTGAAATCATTGCAAAGATTGACAATCTTAGTGTTTGACCCATGGGCAAGGCCTCAGTTCGCGGTAACAAGTTCGCAGTTTCGGTTGTTACATGCATCCTGTCGGTCTCTGCTCTCTACATATTAAGTCAGAGGGTGGAAGTCACTGTACGCAGGTTGAGAAGGATGCGCCAAATTTCGAACGTCTATATATTGAGGATTTCGAGCGTTTCGTCGCAATATGTGCTTGCGAGACGCTGCTCACTTTGTCACACTCAAGAAAACGCCCGCGCAAGAGGCATGAGCAGATGATCGAGGTGACTTTCCTAATCGTGTCCATTCTGGCGCTGCTAATGTTCGTAGCGCTGATCTACCTTGTTCGTCTCCAACGCGAGACGGCTCGGGCCCGCGACAGCGTTCGGGGTCACGAGCGACAAGACAGTCAAGGAAGAATGAACTTTGTGCTGGGTGGGCTCGAGCGGGTTTTCAAGCGACGCACCGGTCTCAGCACGGCTTTGATAGATGGCCTGAGTGGCGACTTCTCGGATGTCAATTATCGTGAGGAATCGACCAAGTTTCTCGAATTCATAGCGAACGAGCTGGCGGCAGTTCTGACATTGCTTTCTCGCGATAAATGCTGCGTGTCAATCAAGCTTTTGGTGCCAGGCGGGAATGCTGAAGATGAAACCCCATTCGTTCAAACCTTTTTTCGAGACCAGATTAGCTATGCAGAGAGAGATGGGCTCTACTCAGACTTAGAACCTTTTCCGATGTACAGAAACACAATGATGCACAATTTGTTAAAGAACGCAGATAGTCACTGGTGCATTATTGAAAATAATTTGAGGGAAAATGCTGGTTATGAAAACCCCCGAAGAGATTATCATAGATTCTTCAACTCATCTGCCGTTCAGCTAATTGGGGATCCTAATACAAAGGGCGTAGAGTCAGTGCTTGGCTTCTTGTGCGTCGACAATAGAACGCGTGGCTTCGACGTTGAATCAACGCGCTCAATTCTTTCAATTTTCTCATCTACAATTTACTATTGTCTGCTCGCTTCAGCGGCTCTTGAACAGCGTGAAGTACAGACAGAGGTGTCAACGGCGGAGTAAAATTCTGCCACGGGGCGGAGCAAAAGTCGTCCATTGCTTGGGTGGCCGACGCCTTGGCAAACGCGCTCCCAAATAGCTGGCGGTTGCCAAGGCGTCTTGGTCCGTCAGGACCAATCTTTTCCGCGTATTAGGAGTTCTGCCGAGCCCTGCTCTGTGCCAGACGATAGCTTTCTCCGTTCATCTCCAGGATGCTGACATGGTGGGTCAGCCGGTCGAGCAAGGCACCGGTGAGGCGCTCTGATCCGAACGTTTCCGTCCACTCATCGAAGGGCAGGTTTGAGGTGATCATGATGGAGCCGCGTTCGTACCTTTGGGAGATCAGTTCGAACAGCAGCTCAGCGCCGGTTTTGCTGAGGGGCACGAAGCCCAGCTC
>NZ_OMPS01000018.1 GCF_900313035.1 Ruegeria sp. EL01 | reverse complement strand
TTCACCCTCCGCTTTGATCCCGGTCGCGTCGATCAGCAGGTGCAAAGGACCCGTCCCTCCGCGATAGGGGATAGCGACGCTCATCGTCTTCTGGCGGCGGCAAAGAGTGCTGAAGTCTGGCACTTTCCAGTCAAGGCCTGCCAGCCGCAACAAACTTTCGACGAACCCGGTCGTCTGGCGAAGGGGCATGCCGAATAGCACCTTCATCGTGAGGCAAACCTGGATTGCCGCGTCGCTAAACTCGCGCTGACGACCGCGCTTGCCGGTCGACGAAGCGTACCATTCCATCTCAGGATCAAGCCAGATCGATAGCGAACCGCGCTGCTTCAACGCTGTGTTGTACGAAGGCCAGTTCCTGGTCTTGTACTTCGTAGGGGACCAACTGCTCATGCACCGTTGCTACCCCACTGGATTCAAACAGGGAATCCCTCGCCCCATTTGTGCAACAAAGCCAATGGCCCTGGTGTGGTTTTAGTGAAGAATGCTTAGTCGTCTTGAATAGTTGTCACAACGACTCTGCTTTGGGGGGCGTGATGTTCGGATCATTACATTCTCAGTTCAGCCGCCCATAAAACGTCATCCGGGCAGCCTCAGAAAGCTCGATACCAGGCTCTGCATTATAGGCCAGCACGGCCAGAATCCGCGTCAGGTTGCCTTCGTTCGGTGCCACCCGATGCATCGAATTGCGACCACGGAAGAACACCAGTGTTCCGGCTCTAACAGAGACGGAGTCTACTGGTATTTTTCCTTCCAGAATTTCATCAACCTTCTCAAATCCCATTTCGCCTGCGTCGGCATCGCGAACAGCATTAACGTACTCGAATTTTCCACCCTTTTCCGGCGCTTGCACCATCAGCGTGATCGCAAAAGAAGAATTGTCGAAATGCCAACCAAGCTCCTCTCCCCTCTCGGCAAAGTGCAGGTTGATAGAGGACAGCGGGTCGGCATATTCGTGCATTGCCTCTTCGCCTAGCACGTCGCACAAAAAGCTACGAAAAACCGGAGCGTTGTAGAGCGTGCGAAGGGCCGAATTCTGCGGCATCAGGTCGTCGGTGATGCATCCCTTGGATGAGGTCACAAGCCGGTTGCGCGCGTGATCATCGGGGAAACTTTCATCCTTGGGAGTCAGATAGACATTGTGTTGCTTCGTTGACTTGAAGACTTTGTCCTTATTGGCAAGGCCTTCATCCCGGACCGCGTCGATTGCGTCCTTTTGAACAAAGCCAGGCATCAGCAAAACACCCGTATCGTCGAACTCTTTCTTACAGGCTGCCCGAAAATCCGCGTCGTCAATTGGAAAGGTGTTCAAGTCGATAATGTCGCGCAATTCCATAGGTCTCTCCTGAGTTTGCGTGGCAAAAATTTAGCGGTCTGCAAAATTACCCAGTACATCGTTTTTTGGTGTCTCATCATCCATGACAGCCCCTAAGGAGTTATCTCTCAACTGATGCTCAATGAGCCAATCAATGGCGTTATGATGTAAGCCAATACATTCCGTTGATGGTCCGCATCAAACCCCACGCTTTCGGCTGAGCAAACCATATTTGACGGCCCATGAGCGAAAGGATCGTCGTTTGCGTTTGTCTTGCTTTATCGTCTGCTTCGACGGTACGCCGCCCTTACGGTTGAATTCGAAGACGTCGATAATCCGCTCGGCGCAACCACAAGCTTCGCCCATGCCAACCTTGGCAAAATAGAACTTTTCGAAACTTTCCGGCTTTTGCATAGTGATCCTCCTGCACTTTGCACTCTGTTGGAAGATAGGTTTCAAATCAACTCTTCGGGATTTGCCCCGACCCACGAGTGTTCGCAGACGTGAGAACCGTAGTAATCCATTAGAACACTCGCAACCTGCAGGGTTTCGTGTGCTGAATAGCCGCCCATGTCAGGTCTCCTCAAGAAAAAGAGGTCTGGATATCATGGGCTGGTGGTTGAATCCAAGAAGGTTTGCGAAGTGTGACAATCATCACTGACCAGACTGCGAAATTCGGGAATACTGAGTGTATTCAAGTGAGTTCGCTTCAACGTATTTCGAAGTGTAGACTATCATTTTCCTCCCCAAGGATAGGGCGCGCTGGTTGTTGGCGCGCCCGCTTTCCCCCCATCCTTCAGCGTGCACCAGGGTGTAAAGAGTCGCTCAGAATGTGCTGGGATCGATGAATTACGTGGTGTGCTTGCCCGACAATCAGCGGGTCTGGTTCTCTCACGATGTTATCGTCTTTGTAGGGGTAAAGCGAGTTGAACCGAGTGGGCATAGTGAAACGACCAAGAAGCGTCGTGGCACGCTCTTTGAGGGTGTTTCACAACGCAGTGAAGCATCGTGCCCGGATCACGATCTAGGTCCGCACCAGAAAAGCGGACATTGACTATAGGCCACATCCTCGCCTGGACCGATAGAACGTCGAAAAATAACTCAGCTATGAATGGCCATTTCCATGAGATGCTGGTGGTTGACAGAGCAGGGGCGTGATCCGCGCCCGTGGATCTCGCACTTCAAGATGCAGACTGCTCTGAGACGATTTCCCCGAACCGCGTGAAGAATTTCCCAGACAGTTTCTTGGCAGTTCCCGCAATCAACCGGCTGCCCAATTGCGCGATCTTGCCGCCGATACTCACGTTAGCGGTGTAAGCCAGAACCGTCTCGGCACCATCTTCCGTAAGCGTTACTTCGGCGCCGCCCTTGGCAAACCCGGCAGCACCACCTTTACCTTCTCCGCTCAGGGAAAATCCATCCGGTGCGTTTGAGGTATCCAGCGTCACCTCGCCTGCAAACCGCGCTTTCACCGGACCAATTTTCAAAACCACCTTAGCCTCCAGGTCTTCTGGCGAGTTTTGGATTAGCTCTTCACAACCCGGAATGCATTCACGCAGGATGTCTGGGTCATTCAGTGCCTGGTAAACCACGTCACGCGGTGCCGAGATGCGAATTTCGTCACTCAATTCCATTCATGTCATTCCTTTGTTCAGCAACATCTTGGAAAAACAAGAAGTGCGGTTTCCGCCGCTTCTTCGGCGGTTGTTTCGGGTTTTACAGGCCAGAACACCCGAAGGAGCCTATGCAAGTTTCTCATCATGGGACCGCTCCGTGGATTTGTCACTGTTCCGCCACATCACGATCTCGGCGAGGATCGACAAAGCGATCTCGTGCGGATCGATCGCATGAATATCCAGCCCCGCCGGGGACTTGAGCCGCGCAACCCGCAGCGGATCCATTCCCTGCGCGATCAGTTTTGCGGTCAACGTATCAGCCTTGCGCCGACTGGCCACCATAGAAACACGCGCGGCTTCCGTTTCCAACGCGGCTTCAAGGGCGTCGCTGTCCCCGTGGCCTTGGGACGCAACAACCACAAAGTCCCTTGCTTCTATGCCCAAATCAGCCGTCCTATCTAACTCAAAACGGGTGTATGCACCGTTCATTTCTGCACGTTCGGAGAGGCAAACCCGGAATCCGGCCAATGCGCCATGCGCGGCCAATGCGGTCGCGATAAGCGAGTCACCAAAGATCACCAAACGCGGCGCGTGCTGATAAGGTTCCACCAGCAGATCAACCGTGCCGCCCGAGGGACACCCGCTTTTGAATGTCTGCACGCCATCGGGGTCTGTCATGTTCACCACCTTTTTCGAAGGTTTGACTCGGATCATCTGTGGCGCCCCACTGGCCAATGCCTCATGTGCCGAAGATCGAACCGCGCGTTGTACGCAGGCGCCGCCCAAATGGCCCAGGATTTGACCATCTCGCGTGATCGCCGCCTTTCCTCCGGCCTTGGCCGAGGTCGCATCGGCCGTACGCAATACCGTGGCCACACAGAACGCCTCTCCGGTCTGCCGCAGCCGCTCTATCGTGTCGAATATGTCGAAATTTGCCATATGGGCTCCTGTCACAGCTTTCGGAACTGCGGCTCCAATGCCGCCAGTGCCTCCAACGTGTTGGCGGGCAGATGCGCATCCAGATACGGTTCAGCCGCCTGCATTGCAGCGGCGATAGGTTGATAGTCTTGCCATCCTTTCAACGGGTTCAGCCACACGATGCGCCGGGCCTTGCGCCGAATGCGCGCCAGCACATCGCCCAGCGCTTGTGGATCCGAACTGCAGTACCCGTCCGACAGGATCAGAACGATCGTGCGCCCGTTCAGCGCGCGCGCGCCGTACCCGCTCAGAAAGCTCTCGAGGCTGCCAGAGATGTCGGTGCCTCCGCCAAACCCCTCAGCCATCAGCGATAACCGCCCAGCCGCGCGCAGGGTGTCGTGGTCGCGCAACGCATCGGTAACGCGCATCAATCTCGTATGGAACAGATAGGTGTCGGCCTCGGTTCCGCTTCCGATCAGCCCCTTGAGGAAGGCGAGAAAGACCCGAGAATAAACCGTCATCGACCCGCTCACATCGCACAGCGCCACAATCCGCATCGGGCGCGGTGGTCGAGCTTTGCGAAACAGATCCATTGGTTCGCCACCCCGTGCAAGGCTGGCACGCTGGATCCGACGCATATCCAGCGCTGATCCTCTACGAGACTGTTTGCGCCTGCGCGACCGGCGATCCCGAATGGCGCGCGCAAGGGTCAAAGCCGCAGCTTCCGCCTGCTTTAGAGCCTCTTCATCCATGACTTCGCGCAAATCCCGACGCGACAGATTGGCCGTACGGGTCGCAATCAGCTTCCCGCCCATCCCTTCGGCCTCCCCGTCGCCCGGATCAGGAGTGGTAGCCTGATCTATTCCAGATTGAGTGTCCTTAGTTTCTTGATCCTGTGTTTGCCAGATCATGGGTTTCGCCGATTGCACGCGCACGTGCGTCGTCTGTGCTATGCCCGTGCGCTGCTTGCCTGCATTGAACCAATAGGCGTCAAACAACGCGTCAAAACGGCGCCAGTCTTCGGCATCACCGGCCAGCAAAACACAAAGCGCCTGCCGGGCCTGCACTGCATCGGTTGCGTCAATCGCAGACAGCGCCGCAAGCGCGTCCCCGGTTTCCTTTGGCCCAACGCGCAGACCATTCATGCGCAAATGCGCAATGAAGCCGGACATGCGATCCGCAAGCCCCTGCGCACGAGAGGGAAATCGGGTGACCTGCATTACGCCACCTTTCCGATCAGGCGGTCCATTACTTCAGAAGGGGCAGCGTTGTAATCTGCAGCGGTTTTGAGAAGACAAACGAGGGTCACCTGTACCTCATCGCGTGATTGGGCAAGGTCATTGACCCCCAATCCTGACAGGGCGGCTGCCCAATCCAGCATCTCGGCAATGCCTGGTGTTTTCTCCAGATCCTCCTTTCTTAACGCCTGCACAACGCCAACAATCTGATGCGCCAGTGTTGCCTCGACATCGGGCATTCGGGCTTGCAGGATCGCCAATTCAGTTTCCTGTGACGGGTAATCGAGGAAGCTGTAAAGACACCGTCGCCGCAGCGCATCCGAAAGGTCACGCGTACCGTTCGCAGTCAGGATCACAATCGGTCGCACGCGTGCTGTGATCGTTCCCAGTTCAGGAATCGTGATCTGAAAATCGGACAGAACCTCCAACAGGTACGCCTCGAACTCTTCGTCTGCCCTATCAATCTCATCGATCAGCAAAACAGGTGGAATCTCGGCGGATATAGCCTCTAACAAGGGCCGTTTCAGCAGGTAGTCATCTGTAAACAGCTGCGTCTCGCTGGTTCCGCCCTGCGCTTCGCTGGCGCGAATGGCCAAAAGCTGACGCTGATAGTTCCATTCATAGATGGCGTGGCTGGCATCCAGCCCCTCATAACATTGCAGCCGGATCAGGCGGGTGTCCCGCCAGGCCGCCACCGCTTTGGCAACCTCGGTCTTTCCGACACCCGCCGGGCCTTCCAGCAACAGCGGGCGCCCCAGTTCCTGCGCCAGATGCAACGCCATCGCCAACCGATCATCGGCGACATAGCCCTGCGCGGCCAACCCGTTCTGCACGTCACTCAAAGTCAAAACCAGGATCCTATCTTCATCTGGCCAAAAATATCCCGGGGAAGGTTCGAAGGGGGTAGAACCCCCTCCGTTCGGTCGAACCAACAACAGCCGATTCGAAACCGATTAACCGTGCATCCCCAGCCCATTCGCGATCTTCCAGATCCGCCAGTGATCATGCGGCATGTGGCTCTGAATAAGGCCAAAAGGCCGGAATGCATCATGCACCGCATTTGAAAACGCCGGCACCCCGCCCACATTCGGGCTTTCCCCCACGCCCTTCGCCCCAATCGGATGATGCGGAGACGGTGTGACCGTGTGATCGGTGGTATAGTTCGGCGTCTCCCACGCAGTTGGAATGAAGAAATCCATCAGCGTTGCTGTCTTGACGTTGCCCATCTCGTCATAGGCAATCTCCTGACCCATCGCGATGGCCAGCGCCTCGGTCACGCCACCGTGGACCTGCCCTTCGATGATCATCGGGTTGATCCGAGTGCCGCAATCATCCAGCGCATAGAACTGGCGGACGTCCCATTCGCCGGTATCCACGTCGATCTCCATGACACAGATATAAGCACCAAACGGATAGGTCATGTTCGGTGGGTCGTAATAGCTGACCGCCTCCAGACCGGGCTCCAAACCGGGAATAGCCTGATTGTAGGCGGCAAAGGCGATTTCCTTCATCGTCTTGAACCGCTCGGGCGCGCCTTTGACAGCAAAGCGATCCACATCCCACTCAACGTCGTTGTCGTGGACCTCCAACAAGTACGCCGCGATCATCTGCGCCTTGGCGCGGATCTTACGCGCGGCCATCGCTGTCGCCGCACCGGCCACCGGAGTGGACCGTGACCCATAAGTCCCAAGCCCGTAAGGCGCGGTATCGGTGTCGCCCTCTTCCAGCGTAATGTCATCGGCAGGCAGGCCGATCTCGCTGGCGATGATCTGGGCAAAAGTCGTGGCATGACCCTGACCCTGGCTGATCGTCCCCAGCCGCGCGATGGCAGAGCCGGTCGGATGAATGCGGATTTCGCAGCTGTCAAACATACCCAACCCGAGGATGTCGCAGTTCTTCACCGGCCCGGCCCCGACGATTTCGGTGAAATGCGTCAGACCGATCCCCAGCAGCTTGCGGGTTTTTCCGGCCTTGAAATCCTCGATCCGTTGCGCCTGTTCAACCCGCAGACCTTCGTAGTCGACAGCTTTCAATGCCTTGTCCCAAGCGGTATGATAATCGCCCGAGTCATACTCCCAGCCCAGCGCCGATTGATAGGGAAACTGATCCGCCCTGATGAAGTTGATCCGGCGCAGCTCGGCCGCGTCCATGTTCAGCTTGATGGCCAGAACCTCGATCATCCGTTCGATGAAATAGGCCGCCTCGGTCACCCGGAACGAGCAACGATAGGCCACGCCGCCCGGTGCCTTGTTGGTATAGACACCGTCCACAGCCAGATAAGCGGTCGGGATGTCATATGACCCGGTGCAGATATTCATGAACCCGGCCGGGAACTTGGTCGGGTCGGCACAAGCGTCAAACCCGCCGTGATCCGCCGTCGTGTGACACCACAGGCCAGTGATCTTGCCATCCTTGGTGGCGGCGATCTTGCCCTGCATCCAGTAGTCGCGGGCAAAGGCGGTGGACATCAGATTCTCCATCCGGTCCTCGACCCACTTCACCGGCTGGCCGGTAACGATCGAGGCCACAACCGAGCAGACATATCCTGCATAGGCGCCGACTTTGTTGCCGAACCCGCCACCGATATCGGGGCTAATCACACGAATGTTGTGCTCTGCAATGCCCGAGATCAGCGACACAACGGTCCGGATCGCATGCGGGGCCTGAAAGGTTCCATACAGCGTCAGCTTGCCGGTCACCTTGTCCATGCTTGCGACACAGCCGCAGGTTTCCAGCGGGCAAGGATGGGTGCGGTGATAATAGACCATCTCTTCGGCCACGACGTCGGCCTCAGCCAAAATGGCCTCAGTTGCATCCTTATCGCCCTGTTCCCAGGTGAAGATATGGTTGTGATGCTTACGCGGTCCGTGCGCGCCCTCGGTCTGGCCATCCAGGTCTTCGCGCAGGACAACATCGGATTTCAGTGCTTCGAACGGGTCGGTCAGAACCGGCAGTTCTTCATAGTCGACCTCGACCAGTTCCACGGCATCCGCCGCGATGTAACGATCTTCGGCAACAACATAGGCGACCTCCTGGCCCTGAAACAGGACCTTGCCGTCGGCCAGCACCATCTGCTTGTCACCGGCCAGCGTCGGCATCCAGTGCAGACCCAGCGGCGACAGGTCTTCGGCAGTCAGAACAGCGATCACACCGGGTAGCGCAAGCGCGGCCTCTTTTTTCACGTTTTTGACGCGCGCATGGGCATAGGGGGAGCGGACAAAGTCGCCGAACAGCATCCCGTCCAGCTTGATGTCGTCGACATAGTTGCCCTTGCCTTGGGTAAACCGCACATCCTCGACGCGTTTGCGCGAGCTTCCCATACCCTTCAGGTTGGCGGCGCGTTCTTCGGGGGTCAGGGTCTGGTCGTTCATTCCGCAGCCTCCTTTTGTGCGTTCAGCATGTCGGCCGAGGCCGAGATCGCCTTGACGATATTCTGGTATCCGGTGCAGCGGCACAGATTGCCGGCCATGCCAAAGCGAATATCTTCTTCGGATGGGGTCGGATTTTCCTGCAGCAGACGGTGCGCACGGGTGATCATTCCCGGAGTGCAGAACCCGCATTGCAGCCCATGATGCTCGCGGAACATCTCTTGCAGCACGCCAAGGCTGCCATCGTCATTGGTCAACCCTTCGACGGTGGTGATATCGGCCCCGTTCACCTGCGCCACAAAGGTGGTGCAGGATTTGACCGACTTGCCATCGATATCGACGGTGCAAGCGCCGCAGTGGCTGGTTTCACAGCCGATATGAGGGCCCGTGATTTTCAGATCTTCCCGTAGGAAGTGAATAAGCAATGTGCGCGGCTCAGCCAGGCCTTCGACCTCTTTGCCGTTCACGCTGAGTTTTACGTGCATTTTTGACATCGTTGATCCTCCCCTCAGCTCGCGCGGCTTTGAGCGCGAGCGATGGCGCGGCGCAGCATCACGGCGGCCACATGTTTCTTGAACTCGACGGGGCCGCGGTTGTCGGCCACAGGGTCAATGGCGTCCAGCATAGCCGCCACGCAGCCGTCGACATCGCCATCCGCCAAGGCGCTGCTGGCGCTTTCGGACCAAACCGGTGTGTCAGCCAGATTGGTCATCGCAACCGAGGCGTGCCCATCTCCAACCATCACCGCCGCTGCGGCAGTTGCATAATCCCCGATCTTGCGTTTTTGCTTTTCATAAGCCTGACCAACACCTGCACCAGGCACCGGGATCGAGATGCGGGTCAGGATTTCTTCGTCTTCACGTGCCGTGAAGTATGCCGCCTCATAAAACTCTCGTGCAGCCACGCTGCGGTTGCCATCGGGGCCCGACAATTCAAAGGTCGCGTTCAGGCATTGCATAAGCCCCGGCATGTCATTGCCCGGATCGCCGTTGGCGACGTTGCCACCAATGGTCCCGACATAGCGCACCTGAGGATCTGCGATCTGCAATGCGGCCTCGCGGATCAAGGGAATGGCCGATCCCAGACCGTCATGGGTGATCAGCTCGTGCTGCGTGACCATCGCGCCAATAGTGACTGTGTCAGCACCAACATTGATGCCCTTCAGTTCATCAATCGCTTGCAGGTCGACAAGATGGCCCATCTCGGCCATGCGCAGCTTCATCATCGGGATCAGGCTGTGCCCGCCCGCGATCACGCGCGCCTCATCTCCATGTTCCTGCAAAATGCTGATGGCCGAGGCGATATTGCCTGGCCGGTGATACTCGAAACCGGCTGGTATCATAGTTTTCCTCCCTGGGTCCGGACTTCATGCCTTGGGGGACCTGGGACAAGAAAAGCGGCTGTGGCCCTAGCCTCGCCAGCAAGCGGGAACGGAGCGCGCCGTCTGTTTCACGAAATGCGAATGAGCTGCACGAACGACGATCACAACCCCAGCGCGTCGCGGATATCCGTCAGGCGAGAGCGGCTGACAGGAACCTTGGTCAATGCGTCGGTACCATCGAAGTAACAGGTCCCGTTGTCCTTGTGCCGCTCAAAACTGGACACGTGTTTTGGGTTCACCAAATAGCTGCGATGCGTCCTGAGAAAACCATCGGGTTGCAGGCGCGTACCGGCTTCGGTGATCGACCATGGGCAAAACAGTTTTTCTGCGCCCATGTATAGAATGGTGTAATGTCCTTCGGCCCGGATAGCTGCGATCTTTCCCGGCTCGGCGAAGAACGTCTGGCCCTCGCGTTCGAACGGAATGCCCGCGCGGGGAAGAGTGGCCTGCGGCTCGGGATCGGGAACAGAGTCCAAGGCGCTGGGCGCGGGTGCGCCCCCAGCCTCGGGCCCGATGAAGGTAATCCCGGTCAGAAGAAAAGCCCCGCAGATCAGGAACACGGAAACGGTGACGCCCATGGCCAGCACTTGATTGTTTAGGGCCGGTCCAGCACCCCCTGCGTTTTCGCTGGCGACAAAATCGGTCAGCCCGGTTGCGACGAAATGCATGGTGAATACGGCCAGGCCGAAACACACCGTCCCCAGCAGGATGTTGCGTTGGGTCCGGTTGTCGTAGGCGACCCAGATCGCAAGCACCGACAGCACGACCGATGCCACGGTCGCAATCACCACGTCCAGCGCATTGTAAACCGGGCGGCACAGCTCCATCCCTGCCATACCGACATAGTGCATCACCACAATGCCCAGTCCCACAATCACCCCCGCCCCGACGATCGTGTGCATGGTTCGCGGACGGAAATGCAGCAACAGCAACGCCAAGCCCACCATAAGGATCGCAACAAGCGCCGAAATCAGAGTGATTAGGGCATCGTAATAGAACAGGATGGGCAATTGCAGACCCAGCATCGCCACAAAATGCATCGACCAGATGCCGCCGCCCAGAATAACGGCTGCAAGTGCTACGATAAATTTGCGGCGCTGGTTGTCCAGTTTGGACGCGCCATGTGTCAGGTAAAGGCCTGTAAACCCGGCCATAAGTGCCACGGCCAAAGAGGCCGCCACTAACCAGGCGTTATGCGAATAGTCCAGCATTAGGGTTTGCGCGCCCTCCCCGACGCGAGGCTGACGTTAGCAAACAGATTCGGTTGGGACAATCGCCTGCGGAAACAGAAAGATCAGGCCTGTTTTTCCGCCTGACTTTCAACCGGTTCCACATCAAGTTCGATCACCTCGGCGCTGTCGGATTGTTCAGGCTCTGAAATCTCGACGGGATCAGGCTGATCTTCAAGCGCGCCAACAATCAGCGGAAGCATATGAACCCCGGTCGCACTGGCGATTTCAGGGGATTGGGGTGTTTGCCAGCTCAGCGTATCGAAACTGTGGCAATTCTGGCAGACAGGTCCCCATTCGACCTGAATGTCATGGCAATTGTCACACACCCATTGTGGCCCCCGCGGCGCGTTCAGCGCTTTGGCCAGCCACCCCTGAACCACGGCGTCTGCGGAACCCTCGCCCCGCTCAATCGCGGCCATCAATGTGTACCCACGGGCATCAGCCTGTTTTTCGACAACGTCGCCCAATGCGCGACGCGCCTCGGGGAAGTCCTCGGCCACGATGTTCAACTCGGCCAGGATCAGTCGGGTTTCCATGTTTTCGGGATGGATCCGCGTTAAAGCCGTGAACCGTTTGATCCGATCCTGCGGGGATTCATCCGGAGCAATCTCGGCAAAAGCATGCGCCAGATCGGGGTGCGGTTGAACCTCCCATGCCTTTTTCAGAATCTTGGTGGCCGGGCGCGGTTTGCCTTTTTCGATGTAGGCCCGCGCTGCCATGGCAGCGGCTGGAACCAGATCGGGCGACAGACGGTTGGCCTCGATTGCATATTCCTGCTGTTCAACGCTGGCCGTCTCATCCAAAACGTCCTTTGCTTCGGATAGGGCCAGAACCGCATCCCTGCGCTTGAACACGTCACGCGGCAGGTAACCCGCTTTTAGCTTTGAGGTCAGAGTCGACCGTGCCCCCGCCCAGTCCTGCGCTTTAGTCTGCAGGTTCAGCAAAACATCCTGCGTTTCTTCATGGCGCGGTTTGATCGCCAGCGCCTTTTCTGCCAGCTTGCGGGCGGTTTCGTCATCCCCCTCGGCCAGCTTCTGTTTCATGATGCCGCGCACCCCGACAAAGCGGGTGGCATTGTTTGTGACCAGTTTCTTGTAGGTCTCAGACGCCTTTTCGGTGTTTCCGGTCATTTCAGCCGCTTGCGCCACCAACAGATTGGTCAACTCGGGCTTGCTGAGCAGTTTTTCGGCCTTGGTGGCCTTCGTCATGGCAACGCGTCCTTCGCCTGAGGCTAGTGCCATCAACCCGTCCGCAAGCGCCTGATAGCCGCGCTGTTCACGGCTGCGATCGAAATAGCGTGACAGGGCTGTCTCATCACCATTGAGGAACTTAAGCGTCGCGATCAGCAAGCTGAGCAGCTTGAAGAACAGCCAGACCGCAAAAACCAGCAGGCCCAGCGCAATAACCGACTGCAATGGTCCCAGCGTGAACTCGGTCCCGGCGACCGTAATTTGCACGCCGCCGCTGGTCTGCATCAGGAAATGACCCCCAAGGGCCAGCAGTCCGATAATCGCTACAAAGACAAGGATCTTAAACAATGACCACAGCATGGCAGGTCCTTCAATTCGAGTTCAGGCTTGAAGCAAGCGTATTTGCGGCATCCACGGCGGACACCCGGGTCTGGGCTGCCTGCTCCCAATCAGCCATCGCGGTCTGCGCCGCTTCGGGCAAGGATTTTAGTTCGCTCAGGACCTTGGACAGATCTCCATCCGCCAATGCGGCCTGCGCGCGCGACAGGATTGCATCCGGGCCGTCCCCGTCCTGCGGTGTCACCGAACGCGCGCCGGTCTGACGCTGCAGGAAGGCAATCAGGCCTGTACCCTTGTCCGCGTCGCGTGCTTCTGACAGTGCAGACCGCGCCGCCGGGGCAAAAGAGGCACGCAGCGCCGAGAGCGTTTGCACACCTTTCTCGGCTGGCGTCGACAATGCATCAGGCACATCCACACCGCCCGCCTTCAGCTCAGTCACCAACTCAGCGTAAGGCTGACCCGCATCCAATTGACCATGTAAGCGCGACAGGATGGCAGCATTGGTCGCTGCGAGCGCCTGGGCTGAGGCTTTGGCTTCCAGAGCCTGCGCGTCTGAGACCATCTTCTCCACATCGCTGCGTTGTGCAGCCAGTGAATCGCGCAGCTTTTCCAATTCAGCTTCAAAGGCTTTTGTGGCTTCTGGCGACACATTTGCTTCAATCGGGTTTTTCTCAAGCGCAGACAGCCTGTCACCCAAGGGTCCAACTTGTCCGCTTAAGCTGTCCACACTGGACTTCACCGCGCTCAGATCACTTTCAACCGGCGTCAGCTTGTCAGAAAGCGCTTTGAGCTGGTCTGACAAGCCCGAGACATCCGGGCCGTCCGATAGTGTTTTTGAAAGCTTTGCAATCTGGTCCGATTGATCAGCCAGTTTGGTCTCAAGCGCCGCGATGGCGTCGGAATTGCCAGATCCCGAGGGTAAAACCCCACCATTTCCCACCACAAATCCGATCCCAGCGGCAACCACACCGCCAATCAGCGCGGGAACAAACCCGCCGCGTTTTTCAACAACGCGTTCGACGGGCTTTTCTTCTGTGGACGGGGCTTCGGCTTCGGCTTCGGCTTCGGCTTCGGCTTCGGCTTCGGCTTCGGCTTCGGCTTCGGCTTCGGCTTCGGCTTCGGCTTCGGCTTCGGCTTCGGCTTCGGCTTCGGCTTCGGAAGTCAGCTCTTGCTCGACGTCTGCCGAGTCAAGGCTTGTATCTTCGGGTTCCACGCTGGATTCGGCATTGGTACTCTCGGCCACATCATCCGATTTTGGCTCTTCCACCGGCTTCTGATCGGTTTTTTTCTTAGCAGCCACCGTCAAATTCCCCTTATCGAATCCAAAATCACCAAAACTGAAGACTGTGCCAAGTTAATCCGCACCCGGCCCACCCTCAACCCGCATCGCATGTTTCACAAGCTTTTTAACGGCTTTACGCATTTTCTTGGGGGTCGGCTCTTCGGTAACCCTCAGGCGCTCATACCCTAAGTTTTTAAGGGGTTCAGCCGTTGCTTCGCTGATGGCAGCCAATAGCAAAGGGGCGGATCCGTCCCAAACGTCGGCAAATTGTCGCGCGGTGCGGGGCGAAAAAATCGGCGCGATAACAGTGTTTTCGCCTGCGGCCGCTTCACGGGCCTGGTCGGTCAACGGCAACAAACGCTGTTGATAGATCGACTGCTCCAGCGTTGTTACACCCAGCTCAGTCAGTCTTTCAGCGACATTTCCCCGACTATGTTCACCGCGCAGGTGCAACAATGGGCTATTCGGCCTGATTTGTAACAATGCCGCTACCAATTCCTCGGCTGTTCCACCGGCCATTTGGGCCTGCCAACCAGCCCTTTTGGCAGTGTCAGTCGTCGCAGGCCCAACGCAATATGCAGGCAGATCGGGGGTCACGCCCAGCGATACTGCGGCGTTCACAGCATTGGCTGACGAGAATATCAGGCCCCGCATTCCGTGCGTCACCACCTGAGTGGCCAAGGGTCTGATCTCTAGTAAGGGCGAATGGATGACCGTAACCCGGGATCTGGTGCGGGTCGGCAGGTGCGCAACAAACCTTTCCGAGGCGGCGCGAGGGCGGGTCATCAACAAATACAATGGGCGGCGCCTTCGGCCTTGAGGATTGTTTGCGTCCGCGCAGGGTGTTACCCCGCTTGGCAATCATGATGCAACGGATCGGGCCTATGGTGCAAACACTTACCGTCCTTGGATTGGAAAGCAGCTGCGATGACACCGCGGCCGCAATCGTGCGCCAAACCGAGGGCGCAAAGGCCGAGATTCTGTCCTCGATCGTTCATGGTCAGACCGAATTGCACAGCGCATATGGTGGCGTCGTTCCGGAAATCGCAGCTCGGGCGCATGCCGAAAAGTTGGATGTCTGCGTGATACAAGCGTTGGAGAAGGCTGGCATGGCCCTCGGTGACATCGACGCCATAGCGGTGACCGCCGGGCCGGGGCTGATCGGCGGGGTCATTTCCGGTGTGATGTGCGCCAAGGGGCTGAGCGCTGCGACGGGGCTGCCACTGATCGGCGTCAATCATCTGGCTGGTCATGCGCTGACGCCACGTCTGACCGACGGGATAGCCTTTCCCTATCTCATGTTGCTGGTCTCTGGCGGGCACTGCCAATACCTGATCGCGCACAGCCCCGAAGACTTCACACGCCTGGGTGGGACGATTGACGATGCGCCCGGTGAAGCCTTCGACAAAACTGCTCGCCTTTTGGGCCTGCCGCAACCCGGTGGTCCTTCTGTCGAGGCCGAGGCGAAATCGGGCGATCCGAAGCGGTTCCGATTTCCGCGCCCGTTGCTTGATCGCCCCGGATGCGATTTGTCATTTTCCGGCCTCAAAACCGCTTTGATGCGAACGCGGGATCAGATTGTCACCGAAAAAGGCGGGCTGACCCGACAGGATCGCGCTGACCTGTGCGCTGGTTTTCAGCAAGCTGTTGTCGAGACTCTGGCCGAAAAAACCCGTCGCGCAATTGCTCTTTATCTTGAACAAGACCCGGATGAACCGGTGATCGCGGTTGCCGGGGGGGTCGCTGCAAATTCAGCCATTCGCGCCGCGTTAGAGACTGTTTGCGGTGAGTTTGACGCGCGCTTTACCGCGCCACCGCTCGCCCTTTGCACCGATAATGCCGCAATGATTGCCTTTGCGGGCCTAGAGCGGTTTCGCAGCGGCGCAAGGGATGGGTTGGATCTGATGGCCCGCCCCCGCTGGCCGCTAGATCAGTCCAGCCCCGCCATGCTTGGCAGCGGCAAAAAAGGCGCAAAGGCATGAGCGTATCAATTCTTGGCGCGGGCGCATTTGGCACGGCTTTGGCAATCTCTCTGGCCCATAAAGGGCCTGTTAAACTGTGGTCACGCGATGCAGATCAATCCAGGCGTATGCATGACACGCGCGAAAATACTCGTCTTCCCGGTGTTGCCTTACCATCCGCCATCAACACCACGTCTGATATCGACCAAGTGACGCAGGACAATGTCCTGCTTCTGGCCGTTCCGATGCAGCAGCTACGCTCGGTTCTGACCCGACATTCATCTGCGCTGCAGGGCAAAACGCTGGTAGCGTGTTGCAAGGGGATTGAGCTGTCATCGGGGATGGGACCGGTTTCGGTCATTGCGCAGACGATCCCTGACGCACGGCCAGCTTTGTTGACCGGCCCAAGCTTTGCTGATGACATCGCCCGGGGCCTGCCCACGGCCCTGACGCTTGCATGCGCCGAGGCCGAACTGGGACAGGCCCTGCAAAAAGAACTCACCACCGCCAACCTACGCCTTTATCGCACGACAGACACGATTGGGGCGGAACTGGGTGGTGCGCTGAAGAATGTGATGGCGATTGGCTGCGGCGCGAGCATTGGCGCGGGCCTTGGCGACAGCGCCCGTGCGGCGCTTATCACCCGTGGCTTTGCCGAAATGCAGCGCTTTGCCGCCCTGCGCGGGGCTCAGCCGGAAACATTGATGGGATTGTCAGGGTTGGGTGATCTTGTGTTGACCTGCTCGTCCGATTTATCGCGCAACTACCGTTATGGCCTGTCCCTTGGACAACAACGAACATTTGATGCTTCGACAACGGTTGAAGGCGTCACGACGGCGCAGGCTGTTGCCGACATTGCCGCTGCCGAAGGGTTGGATATGCCAATCAGCACGACGGTGGCGGAACTCAGCAGTGGCGCCTACAGTGTGACCGAGGCGATTCAATCGCTGCTCAATCGCCCGCTCAAGGAGGAATAACATGCTGATCGCCCTGATCGCCCGCGACAAGGCCGGCGCCCTGCAAACCCGATTGGACAACAGGTCTGCCCATCTGGCCTATATCGAAGAGACCGGTGTCGTTTCGCAAGCCGGTCCCTTGCTGGATGGCGATGCGATGATCGGCTCGCTGATTGTTCTGGATGTGGATGATCTGACCGCGGCCCAACGCTGGGCAGACAATGACCCATACGCCAAGGCTGGCTTGTTTGAGTCAGTCGAATTGATCGCCTGGAAGAAGGTGGTCGGCTGATGGCGTTCTGGCTTTTCAAATCCGAAACTTCAACCTGGAGCTGGGATCAGCAAGTTGCCAAGGGCGACGTCGGCGAAGAATGGGATGGCGTGCGCAACTATCAGGCGCGCAATTTCATGCGTCAAATGGCGGTGGGGGATTGGGGGTTTTTCTACCACTCCCAGAAAGACAAGGCGATCGTCGGGATTGTGGAAGTCTGCGCCGAAGCCCATCCTGACAGCACCACAGATGATGAGCGTTGGGAATGCGTGGACATCAAGGCCATACGCCCCTTCACAACTGCCGTAACCTTGGATCAGATCAAAGCAGACGAGCGTTTGTCCGACATGGTTTTGGTCAGAAATTCGCGCCTGTCCGTACAGCCGGTCAGCGACGCAGAATGGATGATTATCTGCGGAATTGGGCAAACACAGGCGGGTTGAAAAAAGGGAAGGCCCTGACGACGCAGAACCTTCCCTACCCCACGTGCTCCCTACTCACCACACGCGTATAGAATATGCTGGTTCTGACCGTCCTGGTCACAACCTGACCTTACCCGGTTTCCTGGCCTTGGTTCAAACAGCAAGTGCTTAAACTAAAGCTAAAATACAAAACACCCGCCGGTGACCGACGGGTGTTTCGTTGGGGTTGAAACGGGATTAACCGTAGACCGACTCTTTGCCGAAATGCTTGATCAGCATGTAGTAAACGACGGCGCGATACTTGTTGCGCTCTGACATGCCATAGGTTTCCATGGCTTTTTTGATTGCTGCCATAAGTTCGGGCCCATCGGACAGCCCCAGTTTTTTGATGAGGAAGTTGTTCTTGACGGTTTCCAGCTCCGACTCCTGGCTCGCCGCGACGGTCGCCGCATCTGCATTGTAGATGGCCGGGCCACATCCGATTGTGACCTTGGTCAGCAGGTCCATATCCGCGGTCATGCCACATTTGTTTTTCAAATCTTCGGCATATTTGGCGATCAGTTCGTCGCGTTTACCCATAAATCACTCTCCCTATTTGCAGTCTTGGCTGCGTTTTTCAAATTCCTGAAAAGGTGTCAGCAGGTTAAACAGAAGAAACCCTCAGACAAAGGGAAAAATTTCCGTCATTCCCCGTAAGCAAAGCCTAGCCGGAACCGAGGTTGATTTTTGGCGAATTAATATTTAACCTAAATGTTAAATTATAAGATCAGGAGAGGACCATGACCGTTTCCCTACCAAATGAAAGCCCCGAATATAGAACCGCTCGCAACAGCCTGCTTGCAGCCGAAGCAGATCTGAGGGCACAGATCGAAAACGTCGCCAACCTGCGGCGTGATCTGCCCAGAGGCGGTCGGGTTCCGCACGACTATGAGTTTCGAACTCTGCAAGGAGGTGCGGCAGCGCTGTCATCTCTGTTCGGATCGCACGATACGCTGGCTGTCTACTCATTGATGTATGGGCCGCAGGCGGAATCGCCCTGCCCCATGTGTTCAGCCTTTCTGGACGGGTTGAACGGCCAGATTGCGCATCTTTCAAGAAAAATCGCCTTTGCTGTTGTCGCAGAAAACGCGCCTGAGAAGCTGACCGATCTCAAAACCAAAATGGGTTGGACAGAGCTGCCTCTTTTTTCTGCGCTCGGAACAGATTATCAGCGCGACTACCTGGCCGAGACGGAAGACGGAAGCCAGCTTCCGATTTTAAACGTTTTTCAACGGGATCAGGACGGCATCCATCATTTCTGGAGCTCTGAGTTGTTTTTCCAACCCAGCGACTGGCACCCGCGTCATGTCGATGCCGCATGGCCGCTTTGGAACATTTTGGATTTTACGCCTCAAGGTCGCGGAGATTTCATCCCGCCCCTGCGCTGATATCAAAAAAAACGGCGACCGATCTGGCCGCCGTTTCAAACATGATTTGCTAAGAAATCAGTAGCGATAATGCTCGGGCTTGTAGGGGCCCTCGGGCTTCACGCCGATATAAGCCGCTTGCTCGCCGTCCATCTGGGTCAGCTTCACGCCGATACGATCCAGATGCAGGCGCGCGACCTTCTCATCCAGATGCTTGGGCAGGATGTAGACGTCGTTCTTGTACTCATCGCCCTTGGTGAACAACTCAATCTGGGCCAGAACCTGGTTGGTGAAGGATGCCGACATCACGAAAGACGGATGGCCAGTGGCGTTGCCGAGGTTCAGCAAACGGCCTTCGGACAACAGGATCATGCGGTTGCCCGAAGGCATCTCGATCATGTCGACCTGTTCCTTGATGTTGGTCCATTTGTGATTCTTCAGGTTGGCCACCTGAATTTCATTGTCGAAGTGGCCAATGTTGCCAACGATGGCCATGTCTTTCATCTCGCGCATATGCTCGATGCGGATCACGTCCTTGTTGCCGGTGGTGGTGATGAAGATGTCGGCGCTTGCAACTTCGTCTTCCAGAATCACGACCTCGAACCCGTCCATAGCAGCCTGAAGGGCGCAAATCGGGTCAACTTCGGTCACTTTCACACGGGCACCGGCACCGCGCAGCGAGGCGGCCGAACCTTTGCCCACATCACCGTAACCACAAACCACGGCGACCTTACCGGCCATCATGGTGTCGGTGGCGCGGCGGATGCCGTCGACCAGCGATTCCTTACAGCCGTATTTGTTGTCGAACTTCGACTTGGTGACCGAGTCGTTCACGTTGATCGCCGGGAACGGCAGCTGGCCTTCTTTAACCAGCTGGTACAGGCGGTTCACACCGGTTGTGGTTTCTTCGGAAACGCCCTGAATCTGACCGCGCATCTTGGTGAACCAGCCCGGCGACGCCGCCATACGTTTGGCGATCTGCGCCTTGATTGCTGCTTCTTCTTCCGAGCCCGGAACCGGAATGATATCTTCACCCGCTTCGGCACGCGCGCCCAGCAGGATGTACAGCGTCGCATCGCCGCCATCATCCAGGATCATGTTGGGGCCGTCTTCGAACAAGAAGGATTTGTCGAGGTAATCCCAATGCTCTTCCAGCGTCTGACCCTTGATGGCAAAAACCGGAACACCGGATGCGGCAATTGCAGCTGCTGCGTGATCCTGCGTCGAGAAGATGTTGCACGATGCCCAGCGCACATCCGCGCCCAGCGCCACCAGCGTTTCAATCAGAACGGCTGTCTGGATCGTCATGTGCAGCGAACCAACGATACGCGCGCCTTTCAAGGGTTTGCTTTCACCGTATTCTGCGCGCAGGGACATCAGGCCCGGCATCTCTGTTTCGGCAATATCCAGTTCTTTGCGACCGAACTCGGCCAGCGAAATGTCCTTAACGATATAGTCCCCGGCCATCAGGTGCTCCACTCCGGTAAATAATTGTCCGGGCTGCCCCTAGCATTCCTTGGGGCAGGTGGCAACGTGGTAGGTTGGGAACGGGTAGTAGCTCCGCCAAATTTAGCTGGGTGTCCCCTCAATCTTGATCTTGGGGATCGCTTCAAAAAAATCCGTGCCAACGGCAACAATGCAGCTTAAGCCGTTCGCGTGGGTCACCAGAACGGTGTAACTTCCCGTTTCCTTCGAGGTCCAAACCTCCATGACCGATTGCGCGCCGCGTGATTTCTGCAAACCGCCAAAGACCAGCTCTTCCGCGTAGCTGTCCTGCAGTTTGGTGATCACATGTTCGCGCTCTGCACAATTCTGGGCAAAGGCGGGTGGGGCCGTAGCGGCCATTCCAAATGTCAGGGCAATTGCAAACAAACGCTTGAACATGACAAGCTCCTTTCGATACGGGTTTCGTTTCGAGAGGGGCGCACTGGGAGGAGTATGCACCCCCCTCAGTCCATAATATCGGGATCGCAACGCACCGTTTCAAAGCACGAATGCTCAAGAAAAAGTTGGCAGCAAGTGATCCAGACAGGTACATCATAGCACAAAAACACGAATTCAATGTGTCCAACATCACAAGGCATGGCAGAATGGCAACACAACCCAGAGCGTGGCAGAGAATGCTGTCAGGCCGCAGGCTGGACCTGCTGGACCCAACCCCGGTGGATATCGAAATCGAAGATATCGCCCACGGATTGGCCTTTGTCGCCCGCTGGAACGGGCAAACAGAGGGGGATTTTGCCTATTCCGTGGCCGAGCATTCCTTGCTGGTCGAAGAGCTTTTTGGCCGGATTGCACCCAAAACCCCAGTGAAATGGCGGCTCGCGGCCTTGTTACACGACGCGCCGGAATATGTGATCGGCGATATGATCTCTCCGGTGAAATCCGCCGTAGGACCAGGGTACGGAGCGCTGGACGATCGGCTGGCGGCGGCCATTCACATCCGGTTTGGCCTACCCGCCGCAGTTCCCGCCACGGTCAAACGCCAAATCAAAAAAGCCGACAAGATCAGCGCCTGGATGGAGGCGACGCAAATCGCCGGATTCTCTGAGACAGAGGCCAGCAAGTTCTTTGGTCGCCCAGACAAGGCGGTTATTGACGGGTTAAAGATCAGGCTGCGCCCGCCGGTAGAGGTGCGGCAAGCGTATACGCAGCGGCATTTGGAGCTGATAGCGTCGCTCTGAATTGGTCGGGTTGATCAAACGGCCGAGTCGAGCCCAATGTGACTGGTGCTGCACAATGCACGAACGGCAGGTTTGGGAAGACGGCCCTTTGAAGAGGCTCCGGCTTCCGCAATCGGGTTTATGGATCGTCTGATTGCTCAAGAGGCGATTTGAACCAGGACCAATACTTCAGAATTTCGTCTTCCGCTTCGTCGAACTGCACATGGTAGTGGTGCCTGTGAGGAAAGGGCACGGCGACTTTGCCTTCAGAGTACCCATCAGCAGTGAGTTGCGCGGTCATTCGATCAAGATCGCCGTACGCAAAGATGTAGTTGTGCTGATCAAAAATGAACTGGCCCTCGCCGGAGAGTGACGAAACCCAAATTGCGTGCCGACCATCCTGCTCAAAGTACTCTTGGAAGGTGTACATGAACAACTCCAGATCATCGTAATCAATCGGCTCAGGGCTTTGGTACCTTGCGGGCTCATTTCCCAATCGTGAGGCAAGCAAAACATAAAGCACGCCAAAAGGACCACTTAGTGGTCGGCACAACTCCAACATTCGGCGCACCTCGTGCTGCTCAGACCCGATCAAAAGTCGGGAGTATTCGGGATATGTCTCTCGTTCCCAAACATTGGGAAAAGTAAATTCTGTCGGTTGAGATTCAGGAGAGCTCTCTCCTCCAGAAAACTTCACGTAGGAGCGCATGCGCATTGTTCCTTCGACCTCGTACTTGGTACTGATTGCTCATAGTTGGTCTGAACGCAACGGCTGTTCAGAAACCGATGAATAATTCAGACGGAATTAGCGGTAGCTCCCCGAAAGCGGCCATTGGTGCGGTCGCGACGAACGGCAGCTCCTGTCCGCACTGCGGACACCCGCCTCGCAGCGATAGACCAGAATGTCCCTCTCCCCGGTCAGGCTCTCGGATTCGGGTGGTTCGCTAGAGCCAAGACTGCCTGGCGCGCGGCATGACTTCATTCAGAAGACGCCGCGAAGCCCCAAAAATTTGGACGATCATAGCCAGTCACGCAGGATCGGGATCAGCGGAACATCCGCCGCGGGCATGGGGTAACTGCGCAGCTCATTGGCACGGACCCATTTCAGGGATTGCCCTTCTTTTGACTGCGGGATGCCGTCCCATTTGCGGCAAGCGAACAGCGGCATTAGCAGGTGGAAATCGTCGTAGCTGTGGCTGGCGAAGGTCAGCGGGGCGAGGCACGATGCCCAGGTATCAATGCCCAGCTCTTCCTGTAGCTCACGAATCAAGGCGGCCTCGGGGGTTTCACCGGGTTCGATCTTACCGCCCGGAAACTCCCACAGGCCGGCCATGGATTTACCCTCGGGCCGTTGCGCCAGCAGCACGCGGCCCTCGATATCGATCAGGGCGACGGCAGACACTAATATGGTTTTCACGACCGATAATCCGCGTTGATCTCGATATAGCCGTGGGTCAGGTCGCAGGTCCAAACGGTCGATTTCCCGTCGCCCAAACCCAGATCAACGGCAATCACCAGATCCTGATCTTTCATGTAGGTGGCGGCGTCCTCTTCGCGGTAGTCCGGGCTGACCCAGCCTTTTTCGGCCACCAGAATATCGCCAAAGGAAATGCTAAGCAGGTCACGATCTGCCGCAGCACCCGATTTGCCGATGGCCATGACGACGCGGCCCCAGTTCGGATCCTCGCCCGCAATGGCGGTTTTCACCAACGGAGAGTTGGCGATGGCCAGCCCGTGTACTTTGGCGTCGGCATCCGAGACGGCCCCAGTCACACGAATTTCCACGAATTTCGTCGCGCCTTCGCCGTCACGCACCACTTGCTGTGCGAGATCCAGCATGACGGATTCCAGTGCATTGGCGAATGGCCCGTTGCCAGTTGCAGCCACTCCGGACGCGCCTGTTGCACATAGTAACAGGGTGTCAGAGGTCGAGGTGTCGCTGTCCACGGTAATGCAGTTGAATGTCCGGCCCGTCTGGGCACCCAGCAACTGCTGCAACGCCGATTGTTCGACTTGAGCGTCGGTGAAGATGTAGACCAACATCGTCGCCATATCAGGCGCGATCATGCCAGACCCTTTGGCAATCCCCGCAATAGAGACTGTTTTGCCGTCAATCTCGACCTGAGCGCTGGCCCCTTTCGGGAAAGTGTCAGTTGTCATGATGGCCCGCGCGGCGTCTTCCACTGCATGCCTGCTGAGCCCGGACTTCAACGTCTCTAGCTGCGATACGATCCGCTCATGTGGCATCGGTTCGCCAATCACGCCCGTAGACGAGGTAAAAACCCGCTCGACCGCGACGCCGGTCGCGGTAGACACGGCCTGAATCACTTCGGAGACCGAGGTCTGACCGTAATGCCCGGTAAAGGCATTCGCGTTGCCGGAATTCACCAAAATCGCTGCAGGCCCGTCGCTGGGCCCGCCGATCTTGTCCTGACAATCCAGTACCGGCGCGGCGCGGGTGGCTGACCGGGTGAACACCCCGGCCACCGAAGTGCCGGGGTCCAGAACCGCCAGCATGACATCCGTGCGCCCTTGATATCGCACGCCCGCCTCGACCGTGGCAAAGCGGACGCCATCAATGGCGGGCAAATTCGGGAAGGCCGCTGGCGCCAGCGGCGACACCTTAGTGATCGTGGCCAAGGGGATTACTCCTGAATCAAGTCCGTTTGGCGCAGGATTTCGGGCCCGGCCCCTTCAAGTGCAGGACGTTCGATCTGTGCCTGTTGTGTCAGCTCGTCGATGCGTGCCTGAATCGCCTCTTGCTGAATGGTCTGAACCAATTCGTCGCGAACGGCTTCCAACCCAGGGGCTTCAGTTTTGCGCGTGTCATTCAGGACAACAAGATGCCAGCCAAACTGCGTTTGAACCGGGTCGGAGACCTGACCCTTTTCAAGCTCAAGCACAGCTGCTTCGAATTCGGGCACCATCCGGCCCTTGCCGAACCAACCCAACGCACCGCCACTTGGCCCTGAAGGACCCGTAGACTTTTCGCGCGCCAATTCGGCGAAATCGGCTCCGTCATCCAGTTGAGTCTTGATGGCTTTAGCTTCTTCTTCGGTTTCGACCAGAATGTGGCTGGCATCGTATTCGTCTTCACCGTCAAATTCGGCAAATTGTGCATCATACGCCGCCTGAACCGCCTCATCCGTCACAACTGCATCGCTCAGGGCATCAACTGTTTGCACCGCGTGCAAGGAGCGGGTTTCGTTTTCCAGCGTCAAGGCATGAAGCTTGGACAAACCATCTTGCTGCTGACCAAGCAGCTGCTGCTGAATGAGCTGTTCGAGAATGAAGTCAAACAGCACATCATCTTCGGCCTGCTGGTATTGCGGCGGCAATGTCGACGCGGTGGCAATGACGTGACCCAATGTGATCTCATCCCCGTTAACCCGGGCAACGACGGTGCTGGCGTCAGGCTTGGATTCTGCTGACAGCGGCAGCGCCATCACAGCCGCCAAGGCCAGCGATGGAAGAAAAGTGAGACCTTTGGGCATGGAATCATCCTATATTCTGGCCGCGACGGGGCGTGGCGTTGACACTTCAGAACCTGCCGCTTACATCGCCTTGAAGCCTTTGACAGGACCATCTTTCATCCCAGCTATCTATGGGTTGCGCGCAAGGTGGGCAAGCCTGTCGCAACCAAGACAAGAAAAGATCCGCTGGAGTGAACATGCTGGGACTCGGAACGCTCGCCAAAAAGGTGTTCGGAACACCGAACGACCGTAAGATCAAGGCGACCCGCCCGCTGGTCGAGCAGATCAATGCACTTGAACCAGAGTTCGAAAAACTGTCGGACGAGGGTCTGATTGAAAAAACCGCCGAGCTGCGCAAGCGTGCACTGGACGGCGAAGCCTTGGATGATCTGCTGCCCGAGGCCTTTGCCAACGTCCGTGAAGGCGCCAAACGCGCGCTGGGTTTGCGCGCCTTTGACGTGCAGTTGATGGGCGGGGCGTTTCTGCATCAAGGCAATATCTCGGAAATGAAGACGGGTGAGGGCAAGACTCTGGTTGCGACCCTGCCCGCGTATCTGAATGCGCTGACCGGCAAGGGCGTGCACGTCGTCACGGTGAACGAATATCTGGCCAAGCGCGACTCGGAATGGATGGGCAAGGTGTTTGCCGCCGTTGGTATGACCACGGGCGTGATCTGGTCGGGTCAGCCCGATGCCGAGAAAAAGTCCGCCTACGCGTGCGACATAACCTATGCCACCAATAACGAGCTGGGTTTTGATTACTTGCGCGACAATATGAAGGCCGATCTGGAAGACGTCTATCAAAAGTACCACAATTTCGCGATCGTCGACGAAGTGGATTCGATCCTGATCGACGAGGCCCGGACGCCGCTGATCATTTCCGGCCCTTCGGAGGATCGCTCGGACTTATACACGGCCATTGATGCGCTGATCCCATCGCTCAGCGACGATCACTTTGCGCTGGACGAAAAATCCCGAAACGTGACCTTTACCGATGAGGGTAACGAGTTTCTGGAAAGCCAGTTGCTGGCTGCCGAACTGATCCCGGAAGGTCACTCTCTGTACGATCCTGAAAGCACCACGGTCGTGCACCATGTCAATCAGGGCCTGCGGGCGCACAAGCTGTTCCAGCGCGACAAGGATTATATCGTCCGGGACGGCAATGTTGTTCTGATCGACGAGTTCACCGGCCGAATGATGCCGGGCCGCCGTTTATCCGAAGGTCTGCATCAGGCCATCGAAGCCAAGGAAAACGTGCAAATTCAGCCCGAGAACGTGACGTTGGCCAGCGTGACATTCCAGAACTATTTCCGTCTGTACGACAAGCTGGGCGGCATGACGGGTACCGCGCTGACCGAGGCAGAAGAATTTGCCGAGATTTATGGTCTGGGTGTGGTTGAGGTCCCGACCAACAGGCCCATCGCGCGTCTGGACGAAGACGACCAAGTATATCGCACCGGTGGCGAGAAATATGGCGCGATGATTCAGGAAACGAAGAAGGCCACCGAAAAGGGCCAACCGGTTCTTTTGGGTACAACCTCGATCGAGAAATCCGAATTGCTAAGCCAGTTGCTGACTGAAGAAGGTATCGAACATAATGTTCTGAACGCCCGCCAGCACGAACAAGAGGCCCAGATCGTAGCCGATGCTGGGCGCTATAGCGCAGTGACCATCGCTACCAACATGGCTGGTCGCGGTACCGACATTCAGCTAGGCGGCAATGTCGAAATGAAGGTGCTGCAGGCCCTGGCGGAAAACCCCGAGGCCGACCCAGCGGAGCTGCGCGCCGCCGAAGAATCACGTCATGCGGAAGAAAAGCAAAAGGTGATTGAGGCTGGTGGTCTGTATGTGATGGCGTCCGAGCGTCACGAAAGCCGCCGCATCGACAACCAGCTGCGCGGACGTTCCGGTCGTCAGGGTGACCCGGGCCGCACTGTTTTCTACCTGAGCCTTGAAGACGATCTGATGCGCATTTTCGGCTCGGAACGTCTCGACAAGGTTCTGACCACATTGGGCATGAAAGAAGGCGAGGCGATTGTGCACCCCTGGGTGAACAAGTCGCTGGAACGCGCGCAGTCCAAGGTCGAAGGCCGCAACTTTGACATGCGCAAGAACGTTCTGAAATTCGACGACGTGATGAACGATCAGCGTAAGGTGATCTTCAGCCAACGTCGCGAGATCATGTCGACCGGCGATCTGTCCGAAATCGTATCGGATATGCGCGAACAGGTGATTGACGATCTGATTGACGAATACATGCCACCTAAATCCTATGCGGATCAGTGGGATACCGATGGCTTGCACGAGGCCATCAAAGACAAGCTGAGCATTGATGCCCCGGTTCAGAACTGGGCTGCCGAAGAAGGCGTGGATGATGAACAGGTCCGCGAGCGGTTGATCAAGTCCGCCGACGAAATGATGGCACAAAAGGCCGTCGCATTCGGGCCGGAGAACATGCGCAATATCGAAAAACAGGTGTTGCTGCAGACCATTGATGGCAAGTGGCGTGAGCACCTGCTGACGCTGGAGCATCTGCGCTCGGTCGTTGGTTTCCGTGGTTACGCCCAGCGCGATCCGCTGAACGAATACAAGACCGAAAGTTTCCAGCTGTTCGAAGGCATGCTGGATAGTCTGCGCGAAACCGTATCGCAGCAGCTGTCACGCGTGCGCCCTCTGACCGAAGAAGAGCAAAAGGAAATGCTCGCCCAGATGGCGGCCCAGCAGGCCCAGACCCAAAAGGCCGTGGATCAGGCTGCAGGTCAGGCCGAAGCGGCTGCTGAGGCCGAAGCGTCAGGCGACCCGCTTCCCGGGTTTGTCGAAGACGATCCGTCAACCTGGGGAAATCCGTCGCGCAATGACAAATGCCCGTGCGGATCGGGGAAGAAATTCAAGCATTGTCATGGCAGGCTGACCTGACGTCACCCACAGTCAAACACAATGAGTCCGCCCCTCGGCCACAAATTAGCCGCTATTGTTAACGACATTCCGACTCGCTCCTGACACGGGGGGAGAGTGAATTGTTCGTTGTACGGAACTATGTGACCATGTGCGGCACAGTAGCTTGTGCCTTAGGCATTGGTTATCTGATGCAGAATGGAACATCCGCGCAGCCAAGCGGCGCGCAGGACGGTGTGTCTGTGGCTTCGACTACCGATCAGGCCTCGGTTCTTGCTGGCCTAGAGAGCATCGTGTTGACATCTTCTTCACCGACCGCTGCAGTCACAGAACATACAAGCGTTGTGTCCAAGACCACGCGCACTTTGCCAGCTCCCAAACGAACCCAAACAAACTGCGCCATGGGCGCACGCGCCGTCGCGGTGCCCGGTGCCAAAGCACGGTTGCGTCTAAAAGCCCCATGCCACCAGGAAGAACGGGTCGAAATCCATCACAGCGGACTGACTGTCACCCAGATGACCGACAAGAACGGTGCACTGAACCTGACCATTCCCGCACTGTCAGAATATGCGATTTTTCTGATTTCGTTCGAAGATGAAACCGGGACCGTTGCGACAACCCATGTTCCGGACATTGCCGAACACGAGCGCGTCGTACTGCAATGGCAGGGCGATACCGCGCTGCAGATTCATGCGCTGGAATTTGGTGCCAGCTATGGTGGCGAAGGCCATGTCTGGGCCGACACGTCCGCATATGGGGCGGGCAACGTCGTTCGCCTTGGCCATTCCGGACTTGTTGATGCACAAAACATCGAAGTTTATTCCTTCCCAGCGGGTCAGGCGGACCAGTCCGGTACAATAGATCTGACCGTCGAAGCTGAAGTGACAGAGGCAAACTGCGGACAGACTCTGAGCCTGCAGTCACTGGAACTGCGGGCAGACCGCCGCCTGCGGTCACGGGATTTGATACTGAATTTGCCGGATTGTTCGCAGGCTGGTGAGTTTCTGGTGTTGAATAATCTGCTCCAAGACCTGAAAGTTGCGGCAAAGTAATCCGCAAGCAGGCTTGACCATCTTATGACATTTCTTCGTGCAGCCGCTGCTGCACTGTTTTCGATGACGCTGGCATCAGGCGTCATGGCGCAGGACATCACCCTCACGTCGCATGACGGCAAGGTCGAGGTGGCCGGCAACCTGTTGGGGTTCGACGGGGAATTCTATCGGGTCGACACCCAATTCGGCGAGTTGACCGTTGATGGATCCGGCGTCACTTGCGACGGGCCGGCCTGCCCCAACCTGACCGATTTCGTGGCCGAGGTTCGGTTTTCCGGCTCATCGGTGATGGCTGAAACGGTCCTTCCCGCCTTGATTATTGGCTTCGCCCGGCAAGAGGGTTTGACCGCAACGCCTGCGCGCGTAGATCAAAGCACGTTTCAGTACGAGTTGTACCAAAACGGACGGCAAGCCCCGCTGGCGCGTCTGTTCTTTCACCTGGGCAACACGGATCAGGGATTTACCGATCTGATCGAAAACAACACAGACATCGTCATGGCCTTGCGCGAAATCCGAGAGGCCGAACGCGAGGCGGCCCAATCAGCGGGTCTTGGCGATCTGAAACAGACCCGCCGGTCTCGGGTTGTGGCGCTGGATGCCATGGTGCCGGTGGTGGCGAAGGACAATGTGGCGCGTCAGATCTCGCCCGCCGATCTGGCGAGGGTTTTATCAGGTGAGATTACCAATTGGTCAGGCCTTGGCGGGCCGGATGCACCAATTGCCTTGCACATGCCGGATGCGGGGTCGGGACTGGCGCAAGCGGTTGAGGATCAGATTTTGATGCCTGTTGGTGGTGAACTGGCAGCCTCTGCCATCCGGCATTCACGGGGCAACGATCTGGTCCGCGCGGTTGCAGATGATGCTTTTGCCATCGGAATTTCGAGCCAAGCTTTGGCCGAAGCGGCCCGTGCACTGCCGCTTACAGGGGGATGTGGGCATGCGCTGGCTGCCACCCGTCAGTCAATCAAGACCGAAGACTACCCGCTGACATCGCCTATGTTCTTGTATTTGCCCGAACGCCGACTGCCACGGGTGGCACGTCAATTCTTGTCCTATAGCCAAAGCCCGGATGCTCAGATGGCGATCCGACAGGCTGGTTTTGTCGACCAGACGCCAGAAACGATGCAGATCGGCCTTCAGGGCGACCGTCTGGCGAACGCAATCGTCACCGGCAGCGCCGAGGTCGGGTTGGAAGAACTGCAACGCATGATCGAGACACTGCGTCCCCTGTCGCGCCTGTCCTTGTCTTTCCGGTTCGAGACCGGATCGTCCAGACCCGACGCGCAATCACGATCAAACATCCTGCACCTGGCGCAAGCGCTTGAGGCCGGCAGGTTCGACGCCCGCAAACTGGTCTTTGTCGGGTTCAGCGACGGTGACGGAGCCGCCGTAGCCAACGCCCGCATTGCATTGCGGCGGGCCCAAACCGTGCGCAATGCCGTTTTGGCCGCCGTCGAAACCGCCATCCCGGACAGTGTTGAGGTTTCAGTTGAGGGGTTCGGCGAGGCAATGCCGATGGCTTGTGACGACACCGAATGGGGCCGCAAAGTCAATCGTCGGGTCGAGGTATGGGTGCAGTAACCGTTACAGGTAGCCTTCTGACCGAAAACTAAGCTCGATTGATTTCCCGATGATCAGATGGTCGTGCAGGGTCAACCCAAGTGCTGTGCAGGCATCCTGAATGCGATTGGTCATATCGATATCCGATTGCGACGGGGTCGGATCGCCCGACGGGTGGTTGTGGACCAGAATCAACGCCGAGGCATTAAGCTCCAACGCGCGTTTGGCCACCTCGCGAGGATAGACTGGCACGTGATCCACGGTGCCTTTGGCTTGCTCCTCATCCGCGATCAGAACGTTTTTGCGATCCAGATAGAACACCCGGAATTGCTCAGTCTCGCGATGGGCCATGGTGGTATGACAATAGTCCACCAGCGCGTCCCAGCCCGACATCACATGTCGCCGCATCACCCGGGCGCGGGCCATTCGATGCGCGCAAGCTTCGAGGATTTTTAGGTCGGTGATCACCGTGTCGCCGACACCTTTGATGTCACGCAGCCGTTCCTCGGGGGCTGTCAGGACACGGTTGAAATCACCAAAGGTATCCATAAGCGCGCGCGCCAGTGGTTTCACGTCCTGCCGGGGAATCGATCTGAACAGAACCAGCTCCAGCAGTTCATAGTCCGGCATCGCCGCCGAGCCACCCGACATGAACCTTTCACGCAGCCGCCGCCGGTGGTCTTTGATGTAGGAGGGTAACCGACCAGACGGCAGCGGCTGCGCGGGCGCTTCGTCCGTGTCAAACAGCATCGGGGCTTCGGCAAAGGCGTCCTGTGTCATACCGCCAGACTGGCGCAGAATCGGTTTCCGAATGATTAACGCATCTCACCCGCCATGCGCGCCGTGGCGCGGCGGACGATCATGTGCAGAAGAATCGAGAACACACCCAGCGTCAGCATCGCGGCAAACATCAGATCGGTCTTGGCGCGACCATTGGCCAACAACATCAGATAGCCCAACCCCTGCGATGAACCGACCCATTCGCCGATCACCGCCCCGATTGGCGCATAGACCGCTGACAACCGCATCCCCGAGGCCAGAGAGGGCAAGGCGGCCGGAACGCGGATATGCCACAGAACCGTTCGGCGGCTGGCTTGCATCGTGCGGGCCAGATCCAGATAGCCAGAGGGCGTGCGCATCAGCCCGTCGAAGAATGACGAAGTGATCGGGAAGTAGATGATCAGAACTGCCATCGCCACTTTAGACCAGAGCCCATAGCCCAGCCAGAGGGTCAGCAGCGGCGCCAGCGCAAACACCGGTAGCGCCTGCGTGAACACCAGCATCGGCTGTACCAGCACCCGCGCGGCACGGGAATTGGCCAGTTGCAGCGCGGTGATCACGCCCAGAACCGTGCCAAACGCCATGCCGATCACAACCTCAACGGCGGTGATCCAGGTGTGTTCGGCGATCAGCCAGCGGTTCTGCCACCACGTCTCGGCCACCAGAGCGGGACCAGGAAGGATGAACTTTGGCAATCCGGTCAGACTGACAATGCCCTGCCAGATGGCGAGGGCGAACAGCGTCGCGGCGAGGGCTGAGAGATATTTCATGCCGCATCCTCACGCAGCAGCCGCAGCAACGCGCCTTGGGTTTCCAGCGTCTCAAGATCATCCACCTTGCGCGGTGCCAGGGCGTGGGGCGGTTGGCAGGGCGTCAACCCGGCCGGTGTCATGACAACAATCGATTGGCCCAGTCGGGCGGCCTCACCCGGATCGTGGGTGACCAGCAGGACGGTGCGGCCCTGTAGCGCCTCGGCAGCCAATTCTTGCATATCGGCCCGAGTGCGGGCGTCGAGGGCTGAAAAAGGCTCATCAAGTAGAACAATCGGGCGGTCTTCCATCAGCGTGCGCGCCAGCGCCACGCGCTGACGCTGGCCGCCGGACAGTTCGGAGGGTTTCTTAGCCATGTGATCTTGCAGCCGCATCCGCTCGATCAATCGGTCGCGACGTGTGAGATCGGGCTTTTCCCCACGCAACCGCGCGCCCAGTGAGACGTTCTGTGCCACGGTAGCCCATGGCAGCAACAGATCATCCTGTGCCATATACGCGACCCGTTGGGCGACCGGCCCGCCATCGCTGGCAGTGATTTCGCCCGTGAAAACAGCGCCCGTTTCCAACCCGGCAATCAGGCGCAGAACCGTCGTCTTTCCAACGCCCGACCCGCCCAGCAAACACGTCCATTGCCCTGCCCCAAGGGTCAGGGTCAACGGCGCGAACAAAGCCGCGCTGTCGATACTGGCATGTCCACTAATCGTAAGGTCGGGCGCTGGGATCATGGGGTCAGGCCCATCTGCCAAAAATTGACCTCGAGCATCGTTGCCGTTTCAAAGGTCTTGCATAGATCGGTCCACACCGGCAGCGTATCATAGCTCGCGCCTAATCGCCGGACCAACGCACCATCCAGCAACGCGCCAATATCGTGGCAATAGCTTTGATACTGATCGCCCGCATAGGTGTCGATCCAGGGGCGGTAGGTCTCAGAGGTCGCTTCCTGCGCCAATCGCGACCCGATCTCGGCATAGCCGATGACACAAGGCACCAGCGCAGCAAGCAAGGTCAGGTAGTCGCCGGAATACCCAGATTCGAGGACGAAGCGCGTGTAGGCGAGGTTTTCGGGCCGCTCGGGCGTTGCAAACAGCTCTTCCCGAGAAATACCCGCATCAGCACAGACGCCCACATGCAACATCATCTCTTCATGCATCAGCCCGTTTACCGTGGCCGAGGCGACCTGCATTTCTTCATGGGTCTGCGCCTTGACCACCGCCAGCGCCCAAGCGCGCGAGAAATGGGTCAGGAACACATAGTCCTGTCGCAGGTAATGCAGGAACGCCTCACCCGGGAGGGTGCCGTCCTTCAGCCCTTCGACGAAGGCGTGGCGGGTATAGTCCCGCCACGGCCCCTGCGCTGCATCGCGCATCAGCGCAAATGCTTTGCCGTACCCGCTCATTTCGCGGTCACGTCGATGGCGATGTCGCTGACCGGGTTGATGCTGTCGATCATGCCGCTGTCTTTCAGGAACGCCTCGAACCTTGCATAGCGTCCGGCCTCAAGACCCGCCGGGCGCAAGGCAAAACGAGGCAGCGTGTCGACCCATGCGCGGGCGTTCAGCTCATCCTGCAATTCGGGCGAGGTGCCCGAGAAGATTTCCCAGCTCTTTTCCGGGTTGTTGACGATGTACTGCGTCGCCTTTTCGGTCGCGGCCAGGAAACGGGTAACCTTGTCGATGTCCATCGTCTCGGGGTTGGCGACATAGATCAGCTCATCATAGGCGGGAACGCCTTCTTCCTCGATGTAAAAACAGGTGCCGGGGACACCTTCGATATCCATCTGGTTCAGTTCGAAATTGCGATAAGCCCCGATCACCGCATCCACCTGACCGGTCATCAATGACGGCGAGAGCGAGAAGTTCACGTTAATCAGCTCTACCTCGTCGAGCGTGACGCCGTATTTGCCCAGAACGGTGGTCAGAACCGCCTCTTCCACACCAGCAACTGAAAAGCCGATTTTCTTGCCCTTGAGGTCGGCGGGCGATTTGATCGGGCCATCTTCCAGAACCAGCAGGCAGTTCAGCGGGGTGGCAACCAACGTACCAACGCGTTTCAGCGGCAGGCCTTCGTGGATTTGCAGGTGCAGCTGCGGCTGGTAAGACACGGCCAGATCGGCCTGACCAGCGGCCACCAGACGCGGCGGGGCCGAGGGATCGGCGGGTGGGATGATTTCGACCTCAAGGCCCTGCTCGGCGAAATAGCCGTTCTCCTGCGCCACGATGATCGGGCCGTGGTCGGGGTTGATGAACCAGTCCAGCAGAACGGTCATTTTGTCGTCGGCCCAGGCCGGCGCAGCGGCCAGCAGGGCGATTGCCGCGATCAGTTTCTTCATGTCTCACATTTCCTTCTGTTCACGAGGTTGAGGCCGCGACGAGGACAATCTCGCCCGGCCAATTCATTTGAATTCGTTCGGCCGCACGCCATGCGCGCAGGCCGGTGGCACAACACAAAGCCAGTCTTTGGTCTTTGTTAGATTCTATTTTCAGGTGCTCAGGGTTCATACGCTGCGCATCCGAATGGATCGGATCCGGGGCTTCGTCCGCATCGCGCAACTCAATAATCAGATCGTTCGGTTCAAGTTGAGACGCGCTGATGAATGAGAAATATGTGTTCGGCTCTGCCGCCCCGTCGAACCGAAATCCGCTGCTGCGACAAGTGCGGGCATCAAACTGCACCATTTGCCCAAGGGGTGAAGGATCGAGACCCAGGATCAGGTTCAGCGCCATCTGCGCCTGCATCGCACCCAACATCCCAACGACAGGTCCGAGCACCCCGGCGGTGGCGCAGCTTGCTCCACTGTCAGGGGCTTCAGGGAATATGGCGCGCAAAGACGGGGTGCCGCCGCAGAAACCGCCAACATATCCTGTCAGCGCAAGAACCGACGCGCTGATCAGCGGTTTGCCCAGTTCAAGGCAGGTATCCGACAGCGTGTAACTGGCCGCATAGCTGTCTGCGCAGTCCAGGACAAGATCGGCATCAGATACGCGGCTGGCGGCATTTGTGTTTGTTAGAGCCTGTTTTAGCGCGCAAACTTCAATATTGCTATTCAGCGCACGGCATCGGTCTGCCGCAACATCGACTTTGGAACGACCACAATCCTGTTCGGCGAACAGCGTCTGACGATGCAGGTTCGACAACGAGACAGTGTCGCCGTCCATGATGGTTAGATGTCCAACCCCAGCCCCAGCCAACAAAGGCAGAACCGGTGCTGCCAGCCCGCCAGCGCCCACAACCAGCACCCGCGCAGACGACAGGAGGGTCTGACCCTCTGTGCCAACTTCTGGCAGGATCATCTGACGGGCATAGCGGTTCATCGCGTGGCCTCGATCCAGTCGCGCACACGAGCCTCTGGGTCTGCGTTCAGGGTAATGTCCGTCACGGCCGAGATAATGTCAGCCCCGGCAGCCAACACGCCAGGCGCGCGTTCCACACTCATACCGCCAATCCCCACCAACGGAGTATCGCCAACCCGCGCTTTCCATTCGGTCACGCGAGGCAGCCCTTGTTGATGCCATTTCATCTTTTTCAGGATTGTCGGATAGACCGGGCCCAACGCCACATAATCCGGATCCATGGCCAATACCCGCTCAAGTTCGGTATCGTCATGAGTGGAAACACCCAGTTTTAGACCCGCATTTCGGATCGCCTTCAAATCAGCGTCATCCAGATCCTCTTGCCCCAAGTGAATCCAGTCGCATCCTGCATCGATGGCGACCTGCCAATAGTCATTCACCACAAACACTGCACCATAATCACGGCACAGCTGTTGCGAGACCATGATCTGCTTGCGAACCTCTGCAAGCGGCTGATCCTTCATCCGCAACTGTACTAGTTTTACACCCAAAGGCAGCATCCGACGCAACCAGTCTGAATGGTCGAAAATCGGATAAAAACGATCTAAACTCATGATAAGAAAGCCTTTCCAACAACGGGGGTTGAGGCTTCGGCCATGTCGCGCGGCTCGATCGGGTCTGCCTGACGGGCCAGTTGCCCTGCCTGCACGGCCATCGCCATAGCCTGTGCCATTTCGATTGGATCGCCGGCACGGGCCACGGCGGTATTCAGCAACACCGCATCAAACCCCAGCTCCATCGCATGGGCCGCGTGGCTGGGCAGGCCTATACCCGCATCAATGACCAAAGGCACGTCCGGAAACTCGGCCCGCATCGCGCGCAGGGCGTATTCGTTGTTCAGACCGCGACCAGACCCAATCGGTGCGCCCCAAGGCATCAGAACTTCGCACCCGGCCTCAAGCAGACGTTCTCCGACGATCAGATCCTCGGTGGTATATGGAAACACCTGAAAGCCGTCCTCGGTCAAAATACGGGCGGCTTCGACCAGTTGAAACACATCGGGTTGCAGGCTGTCCGTATGGCCGATCAATTCCAGCTTGATCCATTTCGTATCGAAGACCTCACGCGCCATCTGGGCGGTGGTCACGGCCTCTTTGACGGTATGGCAACCGGCCGTATTGGGCAGGATATGCACGCCCAGATCGCGGATCATGGTCCAGAAAGTTTGCCCGGCGCCGCCCGCTCCTTCCCGGCGCAAAGATACAGTGGCCACGCCTGCGCCACTTGAGCGAAAGGCCTGCTCCAAGATAGCCGGGCTGGGGTATTGCGCGGTGCCCAGCATCAGCGGGTTGGGCAATGTCGTGCCATAGAAGGTTTTCATGATCAGCCCCCCTGCATCGGCGACAGGATTTCGACGCGGTCGCCATCTTTCAATTCGCAGCCGATGCGCCGGCTTGAGGGAACGAATTCTTCGTTCACGGCGGTGGCGACGCGGCCGGAAAAGCCGCATTCCGCCAGCAAATCAGACAAGGCGCTTGCCTGCACCTCACGCGGCTCGCCGTTAAGCACGATCTTCATCGACCATCTCCGAATGTTTGTTCTCAAGCGCCAGATCAGCCACGCCTCGGGCCAAGGCGGGTGCCAACAGGTAGCCGTGACGATAGAGCCCGTTTGCATAGATCGTCCGCCCAAGGCGGCGGATGCGCGGCAGGTTGTCGGGAAAGGCGGGGCGCAGATCGACGCCGATTTCCAGCACTTCAGCCTCGCCAAAAGCGGGGTTCACCGCATAGGCCGCGCTGAGCAGTTCCAACATCGAACGCGCCGTGATGCGGCTGCTGTCCTCAGATTCAATCATCGTTGCGCCAAGCATATAAATCCCGTCGCCGCGGGGTACGATGTAAAGCGGCATGCGTGGGTGCAGCAGGCGCACGGGGCGGGTCAACACCACATCAGGACAGCGGATCACTAGCATCTCACCTTTCACGCCGCGCAGATCATGAAGCGTTTCCCGCGCGTGCAGGCCCCGACAGTCGATGGTGTTGTCCAGCTGTGGCGGGGCCAGATTCTGATGGAACTCGACACCTTTGTCTTTCAGTTGTCCGCAAAGATCCTGCAACGCTTGCCGCGGGTCGACATGCGCTTCTTGTTCGAAAAACAATCCTCTGCCAAATGCCTTCATGTCAGGCTCTAATTCGGCAATTTTGTTCCGATCGACCTCGACATGCCCAGCTGTGCGGCGGGCAAAGCGACGTAGATCCGGCAGGTCGCGTGTATTTGCCACGACAATCGTGCCACGCCGATAAACAGGTGTTTTGTCGGACCACCAATCAATGGCTTGTTGTCCCAAACGCAAGACCGGTTCCTCGGCGTTTTCGTATTCACACCACGGGGCAAGCATTCCCCCGGCCCACCAGGAACATCCATGCGGACCGGGCGGACCGCCCGGATCAAAAACCTGCACCTGCGCACCGCGCGCCACCAGATCGCTGGCCACGGCCAGACCGGCAACTCCGGACCCTATGACCGACCATAGCGTCACGCGGGCCAAACCCGGTGGAAATGATGCACCGGCCCGTGGCCCGCGCCCACGTTCAACGTGTCTGCGCGTGAAATCGCCCCTTGCAGATACTCATGCGCTTGACCAACCGCGTCCCTCAGCGTCAGTCCCTTTGCGAGACCAGCTGCAATCGAAGACGACAATGTGCATCCGGTGCCATGGGTGTTGTTTGTGTCCTGACGTGGCGCCTGAAACTCAGCAGCAACACCTGCGACATCGATCAACAAATCGTGGCAGACATCACCTTTGCCATGACCGCCTTTCATCAGCACCGAGTTTGCACCCAGCGCGCACAAAGCGCGCCCTTGCTCGATCATTTCGGCTGGTGAGCCGACAACCGGCATGCCCAGCAGGCAAGCGGCCTCGGGTAGGTTCGGTGTCAGGACAGTGGCGAGGGGCACGAGAACATCGCGTAAGGTCTGGATTGCTTCGCGAGCCAGCAGGGAGTCACCGGATTTTGCAACCATAACCGGGTCCAAGACCACCGGACCTGTGAAGTCGGAAATGCCTTGGGCAACGGTATGAATAATCTCAGGGGTTGCCAGCATACCGATCTTGATCGCTTGGACGTCCAGATCACCAAGAACAGCATCGATCTGAGCGGAAATGACGTCCAGCGGGATGCCATGCACAGCTGCGACGGCCGTTGTATTCTGAGCCGTAACCGCAGTAATGACACTGGCGCCATAGACGCCCAGCGCGGACATGGCTTTCAGATCGGCCTGAATTCCGGCTCCGCCACCGCTGTCGGATCCTGCAATGGTCAAGGCAATAGGCGCCACGTCGTTGCTCCATCTGTTATTGGGGCAACGGGCTTGGAAAACGTCTATCGACTTGAGACCGTTCCCTCCGCCGGAATTGCCCGGATCAGGTTCGATGGGTTAGCGATGTCGCGCCTCTCAGCCCCATGATCAGGGCACCCCAACGGTTGCGGCGGACAATCTCAGGGGTGGCGGAGAGAATCAAGGGGCAATTTGTCAGTTACGCGGCCAGTTCCGTCTTTGCTTTATAGCCAAAACGACTTGCGGCAGGTCAAGGAATGCGAGGCCCTGCTTCGCGCTCCGGGGTATTCTTTAGCCAGATGAAGCGGGCCGTGTTATTGGCGAGCGCGTTTTTTGGAGGAAGGGCGCTGGTATGGCGGCGGGGGCATAACCCCCGCTCGCAGAAAGATCTCAGCCCTTCATACCGTCCCAAAAAGATTTCACCGACGAGAAGAAGCTGTTGGATTCTGGGTGGTTGTCTTCGCCCAGATCATCAAACTCCCGCAGCAGCTCTTTTTGGCGGCTGGTCAGGTTCACCGGAGTTTCGACGGCCAGCTCAATAAACATGTCGCCGACACCAGCCCCACGCAGGGCGGGCATGCCCTTGCTCCGCAGGCGCATTTGGCGGCCCGATTGGCTGCCCGCCGGGATTTGAATGCGACCACGGCCGCCATCGATGGTGGGCACTTCGATCGATCCGCCCAGCGCAGCTTTGGCCATGCTGACCGGCACGCGGCAGTACAGGTTCACGCTGTCACGCTCGAACAGTTTGTGCTCGGATACTTCGACGAAGATGTAGAGATCGCCCGGAGGGCCACCGCGCATTCCGGCCTCACCCTCACCCGCAAGTCGGATACGGGTTCCGGTTTCGACGCCAGCAGGAATGTTGACCGACAGGGCGCGTTCTTTTTCAACACGGCCTGCGCCCTGACAGGATTTACAGGGGTTTTTGATAATCTGACCCAGGCCGGAACATGTCGGGCAGGTCCGTTCGACGGTAAAAAAGCCTTGCTGGGCACGGACTTTGCCCATGCCTGAACAGGTTGGACAGGTGGTCGGCTCTACGCCGCCCTCTGCACCTGACCCGTCGCAGGCCGAACAGGCCACGGCAGCAGGCACATTGATCGTCTTTTGCAGACCGGCATAGGCCTCTTCCAATGAGACGCGCAGGTTATAGCGCAGGTCGGATCCGCGCGCGGCGCGGCGTCCGCCACCGCCGCCACGTTGGCCACCCATGAAATCGCCGAACAGATCGTCAAACACGTCTGAGAAGGCGCTGGAGAAATCGCCCTGTCCGCCAAAACCGCCACCGGGACGGCCGCCGCCACCCATGCCGTTTTCAAAGGCGGCATGGCCAAAGCGGTCGTAAGCCGCCTTACGCTCGGCGTCTTTCAGAATGTCATAGGCTTCGTTCGCTTCTTTGAATTGCGCCTCAGCATCCGGGTTGTCTTTGTTGCGGTCGGGATGCAATGCCTTGGCTTTCGTACGAAAGCCTTTCTTGATCTCGTCCGCCGATGCGCCCTTGGACACGCCGAGCACATCATAGTAGTCGCGTTTTGACATCAGTGTTTCCTTATGTCTCAACGTAATCGGGCCGGCCCGGTGACCGGACCGGCCCGAAATGGCACGGTTGCCTGTTAGTTACGCTTGTCGTCGTCCAGATCTTCGAACTCGGCGTCGACAATGTCATCTTCACCCGGAGCTTCATCCGCAGCCGCTGGCGCGTCGTCACCTTCTTCGGTTTGCGACTTGTAGATGGCTTCGCCCAGCTTCATCGCTGCCTCGGTGACGTTCTGAATACCCGACTTGATCTTGTCGGCATTCTCGGTCTCCAGCTCGTCCTTCAAAGCGGCAATCGCCAACTCGATGGCTTCGATGGTGGTTGGGTCGACCTTGTCGGCATGCTCTTCCATCGACTTTTCGGTCGAGTGGATCAGGCTTTCCGCCTGGTTCTTCGCCTCGATCAGCTCGCGGCGTTCCTTGTCCGCCTCGGCGTTGTCTTCGGCGTCCTTGACCATCTTGTCGATGTCTTCGTCCGACAGACCGCCCGATGCCTGGATGGTGATCTTCTGTTCTTTGCCGGTGCCTTTGTCTTTGGCCGAAACCGAGACAATGCCGTTAGCGTCGATGTCAAACGTCACCTCGATCTGAGGCATGCCGCGCGGGGCTGGCGGGATGTCTTCAAGGTTGAACTGACCCAGGATCTTGTTGTCCGCAGCCATTTCGCGTTCCCCCTGGAAACAACGGATGGTCACGGCGTTCTGGTTGTCTTCGGCGGTCGAGAAGACCTGAGACTTCTTCGTCGGGATGGTGGTGTTGCGGTCGATCAGGCGGGTGAACACGCCACCCAGCGTTTCGATGCCCAAGCTGAGCGGGGTCACGTCCAGCAGAACCACGTCTTTGACGTCGCCTTGCAGAACGCCGGCCTGAATGGCGGCGCCCATGGCAACAACTTCGTCCGGGTTCACACCTTTGTGGGGCTCTTTGCCGAAGAATTTGGTGACCTCTTCGATCACTTTCGGCATCCGGGTCATACCACCGACCAGAACAACCTCATCAATGTCACCGGCCGACAGACCGGCGTCTTTCAGAGCGGCCTGGCACGGCTTCATCGACTTTTTGATCAGGTCACCAACCAGCGATTCCAGCTTGGCACGGGTCAGTTTCATGACCATGTGCAACGGCTGACCATTGGCGCCCATCGAGATGAACGGCTGGTTGATCTCGGTTTGTGAGGTCGAGGACAGTTCGATCTTGGCTTTTTCAGCGGCTTCTTTCAGACGCTGCAGCGCCATCTTGTCCTGAGACAGATCAACGCCGTGTTCCTTTTTGAACTCATCCGCCAGGTATTTGACGATGCGCATGTCAAAGTCTTCACCACCCAGGAAGGTGTCGCCGTTGGTCGATTTGACCTCGAACAGACCGTCGTCGATTTCCAGAATGGTCACATCGAAAGTACCGCCACCAAGGTCATAGACCGCGATGGTTTGGGTTTCTTCTTTGTCCAGACCATAGGCCAGCGCAGCGGCTGTTGGTTCGTTAATGATCCGCAGCACTTCCAGACCGGCGATTTTACCTGCGTCTTTGGTGGCCTGACGCTGCGCATCGTTGAAATAGGCCGGAACGGTGATGACCGCCTGCGTGACGTCTTCACCCAGATAGGATTCCGCAGTTTCCTTCATCTTACCCAGAGTGAAGGCCGAAATCTGGCTTGGGGAATATTTTTCACCGCGGGCTTCAACCCACGCGTCGCCATTACCGCCGTCCACGATGGCGTAGGGCACCATTTTCTTGTCTTTTTCGACTTCTGCATCATCCACACGACGACCGATCAGGCGTTTGACGCCAAAGATGGTGTTGTCGGGGTTGGTGACCGCCTGACGTTTTGCAGGCTGACCGACCAGTCGCTCATCTTCGGTGAAGGCGACGATCGAGGGCGTGGTCCGAGCCCCTTCTGCGTTTTCGATGACCTTTGGCTGCGAGCCGTCCATGATGGCCACACACGAGTTTGTGGTGCCGAGGTCAATCCCAATTACTTTTCCCATTTGCGATCCCTTTCTCTTCAAGGCGATGTCCCGAGGGCCGGACCCTTTATGGCATCCTGTCCCCGATCTGATGTGCGCGACAGCACTACACCATCGCGCGTCCCGGCGTATATAAGGGCGAGAACAGGGGCCTGCAAGCGTTCAGAAATGCAGGTTTTCGCAAATCTGCAGCCTTTTTTCGCAAGGTTTCGGTAAGGAATGGGAAATCTGGGATGGCACGGCTGCTTTTACGCGGTTTCGATATCAGGAAAGGCTATCTGAATACGGCAGCGCAAGGTCAGCTGATTGACGACCTGCGACCGATTCTGAAAGCCGCACCTTTGTTCCGACCGGTGACCCCGTCGGGCAAGGAAATGTCCGTGCGGATGACGTCGGCCGGGGCGGTTGGATGGGTCACGGACAGATCCGGGTATCGATATCAATCGCGACACCCCAAAGGTGGCGCGTGGCCGGGAATTCCCGAAATGATCCTGAACATCTGGCGCAATCTGGCCAGCACCGAGCGTGACCCGGATTGCTGCCTGATCAATTACTATAATGAAGGTGCCCGGATGGGGCTGCATCAAGACAAGGATGAGGCAGATTTTTCCTGGCCGGTGCTGTCGATTTCTCTGGGCGACGATGCGTTGTTCCGCATCGGCAACACCACGCGTGGGGGCAAGACCGAGTCGATCTGGCTGAATTCAGGGGATGTCGTCCTCATGGGCGGGCCCGCAAGGTTGGCGTTTCACGGGGTAGATCGGATTCGGCATGGCACATCGAAATTGCTGCCCAAGGGTGGCAGGATCAACCTGACGCTAAGGGTAGCGCACTAGCGTCGGGCGTCCCAGCTTTGCGAGACATGCTGGCGCGTAAAGAACACACCCATCAACCCGATCATCGTCAAGGCAATCCCGACCCAAAAAGCATATTCCCAACTTGTGTTACGCGGAAAGTAGTTCCGAAACACAAATCCGCGGCATTGATCGATGACATGGAACAGCGGGTTCCACGCAAACATCATCAAAACCCCGCCGCCCAGCGTGTTAGCGACGAACATCTTGCCCGAAAACACCATGTTAAGACGACGATAGATATTGGAAATCATTCCTGAAACCGTTGGCATCCATGGTTTCAGCGCCATGAACACCAACCCAATCGCACACCCGGTAAACCAAGCCAGGACAAGCATTCCAAACGCACCACCGGGATCCTGAATTTCAAGGGGTCTGACGGATACGCTATAGATGAACAGGATCACCAGGATAGCCATCATCTGCTTGTAGAACACTCCAAAAGCCGCCGCGAGTATCAAGACCATCATGTTCATGGGTGAATGCAGCATCATGGGATTGTTCGACGCCCCGACGCCGGAAATGGCTCCAATCGATTGAATATGCATCATGAACAGGAAAACCCCTGACAGCAGATACAGGATGAACTCACCACGAATTTTGGCGACCCGTGCGCCCATGAAAGACATGAACATATAGAAAACCATGGCCATCAAAACGACCTGAAGAATATTGATCAGGATCGCCATAACCGCATTCGAGTGCTGAGAACGCACGGCGCGCACGACGGCGTGGAACACCAGTTCCGCCATCGTGAATGCGCCGCCCAGCAGCGTTTGGTTCCGCTTGAAATAAAACACGTGACGTGTCTTCCCTGCTTTGTTGCCCCTAATCTGGCATGAATACCTTGCCGTTCGGTAACCGGCGCATCATAAGTCCGTCATGAGTTTGGATCAACAAACCACAGGAACGGAGCATTTTTGTGACCTATGACGCCCTCATTCCCGTCATCCGACGTTTGGCCCTGGAAGCCGGCGACAAGATCATGGAGATCTACCAGTCGGATGATTTTGACGTCAAAGTCAAATCCGATTCCAGCCCGGTGACCGAGGCTGACGAAGCTGCCGACTCCCTGATTTCCGCCGGATTGCGCGAGGCGTTTCCTGATATTCTGCTGGTGACAGAAGAACAGGCTGCTTCGCATACCGAAAAGGGCGATACGTTCCTGATCGTCGATCCGCTGGACGGCACCAAAGAATTCATCAACCGACGCGGCGATTTCACGGTGAACATCGCTCTGGTCGAGAACGGAGTACCTACCCGCGGCGTTGTTTACGCCCCTGCCCGTGATCGCATGTTCTATACCCAAGCTGATGGCCAGTCGGTCGAGGAAACCGGAGCCCTGGACAAGGATCAGCCGGGTGCGGTGACACCAATTTCCGTGTCGGACCCTGACAATTCGGCGCTTTTGATTGTGGCGTCCAAATCTCATCGCGATCAGGCCACCGACGATTACATCAACAAGTATCAGGTTCACGACAGCAAAAGCGCGGGCTCGTCGCTCAAGTTCTGTCTAATCGCCACAGGTGAGGCTGACATCTACCCCCGTGTTGGGCGTACGATGGAATGGGACACGGCCGCCGGTCACGCCGTGCTGGCTGGTGCGGGTGGCAAAGTGGTGCGTTTTGACGATCACTCGGTGCTAACCTACGGCAAGGACGGGTATGCGAACCCGTTTTTCATCGCCTACGCCCCGGGTGTAGACCTGAAGGAGGCCTGATGTCAGTCCTGATTGCCATTCCCGCCCGCTACGCCTCGTCCCGCTATCCAGGCAAACCCCTGGTGCCGCTGACCGGCGCAAACGGGGTTGCGATGACATTGATCGAACGATCCTGGCGCGCGGCGAAATCCGTGTCCGGCGCCGACCGGGTGATCGTTGCCACAGATGATGATCGCATCCGCGACGTTTCCGAAGCGTTCGGGGCCGAGGTTGTGATGACATCCGAGGCCTGTGGCAATGGCACCGAACGATGTGCCGAAGCTCATGACGTGTTGGGCGGCGGGTATGACATCGTCGTCAACCTCCAAGGCGACGCCCCGCTAACACCACATTGGTTTGTCGAGGACCTGATCTCGGGCCTGCGCGCAGCGCCAGATGCGGGTGTCGCAACACCCGTTCTGCGCTGCGACGGAGACGCGCTGAGGGGGCTTTTGAACGACCGCAAACATGATCATGTTGGCGGCACAACTGCTGTTTTCGCCAGCGACCACAGCGCCATGTACTTCTCGAAAGAGGTTGTACCGTTCACGGCGCAAACCTATGCGGGCACCGACCCAACCCCCGTCTTTCATCACGTTGGCGTCTACGCCTATCGCCCGGACGCGCTGACATCTTATCCGGATTGGCCAGTGGGTCCGCTGGAACAACTGGAGGGGCTGGAACAACTGCGATTCATGGAAAATGGCCGCAAGGTTCTGTGCGTTGAGGTTGAGTCAAAGGGACGTCAGTTCTGGGAGCTCAACAACCCCCAAGACGTGCCTAAGATCGAAGCGATGATGGCAGATATGGGTCTGGATTGACCGCTTTTCCCCCTGACGTTCGCCACTCCGACAGCATAGCAACCTTCAACTCTGACTCTATGGGCGACATATGAAGACTGTTCTCGTAACCGGTGGCGCTGGCTACATCGGGTCCCATGCCTGCAAAGTGTTGTCGCAGGCAGGATATAATCCGGTGACCTATGACAATCTGGTCACTGGCTGGCAAGATGCGGTGAAATTCGGACCGTTCGAACAGGGCGATCTGCTGGACCGGGCACGGCTGGACGAGGTTTTCGCCAAGCACAATCCGGTGGCCGTTATGCATTTTGCAGCGATCAGCCAGGTGGGTGAGGCGATGCAGGAACCGGGGCGATACTGGTCTAACAACGTTTCGGGATCATTGTCCCTGATCGAAGCCGCTGTTGCGGCCGGGTGTCTGGATTTTGTGTTCTCGTCGACCTGCGCCACCTATGGTGAACATGACAATGTGGTTCTGGATGAAAACACATCCCAGCATCCGTTGAATGCCTACGGCGCCTCAAAACGCGCGATCGAAGACATTCTGAAGGATTTTGAAGCCGCGCACGGGTTGCGCCACGTGATCTTCCGCTATTTCAATGTGGCTGGCGCGGACCCCGAAGGTGAGGTTGGCGAGTTCCACCGGCCCGAAACTCACCTTGTTCCATTGATGCTGGATGCGATTGACGGGAAGCGGGATGGCTTGACCGTTTTTGGTACAGACTACGAAACGCCGGACGGCACCTGCATTCGCGATTATGTCCATGTCTGCGATCTGGTGGATGCCCATGTTCTTGGGTTGGATTGGCTGGAACAAGGCAAGGACAGCCGGGTGTTCAACCTGGGCACGGGGTCTGGTTTTTCGGTTTTGGAGGTCATTGAACAATCCAAATCCGTGACCAATCGCCCGGTTCCCTACACCGTTGGCACCCGTCGGGCCGGAGACTGCACCAAACTGGTGTCGGGCTCGGTCCGTGCCGAGACCGAGTTGGGATGGAAACCCAAACGCTCTACACTAGAGATCATGATCTCAGATGCTTGGCGTTGGCACCAGAACGGCCACTACGAGAAATGAGGGCCCCGTGACCGGCAACGCGGCACAGATGCTCCCCCATATCGGCTGGGCGCGGAAGTACCGTCTGCGCTGGAAACGCCGCCGCCTGTTGTGGAGGTCATGGCACAGCCAAAAGCAGCTGTCTTGCCTGCTCGACCGAACGCGTACAATCAAGCGCGGCGACATTTTGATCTTTACGACGCTGCGCAACGAAATCACCCGCCTGCCCTGGTTTTTTCGCCACTATCGTCGGTTGGGTGTCGATCATTTTCTGATTGTGGACAATGGCAGCGACGATGGGTCAACTGAATACCTGTTGGATCAGCCGGACGTTTCACTGTGGCAGACCCATACCAGCTATCGTGCGTCCCGGTACGGGCTCGACTGGCTGACGGGGTTGCAAATGCGGTACGGCCACCGACATTGGAGCCTGATGGTCGACGCCGATGAGTTGTTGATCTACGCCAATCACGAGCACCGCTCGTTGCATGATCTTACCGCTTGGCTGGATCAACAGGGGCGCCAAGCATTTGGTACACTGATTCTGGATCTGTACCCCAAGGGTCCACTGGGGTCCCAAACCTATGATCCCGAAACCGACCCGGTCAAAGTGCTGAAGTGGTTCGATTCCGGGCCGTATCGCACAGAGCGGCAAAGCCCGGTGGGCAATCTTTGGGTGCAGGGCGGTGCGCGCGAACGCATGTTCTTTACGCAGGTGCGGCAGTGCTCTCCGACTTTAAACAAAATTCCACTGGTGCGATGGTCGCGCCGCTATGCTTTCGTGAATTCCTGTCATTCCGCTTTGCCCCGAAACCTGAACGCGGCCTATGACGGGCCCGGTGGAGAAACACCGTCCGGCGTCTTGCTGCATACAAAGTTTCTACCGGAAATTGTCGAAAAGTCGGAAATCGAAAAGCAGCGGCGGCAACATTTTCACGATCCGGACCAATTCGGGCCATACTATGATGAGATAATTAATTGCCCGGACATGTGGACCCCACACTCCACAGAATACACGGGCTGGGCACAGTTGCAGCAAATGGGTCTGATGAGCGCCGGAGGATGGGAATGACCACAGAAAACAAGGGCATAAAAACCATGCTCGTCACTAACGGCTTTTAAATCCATTGCTTTGCAAGATGCATAAATGGCATAAATCAGCACGACCCTGGTGCCAAACACGTCTTGGCAGACCCGGGGAACGCTCGCGTTAAACAAAAGGTTGGGCAGTCGCGTGAGCCTATGGGGATCATATCGAATGAGATTGCGGCGCAAGCGCCGTATTCTGCGATGTGTTAAGAAACGACGCGAATTAAAGCCGGCCAGCACCAATACAGCGGCGATCCGTCCGGATGATATCCTGTTGATGAGTGTCATCCGGAACGAGAAGATCCGCCTGCCTTTCCTTCTGGATTACTACCGCAAGCTGGGCATCAATCACTTTCTGTTTGTCGACAATGACAGCGATGACGGCAGCTTTGAGTTTTTGCAGGCGCAGCCCGATGTCTCGGTCTGGCGCACAAAGACCAGTTACAAGAAAGCGTCCTATGGGCTGGACTGGTCGAACTACCTGCTCCGGAAATATGCACATGGGCATTGGGTTCTGACTGTTGATCCGGATGAGTTCTTTATCTACCCGTTTTGCGACACACGACCGATCCGCGCCTTAACCGACTGGCTGGACGGCTGCTCCGTGCGCAGCTTTGGCACTATGTTGATTGACATGTACCCTGAGGGGCCAGTGGACGCCGAGCCTTACACCGAAGGGCAAAACCCATTTGATATCGCACGTTGGTTTGATGCCGGAAACTACACGATCACCAAGAATCCAGATTACAAAAACCTTTGGATTCAGGGCGGGCCGCGCGCGCGCGTGTTCTTTCATGAGACTCCGGCCAAAGCCCCAGCGCTTAACAAGATCCCACTGGTCAAATGGGATCGGCGCTACGCCTATGTCAGCTCGACCCATTCGCTTTTGCCGCGCGGCCTGAACCAGGTCTATGACGAGTGGGGCGGAGAAAAGACCAGCGGCGCATTATTGCATGCCAAGCTGATCGATACCCTGGGCGACAAAGCGCATGAGGAGCTTCAGCGCGGAGAGCACTATCGCGGGTCCGACGAATACAAAGCCTATGCGCAACAGCTTGCGGACAAACCCGTGTTCTGGTGCACCTGTTCCGAGAAGTTCATCAATTGGCGACAGCTTGAGATCCTTGGTCTTATGTCAAAAGGAAATTGGGCATGAGCGGCCTTGGCATCGTCATGCTGGTGCACACGGCACTGGACCGCGCCGAACAGGTGGCACGACACTGGACTGCAGCCGGGTGCCCTGTCGTGATTCATGTCGATCGCAAAGTGCCAGACGTAGACTATTCCAGATTTGTCTCCTCTTGCGCGGACAATCCGCTGATCGTCTTCTCGAACCGGCATATCTGCGACTGGGGCGGCTGGGGTATCGTCGCCGCCTCGCAACGCGCGTCCGAACTGCTGCTCGAATCATTCCCTGATGTCCGCCACGTGTTTCTGTCCTCGGGTGCCTGTCTGCCTTTGCGCCCAGTCCAAGAATTGATCGACTATCTTGCAGATCGACCCCGTGTTGATTTTATCGAAAGCGCAACAACAGCTGATGTCAGTTGGACCATAGGCGGCTTGGATCATGAACGTTTCACGCTGCGCTTCCCATTCTCATGGCGCAAACATCGCAAACTGTTTGACACCTATGTCAAAGTGCAACGCGCGCTGGGCATCCGCCGCCGGATACCCGAAGGATTGATGCCGCATATGGGCAGTCAGTGGTGGTGCCTGACCCGCCAAACATTGTCAGCGGTCCTGCAGGATCCGAAGCGCAAGCTTTATGACGCGTATTTTCGGCACGTCTGGATCCCGGACGAAAGCTACTTTCAAACTCTGGCGCGGCTGTATTCGACCCATATCGAAAGCCGGTCGCTAACCCTGTCGAAATTCGACTATCAGGGACGACCACATATCTTTTATGATGATCATTTGCAGCTTTTGCGCCGGTCGGATTGCTTTGTCGCCCGGAAAATCTGGTGGCGCGCGGATCGGCTATACCAGTCCTTTCTGACCGATCAGGCCGGGGCTATGAAACCAGCCGAGCCCAATCCCGGCAAGATCGACCGGGTGTTCGCCAAGGCAGTTGAACGGCGGACGCATGGCCGCGATGGCTTGTACATGCAAAGCCGCTTTCCCAGGCATGGCAGCGAAAACGGCCTGACCTCATCCCCGTATTGCGTGTTTCAAGGTTTCTCCGAAGTGTTCGACGGGTTCGAAGCCTGGCTGTCAGACACCACCGGTGCCAAGATCCACGGACATTTGTTTGGCCCTGACCGGGCAGAGTTTGCGCAAGGTGAAACCATCACCAATGGTGCGCTCAGCGACAGTGCAACTTTGCGCGACTATAACCCGACGGCGTTTCTGTCGAACTTGATCTGGAACACGCGCGGCGAACGCCAGTGTTTTCAGTTTGGACCATCGGACACACAGGACATCAACTGGTTACTGGCACGGGACAAAAACGCCCAAATATCGGTGATCACCGGGGCTTGGGCAATAAACCTATTCCGATCGAACATGAATTTCGCAGATATCCGAACCGAAGCCGCCCGACTGCAGCAGATCGAATCCAAACAGCTCGAGATTCTGACCTCGGTCTGGACCAAAGCCCGGATGCGCAGTTGGACCCTGGCAGAGTTCATCGAATCCCCGATGGAGCCATTGCAAAGCATTATCGATGAAATCGGAACACAGCAGGCAAGCCACGTGACCGAAGCCCCGACAATGGTCGACCTGTCCGGGTTCGGTCAGTTCCTGCAGAACTTGAAGAACCAAGGAATGCACCCGTACCTGATGGGTGATTTCCCCGCCGATGATGTGTTCGGAACCCAGACCAAACCCTACCGCAAACCCTATCTGGTGCAGTGATCGCCGATGTCAGCCAAGTTCGACTACTTCATCGTTCTGGCCGCAATGCGCACTGGCTCGAACCTGTTGGAAGCCAATCTGAATGCAATTGACGGCATTACCTGCCATGGTGAGGCGTTCAACCCACATTTCATCGGCCGACTAAAATCCGAAGACCTGCTGGGTGTTTCGCTGGCTGAACGCGACACTGACCCAACACAACTGATCAATGCCATTCAGTCAGCCCCGGGATGCCTGAACGGCTTCCGCTATTTCCAGGATCACGATCCGCGGGTTCTTGAGCCTGCGCTAAACGATCCTAAATGCGCCAAGATCATACTGACCCGCAATCCGCTGGACAGCTATCTTTCGCTGAAAATTGCGCGCGCGACCAAACAGTGGCAACTGAAGAACATCAAACGCCGCCTGGACGCGCAGGTTGAATTTGATCCCGAAGAATTTGCAGGCTATCTCGATAACCTGCAGCGCCATCAGGAGTTTCTGCTAAACCACCTGCAGAAATCCGGCCAGACCGCGTTTTACATCGGTTACGACGATCTGAACCAGCTGAATGTCCTGAATGGATTGGCTGGGTGGTTGGGTGTTGAAGGGCGTCTGGATCAATTGGACGATACGCTAAAGCCGCAAAACCCGGCCGCACCTTTGTCAAAGGTGACCAATCCGGACGATATGGAACAATCGCTGGTAGGAGTGGATTGGTTCAACCTGCACCGCACCCCGAATTTTGAACCCCGGCGCGGTCCGGCAGCGGCACTTTATGTGGCTGCGACCAAAACCCCACTTATGTATCTGCCCATCCGCAGCGGTGTTGAGCCGGTGATCAGGGATTGGCTGGCGAAACTGGACGAAAGCGGCCCCGAAGAGCTGATCACGGATCGCAGTCGCAAGCAAACCCGCGCATGGATGCAATCCCAAACGGGGCATCGCAAATTCACGGTTCTACGCCACCCGTTGGCCCGGGCGCACACCGCCTTTTGCAGCCGTATTCTGAACAAGGGGCCGGGCAGCTATCAGGTGATCCGGCACACGCTGCGCAATCGGTTCAAATTGCCAATCCCGGGACAAGTGCGGGACAACAACTATTCCATCGACCAGCACTATGAGGCATTTGCTGCCTTTCTGACCTTTCTGCGCCACAACCTGGATGGCCAGACGCCGATCCGCGTAGACGGAGCCTGGTGCAGTCAGTCTTTGGTGATCGAGGGGATGTCGGGGTTCGCCATGCCAGATCTGATCCTGCGAGAAGAGGAACTGGGAACGGCCTTGCCAGCGCTCGGTCGTTCAATGGGGCACTCAAACCCGCCTGAACCAGCTGTGCGCGCAGAAGATACGCCCTATACGCTCGCCCAGATTTACGACGAACAACTCGAGGCGTTGGCAGCCGAGGCGTATCACCGCGACTATCTGCAATTTGGATTTGGCCAATGGAGACCGTAATCACCAAAAGCTAAGCGCGCAGAGTGATCAGCGTACCGCGATTGACCATCGCATAGATCTCTTCAATCTCGTCGTTCTTCACCGCGATACAGCCTGCCGTCCAATCCGGCGTCTTTTTCGCGCGCTTGAATTCAGACCGCAGATTGGGCTGACCATGAATGAAGATATCCCCGCCCGGATCAACGCCTGCAGCTTTCGCCGATGCGATGTCCTGCGAGTCGGGATAAGAGATGCCCAGCGACAGGTGATACCGGCTGCGGGGGTTTCGGCGGTCGATCAGATATGTACCCTCAGGGGTGCGACCATCACCGCGTTTGATCTTGGTCCCGTTGGGCGCAAATCCCAAATCAACTTCATACTCCCGAAGGACCTGCTCATTATGAAGAAGATAAAGTCTGCGCGAGCCCTTGTTCACCACAAGCGAGGTCACCTCGGGCCCATTGTAAGTTAAAATTCTCGGGCCAGCTGAGGCACAAGCCGAAAGGCTCAGCGTTGCCATAGCGCCCAATCCAAATACTCGACGATCCATTTTTTTCACTGCCTGCTTCTTTTTTTCAGTCATTATGCCAAAAAAATAGAAACTGAAATCACTTTTTGCTGTTCGGCTGCCCAATTAAATGGTGTTCGATGTTTTCAAGCCGCGCAATTACCTCATCCCGATAGGCATCGGTTTTCACCTCATCTTCGGCATGATGGGCATCCTGCATCGAATTTACGATCAGGCCGACCAGCAAGTTCACCACCGCAAATGTCGTGACCATGATGAAGGGAACAAAGAACAGCCAAGCGTAGGGGTACACCTCCATCACCGGGCGAACAATGCCCATCGACCAGCTTTCCAGCGTCATGATCTGGAACAACGTATAGGCCGACAGACCCAGATCGCCGAACCAGTCTGGGAACGTGGCCGAGAACAGTTTGGTCGAGATCACAGCGCCAATATAGAACAGGATGGCCATCAACAGAAAAACGCTGGCCATACCCGGCAGGGCCGAGATAAAGCCTTCGACCACTCGACGCAGGCGTGGCGCGACTGATATGACACGTAGTACCCGCAGGATACGCAGGGCCCGCAAAACGGACAGCCCACCACCGCCCGGAACCAGCGCGATCCCAACGATCAGGAAATCAAAGATATTCCAACCGCTGGTAAAGAACCTGCGACCAGTGGCGATCAGCTTCACCCCGATCTCGATAACAAAGATGCCCAGACAAATACTGTCCAGAAACACGATCAAAGGGCCCGCTTGTGCCATCAGCGTGGGAGAGGTCTCCATTCCCAAAAGCACGGCATTGAAGATAATGACACCGGTAATGAACCGCCCGAAGGCTGGCGCTTCGATGATGGCCAGCAAGCGCTGATTGAACCCCATGTCTCGCTCTCTCCTGTCTGCTCAAGATCCGGGGTTCAGCACAAACCGCGCGGCAAGTTCCGTATGTGACGACCACCGAAATTGGTCAACAACCTGTACCCATTTAAGGGTGTATCCGACATCGACAAGGGACTTAGCGTCGCGCGCAAAGGTCACCGGGTTGCACGAGATATAGGCAACCACCGGGCGGCGGGCCCGAGCCAGTTCGGCCACTTGCGCCTCGGCCCCCGCACGCGGCGGATCCAGTACGACGGCGTCGAAGCGCTTAAGTTCATCCGGCATCAACGGACGTCGGAACAAGTCCCGCGCTTCGGTCGTTACGCGTTTGAGGCCCTGTGCCCTGCGCCAGCCCAGATCCAGCGCCTGCATCATCGCCGCCTCGCCTTCAACAGCGTGGACTTCGGCGCCTAGTGACAGCGGCAACGAAAACGTTCCGCTGCCTGCAAATAGGTCGGCCACACGCTTAGCACCTTGGGTTGCTTCCAAAACAGCCCTTAATAGAGCCTGTTCTCCGTCTTTCGTCGCCTGCAGAAACGCGCCCGAAGGGGGCACGACCGCGACATCTCCAAACCGTTGAACAGGGGTGTGGCGCATAGCAATCACTTCGCCATCCCAGCTGAGCCGCGCAAGCGCGTGCCTTTCCGTGGCCAACGCCAGCGCCAGTTCCAAAGGCCCATCCAGCGGCTTGCCGCCTTTGACGGCAACATCCAAACCACCCTCAGACAGGGTCAGCGTGACGGCAAGAGTCCCTTTCCGACTGCCGCCCAAAACAGCTAACGCCTCGGCCACCGGAATTGCGGCGATCAGGGCCGGATCCAGCAAGTGACAGTCAGGAATTTCCGTGATGGTATCTGATGCGCGCCCATGAAACCCGGCCAGCGTGCCCTTTTTTGTCCGACGCACAGTGATCGTGGCCCGGCGGCGGGATCGTTCAGGCGACGTCTGGATCGGGCGCATATGCGCCTCTAACCCCTGCGCGGCCAGCGCGTTGCGCACAATGTCGACTTTCCAATCTGCAACAAACGCATCAGACGCATGCTGCAACTGGCACCCCCCGCACGCTTTGTAGTGCCGGCACGGCGCCTTCACCCGATGATCGGAGGGGGTGTCCACCCGAATATCGGTCAGGAGTTGGCCAAGCAGCGTACCGCTGACCACCTCACCCGGCAGGGTGCGCGGCGCATAGATCGGGCCATCCGCGATGCCATCGCCCTGATGCCCAAGGCGGTTTATAGTGAATTGTCGTGTCATAGGTGGCCTGATACCGGGGGATTACCTGCAACAAAACCCTTATTCGGCGGCTTCGGCCTGAATGAACCCGCCCGACTGACGATGCCAGAACCGCGCATAAAGCCCGCCGTGTTCCAGTAAATCGTCATGGGAACCACTTTCCACGATATGACCATGGTCCAACACGATGATCCGATCCATTTCGCTGAGCGTCGAAAGACGATGCGCTATGGCCAGAACCGTTTTGCCCTGCATCACCCGGTGTAACGCGGTCTGGATCGAAGCCTCGACCTCGGAATCAAGCGCTGATGTTGCCTCGTCCAACACCAGGATCGGCGCATCCTTGAGAATGGCACGGGCCAATGCGATCCGCTGACGTTGACCCCCGCTGAGTTTTACGCCCCGCTCACCCAGATGCGCGTCATACCCGGTGCGGCCATGTGCATCCTGAAGACTAAGGATGAACTCATGCGCTTCGGCCTTGTTTGCAGCCTCGACCATCTCAGCCTCTCGGGCGTCCGGTCGGCCATAGAGGATATTCTCACGGGCCGAACGATTGAACATTGCTGTTTCTTGCGTGACCATGCCGATCTGGCGGCGCAGGCTGTCCTGGGTCACTTGCGACACATCCTGCCCATCGATGCGAATTGCACCTTTTTCCCCGTCATAGAGCCGCAACAACAGCGAAACCAAGGTTGATTTCCCAGCCCCGGACGCACCAACAATGCCGAGCTTTTCACCCGGTTTTACGGTCAGGTTCAGATCCGTGACACCCCCGACATCCCGACCATAGGCAAAACTGACGGCGTCGAAGGCGATGCTGCCTTCGGTAACGAGCAGATCAGTGGCCTGTGATGCGTCCTCGACCCGGTCGCGTTTGGCCAGCGTCTTCATACCGTTCTCGATTTCGCCAACATTGGCATACAGACCCATCAGCGTGAAACTGACCCAGCCTGTCATTTGCGCAATGCGGATGGAAACGGCACCCGCCGCAACGATATCACCAGCGGTTGCACTGCCTGCCTGCCATAACCAGAGTGTGGCGCCCAACAACAAGACCGGCAGAATCCCGGCCAGTGTCATTAGAACAAAACGGAAGCTGGCCGACAGTTTGCCGAAATCTAACGATCTTTCGCGCAGTTCAACCATCGAGTGCCGCGCGGCCAGATCTTCGAAATCCGCGTGCGCAAACAGTTTGACGGTTTTGATATTGGTGATCGTATCGACCACCTGCCCGGACACCATCGCCCGCGCCCCGGCCCGTTCTGCCGACCGCTTGCGGATGCGCGGCAGATACCATCGCACCAGCAGGAAATACACCACAAGCCAAGTCACAAACGGCAGCATCACCAGCGGATGTATAGACCCTAACAAAAGTAAAGAACCCACAAGCGAGGCCAAAGCGAAGACAATTGCACTGATCGTTTCGGACACGACCGAGGCCATGGCGTTCGAGGTTTGCATCTGCTTCTGAGCAATCCGGCCCGCGAAATCGTCGTCAAAATAAGTCACCGACTGGCCCAGCGTCCAGCGGTTCAGCTTGGCCAGAACCAGGGGCGGGATATTGGGCATGACGATATAGTTGTTCGACACCGATGACAGCCCAAACAGGATGGGTCGCAACAGCATGAAGAACGCCACCGCGCCGAAGATCATCCACATGTTGCCCGCGGTCAGAAATTCATCGGGCCCGCTAGAGGTTGCCACATCGATCACCCAACCGAGAATCCAGGCGGTTCCGGCTTCCATTGCGCCAGCGGTTGCCGAGAAGAACGCCGCGATAAACAGCATTGGCCACGCGCCGGACAGGCTCCAGCGAATGAACGCCCCTAAGGTTTGTGGTGGGGGCGTTTCGATGTTCTTGAACGGGTTTATGAGGTCGGCAACCCTCATTCAGCGGCCTCCGGGTTCATGAAGCCGCCAGACTGCCGCGCCCAGAACTGCGCGTAAAGACCACCTCGTGATAACAGCTCGGAATGCGCACCCTCTTCCACGATGCGGCCGCCATCCATCACCAGAATGCGGTCCATCTGAGCGATGGTGCTCAGCCGGTGAGCAATTGCGATCACGGTTTTACCCTGCATCATACCGTAGAGAGTTTCCTGAATGGACGCTTCAACCTCGGAATCTAGGGCGGATGTTGCTTCGTCCAACAACAATATCGGGGCGTCTTTCAAGATCACCCGCGCCAACGTCACGCGCTGCCGCTGACCGCCACTGAGTTTCACACCGCGTTCCCCCACGTGCGCGTCATAGCCTGTGCGCCCTTCGGGGTCCTGCAGATCAAGGATGAACTCATGCGCCTCGGCCTGTTTCGCCGCTTCGACCATCTGCGCTTCAGTGGCATCGGGACGGCCATACAGAATGTTGTCCCGCACCGAGCGATGCAACAACGCACTGTCCTGCTGAACCATACCGATATGGCTGCGCAAACTATCCTGAGTGACCTGTGCGATGTTCTGGTCATCGATCAGGATCGCACCCCGTTCGACGTCATAAAACCGCAAAAGCAGCTTTACGAGGGTCGATTTGCCGGCGCCGGATCGACCAATCAGGCCGATCTTTTCACCCGGCTGAATGGTCATGTCGATGTGATCCAGACCACCGGTTTCGCGCCCGTAGTGATGTGACAGATCTCGGATGTCGATCTGACCCTTGGTCAGATGCAAAGGCTTGGCAGCTTTAGCGTCCAGCAGATCCACGGGCTGCGCGATCGTCTGCATCCCTTCGGCCACAATCCCAAGCTCGCGGAAAAAGCTGGTGAGCGCCCACATGATCCACCCGGTCATCGCGTTCAACCTAAGCGTCAGCGCCGTTGCTGCGGCGACCACGCCAACTGACGCGCTGCCCTGCATCCACAGGGAAATCGCCCAGCCCACAACGCCAACAATCAGCAGGCCGTTCAGGATGACCAGAACAGCATCCATGACCGTGAAGATCCGCATTTCAACCTGGAATGTGCGGCGCGTTTCTTCGATCGCCTCGCGCGCATAGTCCAATTCTTGCGTGTTATGCGCGAACATCTTAACAGAATGGATATTGGTATAGCTGTCCACCACTCGGCCCGTCACGGTCGAGCGTGCATCCGAGGCTGCTTGTGACGCCGGTCCGACACGCTTAACAGTCCATCGTACCAGCACAGCGTAAAACACCAACCAAATCAGCAGCGGGATCAGCAAACGGGCGTCCGCTGCATACAGCAGAATCGCAGCCCCAATCATATAGGCCAGCGAAAACGAAATCGCGTCAAAGACCTGAAACACCACTTCTCCCGCAGCTGGCGGCGTCTGCATGATCCGGTTGGCGATGCGCCCGGCAAAATCGTTTTCAAACCAGCCAACCGATTGACGCAAAACGTGTTTATGCGCGCGCCAGCGAATCAGCGTGCCAAAGTTCGGCAGGATGGTGTTGTTCAGCAACAAGACGTCGACCAGGTGCAGAATGGGGCGCAACAACAGAATAAATGCGGCCATCCACAGCAGTTCGGTCCCGTGATTTTGCCAGACGTCTGTCGGCGTACCGCCCAGCAGATCGACAACGCGACCCATGTAGTAGATCAGGCCGATCTCAACACTTGCCACGATGATGGAAATGATCCCGGCCCAGAAAAAGACCTTCATGAAGGGCTGTGAATAATCCAGCATGAATGGCCACAGCCGCGTCGGTGGTGTGTCAGATTCCGTATAGGCGACAAAAGGGTCTACAAGGTTTTCGAAATAGCGAAACATGGAGGATGCTCCAATTGAGCAAGATAAATAGGACGTGCGAAGAAAGATGGCGCCAGAACACCACCTCTACGGGTCGAGTGTTCCGGCTTTAGCCGAACCAGATCCCGTAATACATTCGCATGCCTCCCTCCAAATCAAGTGACAGGCGCAAGTAACCACACTCGATTTGATTTGTCATCCCCTTTTGAGACTTCGCACTAACGGTCCAGCAAATCTTTGCGGGTCAGGGTAAATCCCGATGCAATCCAACGCGCTTCCAGCTCGGCCAGTTTCTTGCCCAGCGCCGGACCGGAGAATTCCGGAATCAGATCTTTGGCTTTGACCGGAAAACGGGCTGATGCGCCTGAGTGCAAGGCCTGCCTCAGGTCTTCGGTCCAGGGTTGTTCAAAGAACGCGCAGCGCAACAAGGTTTCGTGCAAACCACCCTCATCGCCATAGCGGTACCCCAGTTCCGCGACACTTGTGGATGCCTGCGCCTCATCCCGCATACGGGCAAGGCGCTGCAATTGCGACCGGCTTAGGCGCAGCGTTGCTGCATCCTCGGGCGCCACCATCGCAGCCAGCCGACGCACAGGATCTGGTTCGGTCGAGGACGCTTGTTCAAGATGGATCAAGGGGCCCAAGGCCCGATCATCTGCGCCGGGCAATAACTGCGCCAAAACCCCGGTGGTGCGCATTGCGGCAACAGAAGGTGCGGGATCGGGTGCGGCCAAAAGTTTCAACAGCTCTGCCCCAACGCGTTCGCGTGACAGCAACGCCAACCCGTCCAGGTTTTCGGAAATTGCGGCCAGGGCATCAGGGTCAAACCCGGCATCTTGGTCGCCGTACCAGGCGTGAAAGCGGAAATAACGCAACGACCGCAGATAGTCTTCGCAAATACGGTGTGCGGCGGTGCCTATGAACCGCACATGGCGCTTTTCGAGATCCGGTAAGCCGTTTAATGGGTCCAGAATGGTCCCATCGGGCTGCGCATAGATCGCGTTCATTGTGAAATCACGACGCGCCGCGTCTTCTTCGACCTTGTCAGAAAAGGCCACCACAGCGCGACGGCCATCAGTCTCCACGTCGCGACGGAAGGTGGTGATTTCGTGCGGGATACCGTGGCTGACAATCGTGACTGTGCCATGTTCAATTCCCGTTGGAATCGCCTTCAAACCTGCGTCTTTTGCCAACGTAACCACCTGATCCGGCAGCGCATCCGTGGCAATATCGATATCCGAGACCGGAACACCCAACAGCGCATTGCGCACGCACCCACCGACAAACAGGGCCTGCGCGCCCGCTGCAGTCAGGGCGGCGCACACCTTTTGGGTCGACTGCTCCGAGACCCAAGGCTCATCAATCTGATTCATTCACCCACCCGTGCCGCCAATCCCCGCAATATGCGAGCCGTTGCACCCCAGATGTAATAGGGGCCGAATGGCACTGTGAAGTATTTTCGCCGCTGACCACGCCATCTGCGCGACTCGACCACATAATTGGACGGGTCCAAAATATGTGCAAGCGGCACCGAGAATACCTCGTCCACCTCTCCGGTCTCGAGCACGGTCTGGAAGGATTGGCGCAGAATGGCCACCACTGGCGTTACGGAAAAGGACGTAACTGTTTCGTGTGTCGGCAAGAACCCCAACACCTCAGGCAGTTCGGTCGGCAGGCCAATCTCTTCCCGGGCTTCCCGCAATGCTGCTGCCGTGACATCAACATCGCCCTCATCCTGCTTGCCGCCGGGAAAGGCGATTTGACCGGGATGATGTTTCAGGGCCGAGGACCGTTTGGTCAGGATCAGACGCGGCACATCATCTATGACGGAAATTGGCACCAGCACACCCGCCGGTCGCAGCTTGCGCCCGGGCGGAAGAACGGTTTCCGGGTTCAGGTCAAAATCGCTGGAACCGTGACCGGGGCGGCGCAGGGCCGCCCGGATCTGTTCAGAAGGGTCATGCACCTTCGGAGTCTTCGGCATCAAACCCGACGGTCGTCGGGTCCAGCACGTAATGCGATCCGCAGAACTGGCAGTCGGCGGTGACTTGGCCTTCGGGTGTGGTCATCTTTTCGATGTCCTTGGCCGAATAGATCGACAGGCTCTGGCGCACCCGATCTTCGGAACAGGTGCAGCCAAACTGCACCGATTGCGCATCATAGACTCGCGGCTGTTCCTCGTGAAACAAGCGCACAAGCAGGTCGGTCGGCGCAATCGACGGCCCGATCAGCTCCAGATCCTCGACCGTATTCAGCAGAATGTTGACCCGGCCCCAGTTTTCGCCTTCTGCACCATCAACGAGGTCTTCGGCAGACAGGATTTCGCCCTCTCCCTCGTTTGACGCCACAAAAGGCGAGGCCTTTGGCATATGCTGCAACATGATCCCGCCGGCGCGCCAATGCTCTCCGACACCGGGCTCGGTGGATTTGCCGAAACTCAATGAGAACCGGGTTGGCAATTGTTCGGATTGCGCAAAGTATGCCTCGGCACAGGCGCTCAGCGACCCACCGGCCAAAGGGGTGATCCCCTGATACGGCTGCGTGCCTTCGCCCTGGTCAATCATGATGGCGAAATACCCCTCGCCGACTTGGTCGAACGGCGCGCTGTCCGTAAGGCGGTCGCGATCGAAGCTGGCGTAGGCGCGGACGCGGGCAGGCTCACCATCAGCCTGAGGGGCATAGTAATCGGTTGCGATCATGCGCACGGCGCCCTTGGACTGCACCTGCAGTGACAGCTTCCAGCGCAAAGATACTGTCTGACCGATCAATGCGGTCAGCAGGGCCATCTCGGCCACCAAAGCCTCGACTTTCTCTGGATAGTCGTGCTGTTTGAGAATGCCGTCGAGCACACCGTCCAGCCGGGCCACGCGGCCACGCATATCCGATACATCAAGTTGAAAGGGCAGGACGGTATCGTCCCACGCGATTTTCGTTCCAAGAGACATGGGGTTTCCTTACACGCCACGGGTTGGCATACCGCAACCATATAGGTCGAACAGATTTGGTTTTAAGGGGCCATACATGATCAGGCGGTTCGGTGAAACCCCAGAGCCGGGGCGGACATACACACGAAGGGTCGGAGTTTACGCTTTGCTGCCGCGCGGACGGCATCTTTTGCTGACATGTCAGACCGAACCAGGCCCGGATCTGCAATTGCCCGGCGGTGGCATTGACCCGGGCGAATCGCCTGTCGCGGCCCTGCATCGCGAAGTTTTCGAGGAAACCGGGTGGTCGATTGCTGCCCCCCGCCGTGTCGGCGCATTTCGCCGCTTTACCTATATGCCTGAATATGACCTATGGGCCGAGAAGGTCTGCCTGATCTATCGCGCCAGCCCAGTACGCTGCATGGGTCCGCCGACCGAAGCCTTTCATGAGGCGCTTTGGATGCATAGCGCCGACGCGGTCGAGCTGTTGGGCAATGACGGTGACCGCCATTTCGCCGGCCTTCACCTAATGCGGCTTTAGGGCCCGTTGTATTCGAACAATACGGCCGACACATCATCGCCCATGCCATCATCTGGGGACATCATCTGCGTCAATCGCCAGAACATGTCATCCAGGAACTCAGGCCCGCCCGGCCCCGATGCGCATTCCAAAGCCATTTCGCGCAGCCCCTCTTCGTCCAACATTCCTCCGCCCGAGAGGGGGCATTCCGTAAAGCCATCTGAATACAGCAAAAGCTTGTCCCCTGGACGCAGCTGCGTTTGTACCTGATGAAAAGAGACATCCGGCAAAAGCCCGATGGGCAGCCCGCCATCGCCCAGAAATTCGGTGCTGCCATCTTGACGCACTAGCAAAGGATGGGGGTGCCCGGCTTGCACCATTTTCAGATGCCCGTTGCGCAGGTCAACAATGGCGTAAACCATCGTAAAATACTCTTCGATCCCTTCATCGGCCATCAGCCGCGAATTGAGCGTTTCAGCAACATCCTCGGGCGGCAAGAGCGCAAAGAATTTGTTGAACCGCTTCTCCATCGCAACGTTCTGATCGAAATGGTGACTGGAAAGGTACCCGCCCAACCGCGCCGTCATCATCGCCGAAGTGATCCCGTGACCAGACACATCTATACTGTAGAATCCCAACCGGTTTTCACCTGGTGAGAACATGCCCACCAAATCGCCACCAATATGACCGCAGGGTTTCAGCAGCAGGCTGACCTGTGATTTCCCGAACCGCTGCGTCAGTTCGGGTACCAGTGACTCTTGGATCTTTCGCGCCTGCATCAGGTCTTTATCGATCGCGTCATGGGCCAGCTTAAGTTCATCAAGCGCGGTTTCGATGATCCGGTTCTTTTCAGAAAGCTCGCGCTGCATATCCAGAATGCGGGCCCCGGCTGCAATCCGCGCGCGCAGTTCATCCGCTTCAAGCGGTTTGATCAGAAAGTCATCCGCACCCGCATCCAGCCCGCGCGCGACCTCTTGCTTTTCGCTTTTTGATGTCAGGAGGATGAAATAGCTGTATTGTCTGGTGTCCAAAGCGCGAAACGACCGGCAAAATTCCAGCCCGCTCATCCCTGGCATCACCCAATCACTAACAACAAGATCGGGCGGATCATCGGAACACAGATCAAGCGCAGCGTCGCCGCTGTCCGCCTCGATCACCTCAAATCCCCATTTCTTAAGGGACGCGACCAAAATACGACGCTGAAGGCGGCTGTCATCGACGACCAGCACCTTACGGATTGCGCCGAAGTCCAAATCTGAATTGGCCTGCTCGAGACTCGCCCCTTGCACCCAACAACCCCTACGCTGTGTCATCTTTGCGAACACGGCGAGCCTAATCCTGTGGGGTTTAACATCAGGTGAAAACCTACGGCCCAGCGAACTTCACCGGCCTTAACCGGCTATTTACCGGGCGCGTTGTACCAAAGGGTGTTCGCGATCCGATGCGGGAGAATGGCCGTGATCCACTGGCCCAGAATCAGACAATTGCGGGATGAGGTTGGCGCGGATGAGTTTGACGAGGTGGTCGAGATTTTTCTGGATGAAGTTCAGGAAGTGATCGCGCGCCTGCACTCGGATACCGAGCGGCGCGAGTTAGAACAAAACCTGCATTTCCTCAAAGGCAGCGCGCTGAGCCTTGGGTTCGACCAGTTCTCGAAGCTATGTCAGGATGGAGAACGCAACGCAGCCGCAGGTAAAGGCATGGATGTAGATCTGCCCGCAATTCTGGCCGCATATGACGCGTCGAAAACAGTGTTTGAGGCTGATCTTGCCGCAAACCTGACCTGACCTCAGATCACGAACTGCGCCAGTGTCTCATCCTCGGTGATGTCAGTATAGGTAAAGCCTGCATCATCCAGATGAGCAAACAGGCGCATGAAGTTTTCGGGCTTGCGGGTTTCGATCCCGATCAGGACCGACCCGAAGTTGCGTGCTGACTTCTTCATGTACTCGAACCGGGCGATGTCATCTTCGGGGCCCAGAATGCCCAGAAACTCTTTCAAAGCGCCGGGGCGCTGCGGCAAGCGCAGAATGAAGTATTTCTTAACGCCCGAATAGCGCTGCGCGCGCTCTTTCACTTCGGGCAGCCGTTCGAAATCAAAATTGCCGCCCGAGGTCACGCAGACCACGGTTTTGCCGCGCACAAAGCTTTGAATATCGCCGACCGCCTCGACCGCCAACGCGCCTGCAGGTTCCAGCACAATGCCTTCGACGTTCAGCATTTCGATCATGGTGGTACAGATACGATCCTCGGACAGGGTCAGCACATCTGACAAGTGGCAATTGCGCAGCAACTCAAAAGGCTTTTCGCCGATCCGACCCACTGCAGCACCATCAACAAATGTGTCGACATGGTCTAGTGCGACAGGATGCCCCGCGGCCAGGGCCGCGCGCAAACACGCGCCGCCTGCAGGTTCCACGAACAGGCAATGGCTGCGATCACCAAACCATGTCGCCACACCCGAGGACATGCCCCCTCCTCCGACCGGCAATACGATATGATCTGGAACCGCACCCAGCTGCGCCTCAATTTCAACAGCCAGCGAGGCCTGCCCTTCGATCACGTCCGCATCATCGAACGGGGACAGAAAATGCCCACCCTGTTCGGCGCACCATGTCTGAGCAGCTGCAAGCGTGTCATCGAAATAGTCACCGGTCAGGTGGATCTCGATGTTGTCACCGCCAAAGATGCGTGTCTTTTGAATTTTCTGCTGTGGTGTCGTAACAGGCATGAAGATTACACCCCGAACGTTCATGTGCTTGCACATGAACGCGACACCTTGGGCGTGATTGCCCGCGCTGGCGCAAACGAACAGATCCTGCCCCGGTTGCTTGCGCATAGCGTTGAAGGCGCCGCGGATTTTATACGACCGCACCGGGCTCAGATCCTCGCGTTTCAGCCAGATATCAGCGCCGTAGCGTTCAGACAGATGGACATTCCGCTGCATTGGGGTTGCAGGAAAAACAGAACGCATCGCCTGTTCAGCGGCGCGGGCGCGGGTCATGAAATCGGTCATGTCGGTCTCACTGTCGTATCCCAGCTGAAAGGGCAAGGAATACATATGTGTACGAGGATCAGGTCAGCTCGCGTTTTTCGACGAACACCCCGTACATAGTGGTCAGGATGCTGACGTTGATCAGCGGCAGAACGAGCACTCCAAAAAACAGCGACAAAAAGGCGCCCAGAACCGGAATAAAGGTCAGCAGGGTAACAACCAATTGCACTGCGAATTGAAAAACCACAACCGAGATAACCAGAACAATGATAACGCCTGCTGTACCGGCGGTGTTGTTCCATGCCTCGCTCAGCGTGATCGGGTTTCCGATAGCGGCCGATGGCAGGATGATGGCCAGACGGTAGAAACAGATCATCAGGAATACGACGTAGGGGATAACGATAAGGATCAACGCAGCACCAAGACTCTGCGCTAAACCCATCATAATCACGGCCAGGGGCACATATCCGGCAAGCAGGACAAGACCCAACAGCATCGCGCGACCCAGATAGGCGAGAATTCGGTCAAATCTGAAGGTAGGAACGATCCCGCTTGGATACTCCTCAAGCAAAATGAACCTATGCCAAGACACCGCCACCCAAAACGCCACCACGATCATCACGATCATTACCACAAAGAGAAACACGAGAAACGCGACGGTCGGGAACCCTTCTGATGAAGCACTTGAAGAGCCGTCAAACGCGCCCAACGGAATGCCCAGCGTGATAAACAAGCCGACTATGAGCGCTGATGCAATGAGCGCCGGACCAACCGTTATCTGCAGTGCCTGCTTGAGGTTCCCGAACACCATCCGCACCGAATGCGCAAAAATCTTCCAACCCAACATCCTGAAACCTGCCCTCTCAACCAATCCTTGTTCTTGTTCTGCCCGTTTCACCCTAATTCCCGGGCGGGGTCAACGCTGATAACTTGCCCCCACGTTCAAAACCAGTTAGGGGCCAGTCGTCTTACGAATAAGGGGAAGTCAGATGTCCGCGCCCAAGAAAGTTGTTCTGGCCTATTCCGGTGGCCTTGATACTTCGATCATTCTGAAATGGCTGCAGACCGAGTATGGCTGTGAGGTTGTGACCTTCACCGCCGATCTGGGTCAGGGAGAAGAGCTGGATTCCGCCCGCAAGAAGGCCGAACTGCTGGGGATCAAGCCCGAGAACATCTATATTGAGGACATCCGCGAAGAGTTTGTCCGCGACTTCGTCTTCCCCATGTTCCGCGCCAACGCCCAGTATGAGGGTCTGTACCTGCTGGGCACCTCGATCGCGCGTCCGCTGATCTCGAAACGTCTGGTTGAGATTGCCAGAGCCACCGGCGCGGACGCCGTCGCCCATGGCGCGACTGGCAAGGGCAACGATCAGGTCCGCTTTGAATTGGCCGCTTATGCGCTGAACCCCGACATCAAAGTGATTGCGCCGTGGCGCGAATGGGATCTGACCAGCCGAACCCGTCTGCTGGAGTTCGCCGAAGCCAACCAGATCCCGATTGCCAAGGACAAGCGCGGCGAAGCGCCCTTCTCGGTCGATGCCAACCTGTTGCACACCTCGTCCGAGGGCAAGGTTTTGGAAGACCCGGCCGATATGGCACCCGATTATGTCTATCAGCGCACCGTCCACCCCGAGGACGCACCGGATCAGCCGGAATTCATCGAGATCGGCTTTGAAAAAGGCGACGCGGTCAGCATCAATGGCGAAGCGATGAGCCCGGCCACCATCTTGACCAAGCTGAATGAATATGGCGGCAAACACGGCATTGGCCGTCTCGATCTGGTCGAGGGGCGGTTCGTGGGCATGAAGTCGCGCGGCATCTACGAAACGCCCGGCGGTACGGTGCTGCTTGAGGCGCATCGCGGCATCGAGTCGATCACCATGGATCGTGGCGCGATGCATCTGAAAGACCAACTGATGCCGCAATATGCCGAAATCATCTATAACGGTTTCTGGTACTCGCCCGAGCGCGAGATGCTGCAAGCCGCCATCGACAAATCGCAGGAACACGTCACCGGCACCGTCCGCGTGAAACTGTACAAAGGTCTGGCCTCGACTGTGGGCCGCTGGTCGGATCACTCGCTGTATTCGGAAGAGCACGTGACCTTTGAAGACGATGCCGGCGCATATGATCAGAAAGACGCGGCGGGCTTTATCCAGCTGAATGCCCTGCGCCTGAAACTGTTGGCTGCGCGGGACAAGCGTCTGGGCTAAAAAAGTGGACAGCACTTGCTGCCCACCTTCATTTCTTATGCTGCCTGCTGTTCATGAACAGGGGCATTGTATGCTGATTTCGTGAGATTAATGCCATGCTCAGCATCCGCTTTGCGTACATAACTTTCAGACGAAACGGCAATGGGCTCATGGTTGGATGCTTTTAGCGTCCAACGCCAGTACCCGGCAGTGTCTTTGTAAAGAACGAAATACATTATTACGTCTCCGACACGTTATCGCGGTCCCGACGGAATTGCCGGAACCTGCAAGGACGCCGCAACATGCTTGACGGGACTCGCGATATCGTTGAGAATCGCGGTGTCTTCACTAGACAGAATGCCCGTTTGCGGCAGTCTTGGGGCACCTATTCCAGTAGGTGCCCCTTTATGATTGCGGCTTGGAGCCCGGCTGTCGAGTCTTTTTCTATGTGGTATAACAACATGTTGAGTGAAGCACTTCGCTGCATACAGGATACTCGACGGCAAGCACACTTGATTTAGCGACTCAAAGAAACGGCAATTCTATCAGTTCCCGCTTGGTCAACCTTGCCAATTTCATCTCTTCATCTTTACGCATGCGTCAACCAAGGAAGGACTCGCCATGCTGCAAGATATCGCCGACGACATTCAAAAGGGGCTGGAGGGTAAAGATTTTGACGGCTCGCTGAAATTCGATTGTGGCGAGGACGGCGTGATCGTTTTGGCGGACAATCAAGCCTCGACGCAGGATAAGGACGCGGATTGCACCATCCGCATTTCCAAGGACAACCTGACCAAGCTGTTGACCGGCAAGCTGAACCCGATGACAGGCGTGGCGATGGGTAAGCTCAAGATCTCGGGCAACATGGGTGTTGCGATGAAACTTGGGCAATTGCTGGGTTAAGATCCAGTCATAGCTGCCCTGGCGATAAACTCGTCTCACCAGCGCGTGACAAACGATGTCAGCCAATTGCAAGTTGATCGGACTCGGGTCACGCTGATCCGGAAAGGAGATTTGCCATGACGCGGACTGTGTATCACGACTGTATCAAACCCATCCTGCTGTTTGGATTGATTGTCTTTGTTGCCCTGCTGCGTGCCCAACCGGCGCCAGCTGCGGGAACAGAAACGCTGACCGTAGCGGGCGGTTGCTTTTGGTGTGTTGAATCCGACTTCGAATCCGTCCCCGGCGTGATCGGGGCGGTATCCGGCTATACGGGCGGCACAACTGCCAGCCCAACCTATGGCCAGGTTACCAAAGGTGGCACAGGCCACTACGAGGCCGTACAGATTTCATTTGATCCAGCCCGTGTGTCACGTGAAACGCTGTTGAACATGTTCTTTCGCTCGGTCGACCCCACCGATGCAGGCGGCCAATTCTGCGATCGGGGCGACAGCTATCGCACCGCGATATTCGTCTCTAATACAGGTGAAAAAGCGCAGGCAGAGGCGGCAAAGGCCAATGCGCAGGCGGCTTTAAACCAGACCGTTGTAACCCCAATCCTGCAGCAATCGACCTTTTACCCGGCCGAGGCTTACCATCAGGATTACTACAAAGGTGAAAAGCTGGTATTTACCCGGTTTGGTCCAAAACGTCAGAAGAACGCCTATAAAGCCTATCGCAAGGCCTGCGGACGGGATGCACGTGTCAAACAGCTCTGGGGAAGCGCGGCACCCTTCACCGGGTCCTAGTCGAACTGCGCGTCGCGCACCTCTCGTAAATCCGGAATGACATCGGCCGTGCCGTGCCGCGTGACCATCAGGGCCGCGGCACGGTTCGCCTGTGCGATTGCATGTTCCATTGGCATGCCCCGGTCCATGCCAGCCAGAACGTATCCCGTGAAAGTATCCCCTGCGCCAGTCGTATCCACGGCTTGCACTTTATGTGCTGCAAATTCGACCGGATCACATCCCTGCTGTAGATATCGCGCGCCCTTAGAACCAAGAGTCACTATCACATGTCGAACCGGCAGGTCCTTGGCGCTCAGTCCAGTGTCCTGACGCAGTTGCTCAGCCTCAACCTCATTCAGGATCAGAAAGTCAAGATAGGGCAGAACGGCCTGAACCGCTTGGGCCTGAAACGGTGCCGCGGCGTAACAAACGGTCAAGCCCATCTCGCGTCCCAACCGGGCAGCTTCGACCTGTGCGTTGGTCTCGTTTTGCAGGACCAGAAGATCGCCCGTATTGGCCGACGCCAGCGCCTGCCCCAACTGAGCCGTGTCCAGCGCGTGATTGGCACCTGGAAAAAGGATGATCAGATTTTCACCCTGCGCGTCCACGGCAATGATTGCATGACCCGTCGGAACCTCAACCTCGGCAATATACCGCGTGTCGACGCCATATTCCGTCAGTCGATCCTTTGCCCAGCGCCCGTCAGTGCCCACAGCGCCGATATGGCTGATCCGGGACCCTGCCCGCGCCGCGGCGACCGACATATTGGCGCCCTTGCCACCCAAAAACCGGTCCAGCCCGCTGGCCGCAAGGGTTTCGCCGGGTGCGGGTAGGTGCGGCAAAGCATAAACCATATCCGCATTGATCGAGCCGAGGTTCCAGATCGTCATGGCTTACTCAATATCGCAGGAGGCCAGGATGGCCATGTTCAGAATGTCATTTGCTGTTGAAACCGTAGAACAGACCTGAATCTGCTTGCCAATCCCTGACAGGATCGGGCCCATGACGGTTGCTCCACCCATTTCCTGCATCAGTTTCGTAGAAATCGAAGCGGAATGCCGCGCCGGTACGATCAGGATGTTCGCGGGGCCGGTCAGACGCGAAAAGGGATAGGCTTCTTGCTGATCGACATTCAGCGCCACATCTACGGTCATCTCGCCCTCGTATTCGAAATCAACGCCCCGGGCATCCAATACCGTTGGTGCAACGTGCATCTTTTCCGCCCGTTCCGAGACCGGGTAGCCAAAGGTCGAAAAGCTCACAAAGGCAACGCGTGGCTCAATTCCCAGATGGCGCGCCACGGCGGCGGCGCGTTCAGCGATGTTTGCCAAATCGTTTTCATCCGGCCATTCATGCACCAACGTATCGCCGATCAGAACGATCCGACCCTTGTGCAGCAGAGCGGTGACACCCGCAGCGCCATGGACAGCGTCTGCGTCAAACACATGATTGATTCGATCCAGAACATGCGCCGATTTGCGGGTGGCACCGGTCACCAACCCGTCCGCATGCCCATGGGCCAACATCAGAGACGAAAACACGTGCCGGTCACGGGCTGCCAGACGATGAATATCTTTGTGGTCAAAGCCCTTACGCCGCAGCCGTTTATATAGAAATTCTTTATATGTCTCGAGATGCGTCGTGTTGGCAGCGTTCACCACCTCAAGTTCGCGCACCGCATCGCCCAACCCCGCAGCCCCAAGCTTTTCTTTGACGTCCTCGGCACGGCCCACAACCAAAGCTTTCCCGAAGCCTGAGCGCTGATACATCACCGCTGCGCGCAGCACGCGAGGATCGTCGCCCTCGGCAAAGACCATCCGGCTTTGCGCCGCGCGGGCGCGTGCATTCAGGCCACGCAGGATACTTGCGGTGGGGTCCATGCGGGATTTCAGGTTCAGCTCATAGGCATCCATGTCGATAATCGGACGCCGCGCGGCCCCGGTATCCATACCCGCCCTCGCAACCGCCGGGGGTATGCGGTGGATCAAACGCGGGTCGAACGGTGTTGGGATGATGTAGTCGCGGCCAAAAGTCAGCGATTTGCCATAGGCCATTGCCACTTCATCCGGCACATCCTCGCGTGCCAGCCGGGCCAGCGCGTGGGCGCAGGCGATTTTCATCTCATCATTAATGGCGCGGGCATGGATATCCAGCGCACCTCGGAACAGGTACGGAAAGCCCAACACGTTATTGACCTGGTTCGGGTAATCGCTGCGACCGGTGGCAACGATTGCATCCACGCGGACCTCGTGCGCTTCTTCCGGCGTAATCTCTGGATCCGGGTTGGCCATCGCAAAGATCACCGGGTTGTCGGCCATCGAGGCGACCATATCCTGCGTCACGGCCCCTTTGACCGATACACCCAGGAACACATCCGCATCCTTCATCGCATCTTCCAAGCTGCGCAATTCAGTGCTGATGGCGTGGGCCGATTTCCACTGGTTCATCCCTTCGGTCCGGCCCTGATAGATCACGCCCTTGGTGTCACAGACGATGCAATTCTCATGCCGGGCACCCATAGCCTTGAGCAGTTCGATACACGCAATCCCCGCAGCACCCGCACCGTTGAGAACGATCTTTACGTCTTCAATCTTTTTGCCCGAAATCTGCAGCGCGTTCAGCAATCCGGCTGCACAGATCACGGCTGTGCCGTGCTGGTCATCGTGGAAGACGGGAATATCCATCTCTTCCTTCAGGCGCTGTTCGATGATGAAACACTCGGGTGCCTTGATGTCTTCAAGATTGATGCCGCCGAAAGTCGGCCCCATAAGGCGCACGGCGCGGCAAAACTCATCCGGGTCTTCGGTGTCCAGCTCGATATCGATCGAATTCACGTCGGCGAACCGCTTGAACAGGACCGATTTGCCTTCCATCACCGGTTTCGATCCCAGCGCACCCAGATTCCCGAGGCCCAGAACAGCTGTGCCATTTGAAATCACCGCGACCAAATTTCCCTTGTTGGTATAGTCATACGCCGTTTCAGGGTTTTCCGCGATTGCTTCACATGGAACAGCGACACCGGGGCTATAGGCCAGCGACAGATCCCGCTGCGTGGTCATCGGGACGGTGGCTTGCACTTCCCACTTGCCGGGGGTTGGGTCCAGGTGAAAGGCCAGCGCCTCTTCTTTGGTGATCTTCGCTTTGGGCATTTTTGGGGTCGTTTCCATGACTTCGGGGCTGATGCGTCATAACGCAGGCCGGTGCGCGCCTCAACGACAATACGTTTTCACCTTTCACAGCGGATGGGGGATTTGTAAGGTCGCGACCGGAATACGCCAGAAGGGATCAGCCTTGTCCACAGTCACGCCGATGATGGTGCAATATCTCGAAATCAAAGAGGCCCATGCCGACGCCCTGCTGTTTTATCGTATGGGCGACTTCTACGAGATGTTTTTCGAGGACGCAGTCAACGCGGCCGAGGCGCTGGACATCGCCCTGACCAAACGCGGCAAGCATAACGGCGATGATATCCCCATGTGTGGCGTGCCGGTTCATGCGGCCGAGGGGTATTTGCTGACGCTGATCCGCAAAGGGTTTCGCGTGGCTGTGTGCGAGCAGATGGAAAGCCCAGCCGAAGCAAAAAAAAGAGGCTCTAAATCGGTCGTAAAGCGCGGTGTTGTGCGTTTGGTCACTCCGGGAACGTTGACCGAAGACGCGCTGTTAGAGGCGCGGCGACATAATTTTCTGGCCGCATATGCCGAGGTTCGGGACGAGGCCGCACTGGCTTGGGCCGATATCTCTACCGGGGCGTTTCATGTGATGCCACTGACTTCGGTTCGGCTAAGCCCCGAGTTGGCACGGCTGGCCCCGTCCGAGTTGATCGTAGCCGATGGTTCGGAAAAGACATTGCAAGAGCCGGTTCGCGATTTGGGCATTTCGCTGACCCCCGTCGGGCGCTCCAGTTTCGACAGTACGGCAGCAGAAAAACGCATTTGCGGGTTGTTTCACGTGGGTGCTTTAGACGCATTCGGAAATTTCGGGCGCGCCGAGGTTTCGGCCATGGGCGCGCTGATCGACTATCTGGAGATTACGCAAAAGGGCAAGCTGCCCCTGCTGCAAACACCGTTAAAGGAATCTGAGGACCGCGTCGTGCAGATCGACGCCGCCACACGGCGCAATCTGGAACTGACCCGATCTTTGTCTGGCGGTCGGGCCGGATCACTGCTGTCGGTGGTGGATCGCACTGTCACACCGGGTGGCGCGCGTTTGCTGGAACAGCGTTTGTCCAGCCCATCCCGCAGTTTGGATGTGATCCACGGACGATTGGATGCGGTTGCTTTTGCCGCTGAGGACAGCTTGATTGCCTCTGATCTACGCGAAGCCCTGCGCAAAACCCCCGATTTGGACCGTGCCTTGTCCCGCCTGTCGCTGGATCGTGGCGGTCCGCGCGATCTGGCTGCTATTCGCAATGGACTGACGCAGGCTTCTGCCATTGCTGCGCTTTGCTCGGGCCACGACCTGCCGGTCTTGCTGGCAACAGCCGTACAAAATCTGGTCGGATTCGATGCTCTTCTTGCCCTGCTGGACGAAGCGTTAGTGGCCGAGCCGCCCCTTCTGGCCCGAGATGGCGGCTTCATCGCGCCCGGTTTTGACGCGGAACTGGACGAAGCACTCACGCTGCGCGACGAGGGTCGCTCGGTTATTGCCGGATTCCAACAGAAATATGCCGCCGACACGGGCATCACCTCGCTAAAGATCAAGCACAACAACGTGCTGGGCTATTTCATCGAAACCACGGCCACCCATGCCGAGAAAATGCTGAGCCCACGGTTCAACGAAACTTATATTCACCGTCAAACCACAGCCAATCAGGTCCGGTTCACGACTGTAGAACTGTCCGAGATCGAGACGCGCATCCTAAATGCCGGAAATTTGGCGTTGGAGATTGAAAAGCGGCTCTATCAAAGGCTTTCTGGCGAAATTTTGGACTTTGCCGCGCGCCTAAACCAAACCGCCAGAGGACTGGCCGAGCTGGATCTGACCGCTGCGCTAGCCGATCTCGCGCGGGGTGAAAACTGGTGTCGCCCTCAAGTCGACGCCTCGCGTGCATTTGACGTACAGGGCGGGCGTCACCCCGTCGTTGAACATGCATTGCGCCAGCAAAGTGGTGATGCCTTCATCGCCAATGACTGTGATCTGGGCGCGGATACCGGCGCTGCCGTCTGGCTGCTGACTGGTCCGAACATGGCCGGTAAATCAACCTTCCTGCGCCAAAATGCGCTGATCGCACTGCTGGCCCAAATGGGCAGCTATGTTCCTGCGGAGCAAGCGCATATCGGCGTTGTCAGTCAGTTGTTCAGCCGCGTAGGGGCTTCGGATGATCTGGCGCGCGGACGCTCGACCTTCATGGTCGAGATGGTTGAGACTGCGGCGATCCTGAATCAGGCCGACAAGCATGCATTGGTCATTCTGGATGAAATAGGTCGCGGAACCGCCACCTATGATGGCCTGTCCATCGCCTGGGCCACATTAGAACACCTACACGCGGCAAATCAATGCCGGGCCTTGTTTGCCACCCACTACCACGAACTGACAGCCCTTGCGGGAAAGCTCGCAGGTGTTGAAAACGCCACCGTTGCCGTCAAGGAATGGGAGGGCGAGGTCATCTTCCTGCACGAAGTCCACAAAGGAGCAGCCGATCGATCATATGGGGTTCAAGTGGCACAATTGGCTGGCCTTCCCACATCCGTGGTCGAACGCGCGCGCATTGTACTGGATCAGTTGGAAAAAACCGAACGAGAAGGCGGTAAACAAAAAGCGCTGATTGACGATCTGCCCCTGTTTTCGGCCGCAGCGCCGCCACCACCTCCGGCCCCCAAAACATCTCCCGTCACAGATATGCTGGATGACGTTCTGCCCGATGAGCTGTCCCCGCGTGAGGCGCTTGACCTGATCTACAAATTAAAAGAGGCGGCCAAACCTTGACCGCCCCTTCATCTTTTCAAAAATACTCTCGCCGAAGGCTTGGCTTCTAAAAAGCCAATCAACTTGCGGGCGTGGACGACACGCCAACCTGCGCCGGACGCAACAAACGGTCGTACAACATGAACCCTTCGGCTGATACCTGAATGATGTCTCCGGCACGCGTGCCGGGAACAGGCGCCTCAAACATGGCTTCGTGCATATTTGGATCAAACCGGTCGCCAACCTCGGGTGTGATCACCTCGATCCCATGTTTCTGGAACACGTCCTTAAGGGCACGCATGGTCAACTCAACACCTTCCAACAGGGCGCCAGCGACTTCTCTCTGTTCGTCGGTCGCTGCCTCAAGCGCGCGCTTCATGTTGTCGTAAACCGGCAGCATGTCGCGCGCCAGTTTCGATCCGCCATATTGCTCGGCATCGCGACGCGCCTTGTCGCCGCGTTTGCGGGCGTTTTCCGCGTCCGCCAGCGCGCGCATGAATCTGTCTTTGTATTCGTCACGCTCGGCGCGCAGCTCATCAAGCTCTAGCGCGTCGTCGCTGATTTCCGCAAATTCATCTGCAAGCTCTTCCGCCTCGGCGGTTGCGATGTCGTCCAGAAAATCTTCGTTCTTGGGCTCTGCCATTTCTTAACCTCTAGCTCCGGTCGGATATCAGCTTGCCAACCAGTTGCGCCGTATAATCCACGATCGGCACGATCCGTCCGTAATTCAGACGTGTGGGTCCGATGACCCCGACCGCACCGATTATCTTACGATCAGCGTTCATATATGGAGACACCACCAAAGAGGAACCCGAAAGTGAGAAAAGTTTGTTCTCAGAGCCAATAAAAATGCGCACACCTTCGCCTTCTTCGGTCAATTCAAGGAATTCGGCGATATCCCGTTTGCGTTCCAGGTCATCAAACAGGGTGCGAATGCGGTCCAATTCCTCGGCCTCACCCGGATCACCCAACAGATTCGCCCGCCCCCGAACGATCAGACGAGCGGAATCAGACCCATCTCCGTCCCAGGCCGCCATGCCGCTATCAACCATTTCGCGGGCCAGCACATCGATCTCTTGGCGGCGGGCCGCTATCTGGGTTTGCATCTGACGGCGTACTTCACTGAGGGTCCGGCCCTCGATCAGCGCATTCAGGAAATTCGCCGCCTCGCGCATAGAACTTGGGGTTTGACCAGGCGGAGGAGTGAACAGGCGGTTTTCAACGTGCCCGTCCGCGAAAACCAGCACAACCAAAGCACGATCATGAGCCAATGAGACAAACTCGATATGCTTGATTTCGGATTCTTGCTTGGGCGTGAGAACGAGGGACGCCCCATGTGTCACGTGTGACAAGGCCGATCCCACGCGATCGAGCATGCTGCCAACATCGCCGGCGTTGCCACCAAGCGTGTCGTCCAGCTTTTGACGATCATCCGCGCCCAGATCGCCAACTTCCAGCAATCCGTCCACGAACATGCGCAGGCCCTGCTGGGTTGGTATTCGACCGGCGCTGATATGAGGGCTGTCGAGTAGGCCCAAAAACTCCAGATCCTGCATCACGTTACGCACGGTCGCAGCGCTGACTTTTTCAGAAAGCGTCCGGGTCAGAGTGCGGCTTCCCACTGGTTCACCACTGTCCAGATAGCTTTCGACGATCAGCCGGAACACTTCACGGGACCGGTCATTCATCTCGTCCAGAATCTTGCTCGCTTCGCTCATCGCGGCTCCTCTGCTGGACCGTCATTAAATAGCAGGTATATGAAAGGTCAATCGGGGTTGCATCGTAACGCGACTGGGCGTTATCCCCAAGCCAGCAAACAAAGGATTTCACATGCGCCCCTCTGGACGAGATTTAAGCGAAATGCGCGCCGTTTCAATCGAAACGGGGTTCACCAAACATGCCGAAGGTTCCTGCCTGATCAAAATGGGTGATACCCATGTTCTGTGCACCGCCACGATCGAGGACCGCGTACCGCCCTTCATCAAGGGGTCTGGTCTGGGATGGGTCACCGCCGAATACGGCATGCTGCCCCGCGCAACCAACACCCGGATGCGGCGTGAGGCGGCAAGCGGCAAGCAAGGCGGTCGCACGGTTGAGATCCAGCGTCTGATCGGCCGGTCCCTGCGCGCGGGAGTAGATCGGGTGGCACTGGGTGAGCGTCAGATCACCGTGGACTGCGATGTGCTTCAGGCCGACGGCGGTACCCGCTGCGCCTCGATCACCGGGGGCTGGGTCGCGCTGCGTCTGGCGGTGAACAAACTGATGAAAACGGGCGATGTGATCTCTGACCCGCTGGTCGATCCCGTGGCTGCCGTGTCCTGCGGTATCTATGCTGGTCAGCCGGTGCTGGATCTGGACTATCCCGAAGACAGCGAGGCCGGCGTTGATGGCAACTTCATAATGACCGGGTCAGGCAAGCTGATTGAAGTGCAGATGAGCGCAGAAGGCTCAGTCTTCAGCCGCGATCAGATGAATCAGCTGATGGATTTGGCCGAAAAAGGTGTGGGTGAGTTGGTCGCCGCACAAAAGGCCGCCACCGCATGACCCGCAAGTTCGACGGCGACAGGCTGCTTGTAGCCACCCATAACAAAGGCAAGCTTGAGGAGATGGTGCATCTGCTTGAGCCCTTTAGGGTCAGCGTTGTCGGTGCCAGCGAGATGAACCTGCCTGAACCGGAAGAAACCGAGGATACATTCGTCGGCAATGCCCGGATCAAGGCACATGCCGCCGCAAAGGCCACCGGCCTGCCTGCCCTGTCGGACGATTCCGGGATCACCATCGACGCGCTGGACGGCGCGCCGGGCGTTTACACCGCTGATTGGGCCGAAACCGGCAATGGTCGCGATTTCCTGATGGCGATGACCCGCGCCCATAACGAGCTAGAAGCCAAGAACGCCGCGCATCCACGTGGCGCACAGTTCCGTTGCACGTTGGTTCTGGCCTGGCCCGACGGCCATGATGAGGTGTTCGAGGGCATCGCCCCCGGTCACCTCGTCTGGCCGGTTCGCGGCAGGGATGGGTTTGGCTATGACCCAATGTTTGTCCCCGACGGTCATGACATTACCTTTGCCGAAATGGATCGCTGGGAAAAGAACAAGATCAGCCATCGCGGTCGCGCGGTGGAAATGTTCGTGAAAGGCTGCTTTGGCGGATGATTGGCGCAACGGGGGCTTTGGCCTTTACGTGCACTGGCCGTTTTGCGAGGCCAAGTGCCCCTACTGCGATTTCAACAGCCATGTTTCACGTAATATTGATCAAAAACAATGGCTTACATCATATCTGAGTGAGTTAAAGCGATCTGCTGCGGAAACTCCGGGCCGGGTATTGAACACCATCTTCTTTGGTGGCGGCACACCATCGTTGATGGCACCGGAAACCGTTACTGCCGTCATTGACCAGGCACGCGCCCTCTGGCGTCCTGCCAATGACATGGAGATCACACTTGAGGCCAACCCCGGATCCGTCGAGGCCGGTCGGTTTGCCGCCTATCGCGACGCAGGCGTCAATCGTATTTCGATGGGTGTTCAGGCGTTGAACGACGATGATCTGCGTCGATTGGGACGCATTCATACTGTAACCGAGGCTCGATCGGCCTTTGACATTGCGCGCAATTGCTTTGATCGCGTCAGCTTTGATCTGATCTACGCGCGTCAGCACCAAACGCTGGACGCTTGGCGTGCTGAGTTGACCGAGGCGCTGTCCATGGCGGTGGATCACCTGTCGCTGTATCAACTGACGATTGAGGACGGAACAGCCTTTGGGGATCGCTACGCCGTTGGCAAACTGCGCGGTCTGCCAGAAGACGACAATGCGGCTGACATGTATCTAGCCACACAAGATATTTGCGAAGCCCATGGTTTGCCGGCTTACGAAGTCTCCAATCATGCGCGCCCCGGGGCCGAGTCGCAGCACAATCTGATCTATTGGCGCTATGGCGATTACGTCGGCATTGGGCCGGGTGCACACGGCCGGATCACCTTAGATGATCGCAAATTTGCAACCGAGACCTATCTGTCTCCGAATGGGTGGCTGACTGCCGCTGCTTCAGGGTCGGGTGAAAAGGAACGCGGCGTACTTTCTTCTCAAGACCGGGCCAATGAATACCTTATGATGTGTATAAGGCTATCAGAAGGTCTACATATAGATAGATTCGAGCAACTATCCGGAGATTCTTTATCTACGTCAAAACTCGATGAGCTTTCTGAATTGGGCATGATCACACATCAAGACGACAGGCTTATTGCGACCAAGGATGGGCGTGCTGTTCTGAACGCCGTCATCCGAGAGCTTTTAGGGTAGCGCATGCATTATCTTTGGGCCGGTCTGGGATTGCTGTGTGTCGCACTGGCCGTGATCGGAATCGTGCTACCGCTGTTGCCAACGGTCCCTTTTCTTTTACTGGCCGCGTTCTTTTTCGCCCGCTCTTCGTCCAGGTTGCACAATTGGTTACTCAGCCACCGGGCATTTGGCCCAATGATCCAGGATTGGCAGAGCTCTGGCGCCATTCGACCAGGTGCTAAAAAGGCGGCAACTGTGTCCGTTGCCGCCGTGTTTGGTTTATCCGTCGTAATGTCGGCCCCAAATCATGTACTGATCATTCAGGCCGTCGTCTTGTCTTGTGTCATGCTCGTTATCTGGACCCGCCCTAACGGCTGAGCTTGGCACAAAGATCGTCCAGCTGGTCCAGGTTTTCATAGGTCAACACCACCTGCCCCGTTTCCGTACCAGGCTTGTGATTGATCGTCACTTTCATCGCCAGGATGGCTGACAAGTCCTTTTCCAATGCGCGTGTATCCGCATCTTTGCCTGCATCCAGGTTTCTGGACCGCGGAGCAGGACGTTCGACATCGCCTTGCTGCTGCTTTTTGACCAGGCTCTCGGTTGCGCGCACCGACAAACCATCGCGAACAATGATCTTCGCCAGTTCAGAAGGATTCTCTGCCGTAATCAGAGCCCTTGCATGTCCGGCGGAGAGCTTCCCCTCGATCACCAACGTCTGCACATCCATTGGCAGCGAAAGCAGGCGCAGAAGGTTGGCAATATGGCTGCGACTTTTGCCCAACGCTTCGGCAAGCTTTTCCTGCGTGTGGCCAAAGCGATCCATAAGCTGTTTGTAGCCCGCCGCTTCTTCCACCGCGTTCAGATCTGCCCGCTGGATGTTTTCGATAATCGCGACTTCCAGGACTTCGGTATCGTCAAATTCACGAACAATTACAGGAATTTCATGCAGCTGCGCCATTTGCGCAGCGCGCCAGCGGCGTTCGCCCGCAACAATCTCATACGCGCCATCACCCACCGAGCGGACGATCAAAGGCTGAATAACGCCTTTTTCCTTCACCGATGCAGCCAGTTCATCCAACTGCTCGGGCATAAATGTTCGGCGCGGCTGGTTTGGATTGGCACGCAGCTTTTCAATCGGAACGTTCAGATCAGGACGCCGTGACGTCGTTGGTAAGCGTCCCTCGGAATCCTGTGTGACATCGGCCATAAGGGCGGACAATCCACGCCCCAAACCCCTTGGTTTTGTCTTTTTGGCGCTCACGTCGCCCTCCTCACTGCCGCTCAGGCGGCGGCCTTATTGTTCTTGTGCATGACCTCACGCGCCAGATGCCGATAAGCCATCGCCCCCAACGAGCCCGAGTCATATTGCAAAACTGGGAGCGCATAAGACGGCGCTTCGCTGACCCGCACGTTTCTGGGTATCTTGGTCTTAAAGACCATCTCTCCCAGATTGTCACGTGCATCCTTTTCGACCTGACGGGACAAGTTGTTGCGGTTGTCATACATGGTCAACACAACACCTTCGATTCTAAGGTCCGGATTCGCAGTTTGCCGCACCTCTCGAATCGTGAGCATAAGTTGCGAAAGTCCCTCCAAAGCAAAGAATTCACTTTGCAAGGGAACCAGCACCGAATGGGCCGCAACCATTGCGTTGACAGTCAACAGATTCAGCGATGGCGGGCAATCAATCAGGACAAAATCCAGCTCAAATGAATCGATAGCAGTTTGACGCAGAGCATCATGTAGCAAGTAACTGCGCTTTTCATTCGAAATCAGCTCAATATCAGCCGAGCTGAGATCCACAGTTGCCGGGACAACAAATAAACCGCCGATTTCCGTTTCCTGTACAACCGCTTCAAGCGGTGCGTCATCCAGGATCAGATCATAAGTGGTCCAATCCCGGTCTTCGACACCCAATCCCGTTGATGCGTTTCCTTGCGGATCGAGATCAACCACCAGAACCCTGCAACCAGCTTCTGCCAAACCGGCTGCGAGATTGATCGCTGTCGTTGTTTTTCCAACCCCGCCCTTCTGATTGGCGACCGCAATAATACGAGGCCCTGAAGGACGAGACAGATCAACCACGTGATACTCCTTTGATCTTAAGGATGACGGCCTGGGGTTCTGTTAAACTTGTAATCGGCTCTGCATCAAATTTCCATTCCTCACGCGCCTCGCTTAGCTCTTTTTTCCAGTTTTCGCCTTTGGGCAACAAAGCTGTCCCGTTTTCGCCTAAATGCCTGTCACAAAAGGACAATAGCATACGCAGGTTTGCCAAAGCCCGGGCTGAAACTATATCTGCATCCAGACTATCAACAGCTTCGATTCGCTTGGAAATGACTTTGCAGTCCAGGCCACATTCCCGCACAACGCTACGAAGGAACGCCGATTTTCTTTGATCGCTTTCTACAAGCGAAAAATGGGATTGCGGCGCCTCGTCAGCCGCCATGATGGCGCAGACCATACCGGGGAAACCACCGCCGCTGCCAAGATCCACCCAGCTGTGAAATTCATCGGCGCATCTGTAAACCTGAACGGAATCAAGGATGTGCCGCTCCCAAATGTTCGACAGGCTGTTTCTGGACACCAAATTGATCTTGGGATTCCAGCGCTTTACCAGTTCGACATAGGTTATCAGGCGGGACAATGTTTCACGTGAAACATCCAAGCCCTCAAATAATGAGTGTTCAGGCGTCATGCTTGGCGAGCTCTTTGATCCCTGCGGAGTTTCGCCAGAACCAGTGTCAGCGCCGCCGGCGTTACCCCTTCTACCCGACTGGCCTGAGCAATATTCTCCGGTTTGGCCTGAGAGAGCTTCTGCTTCATCTCTGATGACAAGCCATCCAGCGCGAAATAGTCAAACGCCCGAGGGATCACGTAAGCTTCGTCGCGCTTCATCGCGTCGACATCCCTTTGTTGTCGCGCAATATAGTTTGCGTAAAGTGCGTCACGTTCGACCTGCAGGCGGATACTGGGTTCGACGTCTTGAAGTTCAGGAATCAAAGGCAACAAGCCATCAAAAGAAACATCTGGGAAGGCCAAGATCGCCATACCATCCCGACGATTTCCATCTTGATTGACATTGATACCCGCAGCCCGCACCTCTTTCGGCGTATAGGTTCGTTCGGTCAGCTTTGATTTCACCGCACCGAGCCGACCCATTTTCTTTTCAAAATGAGAATGCCGAGTCTCGCTGACGCAGCCCAAGTTCAGGCCGAGTGGCGTCAGGCGTTGATCGGCGTTGTCCGCCCGCAAAGACAGACGGAACTCGGCCCGAGACGTAAACATGCGATACGGTTCGGCAACACCGCGTGTTGTTAGATCATCAATCATAACGCCAATATAACTGTCCGCGCGGGTGAAGTGAGCAGGCTCACGAGCTTGAACCTCCAGCGCTGCATTCAGGCCAGCAACCATGCCCTGGGCTGCAGCCTCCTCATATCCTGTGGTTCCGTTGATTTGACCCGCAAGATATAGACCTGGAACCTCTGGCAGCGACAAGGATGCCGTCAGCACACGTGGGTCCACATAGTCATACTCAATGGCATATCCCGGTTGAAGGATATCAGCCTTTTCAAGTCCTTTGATGGACCGCACGTAGTCAAGCTGAACATCCTGCGGCAGTGAGGTCGAAATTCCGTTTGGGTAAATCGTATGATCGTTGACGCCTTCAGGTTCGAGAAAAACCTGATGAGAATCCTTATCAGCAAACCGAACAATCTTGTCTTCAATCGAAGGACAATACCGTGGCCCCACTCCATCAATATGGCCGCCATACATCGCGGACTTGTTCAGGTTCTTTTCGATGATTTCGTGAGTACGTTCGTTTGTGTGCGTTATTCCGCAAGCGATTTGCGGCGCAACAACCGACGTGGAGAGGAATGAAAACAGCGTCGGTTCATCATCCCCATCCTGACGAGCCAGGTCAGACCAGTCGATTGTTCGGCCGTCCAGGCGCGGTGGTGTACCAGTTTTGAGCCGACCCATGGGAAGCTTATAGCTGTCCAACCGCTCTGCCAGCTTAACTGAGGGGCGATCCCCCATACGGCCACCGGGGCGAGAGACATCGCCGATATGGATAACACCACGCAGAAAGGTACCGGATGTCAGAATGACCGCGCGCGCAGGGATTTCTGAGTTGTCACTTAGCTTTACTCCGGCAACGCGTTTTCCATCCATCAAGAAATCGACGACTTCGCCGATAACTACCGAAAGATGTTCTTGGCCCTGCGTTTCATTTTGCATCGCAGCCTTGTACAACGCCCGATCCGCTTGGGTGCGAGGCCCCTGAACCGCCGGCCCCTTTCGGCGATTTAGCAAGCGAAACTGGATACCTGCTTGATCTGCGACGCGGCCCATAACGCCGTCCAGCGCGTCAATCTCTCGCACCAAATGCCCTTTGCCCAGCCCTCCAATGGCCGGGTTACAAGACATTACGCCAATATCCGCCGCAGACAGCGTCACCAAAGCTGTGGACGCCCCCATTCTAGCAGCTGCATGCGCAGCTTCGGTGCCCGCATGACCCGCGCCAATCACAACTACATCGAATTTCGAATGTTTCACGTGAAACACTCCTCACTTACCGAGACAAAAGCTGGAGAAGATCTCATCCAGCAGGGTTTCGACATCTATTCTCCCAACCAAGGATTCAAGAGCCCGGATGGCAGTTCTTAACTCTTCTGCTGCGATATCATACAAGTCTGGGCCTGATTCCAGAACCGTCATTGCAGATCCAAGCGAATCCATAGATTTAGTGATCGCAATGCGATGACGCTCGCGCGTAGCAATACCATGGCTAGTAGATCGTCCACCGAGTACATACGAAATCTGGGATATCAGCGCGTCGATACCCTGTCCCGTCTTGCCAGAGATCCCGCCGTCGGAACCTTCTCGCAAGTCGGCTTTGGGTAAAACCTGAATGTCCCCGTCTTGCATTGGAACGCCCAGCTCTTCCGGCGATTCCGCCAGAAACACCCGAAGGTCTGCAGCTTCGGCCCGCTTTCTGGCCAGTTCGATCCCCAGGCTTTCAACGTAGTCTTCTGTATCTCGCAATCCTGCCGTATCCAACAAGGTCACCGGCAAGCCCGCCAGGTCCATCCGAACTTCAATGACATCCCGGGTCGTTCCGGCGTATTCAGACGTAATCGCTGCGTCGCGCCCGGCCAATGCATTTAGCAGTGTGGACTTGCCAGCGTTGGGCAGGCCAACAATGGCAACCTCAAACCCCGTCCGAATCCGTTCAGCGATCTTAACACCGTCCGCCTCGCGCTTTAGATCGGTCATCACACCTGATACAAGGTCACGCACTTCGGGTGTCACATCTGTTGGAATATCTTCGTCAGCAAAATCAATGACGGCTTCCAACAAGGAAGCTGCCCGAATCAAATCACGCCGCCATCGTTCTGCCAGCCCTCCCAGCTTACCTGCCAGAATGGCCTGAGCTTGTTTGCGCTGCGCTTCGGTTTCAGCGTCAATCAGATCCGCAAGGCCTTCGACCTGCGTCAGGTCCATCTTTCCGTTTTCCAAGGCCCGACGGGTGAACTCTCCGGGGTCCGCCACGCGCAACCCATCGGCCTCAGACAAGGACCGCAGCACGGCGTTTACTGATGCTGTGCTGCCGTGGATCTGCAGTTCGGCCACGTCTTCGCCGGTAAAGCTTGCGGGCGTTTGGAAAGTCAGGATCAGCCCATCATCCAATCGCGACCCGTCCGGATCGCGCAGAGTACGCAGTTTGATACCGCGCGGCGGCAAATCCCCACCTGTAAGTGCGGCCGCAGCGCGATGCGCGTGCGGACCGGACAGACGGATTACTGCCACGCCCGCTTTGCCTTGCGCGCTGGCCAAGGCGAATATCGTATCCATTCGAAGGCCTCGCGTCGGTTAAGACCTGTGTCAGGTATTCATCGAGTCGAAGAATTCGCCGTTTGTCTTGGTCTGTTTCAACTTCGACAACAGGAACTCAATCGCATCGGTGGTGCCCATGGGGTTGAGGATACGGCGCAGGACGAAGGTCTTGGCCAGATCGCCCTTGTCGACCAACAGATCCTCTTTCCGCGTACCGGACTTGAGGATGTCGATCGCCGGGAACACGCGCTTGTCTGCGATCTTACGATCCAGAACGATTTCCGAGTTACCAGTGCCTTTGAATTCTTCAAAGATGACCTCATCCATCCGGCTGCCGGTATCGATCAGCGCAGTGGCGATGATGGTCAGTGATCCACCCTCTTCGATATTCCGTGCCGCACCAAAGAAACGTTTAGGCCGTTGTAGGGCGTTGGCGTCTACGCCACCAGTCAAAACTTTACCCGAAGATGGCACCACAGTGTTAAAGGCCCTACCAAGTCTTGTGATCGAGTCAAGAAGAATAACAACATCTCGTTTATGCTCGACCAAACGCTTGGCCTTTTCGATGACCATTTCCGAGACTGCAACGTGGCGCGTCGCTGGTTCGTCGAAGGTCGAGGACACAACCTCACCCTTCACCGAGCGCTGCATGTCGGTCACCTCTTCGGGGCGTTCGTCGATCAGCAGAACAATCAGATAGCACTCTGGGTGGTTCTGTTCGATCGAATGCGCAATGTTCTGTAGGATTACCGTCTTACCGGTCCGTGGCGGCGCCACGATCAGTGACCGCTGACCTTTACCAATCGGCGAGACCAGATCGATCACACGGGCCGACTTGTCCTTGATGGTGGGATCTTCGATCTCCATCTTCAGACGCTCATCGGGGTACAGCGGTGTCAGGTTGTCAAAGGCAACCTTATGTTTAGCTTTCTCAGGCTCTTCAAAGTTGATCTTGGTAACTTTGGTCAGCGCGAAATAGCGCTCACTCTCATCAGGGGCTTTAATATCACCCTCAACCGTATCACCGGTGCGCAGGGAATGCAGACGGATCATATCCGGCGAGACATAGATATCGTCCGGACCGGGCAGATAGTTCGCCTCAGGCGAGCGGAGAAAGCCGAACCCATCCTGAAGAACCTCAAGCACACCGTCGCCACCCACGACCCAGCCTTCATCCGCGCGTTCGCGTAGAATCTGGAACATCATCTCGCCTTTTCGCATGGTCGAGGCGTTTTCGATTTCCAGCTCTTCGGCCATGGCCAGAAGGTCTTTAGGGCTTTGGGCCTTCAGGTCGGCCAGATTCAGGGATTCAGTTGTCATAATTATGCGAACCTTGGCCGCGTAGTGTGCGGCACAGACTGGAGTTTTAACTTGGAAGATACGTCGCCCGGACGGGCGTGTTGCGACTTACATAAGCGCCAAGGCGATCGGAGTCAAACAGGCCTCAGAATTTCAATATCACGGCCAGAACGATCACGACCATCAAAACGGTCGGAACCTCATTCATCATGCGGTACTGACGCCCTGTGAGCGTGTTACGTCCCTCTAAGAGGTCTTTACGTCGTGCCATCAGCCAATGATGAAACCACGTCATGCCGATCACTGCTGCACCCTTGACCCAGGGCCAGCTGAAATCCCAACTGACGATGCCGGGTGTAAAGACCATGATCAATCCGCAAACCCAGGCCACGATACTTGCGGGTCCCATAATCACGCGCAGCAGCTTGTGCTCCATCTCGAAGAAAATTTCTTGCGCCCCGTCGACGGACTGCGCTTTTTCGACATGATAGACGAACAGTCTGGGAAGATAGAACAGACCAGCCATCCACGAAATGACGGCCATGATGTGAAGTGATTTCACCCATGGGTACAGCGTGAAAAGAAGATCTGTCATTTTGGCTCTCGGCTTTGTTCCCGACCTACCTAATAAAAAAATAGGAAAAGAAAAAGGATGATGGTTTTGTAGGGAAGCCAGAATCCGTGGATTACTTTTTTACACCCAAGTTTTCCCCACGTGGACAGAATCTTTTGTGTCACAAATGATTCTGTTGGTATGATAATTTATTTATTAATAACAATTGTTTGCATCGTATTTGGCAACGCTCGACTGGGGATAACTCTTTGGGTAATCTCGGAAACTAGAATTGTCCCTTTGCGCAAAGTTATTCTTGTCCCGGCTGGATGATTTCCGCACGACTCGGGGAAGTGTGACGCGAAAATCCCAGGGTTGCGTGTCAACCGGAAAACCATAAAAAGCACCCCAGAACTCTCAATGATTTGCACACGGGGTTTTCCACATGTCTGTCCCCATCATCCTGGCGTCAGGGTCTTCTGTCCGAACTCAGCTGCTTGAAAACGCAGGTGTGCCACATACGGTTCAGGTCGCTCGCGTGGATGAGGATACCGCGAAACGCGCGCTGTTGGCCGAGGATGCGCCGCCCCGTGATATCGCGGACGCGCTGGCAGAAATGAAGGCGCGCAAGATCAGTGATAAGAACCCTGGCGCGATGGTTTTGGGGTGCGATCAGGTTCTGGATTTTGAAGGTCGATTGCTGTCCAAGCCTGAAACGCCTGAAGACGCGTTGGCGCAGCTTAAGATGATGCGAGGGAAGCGACATATGCTGCTGTCTGCTGCGGTGATCTATCAAGATGGTGAACCGATCTGGCGGCACGTTGGCCAGGTGCGTCTTCGCATGCGCGCCAGTTCCGACGCATATCTGAACGATTATGTAGCGCGAAACTGGGACAGCATCCGCCATGCTGTCGGAGGCTACAAGTTGGAAGAAGAAGGCGTACGCCTGTTCGCCACCATTGACGGGGACTATTTTAACGTCTTGGGTATGCCTTTACTTGAGCTGCTAAATTTTCTGGCTGTCAAAGGGGTGATTGATCAATGACGGACTCTCGGGTTCCGCTGGCTGGCGTGATTGGGCATCCTATTGGGCACTCCCGTTCGCCAAAGCTGCATGGTCATTGGCTGAAAACCTATGGTTTGCCCGGGCACTATGTTCCCATGGACGTGGCACCGGCAGACCTTGAGGCCGTTTTGCGAACATTGCCAAAGGCGGGTTTTGTCGGCGCAAATGTAACGGTACCGCACAAGGAAGCCGCGTTGCGTTTGGCCGATTATGCATCGGACCGTGCCACGGTGATCGGCGCTGCGAATACGCTGGTGTTTCGGGAAGACGGGTCGATCCATGCCGACAACACGGATGGCTACGGGTTCATGGAAAACCTGTACAGCGGCGCGCCGGACTGGAACGCCGCAGACGGCCCGGCCGTTGTGTTTGGTGCCGGAGGCGCGGCGCGCGCGGTGTTACAAGCCCTCGCTGATGCCGGGGTCCCGGAAATCCTGCTGACCAACCGGACCCGAAGCCGAGCCGATCATCTGAAAGAGGAATTTGGCCAGCGCATTAGTGTGGTCGACTGGGTTCAGGCCGGCAATGTGATCGAAAACGCCGAACTGGTGGTCAACACAACGTCTTTGGGCATGCAGGGCCAGCCGGACTTGCGGGTACCGTTGGACGGGTTGCAACCCGGTGCTGTGGTCACCGATTTGGTCTACGCCCCGCTAAAAACCCGCCTTCTGCAAACAGCAGACGACGCTGGATGCACGACCGTCGACGGATTGGGCATGCTGTTGCATCAGGCCGTACCCGGGTTCGAGCGCTGGTTTGGAGTTCGCCCTGACGTGGACGCAGACGCCCGCGCTGCCGCACTGGCATGAGCTTCGCCTTAGGTTTGACCGGGTCCATTGGCATGGGCAAAAGCACCACAGCACAGATGTTTGTCGACGAAGGATGTGCGCTTTGGGATGCGGATGCTGCAGTTCACCGGCTGTATTCAAGAGGCGGCGCAGCGGTTGAACCCATGAGAACAGTGTTTCCGCCTGCTATCGTGGACGGTGCAGTGAACCGGGATGCGCTAAAGCAGATCATTTCAGATGATCCAACAGCCCTGAAAACCATTGAAACGATTGTGCATCCGCTGGTTGCAGCAGATCGGGCCGCATTTCGCGATCGCACGGCCGCAGATATTCTGGTGTTCGACATCCCGCTGCTGTTTGAAACCGGCGGTGATGCGGCGATGGACGCGGTGGCCTGCGTGTCGATCCCGGTCGAGGAACAAAAACGCCGGGTGATGGAGCGTGGCACGATGACCGAGGCCCAGTTTGAACAAATCCGCGCCAAACAGATGCCAAACGTCGAAAAATCCGCGCGGTCAGACTATGTGATTGTCACCGACACGCTGGACCATGCCCGCGCGCAGGTGCAGGATGTGATCAGGCAAATACGGGCGGGATTGGCAGATGCGTGAGATTGTACTCGACACCGAAACCACAGGCTTCGACCCCGAAAGTGGTGACCGGATTGTAGAAATCGGCGCGGTTGAGCTGTGGAACCATGTGGCGACCGGCGAAACCTATCATGTCTACATAAACCCGGAACGATTCATGCCCGAAGAGGCGTTTGGCGTTCACGGTATTGGCCCGGATCTGTTGGAGCCGCCGCGCCCGATCGAAAAAGGCCAGGTGACCCTGAAAGATAAGCCGGTCTTTGCCAAAGTTGGTCAGGGATTCCGAGATTTTGTCGGCGACGCGAAGCTGGTGATCCACAACGCATCGTTCGATATGAAGTTCCTGAACGCTGAACTTGGTTGGATGGGCCTGCCGCCGCTGCCGATGGATCAGGCGCTGGACACGCTGGCCATTGCGCGCAAACGCTTTCCGGGCTCGCCCGCCTCGCTGGATGCGCTGTGTCGGCGGTTCAACATAGATAACTCGAACCGGGTATTGCACGGCGCTTTGCTCGACTCTGAAATTCTGGCCGAGGTCTATCTGGAGCTGATCGGTGGGCGGCAACCCGATTTTGGCCTGTCTGCATCGGGTTCGACAGCTGCAGGCGGCGGTGATGACTGGCGGCCAGCGCCGCGTTCGACGGCCCTGCCATCCCGGATCACCGCGGATGAGCAAGCGGCACATGATGCTTTTGTCGAGAAATTGGGCGATACTGCCCTGTGGACCCGCGCCTGATCCGGTCAGGCGCGGGTCAATGCTTTAGGCGTCAGCGCTTTGCGCCTGTTCCGACTGACGGCGCGCCAGCTCATTGCGATACAGGCTGACGAAGTCGATGTTGTCCAGATTGACCGGCGGATAGCCACCGTCACGGGTAATGTCGCTGACGATGCGACGCAGGAATGGGAACAACATCCGCGGGCATTCGATCATCAGGAACGGGTGCAGTTGATCCTCTGGCACACCTTCGATGTGGAACAGACCGCAATAGTCCAACTCGCACAGGAACAGGACGTCTTCCAGACCTTTGGCCTTGGATTTCAGGTTCAGCTTGATCGACACTTCGTATTGATGATCAGCCTGACGCTTTTTGGCATCCAGGTTCACCTGAACGGCGATTTCGGGCTGAACATCGCCGGATACGCCTTTTTGAGCCATCACGTTCTCAAACGACATATCCCGGATGAATTGCCCCAAAACACGCATCTGAACCTGCGGGGCGGATGGTGCCGCAGTGTTTTCTGCAGCGTTTTCTTCGGCCATGGATCTACTCCAAATGTAAAAATCGCCACTGCTTAGCAAGTTGGGCGCGACACCTCAATGCTCGTGCGGGCCTTCTACCAATTTGGAGGGTTTTGAGGGTTTTTTTCGCGGGCGCACCTCGGTGAACTCTCCGTCAATCACGTCGCCCTGATCAAACGGGGCCTTTTTGTTTTGAAAGCCAGGACCCGAACCCATCTGAAAATGGGTGACTTTGACTTTGGATTTCAGATAGCGAAAGACTGCCATCCGAAAACCGGGGATCAACAGGGCAAACCCCACGGCATCGGTGAAAAACCCCGGAGTGAGCAGCAATGCCCCCGACAGCAGGATCATGGCACCGTGGGCCAGCGGTTCGGTCGGATCATCAAGTTCGGCAAATGAGCGCTGCAATTGCCCCAGCGCCATGCGACCTTGTGTCCGAACCAGAACGGTGCCCAAAACCGCAGTCAGCACTACAATCGCAAGCGTGGGCCAAAGACCGATCAACCCACCAACCTGAATGAACAGAGCGATTTCAATGATAGGCACCAATAAAAATGCCAAGAACAGGTACATTTGCGCTATCCTTTCTCATAGCTGGGGCTGTGGACTTGCCACCAACTGTCACCTACATAGTGGCATGAGGCCGTGTACACAAAGTCTCGGCGCTGAAAAGAGAATGAAATGAGCAACCATCCCATGATCCAGCTATTGGTGCTACTTGGCATTGCTGTTTTCCTGATCCTCCGCCTGAGAAGCGTTTTGGGCACGCGCGAAGGTTTCGAGAAACCACCGCTGCAACAGCAGCCCAATGCAAGTAAATCTCGCGGAGATTTCGAAGTCATTGAAGGTGGCCCGGATCATGACATCACGGATCATGTGCCCGAAGACAGCGATCAGGCCCAGACTTTGGCTGCGATGAAGCGGGTCGAGCCCAGCTTTTCCGTCACTGAATTCGTGCAGGGCGCGCGCGGAGCGTACGAGATGATCGTGATGGGATTCGAGAAGGGAAATCTGGATGAGATTCAGCCGTTCCTGTCGGAAGAGGTGTTTGACACCTTTGTATCGGTTGTTTCCGCCCGCGAAGATCAGGGCCTGACGATTGAGGCTGAATTTGTTGGTGTGCGCGAAACTACCCTGTCGGATGCAAAATTCGACAAGGACACCAATCAGGCGGAAATCACCATGCGCTTTGTCGGCGAGCTGACATCGGTCGTGCGTGACCGCGGTGGCGATATCATCGAAGGCAACCCCAATACGATCAAACGCCAAAAGGACAGTTGGACTTTTGCCCGGGTGATGGGCAAGGACGATCCAAACTGGCTGCTTGTCGCCACGGACGCATGATTGCAACGCTCCGGTCGCTACTATTGGTGGGTGTCATGACCTCTGCCAGCGCCGCCGGAGCAGAGGCGACGCGCTCTATCCTGTCATTCGACGATCTTGATGGCTGGGCCGCCGACGATCACGGGGCGGCCCTTTCGGTGTTTCTGAACACATGTGGTGATCTATCTGGCCCGGACTGGCGGGCGCTTTGTGGCGCGGCCCAATCTTATGAGCCAGATGCAGCCCGGTCGTTTTTTGAGTTGTTCTTTCGCCCGGTTCTGGTCGAGGACGGGAATGATGCGCTGTTTACCGGTTATTTCGAACCAGAGCTTGATGGATCCAGATCGCGGTCGGATCGGTTCAAATACCCGATCTACAAGATGCCGCCCGAGGCCCGCGAAGACGGGCAATGGTTAAGCCGCCGTGAAATCCTGACCGGCGCGGCGATGCAGGGCCGCGGGTTGGAGATTGCGTGGGTCGACGACCCGGTTGAACTGTTCTTTCTGCAAATTCAGGGCTCGGGCCGTGTGCGCTTGCCAGATGGTGGCGCTTTACGCGTCGGATATGGCGGCGCAAATGGACACCCCTATCGCTCGATCGGAGTGGAGCTGGTTCGGCGTGGGATTTTAGGCGCGCATGAGGTCAGCGCCCAGATGATCCGCGCATGGGTTCGCAAGAATCCCGAGGCCGGCGCAGAGCTGTTGTTTCACAACCCGTCCTATGTGTTTTTTCGCGAAGTCACGCGTGTTGCGCCCGAATTCGGACCGTTGGGCGCGATGAACCGATCCGTCACCACGATGCGCAGCATTGCGGCTGACCCGGTCTATACGCCACTTGGCGCACCGGTCTGGGTGGAAAAGGATGGAAAAGACCCGATCCGTCGATTGATGATCGCGCAGGATACAGGATCGGCCATCAAAGGCGCGCAGCGGGCCGATATCTTTTTCGGAACCGGAGATGAGGCAGGTCAGGCCGCCGGACAATTGAAAGACCCGGGCCGAATGGTGGTTTTGCTGCCGATCCAACGCGCTTACGCCTTGTTGCCGGATGAATTCTGATGACCCGGCGCAAACTGACGGCGGACGAGGTCGAGCTTTGGCGGAAGGTCGCGCAAAAGGCGGAACGGCTGCACCCTGAGATCCCGCAGGCTGTTCATCCAACGCCTCTGCCCAAGCCAAAGCCGAAGAAAAATCCGAAGCCCCGGATTGACGCATTCGAACTGGGGCAGACCCACCGTGTGAAGCCATCCGGGAACACCCTTAAGCCTTCGGTAACAGAAGCGCTCAGGAGCGCTCCGGTTCAGATGGACGTAAAAGCCTTCAACCGGATGAAACGCGGCAAGCTGAAGCCCGAAGGCAAGCTTGATCTGCACGGAATGCGGGTTGATACGGCCCATCCGGCGCTGATCCGGTTCATCTTGAATGCTCAGGCACAGGGCAAGCGCCTGGTGCTGGTGGTGACCGGGAAAGGGAAAGACCGGGATGAGCCCGGTCCGATTCCAACGCCCCGAGGCGTGTTGCGCAATCAGGTGCCGAAATGGTTGTCTCTGCACCCATTGGCGCAGGCCGTGATGCAGGTGTCGCCTGCCCATATCAGCCATGGTGGCGATGGCGCTTACTACGTCTATCTGCGGCGCACCCGTTAAAGAGTGCGCACGGCGCGTGACACGCCAATCCAGACCAATAAACATACCAGCACAAAGAACGCGCCGATCCAAAGGAACTGGGTGTCGAGCGGCACGCCATAGTCAATCAGAATGCCGGTCAGGCCCGGCCCGATGGCAGACCCAAGCACCATGACGGCGGTGGCCAGCGCTTTTATCGATCCAATATGCCGCGTGCCGTAGAACTCGGCCCAAAAGGCGCTGGGCAAAGTGCTGTTTGCCCCAACGGTCAGGCCCAAAAAAATCAACCCAACCATAGCGCCGCTGATCGTGGTCGACATTGCCAGAATGACAAAGCCCACGGCGAAGGGCAGCTGATAAAACGGCATCATGCGTGCTGTGCCCCATTTGTCCAAAGCCCATCCCGCAGCGAACATCGAAAGCAGCGATACGGCGGTATAGACAGGGAACAAAGCGACCAGCTGGATATGTTGCCAGCCTTTGACTTCGGCCAGATAAACCTGATGAAAGAAGAACGCGGTGGTGAAAGCGGACGGCGCCAGTACCGAAGGCGCAATGAACCAGAACAGTGGATGAAACAAGGCTTCGCGCCGGGTCCAATGACGGCCTTGCATGCCGGTGGAGGAATATTCGTCTGCCAGACTTTGCGGTGTTCGTTCTTGTCGCAATAGCCGCATCAATACCGGGATACCGATAAGGGTGAGGCCCGCAGCGAAGACCCAAAGCCAGCGCCAGTCCAGGAACACCATCGCAGCCACAAAGGCCAGCGGCAGCATCGCCTCACCAATCGCAAACCCGATTGACGCAATCGAGAGAGCTTTGCCGCGCGTGGCCGTGAACCAGCGCGCCATTGCAACCACTGCCAAATGTGTGCTCATCCCTTGGCCAAAAAGACGCAGCAGAAAGATGACCACAGGCAGCAGAACCACCCAGGAATTCAGCGCCATGGCGACGGCAGCCAATGCCAGACCTGCCAGAACAACCGGGCCCAGGACCCGCACACGGAAGATATCCGTCAACCCGCCAGCCCAAATCATGACAACGGCGGAGACGGTCGTGCCTAGCGTGTATAACCCACCCCATGCGCCATGGCTTAGCCCAAACTCTGATCTGATTTCACCAGCGAAGATCGAGATAAAGAACGTCTGGCCAAAACAGGACAGGAAAGTCAGCAAAACCCCTGCGCCAAGCCAAGTTGCATTTTCAAAAAGGTACTGGCGCAGGCGAAACTGCGTCACGGAGTGGTGACCTGCGCCTGTCCCGTCTCGGACAGAACAATCTCAGTTGCTCCATCCGTATTGATTTCGGTTGCTGGGACCAACGCTTTTACCCCCGGCCGATCACGTCCGAAGGTGCTGTTGACGCGCCGAACAGAGCTGAGAATGGACAAAAGCGCTGGCGAGGTGGCCGCCACGAAATGCGACGATCCGGCATCACTGTTGAACGCAGTCGTATCGATCACGCTGATTGGGTAGTCTTCCAGCTGCTCAATCGAGTCTATATTTCCCAGCCTTTTACTGTCGGCAGTGCCGCGCAGCCGGGCCGAGATATTCAAGACCTTGTCCTTTTTCGACACCATCACAACAAACGGATCCGGCGGGTTTTTGATGCTGTCCATCTGCGTGCGGAACAGATCCACATCCAGGTCCGGTGAAATCAGAATGACGCCTTCGATGTTGCGTTTGGACCAGCCGGGCTGGCGCAGTTCTGCCTGACGCATCATTTCCATTGTCAGGGCGCCGCCCATTGAATGGGCCAGGATGTTCACATGCGTCACGCCCATTGCTTTTAACTCGGCAATGGTTCGTTCCAGCCCGTCCCGGGCAAACAGCATGCTGTCCAGATCATAGGCATAGCCAATTCCGCGCGCCTGGCTGGGCCAGGAATAGATCAGGATCGACCCGGGAATTCCGATGTCATGCGCCAATTGTGCGGCCCGAAATGCAGTTTCCGTCTGGGTTGCGTTGTAGCCATGGACAAAAATTGTGACGTCTTTCACGCCTGTCAATCGCTGCCCAAGATCCTGCGGACCGGAAAACTCGTCAACATCGGCCAAGACGAACTGTTTGTCAGGGTTTGGGTCTGCATAAGAGAATTTCAGGGTCCCCGGGGTGTGGGAGGGTGGAATTGATACCGTCATTTCCAGATACCGCAGCTGCTGTGCCCGGCGATACCCGTATGACCCGTCAGCTTCGCGTGCGCGCGACGTCACCGCAAAGACAGTTTCCGGTGTTCCAACTCGTAGTGCACTTGGAACGGTTTCGGAAATCGAGCGATCCACACAGGCACTCAAAGAAGCAGTAGTCAGTAGAATAAACAAATAGCGCAGCACAACCAGACCTCGAAGCGTCGTTGCGTTACGCTATTGATTTCCCGCACCGCGTCCAGTGACAACAGGAGAACGCCCGCAATAAAGCAGCGAATTCTGGCTGGTTTGGTTACAGAACGTAACGACTCAGGTCTGCGGATTTGGTCAACTCACCCAGATTGTCACTGACAAACTGCGCATCGACGGTGATTTCTGCCCCCGCTTTGTCAGGCGCAACAAAGGAGAGGTCTTCGAAAACACGCTCCATCACCGTGTACAACCGGCGCGCGCCAATGTTTTCGACGCTTTGGTTTACGTCGGCCGCAATGCGCGCCAGCGCGGCGATACCGTCTTTGGTGAAACCAACGGTGACCTGTTCTGTACCCATCAGGGCAGTATATTGACGGGTCAGGGCATTGTCGGTTTCCGTCAGGATACGCACGAAATCCTCTTCAGTCAGCGCCCGAAGCTCGACCCGGATGGGCAAACGGCCCTGAAGTTCTGGCAATAGGTCAGACGGCTTGGCGATGTGAAACGCACCCGACGCAATAAACAGGATGTGGTCAGTTTTCACCGCACCGTGTTTGGTGGACACGGTTGTGCCCTCGATCAGAGGTAAAAGATCCCGCTGCACACCTTCGCGGCTGACATCGCCACCACGGGCGTCGGTGCGCGCGCAAACCTTGTCAATCTCGTCCAGGAACACGATGCCGTTCTGCTCAACGGACTCTAACGCGGTTCGATTGACGGCCTCGTCGTCCAGCAGCTTGTCCGCCTCTTCCCCGATCAGAAGATCATAGCTTTCCGCGACGCTCATCCGGCGCTTCACAGTGCGTCCCCCAAAGGCTTTGCCAAAGATATCGCCCAGGTTCATCATTCCCATCTGGCTGCCGGGTTGGCCGGGAATGTCGAGCATCGGCATCGGGTTCGAGCTGTCGGCAATTTCAAGCTCGATGACCGTATCGTCCAGCTCGCCTGCTTTAAGTTTCTTGCGGAACATTTCCCGTGTGCCGTCGCGGGCGTCGGTTCCTGCAATGGCCTCGATCACACGATCTTCGGCAGCTTCATAGGCTTTTGCCTTCACGTCTTCGCGCATGTATTCGCGGGTCTGCAGAATGGCAGCGTCGGCCAGATCGCGGATAATCTGTTCCACGTCGCGGCCGACATAGCCGACCTCGGTGAATTTCGTCGCCTCGACCTTGATGAAAGGTGCGCGCGCCAGTTTGGCCAGACGGCGGCTGATTTCGGTTTTACCAACACCGGTGGGCCCGATCATCAGGATGTTCTTTGGATAGACCTCATCGCGAATGTCATCGGCCAGCTGCTTGCGCCGCCAGCGATTGCGCAACGCCACCGCCACCGCGCGTTTCGCGTCTTTCTGACCGATGATAAAACGGTCCAGTTCCGAGACAATCTCGCGCGGGGTCAGGTCGGTCAAGGGGCAGTCCTTTCGGTCGGCATTGGTGACATTTGGCATAGGTAATCACGGCGACCATGAAAACAACCAAGCCAACTTCTCTGGCAGCGTTGGTTAGCAACGGCGTCTTCGGTTTGCAATTGCTTTCCGTCAACAGCCCCATAGGTCAAACGACCCGCGTCTGCTAAAGTGATTTCAATGGGTTGAGTGGTCAGGATTGCGGAATGACGAAGATTGCCAAAATCACATTGCTGTTTGTCGTGTTTGTGGACCTGATTGGTCAGGGTCTGGTTTTCCCGATCATCAACTCACTGATCATGGAGACAAAATCAGGGTTTTTGCCGGAAAGCACATCGTCGGGCAGCCGGCACCTGTACTATGGCCTGGTGATCGGTTGCTTCTTTCTGTCTTGGTTTCTCGGCGTTGTTTACGTCTCAAAAGTGTCGGACTCGATCGGGCGCAAGAATGCACTGTTGGTCTGTCTTGCGGGCGCATTGGCGGGCTACGCGCTGACCATTGCAGCCTTGTACCTCAACAGCCTTCTGTTGTTGATCGTGGGCCGGTCCATCACCGGGTTCACCGCAGGAAACCAGCCCATCGCGCAGGCGGCCATGATCGACGGCAGCACCGATGCGGCGGACCGCGACCGCAATATGGGCTATATTATCACCGGTGTCAGCTTTGGTCTGGTCGGAGGGCCAATCATCGGCGCAGTGCTGTCAGATACGGCCTTGCTGGGCAGCGTGGCAACATTGAAAACCCCGTTCTATGGCGCGTTTGTTTTGGTTCTTATCGCCATCGCCCTTGTGACGTTCTTCTTCAAGGACACACGGACCGAACGGGCCGCGTTTGTGTTCCGACCGCGTGACATCACGGACAGCCTGATTGCGGTGCGCGAACATCCGATGGTTTTGAGAATCCTGCCGGTCTACGCGCTTTTCATGATCGCGAACGTCACGTTTTATGTGTTTGTAGACAATTTCCTGACCAGTGCCTTTGGCTATGGGGTGATCGGCGGAAGCATGGCCATGGTGGTTATCGGCTGTGCGCTGGCGTTCTCCAGCACCTTCCTTGTTAAACCCGCGCAAGAGAGGTTCAGCAAGCATGCAATTATCTACACCTCGCTGGTTGTGATGGTGGTTTGCGGGTTTGCTTTTGCCTTTAGCCCCAACGGCGTGCTCAGCTATGTCCCCGTGTTCTTCTTCTACTTCTTTTTCGGAGTTTCTTACCCAACCCTACTGGGCCTGTTTTCCTCGGCCGTCAGTGAGACGGATCAGGGCTGGGTTATGGGGGTCACGACGGCGGTATTCTGCCTTGCCGGTGGGGTGATGTCCTTGATCGGCGGAGGCCTGATGAGCATCGATATCCGCGTGCCCTATTACATCGTGATTGTTGCGGCGATTCTTGGGCTGATCGGCATGCACCGGCGCTGGAAAGGTAAGGAAATCTCGACTCTGTTAGCCTGAGATCGCTTCGACCGTCAGATTGCCATTGGTATAGACGCAGATATCGGCCGCGATCGCCATGGATTGGCGGGCCACGTCTTCGGCCGATTTGTCGCTGTCCATCATGGCGCGGGCTGCAGCCAGGGCAAAGTTTCCGCCCGATCCGATGGCGGCCACGTTATGTTCGGGCTCAAGAACATCCCCTGCCCCGGTGATCACAAACAGGTCCTTGCCGTCGGTGACGATCAGCATCGCCTCGAGTTTTTGCAGGTACTTATCCGTGCGCCAATCCTTGGCCAGTTCGACCGATGCGCGGGCCAATTGGCCGGGTGTCGCTTCAAGCTTGGTTTCCAGCCGCTCCAACAACGTGAACGCGTCCGCTGTGGATCCGGCAAATCCGGCGACAATTTCAAAGCCACCGGGTGACAGGCGACGCACCTTGCGTGCGGTGCCTTTGATCACGGTCTGGCCAAGGCTGACCTGCCCGTCACCGGCGATGACGATCTGACCGCCCTTTTTGACGCCAATGATCGTTGTGCCGTGCCATCCGGGAAAGTCGCTGTCTGCCATGTAAGCCTCCACTATCGTCGGCACCCTATATGGGCTGGGCGGGTCTTTGGCGCAACCCGTTCATAAACCGGACAAAAGATATGCACAGGACGCAATCCGGGGTTACCGGACCAGCAATTGTGAGTCTGCGACCTTGGGACTACATGAGGCTTACAACCGACAAGGGGTCGGCTGTTTCAAATACAAGGACTGCGCAAATGGCAACTACAGCAAACATTCACGCGCCGCTCGGAGCAGCTTCTATCCTGCACGTAGTGGACACCTTCATCAAAGCCTTCGACGGAGCTGTCGAATGGAACGAAGCCCGCAAGACACGCAAGATTCTGGTGAATCTGACAGACGCTCAGCTGGAAGATATCGGACTGGTGCGCGCGGATATCGCGAACTTCTGATCCCAACCCGGATTTGAGAATTGAAACGGCCGCCCGGATATCCGAGCGGCTTTTTCTTTGTCAGCTTTGCACATATTTCCCGGTTTGATCCGGCAGAAATGCCTCGATCGCGGCCGTCGCGATAACATGACGCGTGCCAGCTTCGTCATCGGTGACGTCCAACCCGCCTTTGACTGCCCGCACTTCGGCGCGACCCCGAGGCAGATCGGCGGCGACCCGGTCGCAGTCGATGGCTTCGGGCTGCTGAACGCCAATTGTCACGCATACGCGCATTTCCGAATGGTCGATGCCCAGTTTGGAAAACAGCGCGATCGAGGAATGGTGCAGTGCATCTTGCACTGCGCGCCGTGCCGCCTTGGTGTAATCCTGACCATACAAGTCGTTGCCGGTGCCCATTTCCAGAATGATACGTTGTTCACTCATTGCGCTGGCTTCATATTGAACGAGACGATCAGGGCGGCGTTGGCAATGACGGTGTGCCCGTTGCCAAGCGGCTTTTCGATGTCCAGGCCTCCTTTGGTGACTGAAATGTTGGGCTGGCCGTACGGAAAAACAGCTTTTAGCGCCTCCACATCAACCTGATCCGGTTGCTGCACGCCGATTTCGGCATCAATGATCATCGCTTCCTTCGGAAACCCGAACAATTCTGCCATGTTGACCGAGTTGTGCCACAGCGCGTCCTTGACAGCACGCAGCGCCGCCTCGGTGTAATCCATGCGTCGCAATGACGTACCCATTCCGAATTCCACTAGAACTCGCGTTTTTGCCATCAACCGTTCCTTTCGCTCAACAAAAAAGGCGCCCCGATCTGAGGCGCCTTTTGATGATACTGTTACCGCCAGATCAGATGGATTCGTCGATCCAGCTTTGCAGCGCGGCCTTGGGGGCAGCGCCCGCACGGTTGGATACCACTTCACCATCCTTGAAGATGAACAAGGCCGGGATGCCGCGAACGCCCATAGCTGCGGCGGCATTTGGGTTGCTGTCCACGTCGACCTTGGCGATTTTCACCTTGCCGCCGTATTCAGAGGCCAGTTCTTCCAGGGCGGGACCGATTTGCTTACAGGGTCCGCACCACTCGGCCCAGAAATCCACAACAACTGGGACATCCGAGTTCTTGACTTCGGCGTCAAATGTTTCGTCGGTGACGGCTACGGTCGACATACTCTGTCTCCTGAATGAGATGCGCTTGGGAAGTGAACGTAGGTGCCGCCGGTGGGGAGGTCAAGATATCTGGGTGCGCGACACGGCGTCCGTCACAAGATCGTGTGGCAGCCACATCAGTTCAGCCGTTCGGGTCCACAGAATTGCGGTTCGTATCTGTTTGTCCGGATAGATTTGCGCCAAAGCTTGCGCATAGGCCCCCATCTGCCGCAGCAGGCCTTCGGGGCAGCTCTCGGCTTGGGCCGGAACGGTCGCATTTGATTTGAAATCAATTACATGGACCTCTGATTCTGCCACGATCAGACGATCCACAACGCCGCGCATGCGCTGCCCATTCAGGTCTGCCGAGATCGGGACCTCGGCCAGAGCATCCGCGGCAAAGACTGGCTTCAAGTGATCAGCACTCAGGACGTGAACGGCTTCGGCCAAAAGCTCTTGTCGTTCCGCCTCATGCATATCGGAAAGAACCCGGGCGCAAAGCTGTGGCCACATATCCCGCCCTGTTCCAGGTAATTGTTCCAGCAACAGATGCAGGCGGGTTCCGCGAAGCTTGGCCGCCGCTTCATCCTGCCCGGAATCCCCGGGCAATGCCTTGGCACCGCCCAGATCTGACGGGCTGAGCGTTTCTGCAGGTTTTAGTGGTTCTGGTGCGGGTTGAAAGAATACGTCTGGTAACTCGACGTTTGTTTGCACCGTTTCGGAATGTTCGACCATGGGCAGGGCGTCCCAATCCCCGTGCGAGAGCCTTCGGATGTCCGAGCTCGGCAGTTGAGTTGCCCCTGCCCGTTCCATCGCGGCCTCTACCATCTGATACCAACTGGTTCCGTCCTTGCCGACATCGCCAGCAGCCGCAACGACTAACCACTTTTCGGCCCGTGTTAGGGCCACATACAGCAATCGCAGACGTTCGTTCTCTTCCTTGCCGCGCGCGTCATCTCGGGCTTGCGACACAAGCTTAGGCGACGCGTCTGCCGGAACTTTCCATAGCGGCACCTCGTCCGCGACCATAATCTCGGCGTCGCGCGGGGGCTGCCGTTTGCCCGTATCCGGCAGAATGACAATTGGTGCTTCCAAACCCTTAGAGCCATGCACGGTCATGACCCGGATCATATTGCCAACACCGCTCATCTGACGCTTGATCTCCAGATCATCGGTCTGCATCCAGACCAGAAACCCGGTCAGGCTGGGAATATCCGTCCGCTCATACGCCAGGGCCTGCGACAGCAACGCGTTTATGCCGTCCTCGGCCTCTGCCCCCAAGCGGCCTAGCAGTTTGCGCCGCCCGTCGTGGCGCGTCAGGATGCGTTCGGTCAGGTCATACGGGCGTAAAAAGTCGATCTGCCCTCGCAGATCGTTCAGTATAGCGATTGTTTCAGGAAATTCAGCGCCTCGCTTGCGCAGGGCCGCCCATAGAAACTGTTCTTCGCGCCGATGGGCCAGATCGAAAAGCTGTTGTTCTGACCATCCGAACAGCGGTGATTTTAGCACAGTGGCCAACGATAGACTGTCTTCGGGGGTGGCCAGGAAACTCAGCAGTGCGGCCAGATCCTTAACGGCGAGCTCGGCGCCAACCTTAAGTCGGTCGGCTCCGGCAATCGGCAAGCCTTCGGACTTACACGCGCGTATGATCTCGGCAAACAAATCTGATCGACGCTGTACCAAGATAAGGAAATCACCCGGTTGAGCTTTCCGGCGCATAAATTGTCCCGGGGTATCGCCATCTACTGGGATCATTGCGCCGCCCTCGATCATCGTCCTGATCGACTTGGCGAGGCGTTCCGCCAAGTTGATGGTGTGGTGGCGCGCGCCGGGACGATCCACAGGATCGGTCCAGTCGCCTTCGATGTCATCTTCGACTTTTTCCACCACCGGCCATAAATCGACGCGGCCGGGCAGATCGGCCTTGAAGGCGCGGTGCTGGGCATCCTTGTGAAACCCCGCCTCTGCGCGATTTTCAAACAGGATGTCGACCAAGCTCAGGATCGCGCTGGAGGATCGAAATGAATACTCAAGCGTCGAATCCCACAATTTAGAGCCTGATTCTTCCAGTTTTCGTCCAAACTCAGCCTGCATCCGATCAAAGGCTTGCGGGTCCGCCCCCTGAAAGGAATAGATCGATTGCTTCTTGTCACCGACAACAAAGATCGTACGCTCAACCCCGGATCTGGCCCCTTCCCCGCTGGTGAATTCCTGCGCCAGCTTTTCGACCACATCCCACTGATCCGGGCTGGTGTCCTGGGCTTCGTCCACCAGAATATGGTCGATGCCACCGTCCAGACGATAGAGCACCCACTCTGCCACCGCCGGATCGTTCAAAACCTGCCGCGCACGCAAAATCAGATCATCAAAATCCAGCCATCCACGTAGCTGTTTGCGCCGTTCGTATTCCGGCAAGAAGGCAGCAGCAAACCGGTGCAGAACCGCCGTTTTTTCCGCCGCGACAAGCGCCAGGCGGCGTTCCCGCGCGGCCTCGATCCGAAGCATGAAGGCTTCAAGTTGCGGCATCTTGCTGGCCAACGCGCCTTCGCGCAGGGCTTTGGTCGGAAACCCGTTGATCTTGGCTGCAAAGGGTTCTTTCGCGGACTTGCCCGCCAGCAACACGCTTTCCAGCAAGCGCAGAGAGCTTGATCCTGCGCTGGAAAATCCGGCGAGTTTCTCTGCCGCCTTGGCGTTGTTGCCACCGCTTTCGATCAAAGCAGGCAAGATAGATCGGATCAGGTCGACCTCTCCGCCCAGAAAAACCCGAGATACCAGGGTGTTCTCGTCAAACCCGTCCGGCAACCCAAAGCGTTGCAAAAGATCAGTCCTTTGCAACGGGTGCGCAAACAGGTTCCGTTTTTGTGTCACCGCAGCCGTCAGGTTTTCAAACCCGGAATCGGTGACAAAGCGCGCGACATCTTCGATCAGCCCCGCTTGGGGGCCTTCGGCAAAATCTTCGATGATTTCTTCACGCAACAGGGCCGCGGCGCGATCCTCCATCTCGGTGAACTGTGGGCTGACGCCAGCCTCGAGCGGGAAACGGCGCAGCAGCGAGGCGCAAAACGAATGGATCGTCTGGATTTTCAGCCCACCCGGCGTTTCGATGGCGCGGGCAAACAACGTGCGCGCCTGAGCAAGCTGCGCAGGATCGATGACACCCTGAACCCCCAGATCGGTCAGTTGTTCCAGCAGCGGTTCATTCCCCAGCATGGCCCATTCGCCAAGTCGTTTGAACAACCGGTTCTGCATCTCGCTGGCGGCGGCCTTGGTATAGGTCAGGCACAGAATGTGTTGGGGTTGCACTCCGCTCAGCAGCAGACGCGCGACGCGATCTGTCAGAACCCGTGTCTTGCCCGAGCCCGCATTGGCGGCGAGCCATGTCGACGCATCAGGGCGCGCGGCCTGCACCTGCCGTTCGGTGGCATCGTTGCGGGGGCTCATGTCAGGTCCTCGGGGCGGGTATTGGCGGTGCGGTCCCATTCGCCAAACCGGGCCAGATGATCATAGTCGCCCAAGTCTGTGTCCTTATGCAGCATGCGACGGGATGAAAAACCCTGATCAGGCTCTAAATAGGCGGAAATCAGTTGTTTCAGCTCGGTCAAAACCTTATCGGCTGGCTCTTTTGACAGCGGTGCCGGGACTTCCTTGTAGGTGCCGCCCATACCGACAAAGACAGCTTCGGCCACCGACATCGGGTCGATCCCGTCAATGCCGCCCTGCTCTGCCACGACGGCTTCGATCAGCAGCTGTTTGTCAAATTTGGACTGTTGGCTTTCGGTCGGAGGCGCGCCGGTTTTGTAATCGATGATCCGCAATGCGCCCCGGCTGTTGCGGTCAATCCGGTCAGCGCGCCCTGCGATGGTAAAGTCGAGCGGCGTCAAGGCCAGTTTCATACTGGCCTCAAAAGCAATGGGGCCGCCATCGCCGCGTCGTTTGATTTCGGCGCTCAGGAAGTCGTCTGCGATTCGTTCAAGCCGCGCGTGCCATAACTTGCGTGCCGTTGGCCATGCCACATGCCGATCCAGCAAGGCGTTGGCCCGGCTCAGAAAATTCTCACGAGTCAGCAAGGCGCTGTCGAGCACGCTGTCTTTGATGAAGTGTTCAAGAATTTCGTGAATGACGATCCCACGCAGCAAGGCATCTGGCGCTTGCACCAGCGGGTTGAGCGGCTTCAGTCGCAAAACATGTTTGGCGTAAATCGCGTAAGGATCACGGATCAGTCGCTTGATCTCGGTCACGGACAGCCGTCGCGGGCGCGCCGCAATCGGAGGCCTGGGCGAGGGTCGCTGTGCCGCAGCAATCCGAGGGGCGTCTTCCAAGGCCTCGGACCATGTCAACCACTGCTGTCCACGGGTCCGCATTTCGTCCAACACTGCAGGACCGCCCTGCTCTGGCAGGCCCTGCAGCAGATTGGCGAGGCGGTTTATCCAGCGCGACGGGACGGTCGCGGCATCGTCCGATCGAACCGCACGGGTCAACCAGACCTCGGGCGCACCAATGGCCTGCTGGAAATCATGCGCCGACAGACCGATCCGCCGTTCGGGCAACAACAGACCAGCTTTGTCGCGCATCTGGCGGTTCAACCAGGGATCTGGCGCGGGCGCTTCGGGCCAGCTGCCTTCGTTCAACCCGCCGAGGATCAGTAGGTCAGCCCCTTGCACACGGGCCTCCAACGTCCCCCAGATCATGATGCGGGGATGCGGCGCGTCGCGATCGCGGACCTCTTCACCCGCAAGCAGTGCACCAAGCAGATCAGCAAAGTCATGGGCCGTCATGGGGCCGCCATGATGCGCCTCATCCTTCAGAGACGTCACGAGGCTCAGCGCTTTTTGCCCGGTGTTCTTGTCCCACAGAGTTCCGGCTTCTCCAGAGCTGCCTGCGGATATCGCCTCGGCCAAACCCCGCAGGTGATCAACCCAATCGGTCAGTAACCGATCGCCCAAGATCTGTTGATCACAGAAATGCGTTGTCACCCATTTCACCCACCCCTCGGGTACCTCTTTGCGGATGGCAAAGGCGGCCAGGCTGATGGCGTCGGGGAACGGTGGGCCATGTCGCCTAAGGTCAAGTTCCAGATCACGGGTGTGCAGCAAATGTGCGCCGCGCTCTGCACCGTCATGGCATAGGGGGTGCTTGAGCAGCGTCAACAGCGCCTCGCCATCCAGTCGGCGGGCAAACAGGCCAGCGACATGGCGCAGAAACCGACCCGGTGGGGACAGTTGCAAAGGCAGGCCCGCGCTGTCGTCCGGCAGGATGTTCCACCGGTCCAGTGCGGCGCTGACTTGCCGTGTCAGCATCCGGTCCGGCGTGATCAACGCCGCAGTCTGACCGGTTTCGGTCGCCTGACGCAGCCGCAGAGCGATGGCCAGCGCTTCCGCTCGGGGCGATTGCGCCTCGACCAGAGTCAGCTTTTTGGTGGCATCGTGTAGATCTGAAAGTTGCGGCCCCTCAGTCATCCAGGCATCTGTGATGGGCGCGGGGCGTAAAGCGAGCGAAACCAACCGGTTGCGGGCGGGAGAAGGCGCTTGACGGTCCGTCCATGGCGCAATCTCGTTCGGGGAAATATCCAGCCCGCGCATCAGTTTGTGGAACCTGTATTGCGGATGATCTTCTGACGTCAGCGCCTCATCCAACTCGTGCCAAACATGATCGGGCTGGTCGAAATCGTATCCGGGCAGCACCAGTGCCCCTTGTGGTAGACGGGCGATCGCCTGCATCAGCATCATGGTGGTGCCACGTGACCCGGTTGACCCGGCAAGAACAACCGGATGTTGTGGCGGCGCCACCTGCCAGCGGGCGATCAGATCTTCGACCACGCGCCGCTGGCGGGCCTGCGCGTCCATGGCGTCTGTCCCGGAATCGATAAAGTGATCGGTGATCCCGATAAAGGCCTGCGCGCGCGCCCAGTGGCCAGACATGTCACTAACATCCAACTGGCGGATTGCGTCCGGGGACACGCCTTCGCCCTGCATCTCGTCGATCAGGGCCGCCAGACTGTCGGATAGATCGAACAGGGTCGAGCGCGCGGCCAGATCGGGTTGCTGGTCCAGCAGCTTGGCGATCAACTGTGTCAGTTCCAACCGACGGCGCAGGGGTGGGATGGCCGGTGGGATCTGCGCCAGATCCAGGCTTTCCCCCAGATCGGTAACCAGGGACAGTCGTGGCAATAGACAAGCCGGTCCTTGATCAAACAAGTCCCGCACGCGCCTGGCCATCCGACGGGTGTTAACGACAAGTTGCACGCGCGCCAATGCTTCGGGCGGGCCAGTGTTGCGCCGTCGCAGACCTTCGACCAAAGCTTTGGGAAAATCGGCTCCGGGTGGAACCGCAAAGACGCGGGGCAGGGTACCGGGGTCAAACATCTGCCAGCAAACCCTCGGCCAGCGCAATCCCTTCGGGTCGTCCGACATCACACCAGCGTCCGGGATACTCCAACGCAAACAGGCGACCTTGATCAAGTATTTGATCCCAAAGAAGATTCAGCGAAAATACCTGTTGCGGGAACGCTTGCAAGCCACCGGTCTTAAGGATCTGAGCCCCGCCATAGACCAGTCCGGGTCCACGCGTGATCCGCCCGTTCTGATCAGCAGTAAAATCTCCCGGTCCGGCATGACCGACGGTCCGGCTGGTGGGAATACACATCAACAGCGCGTCCATGCGCTGGGGATCCCATGCGCTGTTCAGTAAGGTCAAGGGGTTAGCGCCAGCCCAGATCGCATCCGAGTTCATCGTAAAAACAGGATTTGTGTCCAGCAGGGGCAAGGCTGCGCGCAATCCACCCCCGGTTTCCAGAATCTCCGGCGTTTCGTGGGACAGAAGAACACCTTTCGGCGTCAGATGAGCCGAGAGCTGATCTGAACGGTAATGCAGGTTGGCGACGACGCGTTTTGGGTTCACCTCCCTCACCAGTTCCAACGCGTGATCGATCAGCGGCATGCCGGCGACTTCGATCAGCGGTTTGGGCCGATCTTTGGTCAAATCGCCCATTCGGGTACCAAACCCGGCCGCAAACAACATCAGCGCATCAGGAGAACCAGTCATTTTACCCTCAGCTTTGCCAGGTTTTCCGGCGTTGGTGCGGGCAGTGCCTCTCGCAGCAAGTCTGCAATCGGGATCAGCGCGGGATGTTCCAGATCGCGCATCAGATGCGACCAGGTGGCAGGGATCAGGTCAACGTAGTGGGGTTTGCCATAGTCAGTCGCCAGCCGTGAAAAGCCGCCAAGAATACGCAGATTCCTTTGTACTCCCAGTATGTTATATGCAGTGCGAAAGCCGTGATCATCCAGCCCCGTGATCGCGAGGTAGCGGTCGATCATCCGCATCTCGGTTGCGGCAGACACAGTACGGCGCACGTCCTGCAACAGCGACATTAGGTCATACGCGGGGTGCCCCAGCATTGCGGATTGAAAATCCAGTAAACCGACGCGCAGAACGCCCGCATTTTTAGGCAGCCAGATCAGGTTTTCCGCATGATAATCCCTTTGGATCACGACTTTAGTGCCCGACGTCCCCTGGTGCAGAATATGAGAAAACCGGTCTTCAAATCGCGTCAGGGCCGTCACGTCGTATTGTCCAAGAATGCCTTTCGCATATTTGGTAAAGGATAACGCGGCCAATTCGGTCATCAGTTCAGGGTCATAGGACGGCACCGATAGCAAAGGCGCTTTGTGCAAGTGGACTAAAACGTCGGTTGCGGCTTCGTAGAGAGCACGCTCTTTTGTCGGTTCCCGCTCTAAAACGCGGGCAAAAAGATCATCGCCCAAATCTTCGAGCAACAGGAACCCGTATTGGGCATCTTCTGCGTAGATCTCAGGCGCGTTCAGGCCGTTCGAACGCAGGTATTCGGCAACACGAACAAAAGGGGTGACGTCTTCGCCTTTTTCCGGAGGCGCATCCATCAAAACAGCTGTGCGGCCGTTGACAGGATCGGTCAGGCGTTCATAGCGACGGTTCGAGGCGTCCCCAGCCAGCGGCGCACGGCTGGCGTTGGCCCAGGGCGTCTGCGCGATCAGGGCCTCGGCCAAAACTGCCCGGTTTGTCATGCCGCGTTCTCCAGTTTCTGAGTCCATTTCGGGTCGGACCATGACGCGGTCAGATGACGGGCATCGATTAAGTCGGGGTCTGTTTGAAAGCTTAAAGTCAATGCTGTTGTGGGCTTTAGTGGGCCAAGTTTGTCGGGCCATTCCACGAGACACACTGCGTGATCGAACGCTTCGATCAGCCCGAGTTCTTCGACCTCGTCCACGGCGCTTAGGCGATACAGATCGCAATGCCAGATTTCACCCGCTTGCGTGTCGTAGGCTTGCACCAATGTAAAGGTGGGCGATGGGACATCTTCGGATACATCCATCAGTGATTGTATGAGACTGCGCGCGAAATGGGTTTTCCCACTGCCGATTGCGCCTTCCAGCAACAGGATGTCGCCGGGACCCGCGTCAGCGCCAAGGCGCGCCGCAAATTCTGCGGTTTCCTGCGGTGAATTCAGAGTGATGGAGTAGGGCGCCTTGATCATGGCGCCACAATGAACGTGCGCCCCAGCGGCTGCAACCCGGTTCAGGCGCTGATCTGTTGCATCCTGCGCGCGTCGAGCGACTTGTTGTCCATGGCAAAGCGCACAATCGTTGCGCCGTTCTGCATTGGCGTCACCGTGCAGTCCAATACGGTCCCGTTGCGCATCAGAACTTCGGCGGTCCATTCAGCGCGGTCATCGCGCATTTCGACAAAATCGCGGATTTCCCCGAGGATCGGTGTGGCGACACAATAGTCCTGCCAGCTTCGCGTCACAGCCATCACGGTGTCGGTCTGAAAACCAACCTCATCCGTGTCGCCCCAAAGCATTTGATACGCATAGTTTGTAAGCGCCAATGTTCCATCATCCGCAAAGACCGCGATGGCATCGGCCAGCTTGTCCAGAATTGATTGCATCAGGTCCATTTCTGAGCGGAACCGACGGGTCAGAGTAATCTCGGCCGTAATATCTTCGAACAAAAAGGCTACGGCGCCGTCCGGATGTGGCCGTCCGCTGACCGAGTAGACAGAACCGGACGGCAAAGACCAGGTTTCCTGATATTCGCCATCTTCCGCGGCCTCGAGCAGGTCGTTCATCTGCCGACGCCAGCTGCGATAGTTTTTGGGCTCGGGCATCATGTGCTGATCACGCAAGCGGTCGAAAAAGCTGCTGAGGCTGGGGCGGCAGCTTAGAAAATCGGGTGGCAGGCTTGTCAGGTCAATTAGGGCTGGATTGAATAATGCCAGTTGGCGATTGCGGTCGAAGATGGCTAAGCCAATCGACAATTGCGCAAAGGTTTTGGTCATTGTCTGAACGAATTTACGCTGGGCGGTTTCGGCTTGGACAATGGCGTTGACGTCAACGGCGTAACACAGGCGACCTTCGTCATGCTCGACTTGGGTCAAGTCGAACCACAGCCGACTGCTGCTGCCTGCAACTTCGACCGAGACACGGGATTTACCACTTGGGCGCGGCTCATCCTGAGGTGCCGGAAACAATGGCGCTGTTAAATCAGCATCCAGACCGCGCGCCTTTCGCACAAGCGCGACATAGGCCGCATTGCACCATCGGATCCTGTTGGCGCTGGTCAGCAACCAAACAGGGTAGGGTGCCTGATCCATTGCCAGCCGAATGGGGTCATTCGGGTCCCGTAACCTGGCGTGCTTTGTGTTGGGGGCTTCGCGCAACTGCACCCGGATGATGCCGTCAATCCATTCGCACACAACTTCGCGTTCGACCGTGCAATCGATAGCCGACACGATGAGGTTGCCCTGATCCCGGACATCTTCAGGTGTTTCAGGAAAGGTCGGGAAATCCCGTTGCAAAAGACGCCGCAGATCGGCCCATTCTGCAACGCGCTCAAATCCTGCAAGCGCGATATCCGAATGGCTTATCAATCGGTTACCATCAAACAGAAACACCGAGTCAAACAGCGACGAGGTTGAGAACAACCCATAGCTGTCATCGCGACGCGCGCGGCGCGGCAGCAACCATTGTATTGCGACGCAACAAGAGACAAGGCTGATCGCGGCCAGAATGATCCAGTCGGCCATAAATTACCCCACATCTGAATGGAACTGGACCGGACTATGCTTGGGATTGGTTAACGGTGTCTTAATCTACACCTGAATGTGCTGGTTAGCGCCAGAGGGAACGGGCGTATCACCTTTTTGCGCATCGATCAGATTGCGTGGCCATGACACTCTTACAATCGCCCCTTTGCGATCACGATGGTCTGACAGATGTTGATAAGGGTCAGATCCGTTGGCGAATTCCAGCTCGGCCCCGCTGCGTTCCAGCAAGGTTTTGGCGATGAACAATCCCAGACCCATGCCTTCATATTCGGGGCGGGCGCGTTGATCGGATTCGGCTCGCCTGCGACGAACAAATGGATCACCAATCCGACCGAACATTTGCGCAGGATACCCGCGCCCGTCATCCATAATGTTGATGGTGATCAGTTCGGGGGTCCATCCCGCCTCGACCCAGACATTGGTGCGGGCAAAATCCACGGCATTCTGGATCAGGTTGCGCAGCCCATGGATGATTTCGGGTTTTCGTAAGATCGAGGGGTGTTGCACATCCCCGTCACCCGCGGGACCTTCGGCAAAGTGAATCACCTTGCCGCGGTCGATATGCGGCTCGGCCGCCTCGTGAATAACGGTCGAAAGTGGTGCCTGGCGCAGGTGCAGATCGTCCTTACCAGCCCGGCCCATGTCACGCAGAATATCCCGGCACCGATTGGCCTGCTCTCGGATCAGGGCGGCGTCCTCCTTTAAGTCCGGGCGATCATCCAGTTCCTCGATCAGCTCGGAACTGGTGAGCTTTATTGTCGCTAGCGGCGTGCCCAGCTCATGGGCGGCAGCAGCCACAACCCCGCCGAGGTCTGTCAGTTTCTGCTCGCGCGCCAAGGCCATATGTGTGGCCGACAGCGCCTCGGACATCGATTGCACTTCGGTACTGACCCGATGCGAATAGGCGCCAATGAATATTATCGCGATGATGATCGCTGCCCAGTTGCCGAACAAAAGGATGTCTGGGATGTCCAGGACAAGCCCCAGATTCGTCCGCAACGGCAAATGAAACTCGGCCAGCAAAGTGGTGAGGATTATGGCAACCCCGCCGACAATCAACGTGGACCGCGTGCTCATAACGTTCGCCGAGATTGTCACCGGACCCAGCAGCAGCAACGCAAACGGATTGTTCAGCCCGCCCGTCAGGTACAAAAGAATGGCAAGTTGTGAAAGATCGAACAGCACCATCAGGAAGTTCTCGAACTCGGACAGGCGCTTGTTCTGTGGAAACAGCATGATTGCGGTCAGGTTGCCCATGACCGAGATTCCGATCGCCAGATAGCACAGGCCCAGTTCCAACTGAACGTGATAATATCGCTGAGCCACCGTGATTGCGGTGATCTGGCCAAAAATGGCCACCCAGCGCAGCAGAATCAGGGTGCGCAGGCGAATCCAGCTGCTGCGTTCCTGGCCGCGCCAAAAGGTCTGGTTGGAATCTGCCATTGGTCCATTATGTCCTGTTGCATAGGCTGATCATCTTGATAGGTGTCCCGGCCGAAACGATCAACAACCCCTTGCGTCTGGATATCCATCATGACCCGCCTTTACGCTATACTCGCCGCTGTCGTTCTTGCCGTTGGCCTTGGCGCCATGTGGCTTATGACGCGGGGTGGTGGGTCAGATGATCAGTTCGCACAATGCCGGTCCAGCCAGATCGCGGGTGGTACAGCGGCGATTGGTGGCCCGTTTGAGCTGGTCAATGGCAAGGGCGAGACGGTCACGGACAAAGATGTGATCACCGAACCGACTCTGGTTTACTTCGGCTATACCTTCTGCCCGGACGTTTGCCCGTTCGACATGTCCCGCAATGCTGAAGCCATCGATATTATGGCCGAACGCGGCCAATCGGTGACACCGCTTTTCATCTCGATCGATCCGGATCGCGACACGCCAGACGTTGTGGGGGATTATGCTTTTAACCTGCATGAGCGGATGATTGCCCTGACCGGGTCGCCAGAACAGGTCAAGGCGGCCAGCAAAGCCTATAAAACCTATTACAAAGCGCATGACAAAAGTGACGAATACTACCTGGTCGATCATTCCACCTTTACCTATCTGGTCACGCCCGAACATGGATTCCTTGAGTTTTTCAAACGCGAAGACACGGCCGAGCAGATGGCCGACAAGGTGGGCTGCTTTCTAGACCAGGTCTAAGAGTGACACATCGGTTTGACCTTTGTTCCCGCGCTGCTATTACTCATATTCAAGCCAAAGGCATGAAATAGCAGAAAGACCCACATATGGCAGACAGTTCTCAGCTTGATATCGGCCCTGACAAATCGCTGCTGTTGGTAGATGATGACGAGCCGTTTCTGAGACGTTTGGCCAAGGCCATGGAGAAACGCGGCTTCGAAGTTGAAACCGCCGGATCTGTTGCCGCAGGCCGTGCAATTTCCACAGCCCGCCCGCCCGCCTATGCGGTCGTCGATCTTCGGTTAGAGGACGGCAACGGTCTGGACGTGGTTGAAGTACTGCGCGAAAAACGCCCCGACAGCAGGGTAGTGGTGCTGACCGGCTATGGTGCGATTGCGACCGCTGTTGCGGCTGTCAAAATCGGGGCGACCGACTATCTGTCGAAACCTGCTGATGCGACTGACATTACCAACGCGTTGCTGGCCAAGGGCGACGAACTGCCACCGCCACCGGAAAACCCCATGAGCGCGGATCGCGTCCGTTGGGAACATATCCAGCGCGTCTATGAACTATGTGATCGCAATGTCAGCGAAACGGCGCGGCGTTTGAATATGCACCGCCGGACCTTGCAGCGGATCTTGGCCAAGCGCAGCCCACGGTAAGGGATCTTGGCTCGTCGGTGCGGGCGCCGAACCAAAACCGCTGACTTCAAAATTTTAAGATTGTGTCAGGCATGGTCAGCGATGACCGTGCCTTTGTTGCCCGTAACCTGATGGATTGTGGCCCCAAAAGTCGAAAATATCGTTTTGTTAACCAATTCTGTGCTATCGCGCTAACCTAAACGAACTAATAGTTCGCATCCGCCAATCCCGATGTTTTCATGAAAACAAGTGAGAAAACTTCAAGTGTCTCTTCTGCCAAACACGCCATATGACGTCCTGAAAATTTCGAACCCAATCCTTAAGGGGATTGTGTCACTGGTGACAAAGGCGGCAGAAACATTCGGGTTTTGGCAACATCCAAGAAAGGGCGCGGCGGGCGATGTTGCCGAAATGAACCTGTTGGACAATCTGTACTGGGTCTACAAATGTAAAAACCCGGTCGAACTGCCCGAGCCTGAGCTTGAAACCTCAGAGTTCATGCGATCCACAGATGCTCAGCTGTCGCCGCGCACCGACGATGAAAGCGCAAAAACGATCACGTTGAGTTTTGCCGGGGATATATTGCGAACCCACCGGGCTGAGGTCGCACAGGATCAGGTCTACGCGCAGATAGAAGATCTTTTGTTTCACGATGACGTTGTGATTGCCAACTACGAGTCACCGGTCACAACGCAACCTTTGGTGGACGAAGTGATCGGGGATGCCGGCCCTCCCGTTGAATGTGCATCCGAAGACCAGTTCGATGCCCTGACCAGCCACAATGGGACGGTCTTTGATGTGCTGAACCTGGCGAACAACCATATCTTCGACATGGGTGTTGAGGGGCTGGAAACCACTCTGTCTGTCTTGAAGCAAAGAAACATCCTGCAAGTCGGTGTGAACGAAACCGAAGCCGAGACAAATGTCGTCAAAACGATCGAACGAAACGGCATAAAGCTGGGGTTTGTGTCTTGCGCGTTTGGAACCAACGGCCAATCGCTGCCGGACGGCCAACCCTACAGCGTCAATCTTGCCAAACTGACCTCCAAACACGAGGCGCCAGATATTGCACTGCTTAAGAGGCAGATAGCCAACGCTAAAGCGGCGAATTGTGATCTGGTCGTAGCGATACTCCATTGGGGTCACGAGTTCGAGTTGTTCCCGCGTCGCGCGCAGCAAAAAGCAGCCGAAGAATTGGCCGATTTTGGCGCTGATATCATTGTCTGCCACCATCCGCATGTCGCGCAACCGATCCAGCTTTATAAATCAAAGTCGAGAAGCGACCGGATTGTTCCAATTGCCTATTCACTGGGAAGTCTGCTGTGGGGCTTTGCGCACGACCACATTGCCAGCAGCAAAATCCTGCAGGTCGAAGTGCAGAAATCCCAGGGCAAGACTGCGATCACAAACCTCAAGGCAACGCCTGTTCGCTGGCGGGCGCATGAGTCCGACGGGCGTATTACTCAGAAAGTGGAACGAGCGGTCAGTTGATCAGGATTTCAGCTTTATTTCCCGCAATTTGTCCTGAGTTAACGCCGTTACTGGCCCGTCGCACCGAAACTTCATCGACTCTACTGTTGCATCCGCGATCTTGCCGGAATTGTTGTTAGCGAATCTAAAGCCTGGTGAGAAGTTTGCAGCAAAGTCTGCTTTGCGGGACAAGGACGAAACCGCTCTCGCGGTATTGGCGCTTGTGGCGAGTGATGCACACTAAATGGACGCTACGATTTTGTAGATGGGCGCGCCTGTCTGACGATTGGGACCTTCTCAATCTGATGACAGGAGGTTCCGATGACGGACCAGTATGTGCCTGCGCTGCGCCAGCGTTTTCTCGAAGACATGCGGATCAAGGGGCTGCAGCCCAAGACGCAGACGATGTACCTGCGGGCGATGCGCGACTTCACGCGGTTTCTCGGGCACTCGCCGGACACAGCGACACCGGAAGAGCTCAGGGCGTTCCAACTTGACATGAAGGAGCGGAGTGTGGGAGCGCCCACGTTCAACAACCGGCTGACGGTGCTGAGCTTCTTCTTTGCGACGACATGCCCGCGCCCGGAGATGAAGCGGCATATGCGCTACCAGCGGGCGGCCAAGAAGATCCCCGTTGTGCTGAGCGCCGAGGAGGTTGCGCGTATCCTCGAAACGGCACCCGGGCCGGGTTTGCGGTACCGAG
>NZ_OMPS01000042.1 GCF_900313035.1 Ruegeria sp. EL01 | reverse complement strand
GTTCAATCTCGATCCGGCCGGAAGGAGTTGCCGCMGGCGTCGGCTCTATAGTGGCAGGCGTCAGGTCAAACTCCCCCGGCATCTCGGAACCAAGCTCGACCGGCAAGAATACAGGCTCCGCCGCGACGTCGATCACATCCGGCGCAAACCGAGAATCCTTAAGCCATTTGAAAATCAGATTGGCATTCACAGCGTAGCGCCGGGCAACCTGAGCTACAGAAACACCCGGCATCGACGCCTGCCCGCAAATCTCGCGCTTCTCCTCATCCGACCAATACCGCTTCTTTCGCCCGCTCATAGAGTGCCTCATGGTGTCCACTATCAATGGTGGACACTTAGACCCCCTATACCGAACCCGTTAGGTCGGCTTCACCGGACGGACACTCAAGGATAGCATCACCTGAGAAACGAACAAGTGCCATGGACGTCGAGACCGTCACGAACAAAAGCGTCGAAGTGAACGGTTGCGCCTCCAGATACTGTCGCAAAAAGATAGCGCCCCAGTCGCGAATGATACCTTCTAGTGCTAACGAACCAAGCGGCAGGAAACAGAGAATTAGTAGCGCTACTGAAGGTAACCGCTCTCGCAACACAGGTTTTGTACCGCCAGGTGTTGGCGACGATAGTGGCACAATTGGGAGCTCTCTATATAGCAAACTGGTAATCGTGCCATCACCTCAACATTGGTCCAATTCTAACCTTTAGCCGCAGGCTGGGCCACCTTTGAGCTTATTTACAACACTACGCGCACCAGCCTGCTAATCGTCTAGGCGGATTCCATTTAGACCTACGGTATGAGGCGCTGTCGAAGCGGCGTCGACAGCCTCACTCAAACTCACGCATAGGGTTAAAGGTGCTTCCGTCGGTAAGTCGCTTCTTAGCTATCCCAGTTTCCCTATTCCCGGTTATTGGAATAGCACTGTATTTGAGGTCAACGTGCCCTGTCTTAGCCAGTCTTAGACCAACTCTACAGGCACTCCAGCATCTTCGATGCAAGAAAGCTGTTGCACTACCTCTTGTTGGTCCTCTGCAATTAGAGAATCCAACGAACACACGCTCTCAATTTTATATGCTGAGGTGAAGCCCACCTTATCTTTCGTTACCGCGGCAATAACCTTCTTTCCAGATGCGATCATTGCTGCTTTGATCGTGGCCTCATCATAATATGGGGTTGTCAGCCCGCGTAGAGCATCAACCCCGTGAACGCCAACAAAGCAAACGTCCGCTTTGATGCGTTGAACAGTTTCTAACACGGTGGATCCGATGGTCGTCTGGCTTCGCGGGTCGAAAGTTCCTCCGATCAGAATGATGTCAACATTTGGTTTTTTCGACAATGCTATCGCAATCTGCGGGCTATTGGTAACTGCCGTGATACATAGTGACCTAGGTACCTGTTCTGCAATCGCAAGATTTGTAGTGCCGCCGTCGAAAAGGACAACCTGCCCTTCGGTTAGGTGGGCCACAGCTAACTCTGCCAGGCGGGTCTTGATCCTTGATGCTATCTTGTATCGGGAGGCGAAAGGCTGAGCGGCAGACGATGCAGGAAGAGCAGCACCGTGTACCCGTTGTATAAGCCCTTTAGAGGCCAATTCTCGGAGGTCACGACGCGCCGAGTCCTCCGAGATGCCAAAGTGTTCAGCAAGCTCCCCTGTCGTCAAGCGCCCCTCCTTCTTTAGGGATTTCAGAACAAAGTCCCACCGCTCGTCCGGGCTCGCAGTTAACGGCATTGACAGCTCCTCATATTGTGATGCATGTTTTTCCACGAATCGGCACAAACATGCAAGACCTGAGATGCTCAATCGAACTGTACCGACGAACGATTTGACCGGTTTAAGGACGGGCCGCCTCAGAGAGGTGCTAGGCTAAACCGCTAGAGCCAAAAGACAGTTGAAGTTGCAAGGGTCGTCGAGACATTAACTGAAAGGAATTCAAATTTGTACTTCCCGAAACTAGCCGTCAAACGTGTCGAGAATCTGATTTACTCGCAAGAAGATATTATCCGATCCGTCGCGGGCGAACTTGCGAATATCGTGCGCCAAGATAAGCTGATCTACGCTTTTGGAACCGGGCACTCCCACATGATTCCAATGGAGATGTTTGGTCGCGCCGGGGGACTGGCAAACGTCGTCGCTGTTCTTGATCCTTCAATACTTAACGGGTTCGGGGCCATGAGGTCGGGCTCGATGGAAAGGTTGTCTGGTCTTGCAGACATCATATGGGAGCAGTACGACATCTCGCGAGCGGCTCTGTTGTTTTTAGTGTCCAACTCAGGACGTAACTCGGTGGTAGTGGAAATGGCTCTTCGTGCAAAAATCGAAGGAATTAGAACCGTCGCCATCACTTCACTAGAGCACTCAAAACACACCGTTGCAACTCACAGCAGTGGGAAAAAGTTGTTCGAAATCTCTGACTTCGTCATTGATAATGGTGCTCCATATGGCGATTGTTTGATTCAAGATGGAGGAAGATCAACTGGTGGCTTTTCGTCATTTTCCGGTATCGCCATTGTTCAAACGGTTATTAGCGAAACAGTTCGGTTGTGCAATAACGAAGAGCTAACGCCACCATTGTTCCAAAGTCAAAACACCGAAAACCTAACCAACAATGAGGCTTTGTACAGAAAGTACAAATCTATAGTACCACATATGTAGCGGGAAACGTTTTTGGGTGCTTTCTGTAGTCAAACCTAGGACAGCATTCTTAGAAAATGACGAAGTGATAAACGTGGGCTCGTCGGCAAACTAAAATCTAGCTTTTGGCAATATGGATATTCCTCGACTTCGAACCAAGAGACTCGAACTTCTAGCGCCGAGTATTTGCGGGCTTGATGCTTACCAGAAGTTTTATTCAGACCCCAATGCCTCCTTGTCCTATGGGGGCCCAATCTCGAACAGCCAGATTTGGTCACGGCTTAAATCGGACTTAGGCTCGTGGCACCTTTCAGGGTTCGGGGTCTGGATGATCCGCGTAAAAGACTCGCGATCAATAGTTGGGACATGCGGATTTTGGCAAGGTTTGGATTGGCCAAGGGAATTAACTTGGTGGCTTCTGCCAACCGCGAGGGGTCGTGGATACGCTTATGAGGCCTCCATCGCTGCAATTTCGCATGCTTACGACAACTATCTTTGGCACAAAGTTGAAACTTACATGAACGATGACAACAAGAGTGCCAAACGCTTGGTGGAGCGTTTGGGCGGCACTAGAACACGAAGAGCTAGGTTCCCTGATGGCGAGTTTAGAGATATGTACCATTTACCGAGACCGCCGCTGTCGTAACCGTAGATAATCCGGCTATTTTTCGGATCTATTCGGACCGTGCTCCCATGAATACAAGCGGTTGTGGTCATCCCCACTGAAGTGGTCCTTCGCTATTTCTAGGAACACGGAGAAAGCCCCCCATTCCTAATCGCTTCTTCGATTGGAGAGCCTAATTCGCAACCTGATCATCAGTCTCTAACCTGATCTTGAATTTCATCGCTATGCCTCCTGCAAAACAACGAGACATTAGATCAGAAACCTCAGGTACGCGCCTTTGAAGGAATTCATGAACTGACTTTCGACCGATTTTACCGAAAGTCATTCACCCACAGCATCTGACTGCGTCAACAGACGAAAGTTTGTAACAGATCCATTCTAAGCTGAAGGAAGGACGCTAAAGTGACAGGACGGAACCACATTTCGCCATGTTACTTTCATCTCTCGGTTCGGGTGTTGAGCCTAGGAAGTGCGGAACTCTCTTGATAAGTGCGTCAATCACTGCTCGTGTTCTTAGTGGAAGGAACTTGCTCTTTGGCCAAACAGCGCGAATATCAATGGGTTGCACTTGATCACTATCCAGAACAAGCTGAAGGGCCCCTGAAGCCAAATGCGGTCTTCCGAGCCAACGCGGAAGCCATGCTAGACCGCCGCCTTCAATGGTAGCATCCAATACTACCTCTAAGTCGTCGTACCTCTGTTTGCTGCTCATCAGGACGTCATGGATTGCTCCATCTGTATCCTGGACACGCCAAGTCAACCCCTTTGAAGACTTTCCGTACACTATCCCAAAGTGGGAACAGAGGTCGTCAATAGTGGTAGGGATACCTCGCTGACTGAGATATTCAGGCGACGCGAAGATCGCCATGTCCTGAGCGCCGATTTTGCGCGTGGTTAAATCAGTAGCGTTGCCAACAGAGCCAATCCGCACCACTAGATCGTAGCCGTCATTCAACACATCCACGACAGAATCGGAAAACTCCGCGTCGATTTCTAGCTGCGGATGCGACCGCAAGAGATCGCGAAGTATTGGCGCAACGCAGTGCCGTCCGATTAGAACTGGCGTGCTGATACGCACTCGACCGATCGGTTCCGTTCGGCCCTTGTTAAGCTGCGCTCCAACATCGCGTAGGTCGCGGACCAAGTGATTACAATCTTCATAATATCGAGCGCCCTCATCAGTTAGAATCAACCGGCGCGTAGTGCGGCTGAACAGCTGGATTCCAAGATGGGCTTCCAGCCGAGCGACGGATTTGGCGACAGCGGATCTCGTCAAGTTGACGCGCTTAGCAGCTGCGGAGAAACTTCCTGACTCAACCACAACGAGGAAAGTAGGCAACTCCTTCAGAATCTCAGTGAACATGTTGGCTCCACATCAAGTTCAGCTATTGGATACCAGTAGGATACAATGTTAGGATGATTTTTCGCAATCGGTTCCTAGATATTCCGCTATATTGCCGCCTACAGCATTGATTGAGTTTAGGAGGCGAACAAAGTGAATCTAGCAGGCAACGCGCTGCCTTTCGCTCGCGAGGTTCAACGTCCATGCACCAGTGTCTTGCGTTGCTTTTGAACACGACCGTCAGGCGTAGTCAGCCTGATTTCGAAACACCATTTTTGGAACATGACAAGGAATGAGAAATGAGTGCATTTGTCGTTGTTGAGCTGAAGGTCAAGGATTCCGCAGCCAAGGAGCGGTACTCCGCAGCAGCCGGGCCCATCATCAAGAAATTCGGCGGTGAGTTTCTTGTGAGTGGGGCTTGGGAGGCTCTGGCAGGTGAAACTGGACTTTCCCATGGCGCCATCATCCGGTTTCCCAATCGGGTTAGCGCACTGAGTTGGTACCAATCAGACGCCTATCAGTCCACCCTGACCGACCGAAGTGCAGGAATGGAGTGTACGTTCCGCCTGATCGGCGCCTAACGCATCGCTTAACCCCAGACGAACGAGGACAATATGAATCTTTCCCGCAGACAACTTCTCGCTGGTGCTTCTGCCTCGGCCGCCGCCACTGTGCTGTCTCACCCGCGCATGGCAGCTTCTGAAACCACGTTGGATTCCAATCCGCTTCCAGGCGTCGTGCGTCAATGGATTGGCTCGTCTCAAGTAACTGCTCTTCTCGATGGCTACATGGAGATGCCGGCAGATCTATTTTCGATTCCCAGTTCCGAGGCTGAGGAGCTATTGGTTCGTGCATTCAAGGAGGACCAACCCAACCTTAGCCCCGTGAACGCTTTTCTGCTGAATTTAGGTGAGCACTTGGTATTAATCGATACAGGTGCCGCGAACTCTTTCGGTCCAACATTGGGTAAGCTGCCCGAAGCACTTGAAGCCCACGGCGTGAGTGCCGACCAGATCGATGCAGTCCTCGTAACACACCTCCACCCAGATCATATCGCCGGTGCAATCGACGATACCGGCAGCGCTGTATTTCCGAATGCTGAACTGATCGTGCCTGAAACCGAATTTCGTTATTGGCACGATGACGCTGCGGTGGCGGCGGCGCCGGATGCTTTCAAGCCATTTTTCGCTACTGCACGCCTTGCCGCCAAAGCCTACGCAACACGGACGACTCTAATCAGCCGTGAAGCAGAAGTGCTTCCGGGTCTGCTGTCAGTACCGCTTCCGGGACATACACCCGGTCACACGGGGTACATCGTAACATCTGGCGATGACTCGCTTTTCATTTGGGCAGACATCATCCATAACGTGACGTTCCAACTAACACACCCGGAATGGGGGCCCGTTTTCGACGTCGATCCTGCGCAATCCGCAAGAACACGGCTACGCGCGTTGGACATGGCGGCTTCTGACCGTTTGCTAGTTGCCGGAATGCATATGCCATTCCCCGCCATGGGCCATATTTCTGCTGGAGCAGAGGGTTTCTACTATATGCCCGCTGAATGGCCCTACCATCGGTAAAATCCCACTTACGATCTCGCAAAGACAGCCACCGCGCGAAGCAGTGGCTATCTTATCAGATTAGTTTGCCCGAAAGCTTTTTCGTGGCATTGGTGGAGAGCTTGCCCCGGCTGCAAAACTAGAGGGGTTGACACTGCCGTCCTCGATAGCTTATTTATTTAGTGTCCACTACATTAATAAGCTGCTGATCTTCAAATCAATTGTCGGCCGCAAGCCATGTAGAGAGAATTCAGCGTTTGAAGTGACCAAAGGATCTCGAGAGGCCCCGCTGATTGGTCAGGCTTAGCGCCTCCGCATGGATGCTTTCGGTGAGGGACGAAGGCAGGCCTCAGACTGTGGGGCAGAGAAATATGGGAAACAGACGACTATGAAAAAAGATGCGGTTCTTGCCAGGTCCAAGCCGGGAGATAACTTGCCATTCGCTAATGCAGTGAGGGCCAACGGTTACCTCTTCACTTCGTCAATATATCCACAAGATGACAAGGGACGCATTGTTGGCGCAGATCCGGTACAAGGAACCACAGTTGCCTCTCCTATGTCGGTACAGGCTTCGACTTGCTTTGAACGCTTATTCAAGCTTCTTGAAGAGATGGGCTCTTCGCCTGAATTGATTGTGAAAGTCGATGTTCATCTCGCAAACGTCGAAGGTTATTACGAGTTCTTGCTTGTTTGGCGAAAGTTCTTTCCAGATGATCCTCCGGCACGAACGGTGATAGAGGTTGGTCAAACATTTCCGTTTCCGGATGCATTGCTCAATATCGATGCCGTCGCACTGTTGAAAGAAAGTGGACTCAAGAAACAAGCGTTCTGCGACGATCCCGACCCGATGGAACTCGAATGGGCCCCTGATGCTGTGCGCGCTGGAAACTTGGTGTTCTGCTCCGGTTTTCCAGCGATCGATTTCCAGACAGGTCTGGCCGTCGGAAAGCCTGAAGGCTTCCCTCATTACGGCAGTGAACCGACGATGCAAGCCGTAAAGGTTTTTGATCGTTTAGACAGGGTTCTAAAAAAAGCGGGCAGCTCGGTAGAGAGCATTGTTGAGTCGCACCTCTACGAACCAGATTTGATGACATTCAACGACGTTGATCTCGTTTGGGGTGATCGCATGACAATCCCGCCCGCACGCAGTTCGATGGGAATAAAAGGCTTAACGGTCCCGGGCGCTGTTTTTGTCCCAAATTTCATTGCCGTCGTCCCAGACGATGAACACGAAAAGCAGGATCCTAGAGAAGGGATCAATTGGCATCCGGACGAGCGAAAAGTGAATTTTTCTCCAACGATTAAGGCAGGGCCTTGGTTGTTCTTCGCAGGACAGGTGCCCTGCGACGATTTTTCAAGTGTTCCTCAAGCGCCCAAGGGGCTGCCCTATCACTCGGCTCTGATTGAATCCCACACGCGCATTACCCTCGAATTGCTGAAAAAACAGATGGAGTCGAACGGGACTGATTGGGAACATTGTGTCCATGTGAGAGTGTTTCTGATTGAGCCGGAACGAGACTACCGAGGATTCATCAGAGTTTGGCGAGAGTATTTTCCGGATCCTTCCAAAGCACCGGCGGTGTCATACGTTCCCTCTACGACAATGATGTTTGACGGGCCGCTAGTCGAAATTGATCCGACCTGTGTGGTGAAGTCATGAAGATCGACATCCATAACCATGCCATTCCTCGCGAAGCGCTCGAGATCCTGGTCTCTGATCCGGCTTTCGGTGCGAGCCTTGATGATGGCTGGCTTAAACTGCATGACGGGTTCGCGTTTCCCCTTGCGGACTCTTTCTTGGATCCCGAACCCAAGTTGGAAGAACTCAAGGCGAATGAGCTTGACGCCGCGGTTTTGTCTGTTGCCCCTCCCACTTTCTTTTACGATTTACCCGCAGAATTGGGTGCGCGATATGCCAAGGCGATAAACGAGGGATTTGTCAGATTCTCAAACTACGCACCTGATCTGTTTCGATGGTTTGCCCATGTTCCGATGCAAGATGTGAGTCTTGCGTGTGACATGTTGAGGGAAGCTCACTCGAAGGGTGCCATTGGCGTTGAGATAGCAACCCTCATTCTGGGTTCTCGTCCCGATGAACCGCAGTTTGATCGGTTCTGGAAGACTGCTGATGAACTGGGGATGCTGGTTATGCTGCATCCTTATTACAATCCCCCATTCCGCGGCTTAGAGGACTGGTACCTGCAAAATGCTGCTGGGAATCCGCAAGAGACGATGGTTGCGGGCGAGCGGGTTATTTGTTCGGGGCTACTGGACCGCTACACTAACTTACGTGTCCTCTTAGTTCATGGCGGTGGAAACCTACCCTATCAGCTGGGCCGCTTACGTCATGCCATTGCGGTCAGACCAGAGCTTGTAGATGTCAATCCTGATCCCTGGTCTTACTGCGGTCGAATTCTGTTTGACTCGCTCACTCACGACGAGCAGGCAACCGCTTATCTGGTCCAGCGTGTTGGGCAAGAAAATGTGTTCGTTGGAACCGATTTGCCATTCGACATGGCCCCAGACAAACCCATAACGCGCCTTCATACAGCGCTCGGGAAAACTTTGGCTGAACAGGTTCAGACACTCAATCCGTGCGCGATGTTCGGGTTTCCATCCGACAGACAAGACTGAGTAATCCAACGGGGTCAAATTACAAAGTGGACAACAAAATGAGCGTACAAAAAGACCAAATCAAGATAGCCGTTGCACAAGTTCAAGCAAAGTCGGGTGACTCGTCACCTGAGATGCTGGACGATGCTCTAAGTTACATCGAGCAGGCTGGCAATGCAGGTGCTGACTTACTTCTCTTCCCCGAGATGTATCCGGGGCCATCAGTTCACAAGGATCGATTTGAGGTTGTCGAGCCGCTGTGTGAGGCGGCCCGCCGAGCTGGGATAGCCGTTGCCGCGGGTACAAGTGTGCCTGTCGAAGGAAAGCCTGGTGCGTATTACGTGAGCCAAGTCGTGATTAACGCGCACGGAGAAGTGCTGGGTTTCTATCACAGGACTCATCCCGAAAGCGCTGTCTACAAGGCCATGTATACGTCAGGCGGACTGGTTGATTTTGAGTACGTCGCAGGTGACGATTTCCCTGTGTTTGATCTTGGGTGGGGAAAGGTCGGTGTTTCGATATGCAGTGAAATGTTTGTACCCGAGGTAGCTCGGATTATGGCGCTAAAAGGCGCTGAGATCCTCTTGATGCCCGTCGGATGGTTTTTGGATGATTTTGGTTGGAAAGACGTTTGGCAAACACTCGTTCGGGCACGAGCTATCGAAAACATCATGTACACTGCGTCTTGTCAAAATTTGTTTGATCGCGAACTGATGGAACACTACAGCGGCCGCAAGATTCCTGCGGGAGACAGCAAGGGCCTGAACCGCGGATTAGGTATTGTCGCGGGTCCAGAGGGTGTACTGGGCGTGATGCCCAACGAAGGCATACTATATGCGGATTTGGATATGAAACGATTGCGCGCAATGCGCAAGACACCCGAGTTCCCAGATGGTTTGGAGATACCGGCCCCCTTCGGTTCAGTTCCAGGGGTATTGGGATTACGGCGACCTGAACTTACGAGGGAGCCGATGCTGAAAGAAGCACACGACTTGCCCGATTTGAATTGGTATCGGTCACAACAGTCCACTTGAACACATGGTCTTCTTCCCCAACTCGCCGCAGTCTTTGACTGCGGCGTTTTTTAAGAAAGCGAAACGCCAGCTGACTAATTAGGTCAGCTGGCGTCATTGGTTCAAAAATCAATGATTGGATTGATTCAGGCGTTGGCGCCGTTATCAATGACTAGATCAGCACCGGTGATTGAACGACCCTTTTGGGAAGCAAGAAATACAACCAGATCCGCGATCTCGCTCGTGTCCATGAAGGCTTGACGTGCTGCAGCGGCGACTTTCATGTCTGCGTCATCTGCATCCGCTGGGTTCATGTCGGTGTTGGTTGAACCAGGGTGGATTGCATTTGCCGTAATGCCGCGTGGACCCAGTTCACGTCCTAGCGCGTGGGCCAGGCCAGAAAGGGCAAGCTTGGTTGATGTGTAAGCCGCCAATCCAGGAAAGTGCGCCCTGGACGCCAAGTTGGATCCTATGAAAATGATTCTTCCGCCATCAGGGATATATTGCATTGCTTCCTTGGTGGTCACATAGGCCGACCGGAAGTTGACTGAAATACTGTCGTCAAAATCCTCGATCGACAGATCTTCAATCATACCCCATCTGAAGATCCCCGCATTGTTCACAACGATATCAATACCGCCCATGAGGTCGCCAGCAGCTTGAACTGCGGATCTTATCTGATCTGCATCACGACTGTCGGCTGATATAGCCTGCGCCTTTCGACCCAGAGCTCGAATGCTTTCGGCTACCTCCTCGGCCGGCCCTTTAGACACGCTGTATGTCACGACAACGTCTGCACCTTCTTGCGCAAGGCGTTTGGCTATCGCAGCGCCCATGCCCTTGCCGCCACCTGTGACGAGAGCTCGTTTGCCTTCCAGTTCCATTTTTTATCCTTTCGTTGGAGTTTGTTGGCAGGGAAATTCTGTAGAAGAAACGGGAGAGTTCTTCCGGATCGATACGTCTGTTGCGCAATCACGAATTTGCTTTCGGCGCTGACGATCACTTTGGATTCGACAGTTGTCGGGATCGCGTCGATTTCCTATTTCGGTAGGCTCTGAGTCCGTCCGTTTTGAAATACGAAATCACCTCGCAACGGAAAAAAGAACTCACGGTCCGGAGGTGACTCCAGAAGAACTTCGAGTTTCTTCCAGTAGTCGTCGCGATATGGTCGCGTTATTTGGTTGGCGATGAAGTCATCGTAATCCAGCCAGGTTTCGTACAGCATGATATGGTTGGGATTGTCCTTTGATGTATGGACAATCGTGTTCACAAATGTCTCCTCGGAGCGCATTGTGTTTAAGACAGGTTCAAGCGAAGCATGAAATTCATCGCTGACACCCGGCTTAAGGTTCATGGTTACAATGACAACAAACGGATCCGCATTCATCGTTTTTTCTTTCCGTCTAAAATTTTGATTTACTTGCTATTCTCTGAGAACGAGGCGTCGAAAAAATAATTCATCAATCGGCCTCGGTTAGGCTCGTCATTCAACTGAAACTCAAAGACCCAATTCTCGGTCACGCCCCCCGCGACGAGAGGGTCCGTTGCGAGCATCGCTTCCATTTCTTCAAGGTTTGCAGCCGCAAATATCTGTACGCCACCTGAACCAAGAGGAAGTTGCGCACCTGTCGCCACGACTCGACCTTCCAGGTCCCTCTCCTTCAACCAATCAACATGTGCAGGCATGTGATCTTGAATTCTGTCTGGTTTTCGAATTTGGCTGATGCAGGCGAATAAATTGTCTCCGGGGTGGGGCATGGGTTTCTCCGTCGTCTGTTGCATGGGATTGGTTCTAAGTGTGACGCCTGCTAATCGCGTCCAATGCGACCGCCGCGACAACGATTGTACCTTTGATGAGCAATTGATAATTCGCGCTGACAGCCAGGCTATCGAGCAGATTGGTGAGGACGGCGACAAGCATAAGGCCGATCGCGGTTTGCCAAACGGCGCCGCGCCCACCCGAAAGGGAGGTTCCTCCGATCACAACGACCGCGATGGAATCCAGAGCCATGTTTCGACCCATGTCTGCCTGGCCCAAATCCAGCCGCGACGCCATGATCATGCCTGCGACCGCGGCACAGCCGCTACAAATCGCGTAGGTCGAACCGCGAACGACGGCCACTCTGAGGCCAGCCAACCTGGCCGCTTCAGTGTTTCCTCCAACGGCATAAATTTGGCGTCCATAAACAGACAGGGATAAAATCAGCTGTCCGGCCAGCATGAAGGCAGCTAGTATCCAGATGGAGTAGGGCAAACCCGCAAGGGATCCCCGTCCCAGCAGGGTGAAGGATGCGGACGACGTCATATAAGGTTGTGAATTGGAATAGATAAGTGCTGCACCGGTGAACACGGACATTGTGCCAAGAGTTGCAACGAATGGATTCACATCAAGTCGCGTTACTAAAGCCCCATTCAATGATCCAGCGGCAACACCAACAAGAGTGGTTAGCAGGAAGGCTTCCAGTAATCCCATCCCTCCGACAACCAGGCTCGTATATAGCGTGGCGCCAATTGCAAACACGGAACCCACCGAGAGATCAAAACCGCCGGTGATCATGACCAAAGTCATGCCAACAGCAATAATCCCGAGGGGAGCGTTTTGCGCAAAAATGTTGACGATGTTGCTTGGGGTTAAGAAGCCTGAATACAAATACTGCGAAACACAAACCAAAAGAACCAGCGTGATGGCCAGCGTGTATCTCTTCAATATCGGAAGACCCAGTTGATGGAGCTTCTTTGGGGCGATGGTAACGGTTGATTTGTGAAGTGTGTCAGACATGAAGTTCCTCAACTTGAAAAGCGCGGTTCAGGATTGCGTTCACGGACAGGTCGTCACCATCGATTTCACCGACTGACTGACCTTGGGAAACAACTGAGACGCGATCGGCTATGGAGACCAGTTCTTCCAGTTCGGAAGAGACCATTATGATTGCGACACCATCACTGGCCATTTCGCGCAGAGAGGCCAATATCTCCGCTTTTGCACCGATGTCGATTCCACGTGTCGGTTCATCGATCAGCAAAATGTTCGGGCGGTGGTGCCACCAACGAGACAGAAGTGCTTTTTGCTGGTTTCCACCGGATAACGTGCCGACCAAATGATCCAGCCTTTTCGGATCGAGTCGAAACTTCTGACCGGCCTTTGAGGCAGCAGCCTTAAGTTTGCGGACCGACAAAACTCCGGAAGTTGTGCAGGTGGAAAGATCGCTGATCACGATGTTCTGACCGGACTTCATATGCAGAAAGAGGCCCTGCAGTTTTCGATCTTCGGGAACAATGCCGATCCCGGCGCGGCGCGCTTCTCGAACCGTGCGAGGCCATTGCCGCTTGTTCCCCATCAGAACCATGTCACCTTGTGCTGTTCGCTCTGCTCCGGCTATTGCGCGCAAAACGGTCGTTCGCCCTGATCCCACCAAGCCGCCCAAGCCCAAGATTTCTCCGCGGCGAAGGACCAATTCGATATCCTGGACAGCGCCGGGTACGGTTAAGTTTGAAACCCGTAAGACTTCCGGCTCGGAGGATAAGGACATTGGCGCTGCGCGGCGCTTGTACAAGTCGTCGACATTCTGGCCCAGCATGGCTTTTACGAGCGACCTCTTGGTCCAGCTTTTTTTCGGTTGGGTTGAAATCAAGCGACCGTTGCGAAAAACCGTTACCGCGTCCGCGATGTCGAGGACTTCATCAAGATTGTGCGAAACCAGAACCAGCGTGTGCCCGCTGGCCCGCAGGTCCCGCATTAATGCAAAAAGTGCTTTTCTCTCGGCCGGAGCCAGGGCGGCAGTGGGCTCGTCTAGAAGGATGATTTTGGCATCGAATTGAACGGCCCTCATGATTTCGAGGATCTGTTGATCAGCGACAGATAGCCGTCCAGCTTTGCTGCGCGGGTCTATATTGACGTTCAAGCGCTCAGCCAATTCGCCATATTTGGCGGCCATTTCCGAAGACATTACCGCGCCCATGAACGATGGTATTTCTCCTAGAAACACATTGTCTAGCGCCGTCATCTCCGGCACGATTGAAAGTTCCTGATAAATTCCGACTATGCCTGCCGACCGGCCTTCGCGGGGCGAGGCGAGATGCACTTGATTGCCAAAAATAAGAAGGTCACCAGCGGTCGGATGAAGCCGCCCGGAAATCATGGACAGAAAAGTCGATTTACCCGCACCATTTTCGCCGACCAGCGCGTGAATGGATCCTTCCGTTATTTCGAGATCTACAGAAGATATCGCTTCGAGCTGTCCAAAATTCTTGGACAAACCCTTGCTGCGTACTGCGACCCGTTTTCCCATGTCTCTTGCTCACATTTCAAAGTACACTGTTGCCCAGCCCCGGAGCCTTGGCCGCGGGGCTGGAAGCTGATCAGTTGTATTCTGGGGTAAAGGAAGAGACGTTGTTGGCGTCGATGATCGTATATTCGCCTTCCGCGGATCCCTCGATGGGAGGATGTCCATCATTGGCCGTGAACTTTGGAATATCAGCGCCTTTGTAGTAGACGTCGTAAAGGTTGCGCACGCCGCTCTTTCCGTTGGTTTTCAAGAAGAATGGTAGCGTGACTTTCAGCTTGCCCTCTTTGACCATGTCGGCCGACCAATTCGTGCCGCTGAACTCGTACACGTCGACAGGATTGGCATATCCATTGACCTCGATGGCCGTCAGGATACCGCGTGACATCAAGGCATGTTGCGTGATGACGATATCAAGCTCGCGGTTGGCAAGCAGCATGGGCGTGGCTTTTGCAAGCGCGTCTGTTGTGTCCCAGTTGGACTCGACCATGACCGCAACCTCAAAATTCGCGTTGCGCTCCGCTTCCTCCTCAACGGCCTGGATTAAGCCTTTAGCCACTGGGCTGACAACAAGACCATGCATGACGCCAACTTTGGTTGGGGTTGAGATATCTTCTGAAACGCGCGCCACCAATGCGCGCATGGCCGACAGTGTTTCATTGCCGCCAACAAATCCGATGGTCCCAGGGGCCCAGGTATCGATACCGTTGGACATCGGATCGACACACACATGCACGACATTTACCGAGACAAGAATATTGTTCTTAGGCGCTTCATTTGTGATCATATTGCAAACAGCGCTTGTTCCGTCGGTGGGGAAAACTATCCAAGCGTTGTAGTCCCGCAATAGTGCATTCTCCATCTGATTAACCATGGTCGCACTGTCAAAATTGGCGTTGAATACATCGACGTCAACGCCCAGTTCACTGGCCTGCTCAAGGACGCCATCAACGACAGCCGTCAGCCCAGAAACACTTTGCCCCCGCATAAAGAGCGCAATTTTCAAGGGCTTGGATCGATCAATCTGCACTGGAGTGTCTAGGCCAACATCGACCTCAACGATGTCGGCGAGTGCTACTCCGGACATCCCGCAAATAGCGAAAAAACAAGAAAGAACCCCTGCCATTGCAGTCTTTAAGGTTGAATTTACAATTTTCATATTTGTTACCTCCCCTTATTATTTAGTGATCGCTATATAATAGATAGAAGTCTTGAACTTATGCGTCAAGTTATTTATTTAGTGAAACCTACATTAATAGAGAGAGTGAAGATGGCGGGACGTGGCCGACCCAGAAAATTTGACCGCAGCGAGGCATTGAATCTGGCAATGAACCTGTTTTGGCAGCGAGGCTATGATGGGACGTCGTTGATCAACCTGGAAGAGACGCTTTCCCTCAAAGCGCCCAGTATCTATGCGGCCTTTGGGTCAAAGGAGAAGCTGTTTTGCGAGGCGGTCGAGCGCTATCTGGAAACGGACGGCGCAATTATTGCGAAGGCAATTGAAGAGGCCCCTACGGGGTTTGAGGCGGCGCAAGCACTACTTTATGTGAGCGCCAGAGTTTTTTGCCGTAAAGACAAGCCTTGGGGCTGTATGATAGCGCTGGAGGGCTTGCACGAGCACAGCTCGAATGAGGCGATTAGAGACTTGCTCGCGAATCTGCGTGACGCAAACATCCATCGACTACTTAGAAAGCTTGAGTGCGATGTTGCTAACAAGGTTCTGAGCAAGGAGCAGGATTGGCAAAAATTGGCAACTTATTTTGTTACGGTTCAACAGGGTATGGCCATTCGCGCTCGCAACGGTGCCAATCTTGAGGCCTTGATTGATGTAGCGGACTGCGCAATGCTTGCCTGGCCTTCAAGTGCAATGATATCCTCTATCAACTAAATTACTTCCCTACGGTATGGCTCGACACGGGTGCGTCTTTCCGCCTATTTCGGATTTATACGCATAACTTAACTATCAAAGACATATATTGTTCGGTTGCGTTTTTACGACCGAGCCTCGTCCCCATGGGTGGTCAAGCAACGATCAGATCTTAAAAAAGCTTCAATGGTTCAGGAATTCTGCAGGAGCTTTGGGGCAGAGAGGCTATCGCGCATTCTGTGCGGGAAAGCGCCTGGTCGTGGATCAAGGCTATCTACTCCACCTCATTCATTTTTTTAGAATATTGTAGTTATTACTAAATAATACCTTGACGTTGAAAAATTATCTGGATACCTATTATTTTAGTGTTCGCTACATAAATGGGCAGCGACGGCACTGTTGGTGAGAATGTTAAGGCTCGATGACGCTGTTTTGCGTCATTCGTGCTGGCGTCTCACACAACTTATGTCGCCATGTTCCGACTGTATCGGCTACCTGCCCCATAGATGCAGCAGCACTATTGAATTCAACGAGCTCCTCAATGAGGGGTCCACAAGCAATTATGAAGGCGCTTGCCTGTTCGAGTTGCTGTGAACAAATCACGGAGGAAATCGTGAACGTAGACGCACTCAATCCACGCATTCTACAACCCGGAGACATCGATCCGAATTGGCGATGGGATCGGCACATACCGGCGCTTGGGCATACGGCAGTCGACTTCGAGCGCCGTGTTGATCACGATCGCCTCCGGCGCTATCGCCTCAGTCGCGCAAAGGATGCGTTGAAGAAGTCTGGCTGTGGTGCGCTACTGCTGTTTGATGTGAACAACATTCGCTACGTCTCCGGTACCAAGATCGGAGAGTGGGAGCGTGACAAAATGTGCCGCTTCGCTCTGCTGGCAGGTGATGAGGAGCCGTACGTCTGGGATTTCGGCTCGGCTGCCGTTCATCACCGAGAATACTGCAACTGGCTGGATCCTGAGCGCATGCGTGCCGGTGTTGTCGGCATGCGCGGTACTATCCCACCTTCTTTCGGTCTGATGAAACGATATGCTGAGGAAGTCTACGGCTTGCTCAAGAAGGCGGGTGTAGCAGACATGCCAGTCGGCGTTGACTACGCCGAAACGGCGATGTTTTTCGCACTGCAGGAAGCTGGCGTAATTGTCGTCGATGGGCAACAGATCATGCTCGGCGCGCGTGAGATCAAGAACGTCGACGAGATACATCTCCTGAACCAGGCCGCCTCAATGGTGGACGGGGTTTATCACATGATCTGGCAAGAGCTGAAGCCGGGCGTGCGCGAGAACGATATTGTCGCGATGGCCAACAAGATGCTTTACGAGATGGGCTCGGATGATGTCGAAGCGATCAATGCGATTTCCGGCGAGCGCTGTAGTCCACACCCGCACAATTTCACCGATCGATATTTCAGGCCCGGCGATCAGGCTTTTTTTGATATTTTGCAATCCTATCAGGGATACCGCACTTGTTACTACCGCACGTTCAATATCGGACGGGCAACTTCGGCCCAGAATGATGCATACGTAAAGTGTCGCGAATGGCTAGATGCCGCAATTGCTCTTGTAAAGCCTGGCGTCACTACTGACACGGTTGCTAAGGTTTGGCCCAAAGCAGAAGAATTTGGATTCCCCGACGAACTCTCAGCGTTCGGACTACAATTCGGGCATGGCCTGGGGCTGGCACTGCATGAGCGTCCGATTATCTCGCGCGCAGTATCGCTGGATAATCCGATGGAAATTCAGACCGGCATGGTGTTTGCACTGGAGACCTATTGCCCCGCCACAGACGGGTATTCGGCCGCCAGAATCGAAGAAGAAGTGGTCGTAACCGATACTGGTTGCAAGGTCATAAGCCTCTTTCCTGCAGAAGAGTTACCTATTTCAAATCGCTACTAGTCCTCCCAGGACTGCCCGGCTCCTTTTTTGGAGGCGGGCCTTTACTATATGAGGCAATTAAATGGTTCGCCAAACCAAGCAAAACAATACCGAGGCCTATTTGCGCATATACCGGCAGATGGTTCGCATCCGGGCCTTTGAAGACAGTGCCAACCAGCTTTACCTGTCTGCCAAGATGCCGGGCTTGACGCACATGTATTCTGGGCAAGAGGCGGTTGCCGTCGGCATCTGCGAAGCGTTGGAGAACAGCGATAAGATCACGTCCACGCATCGAGGACATGGGCATTGCGTCGCAAAAGGGGCAGAATTCCGGGAGATGTTCTGCGAGTTGCTGGGCAAGCAGGAGGGCTATTGCCGCGGCAAAGGCGGCTCGATGCATATTGCAGATCAGCACCACGGGAATCTTGGCGCTAACGCAATTGTCGGTGGCTCAATGGGTATAGCGACCGGCGCTGCCTTCTCTGCCAAACGGTTGGGGACCAAAGACATCGCTGTCTGTTTTTTCGGTGACGGTGCTACCGCGCAGGGTCTTTGGTACGAAGTGATGAACATGGCCGCGCTGTGGAAGCTGCCGGTCATCTATGCCTGCGAAAACAACGGCTATTCGGAGTACACTAAAACCGATGAGATCGCCGCCGGATCGTTGACTGCGCGTGCAGAAGCCTTTGGCATCGAGGCGCATTCGGTCGATGGGCAGGATGTGCTCTCGGTCAACGAACTCGCCCAAAAACTCGTAACTCGCGCGAGAAAGGGTGAAGGACCGTTCTTCGTTGAGCTGAAGACATATCGTTACCATGGCCACCATGTCGGGGATATCAATCGAGAGTACTATCGCCCGAAGGACGAAGAAGCGGAGTGGAAAACAAATCGCGATCCAATCACGAATTTCGGAAAATGGCTGGTCACTGAAGGGATCCTTTCATCGGACGAGCTTGTCGGGATCGATGGCGAAGTCAAAGCAGATGCCGAGGCCGCGGTGCAGTATGCATTGAGCGCTCAATACCCGCCCTCGAACGAGGTCGACATGCACGTATTCTCCGGTGTTGAAAACGCGCTGGCCTATATTTGAGGAACTTTCTATGACCCGAGAAATCACCCTATCTACGGCCGTAAACGAGGCGATTGCCGAGGAGATGCGCCGGGATCCGTCCATCTTCCTGATCGGTGAAGACGTCGCCGAAGCAGGAACGCCCTTTAAGGTGCTCTCGGGTCTGGTTGAGGAATTCGGGACGGAGCGCATCGTCGACACGCCGATCTCTGAGCCGGGATTTATGGGTATGGCCGTCGGCGCGGCGATGACAGGCTCGCGTCCAATCGTCGACCTGATGTTCGGTGACTTCCTGTTTCTGGTCATGGATCAACTGTGCAACCAGGCTGCCAAAACCCACTACATGTCGGGCGGCAAGCTTAGTGTGCCGTTGGTGCTTCGGACCAATCTCGGTGCAACGCGCCGTTCAGCGGCACAGCACTCGCAATCATTGCATGCCCTTGTGGCCCATATACCGGGATTGAAGGTCGCGCTGCCCTCGTCCGCCTACGAAGCCAAAGGCCTGATGAAGACGGCAATCAGGGACGATAATCCAGTCGTTATTTTCGAAGACAAACTGATGTACAACGACAAAGCGCCAGTGCCAGAAGAGGAGTATCTAATACCCTTCGGCGAGGCCACAGTCCTGCGTGAAGGGTGTGATATCACATTGGTTGCACTCTCATCAATGGTTCAGGTCGCGTTGCAGGCAGCCGAGCTACTTGAACGCGACGGCATCTCGGTCGAAGTGATCGATCCGCGTACCATTGTCCCCTTAGATGAGGAGAAAATCCTCAATTCAGTGCGCAAGACCAGTCGGGCCATCGTCATTGATGAAGGACACCGCAACTTCGGAGTTACAGCTGAAATCGCGAGCCGTATCACTGAGAAAGCTTTCTACTATCTCGACGCGCCAGTCGTCCGGATGGGAGCGATGGATGTTCCGGTGCCTTTCTCGCCGGCTCTGGAGGATCTGACCGTGCCGACGCCCGAAGCGGTCGCAGAAAACGCCCGTTTGAGCGTGCGCGGGGAGCTCTTCAATGTCGCATGAGATCATCATGCCGGCGCTCGGCATGGCTCAGGACACCGGCCTGATCGTCACCTGGCGCAAGGCGGCGGGTGAGTTTGTGGCCGCAGACGACGTGCTGCTGGAGGTAGAGACCGACAAGTCTGTAATGGAAGTCGAAGCCGGGCATGACGGCTATATCGCAGAATTGCGCGCCGAAGCGGGTGAAGAAATCCCCGTCGGCGACGTCATTGCCGTGATCACTGCTGATAAGCCTGACGCGCCGATCCAGCGTAGATCAAGTTCTTCCAAAGAGCTGCCGTCTAATCTTGCAGTGGATGAGCAATCTGAAACTGGCACAGTTCCCAAAGCGGATTCCAGAGGCTTGGCGGTGGGTCCCGAACGGCAAACCAGGTGCGCATCAAAAGACCTTCCCGTCGCAAAAGATCGTATTTTTGCTTCGCCAAAGGCAAGGCGACTCGCGGCCGAACGAGGCCTTGATCTGGGGATGTTGGTCGCGGATGACCGGAAGCAGCCCTATCATGTTACAGATCTGGACCTGCTGGCGGCACTCGGGAAACAATCTACCGCTGACTACTCGGAGATACCCGACCGTATCGAGGCGAGTGTTACCAAGGCAGGCTTTGATGGATTTCGCAAATGGCTTGTTAGTATCAGCGAAGAACGAGTTGATGATCTGGCTGTTCTAGCTGCTTTTGCAGCGGCCAGCATGCGCGCCGGCGGTGCATTAGAAACAGTACCTCTTGTTGTCGAAGTCCAAAAGCCGCTTGCCGGCCGAACTCGTCGTTTTGCCGATCCAGATTTCACGGGTTTAGCCAAAGCGGTGGAACCAGATATCAACACAGCGCCAGCGCTTATTCTGCGCGATCTGACCGGCCTCGCTGTGACTTCAGTGCGCTTTGGAACCTCGCCTGTGCCGACCGTTACAATTTCGGACCAAGACGACGCCTACAGGATTGTACTTGAGGCCTCTGCCCGCGGCCTGGAGCAGGACGTAGCAATTAAAATTGTTCACGAGCTGTCGGCGCGGCTGCAAGAGCCCCTACGCCAACTATTGTGACAGGAATACAAGTGATGAACTACACCAACCTCTATATCGACGGCCAGTGGCGTAACGGCTCAGGGAACGAACGGTTTGATGTTCTCAATCCGGCAACCGAAAAAGTTCTGGCGAGCGTGGCATCGGCCGAGATTGCCGATGCGAACGCCGCGCTGGACGCAGCGCAAGCCGCATCTTCATACTGGGCTGGACGCAAACCACGTGAGCGCGCGGAAGTATTGCGCAATGCATTCGAACTGATGACGACGCGACTTGAGGATTTTGCCCACCTCATTACGCTTGAGAATGGCAAGGCGCGCGGCGACGCGATGGGAGAAGCAGCCTATGCCGCAGAGTTTTTCCGCTGGTTTTCCGAGGAAGCCGTTCGGGCCGATGGGTTGATTACCCAGGCACCAGCTTCAGGTGCCCGCATCATCGTCCAGCAAAAACCGGCTGGAATCGCCGTGCTGGTCACGCCCTGGAATTACCCGGCAGCCATGGGTACCCGAAAGATTGCGCCTGCCCTTGCCGCTGGGTGTCCTGTCATTATCAAGCCTGCGTCGGAAACTCCGCTGACCATGTTGGAACTAATGCCTCTTCTGAAAGAGGCGGGCGTACCGAATGGGATGGTCAATGTGTTGCCGTCGAAGAAGACCGGTGAACTGGTAGATCACATGTTGCATGATCCGCGCGTCCGTGTTGTCTCATTTACTGGCTCCACGGGTGTAGGCCGGAAATTGCTGCACGCCGCCGCTGATAACGTGGTCAAACCAGCGATGGAACTGGGCGGCAATGCTCCGCTGCTTGTTTTTGAGGACGCCGACATCGACGCCGCGGTCGATGGCGCAATGCTGGCAAAAATGCGCAATCTGGGCGAAGCCTGTACTGCCGCCAACCGCTTCTATGTCCATGAACGGATTGCCGAGGCTTTCACAGAACAATTTACTGCGCGTATGGCGGCACTGAAGGTAGGCAACGGAATCGAGGATGGCATCGATGTTGGGCCTCTGGTCAATGCCGACACCCGCGATAGGGTTGCAGCCTTTGTGGACGATGCTGTCGCCAAGGGTGCGGAATTGCGTCTCGGTGGCACGATACCGAACGGTAAAGGGTTCTTCTATCCACCGACAGTCCTATACGGCGTGCCCGAGAATGCGGACTGCGTACACGACGAAATTTTCGGGCCAGTCGCTGCGATCCAAACTTTTGCCGACGAAGCGGACGTCATCCGCCGCGCCAATGACACTGAGTACGGGCTGGTCGCCTACGTATTCACAGAAAACATGAAGCGTGGCATGAGGGTTTGCGAACAGCTCGACTACGGCATGGTCGGATTAAACCGCGGCTTGGTGTCTGATCCGGCCGCCCCTTTCGGCGGCGTTAAGCAGTCGGGACTTGGCCGCGAGGGTGGCCATGAAGGCATGCTGGAATTCATGGAAACGCAATACATTTCCGCAAATTGGTGAGGAGAGGCATATGAATTCCGTCATCGCCAGCCCTTCCACCCGAGCCCTTGCCGGACGTGAGGGAGTCGACATCAATGAGTTAGCCAGTGAACTTGGTCGCGAGACTATCGCTAAGGAAGACATTATAAGAAAGGCCAGTGGGACGCCCCTGCCCTCTTCCGCTCCGGCAGGTGCGGAGTACTGGAATGTTGATCACTCGGCCTATGGCATAATCACCGAAGAACCCATTTCTCGCATTGCGCAGGTTGCCGCCGCCAATCTGGCTGCCGCCCAGACACTCATTCCGGCCGTTACCCATCATGACCGCGCTGACATGACAATGGTCGAGCGTTTCAGACCCTCTCTCAAAGATGAAGCAGCGGCGCGAGGTGTGAAACTCACGGGGCTGGCATTTCATGTCAAGGCGCTGGCAAAGACATTGCGGGCGTTCCCTCGCTTCAATGCGTCACTGTCGAAGGATGGAGAGACGTTACTGCTCAAAGACTACGTCCACATTGGCATCGCAGTGGATACACCGCACGGGCTTCTGGTTCCCGCTATCCGTGATGCTGACAAAAAGGGGCTCTGGGCGTTAGCGTCAGAGATCGCGGATATCGCCACACGTGCAAAAAATCGAAAGATACGGCCCGAAGAAATGGGGGGTGCCTCAATGTCGATCACCAATCTTGGGGGTATCGGAGGCACCGCTTTCACTCCGATTGTCAATCCACCGGAGGTCGCCATTCTAGGGATCTCAAAGACAGAGATGGCACCGGTCTGGGATGGCCAAGCATTCGTGCCTACGCCGTTGGTGCCGCTGGACCTGAGCTACGATCACCGTGTCATCAACGGCGCAGAAGCAGCACGCTTTATGGTTCACTTTTCCAACCTTCTGGCGGATCCGCGCCGGATCATCATCTGAGGGGTAAGATGGTGGGCAAACACGCTGATTTCATCGTATTGGGCGCTGGTCCTGGGGGATACGCGTGCGCGTTTCGGGCCGCCGATCTCGGTCGCCGGGTTGTGCTGGTCGACTCACGTTCCACGCTCGGCGGGGTCTGTCTGAACGAAGGCTGCATCCCTTCCAAGACGTTGCTACATGCGGCTGAGGTGATCCGAAGCACTCATGCTATCGGCGGGTGGGGAATCGGCTATGATAATCCGAAAATAGATCTCGAGGCTTTACGCGAAAAAAAGAATAACATTGTCGGAAGACTTACAGGAGGGCTAAGCGGCATTGCTAAGCGGCGCAAAGTAGATCTCATTCGCGGCAATGCTCGATTTACGGGCGTGAACGAACTAGAAATTGACGGCGAAACATGGACCTTCGACCAGGCGGTGATTGCCGTTGGCTCTGTTCCTACCAGACTGCCTGGTTGGCCAGAAGATGACCGCATTTGGGATTCAGCTGCCGCACTGGAGCTTCGTGAAATACCCAAACGCCTGACGATCGTCGGGGGCGGTATCATCGGGTTAGAAATGGCGACCATCTATTCGGCTCTGGGCTCTAAGGTAACTGTGATCGAACTTCTCAATCAGGTCGCTCCAGGTGCGGATAACGAGGCAGTCGGCATTCTTCAGTCCGCCCTAGTCAAAGATGGGATCGACATTCACATTGCCACCAAGGTTTCTGCAGTGAAAGCAGACAAAACCTGTTTGACTTTGACTTGTGAGGGGGCTTTTGAGGGCGACATCAAGGCTGATGCCATTATCCAGTCTGTCGGACGTCAAGCCAATGGTGTGCACATCAACGCAGATGCGGCTGGCATCGGGGTTACCAATCGCGGCGTAATACCCGTGGACGCATCTTGTAGGACCAACCGTCCTCACATTTTCGCCATAGGTGATGTTACCGGTGGGCCAATGCTCGCCCACCGAGCAACCCACCAAGGCCACTTGGCCGCCGAAACAGCGTGCGGAGAAGAATCCGGATTGGACACCGTGCTTATCCCCTCGGTTGCCTATACAAAGCCTGAGCTTGCATGGGTTGGGATCTCTCAGGCCCAGGCTGTAGATCAGGGTATTGCGCACAAAGTGACCAGCTTCCCCTGGGGAGCCAGCGGGCGAAATCTTGCGTCGGGTGGCAGTGAGGGGCTAACCAAACTTGTTTACTGCCCACGCACTCAGAGAATCCTTGGCGCTTCGATTGTTGGCGCTCATGCTGGTGAGTTACTGGCGGAAGTTGTCCTGGCTATGGAAATGGGAGCGACGCTTGAGGATGTCGCACTGACAATCCACGCACATCCAACTGTTTCAGAGACTGTCGCCTTTGCCGCGGAACGTGCACTTGGAGTTTTGACCGATTTGTAGAACTTAGGTTGAAGTGTCTGACATCAGCACCTGTGGGCCTGATTGAAGGATTTGCATAACGGAAGGTTTATGGCTCATCTGAAAGCCCGACGTAGTAGTGCTAAGGAATTGCTGTTGCTGATCATGTTGGCGACTTCAATGCCGTCCAGCGTCGCCGAGGCGGATCTGAACGACTTGAACCCGCACATGTGCCGCACGCGTCGCTTGATGAACCTGTGATCCTGCTCGATCATGTTGTTTAGGTATTTGGACCTGATCGTCTGTACTTTGGCAGAGCACCCGAACCGCTTCAGGATCCGTTTCACTTCTCGAATGCCAGCTGCGTTTGCACCACTCTTGTCTATGACGATTTTGTTTGGGATTCCGTTTGACGACGGTGCTTTGGCAAAGAACCTAGTAGGTGCTGGACGATTTCGCCGCTCAGACAGCATGAAATCAAGGGTGTTTCCCACTTTGTCGACCGCTCGATAGAGATACATCCAACTCCCGCGCACACGAATGTAGGTTTCGTCCATGCACCAAGAACTCTGAGTAGGACGCTTCTTTGATTGCGCACGAGCTGCGGCGATCGGCGAGAAATTCACAACCCACCTATTCAATGTGGCGTGGTCAACTCGCACACCGCGCTCAGCCATGATCTCTTCCAAATCGCGATAAGAAACCGTGTACCGCAGGTAAAAGTAAACGGCGTACAAAACCGCATCCTTCGGAAAATGGCAGCCTTTCAAGAAAATCATGCTGAAACCTGTTGGAGAACAATGCGCGGACACCAAAAGTCGAAATCTATATGCTCGTCAATCCAGGCCCAAAGTTTGCGACACATCCTCGTCAAGGCGCCAATCCAATTGGCCACACAAAAATTGTGACCGATAGGTCAGCTGTTGATTTCGGCCTCGAAAGCTTCAATCGCACCGAGGATGTCATCGAAGCCCGGCGCGTCCCCGATGATCATCTCCCGCATGCCAGAATAATCTCGTCGCAAGGCGGCGGTAAGTTCCGCATTCGGCATCAATCTCAGCGATCCTGGTTTGGCGGCTTCGTAGTTGGCCCAGGCGGCTTTGAAGAAAACCGATTTGTGATGCGCGACATGTTCCAGCAAATCAAGGCTGCCGACAGCACGCCCCTTGGCCTCGTGGCCGATGAGACAGGCCATGTCGTAGTAGTGGCGCGACATCCGGTCGGCGAGGGGTTTGGCGGGATCCTGATGGAAGAGCATGTGCAGGATCGTGGCCTTTTCCCAGAAGGTCCGCTCGACGCCCAGCACTTTTACATCCACCTCGCCTGATCCCAGCAGATCAGGAAAGGCCTGATAAACATATGGGGATATCTCCCTAACCTCAGCCGGCAAATGCACGCCACGTGCCCCAAACTCAAACCGCACAATGGGTTTGACGTAACCACCGACACCGTCGGACAAGGATGGATAGGCGAAGAGCAGGGCTTGTGCGTCGCCTGGGTCAACTGTCAGGGAGAAACCCTGATCCAGGCTGGCATCAAACGCAGCTTGAATCTCAGCCAAAAGCGGCCCGGAGACCTCCGCTTCGGCCGCATCCTGAAGCTCTTGCAATAGTTGTTTCTGTTTCTTTCCGGATAAATCTGGGTTTTCGGGATCGCGGTCGCCTTCGAAACCAAACTGTGCCCGATCTAGGGATAGATCCACATCTTCCGAGAAGCGATGGATCACGTCATAGGCCTTGGAAAGAGACGTCCCTCCTTTGAAGATCATGTGATCGCCAAAGGAGGGCAGGGCGAAAAGCTGCTTCAGGGACCAGCAGACCCAGAAGTCTTTCTCGATGATGGCCTGGGACATCCCGAGCTGCGCTGCTGCCTCCTGGAAGGCCTCGTCTCGTTGTTCAAATGGCGTTGTTCACAGACATGTGACCCGGCAACTGGAAAAGCACGGGGCATGCCACCCTGACGATCAGCTTGATTTGTCGGTCTGCTCTGGCCGGGCCAGTCGAAAAGCGATGAAAAGGCCCAAAGCTGGCGCAATCGCGAACCATAAGAACAGCATTCGTGAGGCAGACGAGGCCCCCGCGGCACCGCCCGGATCGCTGATCCCCGCAAGGTTCACAACCATCCCGCCCAGTGCTGCGCCAATGGCGGTGGCAACAAGCTGAACTGTTGTGACCCCCCCGGCGGCGATATCTTTTTCGGCGTCCGATGCAGCCTCGTAGACCCGGGTCACGATATGTGGCCAAGTCAGGCCAATTCCAAAACCCACGCTGATCAGCGACAGACAGACAGGAACCAATACAGGCCAAGTGCCACCAGACATAGGCGGAAGTATCCAAGCCTGAGCGAGCAACCCGATAAGCCCAAAGGCAGGTGCCAGAACTATCGTGTTCGCTGCCCTTTTGCCTGTCCAAGTGGCGCTCAACATGGAACCAGCCGTCCACCCAAGCGCCATCAGCGCACCAATATACCCAGCCCAAAGCGGAGATTGCTGGTGCAATATCTGCAAGAGGTATGGAACAAAAATCTCTGGCTGCATTCCGATCAACAGCAACGCGATAATGGCATAATACATCCCCAAAGCAGATCGCATCGTTAGGGATCCAACCGGCAACAGGCGAACATTGCTTTTGTCTTCCAGCCGGTAAAGCGCGACCCAGAACAGCGCTGCAGCCCCAATTGAGGCGATTGCTTTCACCGGCGTCGCATCAATGCTTCCAACAGAGAGGATCAGCACAATAGCAACAAGGACAATGATCTGGAGCACCGGCACACCGTCGTAGGGATCAGCCTTTTTGGATTTTGCCGGCATCACCTTCAAACCGGCGACACCAATGACGCAGGCGAAGGGAACAAGGACCCAAAAAGCCATCCGCCAGGATCCTATCTCGGCAAAGATGCCGCCAAGTGCTGGGCCCGTCAGTGTGGCAATCCCCCACATCATCGTTATCAGACCTATGGCAACCGTCCAGAGGCCTGCCGGATAAACCCGTCGAATGACGGCATATGCCAGTGCGTAATATAGCCCGCCGCCAAAACCCTGAACGGCGCGTCCGGCAATCAGGGTCCAGATGTCGGGCGCTAAAGCACACAGCAAGGTTCCGACCAAAAAGACAACCGAGGCAAACAGATAGGCCAGATTCGCGCCACCAAAAGCCATCAATCGGGACGCGAGGGCGGCGCTGACAATAGAGATGACGACAAAGACAGTGGAGCTCCACGCGTAGACCTCTAATCCGCCAATGTCTTCGACCACCGATGGCATGATGGTTGCCGCAACGAATACGTTCAAGGCATGCAGGGCCACACTACAACCAAAGATGATGGAGTAGATCGCGAGCCCATTTCGGAACAGGTCGGTCCAGCTAGAAGTCTTCACGGGGGTGTAAGAGGGGGTCATGTTCGGGCCTTTGCTTATGGCGGGGCAATCAGCCGCCGCGTTTCAAAGACCTGACGAATTGAGCTGTTTTGATGTGACACCGACGTCAGTTAAGCCGTAACGCCCCAGACCGCGTTGCAACGCCCTTAGTATGCGCCATCAACGCAAGCTTTTGCGGATTTCGCATGATGTATATGTGTCGGACATTCCCGCTTTGATCATAGGAGAAGGTGATGGCCGCATGCACCACATCGTCGTCTTGCACCAGCAAGCCGCGCATTCCATTCAGCGTGCCTGACGTGACCTGCATCGACGCCCACGCCCGAGAAAGCACCGAAGACACAAAGGTGCAGACCGTTTGCTTTCCTTCAAGGACATCTCTGACGGCCACAACTCGGCCGCCGCTATCGGCCCGCAAATCGCTATCCGCGCGCAACATCTGGCCCAGATCAGTCGTATCCCCTGTCTCAAGCGCAAGACGAAAGGCTAACAGGAGTTCGTTCTGACGGTCCTCTTCAGGGACATAGCGGACATTGTTTTTTGCAACAAACCCTCGCGCCCGCGCCGCAAGTTTTCGGCAGTTTGCCGGCTGCAACTCCAAGACAGTTGCTATTTCATCAAAGGGCTTTCCAAAGATATCATGCAGCAGATACGCCGCTCGTTCTTTTGGTGTCAGCCGCTCAAGAAGCAGTAAAAACGCTGTGGTCAGGGAAGAGGCCACTTCCAAACGCTCTTCTGTACTGGCCTCGTATTCAGTTTGGATCTGATCCGGAATCCACTGACCCACGTAATCAACACGTTTCGAATGCGCCGATTTCAACCGATCAAGGCAGCAATTGGTGCAAACCCGAGACAGCCAGGCAGGGGGTGTCTCAATCTCCGCACCAGTATATGAAATCCACTTGATATAGGTATCCTGAACCGCATCCTGAGCGTCAGAAACCGATCCAAGCAAGCGATACGCGAGCCCCATAAGCTGGGGTCGCGCATCCTCAAAGATGTCAGTTTTGGCTGTTGTGTCCATATCAGTATTTAGACATCTGCACCCGGTTCCACAGGTTGATCATCCCCACATCTGCTGTGATCACTGTAATTTCATTGTCGGTGAAATGCGCCCGCAACTGAGCGCGAAGTGCTGCGAAATCGGTATCTTGCTTCAGAATGGTCAAGGCCTCGACCCACGCCAAGACAGCCCGTTCAGCGGCTGAGAACACGTCGGTATGTTGCCAGACGACAAGCTTGTCCAACTGCTCTTGCGTAACACCGGAATTGCGCGCCTGCTCAATATGCATGTTCACGCAATATGCGCATTGATTGATTTGGGACGCTCTGAGTTCGATCAGCGCAGACAAGGCGTGGGAAAGCCCTTTCTCAGCCATCATCGGGTGTACTTGCCCAAGATGGCCCATCAACTTTGGCTCGTTCTGCTCATGGGTGACTGGTGCCGTTGAAACTGTCATGGGTCCGTCCTTTGTGTTGGTTTCACACAGATGACGCGCGCGTTTGGTGCATTGTGACATTCCGATCGAAGAAAACAGGGCTTGGGCCAGATTTCTATTCGACCGCTTCAGGCCAGGGCACGCCTGGCGGTCACTTCAATTTCGATCTTCATCTTTGGGTCAGAAAGTCCCGCTGAAAACATCGTGGCCGCCGGCCGGATCTCCCCAAAACGCGCGCGCAGCACCGGCCAACATTTTGGAAAGTCATCAGCATTGGGCAGAATATAATGCACGCGAACAATGTCCTCCAACTGACTGCCCGCCTCATTCAAGGCCCATTCTATGTTGCTCAGGCATTGGCGCGCCTGTTCAACAACATCATCGGATATTTCCGTATTCTTGTAGTCATAACCCGTTGTTCCCGAGACATAGACCATCTCACCGTCAACCACGGCGCGCGAGTAGCCAATTTCTTCCTCAAACTTTGACCCTTGCGAAATCAGAACGCGGTTCATTATCACTCCTTTAAAGTGTAATCTAGCTAGATTTTTATCTCCCAATCAAAGTTCATTCGCCAAGAACTCGATCGAGTATGTTGCGGTGTGATGTGGCAAATCATGAGTGCCTTCGATCACGACGAGTTCCTTTTGATCAGAGGGAAGCCCTTCAAAAAGCTCAGTCATCTGTTCAATTGTGTAGAATGTGTCTTGGTTTGCTGCCGGCAACATGAGCGGCCTATTCACAAGACCAGGATAATACAGCGGCGGATTAGAGAAGAGCGGCGGATCTTGTGGGATGATTGGCATCGCCATAAGCAGGGCTCGATCAATTCGGTCGTCAACAGCTGCTGCAATCCAACCGCTCATAGCGCCGAGAGAGAGAAGCCAATCAAACCTATTCAAATCTGACCTTGTGTCAAGGAATTCAAGCGCCCGAACGACGTCAGAAGCGGTCTCAGACACCATCTTTGATGTAGCTTCGATATACCAATTCTCAATATAGCTGTACGGGTTCTCAAAGTCCTTGTCCGCCTCGATCCGGTCCCCATGATTTCTGGCATCAAGGGCAAGAACAGCCACACCCCTACCTAAGAGAGCTGCGGCATGATGGGCTGGAAAAGAATACGGTCCCTCAAGTCGGAACCACTGGTCGCGTGATTGGGTTGCACCGTGCAAGGCGATGACGACCGGCGGCTTTGTGACCCCATCCTGCACAGCAAGGCGCGCAGTCACCCACTCGCGGTCATGACCCCGAAAACGAAGTTCTGTTTTTGTTGCACCTTCTTCAGACGTTATTGATAGCTCTTCTGCTTCCAGCGCAATTTCGTCGCTTTGATACCAACGATCCAGAATCTCGAAAGTGTCCGTTGATGTCTGTGCCTGACCGATTGATGGTGAAAGGAACGATATGGTGGTCGATGCTAGGAAACAACGAGTGATGTTGGTTTTCATGGGCTAAGCCTTTCCTGGGTGAAATCTGTGATTACTGACGTTTGAGGCTTTCGACTTGTGACAACCAAGAAAATTATCACACACAAACAAGAACATAGAACTCAGATCTTAGAAATAGGCCTACCTAGGATCAGAAGGCGTCCATGGTCGTTCTTACATCGTCGCGACCGCGGCCATAGATTCAGGCTGCTTCATGTGACCATAGTTCGACCAGAGATGATTGCGTGAGATCCCGCAAGAAAACAGGCAAGGAGAGTTGAAGGTGACAATAGCTGTTCTCGCGATGACATCACTGAAAGCCGATGGCAACGAGGCTCTTGAAACATACCTGTCGGTTGTGGCGCCGCTCATGCAGGCCGCAGGCGCGCGGTTGATCAGCCGCTACGAAGTTTCACAGAGCCTGTCTGGTTCCGAGCTTCCACACTATGTTTCCATTGTCGAGTATCCCGATGATCAGGCCCTAAAGATGGTGTTTGAACACCCAGACTACATCGCGTTGCAAGGGGTTAAGGACAAGGCTTTTTGCCGATATGACGTTTGTGTTCTCACCCAGGCTGCTTAACCTGCAATAGAAATTGCTGCGGGGTGGTTGCCTACAGCCGATCATAGGCCACTCCCGCTGCTTTCAAAATTGCTTCTGACTGTTGACCATCCTCCGCCAAACGCGCCAGAGTGACCGCGCCAACCAATAAAGACAGCCGTACCAACCCGTCATCTGGTGCCCCAGTGTTCCCTAGCAACGACGCGACATGGCGCACGGCCTTTGCTGTTTCGTGACTGGTGTCTTCGCTGCCTCGCACAAGCTCGGATCCAAGGGCGGCCATTGGACACCCCGCTTTCCTGTTCCTGACGTGATCTAGCGATAAGTAAGTGTCGACATAGGCTTTCAGGGCTGCCTCTCGCGCCCGCGTGCTTTCCGCCGTCGCGATACCATGAACAACATCATCGACGGCCTTCCGAAAAGCCGCCCGCACCAGTTCATCCTTGTCAGCAAAATGGCGATAGAAGCCACCATGCGTCATGCCGGCCGTCTTCATCACTTCGGCAACACTGGTCGTTTCGATCCCCTTTTCCCGAATCAGGTCCGCAGCGGCAGCCAGAATCCGTTCGTGAGACTTCTGTTTCTCGGCTTCTGACATTCTGGGCACTCTGCATCTCTCCCATGGGGTTGACTTTATAGATGCTACACATCATCTAACCTTTTAGATTTCAATTGTCATCTAAAGGTTCGCTATGTCGCCCAAGTCAAAAATTCTTGTAACCTCTGCCGCGGGGCGGGTCGGCCGTGATGCGGTCAAACTTCTGTTGGAACTTGGCTACCCGGTTCGGGCCTTTGTTCACTGAAACGACACGCGGTCAGAAGTGTTTAAAACTCTCGGTGCGGAGATTTTTGTCGGCAATCTTTTCGACTATTCTGATGTGGTGAAGGCGATGACAGGCGTGTCTAGGGTATTCCACATCCCACCCTTTGCCCCGCATCTTCTGCACAACACCATGCTGACCTGCCTGGCGGCACATGAGGTAAGAATTGAGGCGCTTGTGCTGCTTTCGGGTTGGAACCCAAGCCCGCAACACCCGTTCATGCTGACCCGCGAACAATGTGGCCCGCTGGATGCCCGATGTCGGCATTATCCATCTGAACCCGGGCATCTTTGCTTTCACCTATCTGCTGACCACGCCTGTGACGCGCAAACTGGGCGTGCTGCCCCTGCCATTCGGCGATGGCAAAAACGCACCAGTGTTGGAGCGTGACATTGCCCGGTGTGCGGCGGTGCTCCTCGATGATCCGAACCAGTATTTCGGCACATCCTGGCGGCCAACCGGGCCTGAGTTGCTGAGCGGGTCGGATGTGGCGGGTATCCTGAGTAACGTCTTTGGTCGCCGCGTCAAATACCAGAATATCAGCTTCAGGATGTTCTCCAAAGCCGCCCGCGCCATGGGGTTCTCTGATTTCGATTCCTACAACCTGCGCCACTATGCCGAAGAAATCCGCAGCGGAGCCTTTGCTATTGGCGCACCCACGAACCACGTCGAAACACTGACTGGATCACCGCCTGAAAACTTCGCTGTGACAGCAGAGCGCTATGCCGCAGATGCAACTCGACTTGCGCCCAATGTTCGCGACAGATCCCTGCTTGGTTCCGTAGGCTTCCTGATCAAGATGCTTGCCACCCCTGCTCCGAACTTTCGAAGTGAACTTTCATTTGAAGGGCCAGCGCACTTGGCCGCCCCCTTGCTGGGCCACCAGAACGCTCAGTGGCAAGCCGCAGCCGCCGATGGCCGCCTTCTACTTCAACCTGGGCCTGATGAACCACGCACCTGACCCACACCCTCATCCCCAGCAACCCACCGCAAAGGAGATACCCCATGGACGGAACCACGCTGCTTCTGGACCGCAACCGCACCTTCGCTGAAACGTTCGACCAAGGCGATATGCCCGCGCCGCCCAAGCTCGGCACCTTGATCTTGACCTGTATCGACGCGCGCGTTGACCCGGCCCATGTTCTGGGCCTTGAGCTTGGCGATGCTGTGGTCTTTCGCAACAATGGCGGACGGCTCACGCCCGCCTTCATCGACGAAGTAACCTCGCTTGCCGCTTTGGTCGCAAAGATGACTGGGGCCGCGGAAGCGAGTTTCAGAATTGTCCTGATGGAACATACCAAATGCGGCGCACAGGCCTTTGCAGATCCAGAGTTTCGTGCCCACCTGCAAGACAGAACCAAGGTTGATGTGTCCAGCAACGCAATCACCAATCAGGAAGAAAACCTGATTGAAGATGTCAATCGACTGCGAGACGCGCCCTATCTGCCAAGCTCTATTTCGGTTGCGGCCATGCTCTACGATGTCGAAACCGGCCTTGTAAGAGAAATTTTACCGGACCGGACATTGGCGGACCTGCGTGACGAAGATGGCTGATTTCCGTCCCGACCCGGAGCTGTATCCGTTCCAGTCCCACGCGATGGATCTGAGCGACGGGTCGCATATTCACTATGTTGATGAGGGTAGCGGCCCTACCCTCATCCTCTTACATGGCAATCCAGCTTGGTCCTTTCTCTACCGCAATATCATTCTTGGGCTGCGCGGACATTTCAGATGCATTGCGCCCGATCCTCCGGGGTTTGGTTTGTCGCGGGCAAGGGCGGGGTTTGGGTTTACCGCGCAAGAACAAGCTGAGTTTGTCGATCAACTGGGGCTGAGAGATGCCGGGGTTATGATGCAGGATTGGGGCGGTCCGATCGGTCTATATCTGGCACAGAATCGGCCAGAGACCGTCAGCCGGCTGATCATTGGAAACACATTTGCCTGGCCTTTCACGCGGTTTGGACCCCGTGCCTTCTCGGCCATCATGGGTGGTTTGCCAGGCCGTCTGAGTGCAACTGCGTTTAATGGTGTCCTTAGGTGGTTCTTTACTTTTGGGGTTGTATCACCCCTGTCCAATGCCGTTTGGCGTATGTATCTGGCCCCATTCAAGAGTCGGGCCTCGCGGCGCCGAACACATGTTTTCCCTAAACAACTTACCGCGGCGCGTGATTTCCTGAGCGGCGTTGAGGCACGACTTCCGATGATATCGGATAGACCGGCGCTGCTTTTGTGGGGAGACAGCGACTTTGCGTTCAAAAAATATGAGCGCAACCGCTTTCGGGCTGCCTTTCCGAACCATCGCGACATCTCGCTTCCCGACGTAGGACATTTCATTCAAGAAGATGCGCCCGATGCGATTTGCGACGCCATCAGGAACTGGTATGAGTAGCAGCCTGCCAACATGAGCGGCTCGACCTTCACTCATCCCAATGTCGGTCTACCTGCTGCCAGCTTCCGCATAGCAGCAAAAGTCCGACTTACAGATTTAGATCTGCCCCTAGCTGAGAAACAGCGCGCGCGATCCGCGTGCGATCAGGTTTGTAAAAGACCCAGTTCTTTATTTGTTTGGATGTGACCAGCCCAGCCTCAGCCAGAATTTTCATGTGGGACGTCACGGTCGGCTGGCTCAAGCCAATTTTTTGCGTGATGAAACCTACACAAACGCCGTCTTCCACAAGGTCACCGTCCTTTTGCTTGAGAAAGTGATCTGTCGGCGAAAGTATCCATGTCAGGATTTGCAGCCGGTTCTCGTTCCCAAGTGCTTTGAGAATGTCCAGTGTTGACGCATCAGTCATATAGATATCTAACTATATAGATTAACTTCTATGGAGATATACTGTGTCCAACACTCTAAAGCAATCGCGCGAAACGCTGTCTTTGTCATCCGATCTGGCGAATGCCTATCTTGAGACCATCTATGATAGAAATGTTGCTCCTACGGAAATCGCCGTTGCTGGTTTGGACGATTTCGACAGGCCGATGCCGACGAGTGCCGGAGACCCAAACGAAACACTACGATTGCTTGATAGGCTCGGTTCACCCGCCACAACCGCGACGACGGGTGGGCGGTTTTTTGGGCTCGTCGTGGGGGGCACGTTACCTGCATCTTTGGGCGCGCGCATGCTGGCGAGCGCATGGGATCAGGTCGTGTTTAATAACGCGACCAGCCCGATCGGCGTCAAGCTGGAACAGGTTGTCGCCAAATGGGTTCTCGATATACTTAGCCTGCCCGACAAGAGTAGCGTCGGCTTTGTCACTGGCGCGACGATGGCGAATTTCACATGTCTGGCAGGCGCGAGACATACCATCTTGGAACGCAACGGATGGGATGTTCAAAAACAGGGCCTATGGGGCGCACCATGCATCAGAATTATCGCGGGTGCGCAAAGCCATGTCACAGTTCTAAAGGCACTCACCTTGCTGGGGATTGGTACGGAAGCGATTGAATGGGTGCCGTGTGACAGTCAAGGTCGATTAGACGTCGCTCAGATGCCCAAGCCTGACGACAGCACGATCATTTTGGCGCAGGTGGGCAATGTCAATTCAGGAGCAAGCGACCCTATCGCGGACATCGTTGCCAATTCCAATGGCGCATGGGTTCACGTTGATGGTGCGTTTGGCCTATGGGCCGCGGCATCCACCTCAACGTCAGAGCAGCTTGAAGGGTATGATGGCGCGGATAGCTGGGTCGTGGACGGTCATAAATGGCTCAACACGCCTTACGAATGCGGCTTGGCAATTTGTAAGCATCCGACTGCCGTTCATGAGGCAATGGCAACACAAGCGCCGTATCTCAAGGTAGGTGGAAAGGCTGCACCCAAGGACATGGTGCCGGAATTCTCTCGGTCGGCCCGAGTTGTGGAGGTTTGGGCCGCTCTGCATTCGTTAGGGCGTGAAGGCTTGCAAGAATTGATTGACCGGTGCTGTCGCCATGCGCGAACTTTGGCGGATGGGTTGCGAGATCAAGGGTTCGAAGTGCTCAATGATGTCGTCCTGAACCAAGTGGTTGCGACCCTGCCAAACAGCGCAGGCTGGTCGGCAAAGCTGGCGGCACATGTTCAAAAGAGCGGCAAGGCATGGTTTGGCCCGACCAACTGGCAAGGAAGAGAAGCGATCCGGTTTTCAGTGTCCTCGTGGGCAACGTCCGACCGAGACATTAAGCAAACGCTGGATGCAATTTCAGAAGCAAGGCTCAGCTTGATTGGGTAGGTAAGCCGACCTTTAAATCATATTTGGAGCGGCAGGATTGTCCCGCGTCTTTACTGTGCAAGCGCCATGTCCCGGTTTGCCGACCCCGAACCGGTTTCGTTGCAAAGTTTTAGGTCAGCCAAATAGATCTGCGATCGCTTCAGGTTCAGATTGCCAACTCGGAGAATTGACGAGACGGACAGAGTCTTGGTGTGAACTGGCCTTTACGGGTCATGTGCGCGACCTCGATGCCAGCCAGAGTCGCTGATGCCGAAGCAAAAGACTTGAAGCCGAGCATCGGGCGGGTTCGTCTTTTGATGAAACGATGGTCCTGTTCCACGATGTTGTTCAAGTATTTTCGCCTGACCATTTCAATTGGGACCGGGCAACCAAAACCTTTCAGCATCTTGTTGATGGCCTTGAGGCCAGCGGTGTTAGCTCCACTTTTGTCGATGACAATCTTTCTCGGAAGGCCGTTGAACTCCAGCATACGGGCGAAGAATTTGGTGGCCGCGGGTTTGTTTCGACGCTGCGAAAGCATGAAATCAAGCGTCTTGCCGTGCTTGTCGACAGCTCGATAGAGATAGACCCAGTTGCCTTTCACCTTGATGTAATTTTCGTCCATTCTCCAGGAGCGGTCGCACGGCCCCTTTCGACGACGCGCCGCTTCAGCGATTGCGCCAGCATACCGCGTCACCCAGCAGTTCAGCGTCGTGTGATCTACTGCAACACCTCGCTCATGCATGATCTCTTCCAGCTCGCGATATGACACACCGTATCGGACATAGAAGAACACTGCGAAGAGGATCACATTTTTCGGATACTGCGCGCCTTTGAAAGAGATCATAAAAACAAACTTTCGACTTCAATATTTCGATATCCAATCACTCGAAGCACTTATGAGCGTCAACAGTCAAAAGTTTGCAACAGATCCTGCGACAGAACCCTGAAGGCAATCTCGGACTTTCTTTAGTGCCGAATCGAGTTTTACAGTGATCTTAGGAGCCATGCCCGCTTTACGCTCATAATTCTCTACTTTTGCTCGTTACATTTGCCTTCCTCAGAAATCATCATAACATCCGATAAGTATCGCTTATTACGTATAATTGATTTTTGCCGCGAAGCGGTGCAAAATGCGCCCCATGACAGCCCCTGCACCCTATCTCCCCGCCGCCTCCCCTACCCTGTCAGACGCGGACCAGGACGCGCTCACCGATCTGTATGTGCGCGGCACACCCGCCAACACGTTGCGGGCATATGAACGGGATCTGCTTTATGTCACCGCCTGGAAGTCCGCGCGGTTCGCAGCGACGCTGGACTGGCCGGAATCTGAGGCCACCGCCCTCGCCTTCATTCTCGATCACGCCCGCGATCTGAATGACGCACCAGAAACGGATGTGGCGCGCGAAACCGCGGAAGCGCTAATTGCTCAGGGGCTGCGCCGATCCCTCGCCTGCCCTGCCCCGTCGACGCTGGATCGGCGCATCGCCTCCTGGCTGGCGTTTCACCGGATGAAGAACCTGAACAGCCCCTTCGGCGCCCCGCAAGTCAAACAAGCCCGGTCCAAGGCGCGCCGTGCCGCCGCCCGGCCCCCTGCCCCGAAATCTTCCCATCCGATCACCCGCGATGTGCTCGAGCAGTTGCTGGCCACCTGTCGGGGGTCCCGCCGGGATTGCCGCGACCGCGCCATCCTGATGCTGGGCTGGGCCAGCGGTGGCCGCCGCCGGTCGGAGATCACCGGGCTGATGCGCGAGGACCTGTCGCTGAAAGAATTCGGCGACAAAGGCCTCATCTGGCTGTCGTTGCTGGAGACCAAGACCACGAGCAAAGGCGAAACCCCACGGCTGGTGCTCAAAGGCCGCGCGGCACAGGCGCTGGTGCATTGGATCGAGGTTGGGCAGATCACGGATGGAGCGCTGTTCCGGCCGATCTCCAAAGCCGACCGGGTACTGAAACGCCGGCTCAGCCCGGATGCGATCTACCAGATCGTCAAACACAGGTTGAGGCTCGCTGGATTGCCAGCGGAGTTCGCCTCGCCCCATGGGCTACGCTCGGGCTTTCTGACCCAGGCCGCGCTGGACGGTGCCCCGATCCAGGCCGCCATGCGCCTGTCGCTGCACCGTTCCATGGCCCAGGCGCAGAAATATTATGATGATGTCGATATTGCGGATAACCCCGCAGCCCATCTGTTGGGGTGAGAAACGTGAAAGCGCCAGGGTTATGACCCGGCGCTTTGCTTGCGTGTCGGCAGTAGGGCTCAGTTCTTACCCGTGGGTAAGATCATCCTCTTCCTGCAATTTGTCGATTAGTGTTGCTATGGCCTGCTCAAGCTTTGCCCGGTCAACCCGGGTAAAATCCAAATCGTACCGCAACTCAATCCGGCCGCTTGAGGCGGAGCATTTTGCGACCCCTGCCCGCCCGGACACCTGAAATGTTGTTTTCGCACGACGCGTCTTGCTTGGGCCGCTTGTGGACGGCTTTGGCGCGGCTGCCGCCTCGGATGTTACGAAACTGCGCAACAGTGCAACCTCCCGCAGGCCGTCCCGATCCGGTTCGCTCATGAAAACGGTGCTGATTTGAGGCACCAATTCAGGGTTCGCATCAATCTTGCGCTTGAGCTCCACGCCCAAATTACGCGGGATGTCGTTGGGGTGTTTCAGCACCTTGTCCAACATCATCAACAGACTTGCAAAGGCCCGGATGTAGCTTCGTTTGGTGTAACTGGCCGACTTGAAAAGCACCGCCACCGCCTTGTCCGCATCCGGGCAGTCATTTGCCGGATCCTCGGAATAGGCCCGCGCCAGCGCCCCCATCTCGGCAAATGAGATATCCTTGCGGATCAGGTTTTCATCCACCATGCGCCGATAGCTGTTGTTCAGGTCAGTCGCGTCAGAGATACCGGCAGGAATCTGGTCATACCGAGCGTCGCCGGTATCCTCGCGCAGCGCACGATAGGCGGACAAGCGTCGCATGCCCTGAATCAGATCAAAACGACCATCAGAGCGTCGCTCAAGCCGAATAGGGTTGGATAGTCCAATATCTCGAATGGAGTCCTTCAGTTCTTCCAATTCGGGGTCGGGCCCCGCTTTACGGTCGCGGGCGAGTTTGTCTGTGACAACATCCGACAACGCAACATGCTCGGTCACAAGGCCCTCGGACCGCAGCCGAACCAGTTCATGCGCAAGGCGGTCATTTTCTTCGCGGATGGAATCTTCGGTCGATTGCTGATCCCGCAACGCATCCGCGTTTTCCGAAATCGCTGCTGCCATGGGACCACGTCGCTTTTCCAGAACCTTGTCCGGAACCTTGCCAACCGGGATGTCATCCATGGCAGGCATGTCAATGTCAAACATTCTGCGTTTGCGGCTCATGCGTCATCCTCCAACTTGTCCCAGGCCGACAACATCACGCCCCGGAATTCCTCATAAACATTGTCAAAGGTCGACCGCGCCCGGCGCCAAGTTTCCCGGGTCATCTCTCGGTAGTCCATTTCATAAACCGAGCTTAGAAACCGACCCGACTGTTCAACGGCGCGCGTCATCTCGACCGGGTGTTCAGCAACATGGTCACCAAAGACCTTGCGAAACGCCTCGAACATGGCCAGGTGCAAAGCATTGCCCGGCTCGTACCGTGTCAGCAGAAAGCGCAGCTCGCAGAAGGTCTTGGGCAGGCCGATCTTACCCGTGGGTAAGGTCTTGTCGAACCCATAGGCCAAGTCCTCAAGCGCTTCGGCAAGTTGTCCGATAAACGAGGTCGTCGAATCGTATTCCCAGTATCCCGGGCCCGAGGGAACATAGAGCATGTCGGCCGCAAACACTGCGTTCATTGACTGATACCCAATTGCGGGCGGACAGTCGAACAGGATCAGGTCATAGGCATCATCCGGGATCTGATCCAGATAGCGGGACACCGCGGCAAAGAACGACCACTCGGGGTTCATGTGCCGGTACTGGGCCGAGGCGAACTCGACAAAGGCAGCATTGGCGCAAGAGGGGATCGCATCAATGGTCGACCAGGATGTCTTCTTGATGAAATCGTTGACGCGTAGATCACCTAGACCCATCCCGGTAATCGATGACGGCAATTCGCGGCGGGGCAGGGCGGTTCCAGACTCCGCGGCTGCGGGGCGGCTGTTCATCCGCTCGGTCTCGTGGATCAGGTCGCGGGCCATAATACCCCAGACAGTGATGTCCTCGGCCACATCGGTCAGACCCATGGAATGGCTGAGGGTCGCCTGCGGATCGAAATCCACTACCAGAACCCGGTAGCCATCCAACGCAGCGGCATGGGCCAAATGTAACGCGACCGTGGATTTGCCTGCCCCGCCTTTGAAATTGGCGACCGCAGCGCGAATGGCGCGCTTGCCCGCAGGGCGCGGCGGCATCAGGGATTGCCGGTTCACCTTGAGACGCCGGCGCAGTTCATTCACCTCTTCCAGGCTGAACCAACGCTGCCGGCCATCCGGCTCGACCTCGCCGCCGGGCAGGGATGGGTCAGCCGCAAGCTTGCCCCGAAAGGTTGACTGGTTGACGCGAAATATAAGCTCGGACACTTCCCAGCTGGAAAAGCGGCGGAGTGTCTTCTCCATCTCGGGGCTAAAGGTCTGCTGACGAATCCATCCCTGCAATTTCAGGGACTGGTTTCGCAATGCGTTCAGGTCTTCGTGCGTGTACATGCCTCAGGTCTCATCTCTTGGGACGCTATTTATTGTATTTTTGTTATTTACGCTTGATTTGTGTTTTTGGCAAAAGAAAATATGGTGTAGGTGTAAACTTACCCACGGGTAAGAAAACAAGGCCAACGACAGCCAGAACTGATTCGAATGCAGCAGGGATTCGAAAGTCGTAGGGTTAGGGGCAACACCTCCAGATTTAGGGGGCCGTCTATTAAGACTCCGCCTCATATAGGGGGACACAACAGGCCAATACGGGGACAAACACGATGTCCCCCATCACCATTACTTCACCAATTTTCTTTTAGATTTTTGAGCTTGGTTTGGGCCGAAACGCAGGCCGGTTCAGACTCCGCTTGACAGAATCGTCGGTTTGGACGCTAATCAGGGCATCAAAGTGAAAAGCGTTGGCAAAAAGCGTGAAGCTGACGGCAAGACCGTCTGAGGCGGACAGAGCGGTGAGATCAAGGATGCAGGTTGCAAAACCGGTCGGGCGAAATGCGCCCGTATTAAAGTATGATATTCTTTCGGCGCTTTCGGTTCACGCGCTGTCAAGGGATAAACATCGTCAGCGTCTGGTTTTGCGCATGATGGCCCTGATTACGACTCGCTACAATTGGCGTGGAAACGAGTTGTCGATGGGGCGTGAGGAAATTGCCCGCCTCTGGTCCGTTAATGAGCGAACCGTTAAACGTGAAATGGCCAAGTTGAAAACGATGGGATGGATCGCTGTCAAACGTCCCGCTGTTCGCGGGCGCGTTGCCGTTTATGAACTGGACCTAAAGCAGATCATGATCGATACGACCGAGGTCTGGCCGTTGATCGGCCGTGATTTTCAGGCACGGATGACCGAAGAGCCTGAGGTCGAGACCAACGTTGTACCGTTTAAAACCAAACCCGCCGCTCCGGAGGACGCGGATGGAACGATCTGGTCACAAGTTCAAACGATCCTTCACGGTCGTGATCCGGAGCTTTGGAGCAGTTGGTTCCAGCATCTGAACGAAGTTGAGAGGGCAGGGGGGTGCGTTACCTTGATCGCGCCCTCGCGTTTCATGGCAGACTATATCGCTCAGAAATGGTCTGCGCGCTTATTGGCTGCCTACAGTCGGGTAGATCCAGAGGTCAGAACCTTGCGCATAGATGCGACCGAATAAACTGCTGTTAGCTTCGCGTTTGTCGGTGTGTTGGAACCGGGTGGCATGAGACTTGCATTTCATGTTGACGGTAAAGCCAAGCGATCCATGGTCTGTCACAAAAAGACGTGTGTGATGGGCTACACGCAGCTGGAAAACCAATTGGGAAGGGGATGGTTGCTTACACCGAGTCGAAAGCTGAAAGGAAAGCTGCTCTCGACAGACTATCAATCCACAACTGCATGGTGAACGTTGATACCACTCCTTCGAAACACTGGGCTGGTCTGCATTGGGTTTCTACCGCTGAGTTCAGAAGAGCATCACTGTCGAAGTTTAACCTTGTAAATCTTCTATTGAATGGAATAAATGCAAGGTATGATCGAGCGCGGTGATAGAAAATCAGTTGAAGACTCACTTGAGAACCAGGCGGGCGTCGTCCTGCTTGGGCCGCGGCAAGTCGGGAAGACAACACTCGCGCAGGACATCGCTGAAAGTCGTGACGCTGTCTATCTTGATATGGAGAGATCTGCTGATCGCCAGGTGCTCGAAGAGCCAGACCTCTATCTCGACGAACAGGTTGGACGCCTAGTGGTGATCGATGAGGTTCAGCTTATGCCGGGCCTGTTTAAGGCATTACGCGGTCAAATTGACCGACGACGAAGACAAGGGTACCGGACTGGGCAATTCCTGCTGCTGGGGTCGGCCTCGAACACGCTTCTGCACCAAAGCGCAGAATCCCTGGCCGGCCGGGTCAGCTATCACGAGCTGACGCCTTTCATCTTGTCGGAAACCGGAGCGGACTCGATCTCCGCGCTGTGGTTGCGGGGTGGGTTTCCAGATAGCTTCCTTGCGAAAAACGACAAGACCAGCCTGACATGGCGCGAGGATTTCATCCGCACCTATCTGGAACGCGATGTTCCGGCTTTTGGGTTACGCATTCCAGCGGAAACACTGCGCCGGTTTTGGACGATGCTTGCCCACGAACAGGGTGGGTTGCTCAACGCAGCAAAACTTGCGGGAAGCCTTGGCGTATCGGGCCAGAGCGTTGCGCGCTATCTTGATTTGCTGGTCGACCTGATGCTGGTGCGTCGCTTGCCGCCCTGGCATTCCAATGCCGGAAAGCGTTTGGTCAAATCTCCCAAGGTCTATATTCGCGATTCCGGGCTGGCCCATGCGCTTCTTGGGATCGAGACACAGGAAGACCTGCTTGGGCACCCGGTTGTCGGCGGCAGTTGGGAAGGATTCAGTATCGAGAACCTGATCGCCGCGGCGCCACGCGGAACTGAAGCAAGCTTCTATCGCTCTTCCGCTGGGGCTGAGGTGGATTTGATGTTGAAGCTTCCCCGGGGCACCCTCTGGGCCATTGAGATCAAACGGACGACATCGCCTAAGGTGACGCGCGGGTTTCACATCGCGACAGAAGAATTGGACGTCTCAGAACGCATACTTGTCTATGCAGACGAAAAGGAAGTGCCGGGGCAGGGTGGAGTACGGGCAATGCCCCTCATAAGTGCTATGGAGCGGCTGGCGTCCGCAAAGGCGTAATTGCGATCGGGCCGATGATGGCAGGGTCGAAAATGAACGTTGTAGCCCACCTCAGGCGCAACCCTGTTGCAATTGAAAATACCGCCACGAAGGGCGGAAACCGGACTTTAGCTGCGCGTGCGAAGAGCTTATGTTGACTGTCATGGAATCGGACATTCGGCTCCTTCCCTGTCAGCAACTTGCTCCGGTGGAAAGCTCTTCTGGCCAGGATGAAGGCTGTAGTGACAGCGTCGTCGAATGCCTCACTTTGCAATTTCAAGGGACATCAATATCGAACAGTTTCTCACTTGGTTGCAGCAAGCCTTCAACAATCGTGAATTAGCCATTGGCCTGTGGATCATCCTTGGCCTCTTGTTTTGTATTGCTAAGGTAGATCTCCGAAATAGTCTCTGGAGCGTCGCTAAGGCGCTTATTGCCCCGAGGCTGTTGCTGTTCTTCGGCATTGTTGCTCTCAATGTAGTCGCACTGTGCTGGCTATTGGCAGAAGTTAGATTGTGGTCAATGACCCAGGTGCCACCCACTGTTTTGTGGTTTGTAATGGCCGGCTGCGTTTTTGCTGGTCGTGCATTGCAATCGAAGGAAGACGATCAGTATTTCCGAAACCTGTTTCGGGGCAGTTTGAGGCTCGGAGGTATCTTTGAATTTATCGTGGTTGCCTACACCTTCAGCCTGACGACCGAGTTGGTCCTGACCCCTGTCCTCTTCTTCTTGGCAGCTACTCTGGCTTTCGCGAGCACAAAACAAGAGTACGCGAAAGCAAAGGTCTTTCTGGAGTTCATCCTGGCTGCCTTTGTCATTGTCCTAGTCTGGAACTCAGTGTCATCGATCTGGTCACAGCCAGATATCTTCTTCACGACTGATACGGGTCGCAATTTCGTTCTACCGATCCTGCTGACCGTCGGAAGCATCCCAGTGTTTTATCTGCTGTTTTGCTATTCGCACATTGAACAAGCCCGTATCCAGATTGATCAAAATGCCTTTCAGTCTGACGACCTCAAAGGATATGCACGTAAACGCTTCTTTCTGATACTCCCACTGCGCCCCTGGCTTCTGCGGCGGGCAACACGCCAATTCAATACATTCCCTGCAAAAACCAATGCAGATGTGGACCGGATCATCGCCGATATTCTGAACTACGAACGAAACGAGGAAGACCCACCGACCGTCGACAAAAGGCTGGGTTGGAGCCCTTTCGAAGCCAGAGACTTCCTTAGTGAGCAGGGATTGAGAACAAACGACTACCACAAGGGCCACGATGAATACTGGGCTAGTTCAGAATATGTCGAGCTTGATAGTCATATCCTTCCGAACAAGGCTGTCTTCTACGCCGAGGGACAAGAAGGCGTCGTTACCACGCTCAAACTAACCGGGAAGTTCATGGATGGTTTCGACAGCGGAGAAGCAATCCAGAGGTTCAAGGTGATCGGTGCATTACTTTGCGAAAAAGCTATCGGGCGCGGTGACATCGCAATTGATTCACTCATTCCAAATTCCCAAGTATTTGAAAACGAGATGATCATCGGTGGTACGACGATAAGAGCTTGGGGTAAGAGGTATCCAAGCGACAGAGGCTTTGAAGTTTTCCTGGCCTTTTCTCGTTGAGGGGCTTTGAAAGCACAGCACCTAGCCACTTTGCAAAGTATGCCTTTCAATTTTTCGGGCCACACACATGAGCTGAGCAATGAGTAACATGGTGTCGTCACCTTAGCTGTCGATCCACATCGAGAATCTGTTTCGCGTACTTCAAGGGGCTTAAGTGGAAGCATTCCAAGCGTCCAATTCCTCGAGGAAGTGATATCAGATTGTTAGGGCTGTGCAGCGGAGAGCGGGGACACTGAAGCAATTGCGGATGACCGAATGGATTTACAGTTAAGGTTACGACACACGACCAATTGAAAGCGTCCAGCTGTCATGGGCGGGAAGCCGATTTCATCACGGCAGCAAGAAAATACTAACTTGTGGACCAATGCAGTCTTAGCGACCCAATTAGCTAAATTCTCACTGAATGCCGCCAACGATGGATGAAACCACAAAAAACGTTACGAAAAAGAAAATCAGAAAGTACAGCCATGCGAATGGGCGGACAATCCGCTTAGCTTCAGCCTCTTGCAGGTTAAGATATGATCCAGTGACTCTTTGATATTCCCGATTAAATTTTTCGGGCCATCTATCTGGAAGAAAAATCTCAATCGTCTTTTTAATGACCAACGGGTTTTCTAACGTTCCACCATGATCTGTGCCAATCATTGCCACCATCTCGTCCAATTCTGAGGGAAGCTCTTTTAGCTTCGTTGCCTGAGAACCTACAACGCCTTCCAGTAAGGGCATTCTGTCCCAGTTCTGATCCACGCAACACCTTTTCGATTGCCTTGACAAAACAACGATCAAAATAATGTCCGACATTATAGTATATTTTGTCAGACATTAAATGTATTGTTGGACGCAACTTGATTCGGAGCCACCGCACGTGACAGAAAATTTTCCATCCCAGGAACAGAGAGATGACGCAGGCAATTCGCTTAAGACGTTGCCCTCCGGCAGCACCAGTCGAGATGTTCTGGATGCTCTTTCTGCGATGATTGATGCGGAAGGCCTAAGAATTGGCGACCGTCTGCCTCCCGAAATTGAAATCGCACGCCGCCTTGGAATTGGTCGGGCAAAAGTCCGCGAGGCCCTGACGAGTTGGCAGAACATGGGCATCGTCGTTCGCAACAAAAAAGCCGGGACACGTTTGGCGGCTGAAGTATCGGCCAATGCAATTCACCTTCCGCTGACACTGAAGCTTGAAGCGGAGAGCCTATTGCGAACCCACGCAGTACGTAGGCCCTTGGAAATCGAAGCGGCAAGGATGGCGGCGCTGAATTGCACTGAGGCGCAAGGACTGTTGATTACTGCCCGCGTTGCCGAGCTCATAGCCACTCATGCCGCTGATGAAGACTGGCGCCAGGCTGACTATCGGTTCCACTCATCACTGCACGACGCTTGCGGGAACCCTCTGTTCGGGCAATTGATCCGTCAGATCCAGCAAGGCTTCAATGAAGTTTACGAAGCGCCATTCGGTCAGCCGCATCTGGGTCAGGCGACAATCCCAATTCACACAAAACTTGCCGAGGCGGTTGTCTCGGGTAATGCCGACGAAGCCGGGCGGATAGTCGGTGAAATCATGGACATGGTCGAAGCAGAAATTCGCCAGATCATGGAGAACCAGAATGTCTGATCATAGAGACATCGCGACCCTGTTAGCAGCGGTACTGCCCGACTCTGATGGGGCAGTGACACCTCCGATCGTCCAAACCTCACTGTTTACGTTCGATAGCTATCAAAGTTTCGAAGACAGGATGGCAGGCCGATCGGATTCTGCAATCTACACCCGCGTGGAAAACCCAACTGTCGCTGCGTTTGAAAAGCTCGTGGCTGAAGCCGAGCAAGGCGAAGCCGCGGTCGGTTTTGCTTCCGGGATGGCAGCCATTTCCTCAACACTATTGGCATTTGTCAAACCCGGAGACCGGATCGCCTGTGTCGAGCATGTCTATCCGGATACTTTCCGGTTTCTGGAACGCATGCTGCGACCGATCGGGGTGCACATTGAATATCATGCGCCGGAACGCTTTGAGAACGACCCGGATCTTCTTGCTGATGTGACGCTGGCCTATCTGGAAAGCCCCGGATCGGTCGTTTTTGAAGCCATGGATCTGCGTCGTGTCGCTGACCATGCCAAACGTCACAATGTGTTGACGATGATCGACAATTCCTGGGCCAGCCCGGTATTCCAACGCCCCCTCACACTGGGCATCGACATCGTCATCCACTCAGCCTCGAAATACATCTCGGGGCACTCGGACACGGTTGCGGGCGTGGTGGTCGCCTCCCTGGACCATATCGCTCGCATCCGTGATCTGACCCTTCCTTTGCTCGGCGCGAAACTGGCGCCCTTTGAGGCGTTCCTGCTGACGCGAGGCCTGCGTACTTTGCATGCGCGCATGATGCAGCATCAGGCGGCGGCCAACATGTTCGTTGATCGCCTGGCCGCAATTCCACAGGTTCGGCAGGTCAATTCACCCGGTGCAAACGACACTCCCGGATTGACGGGGCGGTCTGGGCTTATGTCGATCGAGTTCGATGACAGCGTCGACATCGCAAAATTTTCCGATGCTTTGAGTCTATTCCGCCTCGGTGTGAGCTGGGGTGGCTTCGAAAGCCTGATCCTGCCGGCGCGTGTCGGACTTGCTCAAGCCGGTGAACAAAACTCGATGCAGAAGTTTGGCGTCTCGCCCAATCTTGTGCGCCTGAATCTTGGGCTCGAGTCAGCCGACGATCTCTGGGCCGATTTCACATCAGCACTCGCAAAAAGCACCGATTAAAAAATTCGACCCCAAGCAGAACTTAAAACCAACAGGAGGAAAACATGAAAAAACTACTAGCAGGACTGACAGCTGCTGCCGCGCTGATGGGATCGGCCTCGTATGCCGAAACCACACTGAAACTGGTTGAGGTGATCACAAGCCCAGAGCGTACCGAAGTGCTTCAGGGCATCGTTGATGAGTTTGAGGCCGCCAACCCTGACGTCACGGTCGAGATCGTGTCGCTGCCATGGGGCAGCGCATTCGAAAAATTGGCCACAATGGTCGCGGGCGGTGACATCCCCGATGTGGTTGAAATGCCCGACACATGGCAGGCGCTCTATGCAGGGTCTGACCAACTGGTCAGCCTTAAAGACCATGTAGCCGGATGGAACCATGGGGCAACGCTGACCGATAAGACTGTCGCGATGGGCAGCCAAGCAGGTGATCTCTATATGATCCCATATGGTTTCTACCTGCGGGCGATGTTCTACAACAAGAAATTGCTGGCCGAAGCGGGTGTCGATGCTCCTCCGGCAACGATGGAAGAGTTCAAGGCAGCTTCGTCGGCGGTATCCGAGCTTGATGGTAAATACGGGTATTGTTTGCGCGGTGGTCCCGGCGGCACCAATGGCTGGATCATGTTCGCCGCTGCTATGAACGGCACCAACGAATTCTTCACAGAAGATGGCGTCAGCCGCATCAATGAGCCCGGCTCGGTCGAAGGCATCCAGTTCATGATCGACATGTATCAGAACGGATATGCACCCAAGGACAGCGTCAGCTGGGGATTCAACGAAATCGTGGCTGGTTTCTATTCCGGCACCTGTGCATTCCTTGATCAAGACCCCGACGCTCTGATCGCCATTGCCGAGCGGATGCCCGCAGAAGACTTTGCAGTTATTCCGATGCCGGTCGGACCTTCGGGCAAAGCGTTCCCGACCATTGGTTTTGCAGGCTGGTCGATCTTCAACGCGACCGAGCACGAAGACGAAGCCTTTGATTTGGTCGCGGCTCTGTCCTCGCCAGAGGCCAATGCCACGTGGGCCAAACGGGTAGGTGTTATTCCAATCCACAAAGGTGCTGATCAGGATCCGCATTTCCAGACCGAGCAGTTCAAAGGCTGGTTCGAGGAACTGAATGGCGAGCAATATGTGCCGACCACAATGCCAACCAACCTTGAGCAGTGGGGTTATTTTGGCAGCACACTTCTGCTGGAAACCAGCCAGGAAGCTTTGCTGGGCCAGCGCAGTGCTCAGGACGTCGCGGATGAGTGGGCTGAGTTCCTCAGCGACGAGCACGCCAAATGGAAGGCAAACCAGTGATTGCTCGCGCTCAAAAAACTGTCAGGCCCGGGGACACCCGGGCAAGACGCTCGCTTTACCTGCAATACATGGTCGAGCCGTTCTTCTATCTTTCACCCGCGATCCTTCTTATCGGTGCGGTGATTATGATCCCGCTGATCATCGGAATCTCCTACTCATTCCAATCCATTGAGCTGTTGAAGCCTTTTGACTCCGGCTGGATCGGGTTGGAAAACTACGTCGATCTCTGGAGTGATCGCAAGTTCTGGATCGCGATGGAGAACACGCTGTTCTGGACTTTCTGGTCGATCACATTCCAATTCTTGCTTGGACTTGGCCTTGCCATGCTTCTGAACACACAGTTCTTTGGCAAGAAGCTGTTTCAGGCCCTTGTTTTCCTACCATGGGCCGTCCCGACCTTTCTGTCCGCGCTGACATGGGCGTGGCTGTTCAACCCGGTCATCGGTCCGTTGCCGCATTGGCTGGCAGCACTTGGCATTCTGTCAGAGCCTTACAACATCCTTGGTGATCCTAAGCTTGCGATGTGGGGCCCGATCACAGCGAATATTTGGTTCGGTGTGCCGTTCTTTGCCATCACATTGCTGGCGGCGTTGCAATCGATACCCGGTGAGCTTTACGAAGCAGCGGAAGTTGATGGCGCGAGCCCATGGCAGACTTTCACCAAGATCACTTTGCCGTTCCTTGCTCCGATGATCGCGATCACCGTGATGCTGCGAACAATCTGGATCGCCAACTTTGCTGATCTGATCTACGTGATGACCGGCGGTGGGCCTGCTAATTCGACACAAATTTTGTCGACCTACATCTTCACCACGGCCTTCCGCAAACTGGATTTTGGCTATGCGTCGACCATCGCCGTGGCACTTCTGGTAATCCTTCTGATCTACGCCGTCATCCTGCTCTGGTTTCGTAAGAAGCTGGTCAAGATCTGAGGAGTTAGCCATGTCAGTCATCCAAAAACACAACCCTGCAATGGTCTTAGGGAAGTATGCAGCGCTCGCATTCTATTTGATCTTTGCGCTGTTCCCGCTCTATTGGCTGGTCAAGATCGGGCTTACACCGGATGAGTTGGTCTACTCGGAAGGCACCAGGCTGTTTCCAAGCGAGGTCACGTTCTCGAACTTCACGACGGTCATTTTCCAGACTGATTTTGTGGTCTACTTTCGGAACTCGTTGGTTGTATCCCTTGGGGCGGCTTTCTTTACAACGCTGTTTGCAGCCGGGGCGGGCTATGCCTTTTCACGCTTCGAATTTGCGGGCAAACGGATCATCATAGCATTGATGTTGATCACCCAGATGTTCCCGCTACTGATGATCATTGCACCGATCTACAAGATCATTGCCGACCTCGGGCTGCTGAATTCGCTGACAAGTCTGATCGTTGTCTATACTGCGTTCAACATCCCTTTTGCTACATTCCTGATGCAGTCTTTCTTTGATGGCATTCCCAAAGATCTGGAAGACGCGGCAATGATGGATGGCTGTTCGCGATTTCAGGCGCTGTGCAAAGTCGTGTTTCCACTGACATTGCCCGGTCTCGGGGCGACGCTTGGATTTGTCTTTACTGCAGCATGGTCAGAGTTGCTGTTTGCACTGATGCTGATTTCGAAGAACGACGCGATGACCTTCCCGGTTGGCCTGTTGACGTTTGTTTCCAAGTTCTCGGTCGATTGGGGGCAAATGATGGCAGCTGGCGTGCTGGCGCTGATCCCAAGCTGTCTCTTCTTCATCTTCATTCAACGCTATCTCGTGCAGGGCCTCACGTCCGGCGCGGTCAAAGGATAGGAGGCCAGATCATGGCACGTATCGAACTTCGTGACGTTGCAAAACGCTATGGATCCGTTGAGGTTCTGCGCAACATCGACCTTGAGATACAGGATGGTGAGTTCATCGTTCTGGTGGGTCCATCGGGCTGCGGCAAGTCCACTTTGCTGCGTATGGTTGCTGGACTTGAGCCAATATCAAGCGGCGATTTCCTGATCGATGGCAAGCGTATGAACGATGTAAGACCAAGGGATCGGGACATCGCGATGGTGTTCCAATCCTACGCTCTTTATCCGCATATGGATGTCGCGCGGAATATGGGTTTTTCGATGGAAATCCGCAAAGATCCGGCAGCGGAACGCAAATCAAAGGTCGCCCAGGCGGCGGAAACCCTGGGCCTATCCAACCTGACGGATCGCTTGCCCAAGGCCCTTTCGGGCGGTCAACGTCAGCGGGTTGCCATGGGCAGAGCCATCATCCGTGATCCGCAGGCCTTCCTGTTTGACGAGCCTTTGTCAAATCTCGATGCGGCGCTGCGTGTTGAAATGCGGCTGGAGATTGCGCGGCTTCACCAGAAACTCAGCGCGACAATGATCTACGTGACCCATGATCAGGTTGAGGCTTTGACGCTAGCAGACAGGATCGTTGTTCTGAATGGCGGGGACATCCAACAGGTCGGCAGCCCGTTGGAACTTTACGAACGTCCGGCCAACAAGTTTGTCGCGCAGTTCATCGGCTCACCGACCATGAATGTCGTGCCTGTCATTGGAACCGATACAGGTGTGACCGCCGGAAACGGAGCCGAAATCGAACTTCATGATCAACCTCTTACTGCACAGGCGAAAGAGCTGGGGGTAAGACCAGAGCATATTGATGTCGTGGACAATGGCACAGGGGATCTTTCGGCCGTGGCTGATGTTGTTGAACATCTGGGCTCGGACACGAACATCTATGCGAACGTCGAAGGCATCGGGTCAATGATGGTGCGCAAGCATGGCAATATCCCCGTAAAGTCTGGCGAACAGCTTGGTCTGCGCATTCAGACAGAAAACGCTCATCTTTTTGCCAATGACGGCACAGCGTTGCGGCGGGTCGGCTGAGATGACGAACGAATTGGAAATTCGGGCAGCGCTTGAGAAAAAGACGCTCTGGCTGTCATCGTGGATGATCCACAATGCCAACAACATTCGCGCCAAAGGTAGGATCAAGGTGGGTGGTCATCAGGCGTCATCAGCCTCGATGAATGCGATACTGAACGCGCTATACTTTGATGTGCTGCGCCCCCAGGATCGCGTTGCAGTCAAACCGCACGCGAGCCCGGTCTTCCATGCGATCCAGTATCTTCTTGGAAACCAGAGCCTGCAGCAGATGCAGGATTTCCGTGGCCTTGGAGGCGCACAACCCTATCCATCGCGCACCAAGGACAAGGATGATGTCGACTTCTCGACCGGGTCGGTCGGGATGGGTGTTGCAATGACGGCGTTTGCCAGCCTGACGCAGGACTATCTGGCCGGTCACGAATGGCTCAACCGGCCTAAAGGCCGAATGATTGCGTTGGTTGGCGATGCTGAGCTGGACGAAGGCAATATCTATGAGGCGCTTCTCGAAGGCGCCAAACACGACCTGTGCAATTGCTGGTGGGTCATCGACTATAACCGGCAATCGCTTGATGGCGTCGTCACCGAAGGTCTGAACGCAAGGTTCCGCGACATATTCCTCGCCTGCGGGTGGGAGGTGATCGAACTGAAATACGGCTCGCTCATGCAAGCCGCTTTCAAGCGACCCGGCGGAGAGTATTTGCGCGATTGGATCGATCGCTGTGAAAACGCGCTTTATTCAGCTCTGACGTTCAGAGGTGGTGCTGCATGGCGCGCTCAGCTGGAGCAGGATTTCGCGGGCAGCAATGAAGCGTTGGCCCTGGTCGCGGATCATGATGATGACACACTGGCACAGTTGATGGGCAATCTGGCGGGGCATGATGCGGCACTGATGTCCAAGACGATGAAAGCTATCGATCACGATCGCCCGGTATGTTTTATCTGCTACACGGTGAAAGGTCACGGGCTGCCCCTTGCTGGACATAAGGACAACCACGCCGGGATCATGACCACGGCGCAGATTGAAGGTCTGCGCGATGATTTGGGGATAGATGCGGGCCATGAATGGGAACGCTTTGCGGGCATCGGTGTTGACCAAGAAGACGTTCAGGCGTTTCTGAACAATGTCCCTTTTAATGCCAAGGGGCGTCGCCGCCACATCGCTAACTCGATCCGGGTTGATGAAGTGGCCCGGCCGAGGATCAAGGACGTAGCCTCCACCCAGGAAGCGTTTGGGCAGATACTGTCGGCCATCGCCAGTGAAGCTCCGGCCCTCGCCGAGCGGATTGTTACCACATCACCTGATGTTTCGGTCTCTACCAACCTCGGTCCTTGGATCAACAAGACTGGCCTGTTTGCAAAAGCTGAGCAAAGCGATGTGTTTCGCGATCAGGAAATCCCTTCGACACAAAAGTGGCGCAGGCATAGGGACGGGCGGCATATTGAACTTGGCATCGCTGAGAACAACCTGTTCACGTTCCTAGGCGCGCTAGGTCTGTCTCATTCACTATTTGGCGAGCGGTTATTTCCGGTCGGTACGGTCTATGATCCGTTTATTTGCCGCGGGCTCGATGCATTGAACTATTCCTGTTATCAGGATGCGCGTTTCATGCTGGCTGCAACCCCCTCTGGTGTATCGCTTAGCCATGAGGGCGGAGCACACCAATCCATTTCGACACCTCTAATCGGTATGGCACAGGACGGGCTTGCAACGTTCGAGCCTGCTTATGCGGACGAACTTAACGTGATCATGCGTTGGGGGTTCGAATATATGCAACGGGATGGCGCAGCACCGCAGGCTGAACAAAACTGGCTACGCGACGAAAAGGGCGGATCTGTGTATCTGCGCTTGTCCACGGTACCGCACGAACAAATCGGGCGCGACATGACCGGTGACCTTGCGCAAGACATAATCGCGGGCGGGTATTGGATGAGACCCCCAACCGCAACAAGTGCGGTCGTGCTCGCCTACACAGGTGTTGTCGCACCCGAGGCCATTCAGGCCGCAGGACTACTATCCGATGATGTTCGGGACGTTGCTGTACTAGCTGTGACATCGGCGGATCGGCTAAACGCAGGATGGCAGGCTGCCGAACGCGCCCGACAACGTGGTGACAGCGCGGCGCTTTCACATGTCGAGAAACTGTTCGCCAATGTGCCGCGTGACGCTGGGTTGGTGACCGTTGCCGATGGCCATCCGGCGGGTCTCAGCTGGCTTGGTGGCGTGCACGGGCACCGCACTAAATCCCTGGGTGTGGAGCATTTTGGACAGGCTGCAACAGTGGAAGACACCTATCATCTGCATGGAATTGACGTGAATGCAATTCTGCATGCGGCGCGAGCGTTGATGCCGGGCCGCGGCGCACGCTACATTACACCCCTCGCCGGATAATAAAGATGATCAAAGACCAACCTCTGCCTCCCGGTGCGCATTCCGAGCCTGGGTTTTGGCTTGAAACCTCCAATCACCGCACATGGTTGATGGATGAGGCCATGCGGCAGCTTGAGTTCTTCAGCACGAGTTGCCGAAATGGGCCTGGGTTCTTCACCCTTGGTCACGATGGCAGTACACAGCCCGGCCTGCTTCAAGAATTGCACACGACAACGCGTCTGGTTCATTCCTATTCATTGGGGCATCTTGCAGGTTTTCAGGGCGCTGAACAGATCATTGATCACGGCATGGCATATCTCGAAAGCCACCACAAAGATCGGGAACATGGCGGGTATCTCTGGGCGCTGGAGGGGGATCGGATCAAGGATGATCGAAAGCTAGCCTACGGGCATGTCTTTGTTCTTCTTGCCTCTGCAAGCGCGAAACTGGCGGGCCACCCGGATGCAGACCGCCTGATGGCGGATGTTCGCGAGGTCTTGGATCAGCATTTCTGGGAGGAAGACGCGGGATTATTTTGCGACGAGTGGAATAGGGATTGGACACCTTTTTCCACCTATCGTGGAATGAACGCAAATATGCATGGTGTCGAAGCATTGCTTGCGGCGTATCAGGCGACAGGGGACGAAATCTATCTCACCCGCGCCGGTCGTATTCTGGATTTCTTCATCGCCAAGATTGCCCCCAGCGAAAACTGGCGGCTGCCCGAGCATTACACATCCGAATGGCAGATTGATCGTGACTATGCCGGCGACCCGATGTTCAGGCCTGCCGGAACAACCCCGGGTCATTCCTTTGAGCTAGGTCGGCTTCAGCTTCAGCACTGGGATCTGTCGGGACGGCCGGAGTCCGACGCTCCGGAAACATCACGCTGCTTGATCGAACAGGCCTTGAGTGATGCCTGGCTACCCGGCGGCGGCTTGGCTTACACGCTTGATTTTGATGGTCGCGTTGCCAACAACTCCCGGTTTTGTTGGCCAGTCACCGAAGCAATTGGGGCAGTTGCGGTTCTGGTTGCTTTGGACAAAATGCCGGAAGACGAGATTTGGTACAGGAAGCTCTGGACCTATGCGAGTGATACGTTCGTGGATCATAAGCATGGCGGTTGGTTTCCAGCGGCAGATGAGAATGGGAATGTCGTGACATCCATCTTTGATGGGAAGCCCGACATTTACCACTCATTGCAGGCCTGCTTCTTCCCTCTTTCTGGACGACTGTCGCGGATGATGCTTTCCTAGCTGACACGCTAACTTATATTTGGACCACCCAAATTCGCTTAATGTCGGGTTCGTTTGCAATTAGATTCCGCAAGGGCAGCGAATGGCCGGTCTGGTGACGCTGCGCTGCGGCACCAACTGGCAAGGTCAACGGCTGCTGTGGGCCGTCCGCGTGGTCAATTCTTAGCGGCCAGGCCTCACAATTCGTCATTTCTTCGGGCCGACGGCACCTTCAAACAAATCATTCATTTCACCATTGTAGTAAGCTCGGTTTTTGTGCCTTAAAGCCTTTTGCCGTTGGAAAAAGCGAGCGCATCCTTGCAATTATTTCGATTTCTCCTTCAAGCATCGTTTGGACAGTGTTCAACCAATTCTTGAATGTTTCAGATTCCCAGTGGTCCTGAACCGCTGTTTCGTCTGTGAACACTTGGTAGAAGTAGAAACGGTTGGGGTTTGCCTCATCCATCATGATCTGAAACTGAAAGATCTCAGCGTCCTCGCTGACAACGGTTTGCGCCTTGAAGATGCTGGCATCCAAAAAAGACTGCCGATGCTCAGGCTTGACATTGACAGCTAGAAATCCCCCAAGCATTGCATCTTGCATTTCCTATCCCCCCGTTGGTCCGCGAACTATTTTCAGGGCACCGACTGCGTCGGCTCAGTGTCGTGATTTGGATCGTCGACGGTAACTTGATCGACACCCTATGCAGATTTCTTGCTCATGCTCTCAACATCCCAGCCTAGCTTATCTGAAAGTTCATGCGACATTGCAGTCAGGGCTCGCCCAACTTTTTCTCGCACGGTGGGCGTGAAGACCCGAACGGACGCTGTCGCACCAATGGACAGTGTTGAGCCGATACCAGTTTTTGCCAATGTGGTTGCCACAGAACTAATGCCCCGCTCCAGCTCCTCCACACATTCGGCGTACCCCTTCGCTCGAACGGCCTCAAGTTCTGCCGCCAGATCCTCGGGTTTGGTAATCGTCCTACTAGTGTATCGTTTGAGTTGTCCCTTCAGTCGGTCACTGGACAGCAACTCCGGCGACGCAGCGACAATCGCTTTCGCGCAAGAGCAAGCATGCAATGGACGCTTGCCCACACCCGGGTGAAGATAAGACACCCCTGTCTCAGGCGTAGCTACGTGAATAATCTCGACCCAATTCCCGCGCAGCCGGGACAGGAAAAACGCGGCCCCGTAATCTCTGGCACCCTTGGCGAGGACCGGCGCGATCACTTCCAGAAGCGCGGGATCAGAATAATCACTCAACGTGATACGCTTTAATCTTGTGCCAATGGAAAATTCTCCTCGCGCAGATGTTTCCAGCAGACCGGACGCAATAAGATCCTGCACCAGCCTATAGGCCGTCGGTTTGGGGAGATCGGATTGCGCACAAATATCTGCAACGGTCGCGCGCCCTTTCTGACCAACGACTTCCAATATTAATGTTAAGCGTTCAAGATGCATTTTTCTCACTATACGATAATAGTATTTTCGATATACGATACAGAGATCGTATTCAAGGGAGGGTGCTATGATGGATGGAGCATGTTGCGGACCGGGCTACGCCAGCCCGCAAGAGGCAATCCAAGCCCCACGCGAGAAGCTTCTATATACGATTGCGATATATACAGGCACGGGTATTCAGAAGCCCGACTACCTTGCGACCGTGGATGTGGACCCGGAAAGCCCGACCTATTCTCAGGTGATCCACCGGCTGGAAATGCCGGGGATCGGGGATGAGCTTCATCACATGGGCTGGAACGCCTGTTCATCCTGTCACGACGACGGTTCTATGTCGCGAAAGTACCTGATCCTGCCGGGTGTGCGCTCCAACAACCTTCACATTGTAGACACTGCCACCGACCCGCGCGCGCCGCGGCTGCACAAGGTTGTCGACGGAGCCGAGATCAAGGCAAAGGCTGACCTGTCAGGGCCGCATACAGTGCATTGTCTGGGCTCGGAGATCATCATTTCCTTCCTTGGAAACGCCAAAGGCGAAGCTCCGGGCGGCTATCTGCATCTGGACAAGGAATTCAACATTGTCGGTCGCTGGGAAAACTCGATGGGCGGCATCAAGTTCGGGTATGACTTCTGGTATCAACCCCGCCACAACGTGATGGTGAGTTCCGAATGGGCCGCGCCCAACACCTTTATGCCGGGCTTCGACCTGGAGGAAGTGGGCCACCTGAAATACGGGCGCGAGTTGCATTTCTGGGATTTCGAAAACCGCGAACCGGTTGAAAGTTTTTATTTGGGTGAAGACGGGCTGTTGCCGTTGGAGGTCAAATTCCACCACGACCCAGACAGCACACATGGATTCTGTGGGGCGGCACTATCGACCAATGTCATCCACTGGTGGAAGGACGACGCCAATAAGTGGCACTGGGAGAAGATCATCGACGTCGATAATGAGATGCACCCAGATTGGCCGATCCCGTTGCCGGGAGTAATGTCGGCGATCCTAATCTCGATGGACGACAAATACCTCTATCTAAACAATTGGCTACATGGCGACATGCGCCAGTACGACATCACTGATCCGCATAATCCGAAGCTGACCGGCCAGGTATTCATGGGTGGGCTTTTGGGCAAAGCTCCAACCGTTAATGGGGTTGAGGTCGCCGGTGGGCCGCAGATGTTCCAGCTCTCTCTCGACGGACGAAGGCTCTATGTCACCACCTCGTTGTTCTCGACCTGGGACAATCAATTCTATCCCGAAATCCGCGAAAAGGGCGGGGTGATGGTTATGATTGATTGCGATCCTGAAAACGGCGGTATGAAGATCAACGAAGACTTCATTGTGGACTTTGGGAAAGAGCCAAATGGCCCCTCTCGCTGTCATGAGAGCCGTTATCCAGGCGGTGATTGCACAAGCGACATTTGGTTATGACGACGCATACTGTGACAATCGCCAATAGGGATGGCGCGACATATGAAGTTGACGCCCGCCGTCCACTTCTGGACACGCTGCGCGAGCAGGGCGTTGATTTGCCATATGGCTGCAAATACGGCGGGTGCATCACATGCGCGGCCAAGCTGACTGCAGGCACGGTGGATCAGCGCCGACAGGTTGCACTCAACAATCGGCAGATCACAAACGGCTACGTGATCCTGTGCGTGGCACGCGCGACGTCCAACATCACTTTGGAGATCGGGGTCGAGAGTCACGACAAGCTCTATCGCAATCCATTTCTTGATCCGCTCAGACCCAATGAACTCAAGGCGGACATTGCGACGCCAAAGGAAGGTTAACCGATGCCCGAAGCAGATATCGACCGACTGTATGATTACGACCCTAAATATCTTGCCGACATTCTGAAGTCCGTCAAAACCATTGCGATGGTCGGTGCGAGCGCTGACAAAACCAAATTCAGCTATGGCGTACTGCGGCAGCTTAGCGAAATCGGCTACGACATATTGCCGGTCAATCCGAACCCGAACGTCAAGGAAATCAGGGGCTTGAAGGTCTATCATTCTCTGGAAGAAATCGACAAACCCGTTGATATGGTGGATGTCTTCCGCCCCAAGGAAGAACTCTTTGGCTTTGCCGAGAAGGCGATCGCAATCGGGGCCAAAGTTCTTTGGGGTCAGATCGGCGTTTATGATGAAGAAGCGGCGAAACTCGCCGAAAATGCGGGTCTCAAAGTGGTAATGGACCGCTGCCCTAAAATCGAACTTTTCCGTCCATTTTGGAAGCCACGCCTTGATCTGAAGATATGACCGACATCCAGATCACAGACCCTGTCGGACAGGAGCGCTTCTAGAAAGGTCTTCGCGAGGCAGGGCTTCCAGAATAATGTAGTGTTGATCCAATCCGAAGTGCGGTTGCAGGGCGCTTCAATTTGGCAGGTCCGAGCAGCGTCTGCAATCAGCAGCTTAATCCGCACACCAGATGTTGCTACGCCATGCACGAAGGTCCGGTTCGGGGAAGGAACTTTGTCGACTAGCCGGGTATAAGAATGTCGACAATGGGCCGGCCTTGATGGGGCGGGGCAACCTGTCCAGCAAACATGCTGCGTGCGCTCCGATGGTGGCGATGAGCCCATTTTGCCGAATGCTGCAACCTGCATAAATGGCAGCTTTTTGAAAGAATGCCATCTAGCGCCACGTTCGTTTCTAGGGTCTGTGGTAAATGCTTGGGCTAAGTATGCGGCTTAACTGGCCTTCGTTACAAGCTGATATCCCGGCGCCGCGATTGCGCGGACCATCGTAATTGGTGCACTGTTTATCCATGTCGTGCGCTCCATCACAAAGAGCGCATCGTCAGTGTCTGCTGCAAGAAGCTCGGCTTCGTGAGGCGTCGCATTTTTGGCAAGGAAACGGACCTCGCAATCGCTATAGGGTCGGTTCCGAATGAGCCATTCATTCGCGCTCTCACGGCTGAGATCGACATCCAATACTTCTGGTGTGGTCGCATGGGCGATCCATCTGTCCTCAAAGATATAGGGCTTCTTGTCAGCCAGATGTAATGCAACAACGTGCAGCATTTCCATAGGCTTGGAGAGACCAAAGGATGAGGCGACATACGGTGGAGTAACAAGAATTTCACGGGACACCAGGTAGTAGCCATACTCCTTCCCGGCCGTTTCGATCTCAAGTCGCGTAATGGGAATATCGAAGGTCGTGCGCGTGATTGGATGCAGTGTAATTCTGGTTCCACCCTTGCGTCGCCGGTTGACGGTCCCGCTTAGCGCCAAATCCTGCATCGCGCGTTGAACGGTTGTCCTGGCGCAACCAAATTCCTCTGCAAGCTCCTGATCACTTGGAAGTTTTGCACCGGGCAACAATTCGCGATCCAGTACACGGCGTTTTATTTCATCTCTGATTTCACCCCAGTTGTTGCTCATCTCTGTCTTCCGTCTTTCTTGATTGTTCCATCTCCCAAAAGAGATTCTGCCATCTACGTCAGATTCAGACGGAACTGGTAGCTGATTTTCGATTGACTATTATTATGTGCATGCTTAACAATTTTAAGCAACTACCTAAAAATAACTGTAATGGGAGGAAGCTATGAAACGTAGAGAATTTGTGACGGCTGGTGTCGTTGGGGCGGCGGCCACAACGCTTGCGGCACCGTCGGTCGCGCAGGATATCCGTCAGTGGAATATGGTCACCGCTTGGCCCAAAAATCTTCCTGGGCCCGGGGTTGCAGCACAGATGCTTGCCGACCGAATAACCACGTTGTCGGGCGGGCGGCTTGAAATTAAACTGCATGCCGCCGGAGAATTGGTACCCGGTCGCGGTGTATTCGACGCGGTATCAGAAGGCACTGCGGAACTTTATCACGCGGTTCCCGCCTATTGGGGGTCAAAATCCAAGGGCATTCTGATGTTCGGTTCTCAGCCATTCGGTCTGCGTGCTGATGAGCAGTTTGGCTGGCTTTATCATGGTGGCGGCCAGGAACTGTATGATGAGATGTATGCACGTTTCAATCTGAAGCCCTTCCTGTGCGGCAACTCGGGACCGCAATGGCAGGGTTGGTTCCGCAACGAGATCAACTCTCTGGACGATCTGAAAGGTCTGAAATTCCGCACCACAGGTCTTGCCTCGCAGATGTGTTCAAAAATCGGAATGGCAGTTCAGGCCATGGGGCCGCGGGACATGTTCCAAGGCCTTCAAACCGGTGCTTTGGATGCGGGTGAGTTCATTGGCCCCTGGACCGACAGCGCTGTTGGTTTCCAACAGGTTGCCAAGAATTACTACTGGCCAGGTGTTGGCGAGCCGTCGTCAGCCGAGGAATGTGCCGTAAACGCGAGCGCTTACGCTGCTCTGCCGGATGATCTGAAACAGGCCGTCAGCTTTGCCTGCGAAAGCCTCTATAATCCGGTTTGGACCGAATATACGACCAAGCACGCACAAGCGCTGGCCCGGTTGGTTGCCGAAGAAGGGGTGCAGGTCCGCACCTTGCCGGATGATGTTATTCAGGCCATGGGTGCTGCGTCGGTCGAAATTATGGAAGAACTGTCGCAAGACGAAGATGAGCTTGTGCGCCGGATCACTGAGAACTTCTTAGTTTATCGCGACTCTGTTGGTTCCTACATGAGCTATGCAGACAATGGTCAAATGAATGCCCGAGCTGGTGTTCTGGGCTACTGATACTTGATATCTTACTCCGGCGTGCTTTTGCGCGCCGGAGTTTTTCTTGGGGCTAGCGTGCAGAAAATCATCAAAACTTTGGATGGCTTCAGCCATGTGGTTGGGTCAGTCGTTCGCTGGATCGCGTTGGCCATGGTTCTGGTCCAGTTCGTGATCGTTGTTGCCCGATACGTATTTGGGTTGAGCGACGTCGCTGCACAAGAATCGGTTCTGTACATGCATTCAACCCTTTTCATGCTCGGAGCGGGGTATACGTTGCTCGTCAACGGTCATGTGCGTGTAGACATCTTCTACAATCGCTTTGGAACTACTGGACAGCGCAGGATCGATCTGTTTGGTCACCTGTTTTTGCTGATACCCACCATGATTGCGGTGATTTACTGGTCCTGGCCTGCCGTCGTAAATTCCTGGAGCATTCTTGAAGGGCCAATTTCGGTGGGTGGAATTAAGGCTGTGTTCTTTCTGAAAACCCTCATTCCTGCCTTCTGCATTCTCCTGCTGCTGCAATCTGCATCCGAAATTCTGCGCATCGTCATCGGAGGAAAGCCGCGTGACTGAATACCTCGACCTGCTGATGTTCGCAGCCCTGATGGTGGCCGTATTATCCGGTTTTCCGGTGGCATTCAGCATTGCCGGAACAGCCATCTTCTTTGCTTTTCTCGGCTGGTCGCTGGGCGTTATGAATATCTCATTGTTGGGGGCAATGTCGCAGCGCATTTTCGGACTGCTGACAAACGGTGTTCTCATCGCAATACCGCTCTTTGTGCTGATGGGTGCAGTGTTGGAGAAAAGCCGGATCGCCGAAGAAATGCTCGATACAATGGGGCGGTCATTCGGGCAGCTGCGTGGTGGCCTGGGTATTTCGGTTATTCTGGTTGGTATGTTGCTAGCGGCATCTACGGGTATCGTAGGAGCCACCGTTGTTGCGATGGGTATGATCGCGCTGCCAACGATGTTGAGATCGGGATATGATCCGCGACTGGCTGCTGGCGTGGTTTGCGCGTCCGGTACACTGGGCCAGATCATTCCTCCATCGACCTTGCTAATCATTCTTTCCGATGTTGTGTCCAACGCTTATCAGCAGGCCCAATACGAACAGGGGAAATTCGCCATCGACACCATTTCTGTCGGCCAGATATTCGCGGCGGCTTTGCTGCCAGGCCTGACGATGGTTGTACTTTATATCCTCTATGTTCTCACCCGGGGTTTTCTGCGCCCTCAGGATGTACCTGTCATGGCTGACGATGGCGTTCGCCTGCCATTGTCAACGACGATCTCAGCGATAGCGCCTGCTATCCTTCTTATTCTAGCCGTTCTTGGCGCAATCCTCAGCGGCGTTGCTTCACCTACCGAAGCTGCATCTGTCGGCGGCCTTGGGGCGATCCTGATGGCGGCTATCAAATCGGGACACTCCCGCAGATTCTTGCTATTGGGAACGGGTTGCCTGATCCTTCTGGCCGTCGGGGCTGGTCTCTACCCCGTGCGTTTGCAGCGGAGTGACCTGAGCGTAGCGGATTACGCCTTAGGTGGTGGATACGTGGTGCTTTCAGTGATAGCCGCTGTTGCCATTTTCATCGCGGTGAAATCCCTGATCACGCAAAAAACGCTGCAACCTGCGCTCAATTCTACACTGACAATGACCTCAATGATTTTCGCCACGATCCTGGCTGCGGGCATATTCTCTCTGGTCTTTATCGGCCTGGGCGGAGAAGAGCGCGTACAAGATCTGCTATCGGATCTTCCGGGCGGGCCGACAGGCGCATTGATTTTCTGCATGGTGTTTATCTTTGTCCTGGGTTTCTTTCTGGATTTCGTCGAGATCGCCGTAATCGTTCTGCCGCTGGTTTTGCCTGCGCTTATTCTGATGGGGCATGATCCGGTGTGGCTATCGGTCCTCATTGCAATCAATCTGCAAACTTCATTCCTGACCCCCCCTTTTGGGTTTTCTCTGTTCTATCTGCGTGGTGTCGCTCCAAAAGAGCTGACGACGGGACAAATCTATGCCGGAGTGGCCCCGTTCATTCTCATTCAAATTCTCGCCGTAGCTGTCATCTGGTTCCTGCCGGAGATCGCAACCATCCTGCCCAAGCTCTTGTTCTGAGCAGTTTCATGATATGTCGGATCAATTGAAACATACTCTGAATTCGGGCCATTCTGAACCTCCATCGGAGGCCCGAAAGATACACTTGGGTGTTTTGTTTGCAATCGGTTCCGCCTTGGCACTCTCGACGATGGGCCCTATCGGCAAGCTGACAATAGGTGCGGGCGTTGATCCACTTACCTTAGTTACCTGGCGGGCGATCTTTGCGGCCATTCTGGTCGCGATTTGGGCCACGGTCAGACACCGCGATAGTTTGGGCGTGCGCGCCCGCGATTTGATGTGGTTCCTGCTGTTGGGCTTTGTTGGTATTTCACTGAACTACCTGTTTTTCTTCCGCGCCCTCGAAGTAACGACAGTCAGCACGGCGATCATCTTGGTCTACACGTACCCCATCATGGTGACTTTAGGCGCAGCGGTTTTGCTCCGAGAACCTCTCACGCGCCAAACTGTTCTTTGCGTAGGCTTGGCAACATTGGGGTGTTTTCTGATCGCCCAGGTCTATGATCCATCTGCGTTTCGTATTAATCAGACGGGCCTTCTTTTTGGCGCTAGTGCCGCCATCACCAAAACGCTCTACACATTGATCAGTAAGCACTTATTGGAGCGGTATAATCCGCAACCAATCATTCTTTATGCGTTCGGGTTTGGCGCTATTGGGTTAACGATACTTCACGGTGCTCCGCTTGAATCCGGAGCGCAACTTAGCCCACTTAACTGGTCAGGCATTATCGCCATCGCCATTGTTCCGACGCTCTTGGGATATTCCATGTTTATAATTTCAATGAAGTTCATCGAGGCCAGCCGCGCCTCAATTATCGCATTACTTGAACCTTTGGCCGCCGTAGCGCTGGCGCTGATTTTTCTCGGAGAAATGCCGGAAGTAGTGCAACTCTTGGGAGGACTATGCATTTTGGCCGCAGTTATGCGAATTAGAACCACATGACATCAAACGCACACCAACTGTGTGAATCCCGGAGACAAAATGGCCACTGAATCGGTTGGATGATCTGACCGTCGCGGAGCAAAATTCCGCAGTCTGACACCTGAGGCGAACGAGCTGAGGGTGAGGAGATGTATTCAGTGGAACTTTATAACCGGGTGCGGCGTGCGTGCCATGTTGACGGGATGAGTAATAGCGCTGCTGCGCGGCTATTTGGCATTGATCGCAAGACCGTTGCGAAGATTCTGAAGCACTCGGTTCCGCCGGGTTACCGGCGTGAAGGGCCGCCAGTTCGCCCCAAGCTTGATCCGTTCATCGCAATCATCGACCAGATCCTCGCGGACGATATGAGCCGGATCAAGAAGCAGCGTCACACGGCGAAGCGTATCCATGAGCGCCTGCGGGATGAACATGGTTTCACGGGCGGGATCACCATTGTCACGGATTATGTGCGGGAGAAGAAGCGTCGGACCCGAGAGGTGTTTGTGCCGCTGTCACATGCGCCGGGCCATGCCCAGGTGGACTTTGGCGAGACACTTGGCGTGATCGGCGGCGTTGAATGCAAACTGCATTATTTTGCGATGGCCCTGCCGCACTCAGACGCATTCTTCATCAAAGCGTATCCGGCTGAGACGACCGAGGCTTTTTGCGACGGGCACAATTCCGCGTTTGCATTCTTTGGCGGCGTGCCCCTGTCGATCCTCTATGACAACACCACAATCGCCGTTGCGAAAATTTGCGGCGGCGGAAAGCGGGAACGGACCAGAACCTTTGCCGAGTTGCAGTCGCATTACCTGTTTGATGACAAGTTTGGCCGACCAGGAAAGG
>NZ_OMPS01000036.1 GCF_900313035.1 Ruegeria sp. EL01 | reverse complement strand
CCGATACATCGATCACGGAAATAGGCTTTGAGATCGGATATGAAAGCACGTCCCACTTCATAGCCCAATTCAAATCACTGTTTGGAATAACCCCCAAACAACTGCGTTTGGAGCAGCTATAGCGAACATTCTTGAGTCACTGAGAGCTTGGCTAGATCCAACCATCCGAGTCCAATTGGGGTTATCAAAGGAACGTAGCCTTTCCAGTTAAATCTGTTCGGGCTAGCTTTTTTGCTAGAGATCCCGATATCTCCATCGACTCGCCTTTTCGTTTTTATGGGCTCAATCAGAGTTCCACCATCGAAAGCGGTCACCAGCTTAACTGCAGCGAAATGGCTCCATTACGTAACTTTCAGCCGGCTCGCCAATGCCCGTTGCCAGATTACGAACGGCGTTCAGTCATCTTGATCGTCTGGGAAACCCGTGCCTTCCCAGACGTTTCGCCGAAGGTTTTGATATTTTGGCGAAAGGCTGGTCTCAGAATGCGGCGGCATCGCGGATCTCTGCGCTAGCATTAGGCGGCAAGGAGCCCGACTTGTTCCTTGGATTTTTTCGCACAGCAAAAAAAATCATCCCCGTAATCGCCAACCCTGATTGCTATCAGTAAATGGTGCGACCCAGCTGGTTTCGCTTAGGGCGCATTCGCCCTCCTTTTCATCCGTGCTCGGCAGCCAGTATCCCGCGCAGTTTCGAAACCTCGTTCGGATCCAGGCCCGCGGCTTCGAAAATCGCCGCAGCAAAGGTCACGGGGGCGGTTCCGGCGGCCGAGATCACGCCGCCAGAGGACACCGCCGATGCAACGTCCTGATACAGAGCGGCACCTGAATAATCCGCAACGCTGTCCTTTAGAAAGTCCAGATTATTTGATGTATGTTCCGTAGAATTCAGCAACCCCGTGCGGGCCAGTGCCAGAGTCCCGGCGCAGATCCCCCCGACCGCAACGCCGTTCCCATGCTGTGTCCGCAGTAGGTCGGCCAAATCCGGCGCGTCCGGCGTTTCCCAGATGGTGCCGCCAATGACAGCAATCACACGGGGGCTCCACGCCACCAGGTCATCGAGATCCTGCGATACCAATGCGGTGAGCCCGCCAAGCGAGCGAATTTCGCCGGGCACGGGCGTGAAATAGGCGACCTCCAGATCATATGACGGCCCACCCGTGCCTCCGATCAACGCAAATTCCCAATCGGCAAAGCCCTGGGTCAGGATAACGGCAATCTTAGTCATTTCATTGGCTCCATTTCTGAGAAACTGTTGTTCCTTACGCGGAATGAACGTCCATTCCTAATTAAAGCGCAGCGCCCATTCTGCCAGCGTATCTGCGGCCTCGCGGGCCTTAATGTCCAGCATGATGTCATGACCGACATCGGCAATTTCGACATAATTTGCACCATACGCCCGCGCCGCGATTTGCGATTGTTCGGGGACAATGATGGCATCCCTTTGCGCGGCCACCCAAAATTTTGGGCAACTGGAATCCGTCGGTGGTACCCATTTGGGTGGGCGATGCTGCATCAGGACAATTTCGGATTCAGGTCCCAGATCAGCGCGCAATGCTTGCGCGGCCTCCACGGCCCCCTCTGACAAAAACCATTTTTGAACAACCCGATCGTTGCGGAACTGAAACCGTGGCCCCAAGAACGGGCTAAGAAAGGTGCCCAGCGGATCGATAAACATCGCATTTCGAAAGCTGTCTCGCATGATGTCATGGGCCGTCCATGAGGCGATAAAGGCCGCGGCCGGTGGCTCTCCGACGTATCGCAGATACCATTGGATAATGGCGCCTCCCATACTGTGCCCAACCAGGATAGGAGTGTGGTCAAATCGCGCCATTTCATCCACCAGAAACCGCAGATAATAGGCGAGCGAGCATTCCGCGACCGGGCGCTGTTCATCGGATTTGCCATGCCCCGGCAGGGAATAGGCCAGTGTTTCAATTCCCTGTTCTGCCAGGTGCTCTTGCCAGATTTTCCAGCACCCCGCCGAATGCCACATCCCGTGTTGCAGCAGCAAAGGTCGAGTTTTTGAGGGGGCTGTCGGCTGGTAATGCACCCTTTCAATTCCACGGGATATTGTATGGCGGATCGATGCTGCACTCGTCCTGGTTTCCGACAGAACAACCTCAATTGCATCGGTCATCTGGTTGTGAGAGGTTTCAAAGTCTTGCTGATGATCGCGCTTTATGAGCTGTCGCATTTTGTAGGGATTTAGCACGGGGCTTCCTTTGGCATGGATCGTGACGTTTATGTTTGCGACCGAAAGGACATCAGCTTCAAACCGAAACCAATAAACGCGATGCCGGTGATCCCTTGCATCCATCTGCGCACGGACCGACCAACAGTTATCTGGCTGAGTTTTGCGCTGAGCAGGACCAACATACTGAACCAGAGTGTTGCGATCAGAATATGTAACGCGACCAGCAGATAGGCCGATTGTGTTGACGCCGCCCCCGCAGGGATGAATTGCGGAAAGGCGGCCAGATAGAATAACGACACTTTGGGGTTCAGCGCGTTGGTCAAAAACCCCGCCACAAAGTTATGCCACATCGTATGTCCCCCACGGCTTGCTTTGATCTGGGGTGGTGTGTCTGTTTTCGCGGTCGCAGCGCGCAGTGACTTCACCCCAATCCAACATAAATAGAGCGCGCCGAGATACTTAATCGTCGTGAAAATCATCGCCGATTTCATCAACAACAGCGAAAGCCCGAGAATAGACAATGTGCCATGCATCGCAAATGCTGCAGCAAAACCCGCGATGTTTGCGAACCCCGCGCGCAGGCCGGATTTCGGAACCGTGCTCAGGATCAACAGACCATTTGGCCCCGGCGAGGTGACCAGAAGAGCCGCAAACACTGCAAACGTCGCAACTTCATGCCCTGTCATTGATCTAAGGCTCCTCTCTCTGCAGTTCAGTCACCAGAGCGTGATGCCTGTGCGTGTTGGCGGGTGATCCTGTTGACTCCATACATACCTTCGGTATGTCTTCTGTCAAGTTGACAATCTGAGATACGAAATACGGGTGAACCACAAATGCAAATTGAACTTATGCTCCTTCTGATCGCCTGTTTGTTGGGTGTCGTGCATCTGGCCGCGGCCTCGTTTGCCTTTAAGGCACAGGTGGGGCACGCCTATACGATCGGTGCGCGCGACGAAGATCTAAGACCAACCGGGCTGGCCGGACGGCTAAAGCGCGCCCACAGCAACTTCCTCGAAACGTTCCCCATCTTTCTCGCACTCATCTTCGTGCTGCAGGAAGTCCAAGGGTTTGATCAGTTAAGCAAATGGGGGGCCGTTTTATATGTCTCAGGCAGGCTTCCCTTTCTGCCTCTTTATGCGGCTGGCACGGTTCTATACAGGACGCTGTCCTGGAAAGTTGCGACTGCGGGAATCGCACTTGTTGGCGTGTCCCTTTTTGTCTGAAACCGGATCGACGAACCCAGTTATGTTACCTGAAAACCCAACATAGGCAACTTTTCGATGGCTTCATCGCTCCGAATGATCGACGTGCCATCCGGCACGCCAATCAAACGATCAATAGCGATACCTTGTTGTTTGAGGAGCTGCGCAACTTGATTGACCAATTGATCGGTTTCCTCTGGGTTTGCGGCATATCGTAACCGTTTCAAAGCAGCCTGATGCGCAAATGCAATCTGAATGACCAGTTCAGAAATGGCCCGCGCCTCTTCCCCGGGTCGCGGAAGGCCTGTAACTCCTTCGCGCAATATTTCGGTCAAGACGGGCAGTGTTACGTCCTTGATCCGTTGAAATAGCTTGTTGCGGATGGTGTCATTCTCATCAAGGTAAATGCCGCGCCCGATGGTTGAGCTTCCGTCTTGACTGGGGAATTCAAACTCGGATCTCAGGATGCTCAGAAACGCCAGATACCTGTCCAGCGGCGTCTCTTCAGATGCATCAAGAGTGCCACCAAGGCGGGCTTCAAGATGCGACACCAGTTGATCGAGGAGCGTTTCCAGCACCTCGGCTTTGGAAGAGAAATGATGATAAAACGCCCCTTTGGTCACTCCAGCAGCAGAGACAATATCCGCAATGGAGGTCTCTTCATATCCGCCCAATAGAAAAAGTTCCTGTGCGTGCCCAAGGATCTGTGCAGCTCTGTTCGGGTTGTTCTTGGTCATCGTGTCCGCAAAGGCCTCCGTCAAACTGGATCTCGAAATGGCACTTTTGACGTCACCAGCTCCACTTCCGGCATCTTCGCTGATCAGTCGCTGTGTTTCCAGAGTGTTTGTGACGCGGGAAGTTGGTGATGTTCTGGTTGGACCCTAAACTTGCATTACTGACATTGGCAAAATGACGGGAAAATCCCAGGCCTTGCTCATCAAATCTGTTTACAGCGAAGGTTTCGTTTTGGACGGGGCCAATAATACCGTCGCGAATGACCGACCTGACGAAACCCTCTATGCAGCGATACGAATGCCGCGCACATGAACAAATGCTGCATCTTCGATAGTAGTAATTGCAAAAGACGGCTTCGTCCGCGACCTGTGAGTTGCCCTGACAGTGCTCGCTGCGTGGCGAACGAATGGCGGCTATCTCTGTCGGCGCGCGGCGTCATGAACCAAGCACATGCAGCGATTCTCGTGCTGCGAGCGCGCGCAGCGAAGAAATCCAAGGTACGAGCCGGGCTCATACCGGCCATCTGACGCTTTCGGTAAGGCAATTTTGTGTGGTTCAAGGTGGCCAAGGTCGGCTGAGCGGACTTTTCCGACCTTCATTTTTCCAGCTTCGCTGGCGCAGCATTATCTTGCTATCGTGGCAGAACGAGTTCAGCCATGCGGCACATGTCGTTAGACCGGTCATTCGCAGTCGCCAGTATACGTCTAAGCCAAACTGTCTCTTTTTTCGCATCGGTGTCGGACAAACAAGGCGTGGAAAAAGCCACCTATCGCAACGGTCAATATAGGGCACTCCCAATCAATCCTGCATGTAAATTGGATGGCCAATTCAATGTTGACTAAACTCTGGAATTACTATTAGTTCGGTAATGGAACGAATTAAACGGATGCTATGCCCGCTCAATCGAAAATCTCCCGCCGAATGTCACAGAGTGCCGTTGTTCAAGCGATTGCAACCTATGGTCCAATCTCGAGAGCAAGCGTTGCAAAGCTCACAGGCCTTTCGAAGCAGACTATTTCAGAGATCGTAGGCAATCTTGAAGCAGACGGGTGGGTGCGAACTGTCGGTCAAACAGAGGGCCATGTCGGCCGCCGAGCAGTCGTTTACGAAATCGCGCCGGACGCTGCGACTGTCGCCAGTGTCGATCTGGGAGGCACCAAAGTCCGGGTCGCGCGATGCGATCTAACCGGGTGCGTTCTGGCCGAAAGGACAGAGCCAACGGAGCAAAGCGGTGGCATAAATGTCGTCGAGCAAGTCAGCCGGATGGTGCGCACAACCGCGGCAGGTTCAGAATACGGTGAATTGAAATTTGTTGTTGTCGGTGTTCCTGGCGTTCCCGACGCCTCCACCGGAGCGATCCATATGGCCCCCAACATTTCTGGCATAGATCAGATTGATTTGGCCAATGAACTTAATGATCGGCTGGGTGTCGAAGTTCTTGTCGAGAATGACGTGAACCTTGCCGCTTTGGGTGAACATTGGATGGATAACCGGACCGATGCCGACGATCTGGTTTATGTTTCTGTCGGGACGGGTATCGGCGCCGGCATCGTTGTTGAAGGCAAGCTCATGCGCGGCGTATCCGGTGCCGCTGGGGAGATCGGGTTTTTGCCATTTGGAGCAGACCCGTTCGAGGCAGAGAGCCTGAAAACTGGCGCGCTGGAACGTGTCAGTGCAACCGAGGCAATTGTTGGTCAGTACTACGACCTTTCTGGCAAGACTCTAAGCGTGCCAGCAATTTTTGACGCCGCAAATGCAGGCGACACGCATGCTGAGACAACGTTGGACAACGTCGCTATGCAAATTGCGCGGGCGTCAGCTTCTATCATTGCAATTCTCGACCCTTCTTTGATTGTCATGGGTGGCTCAATCGGAGCCAGGGAAGAGTTGATGCATCGTGTCAGCCGGTTTCTGGAACAGTGCTTCCCCCGAACCGTTTCGCTTCAGCCCTCTAAGCTGGGTACGCATGCGGCGCTGGCGGGTGGGGCATCCATCGCTCTTTCCCATTTGCATATGTCTCTCTTCGCAGAAGGACAAAAGGGTGCTGAAATCCGTGTCCCGCCACCGGCATTCGAGACCTTCAAGGCTGGCGTGTCATGAGTGGGAATACTCTCCTAGAGAAGCTGCTTTCTGTTCAAGACGCGCAGTCCGACGTCGCATTGCTTCGTGACGCCTTGGCGGTTGAAAGTGTTACTGGAAACGAGACGCAGTTCGCAACGTTCCTGGAAGGGCAGCTGTCAAACCTCGGGCTCAAAACTGAAATGGGGACTTTCGAGGGCAAGCGCGAAAACGTCTGGGGTGTTCTATCAAATCAAGCGCCTAACCTCATGCTTTTGGGGCACACGGACACGGTTCACGTGCGCGGGTGGACAGAACACTGGAGGGATGATCCGAGGAGAGACCCATTCGGCGGGATCGAAATCGAAGGTCACATCTGGTCACGCGGCGCCAGCGATCTGAAGGGTGGGATTTGTGCCGCGATTGCGGGATACCGACTGTTACAACAGATCGGTGTTCAACCATCCTGTGGGCTGACATTCGCATTTATTGGCGACGAAGAGAGCGGCGAGCCAGGTAGCGGGGTCAGCGCAGGAGCAAAGGATTTAGTGCGCCGCATCAAAGTGGGAACGATCCCTCGCCCGGACTTCGCAATCTATGTCGAACCCACCAGCCTCGATATCTACACGGCCCAGATCGGTTTCTTTATTGCTGACATCACTGTCACCGGAAAAACTGCCTATTTTGGCACTCCAGAGCTTGGCGTCGATGCTTTAAAGGCAACCCACAATCTGTTTTCGAGCATCTGGGAACACGAAGCTCAACTCAATTCCGGTCCGATCCACGATCTTGTTGGCACTTCCTCCATTTTGGTGACTGATATCAGCGGGGGCGGGTTCATTGCTGTGCCGGGAGAGTGCAAGCTATCCTTGATACGCAAGCTGCGCCCCGGCGAAGCGCTCGATGATGCCGTCGCCGCTTTCGAAAACGCTTTGAACCTCAGCGACTTGCCAGACGGCATCAAGATAAAGATACAGTACCCCGCTGGACGGGATCATCCGAAAGGCGGCTCGCCGGTGGAAAACGATTCAGATCTTGCCGCCGTGAACCTGCTGCAAGACTGCATTCAGCAAACCCGTCCAGAGGCGGGCCGTGTTGGTGGGGCACCTTATTGGTCTGAAATGCCGTTCCTCACGGAACAGATCGGATGCCCGACGGTCTATTGCGCCCCCGGAGACATCGCAGTCGCTCATACATTCGAAGAACGCATCGAAGTTGAAGAATATCTCGCGGCGGTACGGGCCTTTGCGCTGTTTTTCGCAGGGTTCAACGCAAACCATTCCATACAAAAAAGTCCAACCTGAGGAGGAACGAATGACTTACCTTACATCCACATTGGCGGCGTCAGCGCTTATTGCACTGTCCACCAGCTTGAGCGCCGAGACAATCGGACCAGGGGGCGAAAGCGCTACGCCTTCGTCGTCCGTTGTCGTAAGCGACGACCAGGTCGCAGCCGTTCAGGCGGCGGGATATTCAGCAGCCCTGCTCTGGCATGACCAATCAGACTTTGTAAACGCTGTCACCGCAGGAGCCAGCGACGAGTTCGCACGACTGGGCATCGAAGTTGTTGCTGTTACAAGTGCGGGCTTTGATGCCGCCAAACAGCGCAGCGACATCGAAACGGCCATGGCTAAGTCACCAAACATCATCTTGTCCCTTCCTTTGGACCCGGTGACCTCGGCGGCTGCTTTCGAAGAAGCCAAGGAGGCGGGCGTCGCCCTGTCTTTCTTGTCGAATCTCCCTGCCGACTATCAGCATCCTGACGACTATGCTGCGATCGTAACTGATGATCTATTCCAGATGGGCAAACAAGCGGCTGACGCTCTGGCAGCAGCAATGGGGAATGAGGGCACAGTCGGCTGGATTTATCACGATGCAGCTTACTATGTGACCAATCAGCGGGACAAGGCGTTCAAGACGACAATTGAGAGCGACTATCCTAACATCTCGATTGTGGCCGAGCAAGGTATCTCTGATCCAGCACGTGCCGAAGAGATTGCCAACGCAATGCTGCTTAAGAACCCTGATCTAGGTGGCGTCTACGTTACGTGGGCTGGCCCCGCAGAAGGCGTACTCGCGGCACTGCGTGCTAATGGAAACAGCAGCACAAAGATCGTAACGCTTGATCTTTCCGAGCCGATTGCACTGGACATGGTTCGGGGTGGGAACGTTGCGGCCATCGTTGCGGATGAAGCCTATGAATTGGGTCGCGCAATGGCAGCAAGCGCAGTGCTTGACCTGTTGGGCGAAGATGTACCGCCATTCATCGTTGCACCCGCGCTGGCGGTCACTGCGGACACCGTTGTCGAAGGATGGAAGAAGTCGCTGAACATCGACGCACCAGCCAGCCTGTCGTCCAACTAAGAACCTCCCTGGCGGGTCGCCTTCGGGCGGCCCGCCCAAGACTTGAAATATCTGAGGCACGCATGGAACAGGCTCTAACAAAACTGCGAAACATGGATTTGCAAAGAAGCGTTATCTATTTCGGCTTCCTTGCGATCTTCCTGTTCTTCGCTTTCACATTGCATGATGACGGGTTTCTCACCAGTCGGAACCTTACAAACATCGTCCTGCAAACCGCTCCGGCCACGATCATGGCAATTGGTTTGGTGTTTGCACTCTCTGCCGGAGAGATCGATCTGAGTTTCGGTTCCATTGTAGCTGTGTCAGCTCTTTCTGCGGCAGTTGCTATGCAAAGTGGACCGATGATCCTCGGTGTGGCCGCTGGACTCGGCGCAGGCATATTGATTGGAGCATTCAACGGCCTTCTGGTGGCCTATCTAAGGTTGCCTTCTTTCCTGGTGACATTGGCCACCATGGGTCTATTCGCAGGGATAGCGCGATCCATGACCGATCTGCGTTCAATCCCAGTAATCAACGAGACGTTCACCGGTATCTTCGGCTCTGGACGCCTATTTGGCGTGCCTTCCCTTGTGATCTGGACAATCGTAGCCGTCATCGTTGGTCATATCATCTATCGAAATACCCGCTTTGGTGCCCATGTTCTGGCCGTCGGCGACAGCGCACGCGCCGCGCAAGTGTCCGGCATCAAAGTACCGCGTGTGCGCTTGATGGTGTTGACGCTGTGTGGAGCGACTGCTGGTCTGGCTGGCCTGCTTTACGCAGGGCGAATTCAAGCTGCGAAATACACCATGGGCGAAAGCGACCTCATGACTGTCATCGCCGCCGTCATCGTTGGTGGAACAGCTTTGAACGGGGGCAAAGGGTCCATCATAGGCGCGCTTCTGGGCTCGTTGATGATGGGGATGCTCAATAACGGGCTGATCCTGATGGGGCTTCAGGTTTCCGACCAGATGATTGTGCGCGGACTGATTATCTTGCTCGCCGTCGCAATCTCACTTCGCGAAATTCGCCGCTAGCTTTTGGAGGAACCCCATGTTTCTTGATCTTCTCATCCGCCGCAATCCACAATTCATCGAAGCTGCGATGTCACTGCACCAGCAGGGTAAAATCCCTGCAAACGCATATGTCCTTGATCTGGATGCAGTAGAGCGCAATGCGCGCATTTTTTCCGAAGCTGCATCCAAACTGGGCCTGACCACATTTGCCATGACAAAGCAAGTTGGGCGACATTCAGGGTTTTGCCAAGCTGTCATGCGTGGCGGGATCAATCGATCGGTGGCCGTTGACATGCCATGTGCCGTAGCATGCGACCGCGCGGGTCTCAAAACCGGGCATCTGGGCCATCTTGTACAGGTCCCTCAGCAAGAAGCAGATTTTGCCGCAAGCCATCTGAAACCGGATTTCTGGACAGTGTTCTCAGATGCGAAAGCGCATGAGGCGGCTACTGCCGCCAACAGAGCGAACCGTGAGCAGGCGCTCATGGCACGTATCCAGACAGAGGGCGATACGTTTTACCGAGGTCACGAAGGTGGATTTGAGGCAGGAGATATTGTTCAAGTTGCCGACCACCTCGACGGTTTGCAGGGCGGACGGTTTGCCGGGATCACGACATTCCCCGCCCTCTTATTCGATCAGGAAACACGTAAGGTCAAACCTACGCCCAATCTGACGACACTGAACAAGGCCGCAGAAGCTCTTGCGCTAGCGCGACGCTCAGACATCCAAATCAATGCGCCAGGCACAACCTCTTCTGCCGTTTTGGCAGCGCTTGCAAACGCTGGAGCCACTCAGGTTGAACCCGGCAACGGACTTCATGGCACGACACCGCTGCATGCAGTCGAAGACCTGCCTGAAGATCCGGCCGTTCTGTATCTTTCCGAGGTCTCACACCAGCATGGTGGTAAAGCTTATTGTTTTGGCGGCGGACTGTATATCGACCCGGTATTTCCAAAATACCAAGTTCGCGCGTTGGTCAGCAGCAGCCCGACTGCAACACCATCTGCCCTGCGCAATGTAGAAATCCCAGATTACTCGGCCATCGATTACTACGCCATGATTGATGCAGATGACGGATCGATCCCAGCCTCCGGCGATACCGTAGTGTTCGGCTTTCGGGGTCAAGCTTTTGTCACGCGCGCGATGGTTGCAGGCATTCGTGGTGTCGAGAGCGGAAACCCTGAAGTCACTACAATTGAAAACGGGTTTGGCGACCCAGTGAATTGGCCAGGAGCCTTTGCTTGATGAACCCTACCCTTTCACTCAAAGACATTCAGAAGTCCTTTGGCGGCGTGACCGCCATACAGAACTTTTCGCTCGACCTGTTTCCCGGCGAGATCGTAGCCCTCGTCGGGGACAACGGTGCGGGCAAGTCAACCCTCATCAAGATCGTCTCCGGCGTGCATCGGCCCACTAGCGGAGATATCGCCCTGGATGGCGCTTCGGTGAGTTTTTCGGATGCAAGTGCAGCACGCAGTCACGGAATTGAAGTGGTTTATCAGGACCTGGCGCTTGCTGATGAGCAACCGGTCTATATGAACATGTTTCTGGGCCGCGAATTGACGCGAAAGCCGTTTGGCTTGCTCGACAAAACAAGAATGCGCTCCGAGACCCAAAGCCTTGTTGACCAACTGGATGTACGTATTCCCTCAGCAAGCTCGACAATTCGCGACCTCAGCGGCGGACAACGGCAGGGTATCGCAATTGCGCGTGCGACCCATTGGGCCAGCAAATTGATCCTTCTTGACGAACCCACGGCAGCTCTTGGCGTGGCTGAGACTGCAAAGGTCGAAGAATTGGTTGCCTCCCTAAAGGAGCGAAACCTTGCAATTCTGATCATCAGTCACAGCCTCGACCAAGTGTTTCGTCTGTCAGATCGTATCTGCGTTTTGCGCCGGGGCGAACAGATCGGCGTCAGAAAAACCGCTGAAACGGACAAGAACGAGATCATCGCTATGATCACAGGAGTTCATAACCAATGACTGCGGGCACGATGATGGCGGCTGAAATTGCCGAAATTCCTGCAATGATCGAACGGCAATTGCAATCTCTCGAAACTTATCTCGAGGCAGGGTGCATTCTGGAGAGAGACGGCACGCGTGGTATCGTCACTTGCGCACGCGGTACGTCTGACCACGCGGCCACATTCTTCAAATACCTTGTCGAAACACAGATTGGTTTGCCCGTTGCATCCGTAGGTCCATCTGTCGCGTCGATCTATGAAGCCACACTACGCCTGAACGGGTTTGCTTGCCTGACATTTTCACAATCCGGTGGAAGCCCTGATCTAGCACTTCTGCAAAGAACGGCAAAACAAGGTGGTGCAAAAACAATTGCCGTACTGAACGAGGTAAACAGCGCTGTTGGCAATGGCGCTGACCATGTTCTGCCCATCTTGGCTGGACCCGAAAAAGCCGTCGCTGCCACAAAATCTTATGTTGGGATGCTCATGGCTTCATTGGGCATCGTGGCTGGCTATGTAGACGACAAGAATCTGATTGATGCCATGCGTACATTGCCGGAATTGGCCAATGATGCGCTCGCATGCGATTGGTCACGCGCGAATATGCGATTGGCACGTTGCAATTCGGTGTTTTGCATCGGTAGAGGCCTCAATATGGCTGTGGCAGCCGAAGCTGCCCTCAAGCTCAAGGAAACATGTCGGCTTCACGCTGAGGCATATTCAGCAGCCGAGCTTTTGCATGGCCCGGTAGTCATTGCAGACAAAAAATTAGGTGCTTTGGTTTTTGGTTCGATTGGGAAATCCGCCGAGGCGATAAATTCCGCCTATGATCGCCTTCAAGAAAATGGTGCCCAAACCTATCTTGCGCATCCTGATGCGGCACAGAACAGTCTTCCAATGCCGAAATCGGGGAATGCGCTGATCGATCCCATCCTCCAAGCAATATGCTTCTATCGTTTTGTGGAGCAGCTTTCCACAGAAATGGGCGAAAACCCGGACGCGCCTCCAGGTCTTCTGAAGATCACCGAGACTGTTTGATGGAACAACTTTTAGTTCACCAGTGCGACATCTCTCTGAGCAATGACCCCACAGAACCAATGCTTTCAATCGTCAAACAGGCCTGTGATCTGGTCATTGCCACGCTACGCGGACAGACTGCGAACTCGCCCTTTGTCCCGCCTCCTGAGAGTTCTTGGGCCTAGATTTGCCGGAAGTCGCGCGAATGACCGATCTTTCTGTGCAGTGTCGCAAATCTAGTTTGAGCCGATGCAGCATTTATAGCGCTGCGCGCGCATGCAGCGAGAAAACGAAATTCACAATTCGGGCTCACTGCCGCCATCGGAGCTCTCGCAGCATTGTACCTGGCAGCAACCAATTTGACCGCTGAGGATGGCCCAGAGCCGACATCCAGTAGCCAACCCAGATGCTGCGGTCGCAGCCCGCATTCCGGTCATTCGCCGCGCCCGCAAAACCTGTGGTTCGACGAACTTACAGATGGCGGGATAAAGCACCATTTCACTGCGGTTGCGCCAACGGCTCCTTTACGTAACTTTCAGCCGCCTCGCCAAAGCAAATGCCAAGATTGCGAGCGCTGCAAGGATCAGAAACGAAAGGCGTATACCCATCAATTGGGCAACAAATCCAATTATGGGCGGCCCAAGAAGCATGCCACCATACCCGAATGTCGCAACACTTGCGATGGCAGGTCCTGCGGGGACGTTTGGATCAGCGGCTGCCCGCGAGAATACCAGCGGCATAACAACGGCATAGCCGATCCCCATCAAGGCAAAACCAAACAGGGCAGTAGCAAAAGAACCGCCAAAGATTGCGATCATGAGGCCGACAAATGTAATGCCAGCACTGGCACGCGTGGTTGTGACCGATCCCAACCGCTCCACAACAACGCCGCCGATCAGCCTAGTGAGCACCATCATGATGCTGAATACAGCATAACCAAGCGCGGCGCGTGCTTCGTCGGCGTCCGAGGTCAGTCGCAGGAATACTGCGCTCCAATCGGCCATTGCGCCTTCTCCCACTGAATTTGAAAACGCGATGAGGCCAACAAGCAGCAGCGATCCAGATGGAAGCGAGAAAAACGGCCGCTTGCTAATCGGATTTCGCAATTCGGATGTTACGACTGTAGCTTTGTTCATCACGGAGATCGCCAAGATGCTACCAAAAGCAGTAACCAGAGCAAAATGCCAAATCGTTGTGATTTCCAGCCGCGCTGCAACATAGCCGCTGGCTGCGCCAATCCCTGCACCAAGACTGAACATTGCGTGGAATATCGACATTGTGCTGCGCCCCAATCGTTCCTCAACCTTTGCGCCCCAACCATTCATCGCTACATCCATCGCACCATGAAACCCGCCAAAGACGAATAGTGCGACTCCAAGGGTAAGCGCCGACGGTGCCAGCGCCAAAAGGGCAAGCGCGGGCGCATAACCCCAAGAGCACCAGAAGGTTAACCGGTCAGCTCCCCATCTCTCAGACAATCCGCCGGCAAGTGGAAAGGAAACGATTGCCCCCCCTGCCAGTGCCAGAAGGAGTACGCCAAGGACCGAAGGCTCCAACTCGAACTCGCCTTTGAACGCAGGAACACGCGACGCCCAAGCCCCAAACAACAGGCCATTAAAGATGAAGGCTGCAACAACAGCTTGCCAACTTTGTTCTCGCCACAAAGCATCACGTTTAGACATGGATCAACTCAATACCTGCGTTTTTGAAAGGCAGGGCGTCCGCCAAGATCGCATCAGTGACCAAGCCATCCATTTCGGTGAGCTCTAAAACCTTGTACCTCCCGCGCCTTTGCATTTTCTCTGCCGTGGTGACTACGAACACTTTGGCGGAAGCGAGAGCCATCGCACGTTTTACACCTGCCTCCAGCACGTCCTCTGCGCTCAATCCAAAGTCCGGCCAAAGCCCACATGCGCCAAGAAAGCACAGATCAGCCGCAAATTGCGATACTGCGTGCTCGGCATCCCCACCAGTTGCCATTGCGCCTTCAGGGCAAAGCGCCCCGCCGATCAGATGGACGCGCACACCGCGATGCAAAGCGGCAAGCGCGACGGAGGGTGCGGGCGTTATGATGAGTCCTCGAAACTCAAGCGGGATGCAGGCTGCCAAAGCATTCATGGTCGTACCCGCATCGATAAAGACTGTCCCGCCAATCGGGATCACTTGGATCGCTCTCTCAGCAAGCAGGGCAATGCTGGGGTCAGGCATGCTGGCACGGTCGAAATAGGATGGCATTGGTCCGGTTACCGGAACTGCTCCCCCGCGCACACGACGCACCACGCCTTGCTGTTCAAGTGCTATTAGGTCGCGGCGCACTGTGTCGATGGATATGTCTAGTTCAGCTGCCAATACGGCTGCGACTAACGGCGTGCCCGAATCGAGGCGTTCGCGCAGCATTTGTTGACGAATATGCGGGTTGTTCAGATCGGTCATCTGCAACTTCATGCAGTATCATGCATAAATTTGCAACACTGTGCATTCGCTAAATTTCGGGTCAGGATTCACAACCAGAATGTGACGGTTGCTGCGAGCGCGATGGCGAAGAGAAAGACGGTTGACGATCTGTCGTAGCGAGTTGCGACGCGCTTCCAATCCTTGAGCCCGCTGAATATTTTCTCGATACGATTGCGCCTATTGTAGCGGCGTTTGTCGTACTTGACGGTTTTCTTGCGCGACTTGTGTCCAGGAATGTAGGGCTTTGTGCCCTTCTCTATAAGGGGCTCGCGGGACCAGTCGACATCGTATCCCCTGTCCACGATGAGCCATTCAGCCTCTGGAAAGCCGTTCATTAAGACGGCAGCTCCAGTGTCGCCGTTGACTTTGCCCTGCCGTGAAAAACCGGCGGACCGGACGGCCGCTGTTATCTGTTGCTGCATGCAGCTTTGTGTTCATACCGCCCTTGGTTAGTCCGATCAGGCGTCCTCGCCCCCATTTTTTTAACCGCAGGCTGGATGCCGTACGATGTGCTTTGAGGAAAGTGACATCAATCGAGATGGTCTTGTTGTCGGGAGCCTGCTCAGCTAGGCCATCATGATCCGAGCAAATATGCCCATATCACTCCAGCGCATCCAACGGTTATGAAGCGTCTTTGTCGGGCCTTACTCCGCAGGGGCATCACGCCAGCGTAACCCATTGCGATTGATGAAGATAATGCCGTTCAGAACACAGCGATCACCCAAACGATCTCGCCCTCAATACTTCGGAAAGAAAGGCCAGAGACGCTGCCTCTGCGCCTCGATCAACCAACACAAATTGCTCATCATGTTCCCCCGAAGCTCGGGGGCGTGAATCATGACAGCGTGACAAACTCAATCAGTTAGTGTGTCCTGACCCTAGCCAGGTCTATTTATCGGCTGAAGTCACTTCGACATATTTTCTTGAGCATGGGTTAATGCCTCCGAGATGTACGCTTCATAGTCATCTTGATACTTTAGGGGGATCAGCACCCATTCTTTGAAGCGCTTCTTGGTTAAGTTGAATTCTACGCCAAAACCCTGTGAGACTAGTTCATTCACCCGTTCGGGAGATACCTTGATGATTAGCGCGTCTTCTTTATCGAACATCATCGCAAGGAAGCTGCCCTTATAGCGCAAGCATGGGGTCTTCATCATTGTCGAGTCCACGACACCGTCTAACGCCAGCATTGCGCTGACAGCCTGTTCATAACTCATCGAAATCCCTTAATGATAAACACAAACAAGTCTGGGCTGTTTTCCAGCTTTCGAGCGCCCATTGGCATTCCATTCAACCCACATTGCTGCGTGGCCTGCTGAGCGACAGAGTGGCATCCACTTCAATTGGAACTGTACGGGTTGAGCCTTAAGCGCCCGGTTCCGAACAGCCAGACACGGCCGGACTTAGCCATATTCAGAAAATCCGCCATGTCGGAAAAGAACCCTGACGGTGCGACAATAGTGGATGTGATGGGCGCGGCGTCCAGACGATCCGCAAATGCCTGCTTTGCGGCCACAAGCGGATGAGCCGCCTCATCTGACTGGTCCAAGTTGATTGTTAGTGCATCATCGGCCTGTGATCCATCGGGATGATGGTTTCAGGCGCTGGCGGGCGATAGCCCAGAGCACTGCGGGGGCGTTTTGTGTTGTAGTGTCTCCTCCATTGTTCGATCAGGATCTGAGCCTCGCGCAAGTTGTAGAAGGCTTCACCGTTTAATAGTTCATCGTGGAACCGGGCGTTGAAGCTTTCGCAATAGCCGTTCTCCCAGGGACTGCCCGGCTGGATATAGGCGGTCTTGGCACCGACGGCTTTGATCCAGTCCTGAACCGCCTGAGCAATGAACTCTGGGCCGTTGTCAGAGCGGATGTAGGCAGGAACTCCACGCAGGATGAACAGGTCGCTCATTCGATGTGGCGGACAAAGGTGGTGCATATCAAACGTAAAGCTGGCAACCTGCGTTCGGTTCAACTATTATTCGGCCATTCAAAGAGGGAAGGCACCGTTCGATACATTGGTGTCAAGCATTGAAAATGCGCTGACGATCCCAGAAGCCGTTGAAATCTAGGGATGCGGCCACCTTTGTGGAGCGGCCCATAAGAGATATCGACGAATGAATTAATAAGGTGCGGCCCGTCATTACCGTCATTCACTGCAGCCACGCTGAAAACAGAGGCGCATCAATGATAAATGTGGCTGCGCCTCAACACACGACATCATCAGGCACCATAGATGCTTCATCCACACCTCACATTAAGCGTTTAACGCGAGGTGCGGATGAAGCTGGTTCCATTTCGGCCTGTGCTCTAATGCGGGAAACTAGGCAGTCTCTGCGTAGTTGGTTGCGAGTGGTGGCCGCAGAGATAGAAAATGGAACCATGCCGGGTTGGTTTACTTTGAATGAAGTTCCCCATACGTGGCCAACAAACTATTTAGGCGTCTCGTTAATCCTGCGGAATCGTTGACCAACGCCAGGTCTTCACAGAGCTGATACCCTATCAACTCGGCCGTCGCGCGGGGCAAGTTGGGGCGGATTCTCATCAGGTAGTTTACGAACTGCTGGTTTACCTCATTTATCGTTCTAACCTTTGGAAGTGGCCCGCGTTCGCAGGGATTCCTGAAAACGTGAGTTTCCTGAGCGATTGCCGTTTCTAGCGGCAAGATGCAAAGCCCCGCCAAAACCAAAGTTCTTTTCATACAATTCGCCACTTTTACTTCACCATTTCTAAGGCCCAGTAAGGGCTTGTTACTGATTGATTTTACAGCAATCTTTCGTGAGAATTCAGCACTGTCTACTGAGGTCCATCAGCCCATCTGGAGCGCCGGATTCAAGTCGACAAGACTGCTTTCAAAGGCCTTCAGAACAATGCGGGCCGTATCACCGTAGTTGGACAAACCACCCGAACCAGCGAGCTCGGGAAACAGTTCAAGTATCTCAGCGCGAACTTCAGCATTTTTTCCCAAGGTTTCGTGCCCGGGATGGTAGCTTTCCGTCCAGATATCGTTGGACAGCACGACCTGGTGGGTGTCGAACATCATGTGGAAATACTGAACGTTAACACCCTCTTCTCGGGTGATACCATGCTGGCCAACTAGATGCTTGGCGGCAACAAACACTTCATCCGTGCCAAACAAAAGATTGTTTTCGCCTCCCACCCGAAGCACTCGGTGATTGGGCGACAGCCACAGATCTCGATCGTTCGGGCCAAGCACACCTGCCGAGATCTTGATGGGCGCAAGCCGTCTCTTTGCGGGTACAGTCTTTGACCCGATCCAACGGATTTCCTGCACACCGTCGTCGCGAGTTATGACTTTGTCGCCCACATTCAGGTCTTCAATCGCGATCAGGCCTTTAACCGTCGCAATGCGGGTCCCGCGCACAAAACAGGGCACACCGGTTTGTTCAAGCAGCGAAGAAGCGCTAATGCCCGACAGACCGTTGAGACCGGTGATCTGCCCCCCCAGCATTGACGTGTTGTCAGTAAAGTCACCCGAGGATTGATTTAGAATTCCGTCGTCTGACAGATCCTGCTCAAATTCCGATTGATTGGTATAATAATCGGCAAGATAGATACGGTCGTTATTGGTGTTATCGCCATCATCAGCATCAGTCGACCCTGTGCCAAAATCGGTGATATCAAGTGTCTCACCAGCAGTGTAGAAAAACGTATCGTCGCCTCCACCACCGGTTACTATATTTGTGCCACCATCGCCCCACAAACTGTCGTCGCCGTTTCCACCCAAAAGGGTGTCATCGCCATCTTCTCCTAAAAGTGCATCGTCCCCTTCACCCCCGCTTATCTGATCGTCACCAGCTTCGCCGAAAAGAAGATCGTTTCCGGCGTCTCCATAAAGTGTATCATTGCCATCGCCGCCTTGAAGTTCATCGTTGTCTGCGCCACCGTGCAGACTGTCTGCGCCTATACCACCAAAGAGTAAATCTTGGCCATCGCCGCCGCTCAGAGTATCGTTACCATCACCTCCGCTAAGGTCGTCGTCCCCTTCACCCCCGCTTATCTGATCGTCACCAGCTTCACCGAAAAGAAGATCGTTTCCGGCGTCTCCATAAAGTGTATCATTGCCATCGCCGCCTTGAAGTTCATCGTTGTCTGCGCCACCGTGCAGACTGTCTGCGCCTATACCACCAAAGAGGAAATCTTGGCCATCGCCGCCGCTCAGAGTATCGTTGCCTTCACCTCCGCTAAGGTCGTCGTTGCCGGTCCCCCCGTAAACGGTGTCATTGCCCAAACCGGCATCAATGGTATCATCACCGCCATTGCCGTAGATAACATCATCGTCACCATCGGCCCCATCAATGATGTCACCTCCGCCATCCGTGGCCTGACCGGAATCGTCATAGTCCGGCCCCATCACCTCGCCGGTGTCTTCACCGTCGACTTGGCCATCAGGCGTTGGGTTGTTCAACACATCATAGGTATAATCCTGCGTCGCCAAGAAAGCGTTTCCATCAAGCGGGGAGTTGTCCGTTGCGATGAAACTGAGGCTATCGCCATCAGTGACAGGAAAGGGGAAAGTCAGATAAGCCTCGTTACTGTCCTGATCAAAAGCGATTATCTGCGCAAATCCGGTTTCGCCCGTCGTGGTATTGGTCACTTCAACTTGCGCCATCGCGTTGACGACAGTACCAGCAGGATAGGTAGTGCCCCCAATCGTCACCGCATTGACAAGTGTCGCATCGGCGCCCGTTTCAATGTTCTGAACAAAGAGGTCTGAATAGTCCTCTACAATCGCGTCGTCATCTTCGATGACGATCTGCGTCCCGGACGCCGAGAACGTGGTTGTCCCCCCCTTGTTATAAGCAAGACCAGCATTTGTCGATCCTGCTGAAACCCCAGGAATAATACCAAGTGAAAACAGTGTAATATTATACTCAGCCATGGTTTACCTCATATTTTTCTTCTGCACCCTATTCCTGGGGAAATGTGTTTGTCTTAGTTGCGACTGCGGCACATCGGTGTGAACCGTGCCGTCGGCCCCCCAAACGTAATCCCATCTTGGTATGTGAATTCGTCATGGTGTCGGTCGACCAGGCTGAAATACCTCTGAGTTCTGCGAAGTCTGGAAAAGAGTTGCCGTTCCATCGTCATCGACCCGATAGACTCTAACCTCACCGTTGACGCTATACTGTGTGGCCACCACATAGGCTTGGCCATCGATTTCCATCTCTGTGGTTGTCCACCCCGTTTTCGTATTGCTTAGTCAGCGATGCGCACCCCTGCACAGCCGCTGATTGCTTGTTCACTCAGTGGGCATACACAGAACCACCAGTTCGGCCCCAACCTCGGCCGCGATGCCGTACACACCATTGGGTGCGTTGGCATATATCGGGCTGCTATGCCGACTGCGGCTATGAAGAGTGTACTGCGGACCAGTGTCGTAGATGACCTTCAGTGTCCATCGCGGGCGCTCCAAACGGGAATCCTTGACAGGGATTGCATAAAGCGAAACGCGATGGCGCTCTTCTTCAAAAAGGATCATGGCAGCTTCTATCGATATGTATTTTGATTTACTGCTTTCTTCGTACAGATCGCTGTATTTCCGGATCGTTGAGTCTACTAGATCGTCAGTTGTGTCCGGATCACGGGAAGAGCGTCGCGTTGAAAAACCTGCGGTTGCAGTTTCCAAATATTGATCGTCATTCATTACACATACACCTCAGGCACACTTGTTAATTTACTCTGACCCAATCGAGCGTGGCGCATCCGTGCGCTTGATGGGCAATCCACGTTCACTCAGATCAGATCGAGGATTGAATGGCACAATCCCGGGCCGTCAAAACTACAAACTAGTTCCCCGAAACGATGAAGAACTGAGATGGTGGAAGACTAGTGCGTTAGAAGAGGGATGCATGAACAATTCGGCGACACAGAGCAAATCAACGCCCATAGCTTCAAAACACGTCACAAGTCCCAAAAAAATTGTGACGATGAAGAACCAAAACCGACTAGATTAAGCCTTTGATTACGATTCACCCGAATCCTTCTGATTCGGATATTGAGTACATTTTGAGTAGCTCAGTTTTTGCCCAATCTGAATTGTGGCGAGAGTACACTAATTAGTTAGTAATTGACAAGTTTTTGACATGAAGTGGAAGCCTTTGTTATACCTATGCGTGCTTTTTGCAGTTTCCGCTTATCACAGAGATTTTCCAGTGTACCCTTGAGATGCGAACAGTATCAAATAAGGGCGCACTCGTTCGGTTCTGAACTGAAGTTTCAAGATGTTTGTGCGTTACTGGAACTAGAAATGCAAAACGTAACTCAACGCCCGATAGTTTTTCCTGGCTTCTTGCGCGAGCAGTTTAGAAACCAGTTTGGCGACCGATTGAAAGACGACTTGCCAAAGCTCTCTGATCTTCAAAGCGATTTCACTTTAGATGAGGTATTCCATTATTTTGATGTAGCAGACCGAAAGATTGGAGAACATTGGCCATTGCTTGCGACCAACTTGTGGCGATACGGCGCGCACCAGCTGTGGACAACCTATACTGAAACCAGTGTAAACATCGTGACAGCGCTTCGAGACCTCTTCTCAAAAGAGACCGCCTACCTTCCAGTTTTCTCTGCCACCTACGAGCCGCTAGCGGAAGGCTTGATTGTGAGAGTTCGACCAACAATCGAATTTAAGGACCGGCACTGGCACATCCTAATGACACTGCTAATACTGGGGGAGACAGCATTCTACAAATGGCATCTTCCAGAAGAGGCCAAGCTAATCACATATAAAACAAGCCTACCCAAACAAAGTTTCTCTGAAACATTTCAAAAACTAACAACTGCTAACATCGAATTTGATTGCCCACCAGATGAAGGGTATGCCCTGTATCCATACTCACTCATTGGGCAAGGTGTTGGCGTTCGGAATGATCGCTTGAACAAAGTGCTGCTAGAAGAAGTTCATCGGACATCGCAACTACCCGCGGCTACTGATCAAGCTCTGCTCAACCTAAGAAAATTGGCTTCCGAATGCCTGCCGGCGGTTCTGTCAATTCATCAAGCGGCATCGAAACTGGGCATCTCACGAAGCACCTTGCTGCGACGCCTAAAGCAACAAAAAATGAGCTTCAGAAAGGTCGTGCTCAATGCGCGTAAGGAATATGTTCTGATCCGGCTATCTAACATGGACTACGGGGAACATTTGGCCGCAGAGCTGGGCTTTACGTCAATGCGCGCGCTAAGCGAATTTTGTCGCAAAAACACCGGATACACGCTTAAACAGCTCGCAAAAAAGTCCGTGTAGCACCCAATCGCGTGAGTTTCTCTGCAGTGGTTGGGGTCGAGTCCGGCTCGGGGCGAAATCGTATCATCTCATGAGCGTTTTTTGGTATTCCCGACACGATGAGACTACCCCGCTGGTGTGGGATGGTCAAAATTTGTAGCCTGTGCATGGCGCTGAAGACGTGCGTGTCGAACCGATGGTTATCATGCTCTCATCCGCGGGTTGGTTACCGCCTTACCTAATACGATGCGGGCTTACCTCTGTCTAAGGCCGGAGATTCATCCGATAGTACGCCGAGGGTTCCCCTATCAGTGGCCGCCGTCTCCAGCGTTCTGCACAGGCAGATGATGAGTCAGCCCAGGCGGGTAACGGTGTTCTCCGCGCAATATCCCAGATGAACCCGGCCAGTTCGCGAGCGATGGCCGACAACACCCGTGGTTGTGGTTTGCCTGCTCGACTGAGATGGCGGAACCGTTTGCATAGGCGGGTCTGAGCTTTCCAGCCGATGTCCCTGATCTCTTGTGGCAGATGGGCCGAGCGTTTCAGATAAGGATGCCCCTCATTCGGTGGGTGCCGGTAGGACCATCCTGCTTCGACCAGCATCGTGCGCGCCAGGGCGTTGCCGGTTTTCGTCAACCGGCCGCGCCTTGTGGTCGAGCCACTGGAATGTTCACTTGGAACCAAACCCAGCCAGGCCATCAGTTGACGCGGGTTGTCAAAGCGGGTGATATCGCCGATCTCGGCCACGACGGTTGCGGAGATCGTGGTGTTAACGCCGCGCAGGCCGCGCAAGGCATCAACAACAGGTGCGAAATACCACCCGGAGATTGCGTCTTCTATGGCCTTGTCCAGCGTCGCAACCCGGATTTCACATTGATCGATTGTGCGCTTCAGCTCTTCGAAAGCCAGTTGTTGATGCGGATAGGGAAATCGGCGCAACTCGGCCAGCCAGCGGCGGTGACGCATGGTCCAGTATTTACCGTTCTGATAGCGAAGCCCGTGACGTAACAAAAAACTGAGCAATTGTTGCTTGGCCACCTTCACTGCATCCTTGGCTTGTTTGCGTGTGCGGATCAGATCTCGCATCGCCTCCTGTTCCTCATCCGGCGTCCAGATTGTGGTCAATTCCCCCGCCCGCCAGAGCCGAGCCAGCATGATGGCATCGCGTCGGTCGGTCTTGATCCGATCTCCGGTCTTGCGTGGGATCATCGATGGCGCGACAACAGCGCATTCAAACCCGAGCTTTGTCAGCAACCGATGCAACCCATATCCGCAGGGACCGGCTTCATAGCAGAAACTGGGTGTCTTCCCGGTCTCAGTCAGGGTATTGGTCAACCGCCACCTCAATCGTGTCCTTATGCACGTCCAGACCCACGTAAAGCTCTTGGTTGTGTCGCAAACTTTTCGGCAGTCCAGAGGCTGCAATACACCGGACACACTTATCCTGCGATCTGAGCAAATAGTTGAAAGCCTGAGGTCGTAGGGCCGGGGAATTGGCGCTTTCGGATCATGTTAGCGACCTCGATGCCATCCAGAGTGGCCGAGGCGGATCTGAACGATTTGAACCCGCACATGTGCCGGACGCGACGCTTTATGAACCGATGGTCCTGCTCAATCATGTTATTCAAATACTTTGACCTGACCGTTTGGATTTTGGCTGGGCAGCCAAATCGATTGAGGATTTTGTTCACTTCTCGAATGCCCGCCGCGTTGGCTCCACTTTTGTCAATGACGATCTTGTTTGGAATTCCATTGGAAGACAGTGCTTTGGCGAAGAACCTGGATGCTGCTGGTCGATTTCTCCGCTCAGACAGCATGAAATCAAGGGTGTTCCCAACTTTGTCGACAGCCCGATAGAGGTACATCCACTTGCCGCGAACACGAACATATGTCTCGTCCATGCGCCAGGAACTCAGTGTTGAGCGCTTCTTCGATTGCGCTGTCGCAGCAATTATTGGCGAATACTTCACGACCCACCTGTTGAGAGTAGCGTGATCCACCTGCACGCCTCGTTCGGCCATGATCTCTTCCAAGTCCCGATACGACACTGTGTACCGCAAATAGAAGTACACAGCGTACAAAACTGCATCCTTGGGGAAATGGCAGCCCTTTAACGAGATCATGCTCAAATAACCTGTTCGAAATTTTTCGACCAGTACAAACCTCAGATCACGCAGGCTCGTCAACTAGACCCCATAGTTTGCGACACATCCCAAGCGTGAACCAGCCAAGTGCGGGCAATATTACCCTTCGCTGCAATTTCGCCAATGACCGGTTTCAACGGGGAGTTCTGATTGAGCCCATAAAAACGAAAAGGCGAGTCGATGGAGATATCGGGATCTCTAGCAAAAAAGCTAGCCCGAACAGATTTAACTGGAAAGGCTACGTTCCTTTGATAACCCCAATTGGACTCGGATGGTTGGATCTAGCCAAGCTCTCAGTGACTCAAGAATGTTCGCTATAGCTGCTCCAAACGCAGTTGTTTGGGGGTTATTCCAAACAGTGATTTGAATTGGGCTATGAAGTGGGACGTGCTTTCATATCCGATCTCAAAGCCTATTTCCGTGATCGATGTATCGGTTGATAACACGGCATCGTGGGCGCGCGTCAGGCGTTGTTCGATCAACCATTTGCTCGGGGCAACGCCATATTGTCGTTTGAATTCCCGGTTGAATGCCGACACGGACCGCCCTGACAAATGCGCATAGTCATATACGCTAAGGTTATAGGCGCAGTGTTCTCGCATCAGGTGGCGAATATTGCGTTTTCCACTGTCAGAACAATTTTCATGTAGAAATGATCTAAGGCGTTTGGGGTCATCTTCTGCTGCGATCAGGAACAGCACTTCCATCAGCTTGGTATGCAGCAATTCCCGCGTTCCATCGATGGATTTATAGATGTCAATCATCGAGCGCATGAATCCGCGAAAACTGTCATGTTGTTCAATCTTGTAAGCGCCAATACGAGACGTGGGATGAGTGGCCCGACCTGAGCTTTGCCGCTCAAACTCGCGGATCACGGCATCGTCAAAGAAGAACAACAACGCTTCCAACGGTCCATCCGTGCTTGAAAAATTGGACACCATGAATACGTCCCTCGGCAGCAAAACCATCTCACCGGCATGAACCGTGATCTCTTCACCTGCGGGGGTGAAAAACACCTCTTTGCCTTTGATGACATACCCCAGGCATGGGCAGCTGTTGTAAAACTCCACACCAAAGGCGTTGGACAGAATGCGTTTGTGAAAAATCGCCTTTTGCCCATGTTCCATGACAACTTGCGCATCTGCAAAATCATGTAATCCTTGTGGAATGACAAGGGCTTGCGTGCCATCCAGCCCAAGATTTGCCAATGTTTGATGTGTTCTGGATGCCATGCAGAGCTCGCTTATTTTTTACTTGCATGCCAATTTCTTGTCTATCACACCAGACGACAGATTGCCCCATATTGCGCGCGATTTCCGGCATTTTTGTGGTGTGGGGTGTATTTCCGAATTTTGTGTCGCCGTAAGAAACACGCACACAACGAAGGAGATCAACGTGAGTATTTGGGTAACATTGGAACTGGTCGTTCAGGACAACGCCTATGCCGATCTGCAGGTGTTTCTGGAGGAGAAGCTACCCGCAGTACGGGGATTCGAGGGGGCATTGTCTGTGTCGATCCTGTTTGATGAGGAGACCAATAAGCTGTTGATCCTTGAAGAATGGAAATCTCGTGCGCACCATCAGGCCTATATTGCGTCCATCACTGAGAATGGTGTCATGGAACAGCTTTTATCCTTCATGGCCGGCCCACCTGATGTGCAATATTACGACCGGGTTGCGATATGAAGACGCAGGAAAATTCTTTGCCCACTCGCCGGGATGCACTGACCATGATCGCAGCAAGCGCTGTGGTTTTGGTCACGCCGATTCAGGCGTTGGCGAAACCAGAAACCAAGATCGTCGTGACCGTGACCCGGTTTGGGGGTCACCTAACTGATCAACGCATAAAAACCATCACCGCGCGGCGCGCGCAACAAGGTTTCTTGTCACAAAAAGTTCTAGGGAACGAAGACAGCGTTGTATTGATCGAGGAGTGGCGCAAACCGATGGTACGGGGCACTGAGACCTACAGCCGCAAGGAAATCTGAGATGAAAAAAATCCAACTTGTCACTGGCATTGGTGCAGCGGCCCTTGCGGCGTTGCATACGTTTGTTGGCACGCCTGAGGTCGCGGATCCGCTTTTGGCCTCGGCGCTGGAGGCGCGCGCGAAGTACCTAAACTTCTTCTGCTGGCACATCGTGACCATTGTGCTGTGGGCCGTCGCTGCGGGCTATCTGTGGTCGGCAATTGTCAGACACTCGACCGAGCTGGTCGTTTTCCTAACAATCATGATGGCATGTATCGGGATCTGGGGTGTTCTCCTACCGCCAAGCGTTGGCTTGTCCTATGTGACCATGCCCCAGGGCTGGCTGTTTTTCCCAATCGTGGCACTCGCTATCTTTGGCCTGCGAAATGGAAAACAGAGGGCGGTTGAGGCAAGTGCCTAGGGTCTTGCAGATGCTGGGCAGATTCGGACAAACACTCTGGCCCAGCATTCCTGTTCACAGAAATCAGTGGCCGAACCCCACATAACATGCTTGAACAGTTCTTTCGAGCGCGTCACAGCACTAAGGGTTGCGCTGGAAGTCGGTTTTCCCAATGTCCTTCTCGATCGGCTGTAGTTGCACAAACCTCACCAAAAAAACACAGCTTATGAAACAGCCTCCCGAACGACACCCCGGAAAATAACTGGCATGGCAAACCCCAATGGTCCTGCCTGGCAAGTGCTTGTGCCAAACTCCGCGCAAGACGTTTTTGATGTAGAAGCAAGGAAGGTGTTCCGAATTCGAGCCCTTGATCTTCTGGGATAATCGAAAACCAATGCGACGGACGATGAGGAGGTGCGTATGCTCGCAACTTCAAATGGGATGGGTGTCGGTTCACACTCGGCAAGCGCCCTGCTCGCCGTACTCCTGGAATTTATCATCGCCTTTGCCCCGGTATTGGCTCCTCCGTCAAAGGATAAATGAATGCGTATCGCAATCGTGCTTTACACCGGTCTTACCGCATTGGACGCCCTTGGTCCGTATGAACTGCTGAAGTACCTGCCAAATGTGGATATTCGTTTTGTCGCACATCAGGTAGGACCGGTCCCTAATGATCGTGGTCTTCTGCTTATCGGGGCAACACATACCTTCGCAGAAACACCCGATGCGGATATTGTCCTTGTGCCCGGATCAGAGGCCAACACGCTGATTGCTGCTGCCGATAAGACGCTGACAGATTGGCTCCGGCAAGTCCATGCTGGCAGTAGGTTCACGACCTCTGTGTGTTCTGGGGCAGTCATCCTAGGGGCCGCTGGGCTTTTGAAAGGAAAATCCGCCACGACTCATTGGTCCGCGATGAACGGCATTAAACAACTTGGCGCAACGCCATGTCCAAGTGACCGGATTGTCCAAGATGGCAAGATCTGGACGGCAGCGGGTGTCTCAGCCGGGCTGGACCTTGCACTCGCTTTAATCGAGAAAATCGAAGGGCGTCCGACCGCCGAAAAAATCCAGCTGTTGATCGAATATGACCCGCAACCCACACTGGATGCTGGGCATATGTCAAAAGCAAGTGAGGCGGTCTCAAAGGCCGCGAAAGAAGATATAAAGCGCTTGTCGCGCAACCCAATGACCCCAATTGCTCTGTTCAAGTTGATCTGGCGCAAGGCGCTGTTAAGAGCACGCTCGAATAGCTGAGAGGGAACAGTAAGATTGTCCGGACGGTTCACGTCGAGGATTGGGCGGGCGCTCTACACCAATTGGGCGCCCATTAATGGCAACGTGCCGGGCGGGGCCGCGCCTTTCAACGACATTGCGGATGATCTGCTTAGCGACGCTCAGCGTGCCAGGGCACTGGGACTTGCCGAAAGACCGCTAGGCCCGGGCAAACTAGACTGGGTCACGGCGCGGGATGTCTATACCGCTGTTCTGGGTCAGGCCCCGACCCGGTGCGCATGCAGATGTCATTCGACGGCAACCTGCTGGCGGCACAACCGGGCACAGCGCGCGCCAAGGCTGCCTTGGAACAACTTGAATCCACGCGCGCACCGACTTTTTTCTGAATGAAACAGCAAAAATTCCAATATCGTTCTGCCCGCGCAACGTCCTGGGAGCGTTCGGAGCTCAGAACCGGCTTCGATGCCAGTCTTGAAGGGATGCGCCGCATCCAGCTTCGCCCCCAGCGAGCGCCCCGGTTGGAGAGGCCGGCGGTGACACAGAAATTGCACTGGTACTGGCGCAGCACCTTGGGTTGTTCGACGTGATATTTGACAGTGATGCGGACAAAAGCCACGCGCAAATTCTCGCGCCGTCAGGTTTAACACTGGATGAGCAAGAAGCCCAATGCGTTATGCAGTAAGTCGTCGTTCACGCCGCGGCGGTTTCAACGAGAGAGCCCCAAGCCGGAGAACCAGATGCTGCAACAGTCATGAAGATCGGTTTCGTAAGCGATCCGTACAACCGGCTCAAAGCGAAGCCATTCACGGAATCGGTTTTCTATGGCCTGTGGAACATCATGGCGTTTTATCTGCCGCCTATGTTGCGCCATCGTGTTTGGCAGTCAGCTTCGGGTTTGCAACTTGGGTGAAGTCCGAGCTCCACGCGTAAAGTTGTGAGAGAATGGAACATAAAGCCTGACCTTTCACCGTTAGCGAATAGCCAACCCGCCGCCTGGTCTCCGGTTTCTCGATACGCACAATCAAACCGCTTTGTTCGAAGTCCAACAATTGGGCGGCTAACACCTTTCGGCTGACGGTCATAAGCGTACGGTGCAACTCCAGAAAGTGCATCTCTCCGCTCATCAGGCAGTGAAGCACTTTTGGGCCATGCTTGCCCTTGAGGAGGCGCAACGTATCCGCCACGGGGCATTCATCCGTCTCAGGTGTGGCCCAAGGCCTGTCAGGTGGTGTCATGTGCTTATTCGGGAACCTCTGGTTACAAAAAAGTACCTAATTGCAGCCTAGTTAAACAGTCGTCATTCACAAGCTTGTTCCCCTACTGGATCTTTGAAAATGACAACAACATCCATCGAAATCATTCCTGTTTTGCCATTTGGCATGCTGAACGCCTATCTTATCGTTACGGGCGACAGTGCGGTGTTGGTTGATACGGGTCTGCCTAATTCGTGCGAGAAGGTTGAAAATGCGCTGTGGAAATACGAATTGGACTGGTCCAATCTTCGGTTGGTTGTCCTGACACATGCACATATCGATCACGCCGGGTCTGCGGTTGACATTCAAGCCCTCTCATCCGCACCAGTTCTCGCGCACAAAGCAGAAGTTCCTTATTGTCAGGGGAGGGCACCGCTGTTGCGGCCAAGTGGGATATTTGGTCGTGTGTTCAGAACGACCCGCGCAATTCAGCAGCCTTTTACATATTTTACACCGGACATCATCATGGGTAGTCAAGAAGTCGATCTTGAAACCTATGGGATCCCGGCACGCGTAACATATACGCCGGGTCACACGCCCGGATCGATTTCGGTTATCCTGAAGGATGGTCGCGTGATTGCCGGCGATTTGCTGGCCTCGGGTATTTTGCTTGGAGGCATAGCTTTTCGCAATAGACCGAAGCAACCTCCTTTTGAAGAAGATACACACGAAGTTGCAAGATCATTGGAAGGTTTGCTGAAAAGCAACTGCCATCATTTCTTTCTCGGGCACGGTGGTCCGCTCTTCGCCCCTATCGTTAAAAAGCATGTTCAGAAGCTTCGCAGCCTTTGATGAGCAGAAGTTAAGATAAAGCGCTAGAAATTCTGATGTTTGCCCGTCCAAACCTAGATGGCTCCAATTGGAGTTGCATTTGAAAGAAGAGACGTGATCGCGGGCCCTAATCTCGAGCGAATGGTTCTTTCGTTTCTTCATATTGGGTCGCCTCGCTCATCAGTCGACCCACCTTAACAACTGGTCCGAAATCCCGCGACCATCTCTGTTCTTCGCTAAAACGGCTTTTCTTCATCGCCTGCCTCCTTGTTGGAGAACAGACCACTCAAAACACCGGACTTTTTAGGGGAGCAGGTCATTTGAAGTGCAGAAGCAGAGCCCGGTCCACTGAATGGGCGTTGCAACCAGGTTAATGTCGGTTCAATGGATTTGCGTGTGCCCGTTTTGAAAAACCTAATGATCCCAACATCTCAGCTCGTGACATTCGGTTGTGCGGTGTGTCTATGTGACTTGAAATTTCTTCGACAAACCCCGTTCGGGGATACCTGCTTAGAACACTGTCGACTGTAAATGGCGACAAACGGTTATAGTGTGCTCCGACCACGTCCAAGTGAGCCCCGTGCGCCAGCATCTGTGCTTCGGCAAAAAACTCTGAGGACCGAACGTCCAAATTCAGATGCAAACTAATGGTCTCGAAAACCCGATCCGCCTTTTCCGGGGCCCATCCATGGGCCAATACAAAGGATTTGGCTTGGTGCGCCCCGGTTACAGCAAAACACGCGCAATCTGTCTTTTTAATATGTGGCTCAACCAGCCCTAAGTCGTGCAGCAGGCTCGCTACATAAAACAATTCGGGATCGAATTTGAGCCCCGCGTGTTTACCAAGCATAACGCCCCAAACATAGGTGCGGACGCAATGCAAGTGCAGCGCTTCCGAAGACACATCGCGCACCAATTCATCGGCTTGTTTGGCAATCGCGCTGTCAGGAAAAGTGACACTCTCAATATTTGTCAATAGAGGCGGTTTACCAACGACCCCCTTCTTCGCGAGCCATGCCTGAAACTCCTTTAATTGTAGTCTCAGCAGTTGAAAGTGAAGACTTAAGTACTCTGCCCGGGTCAAAATACCTTGATTCTTATGCGCCCATTGAGCAGTTCCAACTTTTACCAACTTTCTCTCCAATCCAAAAAATCATCCAAGGCCTGCGGGTGCGAATTTCAAAAACCCTCACCTGATAATTTTATTTTACTCAGCGACCAAGATTGGTTCGGGTGGCTCTTCGATAGGGTCAATTTGCAAGCCGGCAGTCTGATCAAACTTCATAACCGGTCGTTGCGGGTTGTTATTAAACAACAAACGCGTGACGTCAGGGCGCGCGTAATGTCCTGCCGGGTCTGCCGCGGCTTTGGCATAGGCGATCATTCCAAGATCAATATCCGCCAGAACCAATCCTTCTGCGTCATGGTCAATATTTGAACCAATCGATTGCCCATCCGGCGCGTATATCTTGCTGTATCCACCGCCGGTTGGGCAAAGAGCCATACGCTCGGGGTTTTCTTGACACAGGATATCTTGCTGTTCTTTGCTGACCAACGCACAAGGAGCAACAACAAAGCATCCACCTTCGACGGCGTAGACTTGACTGGCGGCATTGTTCACTTGATGCCCTAAGGCATAGGCCGTGCTTTCGTAGAGCGCGAGGTTGGGCCAAGCTGCACAGTGAATTTGTTCGTTCTGAGAATACATTGCGTATTTGGTCAGCGGCTGAATATGTTCCCAACAACACAGTTGGCCGATACTGCCTAAAGACGTATCGGCAACGTGCAAATCTGAACCATCACCATTGCCAAAAACCGTGCGTTCAACATGTGTCGGTTTCAATTTTCGTCGCCGCTTGATGATCTCGCCATCCTGATCATAGTGCCATTGCGCGATGTACAATGACCCTCCAGCACGCTCACTTAGTCCCATCGACACCTGGATATGGTTGTCTCGGGCAGCCTCCGCCAGCGCTTTGTCTTCCTCCGATCCGGCAACAAGTGAATTCTCAAAGTAGCGGCCAACAAACTGCATCTGCCAGGCAACAGGGCCAAGCCAGATGTGATTAGGGTACCCTGGCAACCAGGTTTCTGGAAACACCACTAATTTGGCCCCACTGGCAGCGGCCTGTTCGATAAAATGAATAGCCTTGTCGATTCCGGCCTTTAGGTCCAGAAAACAAGGGGCGGCCTGAACCGCGGCGACTGAAAATTGTTGTGACATGTTTGCCTCCCGAATGATGGATAGTTATGATCCAGCCTCGGATGACCTGCTTTGCAAATTGGGCAGAAAAACTTGTGTTTTTGAGTTGGCTGCACGGAACTGACCGAAAGTGAACCTAAATTGGAGGGGTTCCATTGCGATACAACACATCAGGCTTGACTTCAGCAGATCGCTTTGCCTACTGGCATGACGCTATTTGTGAGACCTACGTGCGATTGGGTTGCGACGCTCAAAATCGAGGGGACTTCAATGGATCGATCGAAATTGAACGGCATTCTTCGATCGAGATTTCGCGCATAACTGGAGCGACCCATTCAGTTATGCGGCGAAAACGGGACATTCAGTCCAGCTCCGATGAAGCATTTCTGTTCAGCCTTCAAACCGCAAAACATGCGCGGATCGGACAGCTCGGTAATGTTGCGCTCTTAGCGCCAGGCGACATGGCGCTTTACCTGACATCCGCTACTTACCAGTTGGACCTTACGGATCAGTTCTCGCAGCTTGTTGTGCGGGTTCCCGTTGGAAAATTGCTAGCGCGCCTGCCCAATGCGAGGGCGCTCTGTGGTAAACGTATTGATGGTCAAGCTCAAATAGGCCGGCTGATTGGGCAAAATTTACTCGCCTTCACAGAGCAATTCACGCCAAATAACTTGACGTTGAATGCGACGTTGCAGGACACAATGATTGATATGGTTGCCGCTGGCTTGGCCAGCCTGACCACGCAGAAAGTCGAGTTGTCTTCTCCAGAACAGATGACTCTGATCCGTGCAAAAAGCTTCATCCGTGAAAATTTAGACAATATTAACTTAAACCGGACTATTGTAGCAGGGGAGATCGGGCTGTCGGTTCGGAGGTTGGGCGAAATATTCAGCAAGGAAGACCAGTCAATTTCCGGTTTCATTCGAGCGCAGCGATTATCACAAGTTGCTGCAAACTTGCAGGACGTGCGGTTTTCCTCACTGACGATCAGCGAAATTGCGCTCCGCAATGGCTTCCAGAACTTTCAGCATTTCTCCACGCTGTTTCGCAAGGAATTTGGCCTTTCGCCCAGGGAATATCGCGCCAACAAGGTTCAGTCGCAAAGTTCTTAAAGGCCAAGCAGAAGGAGCCACTGGATGCAATTAAGCTGCGAGTGCAGCAAACTGCTTGAATGACGAAACGCATAGTTGGGCGTAAGGCTGCCTCTACGATGTCCTCAGCGTCAGGTGCATTGTTCTTTTGTCTTTTGATAAACGGCTTCACATAGGTGGGTGCAATCAATCGTACCGTATAGCCCAGATTCTCGATCTCGCGACCCCAGCATGAAGAAGAAAAGTAACAATTTGCGGCCAGCCAACAATCAAACTCCCTGCAGAATCATGGTGCTCCCTTGCCCAACCCCAACACACATTGATGCCAACCCATAATCTGAAGCGTTCTGAAGATCCATCGCGATGCTTCCAACTAGGCGCGCCCCGGACATGCCCAACGGGTGGCCAAGGGCAATAGCGCCGCCGTGGGGATTGATCCGTGGATCCTTTGCAGAAAGCTCAAGGCCCTGCAAACAAGCCAATGCCTGCGCTGCAAACGCTTCGTTAATTTCGATCCGTGCAAATTTGTCCAGCTCCAACCCCCGTCGTGCCAGGATTGTTTGAATGGCAGGGACTGGGCCATAGCCCATGACGCGCGGTGCCACGCCCATTGCCAATGCACTGTCAACACGCGCAATTGGAGTCAAACGATGGGTCTTTACGGCGGAGCTACTAGCCAGCAATAGCGCTGCGGCGCCGTCATTAACCCCAGAGCTATTGCCCGCTGTGACCGACCCGTCGGCGCGCACAACGCCCTTTAGCTTGCCAAGAGAAACCATAGTTACATCTGGCCGAGGATGTTCGTCTACCTCAACCAAATGGGTTCCGCGCCGCCCATCTGGTGCCGTTACTGGTGTGACTTCACGTGCCAGACGCCCACATGCGGCGGCCAAGTCTGCACGGGTTTGTGATTGCGCGGCAAATGCATCCTGATCGACGCGCGAAACACCATACTCTGCGGCAACATTTTCCGCGGTTTCTGGCATCGACTCTGTACCCCAAGCGGCGTGAAATTTTGGATTCACAAACCGCCAACCAATGGTCGTGTCATAAATTTTCGAACCGCGATCAAAGGCGCGACCGGCCTTGCCCATAACGAACGGTGCCCGCGACATCGATTCGACGCCGCCAGCAATCGCGACATCAATATCTCCACTTTTGATTGCACGCGCCGCAGCCGAAACAGCATCCAGCCCCGAGGCACATAAACGGTTAACGGTTATCCCTGGAACTGTCTCAGGAAGGCCGGCCAGCAAAGCAGCCATTCGGGCAACGTTGCGGTTATCTTCACCCGCTTGATTTGCACAGCCAAGGACAACTTCGTCGATCGCGGTCGGGTCGAAATCCGGCAATGAGTTTAGCAAGCCGACGATGGGTGCTGCCGCCAAATCATCTGTCCGCATGTGAGCCAACGCCCCGCCAAAACGGCCAATGGGTGTTCGTGTATAAGCGCAAATAAAGGCTTCAGGCACTATGAATTCTCCTGTTGGGCGTCGTAGTCTGCAAAGCGGATGTTTGCATCGATTAACTGACGCAATAGTGGCGGAATGGGTTGACCCATGGTACGTAAATCATCGCCGATTTTTGACAGGCCTACTGCGTCAGATGCGAATAGCGGACCGCCACGCCAGCGCGGAAACCCATAGCCATGAATAAGCACCAGATCGATATGCGCAGCGCGTTTGGCAATACCCTCGGCCAAAATGTCAGAGGCCTCTGCCGTGATAGCGGCAAGGGCACGCGCAACAATTACGTCGCTGGTCAACAACGGCCCCGAAGGCAGCATGCCGCGCACGAAGGATGATGGTTGCGGTGGTTTCTGCGCATAGTCATACCAGCCTTCGCCGGTCTTTCGGCCAAGATGCCCCACTGCAACAAGGTCATCGCCCAAGCATGGAGGCGCTTCTTGTGCCCGCCCAACAGATCGCAACCGTTCGCGATTGGCGAAACTAATGTCTAACCCTGACAAATCCTGCACCGCAAACGGCCCCAACGCGAATCCGAATTCCTGCAAAGCGGTATCGATGGCCCACGGTGTTGTTTGGTCAGTTATGATGGCTTCCATTGCGCTGCGATAACGTTTCAAAATACGGTTGCCAATGAAACCATCACAGATGCCTGTCCGGACTGGGATTTTGCCTAAACGTTTGGCAAGCCCGTAGGCTTTATGCACAACCTGACCCGAACTTTCTGGTGGCACGACCACCTCAAGAAGTTTCATGCGATGGGCGGGGGCAAAAAAATGCAGGCCGATAAACCGGTCGCGGTGTTTCAGGTTTTCCGACATTTGGGACAGGTTCAAATACGACGTGTTGGTCGCCAGAATTGCATCTGTCGGCAAGGCTGCTTCCAGCCGTTCAAGCACCGCGCGTTTGGCATCCATGTTTTCGTAGATCGCCTCAATGGCTAAACCAATGGCACTGGGGTTTTTGATTGTTTCAGCGACGTGAATTGCCGCAATCGCATCGGTGGCTTTGTCGACATCAAACCGCCCACTACGGGCCTCTGTTTGGGCGATTTCTTGTAGCTTTAGCCGCGCGCGCGCCACGGCATCCCCGTCAGTTTCGAGAATTTGAACCGGAATGCCCGCAGCAAAAAGCGTCCACGCAATGCCCACCCCCATAGTGCCACCGCCGATAACCAAAGCCGCCCGAAGGTTTGGTTTTTGAGAGGTCTTAACAGCCCGGCGTTCGGCAAAGAAAACATGCCGCAACGCTGTGGTTTCAGGTGAGGATTTTAGCTGCAAGAAAACCTCGCGCTCGGCCTGTAGCCCCTCAGCAAGAGGCAGCGAAAGGGCCCTTTCAACCAGATGAAGCGCCTTGAGAGGGGCCGCACCGGTATAGCGCCTTGCAAGTTTTTCCTTGATCTCAGACAAGGCTACCTCTGCGTTATCTGCTTCGGGGTTTTGGGCAGCGCGCGCAACGCCTTTTTGGGCCTTTATCCATGTTATTGCCTGCGAGACTGGATCGCTGGAAATAGCATCAATCAGGCCAATATTTTGGGCGCGGGTTGCATCAATTGGCTGACCACTGGTGATTATTTCAGCGGCCAGTGGTCGGCCAATCAAGCGCGGCAAAAGCTGCGTACCGCCAGCACCGGGAATAAGGCCCAGAGTGACCTCTGGCAAACCCACGCGTGCAGTTGCGGTAGCTATGCGCGCAGTACAGGCAAGCGCCAGTTCACATCCCCCACCTAATGCAAGACCATTCAGCGCCGCAACACTGGGTATGGGCAGATCACAGAGAGATTTGACAACATCGGGCAAGGTTGGTTGGACGTCGGGTTTGCCAAATTCACTTACATCGGCGCCCGCCACAAAGGTGTCGCCACTTGCGGTTAGGATCAGGCCGTCGACCGACAGGTCCGTCAGTATGGCAAGGCATGCTAAAACGTCCTGACGCAAGGTTGCAGAAATCAGATTTAGGCGGCCATTAGATAACGTTAGAATGGCGACATTCTGGTGAACAGTTAGCGAGGCTGTTTTGCCGGGGGCAACAAACACACCTTCCTCGTCCGCCACATCGGCTGTTTCCATTTGGATCATGATGGGGCTCATTTATTGTGGTGCCACAGGGTGTTAATCAAGAAACGTTGTATACTCACTGACGGGTAGTTTTCGCGCTATTGGGCCGTTCTCCGCGCCCTCAGGATCAGCAAATCCCAACGACAGGCCACACGCCAACAGCTCAGTATCGGCCATTGGCAGGTGCTTTCGGATCGTATTGTGATACCAACAAAAGACCGCCTGCCCGCAGGTATCTAGCCCCTCACTACGCGCTCCGATTAGGATGTTTTGAATGAACATGCCGATATCCATATAGGTTCCCGTGGACAGGCGACGATCAAACGTGACGAACATACCAATAGGCGCGCCAAAGAAGTCAAAGTTCTTGCGCATCTGCGCATCACGCCCTGCCTTGTCTTCGCGGGTAATACCAAGTGATTCATACAGCGCATAGCCAACCGCGCGACGGCGCCCCAGATATGGTTCGATCCATTCAGATGGATAATAATCAAATTCAGGTTGATGTTCTTCTGGGTCGCCATTTTTGACCACGTCAACGATATTGGCGGTCAGATTAGCCTTCGATTGCCCCGATACGACATACAATTTCCAGGGCTGGATATTATGCCCGGATGGCGCCCTACCCGCCCCTTCGATGATCCGCATGAGCGCGTCTTTGGGCACAGGTTTATCAAGATAACGACGCACCGAACGGCGGGTCATTATGGCAGAATGGGCATCGGTTACTGGGGGTTTCACTTCCATGGGAAAGATTCCTATCTTAGCATATTTGGTAAGCCGGTAGCGATTTGTGGCCAAAAAACAAGCAATCCAAGAACGAACAGCTCAAGAGCAAGAAACGGCAGGGCAGCCCGGTAAACCGCGCCAAGGGGCGTACCCTTTGGAGCCACGCCTTTCATAACAAACAGCAACAATCCAAACGGCGGGGTAAGTAGACTGATCTCCATTGCCAGTAACATGATGACCATCAACCAAAGCAAATCTATGCCGTTGGCCATCGCAAGTGGGACAAAAAATGGCAGTGTCAGAAGCATCATCGACACTTGGTCCATAAAAGCGCCAAACACCAAAAGGATGGCGATCATGATTAAAAGGGCCGTGATTGTTGTTAAATCCCATCCATCGAGCAAGCGCAGAAAGCCGGTTGTCGCCCCTGATATTTGCAGGACCTGGCTAAAAGTGTACGAACCCGAAATCACAAACAGGATCATCACCGTAACGCGCGCGGTTTCGCGCAGTGCAACAAGGAATGTCCGCACTTCGAACTGGCGATAGAATATGCAAGCAACAACAGAGGCGATACATCCAAGGGCTGCAGCCTCTTCCGGGGTGGCAATCCGGCCAATGATCGAGCCGACAACAACAACGAAAATGGACAAAAGCGGCAGAACATCGCGAATGACAGCACGCCAGGGGGATGGCCCTCCGGCAACGATAATGTCATCTTCGGGTGACGTAGGAGCCAGTTCAGGTGAAACCCAACACCGGATCACGATGTAGCCTGCGAAAGAAATTGCCATAAGAATGCCGGGGACAATGCCAGCCAACAGCAAATCTTTGATCGACCCCTCTGCGAGGCTGGCCAACAACACGGCCAAGGCTGACGGCGGGATCAACATGGCAATCCCCCCCACGGCCATAATTGGCCCCATTGAGATTGTTGGGTGGTATTTACGGCGCTGCATTTCCGGCAACATCACGCTGCCCATGATGGCCGTGTTGGCGATGGTTGAGCCGGTCAGTGCGGAAAACACAGTGCCGGATGCGATTGATACCACCGACAGGCGGCCGGGTACATTTTTGATCACAGGTTCAATCGCTTTGATCGCTCGTGCGGCCATTCCGGATTGAAACAATATCTCGCCCATAAGGATAAAAAGCGCGACGGGCACAAAACTAAACTTTGCGACGGAGTAGACAAACTCGATGGACATCGTGCTGAGGCCAATATCCCCTCGCAGAAAGACATAAACCCCCACAAGGTTTGCTGCAAAAAAAGCAAATGCAACGTAGGTACCTATCAGTAAAAGAACCATGACCAGACCGATCAACAGCCCAAACGCCAGATACCATTCGATCATAACCATCAGTTCATTCCTTGATCTGGGGTGTTGACCGGTCCAGGTCGGTGTTCTTGTCCGGTCAACAACATGCGCAGAAATTCAAATGCACAAAGCGTCATGCCGATCACAAAAATTGCTAACAACGACCATTCGTAAATGACAAAATATTGTCGTTGTGCCGAGTTGAGGACATAGCTGTCGATCAGGTTTCGAGACCCGTAATAGACAAGCGCAAGCGTTACAGTGAGGCCAATACCGCTTAGGAAACGTGCGAATTTTTTGCGCGCTCTTAGTGGCAGTATACCCGCAAGTATTTCGATGCGAATGTGCCCCCCAGTTCGCAGCACCCAAGGGGCACCCAAAAACACACATGCGAACAAGGTATACTCAACGACTTCCTGCACACCACCAATTGACCCGATGTTGAACCGGCGCAACCCAAGATCCGTAGATATCGCCAATGCAATTAAAGCAATCACAAGCCCGAGAAACGTGCCGAGACTGTGATAGAAACAATCAAGGAAAGTGGAAATTCGATTAGACGCTGGCATGTGCCCCCCTAGCTGTTTGGTTGGGTGCGCCAAGGCATTGCGGCCCTGATGCACATTTCCATCACTCGCTGGCGAATGTTTCACGCAAACGTTTGGCATGCTCGGGATCGATTTCCGAGATACCTGCCCAACCTGCGTTACGAGCCCCTGCAAGCCAATTTTCGGCTTTGTCGTCGCCAAGAGTAATGACTTCAAAGCCAAACCCTTCTTGCGCCCTTAAGGAGGCATCAATATCAACCGCGTCCAATCCGGCAGCTTCCCCTTCAAGTTCCAGCGCGATTTCCTCTAACAGAGTGCGTGCATCATCTGGCAAACCGTCCCATACTCTGGCATTCGCCACGATCTGGATATCAACATCGTAAAAACCCGGATCAACCCGATACTTGGTGACGGATTCCCAACCAGGGCGAAGGCCCGTGATCGGCCAACCGTACCCATCAATTGTACCGTTTTCCATCAGCGGAAAAATCTCGTTCGAGCTGGTCTGCTGGGTTGTGGCACCTTGCTCAAGGAAGAAATTCGTGTAAATCGGAACAACTCGCAACTTTAGCCCACTTAGGTCAGGGCTATCAATTGTGTGCCCGTCAGCCAGATAGAGATGGAAGGGAATTCCGGTATGCATACGTGCAACCGGCAGCAAGTTCACTTCACGGTGAAGGTCGACCATATAGTCCCATCCGCCATTGGCCCGCACTTCGGTCATGTCAACTTCGAGCAATTTGAATGCGTCCGCAATTGGCAATGTATTGAGGTAATATGCTCCGGAACATGATCCAATATCAAACGCACCACGAGAAATTCTTTGGCCCACTGTGAAGGGATCACCGATGGCCGGCGCTCCGCCCAGGTATTGGATTTTAACGACACCGTCTCCGCGATCATTTACGCGCCTGACAAACTCTTCAAACCTAGTTGAAAAATAAGTATTTTCCGGTAAGCAGCTAACACCTGTCAAGCTTGCTTCTGCGGACGCTTGGCCTGCGAAGTTGGCGGTGGCCATCGCGATAGCCATAATTGAGTTTTTCATCGTGCTCCTCCCATTGGGCTTTTAGAGCGTTGCATACATTCAATTTTATGTCAATATATTGCCATAAAATTAATTGTTGCACGACTCCGTCAGCTTGACTACCCAAGTATGTAAAGCTGCATGTGCAGCAAGGAGGGCAGTATTATGGGCCATGTTCACAATCCGAGTGAAGATATCGAAGCAGTGTTCTTACTTCGAAACCGTCTGCTCTTTCGGCTATTTAAGACAACGAACCTGATGCACCGTGTCGGCACGGCATGGACCGCCGACATTGATCTCACAACACAGCAATGGTCTGTTCTTGGGGGGTTGGCGCGATCGTCATCCAAAGATGGCTTGACCGTAAAAGAACTGATTAAGTTCCTCGAAATGACCCGGCAAAACGCAAATGGCGTCATTGAGCGGTTAGAGCGTGAAGGTTTAGTTGAACGAGTAAAAGACACAAGAGACGGACGTGCCCGATTGGTGCGCCTCACCGACAAAGGTTGGACCGTTTGGAGTGATCTAAAGCTACGTATTTCTGAATTTTATGGCGCGGCGCTTGCGGGTTTTTCAGAGGAAGAAACGACCCAGTTTCAACATTTACTGGACCGTCTCAGAAAGAACCTGATTGCTGCTGGCTAGCCAGCCCTCTGCTCAGGCGATAACATCTTTGCCATTTCCCGCAATTCGAACTTTTGGATTTTGCCCGTGGCCGTCATTGGCATCGTATCAACGATTTCCAGCCGCTCAGGCAAGAAGGATTTCGAAACGCCTAGGTTCAACAAGAACTTTTGAACATCCTGAAGGGTCAATTTATCCTTTGTGGCTAGTGTAGCAAACGCACATCCCCGTTCCCCAAGACGCGCATCGGGCATTGCCACAATCCCAACTTGGTGGATATTGGGGTGCTTGAACAAAAGGCCTTCTATCTCAACCACCGGGATATTTTCACCGCCCCGAATGATGATATCCTTACTGCGCCCGGTGATGCGGATGTAGCTGTCTTTGTCCATCCGCGCCAGATCGCCGGTATCAAACCACCCATCCTTTGGCGTGAAAAGCGCAGGCCGCTTTAGGTAACCGACACAAATTGTCGGTCCGCGCGCCTCAAGTCTGCCCTCAGCCCCGGTTGGAACAAGCGCCCCTTCGGAGTCGACAATCCGAATCTCCGCATGGCGCGTTGCGGCACCATCTGACCCCGACGCTTTTTCGTTTGGATCATCAAGGCGAACGGTTGTAATCGCCAAAACTTCGGTCATGCCCCAAACAGAAATGACCTTGGCGGCAAGATTCTCAACCCCATCTTCAACCAAAGCCGATGGAATTGGCGCGCCCCCTGAAACAAAGAGGCGAAAGGCGTCAATATCATGCGATTCAAGATCAGAATGCGTGGCAAGATCGGCAAGGAAAGGAGTTGCACCAACGCAAATTGTAGCCCGCTCTTTTTCGATAATTTCAAGAGCCTGATCTTTGCGCCACGCCTCTTGGAAAACAACCTGTGCACCCGAAAGACACGGCAAAAGAACACCAAAAAGAAAGCCCAATTGATGCGCCACCGGGGTTGGGCAATGAATGACATCTTGTTCATCAACCTCAAATCGACGTTGAAGTTGGACCACATTTGCCAACAGGGTGTTGGCCGTGTGCATGACCCCCTTTGGTTCGCCCGTGGTTCCCGATGTAAACATGATTTGGAAAAGTTCGTTGGGATCAGGAATCAGAGCGTTCCAATCCGGGTTCGTATTGTCGACGCCCGTGATGTCCACCTCAAACCCATGGGTGTTGAGGGTTTGTACATGTTTTAAGGTTGGAACATCACCTACAATTTCATGCGCCATCTTCGCAAAACCAAAGCCCCTAAATTCATTGGGTACATAAAGAATCGACGCCTCGGTTAGCTTTAGAATATGATCCAATTCGCGCTGGCGCAAAACCGGCATCAAAGGGTTAACCACCGCACCGATCCGCGCACAGGCAATACAAATCGCCAATGCTTCGTGTCGATTGGGCAATTGCATAGAAACGATGTCGCCCAAACCGATGCCTTTGGCAGTCAGATCACGGGCAATGTCCATCGACATCAATTGTAACTCGTGAAAGGTCAGCGAACGTCGCTTATTGTTTGACGAATCCGAATATGACACCACCGCAACGCGGTCGGGTGCTTTTTCAACCTGAACATCAAACACCTCTGCAAGTGTCTTGTTTAACCAAGCACCATCCGCGTTTGTCCGCTCAATGCGGTCCTGCGATAAGAAAACCGACCGTCCAGTATGCGACTTCATTTCTGTCTCCTCCCCTAGTTTTCTCTGATGTCAGACGGCTATGCGGCGCATGGCTTCGCGTGCTATAACAAGCTGCTGAATTTGTGTGGTTCCCTCGTAAATTCGAAATAGACGCACATCGCGATAAAACCTCTCAACCGCGTATTCCGAAATGTACCCAGCACCGCCATGCACCTGAACGGCTCGGTCCGCGACGCGCCCCACCATTTCGCTGGCGAACATCTTCGCCGCGGCGGCTTCGAGTTTGATATCTTTGCCGTCATCATAGTCACGCGCCACAGACAACATAAGCGCCTCGGCCGCCAGAGATTCAGTGATGGAATCGGAAATCAACGCCTGAACCAGTTGATGACCAATGATCGGCTTGCCAAATTGCTTGCGGTCGCTGCTGTAGTTCAGCGATTCCTGGATCAGCCGTTTGGCAACCCCGATACATACCGCCGAAATATGGATGCGCCCGCGGTCCAACACTTTCATCGCGGTTTTGAACCCCATACCCTCAACGCCCCCAATCAAGTTTTCAGTTGGGACAAAACAATCAGAAAAGATCACATCAGACACTTTTGTCCCTTGCTGACCCATCTTTTTTTCGGGCTTGCCAATGGTAATCCCATCACTTTTGGCATCAACGATAAACGCTGACACACCGCTGGCATCTGCAGTATCGGATGCTGTGCGGGCCATCACAGTAAAGGCATCGGCCAGTGGGGCGTTGGTGATGTAGCGTTTTGTGCCGCTGATCAGGTAACCGCCGTCGGTTGGCCGCGCTGCAGTTTTCACCGCCCCCGCGTCTGATCCGACATCCGGTTCCGTCAGTGCAAAAGAGCCAATTGTCTCGCCCGAGGCAAAGCGCGGCAACCAATAGGCCTTTTGTTCGGGCGTGCCATCAATCGAAATCGCTTGTGATCCGATCCCGACATTGGTGCCAAACACCGACCGGAAGGCAGGTGCAGTATGGCCAAATTCCATGGCGATGCGCACTTCTTCCTCAAGGGTAAACCCAAGCCCGCTATGTTCTTCGGCGATAGATATGCCAAAAAGCCCCATCTCTTTCATCTCGGTGACGACCTCGGCGGGGATCTGATCCTCATTGGACACCTGCTCTTCTAGCGGCACAAGCCGTTCGCGCACGTAACGGCGAACAGCATCGGTAAATTGGTCAAGCATTTCTGCATCGCGGATCATTTTGGTTTCTCCCTAAATCGCAAGTGCGGCGCGCACGCCCTGTTCAATTGCACGCATGGCATCAAGTTCAGCGGCCTTCTCAGCGCCGCCAATGATTTCGTGTTCGACACCGGCCAACGTCAGAGCATCAACCAAACCGCGTTCGGGAGATTGACCGGCGCATAAAATGACAGTGTCCGCCGCGATCACCTGGGTTTCACCTGCACGCGTAATATGAACGCCATCATCATTAATTTTGCGGTAATCTACCCCATCGAGCATCCGCACACCTGCCCGGTTCAACGTGTCGCGTTTGATCCAACTCGTGGTGATTGAAAGGGTTCGCCCCATGCGTCCCCCGCTGCGTTGCATCAGAGTTATGTCGTGATCGTTTTGCAGGTGCGGCGTGGCGGTGTTGTCGATACCTCCCTGCGCCTTGGGATCAGTTGACAACCCATAATGCGCCCGGAACGTTGCAATATCTGAGAACCGCGCATGGGCATCGACCAGAAACTCAGCGGCATCAAAACCAATGCCGCCTGCCCCAATAATGGCAACGCGTTGACCGGCTGTGCGCCGACGCGACAGGATATCCTCGTAGGTCACAACGGTGGAATGATTGATGCCATCAATTGCGGGTAATCGTGGCCGTACACCGGTTGCGATTATGACGTGATCATAGCCACTAACCAGGTCGACGGTGGCACGCGTGTTCAATTTGACGTTCACGCCGGCAGCCGCCGCGCGGGCTTTCATCGACGAAAGCAGAGTTTCAAATTCGCCTTTACCCGGGATCTGACTGGCCAAGTTCAGCAGTCCACCAAGGGATGATGACGCCTCATAAAGAGTAACATCATGACCGTTTGCAGCGGCCTCTATCGCTGCGGTCAACCCCGCCGCGCCGCCGCCAACAACAGCCACAGTTTTCGAGGCCGTGGTTTTTGCGGCAGAGAAGTCGATTTCACGCGCAGCGCGTGGATTAACAATGCAAGACGGAGCTTGCGCGACGAATATGCGATCCAAACAGGCCTGATTGCAGGCAACGCATGGTACTACTTGGGCCCCGCGCCCCTGTGCCGTTTTGCGCACAAAATCCGCATCTGCCAACAAGGGCCGGCACAGAGAAACAAGGTCGGCGGCGCTGCTTGCTAAAATTTCCTCGGCCAATTCAGGGGTGTTGATCCGATTGGACGCCATCACCGGAACTTGCACGGCTTGTTTAAGCTGTATAATCGCATCTGCAAATGCACCGCGTGGTGTAACCTGCGCCACTGTAGGTATCCGGCTTTCGTGCCAACCAATACCAGTGTTGAACACATCAATACCGGCGGCTTGCAAGTCATGCGCAAGGTCGAGAATTTCAACCTGCGTCATACCATGTTCGACAAGTTCCAGCGCAGAAATTCGAAAACTAAGCAGCTTGTTATCGCCGGTAATGCGTTTGACGGCACGCACGATTTCAACGGCAAATCGTTTGCGCCGTGTCCAATCCCCACCCCAAGCATCATCACGTTGGTTGCTTCGCGATGCAAGGAATTGATTGATCAGATAGCCCTCAGAGCCCATGATCTCAACACCGTCATAGCCACACTCAAGAGTTGTTTCGGCGGCCATCGCAAATCCATCAACAAGGCTTTCGACTTCGCTTGACGTTAACCCGCGTGGGGTTCTTTTGTTGATTGGGGCGGCAATCGGGCTTGGTGCAACAAGTTCGGGGATTTTAGCATAGCGCCCTGCATGTAAAAGCTGGGCGATAAACGGGCTGCCGGCATCGCGTACCGCAGTTGTGAGTTCTTTTTGATAGGCATGATCAAGATGTGATGTCGCCAAGGCACCCGGTTCAAACACGCCATCCTCGGATGGGGAAATACCACCTGAGATGATCAGCCCAACACCACCTTCGGCCCGCGACCGATAAAAAGCAATCTCACGCTCCAGCGCGTTGGGCTGTGTTTCCAATCGTGTGTGCATCGCCCCCATTACCACCCGGCTTTGCAATTCGAGCGGCCCAAGCTGAATTGGTGAAAGAAGCATTGGGAATTCTAGGATGGCTTCGGTTTCGGCTATCGCGGCATTCTTCATCAAGTCGGTTTCCCCTGTTGTAAGTAAATAAAATGCAAATATATTGCTATAAGTCAAGCGCGAGAATAAGGGAGACCAAAAAATGACAAATGTTAGGATTGACACGCGTAATGGTGTTGCGTCATTAACGTTGAACCGGCCAGAGAGACTTAACGGATTTACGGATTCACTTGCGCTTGAGTTGTGCGATGCAATCTGTGATGCCAGTGCCTCAGACGATGTACGCGTTTTGACCATCGGTGGATCAGGGCAGGCATTTTCCGCTGGAATGGACCTATCTAATTTGCTGCGAAACGGAATGGAAGCGGTCGATATTGGGCGCACATTGCGCCGTTTTTACAATCCCATTGCACTTGCCTTGACCGACGCGGACTGCACAACCATATGCCGGTTGCACGGCGTTGCCGCGGGCGGTGCTGCCTCGCTCGCATTGTCATGCGACTTTATGGTGGTCACAAAAGACGCACGTCTGGTTAGCGCATTTTCCCGCATTGGCCTTGTGCCTGACTGTGGCGGAACATGGGCGATGGTGCATAAACTTGGCCTAGTGCGTGCGCAACGGTTCGCGATGTTAGAGGAACAAATTGACGCCGCTGAATTGAAAACAATCGGGTTGGCGATAGAAGTAACAGAAGACCGAACCGAGCTTGATGCCGCGTGTGCGCGGTTGGCGGATCGGTTGATTACAGCGTCACCTGTTGCCGTGGCCAGCACACGACGCGCGCTGGCCGCCGCCGCGCATTCCAGCCTAGCAACGCAGTTGGAACACGAGACGCAGACGCAAATTCATGCTGTGCAATCCGCTGATTTCGCTGAAGGCGTCACCGCCTTTTTTGAGAAACGAAAACCGTCTTTCGAGTAGCCGGGATCAACGACCCATGAGGAACGCAGCGATGCGCGATTGCGTATCAGGGTTGGTCACAAGTTGAATGATTGCATCTGATTCACGCTGGTCATTCTGGCGAGTGTCTGTCTTACGGCAGGATTTGATCTGGGTGATTGCGGCGGTGGATAGCTCCGCAAAACGGGCAAGCAACGTGTCTACATCCGCATCATCGCTTGCAAGATAATCGACCAAACCAATATTGTAGGCCGCAGCTGAGGTTAGTTCATCGCCCGTCAAAAGTACCCGACGCGCATCGCCGCCCCCGATGGCACGTTCAAGTCGATGGGTGCCACCAGCCGCAGGCAAAAGGCCCAGCTTAACTTCGGGCAAGGCAAACCGCGCTTTGGGTCGTGCAACACGCAGATCAAAGGCAAGGGCCATTTCCAACCCGCCACCAAAGGCCGGCCCAACAACATCGCAAACCGTCAAGAATGGCAGATCTTCGATTTCGTTCAGCAAGCCCTGAAGGTCTTTGATGAAATCAGCAAGTGCCTTTTGCGGCGATGGATCTTGTATAATGGTGCGAATGTGATCGAGGTTTGCACCGGCGCAAAATATTTTCTCCGATGCGCTGCGCACCAAAAGAAATTGCGGATTTGCGCGGCGTGCCTCAGCAAACCCATCACGAAGCGCCTCAATCAACCCCGGTAAAAGAGCGTTTCCACCGGGCGCTGAAAAGGTCAGGCACATACCGTTTGCCAGCTGGGATACCTCAACATGACAAGTAACATCTCGGTGCGCGTTGCTCATTTTTTGTTGTCTCTTGCAGAGCGGAAATCAGGGGCGCGCTTTTCAAGGAATGCTGTGACGCCCTCGCGGGATTCAGCCGTGTCATAATAGAGCGCAAGCGCCTCCATCCCCATCGAAGAAATCCCACGAATATTCTCGGTGTCGGCATTAAATGACCGCTTTGCAAGGGCCAGAGCGGTTGGGCTTTTTTGCACAATTTCAGCACACCACTGAGCAACTTCCTGGTCTAGTTCACTGTCGGGTACGACCTTATTTACAAGGCCCATATCCGCCGCTTCTTGGGCTGTGTAACGGCGACACAAATACCAAATTTCACGTGCCTTTTTATCGCCAACAGACCGCGCGAGCAAAGCAGTGCCAAAGCCGGGATCAACCGACCCCATTTTGGGGCCAACCTGTCCGAGCTGTGCCGATTCCGCTGCGATTGAGAGATCGCAAATCGTCGCCAGAACATTACCACCGCCAATAGCAAAGCCATTGATTCGTGCAATTATCGGCACCGGAACGTCGCGAATCGTGCTTTGCAATTCTTCAATCGCAAGCCCAACCGTGCCACGGCCATCGTATTTTCCATCATGTGATTTTTGGTCCGCACCGACACAGAACGCGCGATCACCGGCACCCGTCAGAACAATAACCCCAACCGAGCGATCCCACCCGGTATCTTTGATGGCTTGGGTAAGCTCGTCAACGGTTTGTGGGCGAAACGCGTTGAGCTTCTTAGGGCGATTGATCATGATAGTGGCGACACCTTGGTCCTTGACGACCAGAAGATCTTCGTAATCCATTTGTTTTTTCCTAGCCTTGCATTGTCAGACCGCCAGACACGCTGATTGTCTGACCGGTGATGAAACTTGCGTCCTCGGATGCGAGGAACGTAACGATACCTGCGATGTCTGTGGGCTGGCCCAAGCGGCGCATAGGAATCGCGCGTTTAAGACCTTCATAGATCTTTTGCCCTGCCTCGCCGCCGCCTAGCTGTGCGTGCAGCAACGGCGTATCGGTCGGGCCGGGGCAAACTGTGTTACAGGTAAATCCGTCTCGCGCCAATTCACGTGCAAGCGTTTTGGCAAATGAAATCATCCCGCCCTTACAAGCCGAATAAACCGCTTCTCCGGATGACCCAACGCGGCCAGCGTCGGACGCAATGTTGATGATCCGCCCGTAACCCGTACTGCGCATTTGCGCGATAACACCGTGGGTCAAATTGACCGGACCGCGCAGGTTGATAGCAATAACTTTGTCCCAAAAATCTGGCGTGGTGTCGGTGAAGGGTATAATTTTGTCCCACCCAACATTGTTCACCAGAATTGAAACCGGCCCGAGCTTCTTTTCGGTCTCAATAAGCGCGGCGGAGGTGCTGGCATCGACGGAGACATCACAGTCAATCGCAATGGCGCATTCCCGGCCCTGAAAAGTGTTTATGTCGTCCACCAAGGCATTGGCGGCCTCCACATCAATGTCACCAATGGCGACGTTGCAACCGGCCGCAGCCATAGACCGCGAAATCTCAGCGCCGATACCTCCGGCACCGCCAGTTACGAAAGCTGTATGAACCATATGCAAACTCCTTGGCATAATTTTAAAACAATATATTGTCATAAAAATTTGCATGCAAGAGATTATTGAAATTGCCCAACTGGGGGTCGGGTGCGGCTGAGTGCCATCCTCAAAATCACAGGAGCAGAGCGGATCATCAACATCATTCAATCCAAATACCTTAACAACATCGGTGAGCAGGATCATCGCTTCATCAAGCGGACTACATGGCCAATGCTCGGCTTCAAGTCGTTCCATTCTGCTACTGCAACATTGGCCGGGATCGATGCGGCGCATATGATCCGCAAAGGCCATCTAGACCAAACCGGGGTCTCACCCTTCAAGCAGTTCGCGAACCTCCCAGCATAATTGTGTCCGCAGAAAATCCTTCTTCAGCTAGGTGAGAACTTTGCGATAGAACTTTCCACCTGTTTCTGTCGCAAACTTTTTGGATTGTTAGGGTCAGGATTGATAACCAGTACATAACGGTTGCCGCGAGTGCGATGGCTAAGAGGAAGACCTTGGGACAACGGTCGTAGCATGTCGCCACGCGCCTCCAATCCTTGAGCCTGCCGAACATGATCTCGATCCGGTTGCGGCGTTTGTACCTGCGCTTGTCGTATTTGACCGGTGTCTTGCGTTGTTTACGGCCTGGGATGGCGTCACAGGCAACGAAGAAGAATATGTTAAAGGAGCGCAGTTCATTGCAAATGCGGGATACGCGCCAGCCGTTGGAATGTTATCACCCGCGGCCTGACACCTTAACACGTCTCGCCCATGGTTATTCATGGGCGAGACAAATGCTCGCTACCGGTAAGCATAGAGATCGCTATTGAGATAGCGCAGGCCAGTATCGATCACCACTGTTACGACAGACTTTCTAGGACCAAGCTGCTTGGCACGCTGTAGTGCGGCCCAGACATTCGCCCCTGATGTGATTCCTCCAAGCACACCCTCCTGATTGGCCAATGCTTGCGCCGTCTCGTAGGCATCTTCATCACGGATGACCATGGTGTCATCAATCAGGTCGCGCCTCAAAATCGAGGGTAGAAACGACAACCCGATGCCCTCCAGTTTATGTGTCCCGCTGGTGTCACCGCCAGAGAGATTTCTAACGTGATAGGGTTCCAGACCGATGATACGTGTTTGAGCGTTTTGTTCTTTCAAAATCTCGGACACCCCCGAGATACATCCGCCCCGCCAACAACCATGACAAACTCATCAACGTCACGGTCTAATTGCTCTAGGATTTCGCGGCCCATTCCATGATACCCAAGCTTGTTGTTTGGGTTGTTTACTTGATCAGGCCAGAAAGTGCTTTCATCCTGTGCGAGCTCTTTGGCGCGCGCGATCATCATGTCGATCACACCCGCTGTCAAAACCCCGTTCTCAGCATGAACAATCTCAACCTCGGCACCATAAGCCCGCATGGTTTGGATCTTCTCTTTTGAAAACCCATTCGAGGAAACGAACTTGGTGCGGTAGCCTCGAGTCGCACAAACCATTGCAAGTGAACTGCCGGTGCTACCGCCTGTGTATTCAACAAGGCTGCCGCCCGGGTTTAACCGCCCTGCCCTCTCTGCGCCCTCGACAATCGACGGCGCCATCCGGTCTTTCATACTGCCGGTTGGGTTAGCCCCCTCCCATTTCACATAAACATCGGCACTGTCTTTTCCTGGGAGTCGAGAGAGCTTGATAAGCGGCGTGTTTCCTACAGCTTGCATGATTTTCTCCAAATCTTTCGCAAGGTTACTTCCATTTTTGAAGTTAGTACTGGATAGACTTCCATTTTTAAAGTGAGTCAAGTATATTTGAGACATGATCTGCTTTAGAGACGGCCAGAAAAGTTGACCGATCATGAATTTCGCTCCAAATGCTCTATCGCCCGGACACTCGAGATCTGTGGTGACAAATGGACCCTGCTTATCGTCCGGGATTTGCTCTGGCACCGGAAGCACACGTTTCAGGAACTTCAGCTGAGTTCCGAAGGCATGCCTGCGAACATCCTGTCGCAAAGGCTGAAAAGGCTCATGGCTTGGGGTTTGGTTATCCGCGAGCCCTATCAAAACAGGCCGACAAGGTACCGTTACGCGCTGACCGAACGAGGCAAGTCGCTTGAGCCTGTGCTTAAATCAATCATGACCTGGGGGCATGCCGAACTTGGCGGAGGTTTCTTCGTACCTGAAGATTTGAGACGTTCCGGTGAAGCTATCAGATCGCCGCACTCTTCCGACCCAAGCACAGCACACTCCTCGCAGAGTCCTGCCCCAAATCGCGCCATGCCTAACTTGAAATGAGGAACCGCTTAGCAAACGAAGCGTTTGCGTGACAGCAGGCCAAACGGCATCCTTGCACCTGTTGGAAGCAACCTGATAGTTTCGTGCCATAAACTCCCGTTTTGCGGCTATTGCGTAAACCTTGATAAGGATCTCTGGACCATTGAGAAAGCTGCCCCCCTTAAATTCTCTCAAGGCTTTTGACGCGGTTTTTCGCCAAGGCAACATGGCGCAGGCGGCCCGTGAACTCTCGGTAAGTGCCTCTGCGGTAAGCCAGCATGTTTCAACACTTGAGGATTGGCTCGCTGCGCCGCTGCTGCTGCGCAACGTAAATTCAACGCAGCTTACTCAACGAGGGCAGGAGCTTGGTCGAGATCTCTCCGAGATTTTTGATACTCTGGAACAGGTAGTCCATTCCGCTTCGAAAGACCGAAGAAAAAACAATCTTGATGTAACTGTTGTGCCATCTCTAGCGGCGCGGTGGTTGCTGAAGCGTCTTGTCGGGTTCTCAAGCAATCATAGCGAGTATCAGATTTCGATCGAGGCGTCCTTTGATAAACTTGACGTTCACAATAGAACATTTGATTTGGCTATCCGTTCGGGTCACGGTAAATATGCGGACGCTCGATCTCTCAAACTTTTTAATGAGTATGTCAGTCCAGTTTGCAGCCCCCAATATTTGGAAAGAGTAAATGTATCTCTGGAACGAATTGAAGACAACGTGCTCCTTGGAGATGAGACCTTTGGAAACGATTCAACAAATCTAAACTGGAATGTGTGGATGGCCCGACAGGGTATCAAAACCACACGCGCTTTGCAGCCCACACATCATTTCACGGACAGTAATCTAACCATTCAAGCCGCGGTCAATGGAGAAGGCATTATGCTGGGTCGGAGCATTCTGATCGCAGATGAAATAGAAGATGGATCGTTGATCTACCCGTTTAAAGAGCGTCAAATCTCTGACTGGCCCTATTTTATCGTATACCCAGAAAAGAAGCACCCGCCGAGAAAAGAAATTTCAAAGTTTATTGATTGGTTGTTGGCAGAAGCTTCAAGAACGAATGGTGCCGTGGCCCCTAAGTCGTCCCACCTATAACCTGAGTCATCAGCAAGAGGTGGCGCGCGCGGCGCTGATGTATTGCTCAGCGCTCCGCCAAAAGCTGTAACTCAGGTTTTTGGCGGAACGCTTTGATTTCGAGGGACCACAATAGTGTCAGAGGTGTTATTGCATTCCAGATACTGCAATCTTGCCAATCATTTTCCCGCTCTCGATAAGAGTGTGAGCCTCTGACAGAGTCTTGGTTGTCATCGCACCAAACTGTTTCGTCATAACATGATGCACTTTACCCGATGAGATCATGTCGGACAAACGGCTGAGTACGGCACCTTGAAGATGCATGGTTTCTGTCTGAAATAGAGAGCGTGTAAACATCAACTCGTAGTTAATCCTAACGCTTTTCTTCATAAACAGATCCAAATCCAACTTGGCCTTGGTACTTGAAACAAGACAGATCGAACCTTCGGGAGTGACAATTTCGCTCATCGTTTCCCAATAGGGAATGTTATTGCTGCAGTTCAGAATGTATGGAACGGTCTCAAATCCGATGTCTTTGATCTGAGCACACAAATCACCTGAGTGGTCAATGATATGGTGAGCCCCCAGCTCAAGACACCATGCTCGCGTTTCAGGTCGAGACGCTGTCGCAATTACAGTGCAGTCGGAGAATTGCCGCGCAAATTGAATCGCCATAGAGCCCAAGCCTCCCGCCGCGCCGATAATCAAGATTGCAGAAGATGTTTCAGACCCCGCAGCTGGAATCTCCAGTCTGTCGTATAGCGCCTCCCAGGCGGCCAAGGACGTCAATGGTAGAGTTGCAGCCTGTCGATCTGTCAATCCCGGAGGTTTCATCGCCGAAATCCGTTCGTCTACGAGTTGATACTCGGCATAGGATCCCTGCCGTGAGATATCGCCAGCTGAGATAACCTTATCACCCACCTTGAATTGCGACACCTTCTCGCCGGTCGCGATAACCTCTCCACACATATCCCAGCCCAGGATAAGTGGTGTGTCCCGCCTTCCGGCAATTTCCAAACGATCTTTTGCATCTGTTGGATTTACCGATATCGCATCAATGCGGACCAAAAGATCGTGACCCGATGCGACAGGTCGTTCTCGCTGAATTTCAACAAAGCAATCCGGGTCACTGCTGGGTAGCGCTTCAAACACTGCGAGAGCTTTCATCGTGGGCATATCTAACCTCCGGTTAAGGTGCGTGGGTGGGTGACGGTATGGGTCTGTGTGCCAAGGCCCGCTATGCCGAGATGTATATTGTCATTCTCAGTCATAAACTGAGGTGGTTTCAAACCTATGCCAACGCCTGCCGGTGTCCCGGTGGCGATGATATCCCCCGGCTGGAGGCTCATAAACTGGCTGCAATATGAAACGAGAAACGGCACCTTGAATGCCATCAGGCTGGTGTTGGACTCTTGGTATCGTGCCCCATTGACCTCGAGCCAAATCGATAGATCATGAACGCAATCTATCTCGTCCTTGGTAACCAACCATGGTCCAATTGGACCAAAGGAATCCAAACCTTTCCCTTTGTCCCAGTTACCGCCTCGTTTCAGTTGGAAGTCTCGTTCAGAGATATCATTGACAAGGCAATATCCTGCGATGGCCTCCATTGCGTCGTTTTCTGCGATGTTAGACCCTCCGTCGCCAATCACGACGCCAAGCTCAACCTCCCAGTCCGTCGCGATTGAACCTGATGGGATGAGAGTGTCGTCATCTGGGCCAGTGATCGAAGATGTCCATTTACTGAAAATTATGGGTTCCGGAGGAATGCGCTGGCCGACCTCTTCGGCGTGATCCAAGTAGTTAAGACCAATACCTACAAATTTCCCGACGTTACCCACGCAAGGGCCCAATCGAAAGTCAACCTGCGGGATGCCATCTATTTTTAAGAGTTTTTGAACATCAACTTGTTTTAGAAGATCAAGCTGATCAGCGGCTAGTGTATTGCCGTTAATGTCATCAACCCAACCGGTTAGATCGCGAACATAGCCATCCCGATCTAAAATGCCGGGTTTTTCCTTCCCCGGCGCACCATAGCGAACAAGTTTCATTCCGAGACTCCCAAATTTGACCTGGAGTGTGTTTCTTCAACAGGGTTCATGTGGATGCCAGAACTCGCGAATTGGTGAAGTCAGCAATCAAAGACGTGGCGGCTGTCAGGGCACCGCTCTCATGCGGAATATCGAGCGCCTTCAAGCCCGCATCAATCGCCCCTATAACCCCAAGTATCATATGGCCATTTACATGCCCCATGTGTCCAATACGGAAAAAATTCTCGCATTCCGGGTCGGCTATGCCAGCCATGCCAAGCCCACGTCCAAGCGTGAGCCCCAAATGTTCTTTGACCCATCTTTGCAGTCTGATGCCACCGCCATTGACAGCTTCAACGGAGGTGACAGCATGGCTGCGCGTTGTGGGGTCCGCAGCCGTCATCCTTAGCCCGTCTGGATGAGACCACATGTCAATCGCAGCCCATACGGCTTTGGCTAGTACTTCATGGCGCCGTAGCGCCATATCTAATCCTTCATCAAACAGCAACATATCAAGGGCTGCTCTTAGTCCAAAAACCTGCTGCGTTGGGGGTGTTCCAAAGAAACTTGGATAAATCTGGTCACTCATGGCTCTGGTGCGCCAGTCCCAATGTGCGTTGACCTGGCCGAGTGCACCACGGGCTTCATCAGCTTTTTTGTTGAAGAACAGAACCCCAATCCCAGCTGGTGTCATTAGGCCCTTTTGACAGGCTGCCACCGCCACATCGACGCCCCACTCATCCAACTCAACCAGATCACATCCCAGGCTCGCGATGATATCTGCACATAAAATGGCAGGATGACCAAGCTCATCAAGAACACAACGCAGCGCTGCAATGTCATTTCGAATTGAAGTCGCTGTATCGACATGAGGCGCCAATACCGCTTTGATTTTATGGCCTTTGTCACCTTTCAGAGAACTGCGTACCTTATGGGTGTCAATTGTCGCTCGATTTCCAAAGTCTAGTATTTGGACATTCACCCCCTGGCTTTTGGCAAGTTCCGCCCAATGCAAGGCAAATTGTCCTGTCGCTAGGACAAGAACTTTCTCGTCGCGGGCCGCGATGTTACCTAGCGCTGCGTCCCAAACTCCATGGCCATTTGTGGCATATAGCGCCACATCTCCTGATGTTCCTGCGATTGTCTTCAGGTCCATTTTCACAGAGTGAATAGTCTCGGCAAAGGGTCCTTCATAAATGTTGGGAGAGGGCTGATGCATCGCTTGACGAACCTTGTCGGGAATAACAGACGGGCCAGGGATTGCCAGATATTCACGACCAAATGAGAGCGACATTTTGGACTTCTTTCTCGACAGTTCACCACCCCAAATACTTCCACTTTCGGAAATACAGTTTGTCTGTCAGGCAGCTTCTTTGCTAAATATTTGCCAATCTTGGAGTGAGAAAAACCTATTGAAAAGCCACGTAAAATATACGGTAGCATTAGAAAAACTTGTTATGAAATGAAGCGTGGCAAAAGTTACTTGCATCGTCCGACCATGCTCTCAACATCTAAGTGAGGTCCGATCTGTAGTTTCAATTCTCCTGATCGAGCTGCCATTTCGGGCCCGTGCTAAGGCCCGTAAAGGTTACGAAAGTACCGTGCTCTGACGGTAGCCTAGCACATCCCACAGTCTTTGATGAGAATACCGGCGCAGCTACCGCGCGCATGAATCCGATTGCCAGGCATGCCCCTCGAAACACCGGTACTGTCCAAAAGCAGATGCGCGAGGTATCACCCGTGGACAGGACGAGGATGCGCGTTATTTTGCGCGCTCCATCCGCAAGACGAAGGCCTACAAGGTCAGCCATGACAAGTACCCGTCTTGATTAAGTAGGTTTAGCCGCCCATTTCCGACTGGTTTTGACAAGTGCGTTAGCGAATTCGAGAAACTTGCGCACTATAGCGGTCAGGGCTACCTTATTCGGTTTCAGGTGTGCACACATGTCTTTGTATTTTGCGGTCATGCCTTGGTTGAATCTGACAGCGAACAAGTCAGGTAATAACGCGCATCGCACAGGAACTCGCACCCGCCCTGAATGAACGCTTGACCACACCATTGGCCAGATTGCCGGGTCATCGGCCCAACGCCTGCCAAGCTGGCAATTTGTTTGCGCCCTAAAGCGTTTTGGGGAAAACTTGAATCGGGGGATTCCCATGTAGGTCAGTTTGTGATTCATCCTATTTGGGAGGATGGATTATGTCAGCACCTTTGCCATCAGCGCTTCGGGCACGGTTTCAGCGATATATTGAAGAAGGGCTTAGCGGGCGCGCGGCGGCGTTGCGTCTAAAGGTTTCGCCTGCGACGGGTGCCCGCTGGGCGCGGCAGGTCAAAACCCGAGGGGATGCCGAACCCGCGCCGCAAGGCCGCCCTCATAACACAGGCAAGCTGGCCCCATACCGGGCTTTCTTCGAAGAGCTGGTGAGGCCAGACCCAGACATCACACTCTTTGAACTGAGGGATGCCCTGGCCGATGCGGAAAGAGTGCAGGTGCATCATTCCTCCATCGCCGATCTGCTGTCCCGCCTCGGGTTCACGTACAAAAAAAGTCGTTGGTTGCCACCAAACGCCACCGCGCCAAGGTGAAACAGCAGCGCTCGGACTAGCTCGCACATCGCGCACCTGCCATCGCGGCTTTACCTGAACGCGTTGTCTTTATTGATGAAACCGCAGTGAAAACAAACCTCACCCGCCTGCGTGGTTGGGCCACGTGCGGCGAACGGCTGACGATGGACGCCCCTTTTGGAAGCTGGGGAACGCAAACCCTGATCGCGGGCCTGACCCAAGATGCACTGATCGCTCCGTGGGTCATCAAGGGCGCAATGGACGGTCCTGCCTTCGCCGCCTACATCCGCCAGGTGCTGATCCCTGAGATCGCGCCAGGCAGCGTGGTCATCCTCGACAATCTCGCCACGCATCGGAACAAAGAGGCGGCCCACGCCCTGCGCGAACACGGCTGCTGGTTCCTCTACCTGCCACCGTACTCACCCGACCTCAACCCAATCGAACAGGCCTTCTCAAAGCTCAAGGCTCACCTTCGACGGATCGGAGCGAGGACCTTCACTGAAGTGTTCGAAGCAATCGGCGAAATCTGCAATCTCTACGACCCCACCGAGTGCTGGAACTACTTCAAGGCTGCCGGGTATCCATTCAGGTCCTTTGCGAAGACGATGAGCGATCATACTCTAAAACGGTCCTGCGTGACCATGCGAATGATGATCCGACCACCGCCTCAGCACGCGATGATTGGCGTGGCGCCCTGAGCCCCTACATTCGCAGAGAGCCGCGGAAAGTCATATGATAAGCGGTTTGCGTTTAATTGGTTACATAGCCTGAAGCTTTGAAGAAGTTAAAGAACTCCGAAAAACTCCAACTATGAACAGGTTGCCCACTGTGCGATGGCAGCGTGGCCAGCAATTGTGCAACAAAGTTCTAGTCCCGTTCAATAGCATATCATAACAGACGACCGCTGGAGCGCCTGAACCACTACTGTCTGGCGTCGGTAGGATCGGCGATGTGGTTTTCGAGGTATTGCAGAACGATGTCCTCTGTGATTGCGCCGTTGGTGGTAGCGAAATATCCCCTGCCCCAGAACCGGCGCCCCCAATAGCACCTGCGCAGCGCGGGAAATTCCCGTCGCACCTTGTGTGACGAACGGCCCTTCATCCCGCGCACCAGATCGGAGATGGCAATCTTCGGCGGCACCGACACGAACATGTGCACGTGGTCGCTCGACAACACCCCGCGCAGAATGTCGACCTTGTTTTACCCGCAGATCTGACGGATGATTTCACGCACCCGCAGGCGCACCTCGCCGGTCAGCACCTTATAGCGATACTTCGTCGACCAGACGATATGGTAGAGATGATAGAAAACGCAGTGCTTGCCGGTGTCATACTGCATGACCTTATCCTCTGGAAAATAAGCCTTCCGACCGGCTTCGGCTCATTTTCCAGAGGGTAAGGTCATAGTACGATTCTTCGTGCTGAAGCAGGTCCGATTGGAAGTCGGAGGGTTTGCTCCAAGGCGTGGAAGCTAAAGATCAATGATGCATTGGATCAAGTTTGGGTGGTTTTCCCCGCGTTCCTCTGCAATTTGGAGATGAATCTCGCCGCAATGATGATAGCGCGTTTGTGCGTCCCTTTCCCGATTAAACCTGTTTCATCGCTTGCAGCGACTCTGAAGGCTAAGCTGCGACCTTCGACGGAATCGAGCTCAACCTGCACAGTTACTTCCGTACCTGGAAGTGTCGCGGCGATATGGCTAACGTCAATATGAGTACCCACGGAATGTTCGTCATCATGCAAATGAGGCGCAATCAATTCAATGCAGGTTGCTTCAATAAAGCCAACCATAAAAGCCGTTGCAAAAACGGGGGGCATATCCGCAAACGCGTTCAGTTTTGCCGATACGTTCGGAACGATTAAGCTGTCGTCCACGAAGAGCGTTGCCTCGTGCTTCAGGCCTTGCACCAGTGAGTCTTTCATATTTTTCCTTCTTCAGGTTTGGTTTATGGGTATGCGGTGCAACGCCGATTCCACTGATGCATTGCAGTTTTTTCATCTCTGTACCCACGTAGCCTTGACGCTCAATATACTTCTTCATATTCCTTTCCTGTATCGAACTTTCTGTCGTGCAGAGTACTCCCAATCTATAGGAACACTACTGTTCGCGTATCTCAGGCTGCGTGATCACCGCCGCCTCTTCGCTGTAGATGACCGCAAGAAACTTCGCGGGTTCGGTCTTGCTGGGATTCACAGTTAGGCTGTGCAGCGCATGGGCTGGTTCGGTCCAACTCTCCCCTGCTGTGTATTCGACAGGCTCTTCGCCGTCCATCTGGCTGACGATCCGCCCTTCGAGCAGATAGACATATACAAATCCGCCATGCCTGTGCGGACCAACTGCCACGCCGGGCGCCAACTCGACCGTGAGAGCGGTAACAATGTATCCAGGCAGGTCGGGCAATGGCGACCGGTTCAGCAACTCACGGTGTACTCCTGGCGCGCCTTGCGGCGCGTCATGTGCATAACCTGCGACGGGTGCAACTGCCCAAGTGCCTGCAGCAAACAGAATGGCATAGACCAGCACAGACGGATCCCATCTGATGACAGGGCCGCGATCTCTCAAGTCCGGTCGGTAACCGCGCTCTTTGGGTAAAATCATTGTATGGTCCTCTCGCCTCAAAGCCCGTTCAGGCCGTCATATTGGCGCCGACACCGACGCGATTCCACAGGTTCATGGTGCCTACGGCAATCGTCAGCGCCGCTAACTCCTGTTCGGTAAACTCTTCGCGCGCGCTCTCAAAATCTTCGTCGGAGACGCCAGATCCAGCAAGCGAAGTCAGTGTTTCCGCCCAGGAAAGAGCCGTTCGCTCGCGGGGGCTGAAAGCTTTGGCTTCACGCCAGACAGGCAGCATATTCAGGACGCTTTGCTCCACGCCATCTTCTAACGCTTCATTGGTATGCATGTTTACGCAGAATGCGCAGCCGTTGATTTGCGATACCCGAATTTTGATGAGGTGGATAAGACGCGTATCCGCACCTGACTTGGCAATGGCCGCATTCAGCGCCAGAAGGGATTTGTAGAGCTCGGGGGTGTCTGTAGCTATGTTAAAACGTGGGATCATTGTTCAGTTCCTTGTATTGTGCTCGTGAGTGGTGGTTGAAATCGAGTCGTGGATACAATATATCCACGATTATCGTTCTGCAACCGCAAAACCGATGATGCACGAAGGATTTGGAGGGAATGGGATGCGGCGATTGGGGGATGGGGTAGAGGCAGCGTTGCACTGCGCCCTTGTTCTGGCGGCTTTGCCAGCGAAAAAGGTTATGTCCGGAAAAGATCTTGCCCGGCTGCACGGGCTATCGGAAAGCTACCTGCTGAAACATCTTCGCGCCCTGACGGCGGCGGCTATCTCCGAGGCAGTGCCGGGCCCAAGAGGCGGCTACCGCCTGACGCGCCCGGCAGGGCAGGTCACGATGCTGGAAGTGGTTGAAGCTATTGATGGTGTGGGTCCGGCATACGTCTGTCGCGAAATCCGCCAGAAGGGAGATGTCACCACAAAAGTGAAATGCGCCTACAAAAAGGATTGCTTTATCAAGCGTCGGATGTTGGCTGCGGAACAGCTTTGGCGCGAGGCGTTGCGCGAACAAACGTTGCAGGATTTACTAGACGATGGCGAGGTTGAAATTGGTGACGAAAACAAAAGGACCGTCGGGCAATTCATCTCCGAAAACCAAAGATAAAGCATGGGCCAGTTTCACAATCTTACTAGACAAAAACATCACCGCTGGATCAGATGCTAACACCAAGCATCTTCACATAATTTTGGAAGAAATCGCCCGACGGTTCAGCCATAAGTTAGTGCAAATCCGGTGGCAACGGGAAAGGCTGACTTTCAACCATGACGGATAGCCCAAGACTAGCGGCAATTGCCGTCGTCATCCGGGATGACAAAGTACTCCTAGTGAAACGCAGAAATGAACCGGATGCCGGTCTTTGGGGGTTTCCGGGTGGTCATGTGAACCTGGGCGAGACTGCAAAAGAAGCCGCCGTGAGAGAGTTGTGCGAGGAAACTGGCATCGCGGCGAAATCTCTGACATATCTGACCAATGTGGATGTTATCGTCAGAGACAAAAACTGCGATGTTCGGCATCATTTCCTGCTCGCGGTCGTGCTGTGTGAGTATTTGTCCGGCGAACCAATCGCGGCAGACGACGTCAACGCAGCCGAATGGCGACCGATCACCGATCTGCTTTCTGGTAGAATCCTCTGTAGCGAACACGTAGATACCGTAGTCAAGATTGCTGTCCGGAAGAGCCGCAGTCTTGCTTTGTGAACTCAAACCAGATTATCGTAAATCCGAAAACACCGCTTGCGACGTCAAGCCGCCGCAGCCTAAGTTCAAACAAGGCTCTGCTACGAAATAGAGTTCGCCCTCTAAGAGCACCGACGACGGATGCGGAGTGTCACAAAATCCGAGCCTAGGGATTGCTAAGTTTGTGAATAGTATTGTTGGCAGCATATTCGGAGACAATCGGTATCTCTGAGTATGTTTTTTGGAAGGGACAACTTGAGAATTCCGTTGCAAGAGAAGTGACCAGACACAGCCGATATTGAAGAACTTCTGGGAGTGCTTGCTACCACCTTGCAGAGTGTTCACGAGAAAAGAAGACCGATCCCAGAGCATGTTCCGTTCGCAACCAGGCCGCATTCCATTGGTGGAGCCCTTGAAGCACTTAAACATGTATGGATGGAGTGTTTGCTGGAGCGGCTCTGTTAGGATCCCCTTGGATGTCAGGACATATGGATACCGCTCCTCATTCTTATGCTTTCCTATCCTAGGCACTGGTTGCTGCATTGAACAACAATTTGCTCTTTCGTGAGCTGTCCCCTTTACTCGTCCGGTCACTGTCCTTCTTCATGTCTTCTTCGTTTGAGTCTTGCGCCTTAGTTGGCTCAAGCTAGTGTTCACGGTTGAATCAATGAGCCGCCCTTCTTGTAAGAGGACCTGGTTGCGCACGAGTTTTTGTCTCGTCTCAACTCACGGGAACGGAGCCTGCTGGCGCGGCGAGGGAAAACCCAAGAACCCTAAAGATTTGGCTATGAACAAGGAGCTCCCTCGCCGTTCGCAGCACACTAATTTGGTAGGGCAATGCCCTACCGAGTTAGAAAGCGTCTTGTGCCACCAATCGAACGGTTTCAGCGACCTGCTTTGCAAAACGGGGGCTGGTTAGGACACCGAAATGATCTGCCCCCTCAATCACAGTAGCGGAACCTGAGGACGATAAGGAGGCCAGTTCATTTTGCATGGCGGACCATGAGGCAGGCGAAACTGAAAACTACCCCACGGTTGAGTTAAAGATATCTGTTGAGCGGGACTTGGGCATTCTTTCAAGAGTAATGGATGCCATCATCTATGCTCATCACTACGAAGAACCCGTGATTTTTGTCAGAGAGGATTGGGCAAGGCGACGGATCAGGTGTCGCGCAGCGCCACCGTCGATGGCTTGCCAGAGGTTCGACGCAAAAGATGGCAACAGCGATACGGCTATCGCCTGATCCAGTCCGATCACTGCTGTCAGCACAGCCACCGATATTGTCGGAAGGCCGATTCCAACTGTGCCCTTCACCACTCCTGCGCTCAGAAAGACCAAGCCAATGATTAGGGGCTCGATCACAGGTTTCGTCCTTGCAAAACAGCGGCCCTCTCTTGATTTTACATTAGTGCTAATGTAATCAATTGGCATGATCCAGTCCACGACCACAGGGCTTGGTGAGGTGCTGAGGCACCTGACCGATCTGCTCGACAGAGGTTCTCAGGAAGCCTACCGCAATGCTGGACTGTCCTACCGGCCAAGATGTACACCCATCATGCGGGCTCTCGACGGCCAGCCGGTGTCTGTCTCGGAGCTTTGCAACCGCCTCCACATCACACAGGGCGCGATCAGCCAGACGGTTAAACGGATGGAAGCTGATGGTCTTATCGACCGAATTCCGACCGATGACAGCAGGTCCCGCGCGATCATACTCACGCCGGACGGGTCTGCGTTGCGTGAGGCCTTAGTCGCGCAATGGCAACTTCGGCTCGCCGCGGTTTCCGAACTGGAGACGGAAATCGGTGCCCCGCTACGCACGATTCTGAAAGATGCGATATGCGCACTCGAACACGAAGGATTTGCCGAACGTCTGGCTCGGCTGTCAACAGGGACGGCGGATGATTGATGCCGGACAAGGTGGCAACAATCATTTTCTCACGGGCGGAGCGGCATATGCGTCCAGCCGACCGACCTACCCAGTATCGCTGGCCGATGCCCTTGCGGAACGGTGCGGCGAAACGCAGCACGCCCTCTATGTCGGATGTGGCAGTGGGCAGCTTTCGGTTTTGCTGGCTGATCGGTTCGGGCGGGTAACAGCAACGGACCCGAGTGAGGGCCAGCTCGAGAACGCCACCGCACATCCCCGTGTGACCTACCATCCCGAACCGGCAGAGCGGATCGGACTGCCAGAAGCGTCTGTCGATCTCGTGACGGCGGCACAGGCTGCGCACTGGTTCGACCTCGATGCGTTCTATGCCGAAGTGCGACGGGTTGCCCGTCCCGACGCGCTTCTGGCGCTGATCTCCTACGGCGTTCCAACGATGGATGGCGCAATCGGGGAACGTCTGGCTAGATTCTACTGGCAGGACTTACACGCACACTGGCCCCAAGGGCGGCGACATGTCGAGGAGGGCTACCGAACGCTCGCTTTCCCCTTTTTAGAAGAAGCTTTTCCAACCCTTTTGATCACCCGCGAATGGTACCTCGGACAATTCATCGCATATGTCTGCACATGGTCTGCCGCGAAACGGGCGCTCGCCGCCGGTGACGGTGCAGTTGTCGATGGATTCGTGCGTGATCTCGGACCGCTCTGGGGGAACCCTGAGGAGAAGAAGGCTGTAACTTGGCCTGTCGTGGGGCGCATAGCTCCGGTGCATGCTTAACTACATAGTCGCACGACTATATGGACTGATGCCTAAGAATAATGTGATCCGGGCATTGGGGAGCGAAAAACGCCAACAGGTGTTGGAGTGGTTACGCGATCCGCACGCGCTTTTCCACCTCAACAAAACAGGATTGACAATCGGCTGGGGCGATGTCCGGAAGAGTTTGCATAACTGTGCCCTTCGCCATCTGTCCCAAAATCCCTGACGACGGACATTTCTAGAGATCGATATCTAATCTGTAGCAGTGTTTAGTTGTAAGCGGTGGCTGAAGGCCGTCTGGTTTTAGTTTGACGGCTTGAAGTTCCACGGGAGTAGATCGTCGATCTGGTTTTTGGGGTGTCCGGCTGCGATGGCTTCGAGAGTGGCCCTGAGATAGGCGTAGGGTTCGACGCTGTTGATTTTCGCGGTTTCGATCAACGAGGCGATACGGCCCCAGGCTTTGCCGCCCTCGTCGTGACCTGCAAATAGTGCATTTTTGCGATTCAGGGCAATTGGGCGGATCAGATTTTCGACCTGGTTGCTGTCGATCTCGACGCGTCCGTCGTTGAGGAAGGTTTGCAACCCCTCCCAGTGGTTGGCGATATAGGCGAGCTTTTCTCCAAGTCGGGACTTGGCCGAAACACGGGTGCGTTGAGTTTGCAGCCACTCGCCGAAGGCGGCGACCATCCGCCGCCACGACGAGACATGGTTCGGCTTCAAGCCATATTTGGCAGCAACATCATTCACTGTCGCACCCGGCAGCAGCGTCTCCGCCACAATCCGCGCCTTCACATCATCCGGCCAACGCCGCCTCCCATCAGCTGAGAAGATAACACCAAGCCCAATGAGAAACTCTCTTGTACTCTCCATGGAGAAACTCACCTCAAGAAATCACTCCAAGGCGGAATCTCAGATCAGGGACAGGGATGGAAGGTGACCTGCACGCAACGCTTACGTTTAGTTTGAACTTGGGCCGCAACGGTTTGTCTTCACAAGTGCTGTTTTTGGGATCGTCCACTTTGTGGTGTCTGGAGGTATCGAGGCTCCAATTCCTCAAGAGCACTGTGAGGAAGAGCATCGGCAGACCGAAAGGCGCTTCCGAGTTAGAAAGCGTTTTGCGCCAACAACCGAATGGCTTCAGCGACCTGCTTTGCAAAACGGGGTCTGGTTAGGACACCGAAATGATCTGCCCCCTCAATTACAGTGACGGAACCTGAGGACGATAGGGAGGCCAGTTCATTTTGCATAGCGGACCATGAGGGCATCATGGTTTCCGGCCAGCCATCTACCATGATCACGACCAGAGGGAGGTCAGCAAGCCCACGTCCGGCCACTTCACGTGCGAGCTGCGCGGAATGTGTCCAGCCCTCGGCCTCGGCGGCTGACCCCGCCATATGGGGAACGGATTCATAGAGGTAAGTGGCGCGTGTTTTCGCACCCTCCTCGAGGCCGGGGGCAAACATCTCCGGGACACCCATCATTCGCGCTCCACCGAAATGGTTTGCCGTGCGCAGAATGGAAAACCCATCCAACATATCGCGGAAACCTTGGCGTTCTTCCGGTGGAAATCGTTCAGCCATATCTTCATGAGAGGAATCAACCAAAACCAACCCAGCGGTTGTGTCTGGAAAACGATCAGCAAAAACTCGGGCTATCAATGCGCCATATGAGTGACCAACCACAAGGACCGGGTCGGTGATGCCAACTTGTTCGATCAGTTGCGCTAGAGTTTCAGCACTATGTCCTGCATCTACGGCTTCGGCGTGGTCTTGGCTGAAACCGATTCCTGACCGGTCATAGGCGCAAGCGAGGAAATCCTCCGCCAGATCGCTCTGGATCCAGTCCCAGTTTTCAGAGGCAAGCCCCATACCGTTTTCAAGGATGATTGCGGGGTTCGCTCGATCACCCTGACAATTCACATAGAGGTCACCATGTGCGGTGGTGATCATTGTGCCGGGAAGCTCAAACTCGCTTGCGATACGGTTGTTGCGAAGCGTTTGAAATCCAAAGGCGCCAAAGGCAGTTAGGACTAGAAGCGCAACGAACGAACCAATCGCTATCAGCGTCCACTTCTTCAAACGACCGCGTCTTTTTGTTTGATCAGGGATAGCTTCTGCGGAGTTGCTAAGACGTGTCATTACAGTGCCCGCCTTCCAGTCAAGGTGAATTGCAGGAAGCCGCAAATGCCGACAAAAACCGCGACTGCAATGGTCCAGGCAATTCCTGGACCATTTGTGATCCATGTTCCGGTAACAACGAGGACAATGGAGAGTAGAACCCAGATCCCATCCCCGATAGCAAAGCTGCGCACACTTTCTGCTCGTGGGGTGTCGCGTCGTGCCTCCATCGCCAAGAATACTGCATTAACAAGAAGTCCTGCTCCGATGACATATAGGAGAACTGTCGGCGGTGATCCGAGGAAGTCAGAGACAGTGGGCCCCTTCAGGACAAAGATCAAACCGAACAGCGCGCATGATGCTGCATTGGCAACTAAGACGGATTTCAACATGGTAAAGACCCTCTAATATTGTTAACTTGGTGGACAAGATAGTTGGGGATAGAGTAATGTCAACCAAGTTAACAAGAAAATCGCCGCGCGCGGGGTACGAGATGCTTGAAAGCAGGTCGCTGTCGCTTCTCTATGAAATGGACTCTTTTCAAGAGCGAATACTTGACCGTTTGGTAGAGCGTCTTTGTTCAGAGGGATTTGCGGGTATCAAACGCAGCCAGATCACCTTTCTTGCAGCTCTGGATTGCGATGCTAACCATGCGGCGAATGTTGCTAGGAGATTGAACATCTCACGGCAGGCCGTTCACAAAACCGTTCGCGAACTAGAAGCAGCTGGATGGCTAGAGACCTTTCAGAATCCGAACTTGCAGAACCAGAAAGCCATACATTTCACTGTGGAGGGCGAGCGTATGGTGTCGTTTGCGCGACGCTTCTTCTTTGATCTCGATAATGAGTTATGCGCTGCGATAGGAGACGACACTTTGCGGGCGATCGAAGCTCTCCTAAACTACTCAGTCAAAGTAGATTAGGAAGGCCAGTGTTTTGGCTCGTCGACTGGTCGGGTGCTCTGAGCATCAACCTGCTTAGTTGGAATCCTTGGTCTCAAGTTGAGCTTTTCTTAGACACATAAGATGAATAACCAGTGCTACGCTCGCTGATATGAAAAAGCACCAAGCTAAAGGCATGGCTGTTGACCTAGTTAGCTCACCAGTCAGGACCGCGATCGGAATAGAGACTAGTGTTGATAGAGCTCCGACAAACGCGGCGCCTGTGCCTGCGTAATGTGCGAGGCTTTGCATCGCAAGCGCGTTGATATTCACGATCAAAAAACCAAGACAGAAGAGAAACAAAGAGGCATATCCGACAAATATCGAGATCGGGATATTTCCCGAACAATAGCGCATGCCTCCTAACACAAACACAGATCCTAGAATGAGCAATAGGGTCGCAACTGTTACTATCAGTGCTGGGCTTGTCCTTGTGACCAGCCACCCGTTCACCAGTGATGCCACTCCAAGCCAAAGCGACAGCATTGCAAACAGAAGCGGGTAGAACGTGCTAAGATCATACTGGAACTCAAAAATCTGCTGCGACAAGTTGAGATAGGCAACAAACGGACCAGTGATGATCCCCAATGCCAGGGCATAGCTAAGTGCCTGTTGGTTCTTAGCTATCGTTTGGTAGGTTTTAACAACTGAAGCAAAGTTAAAGGCGCGGCGCAAACTGGGATGCATCGTTTCTTGAAGGCGCTGCCTAACAATGCCCAGCAGCACGAGGCCGAAGATCACGTAAACCGCAAAGACAAATCGCCACCCGAGTTTTATGACAATTTCTTGTCCAAGCGATGGAGCAAAGGTTGGCGCAATCACAAATATCGTCATCACCAGTGACATCGCTCGCACCATGCGAGGACCCGAATAGCGATCACGGAAAATTGCGATGGTGAGGACACGAGGGGCCCCCAAACCGAATCCAAGGATGAGCTGACCTATCAACAAAGTTTCAAAGGTGGGTGATACCCCTGATACTACGCTTCCAAACACGAAGATCAGCAGACCTGCGGAGAGCGTGCTTCGACGTCCGATAGTATCTGACAAGGGTCCCAATATAGTTTGCCCAGCTGCAAGCCCAACATAAAGGGTCCCAAGCGCAAGTCCAACACGTGTCGCTGTGGGAAGCGCAAATTCTAAAGAAATCTGATCGAACGCCGGCAAGATCATATTAATGGCCAGCACCGTGCTCGACATCAATAGTGCAACAATGACAAGAAACTCGCGGTCCTGCCATGAACCCGAGGCAATCGCATTTGGGCTCATATCGCAGTACCCTCTTTTCTATCTGCAAAATCCACTTGCACGGGCAGACCCTCAAAAAGGGAACGTGGATCATTGCCGCGTCGAAAGTGCATCTGACGACGCTCAAGATCCATGGCGATCGAGCAGTCCGTCCCGAGCTTTCCGCGGAAGGCTGGGATCTCTCTATAGGGCGCAAGAATGGGGTTCTTCTGGTCTGAGGTGTCGGAAAGTAGTGTTTTTAGCTGCTTTAGACCAAGATCTTCGAGGTTTTCCACAAGCACCCTCGCTCTGTTGAGTCGTGCATTGGAATTCTCGAACAACACTTCAGCAACTGGGATTTCGGATGCGAGATAGTGGTTTGTATGCGCAGTCGCCTTTGGTCCAGCTTCATATGTTCGCGCGTTCAATCCATCAAACTCGATGTTTAAGCTTCTGCCTGTTTCGTCGGCGATGAGTAGATTGGCCGATCTCCCACTACCAGCACGACCGACGATGACTTGTAGTTCGGACCAAGTTCTCGCTGATAGGAGATGACGCAACAATATGTGTGTAGGAACGCCAAGGGTTGGATTTGAGGTCGGCAGGAAGTTGAGGCAGACACCAATCCCAGCAGAATTCAGACCTATTTTTCCAACGATTCCCGGCTCAGTTAGCATCAACGTTGTGTGGCCAGTGGTGTCGGTTATCCGCTGTAACATCATCAGTTCTTCGAGCGGCTCCAGCCAGTCCCAATTTTGGCCCAGGAAAGGTGTCTCGGTGAAATGGACAGAAGTACATTCGCCGACCGCAAGCGCGGAAAGAAGTTCGCTGCGCGCATTTAAGGTAAATAGCCAACGGCGATCTACCTTTGCGGCCTCAGCCATGGCCGAGATTTCTTCGGACAAACTGGGGGCAAAACGCTCAATCTGAACCCGAAAATGCTCTGCAGCGCGGAAAATCTCGTCCTTGGGTCTCGCAAATATCTCTGCATATAGATCAATCGTCGCGGAGATTTGGTCGCGGCTTTGTTCACCGATACTGTAACCGATTGCGGCCGGAGTTCCGGCCGCCTCGATCAAGGGAACATCTTGAATTTCCACCATGTTCAACGGCTTTTCAAATTCGATACGGCGTCGGAGCAGGTCACGAATTCAGCTTGGCCGCTATCTTTGATTGTTTTAATCAGCCGCTCCAGAACCTGCATCCTTGAGTAACGCCCGGTGATCTGTGGGTGCATTGTCAGATTGAACAGGCCTGAAATTTCAGCCGCTCCCCTGTACTCACTTTCCCAAATACGCAGGACTTTATCTGGGTCGCTCATGCCAGCCAGATAAACCGGCATAAATGCAAAGAGGTAGTATGGCGCATCATCTAGTTCGTATGAAACCGGCAATTCGGTGATACCTGTTCCGTCGCCTCCTGCATCTTCCAGCTCGTAAATCCGAAAGTCATCGGCCATTAAGCTGCTGTCCCACTCAAACTCGAATTCTTTCAGCAAACCCAGCGTATTTTCACTGAAGTCCCAGGATGGAGACCGATAGCCATTCGGTCGTTTCCCGGTGACATCTACCAGTGCTTCTATCCCCCGCGCCATACACTTTCTTTCCTCATCGATCGCGAGAGTTGCCGGGGCCTCGTGGACGTCTCCGTGATGTCCAATTTCATGGCCGGCGTCGACGATTGCACGTACTTTGTCTGGGTGACGACGCGCTGTTTCTCCCGGCACAAAGAACGTTGCGGGGATGGATTCACGTTCAAGCAGGGACAAGATGCGCTCGATTCCAACCTGTGCGCCATATTTCCCGCGCGACATAGGCTGGGGAGACATTTGCCCCAAAGACATCCAGAGGGATTCTGCGTCAAAATCAAAGGTAAGTGTAGCTTGGGTTTTTGTTTCAGACATTAAGGTCTCCACAGTGTGAGTGATTCTACTACTAACGTGACACTATGTTGTGTTTTAATAGATGACAACCCGTCACGTTTTTGTCAATCTCTTACAGCAACACCTTGAGAGATTGCGTGCCGAATGAAGAAAGATGATCAAACTGAAACCTATTATCGGCGGAAACCGACACAATCGCGTAGTATTCAACGAGTTGATCAAGTGCTGGACGCAACTCGGCAGGGCATTCTGGAAGGCGGATATGAGAACCTAACTATGAACGAAATCGCGCACCGCGCTGGGATGAAGCGGAGCGCAATCTACCGATACTTCTCAGGAAAATCGGCGATCATGGTCTCCCTGATAGAACTTCACCACGAAGACATTCACCGACTTGTCCAACAATTGTTCAGCTCGGTGGAAAGTCAGAGTGACTTGATGGCCGCAGTGCAAACACTGGTAAGCAAGTACTTTCAGTTGTTTTTGGATGATCCAGTTTTGCCTGCTGTCTGGATGGGTGCCCGGAGCTCGCCGGAGCTGTCTGAACTTTGCAACCAGGAAAACGAAAAGATTGGCCGATTCATTGGTCATTCATTAAAACGGGCGCGTCCTTCAATATCCATAAACCCCACGATAGTGGCAATTTTGTTGCTAGAGTTGATAGGTGCATCCGCCAGGCTAGCCTTGCAGGGCCAAGGGGCAGCCTCGCGTGATGAGATTGAGATAGCAACCCAGGTTTCTGCGGTTGCACTCGCTTTTGCTGAAAACTGATCCAGATCGTTTGCGGGCTGATGAACGCTTAGGTCATGTTGACAAATGGCGGACCCAGAGGCGGATTGATGTTATGTCGATGAAGCCGAGATAGCTTTCTGCGGTTTTGTCGTAGCGGGTGGCAACGCGGCGGGCGTTTTTGAGCTTGTTGAAGCAGCGCTCGACCATGTTTCGAAGACGGTAAAGCCCGTGATCCACACCGACGCGTATCTTGCGGGTTTTGCGCATCGGAATTTGGGTCAGCACATTGCGCTCATGCATGGTTTTGCGAATACGATCAGCATCATAGCCCCGATCCGCCAATAGCACGCGCGGCTCAGGCAAATTATCATACATCACCAGATCAAACCCCAGATGGTCTGACGTTTGGCCCGGTGTGATGTCCGTTCTCATAGGCAATCCGTGCGCGTTTACGCGGAGGTGGATCTTGGTCGTGAACCCACTTCTTGAACGGCCAAAACCCTGTCTCGGAGCCCCCCTTTTGCGCCTGCTTCCTGGTGGTGAGCGCGGATGACGGTACTGTCGATCATTTGCAGGGCGTCCGGAACTGCCCCGCTATGGTTCAGGGCCTCGAGTATATCCTCCCACAGCCCTGCCAATGTCCAACGCCGGAACTGCCTGTAAACGCTTGACCATTTGCCGAACTCTTCGGGCAGGTCCCGCCAAGGCGATCCGGTGCGCGCAATCCAGAATTCCCCATCCAGAACAAGGCGATGGTTCGAGGGTTTGCGCCCGTTGGGGGCACGAACCGCAAAAATGAAGTGTTCAAACAGCGACCATTCCTCGTCGCTCATCAGGTCTCGGGGCAAGCGGCTCTCCATAGCAGATACCAGCTTGAATCACGCCTGACCCAAATTGTGAATCCCTTTTGTCAACACGACCTAAGTAGTAGTTGATGCTTGGTAGTTGGCAGTACGAAACCTTCAGCAACTGTCCGATAATGTTCGATAGGCAACTTGAAGTCTCAAGCCTGATTCTGATAGTGGACTTCTTCGGTATTTAACTTTCGCGATCGTATCGTTGTGCGCATTTGTTCATGCAAGTTGCGTTCTGCTAGTGCATCTTACTCCGGTCGAACAATCCATGTTTCAAGAAACTGTGCGATACATTCTATACAAAGATCTAAAATCTGACCTAGGAACGCGACCGAGTTCTAAGCCCTTTTCTCAACCTGGTCATATGAAATACCGAGGTGGGTTTTCAACTCTCGCTGCCCAAACGGTGTGACGACCAGAACCCGGCGTTCTTTAGCGCGTGCTATCCAGCCTTTCTCGAGCGCGAGTTTGGCCAGCGCGGCCCCGACAGCACCGGAGACATGATGGCGGCGTTCACTCCAATCCAAGCACTGTTGGGCGAAAACCCGTTTCGATCGTCTCAGATCTGTAGGATTTATACCCCATGACTCAAACAACATTTCACCTTCTGGGGTGAGTTCGTAATCTGTGTCTAATGCGATCAAGGCGCCTTTTTTCAACAAAGCATCTGCAATCGACACCCCCAGACGCCCGGCAATGTGATCATAGCACATTCGTGCACTTTGGATTGGTGTACGTGTAAGGGTTTTTCGAATGGACTTCGCTGCGGAGCCGACGTTTGCTGTTTGTACGGCCAGTTGCTCAAGCGCGCTTGCAATTTCGGGTGAAGCGAGACGGTAGTAGCTATGCCGCCCACTCTTTTCTCGAGTAACCAACCCACCTGCCAACAAAAGACCCAGATGTTCGCTTGCTGTTGCGGGGGAAACACTCGCAACACTGGCGAGCTCGGTGGCCGTTAGCGCCCGGCCATCAAAAAGCTCGGTCAGTATCAATGCGCGTGCCGGGGAACCGATTAGAGCACCCACCCGCGACATGGGAGGTTCGTCATGCATAGTTCGGAAATAACCGAAGTATGCTGCTCGCGTCAACTGCTAGAACCTAGAAAACGAGTAGAGGGAAGCAAATGGTCGGTTTGGCAGAAGTGGATTTGGAAGATGCTTTTCTGGAAAAGGAATGGGTGATGGTCATCCAGACGCCTGTGCAGGGAAAAGAGTCTTTGCTCGAAGCGTTAGGCAAGGGTGTTGACCTGAAGCAGGGACATTATGACTGCTGCTTGCACGTGTCGGCAGCAAGCGAACAGCAGTTTCGCGCTTTGGAAGGGTCGCATGCCGGGGCCGAGCAAACGATTCAGTCCGTGCCTGTTGTAGATATTACAATTTCTATCGCACAGGATACGCAGCGTCTTGAGCAAACACTTTCGATCATCTTCGCAAATCATGTCCATGAAGAGCCGACAATACGCATTAGTGAGTGCTGGGGCACACGGTCCAACTATACCGGCAATAAAGACAATCCGAGCAAGTATTGGAACCGCCCCGATGCGCAGGCCATTCATGGGACGGCTATTTCTGAGAAGGTGCATGAGGAATGATTGAGCAGGCAACACGCTCGCAATACAGGCTGGGCATCATGCTTGTCGTTGTCTCTGCGATTACCTTCAGCACAGCCGGGCTTTTTTCCAAAGGTGTGCAGACGGCACCATGGGATATTATCTTCTGGCGGGGCGTGTTCTCTGCCGGATTCACAACATTGTGGGTTTGGCATCGTGGTCAGATCCATGACAATTTCCCGAAGATGGGGATCAGCGGCGTCGCGGTGGCCGCCGTCGGTGCACTTGGCACCGCGGCTTTCATAGCCGCCTTCAAACTGACCACAATCGCCAACGTATCATTAATTTATGCGGTGGCACCGATGTTGGCGGCGCTGCTGGCGTGGGTGTGGATTGGCGAAAAGGCCTCCAGAACGGTTATTGCCGGTTCGCTGCTCGCACTTGCGGGTGTCGCGATCATAGTCTCGGGGTCATTGGGCCAGATCAACCTTCGCGGTGACCTTCTTGCATTGGGAATGGCCGTTGCCATGGCTATTCTGATGGTAATTTATCGTCGGTTTCCATCTACACCCGGCGCAGGACCATCAGCCCTGTCTTCTTTATTGCTCGTACCAGTTGCGTTTTTTCTGGGCAATCCACTCGGAATCCCGGTTTCCGAAATTCTGATACTCAGTGCGTTTGGTCTGGTCTTCGCCATAGCATCAGTAACACTCGCCGAAGGAGCAAAGCGCGTTCCATCAGGACAGACCGCGCTCTTGAGCACACTTGAGGTTCCTCTGGCACCAGTTCTGGCGTTTCTAATTCTTTCTGAAGTTCCACATATTCGCACCATCGCAGGCGGTGCGCTGGTTCTCATCGCGGTGGTGCTCGCCACGTGTGATCAGAAATGAAGACCGCGCGATCAGAAGACAAGGCGACAAAGCAAACCCATACGAAATAAAAATGGAGATCTCTTGATGGTTGATTTGACAGAGTATAGAGCCCGATCTGGTGCACTCGTTCCCGTGTGGACCGTTGAGGTTCAGACACTGCCGGAAGATACAGATCGTATTTTGGATGAAGTCATGAAAGTTCATTCATTGAGCTTCGGCCGGTATCAACGTAATGCGAGTATTTCAGCTACTGGGAAAGAAACATCGCAGCCCGAGCCTGACTCGACAACGACAGCGCATGTAGAGGGGTTTGAGGCAGGCGAAACTGAAAATTACCCCATGGTTGAGTTAAAGATATCCGTTGAGCGGGACTTGGGCATTCTCTCAAAAGTTATGGATGCCATCATCTACGCTCATCACTACGAAGAACCGGTGATTTTTGTCAGAGAGGATTGGGCAAGCCGCGCTGCCTACGATCCGCAAAGTGAAAACCCGAATCGCTGGTGGAACAACGGTAGGGGACTTCCTGATCGAATATAGCAGCACGTGGATTTTGGGCGACGAGGATAGATGCAAAGATCAGAGAACGGAGGCCTAGCAATTCAAGAGATTGGCCCGAACGTATATCTTGAGGCAACGACATGCCTGACTTCAATGCCGATCTCTTTCACTCTAAGTTGTCTTTTTTCGCTTCGAGCCCTGCTGCGCCTCACCAATCTCGATGATGTGCCCATCAGGATCGCGGAACCGGAAGACCCTCTCTCCCCATGTTTGTTGACACAGCGAATGTATCAAATCAACTTTGGATTCGATCTCTGCAGCTGTTGCCTCGATGTCTTCAACTTGAAAATATAGGACGAAATTCTTCCGACCATAAGGTTTCTCAGCGGCATTGGCGTTTCCAAAGATTGTTTGAAGAAGCGTTGACCCGTCATGGAGCGCAAACCCGTTGCCGAACTGAACGAAATTGCCGTGATCAGCAATCACACTTAGACCAAGAACCTCCCGGTAGAAAACTACTGACCGAGACATGTCCGATACAAAAGGGAGGGGGTTCACAAAACGCATGGTTCGATCCCAAGCTTTCTTAATGCCGCGTCCTATTTGTCACTTCTTGCACCAACGATCGGGAGAAGGAACAGCGCGAGAAGTGAGATGCAAGCGAATAATCCGAAAGTTACTCGAAGCCCATACATCTCGCCCAAGGCCCCTACAGCGGCAGGACTTGCCGTTAGGCTAGCAAAACATATGAAGGACATTGTTGCCACGTCTCGTTCTGGCCTTTCGGATCTCCGGGCCGCTATCGAAAGAGACACTGGGTACACTACTGCAACGCCGATACCGATCACAGCGGCTCCAAAAATAACAAAGAACATGGACTGGGAACTGGCCACAACCAACAAACCGACGCATGCGCAGACAATAGAGCCTGCAAGAACCGTAGGTTCACAAAGGAGATCAAGGATGTGTCCGTCCGGTGAAGCCGATCAGCTGCTATTGGGCGGCGCTTGCCGCATAATTCCAGGGCATAAGTTCATCGATGCGATTGATCTTGTGATCGGCGATGCGTGCCAATACCCAGGTCAGCCAGGCTTGCGGATCGACGCCATTAAGTTTTGCGGTTTCGATCAGGGTGAATGCAATGGCCATGGCTTTGCCGCCGCCTTCTGATCCGGCAAACATCCAGTTCTTGCGTCCGATGGCGACGGGTTTGACGGCGCGCTCGGCTGAGTTGTTGTCGAGTTCCAGGCAGCCACTATCCAGAAAACATCGTGCTATAGGCAGGCGACACAATGCATAGCGGATTGATTTCGCCAGTGGCGATTTGCCGGAGATCCTGGGCAATTGATCGTGCAGCCATTGCTCCAGTTCGTCGAAGACGGGCTTGGCTTTGTGCTGTCGCAAGGCGACACGCTCTTCCGGGAGTTTACCCCGTGCCTCTTTTTCCACGGCATAGAGCTTCGCGATCCTGCGGATGGCTTCTTCGGCGACTGAAGACCCCTGTGCGGAAAAGACATCAACGAATTTGCGGCGGACATGCGCCATGCAGGCCATCTCGCAGGCTTTGCTCTCTCCAAACAACCCGTTGAAGCCGGAATAGCCATCGGCATGAATCCAGCCCTTGTATCC
>NZ_OMPS01000039.1 GCF_900313035.1 Ruegeria sp. EL01 | reverse complement strand
CTATCCGTATCTGCCACGGGCCAAGGTGGCGACGACGTCACCCTCCAGCTACATGTGCCTGACAACAGGTGCCTCGACATGACGGAGACACCACAGATCCTGCTGAACCACCAACTCAAAAAGCTGAAGCTGCCGACCATCCTGCGGGAATACGACAAGCAGGCCCGGCTCTGCGCTGCCGAAGGGAGAGATCACGTCCAGTTCCTGGCCCGTCTGATCGAGCTCGAACTCATCGACCGGGAACGGCGGATGATCGAGCGCCGGATCAAGGCAGCGCGGTTCCCTGCAACCAAAAGTCTCGACAGCTTCGACTTCACGGCGATCCCAAGCCTCAACAAGATGCAGGTGCTGGAACTGGCGCGCTGTGAATGGATCGACCGCTGCGAAAACGTCATCGCTCTCGGCCCCAGCGGCACTGGTAAGACCCACGTGGCGCTCGGCCTCGGTCTGGCCGCCTGCCAGAAAGGCCTGGCGGTTCGCTTCACAACCGCTGCCGCAATCGTCCACGAGTTGATGGAGGCCCGCGACGAGCGCCAGCTCCTGCGGCTGCAAAAGCAACTGGTGAAACAGAAGCTCCTGATCATCGACGAGCTGGGCTTCGTGCCCCTCAGCAAAACCGGCGCTGAGCTGCTGTTCGAACTGATCTCCCAAAGGTACGAACGCGGCTCCATCATGATCACCTCAAACCTGCCCTTCGATGAGTGGACGGAAACGTTCGGATCAGAGCGCCTCACCGGTGCCTTGCTCGACCGGCTGACCCACCATGTCAGCATCCTGGAGATGAACGGAGAAAGCTATCGTCTGGCACAGAGCAGGGCTCGGCAGAACTCCTAATACGCGGAAAAGATTGGTCCTGACGGACCAAGACGCCTTGGCAACCGCCAGCTATTTGGGAGCGCGTTTGCCAAGGCGTCGGCCACCCAAGCAATGGACGACTTTTGCTCCGCCCCGTGGCAGAATTTTACTCCGCCGTTGACACGCGAGGCTGCAGCGGGTTGGTATGAAATGGTTTTGGGCTTGAAAAGGTACGCCGAACTCGCCTCTTGGGCCGCGGACCCGATGGGTCCCTTGATAATGCAAGGGGGCGACGGATATCCCGCATTGTCGCTTTTTGAACGCGATTTCAAAGAAGTATCCCGCGACAGCACAGTTGCGTTCCGAGTTGAAGGCGGCACCTTTATCGATTTTCTCGATAGTATGGAATCTTTGGATTTGAAAACAAATACAGGTGGTACTTTAACCCGGCAAGATGTTGTCGATCATAATATGTCGTGGTCTCTTTACTTTCTCGATCCCGATAAGAACCGACTTGAGATTACGACCTATGACTATGAAGTGGTTGAAAAAGCGCTGGCCTGAATGGCAATGTCGTCCGTGATTTATGAAATCAGACTCTTCTTGAGTATGCGCTCGCAATGAATGTCAGCTTTGGCGGGTGCAGCCACAGCAGTCGAACAACCTAGTCAACGGCAGAGGCGGGCCGTTTTCGGAGTTAGGGTCTGTGCCGCTCCGGTAAGAACCCAAGGAGCTCATTCCATAGGAAATCAACACGGCAACTCAGAGTGGTTCTGTTATCGGCGGTTACGCCGTCCCAAGCTTAAGCGGTTTTTGCATCGTGGCACAAAGTGCGCCCACAAGCAGGACAGCAGCAGCCACGATGAGGCTATCTCCTATTTCTCCAGTTACATCGCCAATGATACCGGCCCCGATCGGGCCCAGAGCCTGTGAAACGGCGAACATCACTGTGAAAAAACTTATAGTTGCGCCCCAATCCCGTTGATCCACGTTCTGGCGGACGAAGCTGGTTACTGCAGTGGGCGGCATAAAGACCGAAAGCCCGAACACCAGCGCGGACATAATCAATCCATATCCGTTTGGAACGAAGATCGGCAGGGCTGAACCAAACGCGACCCCGGTCAGGATCAGTGCCAATGGCGTTCCAGAAGCAAATCGGGACAATACCCCGCGCCAAACAAAAGGAGACGCCATGATACTGAACCCAAGCACCATCCATGTTGAAGTGGTCAATAGTACACTGGAATTTTGCTCCTTCATCCAGACAGAAATAAAGGTGACGTACACAATATAACCCAATCCAAAGAGCGCGTATCCGCCGAGTTCGCCAAGCATTCTGCGGACCGGAGGGATGGAAGGAAGCGCAGCATCGTGCTTGGTTTCCTTCAACATTGTGGAAGCCCAAACCGAAAACGGGCAAATGACCAGGGCTGCAGACCCGACGCCGATCCACGCCCAGTCCCAAGATTGCGGCCCGAATACCTCTAACATGGTCGGAAGGGTTGCGCCGCATAGTGCGATACCCAATCCTCCGCCACCACCAAAGTACAAGGCGATGGCCAGCGCATTCCTTCGGGCACTGTCTTGGAACAACGATGCCGCCAGAACGCCGCCTGCCACAAAGGAAAGAGCGCCGAATAACCCCACTAAAAAACGACAAGCGGTTTGAAAAAAGAGGCCTTCATCAAACCCGGTCATCAAGAGACACACAGCGGTCGCCACTGTGCCACCCGCAAATAGCTGCGACGGCGAAGTACGCCGGATCAGGAAAAGTGTTAGGATTGAGCCCACAATGTAGCCAATTGAATTGGACGTGTTTAGCCAACCAGATTGGGTTAGATTCCAGCCGAGGCTACTTTTCATTGATGGTAAAATAAGACCATATGCAAAGCGACCAAAGGCATTGGACACGCTGACTCCGAGCGCAAGACCCAATAAGATGAGCCAAGGATTGGTTAGTTTTGTCGAGGTCATGAGTATCCCTTCAGGTTGAGCAAACACCGTGCCCTAGGGCGCTTGGAGGCGCAATCCCGGCAAATCCGACGCGGCCCTTTGTGATTAGCTCGGGCATCCACAGATTAGATATTGGCAATAGCTTGAGGTGCGGCTTGCGACCGCACTTGTGCGCTGCGCGAATCCATTTGATCCTCGACTTTCGAACCCAGCAACGGGCAGCATTGATGTGCCACAAAGCAACGAGATGCCTTCGCCTTCCAAGCACGTTGCAATTGTTGTCGTATAATGCTGACCTTGCTGAGCAAGACGCGTGCAATCTGCGCGCCTATCCGAAAGGACGTCTGATGGTCTATACCGGTCCCGCAAACTTGCCCTACGTGACGAACCCACTTTTGAACAAAGGCACTGCTTTTTCTCTGCATGAACGAAAAAAATTTGGGTTGATGGGCCTTCTGCCGCCGCACATTGAAACGCTCGATACTCAGATTGACCGTGCCTATGCCGCTTTCGAGCGCCAAGAAACCCAGCTGGACAAGCACATCTATCTACGCGGCTTGCAGGACGAGAACGAAGTTCTGTTTTACGCACTTTTGATACGGCACCTGTCCGAGATGATGCCGATTATTTATACACCGGTTGTGGGTGACGCCTGCAAGCAGTTCAGCGAGATTTACGATCACCCGCGCGGATTGATCATCCCGTTTCCCGAGCGTGATCGCATCGATGAAATGCTGGAAAATTCCATCTTGCTATCTGTCGAGGCCATTGTCGTCACCGACGGCGAACGGATATTGGGGTTGGGTGATCAAGGTGCCGGTGGGATGGGTATTCCGATCGGTAAACTGTCGCTCTATACCGCTGCTGGGGGAATTGACCCGTCTGTGACGCTCCCGGTGGTATTGGACGCTGGCACCAATAACCAGGAACGACTGGAAGATCCCCTCTATATCGGCTGGCGTCACGAGCGCATCAGCGGGGATGAATACTTCGAGTTTGTCGATCTTTTTGTAACGGCCGTAAAGCGCAAGTGGCCAGAGGTCTTGCTGCAATTCGAGGATTTTGCACAACAACACGCGGCTCCGCTGCTGGCGCGCTATCGCGATCAGCTATGCACTTTCAATGACGACATTCAGGGTACGGCGGCAGTAACGGCCGGCACCTTGCTGGCAGCTTCCGACGTCACTGATGTCCCGTTAAAGGACGCAACCATTGCGTTCCTTGGCGCAGGATCTGCAGGTGTGGGCATCGCCGAACAACTGGTGCAACTCATGGTCCGGCAAGGGTTATCTGAATCCGAGGCATGCAGTCGCATTTACCTGGTGGACCGAAATGGGCTGTTGACTGACGCAATGACAGACCTGCTGCCGTTTCAGAAGCGACTTGTACAGCCTGTCGACAAGGTGGGTGGATGGTCCGCAGGTAATATTTCGCTACTAGATGTGATCAACAAGGCCAAGCCCAACATATTGGTTGGTGTCAGCGGTCAGGCAGGTTTGTTCTCAGAAACGATCATTCGTGCGATGGCTGATCATAGTGAACATCCCGTCATTTTGCCTCTCTCGAACCCGACATCCCGGATTGAGGCTGTGCCTGCAGATATTCTGCGCTGGTCAGATGGGCGTGCCTTGGTTGCGACCGGCAGCCCGTTTGATCCGGTCACGATTGCTCGCAACACCCATTACATTGCCCAATGTAACAATTCCTATATTTTCCCGGGTATGGGATTGGGTGTGCTGGCGGCAGGTGCGCGACATGTCACTGATGGAATGTTCATGGCTGCCGCCGAAGCGCTGGCCGCGCTGTCACCTGCGAAATCGGATCGGACCGCCAGCCTTCTGCCCGATGTGAGTGACATTCGCCGAGTCAGTAAAGTCATCGCATATGCGGTGGGTAAGCAGGCACAGTTGGACAAGGTCGCGCCGGACACCAGCGAAGATGACCTGAAAGCTGCGATAGATAGGAAATTCTGGACCCCGCACTACGAGGAGATTGGCTAAAACAGGCACCTCTAGGGTGAGGACTCATAGCCAATAGATGATGGTTGCAGCGAGAGCGATTGTTGATAGGAGGACCTTTGGACACCTGTGGTATCGTGTTGCCACACACCTCCAGTCTAAAATCGGCAAACTGTCGAGCAGCCCCTTGCGTCGATTGGGTGGGTCGTGGCGATTTTGATTATCCCGATGATCGTCGCACCGGCAATGATGGGTCTAATGTACAGACTTGTTCTCCATGAATTTGCCGGAACAGTTCCTCACTATTTTTACAGCTGGCTGGGCTGGTCTCCCTCTTTTCTGGGACCTAAAAATGTGTTTGCTACGGTTGTCGTTGCAGAAACGTTCCAGTGGACACCCTTTGCATTTCTGCTCTTTATGACCGCTTTTCAGGCGATCCCACAAGAGATGCGCGAAGCTGCGGCTGTGGATGGCACCCGGCCATGGAGATTGTTCTGGAAACTAGAGCTACCTTTGATGATGCCCACTGTTTTTGTGGCGGTGTTTGTTAGGTTTATTGATGGGTTCAGGGTTTTCGACAACATCTACACACTTGTTGGGGCGGGTCCGGGTGGCTCTACGACCTCAATGTCGATTTACATTTACGAAACTTTTTTGCGCCGAGGAGAGATCGGGAAATCAATGGCGGCGGCAATTTTGCTATTCGCCTCGGCATTCATCGTTCTATCAGTTGCACAGTTTCTATTGCGGAGGGCTTCCCGATGAGACGCCGGATGGGGCCACGTTGGATTGTCTTTGCAGTAGCGGGATTTGTTTTGAACTTTCCGATCCTGTCTACATTGATGACCGCGTTCAAGGGGCCAAATGAGGTCAACCGAAACGCATCGCTTTGGGTCGAAGCCCCAACTCTGGAAAACTTTGCAACGGTGTTGACCATTAGCGACCGCCTGAATGTATATTACTACCTTTGGAATTCTCTCTCTGCCGTTCTCATCGGTGCAATTCTCCCGATGGTCGTCGCGTTTCCGCTTGCTTGGCCAATGGTGAGAAGAGGCTACGGTCGCAGTATTCTATTCCCGATTATTGTCAATCTCAGAGCGTTGCCTCTGATCGTTTTCGCAATTCCATTGTATATGATGTACGCGACACTGGGGCTTCTCGATACGCACCTTGGGCTTGGCTTGATTTTGGCGATCGTCAACCTTCCGCTTACTTTAATGCTTCTGGTCAATGCGATTGCTGATCTTCCGATTGAACTAGAAGAAGCCGCTCGCATGGACGGAGCGCGTACTGGTGGCCTATTGATCCGGGTTGTTCTGCCTCTTTGCCGCCCAGCCCTCATCACAACATTTGTGTTTGGTTTTATTACCGCTTGGAATGAGTTCCTATTTGGCCTCATGTTGACGACCAGCGAGGCCGTGCCAATGACGGTTGGCGCTTCATTGTTCTTTGCAACATCGGGCGGGGGGGTCCAGTGGGGTGTCGCCTCGGCAGTAATGATCGTTGCCGCTCTTCCACCACTTCTGCTTGGCCTTATCATGTATCGCCGGATCACCGGCTCGATGGTGGCTGGTGCTGTGAAAGGTTAGTCCATGTCCGAAATCCGTATCGAAAATCTACACAAATCCTTCGGAGCTCATGAGGTCATTCGTGATATATCTCTCACGATATCCGAGCAAGAAATCTGTATTTTCGTCGGGCCATCAGGTTGCGGAAAATCCACATTGCTCCGGCTGATCGCGGGATTGGAAGAAGCAACCTCTGGTAGCATCATGATTGGTGGCAAGGATGTAACTCACCTCGAACCCTACGACCGCAAGTTGTCGATGGTCTTTCAAAGTTATGCACTTTATCCGCACATGAACGTGCGAGACAATATTGCCTTTGCACTCCACACAGCAAAATTGCCAAAAGATCAGATTGCCGAAAAAGTTGCGGAGGCCGCGCGCATTCTTCGTCTAGAGGACTACCTAGATCGTAGACCCAACGCGCTTTCCGGCGGCCAGCGGCTACGCGTGGCAATTGGTCGTGCTATCGTTCGCGAGCCTGCCGCATTCCTGTTCGATGAACCTCTTTCAAATCTTGATGCGGCTCTTCGTGCCGACACCAGAGTGGAAATAGCTACTCTTCATCGATCCCTGAATGCGACATCAATTTACGTTACGCATGACCAAACAGAGGCGATGACTCTCGCCGACCGTATCGTCGTATTAAAGGATGGCCAGATCATGCAAACCGGGTCGCCAACCGAGCTATACGACAACCCCGCAAACGTTTTTGTCGCGCAATTTCTTGGTTCTCCGAAGATGAATATTTTGAATGTCCAACTTGGTGAAAATGTTATCACGATCCCGGGGCACAAGGAAATAATCTTTCCCGCAGAGGCCATGCCTCAAGATGTCCAACTGGGCGTAAGGCCTGAGGCCATTTCGCTTGTGGACCCAGATCAAGGGCAATTCACCGGAGTGGTCAAGTTGAATGAATATCATGGTGGCTCACGCACCGTTGTTGCTGATATCGGAGTGGAAAATCTGGTCACAGTGCAAGTTCCTGCCAATCAGTCGCCACATATCGGCGAGAAAATTAGACTAAAATGCAGCATTGAAAATTTCCACATTTTTCAGACCAATGGACAACGATTTCTGACAGACAGCGGCAAATTTCTTGAAGCAAAATTGAGCGATTTTGACAAGTGAGGGTTCTCATCGGTGGTGTCGCAAAGTCTCGGATTTCAGCTGCGTAGCCAGGCGCGTCGAGCCAGACCCCCGCACTTTCCCGAGACTCAGTCAGGATTAATCTCCTTCAAAGGCGGCAGCACCCGAAATCCGTGATCCTTTATGCCGTGTGTTCCTAAGTTCGCGATCTCGAAGAGATCATGGCAGAACGCGGCGTCGACTTGGATCATGCAACGCTTAACCGCTGGGTCAAGAAATATACGCGCACTATCGCTGCTGAAGCGCACCGTTGAAAGGTGCCACGGGGTTGTTCGTGGTGGATGGATGAAACCTTGTGAAAGCCATCTGCAACAACGGTTGGCCGGACAAGGTGTTATCGATAAAAGCGGATCGAACATAGCTGGTCTGTACAACATGAACTGGCTGCTCGTGATGTGCGACTGATGTTGGTTAATCTCTGTCCGGCGGACGAAACATCCTAACAACATCATTGAACAGGACCACCGTTTCACTAAGAAACTTACCCGACCTATGGAGACCTTCAAATCGATGAATTCAGCTTCGGCTACCTTGGCCGGGACTAAAGTCGCACATGTGGTCCGGGAAGGTCAGTTTGACCAGTCAGCGCGGTCTGGCTTCGCGCAGTTTGCGGCGCTCGCTGGATAAGTGTGTCCAGCGGAGGAGCTTCTTAGACATGCGGAAACCTTGCGATACTACCGCCGTAGGACACATTTTCAGGCGTTAACAGGGACTCCCTTTTACAGGTTACCGAACCCGACAGTTCGGCCATGTCCAGTGGCCTCTGTATCGGTTGGAAAAAGGATGCGGCGCGTGCCTTCTGTGAAGTTATCAAAAGACAAGTTCCAAACGGCACCCGGCCACATCAGTGAAATCTGGCCAGTGTGCCTGTAGACGGCGGTATAAAGCGTGCCGAACCCGGAACTAAACGCAGTGGAGTAAAGCGGTGGGCGCAGGAAAGCGTCGATGAACCGGTTCTCGCCCTCGGGATGCAGTGTGAGCCTCTGCAACAGGAAACGTTCGCGTTCTACCGTAGCGGTAAAGCGGGCATGGGTGGGCCATTCGACCTTTGACTGGTGGTTGGTGGCGACAGGCTGATCCGTGACTTCGGGCACGCGGTCCGGCGCCATGTAGACGGTTGCATATTTCCCTTTCGCGTCCAGCACGGTGACGTTGTAGCTCATGTGGCAAGGGATTCTGCACAGGCAGTCGACCGCTTCGGCAGTGGTCTCGCAAATTTGCAATACATACCGCAGGATCATGGGCACGCCAAAGCCAGGACCGACCTGCGTACGGCCGCCAAAGGTCAACGACACCATCAATCCGGCATCGTTGACGCCATCAAGCAGGCCCAGAATGCCATCGCTCATCCCGATCACGCCGCGTCCCAGCCACTGCGTTTTCAGGATCGCAGCATCGAAAGTTCGGGGGTGATAATCATAGTTGCGCACCAGAAATGGCGTGTCACCACGCCAGATCGCCTGACTGCAGCCCGAAAGGTATTTCGGCGGACAATACAGGCTGAGAAATCGCGCCTGGCTGTCACTGCCGCCCACAAGTTCGACCACTTCTTCGTAGAGCGGCATGATTTCGGGCATGTGCTCTAGCAGCGCGCGCAGGCATTCGCGATAAGTTGGGCGGGCAGAATAGCCCTCCTGCGCCCACCATTTACGGTAAGCGGGCCAGTATCCGGCAAACAGCCCGGCCAGTTTCGGGCCGGGCTGCGCCTCGTCTATTGAGCGAAAAACAAGCGCCATCGAACTTTCTACATGATTTTGAACGCGGGATCTTCCATCGGCTGTGCTGCAGGCAGTGGTTCAGCCGTATAGGCCGATGTGATGCCGTGAATCCACTTTTTCGACTTATCCGTCAACTTGAAGCCTTTGGTCATCGACCGTCCGCGTGTCACCAGAATACCCAGATCAGCGCCTTCATAACGATAATCGCCGACATTCGAAATGCGCAGGAAGAAGGCCTCATTCTCGCCAACCGCGCGGCGGTGATAGTCAAAACGATCAAACACGACGCGGCCGTCTTCAAGCATCTTATAGATGCCAGATTGTGGCGCTTGGGTGATGCGGTCAACGCTGTCATCGGTATGTTTGATCACCATCTGTGACCAACTGTCGATCATGTCCGGGTCAGCCCAGCGGGCGTTCAGCTCTTCGACATCCAGCTTGAAGGGTTTCTTCGAGAACTCGAGCAGGTGGAACAGGAACAGCGGCGCGTCCGCATGGGCAAAGGCCGCGTGGTTGGTCATCGAACTGGCTCCGGTGATGCGGGGGTTCAGCTCGCCCAACCAGAGCTCATCGGTTTTCTTGTCGATCAGGAAGTCCAACTCGAAATAGCCGCGATAGCCGGATTTGCGCAATTCCTCACCAAACTGAAAGGTCAGTTGCCGCGCCTGTTCGCGGGCCTTGGGCGGGAAGGCGGTCGAGAAGATTTCGTTCCCGCACCAGCCCCCGCGATACGGGGTGAGTTCGTTGAAGCCTACAAGCTCGGTCATCAGCGGACCAACGATAGTGCCTTCCGAAGTCGCACAGGCCTCAATCGCCGCGCCACGACAATCAATCCGCTTCATTATCTTGATTTCGCCCTCACCGACGATCTCGTGCTCATGCTTTTTGAAATCGGCCTCAGACTTGATGAAGAACGTCGTGTGGCCGCTGTCTCCGAATGCGGATTGCAGCACCAGATCATGGCCCAGCCCGGCCTTGTCGCAAATCTTGCGCAGGTGGTCATAGCTATTAACCACACTCAGCGTATTGGGCACCGACGGCACGCCCGCCTTGTTGCCGATGCGAACGGTTTCGATCTTGTTGTCACATTTCGTGCGCAACTTGGCCTTGGGGAACCACAATTGGCCACCCAATTCCTTGACCAGCTTCTCGGTGGTCTCGTCAAACATCAGGAACACGAATTTCGGCTTACCGCCGCGCCGCTTGATCAGGTCGATGACCTCTTTGTGCTGAAGCAGGTAGTTGTTGATATCCTCAATCGATTGGAACTCATCATGTGGCATTTCCGAGGGGACAAACACGTTCGGATGCCGCCCGTCGAAACAGTCCATGTAGCAGATATAGGTGAAATTCATCACCCATTCATCCAACCCTAACAGGTTGAAATTGGTCGCTGATACGAAATAAACCGGGTCCTTGTTGGTGTGGAAGTAGCGGCGAATTTCCGAGATGTTCTTCAGCACCTTCTTTGGCATGTTGTCCTCCCTGACCCCTTAGGGGTTCTTGATTGATTTCAAAGCGTCTTCGGTAAAAATGCGCAGGCCCAGATCGGCGCGGAAGCCGTGGATTTCCGACACGTCCAGTTCCTGCATGAATCTTAGAATTTCGGGGCTGATCACCTGACCCGGAACCAGAATGGGAAAGCCCGGCGGATAGGGGATCACGAAAGTGGCCGAAACGAGCTCTTCGCCCGCCTCCAGCCGACCGAGCATCTCTTTGTCCGGCTCGACGTAATCACAATTGTCCTCGTCATAAGACAGGAAAAACGCGGCACGGATGTCGCCTGCCTCGGTTCCCGTTTCACACCGAAACGCATCGTGGAAGCGGCTGAAATCGGGCAGCGGCGGAACGTTTTCCACCAGATTCTTGACCCGCCTGTCGAAGGCAAGCTTTTCCATTTTAGAAGCGTCGTCCATCAGATCGTCCAACTCTTTGGCGATCTCGACCAGCACTTCGATCAGGTAAGCCACGGAGCTGCGCGTTGTTCCAATATTGGTCATGAACAGCACGGTATTGCGTGAAGTCTTGTTGATCTGGATGCCGTATTTGTCCATCAGGATCTTGGTCTTGAAAGTATCGCCATCCCAGCCCGTTGCGCCCACATGCAGGGTGATCCGGGTGGCATCCAGTACGAACTCATCATTTGCCCAGCAATCCCAGACATCGGCCCACCCCTGATCCGGGTCGAAATAACTTGTCATGCCACTTTCGCGGTATTGCTCTGGGATCATGTCGCCCGCCGTGACCAGCCTGAAATACTTCTTCAGCAGCGGATGGGTCGACACCGCACGGCGGATCGCCATCGCGCTTTCGACCTGACGCTGGACAAATTCATACCCCTCGATCTCGACCTGCCTGCGCCCCACATCCAGCGAAGCGATGATCTGATAATTGGGCGACGTCGAAGTGTGGGTCATATAGGCTTCGTGAAAGGCCTCCTCCACCGCGCCTTTGAATTGCTGGTCGTTAACATGGATCATCGAGCCCTGCCGCAACGATGTCAGTGTCTTGTGGGTCGATTGGGTTGCATAGACCCGGACCCGCGCATCAGGCGGAGCTATCAATCGGGTATTGAGCCACATTTCGTCATCGGCGCCTTCCAGAGCCGCCTGCTGGGCCTTGTAAGCGCTGGCATGTTCGGGTGTCCGGAACTCTTCGCGCAGGATATTGGCCGACCTCATCGCGGTTCGGACGCGGGAATTGGGGGCAAATCTTGCGTAGGCGAACCAAGCCTCATCCCAGAGGAACACCAGGTCTTTCTTGATCGCCAGACATTCCTGCATCACCCGCTGGACGTTATAGACAATCCCGTCAAAGGTGCAGTTGGTCAGCAACACCATGCGCACCTGGTCAAGCTTACCCTCAGCGCGCAAGGTCAGTAGCTTATGCTTGACCTCGTGGATAGGCACCGCGCCGTACATCGAATATTCGTGCAGCGGATAGCTGTCCATATAGACCACGCTCGCGCCCGCCAGCACCATGCCGTAGTGATGCGATTTGTGGCAGTCGCGGTCGACCAACACGATATCGCCGGGTCTGACCAGCGCCTGCACCACGATCTTGTTGCAGGTCGAGGTCCCGTTGGTGGCGAAATATGTCTGTTTCGATCCGAATGCGCGGGCGGCGGCCTCCTGCGCCTCTTTGATCGGGCCGCGCGGTTCCAGTAGTGAATCCAATCCGCCTGACGTGGCCGAAGTTTCAGCCATGAAGATATTCGAGCCGTAGAACGCCCCCATATCCTGAATCCAATGGCTGCGACTGATCGACTTGCCGCGGCTGATCGGCATCGCATGAAAGACACCGGTGGGTTGCTTGGAGTATTCCTTGAGTGCGGTAAAAAATGGCGTCTTGTACCGCCGCTGCAAACCGCGCAGGATGTTGAGGTGCAATTCCAGAAAGTCTTCCTGATTGTAGAACACCCGCCGGCATAGACCCAGATCAAGCCCCGCGATATCTTCGGCCGAGCGGTCGGTGATCAGATAGGCATCCAGTTCCGGGCGCAACATGCCAATCCGGCGGCAGGTTTCGGGGCCGTATTCGGACGGTGTCAGTTTTCCAAGATCAGCACCTTCGCCGTAGAGGCTGATATAGCGGCCCAGAACGTTCGTTTCGTTCTTGGATTTCAGGCTCAGGCCGGGGCGGACGATGACGGCTTGCACATTTTGATTAAACAAGACACCAATCAGCGCATCTTCGACACTGGGTACGACGACAATTTCATAGATGAAGGGGTCTTCGCTGCGGCGCATGCGTTGCAGGCTGGATTGCAGGAACCTTTCCTGCTGCTCGTTGACGTTGTCGACGATCATTACCTCGAAATACGGGCGTCCCAATGCGCGGGCTTCATGGGTCTGGGTCGACTCGTCTTCGAATTCGTCCCCTTCCGTCTCATCCGCGATCAGTGGGATCGAACGGCGGCGATAGGCGCCAGAGGTCAGAGCGCGGGATACCCGGCGCACGGCAGTCGAAAAGTCGGTGAAATTCCCGTGTTCCAGCAGTCGGCGCAGATAGTCAAAAGCAGAGGCCCCAGGGAAGGCGAAATACATCTCGATCGGGGCCAGAGCCTGTAACAATTGCAGGGCCCTTGTGCGCTCTTTTTCACCGCCATCGTGGTAAAGTGCTTCGGCCGCTTCCCGTAGCGCGCTCCACCTGTCCGCCCTCAGTTGTGAAGCGCTGTAGTAATCTGAGATGGTAGGGAGCTTTTCGCTATCGGAAATGCCGTGCATGAAATCTGTGTCCTTTCTGCCGATACCGAAAAGCTGCCCCAGTATCAGTCTGTCCCTGAGCGCCCTTTGTAGAGATAAAGATTATCGGGCTTGGTTTCGGCGCTTTCGCTATATCCCAGCGCCGTTCTTGGGTCGGATGCGGCGACCCCGGCGACATCGCCTTTTTGCGGAATGCGCAGCGGCCCCAATGTGTGCAGATAGGCATCTGCCCCGCTGTTGCGGTCATAAACCGGGAAGTCTGCCTCGCGGTCGCGGAAGCTTTTCAGGACCTGCCCCAGACCTTTCAGGCCAACCTCGCGCTGACGGCGCACCTGATCGAGATCGATCTCGATGGGGAAAATATCTTCCTGTCCCGCCGACTGGTGCAACACGGTGGCTGAGGGGTCGACGACCAGCGAGCGGCCAACACCACCGGCAGCCAACCCGTTCACGTCGAACACGTAACACTGAAACTGCGCAGCAGTGGCCTTGGCGATGGACAGTTCCGCCTCGCGGTCGGTGGTGCCAGTCAGAACCGGGTGCAGCAGAACTTCTACCCCCTGACTGGTCAGGTGGCGGGTGGTCTCTGGGAACCAGATATCATAGCAAATCGACAGGCCGAACCGACCTACATCCGGAACATCGAAAATACAGAACTCGGTCCCGGATGAGATACCTTCCTCATAGGGTTTGAACGGGAACATCTTAGAGTATCTGGAGACAATCTCACCATCCGGATTAATCACCACGGCTGTGTTGAAAACCCGCCCATCCTCGAGTTTCTCAAACATCGAACCGGGGATCAGCCAGATACCATAGCGCCGCGCGGCGTCCTGAAAGCGCGGCAGGTCGTCATTAGGAAAAGGCTGGGCAAACCGATCGAGCGGGCCATAGGGGGCCAGTTCGCTGAACAGCGCCATCTGGGTCCAGGGAAACCGTGCCATCATCACATCGATCCGATGCAGCATCGCATCGACATTCGAATTCAGTGCGCCAACGTGCATCTGGATTCCGGTTATCGCAAAAGGGGTCATTTCGTTCTTCTTCTCATTTTCTTGCCGATTGCGATCGCCGTTGTGATCCGGCGTTCTTCATCGGAACATAAAACCGCGTGTCGGCGCAAGCCTGCTATCCACCGGCGGTTGATATATTGGGGCCAAGTCCCTCATCTGGCCTCTTCTTCGGTGGCGTCCTCGCCGAGTGTTTCCACAAAATCGATGTCATTGCGAACCCAGAAAAACCGGAACCCGCAACTGCGCAGCCATTTCTCCAGTCGGTCCAGGCTGGACCATTCCCGTCGCAATCCGCGCGTGGATTCGACCAGCGCCCATTGGCCATCGATCAGAAAGTAGACCGTCCAAGTGTTGGGATGCGCCGATTGGTTGGCAAATCCGCCGCTGACCACCTCGCGGGCGGTACGCACCGCGACCGGATAGTCTCCGATGCGGTTCTCGGCGGCCAGAACGGCCAGGTCGTTCTGGCGGATCGTGTAGGTCGGAAGGGGAGCGTCGGTCATGAATTGATTTTGCCTGTCATAGAACACGCCCACATCGGTACCCCACGATCCGTCCATTGTTCAACCTCTGACGGATCACGCGGCCTCGGTCTGCTCTGTGGTCTCAGCCGCCACGGCTGTGGCTTCGGAATCCTGATCCTGAATCGCGCGGAACATCGCTTTGCGGCGCTGGTTGATATCTTCGGATTTGAGGTTCTCGATGCGTGTCGCCAGCGTCCAGATATGTCCGAACGGGTCGGCAACGGTGGCACAACGCTCGCCCCAATAGGTGTCGTTTGCCTCGGCAATCAGGTTTGCGCCGTTTTTCAATGCAGTCGACAGGACAGCATCTACATCCTCAACATACATATACTGACCAACCGGCGTGATGGCACCCGAAACAGTGGGACCATGCGCACCCCATCCGGTCGTTACAAACAGCATCGAGTTGCCGATCTTGATGGCGGCAAAGCCAGGGACCTCATCCATGTCATAGGTCTGAACCTGTGCGCCAAAGGCGTTTTCATAGAACTTCAGCGCCGCAGGAACATCCGTAACGGCAAGCGATGCAGTGCAGGTGCGATACCCTCGGGGCAGGGTGGCAGGCTTCTTTTTCATATCCGAAATCTCCGAATAGGGCTGGGGTCGCCCAGTGAGACATGCAGGGAAATTCCTGCACTATGCACCATAGTGTGGATCAAGCTCCGGGATATTGCAACACTATGATGCATAGTGATGGCGTTTCTACCGGTTGCGGAGGGTTTTGGGTGGTCCACATTCTTGGGGCGCATCAGACCATCGGAGCCTATTGCGACTGACAAAAGTAATCCCACGCAAAACGCGCCTGTCATCAACCCTAGGCTTGCGATGGTCTGCGGAAAGGCAGGCCAAGTACGCTCCATCTTCTCGTCGGTCAGCCAGAATAGATTGCTCATGATATACCCATGAAACGCAGGGGCTCGAACCACGCAGCCGGATGCCAGTAACCAAACTGATGGGTCCAGAAATCTAAGTACCCAGACGCGACCCGATATCCATTTTCGACCATGCTTCGAGAAACCCGTGAAGATAATCTAGCAGGCCAGTCGCGGACACGGTGATCGGCGCATCCAGATGATTGTCCTCCAGCTTCAGATTGACGACGGCCAGACTGTCTTCTGGATCTGTCATCCGCCAACATTGGACCAGGCGAGGCTGTGCAGTTTTCCGGCCCGCACCAAATCGCCAAGCGTCACGACCGTTTCTGTAAATCTCGATGCCCTTGTCCCATGCGTGCGTGTAATAGACATCCGCTGTGTCGACAAAAGTCCCGCCGCGATCAGCAAAGAGATCCGGCTGACGGACCGTGTCTTTCTCGGGTGTTTCCGCCCCAAAGGTCATGGTGCCGGGCGCAAACCGCGACACAAAGGGGCCATTTCGCCCCAGTTTTTTGTAGGGCATGGGCAGAGCTCTGGCTTTTTGGGCGTTCATGTGGTGCGGCCACCGGCAAGTTTGCGGCGCAGAATCGGGATGATTGCCGCAAGATGAATACGTCGGATCCAGGATTTGGGCGGCTGGTATTCAGTATCCGTCAAAGAGGCGAGCCCCCAAAAGGGTCCGTGCGCCGGTAAGCCATATTCCTGCAGGAATGCCTCTTCTTCCATGAAGGCCTTGGATTTCCTTTCAAAAGGAAACGATAGTTGATCCGAACCGAACTGGGGATTTGGCTTGAGCATGTCTTGCTGCTGTTCTGCGAGAACTATGCCGCACGTAGCCGACTTGATTTGAGAGAAGGATACAGAGCGCGGCAACTCTGGGGCGGCGCATGCGCGCACTTGAGCGGTATTTGGGGCAGAAACTGTTCCTACGCCATGACTGGAAACATGTCCTGACATCGGAGGGAACCCGTTTGTTGGATCAACTCGCGGACCTCGAAACGCATCTGACCAAGATTGCCTCGCCTCGACCTTCGACGGCACAGCTGCTGGCCAAGATCTCGGCAGGCACCTGATCAACATGGCAATGCTCAACGTCGTTGGTCCGTGGGCCTGGCTGGTCGATGTGTTGGCCCGTATCGCTGGAATATCACAGAACCGGCTCGACGAATTGCCGCCGTGGGAATGGGATGCCTGCCGTCAAGCCGGAAACACGTGAATCATTACGGTGCTGATCGGATGCTTGCGTCATTCGAGTAAACCGCGGCATCTGTTTTATGAGTTCCAAGCTGACCTCGGAGCAAGTGCAGCATGCGCTCCGCCCAATATCAAACTGCTTCCGAGGACGGCCCAAGCCGACGGTTCACAATGACCAGCGATACTGCAGTGCATTTCTAACAGTGGACATTGGTTGGGGGCAGGACTCGTTCTTGCCTCATAGCTAGAAAATGACGGTTGCGGTGAGAGCGATTCGGACAGGAAGGCCTTCGGGCACCTGTCGTAACGGCTGGCGACATGTCGCCAGCCCTTTAGCCTACCGAACATGATTTCAATGCGATCACGGCGTTTGTTGCGCCGCTTGTCGTATGTCATGGGCGCCTTGTGTTGCTTACGCTTGGGATGCGGGCGCGTATCTCTCTGTTTCAAGGCATCTCGGAACCAGCCCGCATTGTAGCCTCAATCCCCGAGCAGCGACTCGACTTTGGCAAGCCGCTGAGCAGCGCTCGCGCCTCGTTGTAGTCGCTCGCCGGTCCGGCGGTGACAAAGAGGCTGAGCGGGCGACCGTGACTGTCACAGACGGCATGCAACTTTGTTCATTTCGGCAGCATGCTTTGTATGCGCCTGTCGGGCAATGGTTCATGACGCCTTTCCAAACGATGCCTCAGGCCGCACAGCGGAAAGCAATCGGTTCTGACCCTAGAACATTGCATTAGAGATGATACTTCAACGGGCGCAATTGCTTTGATTGTTGGGGTCCGCTTTGGGCGCTCCTGCGCGGACGGCCGATCCGGTCAAGGATTAATCACCCAACGGCTGCGGACCGGTTCTTCCGTGGTAAGCTGTTAATGATGCTCGAATTCGCCGCAGGTTTTCTTTGGTTTCATCGGTCATCTCCTGAGCTACGACCATGGCAAAGGCGTCGACAATAGCTAGATGTGCGTATCGGGATGCTGTTGGTTTGTAGATATCGCTGTCCTCGGGCAGGTCCGTCAGCAGAGAAATCTTTGAAACGTTCGACAGCCGGGTATCGGGTCGTGTGATACTTATAGTCGTCGCACCATAACCGTTGGCAACTTCGGCTGCTCCGACAATGGCGTCCGCTTCACCGCTGGCAGAGATAAGAAACAGAACATCTTCGGGGCCAAGTGCTGCCGCCCGCATTTGCAAGACGTAGCTGTCGTTGACGAAGAATGAGGGGATACCCAGTCGGAAAAAGCGGTTAGATGCCTCCTGAGCCACAAAGGAGGAGCCTCCGCCTATGCCCGAAAAAAGGATCTGCCTACGGTCCAGGCAGGCGTCTCTCGCGGCCTCTAGTTTCTCCGTATTGATCTGGCGTCGCATGATGTCCAGTGTCGCGAACACTGCCCCAAGGACCTGATCAACTGCCGCATCAGCGTCAGGATTTTGGTCGTTGGTGCCGCCATACAGATACTGTGCGCTTACGGCGATGTTTTGAGCCAGGCGAAGTTTGAAGTCCCGAAACCCTTCGCAGCCTAGGCTGCGGCAGAAACGTACCACTGTTGGCTTGCTGACCGAGCAGCGATCCGCGAGATCTCCGATTGTCATTGCGCTAATTTCGCTGAGGTTCTCCTTTACGTAATCCGCAACTTTTTGCTCTTGGACTGCCAGTTTAGTCTGTGAGTTATGAAGCGCTGGGATCAGATCTACGGCCCCAATCCTTCCCTTTTGAGGGGGCGCTTTGCTTGCTGGAAGGGGCGGTGTTTGGTTCGGCAAGCCGGTGGGTTTTGATTGTTCAGACATGAAACTTAGTTACACAATTTGATAAAATTGGGCAAGAAACTCTAGATAATCTCTAGATCTTGCCATCAATAAGAAACTTAGTTACACATATTTGTTGAAATCTGACTTCTAATCACCCATTGTGTAACTGGGTTACAGATTCGAGGCCTGGGGAGGACTAAGAATGTCAGACTGGTTTGCCGGTGCAAGTTCACGGATCAATTCAGTCGTCGAGGGCGTTGTCGCCGCTTTGATGCTAGCTTTGGTTCTGGACGTCTGGCTTGGCGTCATCGACCGTTACTATTTTCATTGGCAACTCCCCTGGCCAGAAGTATTGGCCCGTTATCTGATGATCTGGGCGGCGCTGCTCGCCGTTTCATCTGGAATCGCGCGCCGGGATCACATCGGTCTCACGGCATTTGTCATGCGGCTTCCGATCAGATTGCGACGCGCACTTCTGATCGCAATGGACGTGTTGGCGCTGGCTTTGTTTCTGTATGTGGCCTTTTTTGGGGTCAGCTTTGCTGAAAGCGGTGCGCCTCGGCAAGCGATGATCCTCACCATACCTTTGCTTATGAATTTTAAAGCCAGCAAATTTGAACCCACGCGGAATAAGGTATTCAGGTGTCGCACATGCTTCCCTAGGTGATGTCACATAAGTGGTGCTGCGAGGCCCCCCTTTTTGGTACATATGCTGGCCGTTACTTTCGCAGGTTGCCTGGGCGAGAGAGATAAAGGGAAACAGCGAGAGCAGAAAGCCGAGAGACTCTCTTCATAGTGTTAAACTACCTATGCGTGTGAAACTAGTTTTCACTCAACTTCAAACTTTTCTATTTAATGTCAACAGGTTCATGGGGCGGCGGTGAAAAAACCGTCGGTTGGCATCGATTGGAATGGCAGAGGGCATGCACCCGACCGCTTTGAGTTTGACGTGAAGTAAGATGGTAGCCTTTTTTAGCGAAACAGAACGGGGCAGCGCGTGGCCTTTGTGACATGTTCTGTCGCTAACTTTGAACCGAGATGGCGTAGGCTGCGTAGCCACAAAACACGTTTTGGTTCACGTTCAATTTCAAATAAGAACCGGAAGCTTTTGCAGGAAGCGACGACTATGGTTGGGCGAGGCTGTCGTGCGTGGGCACGCTTGTGTTGTATGGAATCGCGCTCGGGTCTACACTCCTAGGTGGTATTTTCACTTTTTTGCGACCCGTATTTTCGTCGCGGCAAGGTATCCAAGTGGATAGGGACGCCCGAAAAAAGCGCCAGATTCTGGTGCAAAGCCTTTTGAAAAGCGTCGAAGGCAGACTGCTGAGCATTCCCGGCGTGAAGACGGTGGCGGTGGGGTTGAAAATCAGGGACGGCAAGATGTCCGAAGACATCGTGCTGCGTATTGGGGTCGAGAAAAAGCGCCCGATAAGCGAACTATCGCCGGAAGAGGTGATCCCGTCCGAGATCGACGGAATCGAGACGGATGTCTTTGTGTGGACGCCGACCAAAGCGATGACCGACACCTCGCGGTATCGGCCGGTCCGGGGTGGTATTCAGATCGGCAATGGCACCGGCTCGGTCGGCACACTGGGATGCCTGGCGACGCAGAATTCTGGCGGCGCGACGGTCATTCTGAGCAATCATCATGTCATGTTCGCAGGAAAAAGTGCGACCGCCACGGGGATTGAAGTCGCCCAGCCGGATTTCAGCTGCTGCTGCTGCTGCCGGGCTGGCAAGGTTGGGGCGGTGCTGGCCGGGTCTATCGGCGGCACGGTTGATTGCGCAATTGCCTCGATTGATGCGGACATTCAGCATTTGCAGGAAGTGGTCGAGATCGGCGGTATTGCAGGAACGGACACGGCTGTGGTCGGGGATGCGGTTCGAAAGCGCGGGCGCACGACCGAATTGACGACCGGCACGGTGTCGATGATCAATTTTGCAACGACCAGTTCGGATTCTGGCCTGAGCTTCACCGATCAGATTTTCGTTACGCCGGATGCAGCGCATCCGAATTTCGTGGAAGGCGGAGATTCCGGTTCGGCGTTGTTGAATGAGGACAACAATGTGATTGGCCTGATCTGGGGGCAGAACGGCAATGCCGGTGTGGCCAACCCGATCGCCGATGTCGAAGCGGCGTTGGACATCACAGTGTTCGCGCAAAGCACCACTGCAGCGGCATTGCCTGCCGTGGCGATGATGCCGCAGCCGGGATCGGATGGTGTCATCCGAAGACGGGATTGGGAAGCGATGCTGTGGGCCGAAACCGACAGCCAGGACCCTTTGGGTCGGAAGGTCGGGCACCATTGGAACGAGGTGTGGAACCTGATCCAGACCAATCGCGAGGTTGGTCTGAGGTGGCAGAGAGGGCAGGGGCCCGCTTTTGCGGCTGCGTTCGAGCGCACCACCCGAGTCACAAGCTATCGGGTGCCAGACGACGTGGATGGCGTCAGTTTTACACAATTGCTGCTGTCGATGGCCACGGCGCTGGAACAGCACGGCAGCGAAGGGCTTAAGGCGGACATCCGGGCCGAGGGGATCGGTTGGATCCCCGCGCTACAGGGCTGTCGGACAGCCGATGAACTTTGGCTGATCTACCACAACATCAAGGCGGCCCAAGAGGCCGCGGCCCGGAACGCAGGCTAGACGAGGGAAAGGGGCAAGATGACATATGCAGACGATCTGATTGCCAAGCCCGCTTTGAAAATGCTGCGTGCCTTGCCGAATGTGACGGACGTGGGACTGGGATTGAGGCGGGTGAAGGGGCGTCTGACGCAAGAGCTCGCCGTGGTCGTTTATGTTGACAAAAAACGCAGCGAGGCCGAGTTGCCGAGGGGCGCCGTGGTGCCCAGGCTTGTGGGCAATCTGCGCACGGACGTGGATGAGGAACTGAACCCGGCCTTTCTGCGACCAAGCGATGGGCCACCCTTGCCGGAAGACAGCACGCGGGTGCGTCCGCTGCTGTCCGGCGTGTCCCTGAGTACCAGCCCCGATCACGCGGGTACACTGGGTTTTTTTGCAAGGCGCAACAGCGACAATAAGCCAGTTCTGGTGAGCAACTACCATGTTCTATACCGTGATCGGGATCTGCTGGACATCACCGGAGAGCCGCACGAGGCATTGCAACCGCCAAGGGGCAGTGACACCCGGGTTGGCGAGGTTGTGGATGGCAGCATTGGCGGCTCGGTCGATTGCGCGATTGCCTTGTTGGACGAGGAAGGCTCTAGCTGCTGTTGCAAAAGTCCGATCAAGCACGAGAACAAGACCCGAAACACGGAAACGGGCGACACCGACAATTCTGTCCAGATGACAGGGATCCGACGGGCGCAGGTCAATGATCTGGTGACCAAGACGGGTCGGTCCACGGACAGGACTCTGGGTCGCATCGTCAATGCCAGCAAGGATGTCACAGGCGCCGTCGATTACTCCGATTTTGATCTGCCTGCCGGGGACAGTTTCAACTTTACCAATCTGATCATGATCGTGACCTGGGACGATGCAGCGGGCGATTTTGATGACACGATCCCGTTTGGAACAAGCGGTGACAGCGGATCGGCAGTGGTAAATGAAGCCGGTGAGATTGTGGGCCTGTACTGCCTGGGTTTCAATGATCCTGTCAACAACCGGCATTTCGGGTTTGCCTGTCATATCGAGGATGTCGAGACAGCGTTGCAGATCACCGTTCCGGGAACTCGCGCCGGGCTGGGCGCTGCGCCCGGTGCACCGATTGCAGCGCTGGATCATGACATCGACACCGGTGCCGGAGAGGTCGCCATAGGCGATGTTACCTTCGCCCGCGCGAGTGTGGATCAGGTGGCCGAAGCGCTGGATCGGATGCTGGTTGCAACGCTCCAGGGCCGGGCTTGGCGAGAGATTTTTGAGCGGCATCAATACGAAGTGTTGAAACATGTGAACCGCAAGCGCGGTGTCACATTGGCCTGGCAACGCGGGGCAGGGCCAGCCTGGCTTGCCGCGCTGGTGCGCAGTGCGCAGAAATTGGAATACACTCTGCCTGAACAGGTGGATGGGGTCGATGCACTGACGCTGGCCAAAGCTATGCGCATGGCGCTGTGGCGTGAAGGCAGCCCTGAGCTGCGCGCCGACTTGGATCACTTTGGCGATCAGCTTGAAGCAATGATCGGTCGGGTCACAACGGCCGCGCACGGGGTGTGCCTGCTGACGAAACACGCACCCGAGGCCCAGAAACTGGAGACGCAGGATGGCTGATGACACCGGCACCATCGAAGCCCTAGCCAGTTGGCTGGCGCGGATCATTCAGCCGGTCCGCGAACGGCTGAGCGAAGGGCAGGTTGTCGAACTGCTGGCCGAAATGGGGTACGAGCCGCGCGCCGGGGTCGAAACCGAAGGCGCTCTGCAAACCGCGAGCGCGGCACTGGCGCAGGATGCTGCCGTACTGTTGCCGCGGTTGGAAACTTTGATTGGGCATATCGAGGCGGAAGACTTTGGCGCGATCCTGTCTACGGCCATCCAACTGGGTCAGGACGTCAAATCCTTCATCGAAAACGCAGACGACTTTGCCACGGCGCTGCAGGCTCTGGGACCTCATCCCGGGGCTAGCAATGCCGAACTGGCGGAATTGCCGCGTCGCTTGCTGGATGTTCTGATCATCCGTTATGCCGAAAACAGCCCCGGCGGGGCCGAGGCGCTGGAACTGCTCGGCCTGTTCGATCTGGAACCCGTCACCGTGGGCGGACAACAGGTGTTGCACCGCCGGATCGCGCTCGAACGGTTGGGCGATGTGCTGACCAATCCGGCGCAGGCCATGGCAGACAAATACGGCTGGGGTACACCGGGATTTGACGGATCTGTGCTGCTGCCAATCCTGCGCCGACAACTAACCCGCAACGGGTTGCCTGCCATTGTGGACACCGGGGTGAACCCGCCGATTCTGGATGCGGTGGTGGCCGAGATTTCGGCCGATACGTCGATGAATCCGCCGGGGCTGGAAATCCGCTTCAACGACACGATTGCCTTTGACGGGACACCGACATTCGACGGTGAAGGCTGGTCGGTCGCGCTGGAGCTGACCTCGGAAATTGTGCCGGATTTCAGCGCCACGATCAGTCCAACGGGCAATGTGACATTTACACCGCCCGCAGGGTCGGCAGCGGGCAAGGCAGCTCTGGTCTTTACCGCGGGCGCGGCGGATGGCCAGCCTTTCACAATTATTGGGCAAGCGGATGCCAGCCGGGTCGAGGCGCGCCAGTTCGAGGCTCGGATTGAGGCGCTGATGCAAGCCTCAGGCGCGGGCGCGGATGGCGAGGTGATTGTCGCGGGCGAGGTGCAGGGCGGCCGCGTCGTCATTGATTTCAGCGAAGGCGACGGGTTCATCTCGACGCTGTTGTCCGGGGTCGAGCTGGAATCCGATTTCGACATCGGCATGGGTTTTTCGTCGGAAAAGGGGCTGTTCTTTCACGGAAGCGCAACATTGGAAGTGCAGGTGCCGCTGCATGTGGATCTGGGCGTTGTGAAGATCGGCGCGCTGACGCTGAGCGTCGGGATCGACAACGGCTCGTTCCCGATTGGTATCGCGACAGACATAGAAGGTAATCTTGGTCCGCTGCAGATGGTGGTCGAACAGATCGGCATGACCGCCGATTTCGAGATCGCCGAGGACGGGCAGGGCAATCTGGGTCCGCTTGAATTCGGTGCTGGCTTCAAGCCGCCTGTGGGTGTGGGCGTTTCCATTGACGCAGGTGCGGTTCGCGGTGGGGGGTATCTGCGCATCGATCCTGACCGGGGTGAATATTCCGGTGTGCTGCAACTGGCCATTCTCGAGATGGTCGAGGTCACGGCCATCGGGATCATCAACACCAAGATGCCCGACGGATCGGACGGGTTCGCATTTTTGGCGATCATCTCGGTCGAGTTCAATCCGGGCATTCAGCTGGGCTTTGGGTTCACCCTTCTCGGGGTTGGCGGGCTTGTCGGGCTGAACCGGTCGATGGATCTGGATGCGCTGGTGGCTGGGGCCAGATCTGGAAGCATCGACACAATCCTGTTCCCGCAGGATGTCATAGCCAATGCACCGCGGATCATTTCCGATCTGCGCACGTTCTTCCCGATTGAAGAGGACGTGTTCCTGATCGGACCAATGGCCAAGTTCGGGTGGGGCACGCCGACGCTGATCAGCCTGTCCCTTGGGATCCTGATCGAGATTCCGGGCAATGTGGCGATTGTTGGCAAGCTGACGGTGGCGATCCCGGACGAGCGCGTGCCGCTGATCATCATCAACGTTGCCTTCATGGGCGCCATCGAATTCGACAAAAAGCGCGGCTGGTTCTTTGCGGCTCTCTACGACAGTCGCGTGATTTACATGACGCTGGAAGGTGGCATGGGGGTTTTGGCGGCCTTCGGAGACGACAGCAATTTCGTGGTCTCGGTGGGCGGTTTCCACCCGATCTACAACCCGCCGGCGCTGCCGTTCCAGGATATTCCCCGGATTGCCATCAACGTGCTGAACACGCCGGTGGCCAAGGTGATCGTGACCGCCTATTTCGCGGTTACATCCAACACCGTGCAGTTCGGTGCCCGCGCCACGCTGTATTTTGGCATCAAGATTGCCAGCATAGAAGGGCATATCGCCTTTGACGCGCTGTTCCAGTTCTCGCCCTTCTATTTCAACATCACCATCTCTGCCTCGCTGTCGGTAAAGCTGTTCGGTGCGGGGCTGTTCTCGGTACGCTTCCGCGGCTCGCTTGAAGGGACTTCGCCCTGGCATATCGAGGGGACGGGCAGCATTTCGGTCCTGTTCTGGGATGTGGACGTCGATTTCTCGAAAACCTGGGGCGACAAGGAAGACACCAAGCTGCCGCCGATCTCGGTCATGCCGATCCTGGCGGCTGAATTCGAGAAGGTGGAGAACTGGACCGCCAAACTGGAAAACGCCAATGCACTATTGGTGTCGTTGCGCACAGTCGATGCCCAGACCGAACTGGTGCTGCACCCGGTGGGCAGCCTGTCGATCACACAGCGCGCGGTGCCGCTGGGGCTGACGCTGGACAAGATCGGTAATCAGCGCCCTGACGATGCCAACAGGTTCAGTATCGAAACCTCCACAATAGGGATCGAACGGCGCGGCCGGATCGACGAGAGCTTTGCCATCGGGCAATTCCAGGATCTGAGCGATGATCAAAAGCTGAAAACCTCTGACTTCGAGATGGAAGAGGCGGGTGTCGAATTGTCGGTGACCGGCAATCAGACCAAGACCAGCCAGATGACCAAACGCGTGGTGCGCTATGAGACGATCATCATCGACAAGGCGTTTCGGCCGTTCCTGATGGGGATTGTCACATTGATCGCGGGTCTGTTCACCCATTTCCTGGGCGGCAATGCGGTGGCGCAGGCGCCGATGTCGATCCGCTCGAAGTCACGCAAGCATCTGCTGGATGAAAAGATTGCAGTTTCGCCCAACGCCTATGTGGTGGCCAATCTGGCCGATAACACACCGCTGGAAGACGCCGGTGAGGTCGTGTTCCTAAGCCAGGCACGGGCACAGGAGTTCATGAACCAGCAGGCCCAAGCTGATCCGGAATTCGCCGGCAAGGCCCATGTGTTGCGCGGCCATGAAGTGAGGCAGGCGGCATGAGCGACACGCTTGGCACATATTCCTTCCTGCCCTGGCTGCGGCTGGGTATGGCGAACAATATCTCCAGCGCGGATATGGATCCGTCCGTCACCGCCCGTGCAACGATGCAGGTCGCGCTGGAGCTGACGGGGGCGCCGGTTGAAGGCGACACGGACTTGACCAGCACAGTCGCCCGCGATGTCGAGCTTTATGGCCCAGGCGACGTGGTGGGTATCAATCAAAGCGCCATCGTCAAGGTCGAGCCGCGCGGCAACATCACCAATTTCGAACCTAATTACCTGCCGTATATCGAATTCTACGAGGAAGATTTCCCATGGCGCTACACCCCGGCAGCACCAGATCTGGCACTGCACCGGCTGCGCCCCTGGATTATCCTTGTGGTGCTTCGCGACGACGAATTCAGCGAGGCAGGTATTAATGCGGCACGCCCCTTACCCGCCATCGAACTGGGCGCTGCCACCGAGACCACCTTTCCACCTGAAGATCAGCTGTGGGGCTGGGCTCATGTTCATGTGAACCGCGACCTGATCAAATCGGATGGTACAACGCGCTCGACGGATGGGGATATGGCGGGTACGCGGCTGGAAAACGTGTTGAAATCCAATGCGGACCACGCCTATTCACGCATTATCTCGCCGCGCCGCCTTGCGCCTGATACCAGCTATCACGCGTTCCTGATGCCCAGTTTTGAAAGCGGCCGGCTTGCCGGGTTGGGCTTGCCGCCTGATGATGGCAATGCCGAACGCTTTGCCACGCAGGCCGCCTGGACCAATTATACGGATCGGCCGGTGCCGGGGCTTTACCCCTTCTATCACCGTTGGACTTTCAAGACCGGCGAGATCGGCGATTTCGAATACCTCGTGCGTCTGTTGAAACCGCGCCCGCCGGACCCCCGGCTGGGTCGGCGTGACATGGATGTGCAACGCCCGGGTGCAAACCTGCCGGGCATTGCGATCCCGGAACTGGACGGCGTGTTGCGCCTTGGCGGTGCACTGAAAGTGCCGGACGAAGCGCTGGATGATGATGAAGAGGCGGAACGCCAGGCTTTTGAAGATTGGGACCAGCCATTTCCACACGCGTTCCAGACCGGGTTGGCTGATTTCATCAATCTGGCTGACGACTATCAGCAGAACGGCGATCCCGATCCACTGATCACACCGCCTCTGTATGGGCGGTGGCACGCGTTGCAGGATCGTTTGCTGGAAGAGGCCGATGGCGATCCGATCACACCCGATGAAAACTGGTTGCACGAGGCCAATCTTGACCCGCGCTTCCGCGTCGCGGCGGGGTTTGGCACCAAGGTGCTTGAGAAGAACCAGGAAGAATACATGGACGCCGCCTGGGAACAGGTGGGCGATATCATAGCCGCCAACCGGCGCATTCGACTGGCGCAGATGGCACAGGTCGCCACCGGCGCCTGGTATGGCAGCAGCCTGGGCGGCGTGCGCGACCTGAGTACGCAGCGCGCGCTGTACATGACCGCTCCGGTGCAGCGGCGGGTATTGTCTCAGGGGGTGAATGTGCGGCACCAGCTGCGGCAGAGCACGGTACCAAGCGCGATCCTGTCGCCCACGATGCGGCGCATTCTGCGCCCGCGCGATCACGTCGCCGCCGAGCTGGGTTTTGACAGCCCAAAAGGCCCCGAGGATTTGGTGGACCGGGTCAACAGCGGCGAAATCAGCGCCGCGCCGCCGCGCGTCACGCCAGAAGATTTGCCTACCATCGAAGAGCTGGCCGAAGAGCTTGAACAGGACGGTCCACTAGGCGGGTTGCCAATCCCCGAAGACGTGTTGCGAAACCCTTGGCTGAAATGGATCGTTCTGGGGGTTTTTGCGCTGATTGCGCTTTTGTTCCTGCTGCTGGCGCTTTTGATACCGGCGCTGCTTGCAGTGGTGCTCGGCGTGGCGGGGTATTTCCTGATTGAGCGGCTGCAAAAGGCGCGCGAGATCGCTGATGCGGTACTGCCCGAGGGCAATACGCCCGAGGTGATCGACGCGCTGCCCGAATATCCCGATTTCGAACTGGCGGATGTGCCACCCCTGACCGGGCCTGCACCCGAATTGCCGGAACCAGTGCCCGGAGGCGTGGACAGCCCCGAGGCCATCCGCTTCAAGGGGGCGCTGAAAGACGTGCATACCCTGCTGGATGTCAGCGCCAGCATAGGTCAGTTCCCGCAGCGTGACCCGATTAACATTCCGGCGATCGTCGGATCGGTTTATGCCGGGCTGGATCCAAAGATCACGATCCCGGACTTCACCTATACCGGCATCACCTTCCCTGCGCATATCGTGGCGCTGAATTTTGAAATCTTCCGCGAGGCGATGGCCTATCCGGAGTTCGACATCCCCATGTACGAGCCGTTGCTGGCGCTGCCGGGGGACAATTTCCTGCCCAATATCGACAAGATTCCACCCAACACGATCACCCTGCTTGAGACCAATCAGCGCTTTATCGAGGCCTATATGTTGGGTCTGAACGTTGCCATGGGGGCCGAGCTTTTGTGGCGCGAATACCCAACCGATCAGCGCGGCAGCTATTTCCGTCAGTTCTGGGATCCGTCGGGCGTTCTGGACCGCGACGGGCTGAGTGCCGAGGAATTGCGCGAGAAACTTAGGGATATTCCACCCATTCACCTATGGTCGCGGTTCAGTGATCTGGGTGATCACGATCACCGGGAGGAACCTGGAGATGACGAGGAAGAGGTTGTTCTGGTGATCCGGGGCGAGCTTTTGAAGAAATACCCCAACGCAGTGATCTATGCGCAGCGCGCCCGCTGGCGGTTGACCGAAGAGGGCGAGATTGATCGCTTCAACCCGCGCGAATTCGAAACGGTAGGCAGCGAGGAGGATCTGGTCCGAACGCCGCTCTATGAGGCGAAAGCGCCACCTGATATCACCTTTGTCGGGTTTGATTTGACAGCCGCAGAAGCACAGGGCGGCACGGGCGAAGAAGGCGACGAAGATCCTGGCTGGTTCTTCGTGATCAAGGAACGCCCGGGCGAGCCGCGTTTTGGTCTGGATATCGAAAGCGCGGGCGATCTGGTGACGTGGAACGATCTCGCCTGGCCCGACGTCTTTGATCCAGCGGCCGATGACGGGTTTCTGCAAATCGGCGCGGGTACGCCAACGCTGAATCTGAGCACGCCGCCCGATGACGCCAACACATTCGTCGTCACCCAGCATCCCGAAGATCTGCAGATCGAATGGCGCCCGCAGATGAACGCCGCCGAACTGGCCTATATCCTCTATCAGGTGCCCGTTCTGGTGGGTGTGCACGCTGCCGAGATGTTGCCGGAATGATCGGACGGGTTGGCATAACACACAGCGCTGACGCGCGGAGGAGGGGCTATGGCTGAGTTCGAAGACCGACAGGCCGAGCTTGCCGCCGCCCGTGCCGAGGTTGAAAGTCAGGATCGCGCGCTGCGGTCCGCCCGCGCAGCGTTGGAACGCAGCGGACGCGCGCGATGGCAGCAGGGTCGCGGCGGCGATGCCCCCGACGCGGTGGCTGAGCTGGACGCGCGTATTGCCGAACGCGAGGCGGTGGTAACCGACCGCCGGGCGCGCCTGTCTCAGGCGCGCCTGATCGAACGGGATTTAGTGGTGCAATTCGCTGCTGTGCACCCGCGCGAGCGGATCGGTAACTTGAATGATCGCATTCCGGTCTGCCTGGTGCCGTTGCGCATCGAAACGCGGTTCAAGCCGGCGGATGAGACCGATGGCGATACCGGCCAGCTTTGGGTGCGGGTCTACCCGGACGATTTCTCGGTCGACAGTTTTGAAGACACGCCATCAGACACCGAAGCGCAAAGCGCGCGCGCCTATTGGGCAGGGATCTGGGCTGCAGGCGGTGTCGAAGCACAAGAGCGTGGCGCCTGGGCTGTGATGATGGCCGGGCAGGGCGCCGGCCGGTCACACTGGATCACGCAGGCCTACAGGCCGCTGAACGAAGCCGACCGCCCGGATCCGCCGGAAAACGGCGCGTGGATGGTCCTGACCATCCCGACGCGCGCTCCGCTGGCCGCCGCCGAGGTCGATGCGCTGGGGGCGTATTGGGCTGCAACCTGGACCGCAGGCGAAGACCTTGCCGGGCAAGCCGCCGCGCTGGCTGCGCTGGAGGCTGAAACAAATGCAATACGCGCGCAGGAGTTACGCGAAAGTTACATTCCAACCAACCTCGCCGACACGCCGCCCGAAGGCGTGGCCCGTGAGGATGTGCAGGTGCAGGTCGCCTTTCTGCACTTCCCCACCGACGAGGATGCCGGGCTGCGCTTGCAGGGCTGGGCCACAACGCCGCGCGCGCGGCTGTTGCCGGATCGGCTGGTATTCATGGGCTTCAACGATGGCGAAGTGACCGAGGAACACTTGGGCGCACCGATCCAGCCGGATCTGGCTGTGGCCCCGGACCCACAGGCCGAAGAGGATGAACAGATCCGCCCCGATGGCGATGATCTGAAGGTAGGCGATGAAATGGAATGGCTCACCGATTTCGACCGGGCCGTTTCGGTTGGCATGGGCTTTCGCATCCCGCTGGATCCGGTGGCCTTTCGCCGTGGATTCGACAAGGTTCTGATCTTGGGCATGCGCCTGCGCGATGATGCCGAGGAAGGTCGCGCCGGGATGGAAGACCTGATCAGCCGTCATCACCGGTCCAAATCCGGCTTCACGATCCTGCCGCAGGGACGACCCACCAATAACGTGGAAAGCGCTGCCTCGGATTATAACTGGCGCGAAGATCCCGATGTCAGCTTTGATCACTATTTCGGCGCGGCCCCGCCTGATCCCGCGGGTTGGTTCGACAGAACCGATGGGCGTTGGCTGGCCGAGATGCTGGGGCTTGATCCGGCGGCGCTGCGTACGATCCCGCACTATGGGCGGACCGATATCTGTGATGCCAAGGCGATGAACGTGGCGCTGTGGCCTGCAACGCTTGGCTATTTTTGCGACACGATGCTGCAACCCGTGCTCGAAGATGCCACGATCCGGCGGCTGCGCAATTTCTTCAACCGGCATGTGTCGGCGCGCGGCAATATCCCGGCGATCCGCATTGGGCGGCAACCTTATGGTATCCTGCCGGTCACACCCCGATCACGCCTGCGATGGATGGCACCGCGCCACCGCGACCCCATTGGTGCGGCGGGTGTGAACACTGGTGCGCTTGGGGGCGATCCGTTCCTGCTGCGCCTCTATGGTATGATGCGGCAGTTCGAGGGTGATCTTGAGCCGCTTTTGGACCGCGTGTCTTTTATCGGCAAGCCCGGCACCACAGACCCGCAACAGGTTTTGCTGGATGTTCTGGGGTTGCATCCCGGTTCCGTCGAGTTTCAGCAGCGCTATGCCGAGAGCTTGCAACAACTGTATAACCGGATGCGGTTGAGCGGGGCAGGGGGCGGATTGATCGCGGTGGTCATTGCATTGGGATACGCCACCAGTGGTTTGAATTTGCTAAAGGAATACGGCTATGACCCCGAGGCCGACGACGCAGAAATCCCGTCCATTCTGGAAAAATACTTCACCCGTGCGCCCAACAATTTAAGCGGGCCGCTGATCGATGATGTGGCGCTGTCCGAAACGGATGCCATCCGGGCTTATACCGAAACCGGGCAGAATTATCTGGCCTGGCTGCGCGAGGCGGCGGCGACCTCACATGACACGCTTCGCAAGCAGGAGGGCTTTGCCGATGGGCGGCCGCGTGCGTTGTTGTATCACATGATGCGCCATGCGCTGGACCTAAGCTATGTTGAAACCAGCGTGCAATTGTTCGTCAATGCCGGGTTGATGACCTCGGTTGAGGCGCGACAAGCCCGGCGCGAGCCAGAGTTCATTCAGGTGAGTGAGGCGGCGCTGGCCGATCCCGCGCAAGAGGCGGCAGGCAATTCCCGTTGGACGCGGTTGTATCAGCGCGAGGCAACAATCACAGGAGTCGCCAATCGGCGCATTGGCGATTTCATCCCGACTGTGATCAACACGATGACGGCCACAGCCTATCTGAGCAGTCAGTTGCGCGCGCTGGATCATCTGAGCGGGCGGCCCACCGCCGCACTGGAACGGTGCTTTGCCGAGCATTTGGATTTGTGCACCTACCGATTGGACGCCTGGTATGGCGGGTTGATGAGCGCGCAGCTTGAGCAGATGCGCTATTCAACGCCTGTTGATCTGGATGGCGACGGGCAGCCGGACCGGGGCGAAACGGCCGTGCAGACCGGGCTATATGTTGGCGCTTGGGGATATCTTGAAGACGTGCGGCCTGAGTTCAAAAATCTGGAGCCCGTTCGGTTGGACGGCGAGTTGGGTGCAATCTTCAACACGCCGGACACGCCGCCATTGGCGCGCGATGCCAAGAACCAAGGTTATATCCACGCGCCATCGTTGAATCATGCGGTGACGGCGGCGGTTTTGCGCAATGGCTATGTGTCCAATGCAACTCCGGGCAACCCCGAAAGTCTGGCGGTGAACCTGACATCTGAGCGGGTGCGTATGGCGCTGTCGATTATAGAAGGGATGAAGGCCGACCAGAACCTCGCCGCGCTGCTGGGGTATCAGTTCGAACGGGGCTTGCACGACCGCCACGATGTCGAGGTGGATGAGTTCATCTACGATTTGCGCAAAGTGTTCCCGCTGGCCGGGGATCGTCTGCGACCGACCCGCTCCGGCAAGGCTATCAGCATTCGCAAGGTCGAGGCACGCAACGTGATCGATGGGCTGGAATTCGTCGAGCACCTGAAAGAGGGCGCGGAGGATTACCCCTTCGGGCTGGGCGATGATCTGCCCCCCGCAACCCCGGCGCAGGCCGCCGCAATCAGTGAAGAGGCAAAACGTCTTCTGGATATTGCCGATGCCGTGGCCGATCTGGCGATGGCCGAAAGCGTGCATCAGGTTGTGCAGGGCAATTACGACAGGGCAGGCGCTGTTCTGAACACCTATTCCAAGGGCAAATTCCCGGCTACCCCCGATGTGATCCGCACGCCGCGCACCGGTGTGAACCTGACGCACCGCGTTGCGCTGCATCTGCCTGTGGGCTTGGATCCGACCGATGCGGCCCGCATTTCACCGCGCGCGCGCTGCGAACCGGCACTGGATGCCTGGCTGACCGGGGTGCTGCCCGACGCGGCACGGGTGGCCTGCATCGTCGAGCTGATCGGACCGGATGGTGCTTCGTTGGCTGAACACGAGGTCAGTCAGGCCGATCTTGGGCTTTCCCCACTGGACATGCTGTATCTGCTCGACCCCGATGATGATAGGGCGGGCAAGGCGTTGGATGACATGATCGAGGCGCATGTGGCCCGTACTCATGGCCCGCGCCCGGATGTGGCAATGACGATCCATTATCGCCGTCGCATCGGTACGCTGGCCGGGCACGTGCCGTTTTTCGAGGTGACCGCGATGATCAAACCGCTGCGCCGGATGCTGCTGGAATCGCGCCCGCTGCGGCCTACCGACATGGCCCTGCAGGATGAGGCGACCGAGACACAGGACATCAGTGTCTCGCTTGATCAACAACGCATCGATCTGAACCGCACAGCAATGGCTGCGGCGCGGGACGATCTGGACGCTTTCGCAGTTGCTCTGTCGGCACAGCTTGGGGCCGATCCGCAGCCCATTGCGCAGATCGTGACGCAGGTTGACGCCACCGCTGACGATTTTGTAAGCGCCGTTCTTGCCGCGCAGCTCTTCGCGCAGTTGGAGGCAGGTACCGGAGTGATCTTTGGCGATCGCGGCCGGATATTTGCTGGCCTGCAGGCCACGCTGGATGACCGGGTGCAGCGGCTGGATGACCGGCTGGCCGAGTTCGATGCGGCCATTGCCACTTTTGACAGTGATCCTGGCGCGGGCGACAATGCTAAATTCGAAACGCTGATCCTGGCCGAGCGGCTGATCGCAGCCACCAACACCGACCCGCAGCCCGGCGACCCAACCACTTATCGCAATGATCTGGTGAACATCGCACGCACCGCTTTTGTCTCCGAACGCGATGCGCTTGCAGCGATTGGCGCGGCTCAGGACACCGTTTCCGGCCTGCATGACGCCATCAAGGCACAGCTTGCGACCTTGGCGGATTTTGACACCGAACCGCTGGATCTAAGCAACCATGTCACCGGCATTGTCACGCTGGCCACTGACATGGCAAGCCGTGCGGCGAGCATGGCCGCTGAAATGACGACGCGCCTGGAAGCGGTGGATGCCCTGATGACCCAGGCGGATGCGCAGACCGATCCTCGCCGCCAGGTCGAAGACCGGACCAAGGCGGCGCAGACAATCTTTGGCGACGATTTCCAGATGGTACCCAGTTTTGCTCTGCCGCCCCTGCAAGGGGCGGAATGGCGTGCAGCCTGGGGGCTGGGGGCCACTGCCGACCGCTCAATCCTGTCCTATCAAGAAACCACGCTGGGCCGCCCCTTCCCGGTGGACGATTTTGTCGCCGGTTTTGCCCGGGTCCGGGACAAGATAGGCGCCCTCGAAACCGTCACCCAACTGACCGAGGCCTTCGGTACCGCCGATCCGGCCCTGCAACCGCTGCAATTTCCGCACCGAGCCGATCTGCCGTGGCTGGCGTTGGATTATCCGCAGACCTTGCCGGATGGCAGTGATCTTGTGATCGACGAAGACAAGCTGCTTTATACCGCCCACTACGCGGTGCCCTTCGACGAAACGCAGGATCAGGCCGGGCTGTTGCTGGATGAAATGACCGAGACTATTCCCAGCCGGACAGAAGATACTGGCCTGACCTTCCACTATGACCGGCCAAACTCTGAGCCGCCGCAAAGCCTGTTGCTGGCCTTGCCTGCCGAGTTCACCGGGGCGTGGCGGTGGGACGATCTGGTGGACAGCGTACTGGAAACCATGGATCTGGCGCGTAAACGGGCGATTGAACCGGACCATATCGATACCACTGGCTATGGGCGGTTCCTGCCCTCTGTGATTTCAGCCGTGACGCTTTATCCGCTGACCGCGGCGCTCAACTTTGCGGAAAATAACAACTTTTCCGCCGTCATGGCCAATATTGTGCAAGGAAACAGTGATGAATGATTTCGTTGCCCTTTCGAATATCGAGGCGGTGTTCACCGCTAAGCGTACGTTGCCGACTGTCACACTGTGGAATCGTCTGGAAGGGCGTCCGCGCCGGCATGATTTCGACCGTGCGCTTCAAGCCGAAGTACGCGATGCGCTGTGGATGCTGACCAAGCAATGGCAGATGGGCGAATTCAAGGGCGACGACGCGGGATCACCGATCACGGCCAAGGTGCATTTTGAAACCTCTCAGCTGACCAAGTACCGCCCGCGTGGTCATGATGCCGAAGCTTTCGACGATGATGTGCCGCTTGAGGCCAAGGTCGAGCAGCGCCCGATCCCCTTTGAGGCGGGCGCGCAGACCATGGCAATCGATATCCGCGCCGAAATGGGCCGCCGCTGGTTGAAGCTTGTAGACGGGATCGAGGCCGGTCTGCGGCAGAAGTTCATCAATGAATTTGGCTTTGACGCGCCAGACCCGTCGGCAGCGGCAGACGCCGCCATCTGCGCGCATCTTGACAGTTGGCAAGCGGTCTCGGCCTTGGCGGGCAGGGCGATGGACGGCTATGAACTGCTGCTCTGGCTGCGCACGCCCGGCCAGCACGCGCATGACAGGATTACGCTGGACAATGCGGCAAGCGCCGGACCCATCGAGGATGCCGAGGCGGTGTTCCTCGCCTGGTATGAACGGTTGTTTTATCAGCCTGACGAAGGTGTCGGTGATGCGTGGCAACCGCCCAAGCTGGAATATGCCTTTGACACCTCGGCACCGGTACATGGCGGTGGTGAGGCGCATCTGACTGCGGATGAGTATTTTCACGGCCATCTGGACTGGTACAATCTGGATTTCGAACCGGGCGGTAACGGACTTGGCCCGGTTGCGGATGCTCCGGCCCCCGCCGATGTTTTGGACGCTACCACGTCCAGCTTCCTGCCCACTCCGATCAGTTTTGAAGGTATGCCGCACACGCGCTGGTGGCGGTTCGAGGACGGCAGCACCAATTTCGGCGACGTGGATCCCGATACGACCGAAATCAACAAGCTTCTGGTGATGGAGTTTGCGCTGGTCTACGCCAACGACTGGTTCATGCTGCCGCTGACGATGCCCGCAGGCACCTTGTCCAAGGTGCGCGGGCTGAGCGTGACAAATGTCTTTGGCGAGCGGCTGTGGATCGAGGCGGCGGGCAAAGGCGATGACGAGGATTGGCAGCGTTGGTCGATGTATAATCTGGCGACGCGCGGCTCGGATGACATTCCAGCTGATACCAGTCTGCTTGTGATTCCCTCGGCACCGAAAATCCACGAAGGCCGCCCGCTGGAGGCCGCCGAGCTGATCCGCGACGAGGTAGCGAACATGGTCTGGGGTATCGAAACCCGGGTGCCGCTGCCGCATGGGCAAAGCCGCTTCGGACGCCGCACCGGGCACGAAACCCGACGCTATTTCAAACGGTTGATCGAAGAGGGTGGCCCCTTGCCAGATCCACCGGATCCGCTGGAAAACGACGCCGCATGGCGTTACCGCGTGATGACCCGCGTGCCTGAAAACTGGATCCCCTTCGTGCCGGTGCATGTGCCCGGCAGCACCCGGGAAATCCAGCTGCGTCGCGCCGCTATGCCCCGCCTGATCGACGGCGATCCGAATCCGCCTGAACCGATCCGCCCGCGCACCGCCCTGTTGCGTCACAACCTGGGCAGTGGCGATCCATACGACGTGCATGAAGAAGAAGTGCCCCGCGCCGGTGCCAAGGTCAGTCAGAGCTTTCAACGCACAAGATGGTATGGTGGCGAGGTCTTCACCTGGCTGGGCGTGCGCAAACAGACCGGCCGCGGCGAAAAGTCCAGTGGCCTGCGCTTTGATCAGCTGCGGCGCAAGAAACGCTGAAGCCAATCTTTGTCGTAACGAGTCGGCACATGCTACGGGTTTGCTGGACATACGTAACTGGTTCAATCAGCGCACCTACTGTGCCGAAATTTCCGCGTCGTTTTCACCCAAGTGTTTCTACACCGTTGTCTCGTGCTTCCGTTGCCGGGCCAGACGCCAGTTCAGTTGTGTCTGTAGTGGCAGTGTTCGCAGAAGACACCTAAAGTGATGCCGGGACGATTAGCGAAAGCCCAAGTCGGCGGGTGGAAACAAGTTATCGGTGATCGCGGGCAAGCGCGTGAATTCCCGAAACAAACAGCTGAAGCGGAAGTTAACGTAAAAGCGCTCAACCACATGACAGCTCTCGGTCGTGCGGCGTATGAGCGTGTCTTCTGAAACAAGTGGGTTTGGGACCATTCCGTCTCGATCCTGGTCCTTGCAACGCGGTCAACTGCAATCATCCATACGGCAGGTCGATACCCGGGACACTCAGTCGATGCGATCAGGTATGTCAGTCACGGTTTTCGAAACTCAGAAAAATCAACGTGCGTTTCTCATGACCCTTATCTTTCATTGCGACTCGGTAGGTGCCAGTCTCCGTTACCAATTCCCGCTGGAGATAGCTGTCAGGGTGGTTAACGGGATTAGAGCCAGAGTTTAGGTCGCCGTGTTGGCAGCTTGTTACTTCGGTCCACGCATCGTGGAAAAATCTCGTAGCTTCATTGCTTCTGAACGCAAACTCCCAATAACAAGAAACACCTGAATGTTTGGCCAAGCCTAAAAACGTCTCGCAGATCGATCCCTCTGGCGCCTTACCGGTGGTTTTGTAGGCTTCTACCGCATCTATTCGATTACAATCACCAGCCAAACCAATAGCTGGGTAAACCGCAAAAATTGTGCATAGTGCGAGCTGAATGAGCAGCAGAACACTTTTGTCTGCTGCAGCTGGCACCACCGGACCGGAAGTCAGCAGAATCTTTGAGGCTTTGCAACTAACCCGCACAGCAACCTCGACAACGGTAATCCTCTTGCCTCTCGTGATTATTCCGCGGCGTCTGAAACATTCGTGTCTGTGTACATTCCCTTCACACGCTCCTTTGTCGGATCAAAATGTGGGAACGGAACGATCATGGCTTTCAGGCGCTTTTGCTGACCATCCAATTGACCGATCTCAATAGTGCTACCAAGAACGGCATGGGTGGTTGCCACGCGACCCAAAGCAATGACCTTGCCAAGAATGGGCGACTTCATTGCGCTGGTAATTTCCCCGACCTGCGCTTTCCCGACGCGCACGCAATCGCCGGGAGAGGGGATGGTGCCGCCCTCGATTTCAAAGCCAACCAACTTTCGGTGGGGGTGGGCTTTGCGTTCTTCAATCGCCACCCGCCCGATGAAATCGTCGGTTTTTGACTTCAGCGGAACCGTGAAGCCGATGCCAGCCTCGAAAGGGTCGGTTTGGTCATCGAATTCAGACCCGGCAAAGATCAAGCCACCTTCGATCCGCAACATATCCAATGCCCCGAGACCCAGCGGAACAATCCCGTAGTTCTGGCCGACCTCCCACACACGGTCAAATATTTCCACGGCATCTTTAGGATGGCAGAAGATTTCAAATCCAAGCTCACCAGAGTACCCGGTCCGAGAAATCACGACAGATTTTCCCTGCACATCGCCTACCCGGGCGACGGTAAGGCGGAACCATGAAAGTTCATCGATTGTCGGTTGCTGGGGCGGTGTCCAGAATATCTTGGAAAGAAGATCGCGGCTGTACCGTCCTTGGACTGCGATGTTGTGCAATTGATCCGTCGAGTTGCGCACCCAGACATTCATGTTGCGTTTGCGTGCCTGTTCCTGCAGCCATAAACCACTGGTGTCGTTGCCGCCAATCCAGCGGAAGTTGGTCTCACCCAGACGATAGACGGTACCATCGTCGATCATGCCGCCATGCTCATAGCACATAGCCGTATAGACGACCTGACCAACGCTCAGCTTTTTCATGTTGCGGGTCACGCAGAGCTGCATCAGGTCTTCCGCGTCCGGCCCCACAACCTCGTATTTCCGCAGGGGACTAAGGTCCATCACTGCAACCTTGTCCCGACAGGCCCAATATTCGGCAATTGCACCGTGATTGGTCATTGTGTTGGGTAGCCAATAACCATTGTATTCGACAAAATCACGGGTGTGCCGGGCAAAGCAGTCGTGAAATGCAGTTTTCTTGGTTTCTTCCACGTCCGCCTCCGCAGATTTTCTGTAGCCTGAGGATCGTTTAAAATCCTCGGTCGCTTTGTAGGTTCGCACCTGAATATCGGTTGGGTTCCAGCCATTCGCCGGGTCTATGTCGCAAGGACAGCCGGTGCTGACACAGACAAGATCAGTCAGCGCGCGCAGCAGGACGAAATCGCCGGGCCGCGACCATGGATCATCCATTCCGATAGCGTTGGTGTCGTCCAGCATCGTGTTGAAAAAGAAGTTGATCGCGGGCCAGCCGCCGCGCGGCTTGATGCCATATTGGTTCAAGTCTTTGTTAATATTGTCCGAACAATTCACATGACCGGGATAACCAAGATCTTCGTAGTATCGGGCCGTACAGGCGAGGCCAAAGGTGTCATGTCGCCCGCAGGTGTCCTGCACGATTTCGATCAAGGGTTCCTGATCCACTGACCAATATTTCGAGAAAATCCCCGGCTGCGGGTAAAGGCTGCCCATCAGGCTGCGGGTGGTGGTGGGATCAATCTCGCGTTCGATCCCCTGATCCAATGCGCGGCGGCTGAAGGCCTGAAAGTCCGAACATTCACGCCCTCTGATATCCACGATCTGGATGAATTCGCCGGCCTTAATCTCATAGGATTGAGCGTTTCCCGGCTGAATATTGATGTCCTTAAGCGGATCGGCCAGCGGGTCGGGTGGGCTGACATCGGGCTTTTCCAATCCGGGCGCGGCGCGCTGGATGTACAGGATGATCTCTGTCGGTGGATTGTGCTCTTCCGGGCGCATGGCTTCACCCGGCGCGGCGACGATCAGAAAACCGTCGTTTTCCGCTACAAAATGCACCATGTCGCCGGGTCGAGACCCGTCTGCGAAAGCCCGAATTGCATCGCCCTGACCGATATCGAATCCCGCAATCTCCAACGCGCGCAGCACTTTCTTGCCCGATGCAGATCCATTCGCCAGCGTCGCAATCAAACCTTCCGGTCGCCCATGGCCTGACGCGCCAAGCATGCCTGCGTCGGAACTCCGGTCAGGGGCAAAGAAAACCATCTCGGCCTGCTGCAGCCCGTCGCGGTCCAGCAGGGTTATCGTATCGCCCTTGGACACCGGAACTGCGCGCGATCCTGCCCCGGGGACGGGATGGCGCTCTGTTCCATGCGGCAGGATCGGAAGGCCGGGCGCCAGAACCCCACTGCGTTCGAACGGAACTTCGAATACTGGCTTCACATTCATAGTGCACCTTCCTGAATGGATTCGGTTGCACCTCGGTGGGTAACAACCAAAAGACATCCCGTCTTAGTGCGCGAATAATGGCTGGACCCGGGAGCAAGGCTAACGAAATCACCGCTGCGATAACGAAACCCATCGTGATCTGTCAGATCGCCCTCAAGCACGAAAAACTCTTCCGCTCCGCGGTGAATATGCGGGTTCGAGCGGGTGCCTGGCGCCATTTTCATTAAGTAGCTTCCTTGCCCGGTTTCCTCATCAAAGCTGACATTCTTCCACCAGACCTGTTCTTCGCACAGGCCTTCCATGTGCATCCGGACAAAACCTGAGTCGTCGAAACGGGCAACGGTGCGTGGATTTTCCTGCTGTGTCATCTCAATCAAGCCCCAGTCTCTTTTTGCGCTGGTCTGCCCAACTGCTGATTGCCATGTCAAAGGTCAGCGCCATCAGCGATACGTTCAGGCCCAGAACGAAGTTCTTGCCTAATTGGGTGCCTGCAAGCGTACGTTGTAACTCCTGACCCAGATCCTGCGTGCCGATGAAAGCCGCGATAATGACCATGAAGAAGGCGAACATGATTGCCTGATTGAACCCAACGGCCATCGTCGGCAGCGCCAGCGGGAACTGGACTGACATCAGCTTTTGGCGCCGGGTCGAGCCGGACATATCTGCTGCTTCGGTCATTTCTGGCGGTACGCTGCTCAGGCCGATAATGGTGTACCGGATCAACGGCACGGCAGCGAAGATCAGGATCGAGAACACAACGGCCACATCGTTGACGCCGAACAGCATGATCGCGGGGATCAGGTAAATGAAGCTGGGGAACGTCTGTGCGGTGTCACAGGCCAGCAGGATACTCTTGGACCACCGTTCCGACCGAGCGGCAACAACGCCCAATGGAATCCCGATCAACGTTGCCAATGCCACCGCTGAGATCACGGTATAGAGCGTGATTACCGACCGGTCCCACCAGCCCGAGAAGGCAACGATCGTAAAGAAGATCGCCGCATAGATACCGGGCTTGCGACCGCCGACCCAATAGGCAAAGGAAACAACCAGCAGGATGAAGGCGGGTGTCGGAATGGCCAACAACGTGTTGCGGAAGGGGATCAGAACCTTGACGTTCAAGAACCAGCGCAACCATTCGGTTGTTCCCTTGATCGCATCCAGGGCCAGGAACGACTTGATAACAACGTCGATTTCCTTGCCTTGGCTCAGGTGCTGTTTGCGGCCAATTTCGGCAAGGATCGGGAACACCTGCGACAGTAGGGTAAACCCGACGAACAGACCCAGTGCGACCAATGAAATCCGATGCCGTTTCCACCAGGGTGTGCCGCGTTCGAAATGAACAGGCTGTTTGACGACCCAGGCTTTGGACATCCGATCAAGCGTGACGGCCAGAAGCACGATGGTCACACCGATCTCGAAAGAGCGCCCCAGTTTGAAGCTACCCATCATTGCCAGTAGTTTGGCCCCGAGGCCGGGCATACCGATGAACGCGGTCAGAACCACCATTGCCAGACACAGCATGATCACCTGATTGACGCCAACCAGAATTTCGGTGCGCGCCGCCGGAACATAGACATTGCGCAGCATCTGCCAGCGGGTGCAGCCAGACATCTGGCCCGCCTCGATCACTTCGGGGCTGACTTTTTTCAGGCCCAGAGTGGTCATCAGGATCATCGGAGGGATGGCAAAGGTAATCGTTGCCACGGCCCCTGCGGTTGGGCCGACCTTGAAGAAGATGACCGCCGGCAAAAGATATGTGAAGAAGGGCAGGGTCTGCAGTACAGACAGCATGGGTTTCAGCATCCGTTCAAACCAGCTGTATTTCCAGGCAGCGATACCCAGAACCAGACCCAGCAGAAACGCCAGAGGAGCCGCGACCACGATGACCGACATGGTCTGCATGGCGATCTTCCACTGCCCGATCGCTGCGGTCCAGATAAAGGTTCCCGCACCCAAGGCGGCCAGCCTCCAGCCGCCTACGGCGTAGCCAACGACAGCCGCAACGGCTGCGATTGCCGACCAGGGGATGGGGCCAAGATAGGGCCAACGACGCTTGCCTTCGAGCAGGTTCGCTGACGTGTCCAGCAAAAACTCGAGCGGGCCTTCTGCGATAAAGCGGGTCACATAGATTAGGCCGAGGTCATTCTGAATGAAGCTGAAAATCGCATCCAACACTTGTGCCGTCGGAGGGATCGCCGCTTCCGGAATGCGGTTCAGCCACTCAGGCAGAATACCGACTGCCTTTGCCAGTATCAGCGCGAAAGCGGTGACCAGCAGCACCGTCAGAACTTTGGTGCGCCCCCACGGCTTGCCTGATGTGTCCGGCAGATCGGTGGACAGGGTCGCCATCAGTCGGCTCCAAGAAGAACGTTCAATGCGGTGTCGCGTTCCAAAACACCGGTTACGGTGCCTTTGTCATCGGCGACCGGCAACAGGATACGGCTGTCATTGACCAAAACCCGGGCCAGTTCGTGAATAGTGGCACCCCCATCGATTGGCGCGCCTTCCAACGCGTGCCCGTTCACCGGCTTTGCCAAACCTCGCGCATGAACGACCCGGGCTTTGTCGATGTCTTCCGTGAACTTCGCCACGTATTTGGTGGCGGGATTCATCACGATCTTGTCGGGCGTATCACATTGCTCGACGGCGCCGTTGCGCATGATCGCAATCCGGTCGGCAAGGCGCAGCGCCTCGTCGAAATCGTGGGTAATAAAGACGATGGTTTTGCCCAGTAACTCTTGCAGGCGCAGGAATTCGTCCTGCATTTCACGGCGGATCAACGGATCGAGCGCTGAAAAAGGTTCATCCAGAAACCAGATGTCCGGTTCGATGGCCAGTGACCGGGCAATGCCGACACGCTGTTGCTGACCGCCGCTCAACTCGCGCGGAAAGTATTCTTCGCGTCCCTCAAGCCCGACAAGCTTGATAACTTCCAACGCGCGTTCGCGTCGGTCGTGGCGATCTTGCCCGCGCATTTCCAGAGGGAATGCCACGTTTTCCAGAACCGTACGATGCGGCAGCAAACCAAACGACTGAAACACCATACCCATCTTTTTGCGACGTAACTCGATCAGTTCACGCTCGCTCAGGCTCATGACGTCCTGACCGTCAACTTCGATCGTACCGCCAGTAATGTCGTGCAGGCGCGAGAAGCATCGCACCAGTGTCGACTTGCCCGACCCCGACAATCCCATGATAACCAGCATTTCTCCGCGCGCCACTTCGATCGAGACGTCTTTGACACCGGCGATGTATCCATCCGCCCGAATCTCATCGAAACTGCGACCTGCGGGCAGAGACTTCAGATAGCTCTCTGGCGAGGGCCCAAACAGTTTCCAGACATTTTTAGCTGAGATCACCGGCGCTGCGACGGACATGGCTGCTTTTCTTTCTAGTTAAACGCGGCCTTGCGTCACTTAGACAAACAAGGCCGCGTCAATTTCGTTGAGATTGACCAGATTAGCCGCTGCAGGCGCTGATCCAGGGATCAACAACGGCGCGATTGGCATCCAGCCATTCTTCAGCCGCTTCTTCCGGTTCAAGCTCATCCGTGTCGACCAACTTCGCCATCTCAGCAATCTGAGGGTTGGTGAACGAGATCTCGGTCAAAGCGCAATACGCGGCCGGCCATTTGTCTTTCATACCATCCCAAGCGGCTTTTTTCAGGTATCCGCTGGCCGGGTTGCCACAATCATACAGGGCGTCCGGGTTCGGACCCTTCGATGGGTCTTTGTCGCAGCCATCTTCCCAAACCGGAAACTCAACGAACTCGCCGGGCCAGACGGCTTCGGCAAAGTTGGGTGTCCAGTTGAAAACCAGGACAGGTTTCTTGTCGGCCTCAGCGGCGCCGATTTCAGCCCACAAAGCCGCAGCAGAGCCAGCATTGATCACGGTAAAGTTCAGATCCAGCGCCTCGGCACGTTCTTTACCATGCTTCAGCCAGTCGACCGGACCATCCAGATATCGACCCTTGTCGCCGGTTTCCGCCGTCGCAAACAGATGCGCGCAATCATTCAGCGCCTGCCAATCTGGCAGACCCGGGCAAGAGTCCTTGGTCCACATCGGATACCACCAATCCTCACGCGTGACAGCGTCATGATCGCCTGCGTCGTGCAGGCCACCTTTTTCCAAAGCCGCGCGGTAAGACGCGCCAAACGCACCTTCCCAGACTTCCATTTCCAGCGCCACGTCACCCAGACGCACGGATTCATAGACTGCCTGACTGTCGGTGGTGACATATTCGACATTGTTGCCCATCTCTTCAAAGATCAGGCCGACAACGTTCGACATCACGATCTGGCTTGACCAGTTGTGAATGGGAATAACGATCGGATCACTGCTGTCTTCCGCAATCGCACTGGTTCCCGCTACTGCTGCCAATGTTGCAGCAGAAAGTAGGTTTGTAAGTTTCATGTTCGCTCCCTGTGTGACAAATATTTTCAGCGTAAGGACTCTTCCGGTCCTGGATTTTTGCATTCTGCCCATAATTGCTCTGAACACAGAACAGAGATTTGAGGGGCTTTGACTATAAAATCTTGAGGCAAACTGGAAATTTTGTTATTTTAACAATTGGTTGTCTGGCCAAATGTGTTTTGACCCGGGAACAATAATACTGATCGTAAACACATTCATCTTGGGATTATGCCGCCAAATGCCAAAGAAAGCGCCAGCCACAGGGAAAGTTCTGCCGCCGCTCGACTATCTTCTGGCATTCGAGGCCGCAGCCAAAGCGCAGAGTTTTGCGCAAGCGAGCAAGGTTCTGAATATCTCAGAGACAGCAATCAGTCGAAAAGTGCGATTGCTGGAACAACACTACGACGTGCCTTTGTTCGTTCGGGGGCATCGGTCGGTGTCCCTGACGCAACAAGGTGCCATTTTGCTTGCGACAGTGGAACAATCACTTGATCTGATGCGGGATGTCAGCCGGGATATGTTAGCCAAACATCAGGCCAATACGGTCTCGATTGCTGCGACCAATTCCGTGGCTTCACTTTGGTTGATGCCGCAATTGCGGAAGTTCAACAAATCCAATGGGCGGATACGGATTTCGCTTGTGTCCTCAGACAGCGACGCCGAGTGCTTATCCGAAGCCATGGATCTGACCATACTGCGCGGAGATGGCGATTGGCCCGGCTATGAGGTTCAACTTCTGTTCGGCGAAACCGTGTTTCCCGTGTGCAGTCCCGAATACTTAAAAAGTAACGTGTTGGCGGCTGATCTAACTGCATTGCCGCAGCTGGACCTGATCGAAGTCACAAGCAGCCATGCAGAATGGATGACATGGCGCACTTGGCTCGGTGCGAACGGTGTTGCCACGTCTCCTATGGAGCGCGCGGTAGCTTTCAACACCTATCCATTGTCTGTCCAGGCCGCGGTTGATGGTTTGGGTATCGCATTGGGATGGGCACATCTCGTCGACCCGCTGCTTGAGAGCAAAGCATTGGTTCGACCAATAGACGGCGCAGCGGTGAGGACAAAGTCAGGATATTACCTGCTGAAAAGCCCGACACACAAAGCGTTTCCAGAGCAGCGTATTGTTCAAGACTGGCTTTTAGGGCTAAGCGCAGGGCGAAAACGCTACGCATAATCTTTCGGTTCGATTTCAAGTATAGCCCCGCCGGAGCCTGTGTTCGATCCAGTCGCCGTTCAATTCAAACATTGACCACAGGGAATATTTATTTACTTTAAAGAAATAATTTGATTCTGCATCCGGCCTATCAGACTGCCGGGTCCGGACGTGTTTGGCCTATTCTGCAGGGAGGCAATAGCCCACATGAGTTATAAATCTGACATTGAGATTGCGCGTGAGGCGCAGAAGCAACCGATTCAGGAGATTGGTGGTAAGATTGGCATTTCCAGCGATGATCTGCTGCCTTACGGGCATGACAAGGCGAAGGTGAGCCAGGAGTTTATCAACTCGGTTCAGGGTCGTGAAGACGGCAAGCTGATTCTGGTGACGGCGATCAACCCGACGCCTGCGGGTGAGGGCAAGACGACGACGACGGTTGGTCTGGGCGATGGTCTGAACCGCATCGGCAAGAACGCGATGATCTGTATTCGTGAGGCTTCGTTGGGTCCGAACTTCGGGATGAAGGGCGGCGCTGCGGGGGGTGGTTATGCGCAGGTTGTTCCGATGGAGGACATGAACCTGCACTTCACCGGGGATTTCCACGCGATTACCTCGGCGCATTCGCTGTTGTCGGCGATGATCGACAACCACATCTACTGGGGCAACGCGTGTGAAATCGACACCCGCCGCGTCGCGTGGCGTCGTGTGGTCGACATGAACGACCGGGCGCTGCGTCAGATCACGGCGTCTTTGGGCGGTGTCAGCAACGGCTTCCCGCGGGAAACCGGCTTTGACATCACCGTTGCGTCCGAGG
>NZ_OMPS01000025.1 GCF_900313035.1 Ruegeria sp. EL01 | reverse complement strand
ATTCTGCCTTGGAGGACTCCAGCCTCAAGGCCCGCAAGCTGGCAGATGATCGCCGCATTCTTTGCGCGTCACCAGATTACCTCCAACGTCACGGTACACCGCAACAGCCAATTGACCTGGAAGATCATGCGCTGATCGGGTTTCAGGACCAATCTGCGCGCAACCTGAGAACTGTGGACGGAAAGACAGGCGTCTTTGACCCGCAATCGGCGAGCTGTCGGCTGGTTCTCAACAACGGGCTGAGCCAAAAAGCAGCGACAGTGGCAGGGGCTGGTATCTCCATGAACTCAATGTGGAGCGTTCACGATGAAGTCCGCAAAGGCTCACTTGTCAGAGTGTTGCCGGAGTTCGATGTCGATGATCAATCTGTGTTGTGGCTGGTTTATCCAAAATCCAACGTGCTGACCGCTAAAGTCCGGGTGTTTATTGATTATCTGATCGAGAAGATCGGCAAATCGCCAGTGTGGGAGTTGGACTGAGTATTTGCAGATATTGATTAGCAACGTCCGCATGCGCACCATCACTGCCCTTGGAGTAAGCGCAGCAAAATGATGCTTTGTCCCGCGTCTTACCAGTTTGCGGTCGATAGCGCGGATGGTAGCGATTTCCGACATCGCGCCTTCGTGCGTCGAGCGGCGAAAGGGCGGGGAGAGCCCAGAGTGCCGGATGCTGCGGTTTGCATGAATGTCCGTTGTCACGAACGCACGCCAAAAACGTGACAAAATCAAAGGCAGTTTTGCCAAGGGTTTGTGGCGCAAGATTTTTCAACGATTTTGGTGCTTCTGCTGTATGTAACATAAACGACCGTTTGTGGCCTTCTGTCTTCATGCGCGGAGCATTGATTTTTGAGTGACAGATCGACTGCGCGATGCAGGCAAACCCCACAAGGTCGTCATTACCGCAGTCGCGAGAAAGCTCGTCACAATCGCCAATGCACTTAGCAAATCACGTCAAAAGTGGACCAGTCTGCCCGCCTGAAAAATGCAGTTGCTAGAACCATTCCTTCATATGACGGCGCTCAGAGCATCATCGTTGGCGGTTTGCCATCATCATGGTAAAACACGATGAAGCCCTTCTTTCCGACTTCTACATTTGAAATTGGAGAAACTGGAGGAAACCGATGCTTAAAATTCGTTTGGGTGTTTACCGACTTGAAGACGATATGGCCACTGGCGACGTAGAGCTGGGTTGGGAGTTGCACCGGCGCAGGGCTTCAGCGCTTCACGACATTTTGGACAATGATCCCGTTATCACGGTCGAAAACTGGGGCGATACAGACGACACTGATCGCACGCATGAATATGTTGCGTTGGAGGTTGCACTATACGCAACCGCCGCCGTTACAGGAAAGGCCGCGCTCGATCACCTCGTTCTTCCCGCTCTCAAAATGTTGGCCGAAAACCTAATGGAAAAAATGGTTGAATACTCGGCTGATCAGCTAATCGGTTTCGTCCAGAAGATAGTCGGCCCGCTTTGGCAAAAGACAAACAGTGAGGAATTGAAAGAGACGCGCATCGAGCTTGAAGACCGGGTAACCGTTTTGATTAGTGGAAAGGATACACAAGTGACGGTCGTCATTGATGGCAGAACCATTGACATAGCAGATCGACCGGAAGAGTGATGGAAAACTGCCAAAACTCATACGTTTCTGTCACCGGCATAAACGACCGTTTTTGACGCATAGGTATTGGCAGGGGGTTTTTGACCAGAGAAACTCAATCCCAGTAGGGAACAATGGCCCAAGAGAGTATCATCCAAAGGAGAGCCGCTATTAGCGTATTCAGCAGCACCCAAGTTGGCAGGAAGCCGAGGAAGTAAGTAACCGCTGGTCGCTTTATGGGGGCGTGTAAACATTTGACAAATTTCCAACCCGCGAAGCACCCCCAAAGTCTTGCCGCCAAGAAGACGATCAACAAAGACCAGACCGCGGCGGGGTTTTGATCATACAGAAAGTATAGAGCCAGAAAGAAGACACAAAGCGGCTCAAGCGCGCTCAAGTACATGTAGCCTTCGAAATGCGTTCGAAAGGATGCAGACGTTTTGGATACGAGTGCGACCAAGTAAGATAGCGACGAGCTGACCAAGAACGCCAAAAATATTACCACGCAGTACGCGAAATATAGCTTGGTTATCAGTGTAAGATCGCCACTGATGCGAGAGGGCAGTTTTTCGGCCAACGTATCGGGATAATATGCGAGAAAGAACGCGACCGACGCCACGAATGTCAGAAAATAGGCAAGCAGAATGTTGCCCGCAAAAAACTCCGGTGAACTAAGCGCAGCGGGGTTTGCCCGGAGAGCAGCAAAGAAGTGTGTCGGCCTGAAAACAACTTGTCCCCATGTTTCGCTCCACGCGCCGACCTTTTCAGCTAACTTTCCAATCAACGGCTGTCCCCTCGCCAACGCAGGTGTGATCACCGACTAGTGGTAACATCGGAGGCGCTTGGCCAAAACCCGAACGTTTCTGTCACCGGCGAAAACCACCGTTTGTGGCACCCACCGAAAACGGTTTGTTGATGCCGAATTCACGAGAACGGCCATTGGCGTGGCCGCAGCGAAAGCACACTGAGTCCCGCTCCTCGATGGTCGATCCACGTTGCGGCGAAAGGGTGGACTGAATTTGGCCCCTCGGCCTGACTTTCAACGGCCTCTGTGGGTGGCTCCTGCATTGCAAGCGTTTTCTGTCGATGTTTGCGGGTCATTTTCGTCAGTACCGTCGTCTGTCCGGCCTGTTTGTGTTTTGGCATTGCCTCCACTGGCCCTGATGAATTCCGCGAGCGAGGTTCCAATCGGGTTATCGGCCTCTGAAGAGGGCCGCAGCCATTCCCGGAGTGTCCTTGCTCTTGGTTGACTTAATTCCGCATCATCACTTCAACGTCTTGCATCTCGTAGACAGTCAGCGCGGTTAGAACGCTGGCTGCCGATATTCCTGTTTCTTTGTGAGCATCGCCCAGATGGACCGCGCTGCCTTGTTTGCCATCGCSACTGTTGCCAGCCGGAATGGTTTGTCGGCAATGATCTTGGCTGTCCACAGATCAACCTTTTCTGGCGAACGTTTCGCCATCACGGCGCGAGACGTCATGCCCACGACCAGCAGCTTGCGAATGTAGCGGTCGCCAGCCTTTGTGATCTTGCCCAATCGCTCTTTGCCGCCACTGGATTTGTTGAGCGGGGTCAGCCCCAGCCAAGCCGCTAGATCGCGCCCGGTGCGGAATTGTTTTGCGTCCCCGATCGTCGCGACAATGGCCGATGCCGTTATTGGCCCAATTCCTGGCATGCGCATCAATCTACGCGCATCAGCATTTATCAGAGCATGTTGTTCGATCATCTTTGAGTAACCTTCGATGCGCTCGTTCAAACCGATAAACTGATAGCACTGGATACCAAGCATTCCGTTCGCGATCTCGGGCATGTCCGGGTGATCACCGTCAAGGTGGCGCTTCGCAAAGGCCGTTACCGCTTCGATCCCGATAGGCAAGATATGCCCGAACTCGCGCAACAGGCTGCGGATCATATTGGCCAGCTGGGTGCGCTGCCGGACTGCCAGATCCCGCGTGCGGTGGATCGATAGAATAGCCTGTTGAGCCTCGGTCTTGATCTCGACAAAGCGCATCGTCGGGCGCCTGACGGCTTCGCAAATTGCCTCCGCGTCTACCGCATCTGTCTTTCCGCGTTTGACATAAGGCTTCACATAGTTTGCTGGCATTAGCCTGACGTCATGACCAAACTTGCGCAGCTGACGGCCCCAATGATGGGATGAACCGCACGCTTCCATGCCGACCGTGCAAGGCGGCAGCATCTCAAAAAACGCTAAAAGCTTCGCACGCTTGATGGCCCTGTTGAAGATCACGCGCCCACTCTCAGAAATACCGTGAACTTGAAAAACGTCCTTTGCCAAATCTAGGCCTACTGTCTTAGCTGTCATTGGGTGGCTCCTTTCCTAGCAGTCGGTAACAACTGCACTTTGGCACATTCGATGCCGGTGGAGCAGGAGCCACCCACCCCATCCGGTTTGGCGACACATGCTGCTTTACAGCAAAAACCACGCCGCACCCGCGAGCGAATGCTGCGTCAGCAAACATCAGGAAGGGCAACGGCGGCAAAGTCCTGCACCTTACCGGTTCATGCTCGGTGCAGCGAACGACGATTGCTGCGCTTGCACACACCCAATCAGAATAGACCATTTGTACGAGCTGACTTGTTGTTCACATCTAAAATGATCTGGGACAGATGATTGCAGTCGCGTCGCAACTAATCTGATTTCATTCGCAATTGATGTGAGTTTGGCACCCCGGATGGACGCAAAAAAGTTCGAGCGAAGAACCACGCTGTTTGCAATCCAAGCGTTGAATAAATGCAGTTTGTTACAGACATTGTATGCTCAGTTGGCCCGGCTGGGTGTGTTCGTCAATAAGGGACCAGCTCATAATCATATCGGCCAAAAAAGTCTGACCACTCGACACCTACGCCGCGAAAATAGCTTGGGCAGTCTTTGCGGAGAGGCAGCCAATCCGGTCTTGGCCCAGGGGCACGATCCGACCAATGGAAATTGGCGTTCTCGTCATAGGTTCCGACAACCATGTCCAGGCGAACAGAACATGGGCCTTCGCGCTCACGGACCCGGTAACTGTAGTGTCGCACATCCCAAACGCGGATGGATCTGATAACGTCAAAGTCCGCTGACGAAAGATCGACGTTTGCCAGTGTTGGCACGGGCAGGGCAGGGGAACCGATTGGTGTCCAGCTCACATTTTGGTCTGCGCTACTTGTTGACCACAAATCTGAGGTAAACGAGGCCTCGACAACAATTGCACTTCTTTCTTTGTCGGGCAGCTCGGGGACAGACGTGCCACTGACGGCCTTGATGGCTTCCAGACGTTGCATCGGTGTGAGCTGAGATGAGCCAGACGCAACGCCCATGGGGCAACGCCAGAGTTGTAGCGGTGGCTCAACGGGCATGGGTGTTATGCGCCGAATGAACTCCGCCCGCGCCGCATTGCAATCAGGGTCGTTCGGCCAGCCGCCAGCGAGGCAAAGGAAAATCGCGCAATCAATCGGGTAGGCTTCGGCTGGGGCTGATAAACCGATTGCCAGGGCGGACGCGCATCCAAATAGCGTCTTGCGAAACATAGTGGGTTCCTTTCAAGCAACAGAGATTGAGTGAATCGTGTCGGCTGAATTCTGCGTAAATTTTTAGAACACATTTATTTCTGTTTTGCGAATTTGAAATTATGCATTATTGAAAAACCCAGATCTGAACTTTCGCAGGTTTCGAAAGGATGTAAGAAGTCGTCTCATAGGGGGACGACCATGCCGCACAGAAAGAACTTTCCATTGATCACACAAGGCGAAGCACGAGACCTTGTTGAATCAGGAAAGGACTACGAGTTTCGGTATGACCTAGTCGAGCTGGGGCAAAATGGACGTCCGCAATACATTTGCATCTATCGTTATGATGGGAAGGATAACGTCCTCATCTCTGAAAGAGCGACGTCTCAAGGGGTCGTTCCCCGCAGACTGTCGTTGTTCCCGGGCCTGTTCAATTTCCATACCCGTTTCAGACAGGGCACTGACATCACCCTGCACAATGATCTCACGATCACGACAGATGGAGTGCGGGGGCACATCAACCTGGATTTTGATAAAGACCCTGATCAGGACGATTCAAAGGACGACGGCAAAGCCAAATAGTCTGAAGGTTTACTTAATACAGGCAGTGGCTGTTGGCCGTCTGAGCCAAGGCGCTTCTCAGCTAGTCTTCGAAAAAGCGCAAAGAACCGCGATCTACTCGACATGGCGCGGGGCAGGGGGCACGCACGTTGATGTTCCCTGCCTCGTTGATCGAGGTTCCGACTTTCTTCTGCAGAAAGGAGGGCAGGGCGCGTGAAAAAGCTCCTTATTTCCTGCACGATGATAGCCGGGGTGCTGATCGCAAACCACCACTTCGGTCGGTCGGCAAAGGTTCTGCGCGCCTCAGAAATTGTTGCTGTTGACGGCGACACCATCGACCATGGCGATGACCGCTACCGCCTGGTCGGCTTCGATACGCCCGAGACCTACCGTCCACAATGTGATGCGGAAAAGGCTCTGGGCCTGAAGGCAAAAGATAGGCTGGAAGACCTCATCGATACGGCGGGCCAAATCAAGTTGGTCATCCAACCAGAACTGGACGTGCATGACCGTTTTCTGGCGGCCGGGCGTGTGGACGGACGGGACGTCGGGACCATCCTGATTTCTGAAGGTCTTGCACGATCCTATGACGGCGGCAAGCGCCAGTCCTGGTGCATCTGATCGGAGAATAAAATGCAGCAAGAGGAAGGAAACTAGTCGAGCAAAGAACGGTCCTGTCGGTTGCGCCAACAACCGGCAGGACCAGAAAAACGCCCCAAAAGCCATCCGGGGCCTTCCTCAAACATCAAGAGAGGACCGTAACGATGAAGAAACCACCAATCCCCGATGCTGCTCCTAAAAAGGACAGCAATTGCACTGGAGTCAATGCCTGTGACTCCGGGAAGCAATAGCGACATCCGAGCGGTGACCGGGTGTCCGAATCCTGCGTGCTCAGTGCGCCGGATTTACGCCCCATAAGGCTTATTATGTAAACATTACTGACCTAATTTGAATGTCCGGAAAGGTAACCGCAGTGGCCGCTGACACTCCAGTAAACTCTGAAAAGGGCTTCGGTTCTCTTCGCAAAGCGCTCTCTTCGATGCAAGTGGTGCTACACCGAAGAGAGACGGTGGACAGGTTCAGATTGAACTGCACCCACCACACCGCCGCCATCTGCGATGCAGACGGAGCGGTATCTCCAACGCTACTCAAGTTAGCCCAGTCAAAACAATGCGAGGACACGGCAGGTAACGGTTTTGTCAACATGCGCGCGAGCGGTCCGGGATTATCGGTATGACCCTGTTCCTGAATGGTTCCCCTTTGTTGGTCGATACCAAACACGGACAGAAGGCCCTGACGGCCGCGCACAGCGCAGGCACGCGTGTTGAATGCGGCTGCCGTATGCCTGCCCCAGAAATGTACATCGCCGCAACGGCTGGCAAATTCATCGTCAAAAGGATGCCCGGAACCGGGCCCGATCATGCGATTGATTGCCCGTCTTTCCTGCCACCTGCAGAATTCTCGGGACTGGCGCAGGTCCAGTCTTCGGCCCTCCCCGCAGATCCC
>NZ_OMPS01000014.1 GCF_900313035.1 Ruegeria sp. EL01 | reverse complement strand
TTGAACCTCGACATCTACCCCTACTTGCCCAAGGCGCTGGTCGAAACGACAAACCCGGCCAGCTACAGGGTGCTGATGTCAGGAACGGCGACATGAGCGGCACCCCACAAGTGCTGCTGCAGCATCATCTCAAAAAACTCCGCCTGCCGACGTTCCACAGCGAATACTGCAAGCTGGCCCGGCAGTGTGCGACCGAGAACAAGGATCACATCCAGTATCTGTTGCGGCTCTGTGAACTGGAGCTGATCGAGCGTGAACGCCGGATGATCGAACGTCGGATCAAGGCCGCGAAGTTCCCGGCGACCAAAAGCCTGGACAGTTTCGACTACAAGGTTATCCCGTCGCTGAACAAAGTTCTGACCATGCAGTTGGCCCGCTGCGAGTTCGTCGGCCACCGCCAGAATGTCATCGCACTGGGACCAAGTGGAACCGGCAAAACCCATGTTGCATTGGGGCTTGGGCTGGCCGCCTGCCAGAAAGGCCTCAAGGTCCGCTTCATGACCGCCGCCGCTCTGGTTCATGACCTGATTGAGGCTGTCGACGAGCGGCGTCTGCAACGCCTGCAAAAGCAGCTGGTCAGCCAGGACCTGCTAATCATTGACGAGCTTGGCTTCGTGCCCCTCAGCAAAACAGGCGCCGAGTTGCTCTTCGAGGTCATCTCCCAGCGCTACGAGCGCGGCTCCATAATCATCACCTCCAACCTGCCATTCGACGAATGGACCGAGGTCTTCGGATCAGAACGCCTCACAGGTGCCATTCTGGACCGTCTGACCCACCACGTGCATATCCTGGAAATGAACGGCGAAAGCTTCCGGCTGCGACAGAGCCGCAAAGCCCGAAGCTGAAACACCAACCCGCAAAGGCTGAAGGGCTGGCCTGCGGCCAGCGCGCCCTGGCACGCGTCAGCTATATGACAAGCACACGCACCAAGGCGCAGCTAACTCCCAAACAAACTGACCAATTTTACACCGGGAAACTGACCCTTTTTGCGCCGGGATTGACACTACCCAAGCTGCTCCTAAAGCGGCGGCCTCCAACTCATCTGCTGTCAGCATGAGAGGTGGCATGTCGTATCCGTCATCGAGTATGTAACCGACCCCGGCTTCGCCGGTGATCGGGATGCGCTGTGCATGTAGCTCTGCCATATCGCGATAGAGCGTACTGAGTGAGATTTCCAATTCATCTGCCAACTCCCGTCCTGTGATCGGCGACCGGGTAGATCGCAATATCTGGATAATCTGGAACAGTCGTTCAGTGCGACGCATTTTTAAGGCCTCCTCTCACACTACTGTCATAACGGTGAGAGGAGGGGAGTTCTAGGACGGGTTTGAAAATCGAAAACGCGCGAAGTCCGCGCAAGCCAGCGGAGCCACAATCAATGATCCATCACGAACGTAGTCTTACCATTGATGCAACCCAAGACGCAGTATGGGCTGTCCTCAGCCGTTTTATGCACATCGATGAGTTCGCGCCCCAGATCACATCTGTCGAAGCATTGACGGACGGAGAGGTCGGGATCGGTTCAAAGCGACGAAACCACTTTGCCAATGGAACATCTTTGGTCGAAGAGGTGACCGGTTGGAGCCCGGGTGCAGGTTATACAGTGCAACTGTCTGACATGGCTGCAATGCCTCTGCACGAAGCCAGTTCCGAAATCCGCATTGCCCGAACAGGCGGAAAATCCAAGGTCACTTGGACCTTTGACTATCGCGTAAAATATGGACCGCTTGGATGGCTGATGGGGCAAACCATGATGAAGATGATGATGGACAAGATCATCGATGCGAACCTTCATGGTTTGGCGGACAAAGTTCGGGCAGGATGAGCGGGAAATGATCCCGCGCGCAAAGCAGCCATTTGGCGGTTGAACACAATTGGCAGCTTCGCACGCATCTTCCCAAATGGAACGCGATACAGTGAAGACATCGGATTTTGGCAAGAGTGGTTATTTCGAAGGCAATTATGGGTATTTTGCGTGCTTCATCCTTCAGACGTCGCGGGTTTCGATCACGAAACGCGTTCCCCAGGGATCGGTTGAGGCGAATGGTGTGCCCACCGACCCATCTGACGACAAGGTGACCTGCCGAAGCCCTGTACTGTTATGACTTCTCTTTCCTGCACCTTGGCTGCGCCAGACATTGCCCGCAAAGTGGTGGTGATAGCCGCCTGAAGAGTAGAAAGCCGCGCTCCCTTCAAACAGTGTGAGGTCCTGCCCAAGTTTGTTTGTCATGAACTGATGCAACTGTTTGACATCGCCAACCTGCAAGTGGACGTGTCCGATGATCATATCCTCTGGGGCGGCCACCCATGACCCGTTTGCTGCCGAAATGATGCCGTCCAGGTCCAACCGGTGAGAGCCCATTTTGATCTGACCATCGGTTTCAGTGATCCAGTCATCGACTGGTCTGTCGGCATAGACTTCGATGCCGTTGCCCTCGGGGTCGTCCAGATAAATAGCCTCACTGACATCGTGATCCGCGGCACCGGTCAAGCGGACACCCGCATCCGCCGCGTGCTGCAACCATCTGCCAAGCGACGCGCGGTCAGGCATAAGAAACGCGTTGTGAAAGAGTCCCGCCTCACTGGGGAACCGTCGTGCGTTCCTGTCTCTGCGCAGCATCAACAGTGGCGTTTCCGATGACCCCAGCGCCATGGTCTCTCCATCATGGTGCAATTGCTGCAGACCAAGAACAAACTGATAGAAATCACCGACCCGGTCCAGATCATTGACAACAAGCTCGACCGTGTTGATCGATATTGGGGCTGCGCCGCTGCTCATCCGTGGACCTCCGGTTTTCACATTCATGTCGTGACTGGCGCTTTTCTTTGCCAGGAACTGACCCAAGGCCATGTCAGCTATCATCGCCCCCGTGCCCAGCGTAGCGCCGCCAGCAGCGGAAAGGGCAATGAATTTTCGACGATTAAACGTTCCAGCCACTGAAATTTCCTTCATCGTTCTGACCAAACACGAGATCCCCAGCGCCTGACCAATTATTTCGATCATTTGGCGCTGAGTGTTCTTCGTTTCAAATGGGTAGCTAAGAGCTTTTAGTCGTTGGGGTAGCCAAAGACATCGTTGTCGTTGGCGGACTCACCGGTTTGGGCTTCGGCGATATCCCAATGCTCGACAATCTGACCGTTGTCATCAAAGCGGAAGATATCCATGTAGCCGATACCCAGATCACCTTCCTTATTCAGGTCGGTTTGCTTGGAATGGACAAGAACCATGTCTCCCATCGCGATGGTTTTAGCAATGTCAGTTTTCAGTTGAACATCGGATTTGGCAAGTAGATCCAGATAGCCGAGCAGAGCGTCACGGCCATCTTCGACAAGTGGGTTATGCTGGATATAGGTGGTGTCAGAAATGTAATCTGTCACTGCCGATGCGTCGGCGGGATTTTCGAATGTCTTCAGAACGGCAATCGCACGTGCGCGGTTGCGTTCGATATCCTGCGTTGCCGAATAGATGTCAGCATCCGGCCCTTGGTACATGGTGTTGGCATTTGCCGCCTCAGCCGGTGCTTGCTGATAATGATCCCAGTGCTCAACAAGCTTGCCGTCTTCTTCCCGCCAGATGTCGACATAGACATATTCACTGCCGTCCGAAGTTTTCCAGACCGAGTGGATCGCCACATAAGACCCTTCGGCAATTGTGCGATAAAGCGTGACTTCGACGTTGGGGTCCGCAGTCAATTCCTTGGCAACCGCACTTATCAGTTCAGCCGGGCCGTCACCGTATGCGGTCGCGTGTTGAATGTATATTTCACCGACGTATTTATCGAAGTTGTTCAGGTTTCGGTAAACGAGAACGTCTTCATAGAATCCTTCCGCCAGACGGATGGAGTTGTTTGTTTCATCCGAAATCGTGCTCATGTCAGCAGATGCGGTATTGCCTGCCAACAGTGCGAGGCTGATAGCGGTTATCGTGGATTTGAAGTTCATAACGATGCTCCGGCGTGTTGAATATGTCGGAGAGATAGCGACTTTGATTGATAAAAAAATAGAAACATTATAAATCGTATTCATGAAGAATTTCGATGAGTATGGATTGGACGGACGGTTACTGTCCATGTTTGTCGCCGTCTATCAAGAAGGGACGGTGACCGGTGCCGCGCAGAGCCTTAATCTGACGCAATCAACTGTCAGCCACGGGCTAAATCGGCTGCGCGCGATCACCGGCGACGAGTTGTTCGTCCCCATGGGTCGGGGGATTACGCCAACTGAAAAAGCCCACATGCTTGTCGAACGCGCGCGTGAGATACTGCTGGGGATGGAGGGGTTTGCACGGCAGGGTGCCTATAACCCTCAAACGGATGAACGCCCGTTCCGGATCGCGGCAAGCGACTACGAAATTGAGATCATTGTCAAACCGCTCACCGCGTTGCTGCGCACACAGGCACCAGATGTAAGATTGGAGGTCATGCGTGCTCGTGCACAGGATGAATGGGTCGATCTGTTGAGATCAGGCAAGACGGACCTGGTTTTGTCCCTTGAGATTACATCAGACAGCACCGAGGTCATCCAGCAGCGCTTGCTTAGTGATGATACCGATATTTGCTTCTTCGACGCATTGCACCGGGAACCCCCGGACACGCTTGACCGGTACCTCGAAGCCCATCATGTCATCATGTCTCCGGGCGCATTCCGAAGAACAACGATCGACAAAACGTTAACTGGATTGGGTGAAAAACGTCACATTGCCCTGAGCGTTCCAAGCTTTTCGGCTGTCGCCACGATGCTGCGGGGAACGGATTATGTTGCGGTGATGCCCGAACGACTGAGCGATACGATATTTAGGGACCTCGCCAACTGTCTGCCGCCGTTCGAGCAGCCAAGAGACACCATTGCTCAATCCTGGCACGTCAGATCAACCAAATCGCCCAGACATACCTGGTTCCGACAGCAGGTCAGGGCAGCGGCCAAGTCCAGTGAGTCCTAAGCCGCTGGGTCCCTCGCTACTTCGGTCTGGGCCAACGACTCCAATCGACGTTCAATGCTTAAAAACAACGACTGTAAAAGGGTATTACGGCACCCGAATTGGTGAATCCCTCTGAATGATCGCGTCAATCATAGTCAGGAATGGACCAGTCGCTGGAAATCGCCCATTCTTCTGCGCCTGACATAATCAGATCAAAGGCCGGATCCTTGATCGCATAGTAGGAATCCACGTCATTTGGGAATCTCTTTGCGAGTTGCCGTTTCATTTCTGCATATGCAGAGGCAGCACCTTTATGGTGGCGCAAAAAGTCGCGGCATAGCAATGGGTATCGATGGTTGACGCGTCCGATCTGTCGAACGTGAACATTGGCGGCCCGCGTTACGCCTCTATAGAATCGCTTGCTGAGTTGTTCGTCTGGCAAAGTCATGCCAAAGGGGCAGTGATCTACCAGGTTTGGGACCCTCTCAAAACCGGCGAGTTCTAATCCCTTCTCAGCGTCCAAGGATAAATCTTCAACCGAAATCTGGATATCGATCACGTCCTTTGCATCCATCCCTGGCACTGCTGTGGACCCGATGTGGTGTAGTCCCAGAATCGATGCTCCAACGCGCTGACGGACTTTATCTGCTAAGAGTTGAAACTCTTCTGGCCATTGCCGCTTGTATTCTACAATCTCAATCATGTTGCATGATTTAGTCAGAGATTGTCGGGAAAGTAAGTACCAAACCGAAAGAACTTGTTTGCTTCTCAGGGCGTTCGGCGTGACCTCTGCCCCGACCGGCTTGCAGCAGTGATGCGGAGGCGCACCGTGTCGAAACACAATATGAGCCGCGTCGCGCTTTGTATCGGCTTAGCGGCTAGGCTCGTCTTCTGGTACAAGACATTGGAACATGTCTGGCAGAGAAGGGCCGCTTCCTGCTGAGATATGGTAAAATCACCGCTGTCGCACCCCCGATCGTAGAGCAGATCTTTGAGAAACCCATCTGTCTATTGTTTCCGTGCAGACTGCGCCGGTTATTGCGAGAGGTAGACAGACGCGTGGTGTCGCGCGGCGTCGATGAAGCGTTCATTGCGGGCTGCGCCACCTTTTTCATTCATCCGGGTTATGTTCCATCCCACATAGGATGCCGCGCGCAATGCCATGAACATATCGATTGCAGTAAGGTCAATTGGCCGTATCGCTTGGTACCCTTTGATCAATCCTGATCTAATGGTCGGAAAGTCCGTATCGTCAGAAAACTTCAAGAGTGCCGTGGCGATCTCGAAAAGCCGAAACCCAAAGCCACCATCATCAAAATCAATAAGGCTTAACGCATTGTTGGAAACCATGATGTTGGCACTTACAAGATCCGCGTGGATCAGCCCGTAATCTTGGTTGCCCCCAATGCCAACCAGATCAGCGCTCGCCTTTCGCCGAAGGGCCAACAGCATGTTCCGGTCGTCTGCAGACAGGGCAGGGTTGTCCCAGAAGCGATCCCAAAGAGGTGCGTCTCCAAGCAAACCTTCCCTGTCCCACGCACAGCGGACAAACCCGTATGGGCGGTCCCATGAGTCGGACACCAGATGCAATCTGGCCATTTCCCGACCAATTGAATGGAACAGCGTGGCTCGACCAGCAGCCGCCATCTCTGTCACTGTATCTGCCAACGGCACCCCGGGAAGCCAGCTCAGAACATCAACTTGTACGCCCTCAATCACATGCAGCATCTTGCCGGATTGCGATGCAATAGGGGTGGGGACGCTAATACCGCCTTTGGAAACAGCAGACATCCATTCCAGTTCTGACCATAACTCGGCATCAGTTCTGTAACCTTGCCGATGCAGGCGCAGGGCAACGGGACCTGTGCCTGCGCTCACATTGTAAACCGAATTTTCGCGTGCTGCGATCAGATGGGTGGCAGCGCCATCCATTCCCCAAAGGCTGAGCGCCTGTGCAATGACATTGTTCATGGCGATACCGTCGTTTGCGACAGTACTTCGTCCAGCGTGTCGAATAACAGGTCCGCGTTGTTGATTGAAAAAGGCATCGGCGGACGGATTTTCAATGTATTCTTGTGCCGTCCCAATTTCGAGTGGATGATCCCACGATGTCGCATCGCATTGATGACGCGGTCAGTGAATTGGCTCGCCGGTTCCTTGCTCGCCCTATCGACTACCATCTCTGCCCCAAAAATCAGGCCAGAGCCACGTACATCGCCGATTACCTCGTGTTTCTGTTTCAAGGCGACCAGGCGGGCTCGGGCATGCCGGCCCACCCGTTCTGCACTTGCAACGAGGTCTTCGCTTCGGATTTCCTGTAAAACTGCGAGCGCTGCGGCACATGAGACCGGGTTGCCACCGAAAGTGTTGAAATAGCGATACCCGTTTCTGAAAGCCGATACGATGTCGCCCCCGGCAACGACGCCGCCCATCGGATGACCATTGGCCATGGGTTTGCCCAGAACCACGACATCAGGGACGATGCCCATCTTTTCATGCGCCCACATGTGGGTGCCAGTCCGCCCGAACCCTGACTGTACTTCGTCACAGATCAGAAGCCCGCCGGCCTTGCGGACCACTTCGCCGACGGGTTTGAGCCAGCCGTCGGGGTTGTCAGGAAACCCTTCGTTAAGGAAATATGGGCACACAACCAGAGCAGCAAAGCCTGTTCCGGCATCCTCATGCGCCTCGATCTGAGCGGCGACGGACGCCGCAAAAGCCGTACCGTCGGGATCAGGCGCACGATAGCTATCCGGCGCTTTGACAAAGCGAAAGTACTCATCAAGACCAAAGCCCACGGTGGGCACGTTTGATTTGCTCAGCTGACTGACCAGCGAGGTGTTTCCGTGGTAGGTGGCATCCGTTGCGATGATCCCGCGTTTCCCCGTGACGGCCTCGGCCATGCGCAGGGCAACATCGTTTGCCTCGGACCCGGTGCAGGTCAAAATAGCCGTGTCCAGGGATGTATGCATCGTCGATGTCAGCGTCTCGACGTAGTCCAGAATGCCATCGTGCAGGTAGCGGGTGTGCGTGTTCAGCGTGCTGGCCTGACGACAGATCGCCTCGACCACGCGCGGGTTGCAGTGACCCACATGGGGCACGTTGTTATAGCAATCGAGATATTTGCGCCCCGCAGAATCCCACAGCCAAACGCCCTCACCTTTCACGAAATGAACTGGATCATCGTAAAAGGTGGAAACGTTCGGCCCAAGCAATCTGGACCGATCAGCAAGCAATTTCTCTATGGTACGCTTCATGGCCGTGCCTTGTGCTAGAGTGGTATCCTTACGCCGTCGCCCCCAACCACCAGCGGTCCGCTCCAATGCGGGGCGACGGCGTCTTTCCAGTCTTTTTCCCCATAGTTGGGATCGTCCGATGGAATGAGATGTGACAAGGCGAGTTTCTTGACGCCGGCTTGCGTCGCGGTTTTTGCGGCATCATGCGCAAAGGTATGCGCACGAAGCCAATGCTGCATCAGCAGTTCACTGCCATTGCCGATCCGTTCCATCAACGCTGGCAAAGCAGATTCCAACATGGCTTCGTGGATAAGCAGATCAGCGCCGCGGGCGAAGTCGGCGAGTGCGGGCAGGGGCGCGGTGTCACCGGAAAAGACGGCATAAACATCCTTGGTTTTGAAAGAAAACGCAAAGCTGTCGATCAATGGTGGGTGTTCAGTGCGAATGGCAGAAACGGTCAGGCCATCCCGGTCAAGCACAACGCCGTCATCGACAACATGGATGCGTACCAGTTCGCGCAGATCGTCGCGTCCATCGTCGATGATCCGCAAGTCAATATCGGCCTTCATCGACGCAACGAACCCTTCCCAATACGTGTCAATTCCTGCGGGTCCCCAAACGTCGACAACGGTGGTCAGGCCAGAGGTCCATGCAGTGTGGATCAGAGGCCCGAGTTCAAGGTAATGATCCGAATGCAGATGGCTGATAAAGATGGTCGACAGCTCTTTCAGGAGCATACCTTGATCCACCAGCCCGCGTGTCACACCAAGCGCGCAATCAACGACGATTTTCTGGCCGTCAATACAGACCAGATTGGAGGTGGGCATGGACGAGCCGGGCCGGATGGATGGACCACCCTTGGTGCCCAGAAGCGCTACGTAGTTTTCAGACATTTGTGACCTCACACTGCCGAAAAACCGGCGTCGAGCGCCGTTAGGATGGTGGATGCGTCCTGCTCGGTAAGCACCAAAGGCGGGGACAGGATCAGGTTGGGACCAGACACTCGGACCATGGCGCCGTTTTCATAAGCGACATCCTGCACTTTTTGGGCTGTTGGACCGTCAATCGGTTTCTTGGTTGCGCGGTCGCTCACCATTTCAATGGCCGTCATCAGACCGTGACCTCCGCGGACATCACCAATAATTCCGTGCTTGTCCATCAGGGTCTGACAGCCAGTATACAGCTGCGTGCCCCGCACTGCTGCGTTCTCAACGACATTCGCGCGCTTGATTTCCGCGAGACAAGCAAGTGCAGCCGCTGCCCCGACCGGGTGGCCGGAATAGGTATAGCCATGCCCGATCTTGGCGGCCGGGTTGTCTTCGAACACTTCAATCATCTTGTCACCGATCATGACCGCCCCAAACGGGAAAAATCCGTTGGTGATGGCCTTGGCTGTGCACATCATGTCAGGCTGGATCCCCCAGAGCCGTGCGCCCGACCAAGCACCTGTGCGGCCGTAGGCTGTGATAACCTCGTCCGTGATCAACAAGATACCGTGGCGGTTGCAGATCTCTTGTACCATCGGTGCGAAAGACTTGTGCGGCGGGATCACTCCACCGGCGCCCAGGATGGGCTCCATTATCATCGCGGCAATCGTATTTGGTCCTTGAAAGGCGATCTCATCCTCAAGGGCGGCCACACAAAGCTGCGCAAGCTTCTCGGGATCCGTTTCGTTGAACGGATTGCGATAGGTATAGGGCGCAGGGATATGGTAGCATCCGGGCAACAGCGGCTCATAAGCGTTGCGGAAGTTCGCGTTGCCATTGACGCTGGCGCCTCCGATATGCGTTCCGTGATACCCCTTTTTGAGGCTCAGGAATTTCACGCGGCCGGCTTCGCCCCTGAGTTTGTGATACTGACGCGCCAAACGCAGCGATGTTTCGACGGAATCCGAACCACCAGAGGTAAAGAACGCACGTGTCAGACCATCCGGTGCAAAGAAGTCGGCCAGTTCGTAGGCTAATTCGATGGCGACATCGTTCGTTGTACCGCGGAAGGTTGAATAGTACGGCATACGCGCAAGCTGATCTGCCATCGCATCTTTTACAGGCTGACACGAGTAGCCGAGATTGACGTTCCAAAGACCACCAACGCCGTCGACAACCCGGTGACCGTCAATATCTGTAATGCTAACGCCATCAGCCTCAGTGATGATCTTCGGTGGGTTTTCAATGCTATCCTGTGGCGACGTCATCGGATGCCACATTTGACGGGCGTTGTTTTCCTTGAGAAAATTCGAGTCTTTCATGATGCGGGCTCCATATGTGGTGTTTCGGATAAGGTTTTGGTCCAGGTGGCTTCGGTTTCTCGGGGAACGACGCCACCCCATGCTCGGGTGATTTCACGACTGGCGATCACAATTTTCTCCAAGATCAGGCGCTCCTGCTCGGGTCCGAAGCGCGTGGCAACGCTTGCAACCGAGACAGAACCGGCAAATTTACCGGATTCGTCAAAAATTGGTGTAGCAATGCCGTAGATTTCGTCTTCGAAGCTTCGGTTTGACCGTGCAAAGCCGGTTTCCCGCACTTGTTGAACAACATCTGAAAGGGCTTGCCGTGACTGAACGGTGCTTGCGGTGAAAGTTTCCATTTTCTTCGCAGCGACTTCGATCAGATTTGCTGGTCCATATGCAAGAGCACACAGCCCAGACGCAGTGGCATGTAGTGAAAAAGTCTGAATGTCTACGATGGCGCGCGTACTGTGCACCTGCGACTCGCAATCTGACAGAGCATAGACGGTCTCACCGGATAATACAGTTACATGTGCCGTCTCTCCGGTTGCTTCGGCCAAGGCGTAGAGGGGCTTTTCAACAGCCGCTGTTCTCGGGAATGTTGTTTCTCGCGTTTTGGCCAGTTGCAGCACCACTGGCCCCAACCGATACTGTTTCGTAAGCTGGTCTTGCTCCAGAAAGCCTGCGTCCTGCAGCACACGCAAGTGTCGGTAGGTTGTAGCCTTATCTCTACGCGCAAGCTTGCACATCCGCGATAGTCCGATCTGCGGACGCGCGGTTGTGAAGAAAGACAACAGCTCAAGTGTTTTCGCGGCAGATGACATTCGAGCCTCCACTTCAGGTTTTGCAAAAATACATTGACATGTTTATTATTAACATGGCAAGGTTTATTTATTCGAGAGGTTCAATATATGAACCATATAGGGAGACAGAAATGAAAAAGATCACGACACCACTGACCGCCGTAGCGCTTGCTATGACGGCCTTCGCTGGCGCAGCGCAGGCCGAGTATCCTGAAAAGCCCGTGGAATTCGTTGTTCCATGGCCTCCAGGTGACCTGGAAGATGTGCTGACCCGTATGATCGCAGAGGACTTTCAGGTCGAATACGGCGTGCCAACAGCAGTCGTGAACAAGCCTGGCGGCGGCGGCGGCCCTTTCCCCGGCGCAGTTGAAGTCGCCAACGCGCCAGGAGACGGTTACACAATCGGGTCCTTTATCATCGCGATTCCTGTTGTGGGGCCGCAAATTGGCATCCCGGCTCTCAACCCTGATCCTTTTGTGCCGCTCGGCAATTTCCTGACCTATCCGTTTGTCATCGCTGCTGGCGGCAACGCGCCTTACGATGACATCAATGGTCTGGCAGAATACGCAAAAGAAAATGACGTCGTGCTGGGCCATTTCGGTGCGCCGCTGGTCCCAACGCAGGTGACATTTGGTTTGGCAAAGGAAATGGGCTTCTCGTTCTCCGCGGACGCGGCCTTTGATGCACTTGACTGTAATTCACTGGCATCAGGCGACGTTGATGTGATCAATACGACGCTACAGCAGATCCTTCCTTGTCTTGATGATGTCAAAGTGCTTGCATCAATCGGATCAGAGCGCATCCCGCTGACACCTGACGCTCCAACGGTTGCCGAACTTGCGCCGAATTTGGATGTCGCACTCTGGAACGGGTTGTTCGTGCACAAAGACACACCGCAAGACGTTCGCGACAAGATCATCGCAGTTGCACAAAAAACCGTGATGTCAGAGCGTGCACAGGAGCTGGCCGCAGAAACAGGCGCAGCCGTCTACTGGCAGCCGGCAGACCAAGTCGAGGCGCAGATCACAAAAGACATCAATACGCTTGCAGGTATCGAGACGCTCCTCGCAAACTAATTCTTTTGCATGCAAGCTGGGCGGCATTGCCGCCCAGCTTTTCACCTGATCATCTGTGAGAAGGGTCTAGAATGTCACATGTCAAAACACTGCAGTCGTTGTTCAAAAGATATCGTCGTCCCGGAGACATCGTCTTTGCGTGGGTCATATTAATTTTCAGCGTCTTTCTACTGAGCCAGATCACACAGCAGACGGCCTACACATCGGGCAAGAGCATCGTGACACAGCCCCGTTTCTGGCCTGCTGTCGCTTTGATAGGAATGACAGTCTTTGCCGTTTTTCACCTCTTGGGATCGGCGCTGTCAGAGCGAATTAGCGGTCGATGGCAAGAAATCTGGCTTTGGGTGTCATCCCTGGAGTATGCGGCTTGGTTCATTGCTTACGCTGCAGTGGTTCCCTACCTGGGCTATCTACCTTCTACGGTTGCCTTTGCAGTCTTGCTCGTGCTGCGTGTCGGATATCGCAGTCGCGCCGCCCTAGTCGGGTCTGTTGCAAGCGCTGTTGTCATCGTGGTGCTGTTCAAGACGATCCTTCAGGTAAAGCTTCCTGCCGGAAAATTCTATGAGGCGTTGCCGGCCGGGCTGCGCCAGATCATGCTGACCTATTTCTGATCGGATTAACAAATGGAAAATTTGCTTGCCGGAGCCGAGATGTTGGCCCGTTGGGATGTTATGCTGGCCCTTTTGGTCGGTTCGGTCGGAGGTGTGATCATTGGTGCCATTCCAGGCGTTGGACCTGCGGTTGCCATTGCAATTCTGCTGCCTGCGACGTTCTCTCTTGACCCAATCGTCGGTCTGACGATGCTTTTGGGCATCTACGGGTCGTCCATGTATGGTGGCGCGATCCCGGCGGTTTTGATCAATACGCCGGGTACGGCCGTGAACGCACTGACGTCCTATGATGGGTATCCTATGACAGAACGTGGCGAAGCGCACCGCGCCGTCTCACTGGCATATAGCGCATCCTTCTGGGGCGGGATTTTTGGTATCTTGTGCCTGATCCTGTTGTCGCCCGTGCTGGCGTTGATAGCACCGATGTTCGGCAGCCGCGAAATCTTTCTTGCCGCGCTTTTGGGTATCATATTGGTTATTCTGGCCCACCGTGGACAAATCTTTGCGGCGGGCTTTCTGGCCATGTTTGGCATCCTTCTCCAGACCATTGGTCTGGACCCGGTCACTTACACACAGCGCTATGCATTTGATTTGAATTTCCTGATTTCGGGCATCAATCTGATCGTGGTGGTGCTGGGCCTATTCGCCCTTAGTCAGGCATTTTATCTGCTAACTGCCCCGGACAGCAGCCCGGATGCCAAGCCCGTGACAGGCCGGATGTCGGCGGGTTTCAAGGAGTTGCTTGGCCACAAGCGGGTGGCCACGGTCGCCTCTGGTTTTGGTGTCATCCTCGGTATGATCCCCGGCACCGGCGAATTCACCGCCCAATTCATGAGCTACACCTACGCCCAGAAGACATCCAAGAAGCCGGACGATTTCGGTAAAGGGTCTCCCGAAGGGCTCATCGCGTCGGAGGCTGCCAATAATGCTGTGCCTGCCGCTGCGATGATCCCGCTTCTGGCGCTGGGAATTCCCGGTGAAGCGCTGACGGCAATGATGCTATCAGTCTTCTATGTTCACAATGTCATCCCCGGTCCGCAATTGTTCCAGAATAATATCGACCTGGTCTACGGGCTTTATCTGGCACTGATCCTGCTGAACGTCATAGTGTTCGTCTTCCTGCTGTTTTCGACGAACCTGCTGACAAAGATCATCCGAGTGCCCACGCGCTTTCTCGGGGTGATGATCCTGATCCTGTCGTTTGTGGGGGTTTACAGCCTGCGCAACTCTCTGACGGATTGCATGATCGCAGCGGTGTTTGGCGTGCTTGGTCTGATCCTGAAGCGGCTGAACCTGCCTATCGTGCCGATCATTCTGGGCATGGTTCTGGGTGGCATCATGGAGGTGAAGCTGCGGTCTTCCTTGCCACGGTTGAATTCTCCACTGGATATGATCAACCGACCCATATCGTTCATTCTCTTTGCTCTGATCGTGCTTGTTCTTGCACTGCATATCCGCACGCTGATCAAGGAGTACAAGGCGCGTCAACCCGAAGAAGATCACGATCTTCACGATTCTCAGACACGGTAGGACCTTATGGACCAGAGCAAAATCGACGCGCTGCGCGCGCACCCAATCCCGCCACGTGGACATGTCATTGACGGTCAGATTGTGCCTGCATCTGATGGTGCAACGATGGATGTACTTTCTCCGTTGAACGGTCAGGTACTTACCCAGGTCGCCAAGGGCACCGCCCGGGATATGACTGCGGCGATCGCTTCGGCTCGTGCGGCCTTCGAGGACAAACGCTGGTGTGGTCAACCGCCTGCTGCACGCAAGAAGGTTCTGTTGAAATGGGCGGAGCTGATTGAGGCAAACGCACTTGAACTGGCGGTGCTGGGTGTGCGCGACAACGGCACAGAAATCGGGATGGCGCTTAAGGCGGAGCCGGGCTCTGCAGCGGGCACCATTCGGTACTACGCCGAGGCGCTGGACAAGCTTTATGGGGAAATCGCCCCAACGCCCGGCGACATTCTGGGGATGATCCATAAGGAACCAGTGGGTGTCGTGGGCGCAATCATTCCGTGGAATTTTCCGATGATGATCGGTGCCTGGAAACTGGGGCCAGCGCTGGCATTGGGCAATTCCGTGGTCCTCAAACCAGCTGAAACCGCGTCCCTGTCGCTGATGCGCATGACAGAGCTTGCGCTGGAAGCGGGCCTGCCGCCTGGTGTTCTGAATGCGGTAACAGGCGAAGGGGCTGTCGTTGGTGAAGCAATGGGCCTGTCGATGGATGTGGACGTGCTGGTCTTTACCGGATCGGGTGGTACGGGCCGTCGCTTGATGGAGTATTCGGCGCGCTCAAACATGAAGAGGGTCTACCTCGAACTTGGTGGTAAATCGCCCAATATCGTCTTTGCTGACGCGCCCAATCTTGACGAAGCGGCCAAAGTCGCGGCGGGCGGTATCTTTCGGAATGCAGGGCAAGTCTGTGTTGCGGGATCACGGCTGCTCGTGGAAGCCTCTATCCATGATGAGTTTGTTGCCGCAGTGACCAAGGCGACGGCGACGATGCGGGTCGGTGACCCGCTGAGCGTTGAAACCCAGATTGGCGCGGTCAATTCCGAGGTTCAGCTGAAACAGAACCTCGGATTTGTGGACATCGCCAAAGCCGAAGGCGGCGAGGTGATCACAGGCGGTGACCGTATCCTTCAGGAAACGGGTGGTTATTTCATGGCCCCCACAATCGTGACAGGCGTGACACGAGATGCCACACTTGCGCAACAAGAAGTCTTTGGCCCGGTCTTGGGTGTCACCCCGTTTGAGACCGACGAAGAGGCGATCCAGATTGCCAACTCTACTGTCTATGGCTTGGCTGGCGCTGCGTGGACCTCTAACTTAAGCCGCGCACACAAGATGGTGCGTGGCGTGCGCACCGGGGTCATGCACATCAACACCTATGGCGGTGCCGATGGCACGGTTCCGCTGGGCGGTGTCGGGCAGTCAGGTAACGGATCGGACAAGTCGCTGCACGCCCTTGAGAAATACGTCAACCTCAAGACCGCTTGGATCAAACTCTGAAAATCGCCGGGGGGGGCACTGACATGGCAGACAAAGCAATCCTGGTCGTCGGTACGTATGATACAAAAGACGACGAATTGGATTTTCTGGCAGGCGTAATCCGAGAACAGGGTGGACGCGTCGTGACGATGGATGTGTCGGTGTTGGGTGATCCGTCCAAAGCCACGGATTACTCGAAACACGACGTCGCCGAAGAGGGCGGCAGCTCTATCGCCGAAGCCATTGCGTCGGGTGATGAAAATAAGGCCATGCAGATCATGGCGCAGGGTGCGTCCCTGTTGACCGCGCGCCTTTATGCCGAAGGCAGGTTTGATGGCATGATTATTCTGGGCGGCACCATGGCGACGGATTTGGCACTTGATGTCACATCTGCGCTGCCGCTTGGTGTGCCTAAATACATCGTATCCACGGTGTCGTTCTCGCCGTTGATTCCGCCCGAACGCCTGGCCGCAGACGCGCAAATGATACTATGGGCAGGGGGTCTTTATGGTCTCAACTCTGTCTGCAAAGCCTCCCTGAGCCAAGCTGCAGGTGCCGTGCTTGGTGCGGCGCGGGCCGTGGTATTGCCCAAATCCGCCAAGCCTCTGATCGGTATGACCTCTCTTGGCAAGTCAGCGCTGAAATATATGGTGCCGTTGAAACCCGCCCTCGAAGAACGCGGTTTTGAGGTGGCAGTGTTCCATTCGACGGGAATGGGTGGGCGGGCCTTTGAAAGCCTGGCCGGGCAGGGGGCTTTTGCCTGTGTATTTGACTTTTGCACCCAGGAATTGGGCAACTTCGTCAATGGGTCCAATATCTCGGCGGGGCCGGATCGTCTGACCAACGCAGGCCGGGTGGGTACGCCACAGCTGGTTGCGCCGGGATGCTATGACCTTGTGGACATCATTGGCTGGCAGCCCTTGCCAGAAAAATGGGCGGAGCACCCGCGACATGAACATAACCGCCTTCTGACCTCTATCGTTCTGGATGAGAGCGAGCGCCAAGCGGTCGCGCAAAAACACAATGCGCAACTGGCTAAATCAAAGGGGCCGGTCGCCCTTTTACTGCCGAAACACGGATTGGGAGAATGGGACCGAGAAGGTGCTGATCTGCACAATAAGCATGGGCTCGAGTTGTTCCTGCAAGACCTCGAAGCCTCACTGCCTGACAATGTCGTAGCCCACCATATTGATGGGCATATCAATGATGCGGTTTTTGCCGAGAAGGCCCTCGAGATCTTCGACCAGTGGCGCGCAGACGGCATTGTCAAAGGCTGAGAGGCCCTAAAACCAATGCTTCGTGTTGTGCCTGAGATGGTTGACACATAGCATATTAATAATTAACATGAGAAACATTAACATAGTAAGGAAAGCGATGCCCCACTTCCACATCGAATATTCTGCCAACCTCGAAGAGGTCGTCGATATGGGGCAACTGTGCGAAGAAATACGTGCGGCGGCTGCATCCGTTGACGCATTTCCGATGCCAGGTATCAGGGTGCGGGCGACACGGGTTGATCACTTTGCGATTGCAGACGGTGATCCCAAACATGGGTTTATCGACCTGTCCATTCGTATCCGCGAGGGTCGCCCGGACGCAGTCAAGCAGGACGCTGTAGACCAGGTTTTTGAAGCCCTCAGGGCATTCCTCGCCCCAGCCATGGCGGATCATTCCATCGCGCTCTCTGCTGAGTTGCGCGATATCAACGCTGCCCTTTCGCCAAAGTTTGGCAATATCCGTGACCATATGGGACACGGTTCATGACGTCGGCATCCACGCCAACACCGTAAAGCACACCACGCATCTAAGCCTAGCAACGGAGATGACTATGCCCATTCCAGCCCCGAACCTTTATCCTGATTTCAACACCATTCGCCTAAGCCACGTCTGTTTGAATGTTAAAGATCTGGTTGCCTCAAGGAAATTCTACACCGAAATGGTTGGGTTGCAGGTCACCGACGAATCCGACTCCCATGTCTATCTTCGGGCTATGGAAGAACGCGGCCATCATTGCATCATCCTTCAGAAATCGGACCAGCCTGGTACGGTCGAAGTGATGGGCTTCAAAACCTTTGACGAAGCCGACCTGGACAAAGCCGAAGCCTATTTCAAATCCAAGGGCCGCCCCACAGAATGGGTAGAGCGCCCCTATCAGGGCAAGACCTTGCTGACATCTGACAACATGGGCATCCCGCTGGAATTCTATCACAAGATGGATCGTCTTGAACCGATCCACCAGAAATATGGCCTTTACCGCGGGGTTAAACCGCTGCGTATCGACCATTTCAACTGCTTCAGCAATGACGTGGACGCGTCGGTTGCGTTCTACAGTGACTTCGGCTTTCGTGTGACGGAATACACCGAAGACGAAGACAGCAAAAAGCTGTGGGCGGCGTGGATGCACCGTAAGGGCGGCGTGCATGATATGGCGTTTACCAACGGCACCGGCCCCCGTATGCACCATGTGGCGTTTTGGGTGCCCACCCCGTTGAACATCATCGACCTGCTGGATCTGATGGCGACCTCGGGATATGTTGATAACATCGAACGCGGGCCGGGCCGGCACGGCATTTCTAACGCCTTTTTCCTGTACATTCTGGACCCCGATGGCCACCGGATCGAGATCTATTGCTCGGATTATCAGACGGTTGATCCTGATCTGGAAGCCATCAAATGGGACCTGCAAGACCCGCAGCGTCAGACACTCTGGGGGGCTCCGGCGCCAAAGAGTTGGTTTGAGCACGGCACCAAATTCGTCGGTGCGGAGGTGACGGACTCACAGATCGCGGCCAGCCCGATCATCGCTCCTTAGGTACATCTGAGCTGCGCCTGCGCTGCGATGCGCGGGCGTAGGGCGCCCCTACGGTATCGCACAGTCTTTTTCTAACCAACAAGCGCCTGCCCTGAAATTGCCAACAGAAATGGAAACGGGTTCTGTTACGACGCTTCTCGCGTCGGACCCTGAGCAAACCACGGCACCGGTCGCCTTGGCTGCCCCGTGCATGCATGTGAAACCGTCATGATGGCGAACTAGGGGGGGACTGCAACCACACTGATGCGCAAGGAAGATCTTGCGCGGATGAGACTTCGTGTGGTGCTGACTGACTGACGCGAGATTGCTTTGAGACGTCCAAAGCCACAACGCACGCCCGGATCTGACTGCGAACAAAGCGCAAAGTCTGGACTGTACGGGACGTGATCAGATGCATGGGCAGCAGAGCGCACAGAATGCCGATGGACGTTGGAACTTGAACTCGGTCGGACAAAAGAAATTGTTCACTTATTGAACATTGCTATGTTATGAAAAAAGCGCAACACTGATGCGTACCCCTAACAAATTGCCACGATGCAATCGCTTACAGGCCCTACATGATTAAAAAACTTCCGTCGACGACCAGATCCCTTCCGTTCGCACTTATTCGAGCCAGGGAAGGGGTCATGGCACCTATCAGGGACATGCTTGTTGACACGGGTATTTCGGAACAACAATGGCGCGTTTTGCGCGTCTTGTCTGAGTACGGACCTATGGACAGCTCTACACTCGCGGAACGGGCAAGCTTGCTACACCCCAGCCTGACGCGCATGGTTTTCGCTATGGAAAAGAAAGGTCTTGTTACGCAAACGCGCAGCGACGTCGATAGACGGCGGCAGGTTGTTGAAATCGCTGCAGCAGGTCAAAATATCATCGATAGTAACCGCGAACATGCTCTTCAGATCGCGAAAGATTTCAAGGCCAGAGTTGGTGCTGAAAAATACGAACAGCTAATTGATTTACTTGAAATGTTTGACCCTCATAGTAAGAATTGATCAGCTAAGAATGACGCGGTTTCAGGACTACTTTTGTCGGTATTCCGTCTGATCTAACCACTTTAAAATCAGGGCCGTCTGCCAGTCTGCGTTAAGCGTTGGCGTGTGGCCTACACCTTCAAACTCTATGAAATCTGCATGAGGTAGCCGCCGTTTCATTTCATTTGCCAAATCTGCTGTCAGAAAGTCAGATTCTGAACCCCGCAGAACCAATACTGGACAGGCGATACGCTCCCAATAGCTCCACAAGCTGAAATGCATGAACATGAAGTATCTTCGGAAATTCTGAAGGATATGAGGATCATGCCGAAGCTTGAAACCCGTGAAAGTCTGTGACGAACTGGTTTCTGCCATGCGTCTCCAGTCTTCGTCAGTCATCGGACCAAAAGGTGCAAGGGTTTCTCGAAGATACATTTCGACTTCTTCCAACTCTGCAAATTCGCGCGTCGATCCTGCATAGGAGGTGATCCGGCTCAGTGCAGTGTACGGCACTTTCGGACCAATATCGTTTATAATCAGCCGTTTGATCGGGGACTTTTCCAAACCTGCCAGGCTGATCCCCATCAGGCCACCAAGCGATGTTCCGATCCAGTCAAACTGCTTTAACCCTCGCTCGGCTACCAAGGTTACGATGTCTGAATTGTATTGCAGAAGCTGGTAGTGTTGTGGGTCGCTCAGCCAGTCGCTTTGTCCGCGTCCCACCAAATCAGGACAAATGACGCGGTTCCCTTTCTTAGCCAGTTGGTCCGCCAGAAAGTCAAAGTCGTGATTGTTCCGCGTCAAACCATGTACGCAGAGCACGTTGCCCGCAGCCGGTGTTTGACCGAATTCGCGATAGGCGATCTCGTGGAAGCCGACTGGAGAAATGCATGTGACCTTGCCTGCCAAATGCGCGGTGATCTTAGTCTTTGTGGGCGTTTTGGCTTGCCGTTTAGTTTTGGTCTTGGTCATTCGTGTACAGCGTGATTGGTGACAATTGCGCCGCGCACCAGACGTGCATGCAGATCTCTTTTTGCCAATTCGGCGCCGAACCGAAGGCGCATAAACGGATCGCGGCTGATGCGCTTGGTTGTTTTGTAATACGTTTTTTCAAGCTCTGCGATCAAATCACGATATGATTTGTCCAGTTCAGGGATCACATCAAACCCGTCATAATAGACAGTGCAATCAACCTTCGTAAGAAGGGGTTGGCAAATCTCGATAACCAACGCGCGGAGGTCCACCAATTGTTTAGGGTCCGAGATGCGAAGCCCGCGAAAATTGAACTCCAGCGCCGTTTGGTCCTGCGACAACTGGATACGATCGCGTAGAGGCGCGTCAAAGATCGATGCTTTCAGTTCCATCGGTCGATTTTCGAAGATCATGGGGTTCATCGTGATCACATCGCCGATGACAGGTGTGAAGGCCATATGCGCGAGAATATCTCGATCAATATCCACACCTGGTGCAACTTCGATCAGCTCTAGACCTTGCGGCGTATTCCGAAAGACGCAACGCTCGGTTACGTAGAGAACAGGTTGTTCTGTTTCGGCCGCCAATGACCCGGAGAACGTGATTTGTTCAACCGCAGTCAGGAACTTTTGCGCGTGCCCTTCCTGGACAATCTGCAATGCGCCGTTGTTGATTTCCGCTTTCAACCCACCGGCCGTAAACGTGCCAGCAAGAACCAGGCGGCTTGCATTTTGGCTTATGTTGATAAAGCCTCCGGCACCTGCAAAGCGCGATCCAAATTTAGAGACATTGACGTTGCCGTGCTTGTCGGTTTGCGCCATGCCGAGGCACGCCATGTCCAGCCCGCCACCATCATAAAAGTCGAACTGTGCGCTTTGTTGGATCACTGCATCAGGGTTTAGCGCTGCGCCAAAGTCCAGTCCGCCTTGGGGCATGCCCCCAATGACGCCGGGTTCAGCGGTCAAGGTGACGCAATCCAGCATTCCTTCTTCGGCGGCAACTGCGGCAACACTTTCAGGCATCCCTATTCCAAGGTTTACCACACCATGGATTGGTAGTTCCAACGCGGCGCGGCGGGCAATCACTTTGCGGATATCCAGAGGCATCGCGGGAATGCTTTCCAATGGATGCCGGAGCTCGCCAGAGAACGCGTGATTGTAGGGGGTGGCGTAGGTTTGCATATGGTTCTCGGGTTTGGATTTGACGACACAATCCACCAACGTACCGGGAATATGCACTCTGTTCGGGTTCAATGATCCGCGCTCTGCCATGCGTTCAACTTGAACGATGACAACACCGTCCGAGTTATGCGCTGCCATTGCCATCGCGGTGGCATCCAATTTCAGCGCCTCTCGCTCCATCGTTGCATTGCCGCCAGGGTCTGCCGTGGTGGCGCGCAAAAACGCAACGTCGATTGGCATGGATTTGTAAAAAAGCCACTCTTGATCATCTATGGTTTGCAGCGACACAAGGTCTTCGGTTGTACGGTTGTTGATTTTGCCGCCTTGTTGGCGCGGATCAACAAATGTGTGCAGCCCGACCTTGGACAGCATTCCCGGTTTCGCGCCCGCGATTTCTCGGTACAGCTGACTGACGCAACCCAGTGGCAGATTGTAGGCTTCGATTTCATTCTCGACGGCCAGTCGCGCGAGTTTTGGCACCAGGGACCAGTGCCCGCCGACACCGCGTTTCACCAACCCTTTGTGGGCGAGGCGATTCAAGCCACGATCCTTGCCATCCCCCGGCGCAGCGGCGAAAACCAGCGTCAGATTACGGGGGTGACCCGTCGCAAGGAACCGCTTTTCGAGCGCAATCAACAACTCATCAGGTGTGCCGACGCCGACAAAGCCTGACACGGCAACCGTGTCGCCATCACGAATGACAGAGACCGCTTCATCTGCGCTCATGGCCTGCATACTCATTGGTCGCCCTATTGCCTTTCACTCAGCCAGTTAAAGATGCCGTCACCGACAATGCCCTGGCTTTTGCTGCTGACATAGACGCCGACATGGCCGCCCGGCAGAGCCAGTTCTGAATAGTCTTTTGTGCCGACATGTTGCCCCAGTGCCGTGGAACACGGAGGCGGGATGATGTGGTCGCCCTTGGCATAGACGTTCAGCACCGGCATGGTGATCTTGGCAAGATCCACCGGCTCTCCTGAAATCTGCAAGGTGCCATCAACCAGCCGGTTTTCCTTGTATAGGTCGATCAGCCACTGTTTTGCTGCCTCGCCGGGGTGATTTGGCCGGTCTGCCAGCCATTTTTCCATCCTCAGGAAGTTCTTGAGCTTTGCTTCATCCTTGAACGCATCGACGATGCCAAGATTATATTTGGTCATCGTGTTTGCGGGTGTCATCTGCTGAAAGACGCTGGACATGATATCGCCCGGCAGGGTGCCAAAGGCATCAACCAGGCGGGTGATATCGTCGTCCCGCAAATTGCGGGTCCATAGGTTGATAAATCCGTGAGATTCTTCAGGGTCCACCGCATCGGCGTGAAAATCAATCGGAGTGATTGTCAGCATAAGGTTCTTGATTTTCTCGGGATGGCGCGCGGCATAAATCGTTGAAAACACGCCGCCTTCGCAAATACCCAGTAGCGTTACCTGATCCGCACCGCTGTCTGCGCAAATGGCATCAACGCAATCTTCCAGATACCAATCCACGTAGTCATCCAGCATCAGACATTGATCTGACCGGTTCGGATGGCCCCAATCCACAACATAAAGATCGACGCCCCGGGCAAGCAGATTACGCACCAGAGACCGGTCTTCCTGCAAATCAATCATCGTGTATCGACCGATGAGCCCATAGCAGATGAGCACCGGTCCCGTGGTCGCTGGCACCCCGTCCAGTGGAGCGTAATGGTGCAGTGTCACCTTGTCTTGCGCATGGATCAGCGTTTTGGCCGCCGTGCCTACATCGATGTCGGCATCTTTGATCTTAGCAAAGGCCTCTGCCCCTTTGGAGAGGTTTTCGATGAAGTCCTGCGCCTCGTTCATCAGTACGTTATCTGTTCTGGTCTCAACCATTTTTTGCAGCCCTTTTTCCTGATGTCTTTGCAGGAGCTTTGTCTTTGGCGGCCGCGATTTCCTTTTTGAGGGTCCGGAGTTCCTTGCGCAACGCATAGACGGTTTTGTGCAGGTCATCGACCTCGGTCCGGGTGGGCATAGAGCGGGCTTCGCACCAGGCTTCCATCATATTTCGTTCGGCCAGGCGATATTCCACGCTGCTGCGCAATAGGGCGCGATGCGCGTCCAGAAAGCCTTGGGTACGTTGAGTTCTGATCAATTCGTCGTTGAGGGTGGCGAACCACTTGTTGGTGACAGAGCGCGGCCCGTCTTGCCAGATGTCGGGGGTTTTTGACACCTCACCAGAGAATGTCTCGAACGCGCGGCTCCATGCCTTGGCGATGACGGCTTGATACGCGGCACCTGCCTCCTTCAAAGCAAGCCATTCCTTCAAGCCCTTCAATCCCTGTCGTTCGAGCGTGCCGATGTCCGAAAGCTCTGGCGCTTCGACAAGTTTCTGAAGCGTCCGGGACAGGTCTGCGGATCCGGCCTGCATCATACGGGCCGGATTCATCATTTTTTCCAATGTCTCGGACAAGATTCCATCTTCTTGTAGCCAAGAGGGTTTGGGCATTGCGGCGGTGAAGTCCGCCATGCTTTTCTGAAACGCGTCAAATGGGTTGAGTGTGTCTGACTGACCGGCCTCTACGGCGTTTTCCCAATACTCCGAATAGCTACGTAACAGGTGCGATTGCTGCTCCATCATTGCGGCAAATGCTTTGTCCATCGGGTTTTTGGTTCCGGTCATGACGTGTTCACAATGCTTTGGTGTAGATGTCGAGCGCCGCGTCATAGGTCATCTCGCGCGGATTGTTGATCAACAGGCGTTCTTGTTTCATCGCGTCCACGGCCAATGTGGGCAGGTTGTTGTGGCTTACGCCTACCTCGGCCAGCCGAGATTGCATGCCCAGCTCGGGTCCGAGTTTGTGGAAGTTCTCGACCAGACCTTGCGCACAGGCTTGTTCAGATTTTCCGGCCAGATCGGGGAAGATAATGGGGGCGAGTTCCGCGTACATGGATTGCGCCTGGGGCATGTTGAATTCCATTACGTAGGGCAACACCAGCGCATTCGACAAACCATGCGGCACATGAAAGTGCCCGCCCAGGGGATATGCCAGTGCATGAACGGCTGCGACCGGGGCATTGGCAAAGGCCATGCCTGCCAGCATAGAGCCCAGCAGCATATCACCTCGCGCTTTGCGATCTTCGGGCGTGTGGCAGGCGGCGCGGATGTTGGCCCCCAAAAGCTCCAACGCTTGTTTGGCGAGGCAATCAGACACGACATTCTTGAGACGTTTGGACGTAAACGCCTCAATCGCGTGGACCATCGCATCAATGCCGGTTGCAGCCGTCACGGGGGCAGGCAGGCCCACAGTCAGTTCGGCGTCCAAAATTGCGTAGTCGGGCAAGAGTTGCGGAGCCACGACGCCCTTTTTTTCGTTGGTGCCGGTGGTGACGATCGAAATCGGGGTCACTTCTGACCCCGTGCCAGCGGTTGTCGGTGCAAGGACAAGGGGAAGGCGCTCTCCGCGCACCAGATTGACGCCATACATGTCGGCAATGGGTTGGTCCGTGTTCAGCAAGATCGCAATCAGCTTGGCCGTATCGAGCGATGATCCCCCCCCAACGGATACAACGCCATCCACGCCCTCGGCGCGGGCCTGCTCTTTTGCCTCCAAGATCATCGCCTCTGGCGGGTCAGGTTGCACATCTGAAAAGGTCCAGACATCCACGCCGGCCTTTTTCAGCCCGTCCAGGGCAGCATCGGCCAGACCAAGTTTCAGGATGATGTCATCCGTAACAAATGCAATCTTGCGACATCCACGCGCGGCCATGATCTCACCGATCTTGGAGGTGGCGCCAACGTCGGACAGGACAGATCGGGTGGTCTGGAATGCAAAAGCGTTCATGGTGTTCCTCGTTTTTTGCGCAACAAAAGTGGATGAAGGGGCAGGGCTTGAAAATTTTCCCCTTTCGACTTGGGTGTGGTCGGTCAGTCGGACCAGTTGATTTGGAAGTCTTCGCGGTGGGCAAATCGTTTCAGGTGGGCCTCAACAACGGATTTCCATCGCTCCAGGTCGGACCGAGGTCCGGCGGTCAGAGAAATTGCCAGGTTGTCAGCGTGCGCTGACATTTCGATTGTTTGACCGTCATCAAACACAACCTTGCCTGTAGATTGATCAAAAGTGGCTTCGGCCTTGTGCGACCAGTGTTTGCAAAGCTGCAGGAGATAACGCGAACCATTTTCGGTTTCTGCAACTCCGCTGGTCGCTTGATCCGGCAACAGACCAAGGGCGGTTTTTGCAGCTGCGCGCATTCCGTTGGCAAACAGCACGACATCAATCTGCGTGGCAACGAAAGTCGCCCCGATGTCCAGACAGGCTTGCTGCATCTCTTTGTTCATTGTCAGGATACCGCCCGCCTTTCCCGCCGCCACAATCCGACGCATGCCATCAAGAACGGCCTCTTTGACGACAGGCGCATCGGCTTTGCCAATGTGACCCATGTCGGCCGCCAGATCGGAAGGACCAATGAAAACACCATCAATGCCGTCGACTTGCAGAATGTCATCAAGCGCGGCCATACCCGCCCGGTTTTCGACCTGGACAAGCAGGCAAATTTCATCCCGCGCAGTTGTCAGATAATCGGGAATACCTGCAAAGTCGGAGGCGCGGGCAAGGGCGGAACCGACGCCGCGGATGCCATGGGGTGGATAGGTGACAGCGCTGACCAGCTCCTGTGCCTGTTCGGCACTTTCGACCATCGGCACAAGCAAGGTTTGCACCCCTGCATCAAGATACTGCTTGATCATCCAGGTCTCACCCACCACAGGTCGCACGATTGCGTGGCTGTTGGTGGCGGCGATCACTTGCAGTTGAGCAACCACCGAGCGCAAATCATTGGGGGCGTGCTCTCCATCGACCAGCAGCCAGTCAAACCCGGCTTTTGCGCTGATTTCCGAGATATATGGATCGGCCAGACCCAGCCAACATCCGACCTGAGGTTTTCCGGCAGCGATTGCGGCCTTGAACGGATTATGTGGTGCGGGCATGGGCTCGGTTCCTATTTGAAGCTGACATCGACAGAGCCGAAGCTACCAAAATCAGCGTGGATATTCGTACCTGACGGGCATTCGACGGGCCGGATGAAAGAACCTGACAAGATGACCTGCCCCGCTTCGATCTGTTGGCCATATTGGGCCATACGCTTGGCCAGCCAGGCGACACTTTCGGCAGGATCATCGAGAACGCCCGCGCCAAGGCCGGTTTCTTCGACGTCGCCATTGCGGCTTGTGATGGCGCCGACCCAGCGTAGATCAAAGGCATCCGGTGACTGACGTTCCTGTCCGAGAACGATGCCCGCGTTGGCGGCATTGTCGCTGATGGTATCCAGCACCGTCCGGGTCTTTCCCGTGTCAGGATCGACGCGCATGATGCGGGTGTCGAGAATTTCTATCGACGGCGCGACATAGTCGGTGGCAGCCATTACGTCGTCACGCGTAACATCCGCACCGCCCAAGGGGGATTTCATGACAAACGCAATCTCGGCCTCGATCCGCGGTTGGATGAACCGGCCTTTGGGAACCGTCGCCCCGTTCTCAAACATCATATCGTCAAACAGGATCCCACTGTCTGGAATGTCGATCCCAAGAGCGTATTGCATCGCCTTGGAAGTCAGGCCTATTTTCCAGCCAATCACTTTTCGGCCCGCGGCAAGTTTGGCGCGGAGGATCGCGTTCTGTACCTCATAGGCGTCATCCATCGCCATTTCGGGATGGCGCAAGGTCAGCAGCCTGATCTGCTCTCCGGTGGTTTCGGCCTCCAGTAAATCTGTGGCGGCTTGTCTGTGATCTTCCGGGGTCATGCCAGGACCTCGTCTTCGATGGTGTTGACCAGCGTGCCGATGCCATTGACTTCGACCTCGACTACATCACCGGGGGCGAGGTATCTGGGCGGATCAAACCGGGCACCTGCACCGGTTGGCGTGCCGGTCACAATGATGTCGCCGGGCTTCAGGGTCATGAAGGTAGAGATATATTCGATCTCGCGCCGGATCGGGAACATCATGCGGTCCAGCGTATCATCCTGTCGGACCTCGCCGTTCACCCGGGTCAGAATGCGCGCATCGTCAAGCTGTTTGGCATCGGTAAATGGCACCAGCCATGGGCCGATGGCGCCGGTGTGATCCCAGTTTTTGCCTTGCGTGACGTTGAATTTCGCGTGGCGCACCCAATCGCGGATCGTGCCCTCGTTGCAGATTGTCAGAGCTGCGATGTGGTCATAAGCGTCGTCCTGGCTAATACGGCGACCACCCTTGCCAATGACGATCGCAACCTCACCCTCATAGTCCAGCGTGTGGTTCTCGGGCGGGCGGATCAGGGGGCGATTGTGACCAGTGAAGCCGCTGGCAAAGCGCGGAAAGAGCGACATGTATTTTGGCAAATCGCTGCCGTCTTTGTATTCCGCGTTGCGGTCGGGAAAGTTCACACCAACACACAGAATGCGCGGCGCGTTTGGCATGACCATCTGAAAGTCATATTCGGTATGCGTGACGGATTTGCCCGATGTGCCTTCGATCAGGGCGGACAACCCTTCGGCTGCAATCGCATCATAAAGTGTTGGCCATTTTGGGAAGTGATCGTTCAGTGCGATCGCGCCATCATCTGTAATGGCCCCGTAAAAGGTTTCACCGCCAGCGGTATAGGTTGCAAAGCGCATAACTTACTCCTCGTTTGCGGGATCAATTCCGCCCATGCACAAGTATTTGAGTTCCATAAAGTCATCGAGGCCGTGACGTGATCCTTCGCGCCCAAGCCCCGACATTTTGACCCCGCCAAACGGCGCTTCGGCAGTTGAAATCAACCCGGTGTTGATCCCAACCATCCCATAGTCCAGCGCTTCACTCACGCGCCAAATACGGGCCATGTCGCGGGTGAAGATGTAGGATGCCAGGCCAAATTCGGTATCATTGGCGGATGCAATCACTTCAGCCTCGGATTCAAATCTGAACAGCGGTGCGATGGGTCCAAAAGTCTCTTCATGCGCGACCAACATGTCGGAGGTCACCCCGGTGAGAATTGTTGGTTCAAAGAATGTGCCGCCCAATGCGTGACGCGCACCACCAAGTGCCACGTGCGCGCCTTTTTGGGTCGCGTCGCTTATATGCTCTTCGACCTTGCTGACAGCAGCGTCGTCGATGAGTGGGCCGAAAACGGCGCCCTCGTCAAAGCCGTTACCGACTGCGAGGAGCTTGAGCTTTTCGGCCAGCTTTTGTGCAAAAGCATCATAAATGCCCGACTGCACATAGATCCGGTTGGCACAAACGCAGGTTTGACCGTTGTTGCGAAACTTGGCGATGAGTGCGCCGTCGACGGCGGCCTCAATATCGGCATCATTAAAGACCACGAACGGCGCGTTGCCGCCCAGTTCCAACCCCAGTTTTTTGATTGTCGGGGCACATTGCGCATAAAGCAGCGCACCGATTTCGGTCGAGCCTGTAAACGTAAGCTTCTGGACCATCTTGCTGGATGTCATTTCCTCGCCGATGATGCGAGCTGATCCTGTGACAACAGAAAACAGACCGTCTGGTAGACCCGCACGCTGCGCCAAAACCGCCAAAGCGATAGCCGAGAAGGGGGTTTGCGATGCGGGTTTCAACACCATTGCGCAGCCTGCGGCAAATGCGGGCGCCGCCTTGCGTGTGATCATTGCGTTTGGAAAATTCCACGGTGTGATTGCCGCAACGACACCAATCGGTTGTTTGATCGTAATGATGCGTTTGTCGGGGGCGTGCCCAGGTGTGACATCGCCGTAAGCACGTCGCGCTTCTTCGGCGAACCATTCAATGAACGAGGCTCCATAGGCGACTTCGCCCTTGGCCTCTGACAGCGGTTTGCCTTGCTCTGCTGTCAGAATAGTGCCCAGATCATGCTGGTTTTCCATGATCAGGTCGTACCACCGACGAAGAATTTGGCTTCTCTCCCTGGCGGTGCGTTTGGCCCAGGAGTGGCGCACAACCTCTGCCACCTCGATGGCTTTACGTATGTTCTCACTGTTCAGTGAGGGTACATAACCAATAAGATCGCCCGAAGCCGGGTTTGTGACGGCAACACCGGTGTCAGGGTCTGCGTCGATCCAAGAGCCGCCGACAAGTGCGGCCTGTTTCAGAAGCGAAGGGTCGTTGAGGTGGAGCATTCGAAGTCCAGAATTTAATGCAAAAAAGGGTCCGGTGTAGCAGGCGACAATCCGCTATCACCGGTTTTCAGTGTGCAGGGCAGGGGCGCGTTCTTTAGTGAATGGGGAAAACCACGTTGGTTTGACCTGTTCCGGAGGACGGGAAGTAGTCTGTTACGACCTCGCATTTCGCCTCGTAAGCATCCCAGCCCAAAGCACCGTAGAGCATGGCTGTATCGTGCATTGATCCCTCGCCGCAGCAGAACTCGGCATAGTCTCCTAGCATTTTGAGGAAGGTTGCGTGATCGCCGTTCTTCCACATCTCCAAGACGTGCAAGTCCATTTGCCGATTGAACTCGCTGGAAATTGTGAAGGTGCCATTGTTGGCAGCGTAGTCTTTGTTGGCCCAGATTTTGTGGCTCAGGGATCCGGACGCGACAAGCAGGACCTTTTCATCGCTGGCCTCGATGGCCTCGCGGATGGCTTCACCGATGATGCGGCTTTCATCGTGGCTGTGCGCCGTGCACCAGGCACCGACGGACACGACTTTCATCTCGTGCTCGCGGCTCATAAAGCGCATGGGAACAAGGGTGCCGTACTCGACTTCGAGACTGTCGAGATGGTGCGCCAGCGTATAGGCACCCTTGTCTGTCGCAATTTTTGCGATGGCGTCTCCAAGTTCGGGGTTTCCATCATACTTGTAGGGCAAATTCTGGATGAACTGCGGAAACTCGTTGGACGTGAATAAGCCCTCAAAGTGGTCATTGGCATTGACGTGAAACCCTGCGTTCAGCACCCAGTGGGTGTCGCAGATGACGACGGTTGTCGCACCCAGCTCTTTGGCGCGACGTGCGATTTCGCGGTGACCATCGATGGCAGGCTGACGCTTGCCTTTGACCGGGCCTTCTTGTTCCGACATCAGCAGTGTCGGAACATGTGTCATCTTGGCAGCGAGTACGAGTTCACCCATGACAGAGTCCTTCCAGGTTCGTGTTCCAAATTACGCGGTCGGTACAGCTTCGGATTATGCGCCGAGGCGCATAATTTTGTGCTCGCCGACGGCGAATGCGATGTTCTTTTGCTCCATGTAAAACTCGAATGACCAATCTCCGCCATCACGGCCAATCCCGCTGGCTTTGATGCCACCAAATGGTGCTGGTAGGTGACGCACATTCTCGGAGTTGACCCAGATCATGCCAGCCTCAAGCTTGTCCGAAAAGCGTAAGCTGCGGGCAAGATCGTTTGTCCAGATATAACCCGTCAGACCATATTCCGTGTCGTTTGCCATCTCCAGGGCTTCTGCCTCATTCGAGAATGGAATTGACGTTAGGACCGGGCCAAAGATTTCTTCGCGCGCAATGCGCATCTGGTTGGAGGCGTCAGTAAAGAGCGTGGGACGCACAAAGTAACCCTCGTCGCCGACCTTAATCCCGCCTGCGGCAACCGTTGCACCGTCTTCATTGGCGATGTCAAAGTAGGACACCACTTTGTTGTAGTGCTCTTGGGTCACGATCGGGCCAATTTCGGTCGCGGGATCCAGCGGGTGACCAACTTTGATGTTGTTGACCCGCTCGACCAGCCGTGCTTCGAATTCCTCTTTGATCGTATCCTGAATGAACAGGCGCGAGGATGATGTGCACCGCTCCCCGTTGATCGAGTAGATCATGAAGATCACCGCATCCAGCGCGCGTTCCATATCGCAATCATCGAATACTATGACGGGGTTTTTACCGCCCAACTCCAGATGCATCCGTTTGAGCGTATCGGCGCCCTGCTTTGTGATGATACTGCCGGTGCGGCTTTCGCCGACAAAGGCGATGGCCTTGATGGCGGGGTGTTCGGTCAGGCGTTTGCCAGCGTCGTGACCATATCCATTGACCGTGTTCAACACGCCCGGTGGAAGGCCAGCTTCCTCGGCAATTTCCACCAACAGGCGTGCTGTCAATGGGCTATCCTCTGCGGGCTTGTGCACAACCGTGCAACCCGCAGCAAGCGCGGGTGCAATTTTCCAGGTGGACAGCATGAACGGTGTATTCCAAGGGGTGATCACCCCTACCGGGCCAATGGGCGTGCGCGTGGTCACGTTCATCAACGTGGGCGATTTCAGATGCTGACCATCCCTTGCCGACGTGACCTGATCCGCAAAGTAGCGGAAGTTTTCGGCCCCGCGCAGTGCAGCCTTGGACATGAAACGCCAAGTTTGTCCTGTATCCCAGCATTCGCACAGCGCGATTTCTTCAGCCCGAGCCTCAATCGCTTCTGCGACGTTGATCAGGATTTTCTTGCGCTCAAGCGCAGGCATGTCGCGCCACGCCGGAAAAGCGGCGGCTGCCGCCTCGGCTGCCCGGTCAACATCTGTGGCATCGGCACGTGCAACATCACAGATCACGCTTTTGTCGACGGGAGAGATTGATTGAAACGTACCTGCTGACCCCGGTTGATCCTGACCAGCGATTCGATTGAGGAGTCCGGTGCCCTTGAAACGTGCAAGGTGGCCGTTCAGCTTTTCAATTTTCAGGTCTAGTTCACTCATGGCAATCCCCATTTAATCTTGTGTTGCGCGTCGCCACTCCGATCCTGGACTACAGTGATGTCCTCATCTTCGAGGGTGTTCCGACGGGTAGGTGCTGACGATTACATTAATTAACATCTATATCTTTAACATATCAATTGTCAATGAATATATGGTTCACGAGGTTATCGAAAGTTGTGGCGCAGGTGCGCGGCGCTTGTCCATACGCAGGTCTATGGCTTGCTGGGAGAACGGCTGAGCGGGAAGGGACTGTTCGTGACCCAGGTTGGATCACCTTTGTTTGCCCGACAGTAGTTGATCGTCGAAACGATTGAAACAGGCCGCAACCCACTGCAACCGGGGCAGGGAGTCCAGACGATTCCGTATAACAGTTAGGTACCCAGTATTGGAGAATGGGGTTCGTGCTGGGCTCATAGATAGTAGATCACGGATGTGGCGAGTGCGATGGCGGACAGGACGGCATTGGGACAGCGATCATACCGTTCTTGGTTCTCCCGATCACGCGCCCACGCTGGTCGCGGTGCTGCGCGCCTTGGGAGAGGTCGCATCAATCATGACTGTTCTCGTCGTCGTGCACGGCGGCTCGTGAGTTCTCATGTCATCTGCCCAATCTAACCTATTGCAGATAATGAAGAAAAATCCACCAAGAAGACGTCTATCATCAACGCAGGGTCTGCCGTGAATTTGGGGGAAATAGAGTTTAGGGCGCCTCACTTAGCCAAAATGATCAGACCGGCCACCGCCCGTTCTTCGAGCGGCGAACCTCGGTGCCCGGTGGAAATCAAATGGTCCTGACCCGAAGAAAATGTCAAATTTCCGGGTGTTTTGCGCTATGATCATCTCATTCAAGTCGAAGTAGTTTTGCGCCAGATCTGATATGGTCGACAGCGCTTTAGCCAGCGAGGAAATTAGAATGTCAAAATTTGATGATTTCTGGGAAAACCATCCTGCTAACCAGTTTCCGCCCGTGAGCGATCCTTGTCGAAGTGACGGTTTTCCGAATTTCACTAACCAATGTTGTATCCGGTTAGGTGTTGCGCTCACAAAATCAGGTCAAAAGATTTCACGTTATCCAGGCGTCTTTTGTTGGCACGGCCACGGCAAGAAACACCCTTTGCGCGTTGAGGAGATGAAACTCTGGCTAAACTCCGATCGTGCAAAATTTGTCGGCAAAGCAAAGATATCCAGAAGCCGGCCTGGCGTTCCACAAAAGACGTTCGAAGACTATTTGGGACAACGAGGAATCGTTGCATTCATCAATTTTTGGGGCGAGGGAAATCAGGGAGATCACATCGACCTGTGGAATGGTGAGCATGTTGCGCACGGCAGCCGGGACTATTTTGAGCGCTCCGAGCAAATTTGGTATTGGAAAATGAAGTGAGGTGGTTCGCCGGAGTCTTTGTCTCAGTGTCCGCTGCTGTGACATTCTTCGTGGTATCGACAGCGATCGCACAAGAGCTTGTGGTCGAACTTGCAACAGTTTCATCAAATGAGAACGGCACTGAATGCATCTTCAAATACCGCTCGAAGGGCGTAAAACAGCAGATGCTGAAGCTCAACCTAAAACCTCCGTGTAACTTCGCTGAACGCACGACTGACCATGCCCCTAACGCATCATCCACGACCGAACGTGATGCGATTGGCGATGCGATGAAAGTGGGCGCCTGGCGATTTGGCAACGGTACGCTGATCATACCCATCATCGGCGACCCAATTCCGTTCGAATGGCGCAGCTCAGAGCTATTCCAGCTGCGAAAAAGTCAGGGATTGATGTGCGGGGCTAGCCTACAGGGTGTCTTGGTTGATGCCAAAGGTGTGCGGGTGTCCCCGAAACGTGAGCATGTCGGTTTCTTTTGCAAAGAGCTGGGTATCAGTGCGAAGGAAGCCTGGTTGCTCGCAAATCCCAAATGAATGGGCATTCTCAGCGGACTCCGGCTTGAGGTGGTCAGTGCCTGTCGCAGCGATTGCCCGCGACCCGAGCAAACACATCCATTTCGCTCCACTACTTCCATCGGTTGTGGAGCGTTTTGGCGAACATATTCACGAAACGCATCAGACCACCGCAGCTCAAGCGATTGATAGACTCGATTCTGATCAGCATACGCAGATCATCACCCATTCTGCGCCCTGCAAGATCAGAAACTTGAGCTAGGCTGCTGAGTTGGCGGCATGCAAATTGATGGGTCCTGTGCCTATGAAATTGCTGTTAGGCAATCGGAATGCGCAAGTTCTGACCCGGGAAAATCACATTGGGATCATCAATAAGATGTGCGTTAGCGCGCTGGATAACGGACACTTGGCCTGGATCACCATACTGTGCCGTTGAGATCGCACTCAGCGTGTCACCCGGCGCAACAGTGTAGTTCCGATAGCCAACATAGTTCGGCAAAATACGGGGTCCGTAAAACACGGGAACATGGACAGTAGGGATCACGCCTTCCCCGCCAGCACTGTCATCCGTCACCGTCACAAAAAGACGATCAAGCTGGAAATTGGGGTTGTCTGGTATCTCTACCGTGGCCTGAAATTGCCGCAGCGCAATTGCACCAGCTGAGGCTGCGCCGCCAAATTCGACATGTCCTTCGCTGATAGAGATTGAAAGATGACCTTCGAAGCCAACAGCATTTCCCGCCATCATGATGGTGCTGCCGACAATGTCAAAGGGCTTGGGCTGGAGAATCTCGATGTTCATAATTGAGCTCCTTACGGCTATGCAGAAAACTATAAACCAAAATCGCCTCGGCGACCAAATCCGGCAGGCGACATCTGATACGCCCAAACGGCATAGGCGATGACTTCGTGCGGAAAAAGGAAGTCCCTTAAGCGTGGGATGAGCGCCGGAATGTTCTTTCAGGACAGATCGCAAAGACGCCATGATCAAACAATTTGGCAATTCCAATTGAAGACATCCAGCGTCAGGACAGGGGTTTTCATCAACCGCTGCGCAAAGTTTGCTACACAACCGACGACACGGGGAAAAATTTGCGACAGAGTCATTCCGGCTGCGGGTCGAATCCCTCTTGGTTGTTAACTGAGATTGGAACGGTTCAGTTTGTAGCGCCACATCGGGACCGAATGTTCGTGGGCAAATGAAAACCGCCTCAAGGTGGAAGCGTCCCGCTGAAATCCATTGGATTTTAGCACCGACGACGCGGCGTAGTTATCAAGCATGCAGCATGCCGTGATGTCGTCATACGACGCTGGTAGATCCTGAATGAATGTTTCAACGGCCCAACGGCCCAAACCCCGTCCATGAAAACGGGGAAGCAGCCAGAATGATAGTTCAACGCCAAGACTGATCGTTCCAGCCAACCGGTTGCCCAAACAAATTGCACTGGCTTCGACCTCGGGATCCAGAAGAAAGTCCAGATACTTTTGCGAAGTATCCCGGTCGACTTCCAATGGCAGCGCCGCAAGCCAGAAAACGAGATCCGGGTCTTGAAGTGCAGAATGTATCGCCGAACCGTCTTGGTCCGATATCGGCCGCAGGCTGCGCAGCATGACTGGCTGTTCGTGTTCGTTGGCAGTTTGCTTCATGGTGGCTCTGAATTGAGTGTTAAACGTTGCTGTTGATTTTGCCGGGTTTCTCTGAATGAGTGAGGCTTTGATAGTCGGAAATGGGATGCGGAAATCACTGCTCTGGATGTTCAGTTTGTAAAGCTACGCTGTCCTCTAAGCTCACCTTGCCCGCAGGTTTTGCTTTCTCGGGCACTCGTCGACAGCATCGCAATCTCGGCATTTTTTCGACGGACGCTGGGTGCGCTAACTCCCATAGATTGCCGGTATTTTGCCACTGTTCGCCGCGACAGGCTCAGGCCTGAACGTTTTACCCGCCCGGCAATGTCGCCATCGCTGAGAGGGGAAGACTTATCTTCTGCCGCAATCAATGATCTGATCATCTGTAGCGCAACATGCTTTGTTTGGGGCTGGGCGCCATAGTAAACCGGGGCACAAAACAGAGACTTTGCTGTTACGTTGCCCTGTGAGCAATGAATGGTAAGGCCGGACAGAACACGGCTGATTGTCGCTTCGCTAAGGCCGGTGTCCTCGGCGATATCGGTCATGCGCATTGGACTAAGCGCACAATAACCGCGCGTTAGAAATTCACGTTGTCGCATGAATATTTCCGTTATCACCGCTAGCGCTGTCGAGTTTCTGACTTCCAATGCCGAGCGTAATGATTTGGCTTGTCGTATCATCGAAACATGACGATCTTGTAGCGCTGTTTTGATCGATCCGCTGGAGGTGAGCGCGCGGGACAACCGGACGGTTGGAAAACTCGAATTGTTAAGCTCAATCAGCAAGTCGGAACCGGCAACCACCACTGTTGCGTCGCTTTCGCGGGCGAGCGTTTCGTCGGGATCAAAAGAGGCACCCGGCTTTGGATCCATCTTACGAATATCGTCCAAACAGCGGGCGATATCGGCCAGATCGGCATCCAGTTTTCGCGCCAGAACGGGTAGGTCAAAGTCCATCAGCGCGTCAAGATTATCGATCAGGCTTGCCATGGCCCCGTCCATCAATCCCCGATCAAAGGCTTGAAGACGCAGGCATTCTTTGAGGTCACGGGCAAACAACCCGGCAGGTTCTACTGTCTGTAGTTTCGAAAGAACCTCGGCGCAGATTCTGGGACAATAGCCGTACATAGTGGCAAATTCGTCCACGGAAAGACCAAGCCATCCGGTGGGCTCGATCTCGGCCATAAATGCCAGGGCGATCAGCATGTCGTTTTCGCTGTCAAAGATCAGCGGCAATTGTTCTGCGATTTTTTGATACAGGCTGATTTTGGTGTCTACGATGGTATCTGACACATCCGGAAAAGGCGCCGCTGAGCCGCCCAATCGCAAGTCGAAATCTTCAGGCCCGGTTTCAAGAAAAGGGTTTTCTTCGACTGCTTGTGCCAAATGACTCAGCAGTTCGACTTTGTGCATGCGCATTAACTTGAAAGCTTGAACCATCGAGTGGTTCAAGAGGCCGGCCTGACGCTGTGAATGCCTGAAACTCATCACCATTGGTTTACCTCTCAAGCCTCAGATATTGAAAAACGGATGACATTACGGGTTACCTGGGAACGGCCATCCGCATTGGTAGTTTGTTGTGTCGGGGATCGTTGATAGACTGGCTCGACCCAAGGAAAGATAATCCCGCTATGCAATTCGATGCGCCTCACGGTTTTCCTGGCTCTTTTGAAAGTAGCTATCCGGGTGTTTCGCCTCAGCTTCTTGCGCGCACCAGACAGATGTGGTCTGCGAGAGGTCTTGATTTGGATGACGTTTGGCGAAAGACGATTGTCAGGTTCCGTGGTTTCCGCCTTTTCGAGGATTGGGACACTGGCCTTGATAGCCACGCGGTCGACACCTTTTTTATGTTCGATCAGGCTGCTATTTGGGTTGCATCGCTGCACAGCGCTGCGGCTGCGGCGATTGATCTGCCCACCGGCGGGCTTACAACAGCCCAATGGGAAGCGCTTCGGGCGCTCACCTTCCGAATGATTGAGCAGCTGGACGCAATTCGCCTGCTTTTCCTGCACGATTTGCCGACGCCATCCATGCAAATTGCGCGGTCGATTTCCGAAGATGTCGATATGGCACTGGCGTTTGTGTCCAGACCCAAGCTGGCGAAACGATTTGTCGAATGCACGACCATCGAAGAAGCTCAGGACTTCTGGCGCCGTCATATCGCTGGCGGGCGCGCTTTCAAAGCGGTCAGCGAAAGGCTTTATCGCGCGGGTTTGGAGTTCGATCAAGATGGCGCATATGCCGCGTGGCGCCAACAGGTGAAATCGATCCTGGGTACCGCTGTTCACACCTCGTTCACAGACGCCCGCAAAAGCGGACTCAAGCCTGTGGCTGGCCAGTTTAGCGAAACCGGTGACTGTCTTTATTTCGTCACTCTGCGGCTGCAAGAGATGTGTGCGTATTCTCATGTTCTTAATGCTGAATTCGGTCAGGATTTGGCCGCTGTTCACAATGCAGCAATGCCCGATGCAAATGATTGTATCGGGCGCTTGACGCCGCTGATTTCCGAAGTAACCGTTGATCAACTGAGACGGATGCTCGCGGTTGGCGAGTTGGAAGCTCTCCACAGTTAGATCTAGTGGACAACATCTTCCTGCGCGCCCAGTTGGTTCTTGGCGATCCATTGCGCCGCCATAACCAAAGCGCCCATGGCAAAATCTTTGCCATGCTCTTCGATCATCTCTTCCGAGATCTTGGACAATTGGGCGAAATATTTGTCTTTGCTTTGTTCTTCTGCAGACAGGGTCTTGGACATTGGCTATCTCCTGATGGCTTGAATGAGGTGGTTTATTTGAACAACTGAGATGGGAAGGTCGCGATCGCTGCTTTCCCAGACGCGAATCCGATTGCCAGGTGTTCTCCGGTTTTGGACCAACACAGGCTGCTCACTTCGGTGCCGCGTTCCTGATGCAGCATCATGTCCTGAGGGGTCCCAACGCTGGCTAACGTAACCAACCCGCTTGCGTATCCGGTTGCCACAACATCGCGTTCTGGGTGCGCGGCAATCGCATTCAGAACGACAAAGCCGGGTTTGCCGGTTGTAATTGGCGTGCCGGGTTCATCATTCTGAGGCAGATCGTTGGCGTCCCAGCCGACAAGGCGGAAGGCCCCGGATGTTACCAGCGCATTGGCGGATTTGCTGAAAGCCACATTGTGCACCGGGGCAGGGTAGCCTTCTACCCGTTGGGACGACCCCTCGACCCGGTCGATCAGATAAAAGCTGTTATCTGTTGATGCGCAGCACAGGTGGCTTCCAGTATCACGCCATCCGATTTCCGTGATCTCGCTTGCAACGTCGTAGGTGGCGAAATCCATTCCCGGGTCAGACACACCAAACACGCTCAGCTTGCCATCACCCCAGGCGGCAAGGGTTCTGCCATCGTCGGAATAGGACATACAGGCAACCGAATGATCCGGCGTAAACTCGGCAATTGCCGTTAACTCCGATGTTGAGACCACTTCTATCAGTGTGCCTTTGGCAATCGCGATCTGGTCGCCCTTGCGGGTTCCGGCGATTGCCGTCACGGTCTGTCCGTCAGATTTGCGTCTGTCAACGACCTGACCGCCTGCTGTGATCTGCCTCAGAACTCCATCCTCACAGATTGCAGCAAAACCCTGTGTCCCGAACCGAACGATGGAAAGCTTGGGACATACCGAAATATCCGGAGTTTTGACTGGTGTTATGGGATTTTCACGTGGACGGATCGTTGTTCGGCCGGTTTCCAAATCCATCCGGGTTCGAATTTTCGGACTCTCGGCATCTTCGATAGCGGCTAATGCCAGCTTGCCCGATGTCAGCTTAAAGACTGCGCAACTGTCATCTTCATTGAAGATGACTTGATCTATTGCATCGTCCAACGCCCAGTCTCTGCCCAGCAAATCAAACAGAGAGAGGCCTGCGGCACTGTTTTCAACCATTATTCGTCCTCCAGATTGCGGGCTTGTTCAATTTGTTCATCAATCTTCGCTACGTCCCGTTCCAGAGTGTCGATCTGTTCCTGCGAAGCGGTTAGTTCGTTGGATGACATTTCCATCGCGCTGAGCGTTTCCTCTGAGTTCGGGTCTTTCATCAGCAAAATGTCGTAGCCGGCGATCTGCTGCAGAATGCGCAAGTGACCCACGTTCGCCTGCGACAGGCTGTTGATCAGCTCCACACGTTTGAGAAACAGCTCCGGGACGGCTGAGGATTGACCGGTCATTCAAACCTCCTGTAGGAGTCCGAGCTGTCGCTCGAAACAGATGAGAGGTGTCTTGTGACTCAGAAAGACGCAACGGATCGGTTTTTTCAGGGTCTGCACAAAGTCAGCGTAGAATTTTGTGGTAAGGACAGCCCGCTTGCCCAAGCGGCAGAAAAGGCGGTGTCTGAGACCTCTCCGATCAATTGCGTGAATGCGCAGGAGGCGTTGGCACAAATTCCCGAAGAGCTGCGTGAACAGATACTGCGAGAGCTTCATGCTCACCTGCGAAATGATATCGAAGCAATTTGGGATCAGATGCCCTATGCGGTGAAAACCGGCCGACCAAACTGACAGCTGAATATTTGCCAAGTGGTGTTTTGAAGCGATTTTTGTTCGGCTTTGTCCGTCCATTTGAATCCCCACTCAAGACACTGTGAAAACACCGTTCACAGTCGCATTTGGTGCCTTCAAATGTTTCGCTCGATATGGTCCGGGCTGACCGCCCATCCAGCTTGAAACACTTGTTGTTCGCAGGGCTCAAATTATCATCTGTTGTCCGGTGCTCAAAGAAAGTTCCGAGCATAACATGCGTTAGAAAGACACCTTTTTCCACAACCTAAGAGAGATTAGTCAAACTTGTTTACAGAGTGTAACGAGGATTAGTTTCATTGTTTTACAAAGCAGAAATCCGGGGTGCGAGGTCTGACTGAATCCTAAGATTCATCCGGATGGTGATTCGCGCATTGTATTGCAGCCGTTAGCTACCGCGCGCTTTCATAGCGAGCTCACCTAGATCCACCCTGCCACCCCCGGTACAAATCTTCAAAAAAATGCGCATCTCTGCGTTACCTATTCTTTCCAAAGCCAGGAAAGCGGCTGCCGACGGCAAGGGCCGAGGTTCAGTACCAGCCCGGTAGAGTACGGTTCGGCTGAATCGTAACGCCATATGTAAACGGTGTTGTGAACGTAAAGTTTGTAAAGCAACGTGACACTTTGCGCTGATTTCAGGTGATGCCCTAATGTTGTTGATTCACAGAAAGTGCAGAGATCCCCAAAAATATCAAAAAAAATGTCGTTTAAATACATGATGATAGATCATATCTCCGACAGTCTGAAGGGAAATTCCCTTTCAGATCCAGAAACTGGCACGGCCCTTGCATGTAATTAGTCATAACGCCGCGTTCCCCGTGAAAGGGGGACCACCAAGAACGAAGGACCAGGGAGGGGTCAGCCAACGAAGTGACAGCCCAACCGTTAACATCGGTGGGCCATGACACGCAGTGCTGACGGTACCTACCGAAACCTTTGCCGTGATCCGAGCGACCGGTTCAACTGAAAGCGCCTTCTGGCGTTGTGCAGTGTTCGGGTCGAAGTAACGGCAGCATGCGCTGTCTCCAACCGACCGAGAGATCGGTCAGAAACGAAGGAGTCTCATGGCATGGCGATTACGCTAAATAAAATTACCTCCCAGAGGGGAATCTCAGTGGGGGAGGCCACCAAGAAAATTTCGGACTTGGGTTGGAATCCAACCTATGTTCAGGAAGCGAATACTTTCCCAACTGACTACAAGATCACCAAAGCCCCGCGCGATCCGATGAAGCAGGTTCTGCGCTCTTACTTCCCGATGGAAGAAGAAAAAGACAACCGGGTTTACGGTGCGCTTGACGCTGCGCTGCGCGGTGACATGTTCCGCAACGTTGAGCCGCGTTGGATCGAATGGATGAAGCTGTTCCTGGCGATCATTCCGTTCCCGGAAATCTCGGCTGCGCGTTCGATGGCCATGGTAGCACGTCTGGCGCCGGGCGAAGACCTGCGCACGGGCTTTACCATGCAGATGGTTGATGAATTCCGTCACTCCACAATTCAGATGAACCTGAAGAAGTGGTACATGGAAAACTACATCGATCCGGCTGGTTTCGACATCACCGAAGAAGCCTTCGGTAAGTGTTACGCCACCACCATCGGCCGTCAGTTCGGCGAAGGGTTCATCACCGGCGATACCATGACCGCCGCGTGCATGTATCTGACCGTTGTTGCTGAAACCGCCTTCACGAACACGCTCTTTGTGGCAATGCCTTCCGAAGCCGCCCGAAATGGCGACTATGCATTGCCGACCGTGTTCTTATCGGTTCAGTCTGACGAAAGCCGCCACATTGGTAACGGTCACTCGCTGTTGATGGCCGCGCTGAAAGAGCCGGAGAACCATCTGCTTCTGGAACGCGACCTGCGCTATTCCTTCTGGCAGAACCACGCCATCGTTGATGCGGCGATCGGTACGTTCATCGAATACGGCACCACCAATCGCGACAAGGAAAAAGAATCCTACGCGGAAATGTGGCATCGCTGGATCTTTGAGGACTACTACCGGACCTACATGCTGCCGCTCGAGAAATATGGCGTGAAAGTACATCATGATGATGTTCAAGAAGCGTGGAAGCGGATCACAGAAAAGAACTACGTGCATAAGGTCGCACAGTTCTTCGCTGTCGGTTGGCCGGTGAACTTCTGGCGGATTGAAGCTCAAACCGAAAAAGACTTTGAGTGGTTCGAGCACAAGTATCCGGGTTGGTACGCCGAGTTTGGCGACTTCTGGAAGTGGTATGCCAAGCTGAGCGTGCCGGGTCAGAAGGTCATCACCTTCAACGAAGAAGTTGGCTATGTGTATCCGCATCGCTGCTGGTCGTGCCTGGTGCCGTGCCTGATCCGTGAAGACATGGTTGTCGATGAAATCGACGGGCAGTTGCACACCTTTGCGCATGAGCTTGATCGCTGGACTGCGGTTGAAGCGTTCGCGGACGAATACCAAGGTCGGCCAACGCCAGCGATGGGCAAGTTCTCGGGCAAGCGTGAATGGGAAACCGTTTACGATGGTTGGGATCTGGCGGACGCCATTAAGGACCTCAACTTTGTTCGTGAAGACGGCAAAACTCTGGTTCCGCAGCCGCATCTGCGTTTTGACAACAAGGATATGTGGACGCTGGACGATGTTCGTGGCCACACCCTTGGCTCGCCGCTCAATGCACTGCGCGGCATGTCTGATGCTGACCGTGAGGCGCATCTGGCCGAGTATCGTGCTGGCTTCACCATCACCCCGTTCAACTAAAGCAATCTTTTGCAAGGGCCTTCATTGGCCCTTGCATACAGGAAGGTCCGAAATCCGTGAACGATTTCGGGACACAGGAGACTCGACTAATGGGTGAAATATACAGGGTTCGCTTTGAGCCGGTTGGCTTGGAAATCGAGGTTGAAGAGGATGAAACCATTCTTGACGCCGCTTTCCGCCAGGGAATTGCTCTGCCGCACGGATGCAAGGAAGGCCAATGTTCGGCTTGCAAATGCGTTCAGTTGGATGGCGAAACCGAAATGTTGAAGTATTCAACCTTCGCTCTCAATGACTTTGAGAAGGACAGTGGCCACGTTCTGATGTGCCGAACGGTGGCTTACAGCGATGTCGAAATCGAACTCCTGAACTACGACGAGGAGGTTTTATCGAAATCCATTCCGGTCAAAGAATTCAATGGCCGAATTGTCGATTTCCAAAAGCTGACCCATGACATTCGCGGTGTTGATATTGAAATTGATACACCGCTCAAATTTTGGGCGGGGCAATATGTCGACATCACGGTTACCACCGAAAAAGGGGAGAAGATTACACGCTCGTTCTCCATGGCAAATTCGCCGAGCGAAGCCCAGAAACTCTCCTTCATCATCAAAAAATACCCGGACGGACGCTTCTCAAACGAGCTCGACGCAGGAGGGATCAAAAAAGGAGCAACGGTCGAAATCAGTGGACCCTACGGAATGTGCTTCCGACGGGAAGACCGAGAAGGACCGGTAATCCTTGTCGGGGCGGGGTCAGGCATGTCGCCGGTCTGGTCAATCCTGAATGATCAACTCAGCAGCGGCGAAGACCGAAAGATCTATTTCTTCTACGGGGCCCGTACACAAAACGATCTGTTCAAGTTGGAGGAGATCGCGGAAATCACCGGCGCCAATCCGAACGTCGAGTTCGTACCGGTGCTGAGCCACGCGGATGATGACGACAGTTGGTCTGGCGCGCGCGGGTTCGTTCACGAGGCAGTAGATCAATATCTGAAGGAATTGGACGTTGACGGCGAGGGCGATGTTTATGCCTGCGGACCGCCGCCGATGATCGATGCGCTGACGCCGGTGCTGTTCATGAACGATTTCGATGGCGATCGCGTTTTCTACGACAAGTTCACACCGACTTCCGGTTCATCGGCCCACTGATGCTGGGCTGATCGCTAGTCATGTGAATGAAACACAATAAGGGAGGCTACCATGGTAGCTACATCAAGTTCCGTTGGATCCGGTGCCGCAGGCGCTGCTACGTTCGTCGGTTCAGCCAGCCGCAAGTACAACTACTTTGAGCCGCGCGGTAAGCGCGCCACCCATTACGAAGATGTAACCGTTGACGTCCAGCCCGATCCTGAACGCTATCTGATCCAAAACTGGATCATTGAGTTCGAAGGCGGCAAAGGCGGCGGGGCTTACCAGAAGGATAACACTGCGGCGTTGAGTTCGAATTGGCACGCCTTTCGGGCGCCTGACCAGGAATGGGAACGCACGCACTATCAGCGTCAGTCCAAGATTTGCTCGATGGTTAAATCGGTCGTCGACAACGCCCGCAAGGCGGGCGCTCACAAGTCGTTTGACAAGGTGTGGGATCGTATCCTGCAGACACACCTAGGTGCTTGGAAACACGCGGAATTTGGTCTTGGTACATCGCTGATGCAAGCCCAGCGGTATGGCTATACCCAGATGATCAACAATGCGACGTTGACCAACTCGTCCTACAAAATGCGGCTGTGTCAGGATATCACCCTGTATCTGGCCGAAATTGGAATGGACATCGAAGGCTGGAATGATGATCTGGGCAAGAAAGCCTGGTTGGAAGATCCGATGTGGCAGCCTTGCCGTGAAGCGATCGAAACCATCATGGGGTCCGAAGATTATCTTGAACAGTATTTCGCGATCAACTTGATCTTTGAACCGCTTGTTGGGGAACTCTTCCGTTCCGGATTCCTGATGCAGGCAGCGGCAGCGAATAACGACTTCATCACGCCGCCGGTCATTTCTGCGGCCGAGGCCGATTATGAGCGCAACCTCGCAAACACAATCGACCTTATGTACCTGTTGGCAAACGACGAAGAACACAGTGCGCATAACAAAGCGTTGTTCCAGTCCTGGATCAAGAAACATGGTGACCTGGCTGACAAAGCCGTGCTGGCACTGCAGCCAGTCTGGTCGCAACCACATTCCAAGCCTGTTGCCTTCGAAGATGTCAAAGCCGTCTCTCAGGAGCGTCTTGGCCAAATCCTGTCCGAACTTGGCCTGAGCCGTTAATCCAAAGGAGTATTAGTTATGTCGAGTACAGCACGCGACGCCTCAAACCAGAACATCTTCAAATCGATGAAGGAAATCAAGTTTGAGCAGACCATTTCGCACCAATGTGGCGTTACGATGAATGACTCTGTCGAAGCTCGCGCAATTGCCGAGTTCATGGCCGAAGATCCCAAAGTCACCGTGACTCATAACCCCGCAACCATCCGTGTGGATGGCGAAGGAAAACTGACTTTCAAAATGGATGAGATCAGTGAATTCCTGGGCCGTGAAATGACGGCGGAAACCTTCGAAGTCAACACATCCACGCACTATGGCCGGATGGTTCGGGTGGATGACAACACTGTCGTTCTGTTCGGAAATATGGATGACGTGTTCGAATATATCGAATGAAGAAACCACTGTGCAGACCCGGAAACCACCGGGTTTGCACGACCCCATTTCACGGCGTGAAAATCTAGAATACCTGAGGAGGAATCGATGTTTAGAACCAAAGATGGAAAAGAGATTTTTGTGGTCGACGGCCACACTCATTTTTGGGACGGCAGCCCGGAAAACCAGAGCAACGTTCACGGCAAGCAATTCATTGACTGCTTTTATGCCTATCACACCAATCTGAGCCCACCTGAGCAGCTTTGGGAAAAAGCGCGTTTCGAAAAGTATTCGGAAGACGACGTTTATCGTGATCTGTTCATCGATGGGCCAGATGACGTGGCGATCATTCAGTCAACCTATCTGAAGGATTTCTACAAGAACGGATTCTCCAGCATTGAGCGCAGCAGCACGATGGCGTCACGCCATCCCGAACGCTTTATTGTGAATGGCTCATTTGATCCACGTGATGGCGAAAAAGCGCTCGAGTACATCCATTACATGAAGGAAAACTTCGATATCCAGGGCGTCAAAATGTACACCGCCGAATGGAACGGAGAAAGCAAGGGTTGGGCGCTGAATGACCCTGCGGCCTACAAATGCTTTGAGCTGTGCGACAAGCTGGGCATCAAGAACATCCATGTTCACAAAGGTCCGACGATCATTCCGCTAAGCATGGATGCGTTTGACGTGCGCGATGTGGATTATGCTGCAACCGATTTCCAGAACCTCAACTGGATCATCGAACATTGCGGCTTACCGCGTCTGGATGACTTTTGCTGGATCGCAACGCAGGAAACCAACGTTTATGGCGGTTTAGCCGTTGCCATGCCGTTCATTTTCTCTCGCCCAAGGTACTTCGGCGAAATGATGGCAGAGCTTCTGTTCTGGATCGGCGAAGACAAGATCCTGTTTGGTTCGGATTATGCGATTTGGACGCCTCAGTGGCTGGTTGAGCAATTCTGGGAGTACCAGATCCCCGAAGACATCGCCAAAGAAAGAGGTGTTCAGCTGACCGATGAGATTAAAGAAAAGATCTTGGGTCTGAATGCTGCAGCGCTTTACGATATCGATGTCGAGGCCAAAAAAGCCCAGCTTAGCGCGTCACCTGTCCAGATTGCGGCGGAGTAAGCCGATGTTTTTGGAGATGCACAGAGATGAGCTGGAATTGGAAATTTGGCAACGTCTTGATCTGGTTACGGACCCCGAGTTGGACGAACCGATCACCGACATGGGGTTTGTCGAACGTGTTGACGTAAACACGGATTCAAATCTGGTGGAGGTTGAATTTAGGCTTCCGACCTACTGGTGCTCTCCAAACTTTGCCTTTCTCATGGCGTTCGATATTCGCCATGAGATTGGCAAACTAAGCTGGGTTCACAAGATCAAAGTTACGCTGAATGATCACTGTTTTGCTGACCGTGTGAATGACGGGGTAAACGGGGGCAAAGATTTCATCGAAGTGTTTTCCGAGTATTGTAATGGTGATGACCTCAATTCAATCCGCGTGAAATTTCTTGAGAAGGCCTTTGTGCGTCGACAGGAAACCGTTTTGCTTGGGTTGGAAGCTTCGGGTTTTTCGGGACCCAGGATCGTAAGCATGACCCTTGCCCAACTTGATGCCATCGATTTCGCAGGTGGCGAAGAGGAAAAGCAAAAACCACGATATCGAGAGTTGCTGCTATCGCAAGGCTTGGCAAAGACGAGCGATGATCCGGCATTCGTAACCTGGGAAGGTGAACAACTAACAGCTGCCGGATTGCGGGATTACCTTGCTCAGCTTCGGGGGGTTCGGATCAATATGGAGTTCAACGGCGCGCTGTGCCGGGGGCTTCAGTCCACGCGCTACAAGGAGGTTGAAATTGGTGAGGATGGCCCGACGTTGATCGATTTCATTCAGAACCGGGTGCCGCCGAGAGTTTCAGAAGCCCGCAACTAAAAACGTTTCACGCGTAAACCGTCAACACATGAGGCCATCGACCCCGCGTCGATGGAAGGGAGAAGTCATGGCAAAACTGATGATACACAACGGAACAGCACGGCGTGCGCTCGCCAATGGTGTTTTCAAACTGGCCGCTGCTGTCGAGCCGACGCTTGGTCCAAAAGGGTTGAATGCAATGATAGATCGGCCCGTCGGAACCCCTTTGGTGACCCGCGATGGCGTATCCATTGCATCCGAAATTGAACTATCGGACCGCTTCGAAAACATGGGCGCGCAAGTGGTGCGCGAAGTATCGATGCAGACCAATGAGGTTGCCGGTGACGGCACCACCACCGCGATCGTCTTGGCCAATGCGTTGATCCAAAAAGGTGTCGAACTGACGGCCACTGGTGTGAAGCCGGTGGACTTATGCAAAGGCATAGAATTGGCCGTTCACAAGATCATTGATGCCTTGGACGAGGCTTCGCGTTCCTGTGACGATAACCCAAGCTATCTGGAATCGGTCGCACGTGTGTCCGCCACTGATCCCGAGCTTGGGTCTTTAGTTGCAGAAGCCTTTAAGCGTGTCGGGAAAGAAGGGGTGATCACGGCTGATTTTGCAGTGACGATCGATACCACACTCGAAGTTGTTGAGGGCATGTCATTTGAACGCGGGTATATCTCGCATCACATGGTGACCGACCGCGAAAACATGGAAGCGGTTCTGGATAATCCGTTGATCCTGATGACGGATCAAAAGATCCTGCGCCCCGAGATTCTGGATGGTGCCAGGCGCATTGCGAACGAACAAAACCGTCCGCTGTTGATTGTCGCTGAAGAAATTGCACCGGAAGTTGTGATCTCGCTGATGGACAATAACGGTGCGGGAAAATACCTGATTGTGCATCCGCCGGAATATGGTCACTGGCGTTCAGCTATGATGGATGATCTTGCGATCATGACGGGCGGCGAAGTGCTGGCGCGTGATCTCGGGAAAAAGATCGAAAACGTAACGCTGGGCCAATTGGGTGGTGCGCAAAAGGCGCGCGTTACATCTTCGCTAACGAGTATCCTGAAGGGTGATGGTGATCCCGCTGCCGTACGGGCACGCCGCGCTCAGGTGCAACGCCAACATGACGCCGCTCCGCCGAATATCGAACAGGACAAGCTGCGCGAACGCGTTTCCAAGCTGTCTGGTGGGACTGCTGTAATCTATGCGGGCGGTTTCACACCGGTCGAACAAAAACGCAAAATTCAGCTGATCGAAGACTCGCTATGTGCAGTCCGCGCAGCATCTGAGGACGGCGTTGTCGCAGGCGGCGGAACGGCGCTGGCGCAAATTGGTTCAGTCCTGGAAGGGATCGTATCGGCAAATGATGGAGATGTTTGCCAAGGTGTCGAATTGGTTCGCTCGGTTCTGACCTGCCCTGTCGAAAGGATAGCCAGCAACGCCGGAACTGATCCAAATGCGGTGATTGCATCAATCACTGCTGGTCCCAATGGGCATGGGTTTGACGCGTCCAAAGGCGAATTCCGCGACATGTTCGAAGCCGGGATCATCGATCCAGTGCGTGTCACAGCAAGTGCTTTGGTCAATGCAACATCCGTGGCGACGCTGATCCTGACTACGGAAACATTGGTCGGTGACCTCTCAGAAGGCGAAGCCGATCCGACCGAAGGACCGGCATTGGGCGGGGGTGCAGAATTGCTGGGTCGCCCGTAACTGCTTGATTTTGAAAAACCGGAACACGTTAAGAAAAGGAATGAAACATGAAAGCCGCACGCTTATATGACTACGACCCGGCCATGAATGTTCAGCTAAAAATCGAAGAAGTTGCCGCCCCAACAGTCAACTCTCCGGACGAGGTGATTGTGAAGGTCGGCGCCGCAGGACTGTGCCGCACGGATTTGCACATCATCGAAGGGGTATGGAAGGACATCATGGATGTCGAAGGCAGTCTTTTGCCTTACATCATGGGTCATGAAAATGCTGGTTGGGTGGAAGATGTTGGCAGCAATGTAACATCTGTGAAACCAGGTGATGCCGTGATTTGCCATCCGCACCGCAGTTGCGGAATTTGTCTGAACTGTCGCTATGGCCACGATATGTATTGTGACCACGGGTTGTTTCCCGGTCTTGGTCTGGATGGCGGGTTTGCAGAATACTTCGTCACCAACGAAAGTTCACTAATCAAGCTGAACACGAATGTCACACCGCTTGAAGTGGCCCCGATGGCAGACGCGGGTATCACCGCTTACCGTGCCGCAAAGCGTGCAGCCGAGTTGGTGTATCCCGGAGCATATGTCACGGTTCTTGGTGTAGGCGGCCTGGGGCACATTGCAATTCAGTGCCTTAAAAACCTGTGTGGTGCCCGTGTCATTGCAATTGATCGCGAGCCGGGTGCCCAAGCTCTGGCCAAAGATCTTGGCGCAGATATTGTTCTGGACGGAGGTCCCGATCTGATCGAACAGGTCATGGATGCCACGGGCGGCGGCAGTCATGTTGTCATTGATTTTGTCGGTGAACTTGGCGTCGAAAATATTTGCTGGAAGCTGCTGCGACAGGGCGGAGAACTAATCGTTGTCGGCTATGGTGGAAAGATCGAGATTCCAACTGTCGATCTGGTGGTGAATGAGATCAAAATCGGCGGCAGCCTCGTTGGCGATTACACCGAACTGGTCGAACTGATGGAGCTGAATGCCGATGGTTTGGTGAAAATGCACCAAACTGAGTATTCACTCGATAACATCAATCAGGCGATCGACGATTTCAAAAACCGACGTTTCACCGGTCGCGGCGTTATCGTTCCCTGATTGGATGAATCTGGCATCGTTGTTGAGAATGCCCATGAGAAGTCATCAATGACGCCGTTCAATTTAGGGAAACCCGTTCTCTTCGTCTCCCCATGGAACATCGGTCCCTATAGTGCGGCGGCAGATTTCTGTCTATCGCCGCATCCCTTACTTTTTGCGATCCAAGCCATACAGGCTGATCTTTCGATACAAGGTCGGTCGAGAAATTCCGAGTGACAAAGCTACTTTGGTGAGGTTCCCGTTTTCTTGCTCAATAGCGCGTTGAATGGCGACCGACTCGATACCGTGCAGATCCAAATTTGCGGGTGTTGTCGGTGGTGTGTTTCCAAACATGCTGTCGCGGGGTTCGGGGTTGGAAATCTCTTCAGGCAGATCAACAAATGAAACAGAACTACCGCTGTGCAAAAGACAAAGTCTTTCGACTACATTTCTCAATTCACGGACGTTGCCAGGCCAATGGTAGCTTTGTAGTGCCGCCATTGCTTCTTGGTCGAACTGCAAAGGCTCCCGATCAAAATTCTTCGATAGTTTTTGATTGAAGTGCTCGGCCAACAAAATGATATCGCGCCCGCGTTCGCGCAGTGGCGGTACATCGATGACGATCGTGCCAATTCGGTAGAACAGATCACGCCGGAAGCGCCCAGCTTCAATGTCCTGGCGCAGATTTCTATTGGTCACAGCCACCAGTTGCACATCAATCGGACGACGCTTGTCGCATCCCATCCGATACAGTGCTCGTTGTTCCAGAGTACGGAGCAGATACGTTTGCAACTCGGGGGGCATGTCTCCGATTTCATCAAGGCAAAGAACACCACCGTTTGCCAGTTCAAACTTCCCGGGACGACCCTCCCGCAGGGCACCGGTGAAAGCGCCGGCAACATGGCCGAACAACTCACCACCGATGAGTTCACCGGAAATGGCGGCACAATTTACGGCGATAAAAGGGGCTTTCCTATCTGAGTGATGGCTGTGAATCAGGCGTGCAAAGAGCTCTTTCCCGACACCTGTTTCACCTTGAACAAGAACCGTCACATTTGCTTTTGCGGCCCTTTGGGCAAACTCGATTGCCTCCAGCATCTTTGGGCATTCGCCAAGGATTTTGATTTCTTCTTCTTCGACGCCATGTCGGGCTGGAATGGTGATGCCCGCAGATTTCATGGGCGTGGGTGAAGATCTTTTTTCGGCCAGGATAAGAGCGGCACCCTGAATCTGAGTGCCGGATTTGAGAATGTCTATCTCGATGCCACTGAGGGAGGATGGCAATGCTGCGGCCAGGTCTCCGTCTGTCATGCCTGGTGTCCAGGACAACAGCTGCTTTCCGATCGGCAGATCTCCAGTTTTCAGAATTGGTTCAACTTCGGTGTTCCGGCTAAAGATTATTCGGCCAGTCGAGTCCAGCAAGACGACCGTGTCGTCAGAACTGCGTGGCTTTTGCAAATCGATAAAGGCCTCAAGCAGATTGGTCCGTTCTTCTCTTTGTTGCTCTGCCAGGGCAATCTCGATTTCTTTTGCGGCAGCCACCACCAACGCCAGATTATGGGGTCGAAAAATATCCAGCGGTCCTGACAGATCGACGACCCCCAAAACCTGGCGGTCCAAAGGATCAAAGATCGGAACGCCAGCACAGGTCCAGGATTTGATGCCCTGACAAAAGTGTTCTGAAGCATGTACATAGGTTGGCTTGCCACTTCTCAACGCTGTGCCAATACCGTTGGTGCCGATGACATTTTCGTCCCAGACTCCGCCGACTTCGAGTTGGATTTCCCGTCCTTCGTCCAGCGTTTTGTCGTCACCGATGGCATCAATTATCGTCCCATTTCTGTCAGTCAAAAGAAGGACAGCACCGGATTCAGACAAATGCGGGCCAAGACGCAGAAAAGCTGCGCGCGCAGCGCGACACAACGAGGCATTCTTCCGCTTTAATTCGTCTACGCGCTCTTCGCCAATTTTCTGCGGTGTTCCTGCTGGTGTCAGTGCGTTGATGCCCAAATCTGTACATCTCGTCCACGAATCCAGAATTTCGCGCCTAACGTTTCTTTCGACCTCTTCGGATTTGCGTCCACTATCGACGAAGGTTTCCCAAGCGTTCATAGTCGCTTTTTGATCGCGATCACTACTGGCTTGGGTCGGTCGGTTAGATTGTGAGCTGGAGGATCTGTTTCGCATGTTTTTCTTTCACTGACGCCACTTCAAATTGTGATGCGGCTCAAAAAACGGCTACTTCCGCGACGGCCTCAAAGTTCGAGGCGACGTGTTATGACGTCGGCGAGTTTTTCCTTTATCTCATCGGAGTCGATTACGACATTGTTCAGATCGCTCAGGATGTCAGTGATTTCCTCGGGGGGCGGTGAAATGAATCCGTTTTCCTTCGTCGCCAGCGCGAAATACTTGACGCCGTCTTTCACACACAATTGCCCAAGGAACTCCATTTGTTTTCCTGAATTCGCATCCATCACGAAAACACGTTCATTCGTGCTGATCCGAACGACGGGATTTGGTTCCGAAGGGGCCGACGGTCCGCCATATACATGGATGTTCAGGCCGTCTGGTGTGGGTTCTTTTTTTGCATCGGCCATGGCCGCGCGTGAACGCGAATATGCACCATTGCTAATTTGGTCTGCGAGGCGGCGAATTGTTGCGCCATTTCCCTGCAGAAGGCGTCGTGCGTCTTGGTCTTCACGGCGCGGCCCGTCTTTTTTCGAGAAGATATCAACCATTGCCTAGTCTCACAGTTCCCTGTTTGTTCGGTGCGCCAAAAAAAGCGGCGTCGCAACAACCGTGATACTAAGGGTTACTTTTGTCGGCGCGTCATTCTGGCTTTTTATTATGCATGTAAAACTAGCAATTGCAGCCCTCAGAGTCTAGTCCGAGCGCCCAATACATCAAGGAAAAGCCCTTAAAAATATGGACTTTGGCGCCGTTTGGCCTTCAAAAACGGGTTTCAGCGGAATTGTGCTATTTTTTTAAGGTGCCAATGCGATGTCTTGATGTTTCTGCGTCTAAACTCCACTCCGTGATCCGCCATCGAAAACAGCGGAGCAATGCGCTTTTTCACGCAAGATGCTGGCCACGCAAAACCGGTTCCAAAGGCTTTCGCCATGATAGTCGTCGCAGTCATCTGGTCAGATTGTTAAGGAGCGCGACCTAGCATTTGCATCTGGTAAGAATTGCTGTGCCCGGTTTGCCCGGGCACAGCAGCCTGCGTTTCAAAGATTACCTGCTGACATTTGTTCGGCCAGGTGATCGGCTTGACGGATTGCGAGTGCCACGATTGTTAATGTCGGGTTCTCGGCTGCACCGGTTGTAAATTGCGATCCGTCTGAGATGTAGAGGTTCGCAATATCGTGGGTTTGACCCCACTTGTTGACAACACCATCCCGTGGGTTTTCGGACATGCGATTTGTCCCGAGGTTATGTGTCGAGGGGTAGGGAGGTGTTGGGAAAACCCGTGTCGCGCCAACCGCTTCGTAGACCGCGGCCCCTTGTGCATATGCGTGGTTTCGCATTGCGATATCATTGGGGTGATCGTCGAAATGCACATTGACCACGGGCAGCCCGTGCTGGTCAATAACCTCATGGTTGAGCGTGATGCGGTTGGTTTCCTGCGGCATGTCTTCGCCTACAATCCACATACCGGCCATGTTTTCATACGAATCCAAGGCCGATGTGAACTCGCGTCCCCATGCCCCCGGATCCAGGAAAGCTGCCATGAAGGGCAACCCGAGCGCCAGGGTTTCAAGCTCGTACCCGCCAACAAAACCGCGACTTGGGTCATGGCGTGATTCATCTTGAATGATCCCCGCCATGGTGGTTCCGCGCCACATTTTCACGGGCTGATCGAAGACAGCATAGACCGAGCCAGTCATATGGCGCATATAGTTTCGACCAACCTGACCGGAACTGTTGGCCAGACCGTCCGGAAACATCGAAGAAGCTGAATTCAAAAGCATTCTTGGGCTTTCGAACGAGTTGCCTGCGACGCAGACTACTCGGGCTTGCTGCATCTGAAGGTTGCCGTCCTGGTCGAAATATTCGACTCCGGTAACTTTGCCTTCGTCATTGTGCAGGATGCGCGCGACATGAGAGTTCTCGCGCACTTCAAGATTGCCAGTCGCTTCGCCCGCGGGGATATCGGTGTACGCTGCGGACCATTTGGCACCCCATTTACATCCCTGAAAACAAAATCCTGTTTGTTGGCAAGCCAATCGATCTTCGGTTTCGGCTGAATTGATTGCCATACGGCCAGTATGAACCTCCTCATACCCAAGCGCCTTGGCGCCTTTTTCGAATACGAGATAGTTGTTGTTCCCGGGCAGGCCAGCGCGGTCGCCGGTGCGAGTCACCCCCAGCTTGTTTTCCGCTTTTGTGTAATAATCGTCCATTTCGCGTGGATCGATGGGCCAATCAAGAAGGTTGGCACCCTGAACAGTGCCATAATTGGTCGCGGCTTTCCATTCGTGGTCTTGGAACCGCAGGGATGCCCCGGCCCAGTGTGTGGTTGTGCCGCCAACCGCTTTTACGATCCAGGCGGGCAATCCAGAGAAATCCTTGGCCACGCGCCAATCGCCTGATGTGGTGCGCGGGTCAACCCAGGCCAGCTGTCCAAAGCTTGCCCATTCATCGTTGACATAATCCTCTGGCAGGTATCGACCGCCAGCCTCCAGCGCCACTACGCTGATGCCCTTCTGCGCTAATTCGTTGGCAAGAACGCCCCCGCCCGCGCCTGTTCCTATTACGACAACAACGCTGTCGTCAGTGAGATCAATAGGTGCCGTCATGGTGCCATCTCTCCCTTAAAGCCAGTTGATGTCGTTGAAACCCCGGTCGATGTAGCCACCGAACTCGAAGGAAGATCCTTCATATCCAAAAATCGGCCATACGGCCTTTTGGTTATAAAGTCCGGTGACAAGGCCACCGCGAACTGTCTGAAAAAACGGGCTATCTTCCATGCTTCGCAGGATGTCGACGCGATCTCGTTCCCAGCCTGTGCCCAAATAGCTGTCAAATCCTCTGCCTTGGGCAGCCGCATTCAGGGCGTCTATTCCGGCTTCGATGGCGGCCGACGAGTCTTCTGTATCGTATCCCTTGACGGCAATCACATAGAACTCATCACCGACCTTGTCGTGGGGATAGATATCGCGTGCCATCTGTACGAGCGTGGCATATGTCTCGGGTTTGAGAACGGATGTTTCAACGGCCCACGCTGCGTTGGGCGCTGCAATGAATGTCGTGCCGACAACGAAGGACGCGCCTATTGCTGTCGCATTTGATAAAAGTTGACGTCGTGTCAGCCCTTTTTGGCTTTTTAAGCTCTCCATTTATTCCTCCGTTGGATGTTACTGAAAGCGCCCGGACCGTTCGAGAACTTCGATCTCGTAGCCGTCCGGGTCGGCCACAAAGAAAAAACGGCCGACAAGTTTACCATCCGGCGCAAAGGCGACAAGCTTGCGTGGAGACAGCCCTTCGCGTTCAAACCGCGCATGTTCTTCGTCAAGGTTGTCAACCGACACGGCAAAATGGCCGTAGCCATTTCCCAGCTCATAGGCTTCGGTCTGGCCCTTGTTGATGGTCAGCTCCAGCTCAAAGCCGCTTTCAGGGTTGCTGAGATAGACAAGTGTGAAATTTTCGAAATCAAGGCGATCGGAGATCTTAAGTCCGAACGCTTTGTCGTAGAATCTGACTGATCGTGCCTCGTCCAAAACACGTATCATCGAGTGTATTGCTTTCGCCAAAGCCTGCTCCCCCCCTTCTGTTCTGACAGAAGCAGTTTACAGACCAAGCTCTGTTGGGCAGGTAGTATAGGCTTACTACCCTTCAGAAATTCTTTGCAAAATACAGGCGGCTATTCAGCCGCTACAGCAGTTTGATCATCAAGGGTGGAGATTTCCATAAACTTCAAACAAGCGCAGCGCAAAAGTGATGTGAAATTAACGGGCTCCCCCCGAAGCTCCAGAACCTCAGAGTGTAGTTTCGAGATGAAAATCGGTGTCGTCATGCCATCGTTGTCTGCGATCGTATCGATAACCTGCCAAAAAGCGTTTTCGAGTCTGATACTGGTGCTTTGGCCATTGATACGAATGCGGCGTGTGGCACTTGCATAACGTTCCGGGTCTTGACCGGCAAATACTTGGCACATGCGCACTCTCCCTTTGATTTCATGGACAGTCTGCACAAATTGGCGCAACGTTGCATCCTTTTTAGCAATTGGCGCGCAAGATAGAACCTGACAGATCTGTCGTGAGTCGGTTTGATTTGTCGATTTGAAGCGTCGCAAACTTGGGCAGCAGTTGAAGAAAGCGCTTGATGCCTGCAGGTCAATCGCGAGCAGGTTTTAGCATGGTCTTCCGAACGGCTGTCACTTCCTTAAGGATATGGTTTTGTACGCTATATTCCTCTATCTGCACTACTTGGCCTCGCTGGCAATATCACCAAATTGAAGAGCAACTTTGAGCCCGATGTGGTGTTCTCCCTCGCTCAAAGCAATTTCCGCCTCATGCAAATCAGCAATGGCTTTGACCATCGCCAGCCCAATCCCGGCACCGGGGGTGCCGCGGCTAGTTTCCAGGCGATAAAGCGGTTCCAAAACCTTGGGCCGTTCCTTCGTCGGTATTCCGGGGCCATTATCACAGACACTCAGGATCCGATCCTTGACGGCAATGGTTATGGTCGCGCCCTGATCGGTATGTTTGATCGCATTTTCAATCAGATTGGCAAGCAATTGTGTCAGAAGTCCTTGATCACCACTTATCGTCGCGGGGTTATCTAGCCTGCAGACCAATACGCGCCCCTCATCCTCAGCCACGGCCTCGTAAATCTCGGCTGCGTGGTTCACCAGCGCTCCCAGATTTACGGGCTGGAACTTAGCCCGGCGTTCCCCGGTCCGCAGACGTGCGATGCGTTGGATCGAGTCAAAGACCGATATGATGCTGTCCACCTGTTCGATGGATGACAGTTCATGATCGCTCAGAGTCTCTTCAGCTTCGGCCTGATCCAGATGGACGCGTAACCTTGTCAGCGGTGTGCGCAGATCATGGGCGATGTTCGAGGAAAATTCTGACATCTGCCGCAAGGAGGTTTGCAATTTCGCGGTCGCGTCGTCAATCCGCTGGGTCAAGCGGTCCAGATCATCGACAACGACGGTCGGAGCCAGTCTGACACTCAGGTCACCGTCGGCAATCCGTTCATAGCCTTTCCCGATCCGGTCCAGCCTCGCCTGCGCTCGTAGGCCAAAGATAACGCCCACCGCCAGCGTTGGGATCGACAAAAGGATAACCGCGATTGAAATGACAGCGGACAGTTCAGTGCCCAACCCGCCAATGGTCGGGGCAAAAACCACAAGCCTTCCATCCAATGCCGGGCCAACAAATATCCGCCAGACGGGATCAAACTCACCTCCGACGAACAACTCGGTGCTCGTGTCATCATCACTCTCAAAGCCGGCAAGTTCAGCCTCGATCGCAGCAAAAAATTCGCGCTGGGTCTGTTCGGAAAACAGATCTGCATCCTGTAGGGTTTTCAAACCGTTTGTTTTAAACACATCCGCCTTCACCGATCCGCTAACAGTGCCATCTTCGTGCAAAAAGGCCCGCGACATCTCTATCGCCGAAAGTAGATCAGTCTGACCAAATCCTTCGGGCACCTGGCCCTGCGCACGCAAACTCCGGCTGATTGTTGCAAACTCCCGTCTGAGTTCGTCATCGATTTCAGTCTGAAGTTCTCGCGTTAGGTAGCGGTTCAAAAGTACACCACCGGCGCTCAGCAAAACGAGAAATGAGAGTGATAGCACAACCGCCTGACGCAACGCGCTCATTCGAAATATGCGTTTAATCACCAAAAACATATCCGGACCCCCGAATTGTCTTGATGAACTCTTTGGCGAATGGACGTTCAATTTTGTTGCGCAATCTGCTGATATGGGTCTCGACCACACTGGTCGAGGGTTCAAAGTTGATGTCCCAGACCTTGTCCAGCAACATCGCCCGAGTCTGAATACGCCCCTTTGAGCGCATCAGAACCTCGAGCAGACGAAACTCTTTCGGGTTAAGCAAAACACGTTCACCGTTGACCCTACATTTTTGCGCCAAAAGGTCGAGTTCGAGCCCGTCATGGGCCAGCTTGGTCGACGTGTCGGCGCCCTCGGAATGGCCACGTCTGCCCAGAGCAGAAACGCGCGCAAGAAGCTCGGTCATGGCGAAGGGTTTACTCAGGTAATCATCAGCGCCCGCTTCCAACCCTTCGACGCGATCTTCGACCTCGCCCAGGGCTGTTAGCAGGATCAACGGGGTCTTTATGTTGGCTCCGCGCAGAGTTTTAAGGGCGGACAACCCGTCAAGTTCCGGCGTCATACGATCAAATACCAGAACATCATAGTCACGGGTTGTTGCCGCCAAAAGCGCATCGCGACCGCTTTGCAGCCAGTCGACAACGTGACCTGCTGCGGTCAGCCCTTGCGTGGTCCATTGCCCGATGTCCTTATCGTCTTCCAGCAGCAATATTCGCATTTTATTTCCTTCCGAACCAACGCATGTGATCGCGGAACCACGTTACATGGCGATCTGTATCGCTTTAGGGTGTTCGTTCAGTTGTCGCAATGTAACCAGGCCCGCTTCATTAGATAAGCGCGCGATGCCCACGTCCCTGCATACAGCGTAGCAGGATCGCCCGCCGGGTTTCATCCAGTTTGTTATGCCCCTCCAAGGCACCGAGGCCACCGCCGACGACAGCACCCACCAACGCATCATCCGCCCGGTATCCATCTTCGCTGTCAATGGCACCGAGCACGCCTCCAATCGCCGCGCCGCCAAGCGCCGAGGACTGCACATCGCCTTCCCCATAGTTTACGGCCAGAGAGCGGCAAGCCTGCAAATCGGATTGATAGTTTTGATTTTTGGTGCCGTCGACCAGCAGGGGCTCTTCAAACGTATTTGAACAGGCGGTCAGGCCGGTGGCGGCTGCGCAGCAGATTAGGATTGTTCGCATTTCAGTATTCCTATGATGTGAGGATTTATCGGGTTTGGGCGATGGTCTGACCACCGCCCGTTTGGGGATCATGTGTGATCAGATCGCAGGGCGACCGCGGCCTGATCGGTATGATTTATTACTCTTCGGTGATCACAGGCTCACACGCCAGACCATCTTCGGTGAACATGGCATCCAACAGTTCGAGCTCGACAAAACCGCCCATCATTTCACCGAACTCGATGGCGAACTCGAACTCCTGCTCAAGAAAGGCATCCATGATTTCAGGGGACGCAGCCGTTTGCACGGAGGTGGCCAGGATGCTGCCGTCTTCGCCGCTGATGGTCAGATCGGACAGGCTGGTCTCGCTTGCCAGAGATGCGTAGTAAACTGTCTGACCGTCGAACTCGTCCAACGCGATTTCAACAATCTGACCGGTCGCATTTTCTATCGCGATCTTCGTGGCCTGCTCAAAGCTGATGGTGACGTCCAGCATGTCTGTCAGAGAAAACTCCTCAACAGGATCGCTTTCAGCAAAGGCTTCGCTGGCGACAGTTACCAGGATTGCGGCTGAAATGATCGATGCAATGAACGGGGTTGCTGCAGAAATCTTGTTAGTCATCATATTTCCTCATCTTCGGTGTGTGGCTCTTGGCCGATGAGAGCAAAATGAGGTCTCAGGTTTACAACGTCTCTGCCGCTTCCTTACATATTTGTAAGCTCTGTCAGATTGTGGGTTGATGACAGTCGTGCTGATGCCTGATGCTCGGGCTTGCTGCATTGGAATCCACGACTATGCGGGGCGCAACTGCTACTGTTTTTTGCTTGGGCGATGGCTGCTCTGTTAACTGAGGCAGCCCTGCCAGCGGGTCTTTTGCTAGGCTAGACCCAAATTGACAAACGCTCAACTTGCGGTTCCAGGTATCAAAGACAGAGGTCCCGCGTCGGTCAGAAGACAACAATTGCGACCTTCAAACAGTGCTGTCGTTAGATGCTGTCCGTAGCCCTAGCCAATGGGCGAATGGTGGCACTTTGACTATGGCAACTGGATCTGGGCCTGGTACTGCAAGCAGCCCTCCGCACTCTACGGCCCAACACTAAGACCATCTGCCTGAGAAAGGGTAGCGGGGCAAACTGACCTCGGTCTGCGCTTGTCTGTCGGATGGGCTGAGAAGGTAGAGCGGGCGAATACTATTCGTCATTGTCGCATGTTTAGGCCACCATCTGAGCCACAAACGCGGGTAGACGCGATGCCCGATACAAAAGACGAGGATCACATGAAGGTAGTTGTTCTAGGGGCTGGGGTCATAGGTGTCACGACGGCTTATTATCTGGCGAAGCAAGGCATTGATGTCACTGTTATTGATCGTCAGCGTGAAGCAGGATTGGAGACGAGTTTTGCCAATGCCGGAGAGCTGTCCTATGGCATGACCTCGCCTTGGGCCGCGCCCGGTGTTCCCCAAAAAGCGCTGAAATGGTTGTTGATGCGGCACCGTCCTTTGACGATCTGGCCTCTGCTCAGCCCGACAATGTGGTCTTGGGGTTTGAAAATGTTGAGGAATTGCAACGAGGCTCGCTACCGCACCAACAAAGGAAGGATGGTGCGGGTTTCAAATTACAGTCGAGATGCATTGACGGATTTGTGCTCGGAGCTGCCGTTGGAATTTGATCGAAGAGATTTGGGAACGCTTCAGCTTTTTCGTAAGGAAAAACAACTTGAAGCATCGGCACTAGATCAGAACGTTTTGAAAGAATTTGGTTCCCCTTTTGAAGTTCTGGACCGGGAGGCCTGCATTGCGGCAGAGCCGGGCCTGGCCCATGTGGTTGAGAAATTCGTCGGGGGGCTCCGTTTGACCGCTGATCGGACCGGGGACTGCCGTAAATTCACCAGCCAGCTTTCGCGTGAAGCAGAAAAATTGGGAGTGACGTTCCACTACAACGAGACCATACGAAGCCTGGTTGTCGAAAACGGAAAAATCGCGAGTATCGAGACTGACAGAGACCGGGAAACCGGTGACCAGTTTGTCTGCTGCCTCGGGCCATACTCGGCCATTCTACTTAAGAAGATAGGAATTCGGCTCCCGATTTACCCGGTCAAAGGGTATTTGATTACCTTGCCGGTTACGGATTCGGATGCAGCCCCGCAATCAACATTGATGGATGAAACTTACAAAGTTGCCATTACCCGCCTTGGAGACCGCATTCGCGTCGCCGGGCAGGCCGAGATCATTGGCTACAACCACCGCCTCGGTAAACATGCAACCGATGCTGTACGCCATGTCGTCACCGATCTTTTCCCCAAAGGGGGCGATGTGTCGAAGGCAGAAGACTGGACGGGGCTTCGCCCAATGACACCTGATGGAACGCCTGTGCTCGGCAAAACTCGATTCAAAAATTTGTTTCTAAATACTGGACACGGCACACTTGGGTGGACAATGGCCTGCGGCTCGGGACGAGCCGTCGCGGATTTGGTATCTGGCAGGGCACCCGAAATATCTTTTGAAGGCTTAGAGGCAAGTAGATTTAGCTGATCGCCTCCGATCGGTAGTGCTATTTAATGCGGCTGCTTTGCGGGTGAAGCGCTTGACGGCGCGGACTGCCGCATCGATCAATGCAAGATTGAAACAGTTGGTCAGTTCCCATCCCGCCGTGCTGCTAATCTTGAGGCCGGCTTGCGAATTTTTCGACTGCCTGGCCGCCAAGGCGACCAATAACGCGTGATGTTCAGATTGGTGCGTCAGCTTTTACGGCTGTACAAGCTCTGCTCACGCGTCGATACGCATCATAGCTATAGGCACTTCGGAGACGCCAACAATGACAGTAGTTTATACACGCAGCGAGATTGAAGCGGTTCTGCCAGAGGTGGATGTCGTCGAGGAAATTGCGCGAGGATTTGTCGCCTTCTCGCGCGGAGATGTCGAGGTGCCTCCTGTCGGGGAACTGCTGTTTCCGGAGTGCGCGGGTGAACTGCACATTAAATACGGCTCTATCCGAGGCGACGATGTCTGTGTCATCAAGGTAGCCACCGGGTTTTATAACAACCCGAAAATCGGACTGCCGCCCTTTGGCGGTTGTATGATTGCCGTCAGTCAGAAGACTGGGCTGATCGACTCCGTTCTTTTGGAAGAGGGCGAGCTGACCAATCACCGCACGGCCGCCGCCGGAGCGGTCGTTGCCAGAACGCTGGCACCCGCGACCCCGCGAACAATCGGGATCGTCGGCTGTGGCACTCAGGCACGGCTTCAGGCGGATTATCTGCGGCGCGTCACGGATTGTCGGGACCTGACAATCTGGGCCCGCGAGGGTGCTCAGATAGAGCGGGCGGTTTCCGATGTCATGGCGATGGGCTATCAGGTGACGGTCTCGCAAACACTCGACGAACTGTGCGATCGCTCTCGGCTGATCGTCACCACCACGCCATCCGAACAGCCCTTGCTGAAGGCGCCCATGATCCGCCCGGGCACTCATATCACTGCCATCGGGGCCGACACGCCAGAGAAGACCGAGATTGCTCCCGAGATTCTCGCGCTTGCGGATGTTGTGATCGCGGACAGCCTGACACAGTGTGAATTGCGTGGCGAGATCTGGCAGGCGCTCCGCGCCGGTGTGCTGCACAAGGGCAAAGCCGTCGAGCTGGGCAATGTCATCTCTGGTCAGTCTAGCGGGCGGGAAAACGAGGACCAGATCACGGTTGCCGATCTGACAGGTGTTGCAGTTCAGGATATCGCTATTGCCAAAGCTGTTTTGCGCCAGTTAGCGTCCGGGTGACATTTCTTGATTGCGCTGGGTATTTCGATCGGGTTGGGCGCAGTCTTTTTGGAGCTGGTCAACTTGAAACAAATTCATATGGCTGCCTTTGTGATCTATGCGGGGCGGGCGATAGCAAACATGCCCGCAACCTTGGCATCAACCCCGGAACTTCGCGACATGTACGGACAACCCCTTCGCGGAGTCGATATGTGACACCGTTTGGCCCGCGGGGCCAGTGAACGGCTCTGGCATGTTGCACGCTCACGTTGAAGCGCGAATTCTGGGATGTCTTTGTTCCAATCGGCTCTGGAATTCCATCAGGTTGCTTTTGAAGACATCGACCGACGATCCGTGTCGCATCAGACGGCGTAGCGGCTGACCCGTTCGATAGGCGGCGTCACATTGATCATTCTGGATGCTTTCCGAAACATCATGAGGTCGCACTCCCGATGATCGAGTTCCGCCTGCTATGCGATGCGTTCAAGTCTGTCTGACAGGCTATGGCCGTCGAAGAAATGCGTGCACGGGTGGTGGTGATTACTCCATCGAAACCCAAAGCACCTGAGCGTCTTCAGCACTGGTCGAGATACAACCGTGCCCCATGCCGCTGTCGTAATAGAGCGAGTCACCGGCTTTCATCGGCAATGGCCGGTAGTGTTCTGAGATGAAAATCAGTTCGCCACTGAGAACATACATGAACTCTTCACCTGAATGTCGGACCCAGTTTTCAAATTCTGACACATCGCGGGCGTTGATCGTCGCGATGTAGGGTAGCATCCGTTTGCTGGTCAACTCAGAGCATAGCAGTTCGTGCAAATAAGTTGCCGTTTGCCTGATTTCCCCCTCACCTTTCGCGGTAAAATCCCTGCGGCCCGAAATGCCTGATTGACCCGATTGCAGAAACAGCTGCGGTGTGTTCATGTCCAACGCCTGCGTCAGGCGGCGGACAATGTCAAAGCTGGGGCGCGTCTGATTGTTCTCGATTTTCGAAAGTGTTGATCGGCCAATCTCCGCCGCGCGGCCGGCTTCTTCCAGGGTCCAGCCCTTTGCGCGGCGCGCATCGCGGATGGAACGACCCAAGGCTGCCCCATCATCCTGTTCTTCTGGTCCGGAAACGTCGACGCGTATGTCTTCGGTCATAGAGATCTCCTTGTTTTCCCTAGGATAACAGATTCCCCTATAGGGACGATACTTCACGAATAAGAGATTTGTGTTGCTATAAGGGAATAAAATCCACTATAGGAAACAAAATTTCGTACTGAGGATTCGGTGCTGGAGGAGAGGACCATGTTCAAAACGTCGCTGACCAAAGCAGATCCGGTTATTGCCGCGTCGATTTCGCGTGAAGGAGCGCGTCAGGCCGAGCAGATCGAATTAATCGCATCCGAAAACATCGTTTCACGGGCCGTGATCGATGCTCAGGGGTCCGTTCTGACCAATAAATATGCCGAAGGGTATCCGGGGCGCCGCTACTATGGCGGCTGCGAATTCGTCGACGAGGTCGAGGTCGAGGCCATCGACCGGTTAAAGCAGATCTTTGGCTGCGGCTACGCCAACGTGCAACCGCATTCGGGCGCACAGGCCAACGGCGCGGTCAAGCTGGCTCTGCTTAGCCCGGGCGACACCATTCTTGGAATGTCGCTGGATGCAGGTGGGCACCTGACCCATGGCGCAAAGCCTGCGCAGTCCGGCAAATGGTTTCGCCCCGTGCAATACGGCCTGACCGATGCGGGGCTTATCGACTACGATCAGGTCGAAGACCTAGCAAAGGCCGAAAAACCCAAGCTGATCATCGCAGGCGCATCTGCCTATTCCCGCAAGATCGACTTTGTCCGTTTCCGTGAAATCGCCGATCAGGTTGGCGCCTGGTTGCTGGCGGATATGGCCCATATCGCGGGTTTGGTGGCCACGGGTCTGCATCCCTCTCCGGTTGGCCATGCCCATGTGGTGACATCCACCACCCATAAGACTCTGCGGGGCCCACGCGGTGGGATCATCCTGACAAACGACGAAGCGCTGGCGAAAAAGATCAATTCAGCCGTGTTTCCGGGCCTTCAGGGCGGGCCGCTGATGCATGTGATCGCGGGCAAAGCCGTGGCGTTCGGCGAGGTGCTGCAGCCGGAATTCAAAGGCTACATGCAGCGTGTTGTCGACAGTGCAGATGCGTTGGCCAATGTGATGATGTCGCGCGGATGTGACATCGTATCGGGCGGGACTGACAACCATCTGATGTTGGTGGATCTGCGACCCATCGGGGTCAAAGGCAATGCCGCCGAAGCCGCACTGGAACGCGCCGGGTTCACCTGTAACAAGAACAGCGTGCCCGGTGACCCGGAAAAACCGACAGTTACAAGTGGTGTTCGCCTGGGAACTGCTGCGGGATGCAGCCGGGGCTTTGGGCCCGAAGAATTCAAGCAAATCGGTCATCTGATCGGCAATGTACTGGATGCGCTGGCACATTCTTCGGATGGCGATGAGGTGGTCGAAAAAGAAACCCGCCAGCAAGTGCGCGCCCTCTGCGCCAATCACCCGATTTACTGAGGGAAACCCCATGAGCACTTACGATCTTATCGTCATTGGTGGCGGTCCGGGCGGATATGTCGCTGCAATCCGTGCGGCGCAGCTGGGCCTGAAAGTGGCTTGCGTCGAAGGGCGCGGTGCACTCGGTGGGACCTGTCTGAATGTCGGGTGTATCCCCTCCAAAGCGTTGCTGACCTCCTCGGCCAAATATGCCGAACTTTCGCATCTCTCCTCCCACGGCATTGCTGTGGAAGGGGCCAGTATCGACGTCGGCGCGATGATGGCGCACAAGGACAAGATTGTCAGTGATCTGACCAAGGGTATTGCGTTTCTGTTCAACAAGAACGGGGTCGACATGATCGAAGGTTGGGCAAGCATCCCGGCTGCAGGTCAGGTCAAGGTTGGCGACGCGATCCATGAAGCCAAAAGCATTCTGATCGCCACCGGATCCGAGCCGACACCGCTGAACGGGGTCGAGATTGACGAACAGGACATCCTCAGCTCGACCGGCGCGATTGCGCAGGACCAGGTGCCAGAGCATCTGGTCGTGATCGGTGCTGGCGTAATCGGTCTGGAATTGGGGCAGGTCTGGGCGCGATTGGGCGCCAAAGTTACCGTTGTTGAATATCTGGATCGTGTGCTGCCGGGCATCGATGGTGAGATCGCCAAACTGGCGCAGCGGGCACTGTCCAAACGCGGTCTGAAGTTTCAGCTGGGCCGGGCTCTGAAATCTGTCGACAAAACCGATTCTGGTTTGACCCTGACGATGGACCGCGTCGGCAAGGACAAGGAAGAGGTGATCGGGGCTGACAAGGTCCTGATCGCAGTTGGCCGCCGTCCTGTCACACGCGGGCTTGGTCTGGGAGAACTGGGCGTTGCGGTAAATGCACGCGGCTTCATCGAAGTCGATGGCACATTCCAAACCTCGGTGTCGGGCGTTTACGCCATTGGGGATTGCATACCCGGGCCGATGCTGGCGCATAAAGCCGAAGAAGACGGCGTTGCCTGTGTCGAGATGTTGGCAGGCGAGGCCGGGCATGTGGATTACAACACCGTGCCGGGTGTCGTTTACACCGACCCCGAGGTGGCCTCGGTCGGGCTGACCGAAGAGGCGCTGAAAGACGCAGGGACAGACTATGCCGTCGGCAAGTTCGCCTTCATGGCCAACTCGCGCGCCCGCTCGACCGGTGACACGGATGGCGCAGTGAAGGTTCTGGCCGACGTGAATGGTAAAATCCTGGGCGCGCATATCTGCGGCGCACATGGTGGCGATCTGATCGCCGAGCTGGTTCTGGCAATGACCAAGGGCGCAACAGTGGCCGAGGTCGCCTCGACCTGCCACGCACACCCGGCTATGGGCGAGGCGGTCAAAGAGGCCTGTCTTGACGCCATGGACCGCGCGATCCACGCGTAAAGGAGAACAGCCAGATGACCATCCAGCTCCGTCCCCGCCACCCGGAAAAAGCCAAGAAGGCTGACAGCACTATTCCGCGCAAACCCAAGTGGATTCGCAAGAAAAAGATCGAGGGGCCTGAGTATTATGAAACCCGTCGCCTGATGCGGGATCATAATCTGACGACGGTTTGCGAAGAGGCTGCCTGCCCGAACATCGGCGAGTGCTGGTCCAAGCGGCATGCGACCATGATGATCATGGGTGAGATCTGCACCCGGGGATGTTCGTTCTGCAACGTAACCACCGGCCGCCCTGATGCGCTGGATGGCTTTGAACCCGGTCGCGTTGCGGCTGCGGTGAAGAAACTGGAACTGCGCCACGTCGTCATAACTTCGGTAGATCGCGATGATCTGGCAGACGGTGGTGCCCAGCACATCGCGCAAACTATTCGCGCCGTGCGCCATCAGAACCCCGGCACAACGGTCGAGGTTCTGACGCCGGACTTTCTGGGTAAGGGTGAGGCGGCTGACATCGTGTTCGACGCCGCACCGGATGTGTTCAACCACAATCTGGAAACCGTGCCGCATCTCTATCCGACCGTTCGCCCCGGTGCGCGATATTACAGCTCGCTACGGTTGCTGGATGACGCCAAACGGGCCAACCCCGAAATCTTCACCAAATCCGGCCTGATGGTCGGTCTGGGTGAAACCCTGAACGATGTACGTCAGGTGATGGATGATCTGCGCGCCGCGCAGGTCGATTTTCTGACCGTCGGCCAATACTTGCAACCGACGCCGAAACACCATCCAATCGACCGTTTCTGGTCGCCCGAAGAATTTGCCCAACTGGAACAGATCGCGCGTTCCAAGGGCTTCCTACACGTGTCAGCAACCCCGCTGACCCGTTCGTCGTTCCACGCGGACGAAGATTTTGCCGCCCTTAAGCAAGCCCGCCAGCGGGCCATCGCCAACCGGGCATAATTCAAACGCAAATGGGAGGGATACCATGGAAGCGTTAACTAACTTTGTAGGGGATATAAATGGCATCGTATGGGGGGTGCCAATGTTGGTCCTCATACTGGGTGCTGGCTTTTTCTTGCAGGTCGGGCTGAAGTTCATGCCGATTCTGCGCGTCGGCACCGGCTTTAAGCTGCTGTTCGCGGGTCGTGAAAGCCAAGGTGACGGCCAGATCAGCCCGTTCAACGCGCTGATGACATCGCTGTCAGCAACCATCGGTACCGGCAACATTGCCGGTGTGGCCACTGCTGTTTTCTTGGGCGGTCCGGGTGCATTGTTCTGGATGTGGATGACCGCTCTGGTGGGCATGGCTACAAAATACGCCGAAGCTGTTCTGGCGGTAAAATACCGCGAGCAGGACGAGCTGGGCAACTATGTTGGCGGCCCGATGTACTACATCAAGAACGGTCTTGGCGCAAAATGGGCCTGGCTGGGTGCCGCGTTTGCACTGTTCGGTGCTGTTGCAGCCTTCGGCATCGGCAACGGAGTGCAAGCCAACGGTGTGGCGCAGGTTCTGGAATCGAATTTTGGCCTGAACACTTCGGTCACCGGCGTCGTTCTGATGGTTCTGACCGCAGCCGTGATCCTGGGTGGCATCACCCGCATCGGTGCGGTTGCAGGTAAGCTGGTTCCGTTCATGGCGGTTGCCTACATCCTCGCCGGTCTGCTGGTTCTGCTGATCAACATTGGCGAAATCGGCAACGCCCTGTCGCTGGTCTTTACTCACGCCTTCACCCCGTCCGCCGCCGAAGGTGGTTTTGCGGGCGCGGCCGTCTGGGCTGCTATTCGCTTTGGTGTGGCCCGTGGTGTGTTCTCGAACGAGGCCGGTTTGGGTTCCGCCCCAATCGCGCATGCCGCAGCCGAGACCAAAGGTCCGGTCAACCAAGGCCTGATCGCGATGCTGGGAACCTTTATTGACACCATCATCGTCTGCTCGATCACTGGTCTCGCGATCATCTCATCGGGTGCCTGGACCTCGGGTGAATCCGGCGCGGCGCTGACCTCGGCAGCGTTCGAACTGTCGCTGCCGGGTATCGGTGGCTACCTGATCGCTATCGCTCTGTCGATCTTTGCCTTCACCACCATTCTGGGCTGGTCGTTCTATGGCGAGAAATGCGTTGAGTTCCTGCTGGGCGTCAAGTCTCTGATCCCTTACCGCGTCCTGTGGATCGTCATGATCTACTTTGGCGCAACCGCGGATCTCGGCTTCATCTGGCTGCTGGCGGATACGTTGAACGCGATGATGGCGCTTCCGAACCTGATCGCTCTGGTCTTGCTAAGCCCGATCGTCTTCAAACTGACGAAAGAGTTCTTTGCCAGTGGTGGTCAGTCCGAAGAGCCGGACAACACACCTGCCGAATAAATCGGCATGAAAACACCGGGGGGGCCATTCCGGCCCTCCTATCCCCGAAACAGAGTTCCAATTCTTGAGGAGATGCGCGATGGCTACGAGAATCCTGCTTCCGATTGACCATACCGATGACCGTTCATGGAAAAAGGCTCTGCCTGTCGCCCTTGAACAAGCGAAATTCTATGGCGCGGAGCTGCATGCAGTTTCCGTCATCCCCGAGATCATCCAGCTGCCCAACCTGCCTGCCAACTATGGCGCTGGGGCGAAAGATCACGTCTGTCAGGCCGTTCAGGCCGTTCTAGAAAACGGCAACGCCGCGAACGTTCCCGTGCATATCGAAGAAGGCAGCGTTTACCGCGAGATTCTGAAGCTGGCTCATAAGGACGGCTTTGACATGATCGTCATGGCCTCGGCCAAGGGCGACTTCCCGAACTATGAAATCGGCCCGAATCTGGCGCGTGTGGTGCGAAATGCACATTGCACTGTCGTGGTCGTCCGCGACTGATACCAACTGCAAAAAGAGGATTATCCTATGACATTACTGAAGCGCACACCGTTGTATGATTTGCATGTTGAGTTGGGCGGTAAGCTGGTTGATTTTGCTGGTTGGGAGATGCCTGTTCAGTATCCGTTGGGGATTATGGGTGAGCATGTTCATTGTCGTGAGAAGGCGTCGGTTTTTGATGTGTCTCATATGGGTCAGGTGATCCTGCGGGGCGAGAATGTGGGCGAGAAGCTTGAGGCGCTTTGCCCTCAGGCTTATGCGACGCTGAAGCCGGGCAAGGCGCGATACGGTTTCTTTACGAACGCGGACGGCGGGATCATGGATGACCTGATCGTGTCGAATGCGGGGGATCATTACTTTGTGGTGGTGAACGCGGCGCTGCGCCATCAGGACATTTCTCATATGCAGGCTCATCTGGACGGCGTTGAGGTGATCGAGATCTTTGACCGAGCGCTTGTGGCTGTGCAGGGTCCTGCGGCGGAAAACGTTGTGGGTGCGCTCTGCCCCGCTGCGCGCGATATGAAGTTCATGGAGACCATCGTGGCCGACATCAACGGCGTTGAATGCCGGATCTCGCGGCTGGGTTATACGGGCGAGGATGGCTACGAGATCTCGATCCCCGAGGATAAGGCCATCGAGGTCACCAAAGCGTTCCTGGCGCATGAGGATTGCGAAGCAGCCGGTTTGGGCGCGCGCGACAGCCTGCGGCTGGAGGCGGGCCTGTGCCTGTATGGCAATGACATCGACCAGAGCACCTCACCGATCGAGGCCAGCCTTGGTTGGGCGATCCAGAAGCGCCGCAAGGAAGAGGGCGGCTTTCCGGGCGCGGAGCGGGTGCAAAAGGAACTGGCCGAAGGGGCCGCGCGCAAACTGGTTGGCATCAAGCCCGAAGGCCGCGCGCCCGCCCGTCAGGGCGTTGAGATCCAATGCGCGCATGGCAACACCATCGGCCAGATCACCTCGGGCGGGTTTGGCCCAACGGTCAGCGGCCCTGTTGCAATGGGCTATGTCGCGGCAGGCCATGGTGAGCCGGGCGAGAAAGTGAACCTTATCATTCGGGGCAAGTCGCAACCAGCTGAGATCGTGGCGCTGCCCTTTGTCACCCAGAATTACAAGCGTTGAAGTCAGGAGAGAGACAACATGGCAACCTATTATTCCGAAGAGCATGAATGGCTGACCGTCGAAGGAGACACCGCCACGCTGGGCATCACCAAACACGCGGCTGAACAGCTGGGCGATGTGGTGTTCGTGGAACAGCAGGAAGCAGGCGATGAGTTCGAGAAGGGCGGCGAGATCGGCGTGATCGAATCCGTCAAGGCGGCGTCTGAGCTTTACGCGCCGGTTGATGGTGAGATCGTTGAGGTGAACGAGGCGCTGGGTGACAATCCCGGTTCGCTGAACGATGATCCCGAGGGCGAGGCGTGGATCTACAAGATCAAGATTACGGATGCCGCGCAGCTGGAAGATCTGATGGATCTGGACGGCTACAAGGCCCTGATCGGCTGATCCCTGGCCGGGTCCTTACGTGGGCCCGCCGCTTCATCTTTTTGATAAATACTCCCGCCGGAGGCTCCTGCCAGGGCGGCTGGGTGAGACATTCCTTGAGGAGCGCTGCAATGGCCTTCAAACTGACCGACTACGAAGCCTATGACTTTGCCAATCGCCGCCATATCGGCCCGTCGCCTACCGAGATGCGCGACATGCTCAAGGTGATCGGCTTCAAGACGCTGGACGAGCTGATCGATGCCACCGTCCCGCCTGCGATCCGGCAGAAAGACCCGCTGGACTGGGGTCCGGCGATGACGGAACGCGATGCGCTGTTCTACATGAAAGAGGTGGCGAGCAAGAACAAGGTTCTGACCTCGCTGATCGGTCAGGGATACCACGGCACCACCACCCCGGCGCCGATCCTGCGCAACATCCTGGAAAACCCGGCCTGGTACACGGCGTATACGCCGTATCAGCCCGAGATCAGCCAGGGCCGGCTTGAGGCGTTGTTGAACTTCCAGACCATGGTCAGCGATCTGACCGGGCTGGACGTGGCCAATGCCTCGCTGCTGGACGAGGCGACTGCTGCTGCCGAAGCGATGGCGATGGCCAAGCGCGGTGGCCGCTCCAAGGCCAACAACGCGGCCTTCTTTGTCGACAAGAACTGCCACCCGCAGACCATCGCAGTGATCAAGACCCGGGCCGAGCCTTTGGGCATCGACGTGCAGGTGGCCGATCCGGACACGCTGGATGCGGGCGCGGTCTTTGGTGCGATCTTCCAGTACCCGGGCACCCATGGTCACGTGCGCGACTTCACATCGGAAATCGCGGCGCTGCATGAACATAAAGCGATTGCCATCGTGGCGGCTGACATCCTGTCGCTGGCGCTGCTGAAGTCGCCGGGTGAGATGGGCGCGGACATTGCCATCGGCTCGACCCAGCGCTTTGGGGTGCCGATGGGCTATGGTGGCCCGCACGCGGCCTATATGGCAACCACCGACAAGCTGAAGCGGTCGATGCCGGGCCGGATCATCGGGGTGTCGATCGACAGCCGTGGCAACAAGGCCTACCGCCTGTCGCTGCAGACCCGCGAACAGCATATCCGCCGCGAAAAAGCCAACTCGAACGTCTGTACCGCGCAGGCGCTGCTGGCGGTGATTGCCTCGATGTATGCCGTGTATCACGGCCCCGATGGCATCAAGGCCATCGCGCAATCGGTGCACCGCAAGACCTCGCGCCTGGCTGCCGGTCTGGAAGAGGCGGGCTTTGCCGTGGAACCAGAGGTGTTCTTCGATACCATCACGGTTGAGGTTGGCCATCTGCAGAACGTCGTCATGGAGGCCGCCGTGGCCCGCGGCGTCAACCTGCGCAAGGTGGGGGACAGCAAGGTCGGCATCAGCCTGGACGAACAGACCCGCCCCGAGACCATCGAGGCGGTCTGGGGGGCCTTCGGCATCGACCGCCAGGATGACAGTTCGAACAAGCAATACCGCCTGCCGGATTACGCCCTGCGCGAAAGCGCCTATCTGACCCACCCGATCTTCCACAAGAACCGGGCCGAGGCCGAGATCACGCGGTATATGCGCCGTCTGGCCGACCGCGATCTGGCGCTGGACCGGGCGATGATCCCGCTGGGCTCCTGCACCATGAAGCTGAACGCAACGGTCGAGATGATCCCGGTCACCTGGCCCGAGTTCGGCAATTTGCACCCGTTCTGCCCGCAAGATCAGGCGCAGGGCTATCACGAGATGATTGCGGATCTGAACGACAAGCTGTGCCAGATCACCGGCTATGACGCGATCTCCCAGCAGCCCAACTCGGGCGCGCAGGGCGAATATGCGGGTCTTCTGACCATCCGCAACTATCACGCTGCGCGGGGTGAGGCGCACCGCAATGTCTGCCTGATCCCGACCTCGGCGCATGGCACCAACCCGGCCTCGGCGCAGATGGTGGGCTATCAGGTTGTGCCGGTGAAAGCGGACGACAAGGGCAATATCGACGTCGCCGATTTCCGCGAAAAGGCCGAGAAGCACTCCGACCATCTGGCCGCCTGCATGATCACCTACCCCTCGACCCATGGCGTGTTCGAGACCACCGTGCAGGAGGTCTGCCAGATCACCCATGATCACGGCGGTCAGGTCTATATCGACGGCGCGAACATGAACGCCATGGTCGGCCTGTCGCGTCCCGGCGATATCGGCGGCGATGTCAGCCACCTGAACCTGCACAAGACCTTCTGCATTCCGCATGGCGGTGGCGGCCCCGGCATGGGTCCGATCGGCGTCAAGGCGCATCTGGAAGAACACCTGCCGGGTCACCCGGAATACGGCACCGCCGTGGGTCCGGTCTCGGCCGCACCATTTGGATCTCCGTCCATTCTGCCGGTCAGCTGGGCCTATGTGCTGCTGATGGGCGGTGCCGGTCTGACGCAGGCGACCAAAGTGGCGATCCTGAACGCCAACTACATCGCGGCGCGCCTGGCTGAGGCCTATCCGATCCTCTACACCTCGGAAACGGGTCGTGTCGCGCATGAATGCATCCTCGACACCCGACCCTTGGACGAGGCGGCGCATGTCAGTGTCGACGACGTGGCCAAGCGTCTGGTCGATTCCGGCTTTCACGCGCCAACCATGTCCTGGCCGGTGGCCGGCACCCTGATGGTCGAGCCCACGGAATCCGAACCCAAAGACGAGCTGGACCGCTTCTGCGACGCCATGCTGTCAATCCGGGCCGAAGCGCAGGACATCATCGACGGCAAGATCGACGCGGAGAACAACCCGCTGAAAAACGCCCCCCACACGGTGCGCGATCTGGTCGGCGACTGGGACCGCCCCTACACCCGCGAACAGGCCTGCTTCCCCCCGGGCTCCATGGGCGTCGACAAATACTGGTCCCCCGTCAACCGCGTCGACAACGCATATGGCGATCGAAACCTCATCTGCACATGCCCACCAATGTCAGACTACGAAGACGCCGCAGAATAATCTCACACACAAAAAACCCCCGCAATAAAGCGGGGGTTTTCCAAATGCTGTTTGTGGAGCATTGGAGTAACCCATTCCAATGCGGTGGAGGAATAATGAAACACTATGTCCTCAAAAATAATAACTCGAACGTGGTCGAGGACGAGACCACGATGTCCGAGCGAGTTCGCAACATCGATGTCATTCTTTGCGACAGCGCGGCAAAAGCGTCTGCCGAAATAATCGTCGAATTTTATCAGGCTTTGAGCAATCTGGTTTGCGATCAAACTTATGTTGTTAACCTGCGTGTCCCCGCCGAAGAACCGGCTGGCGGGCCGTTGTATTGGTCAGGGCGCACGGCAATTTTTTGGGGTGATCTTGAAAACAAATGGACACTTCTGGAATCAGAGAGGTCTTGGACCTCACAGGTTCTGAACCTGTCTTCCAGAACGGTTCTGGTTGGTGGAGCGGTGCTATTGCTTGCCCAGATTGGCAGACCGGACCAAGTGCCTGCCGCCATCCATTCCAACTTTGAAGCAGCAGCGCTGGAGCTTGGCCTTACAAACAGTGGTGCAGGAACCCACTTTGCAACGGATGGGCGCACGCATAGTGCCTCTACTCGATTGGGTGCGCTTCGTCTGATGTCGGAATTCGTGACGCAAGACCATGGGGCATATTTGGCAGATATCTTGCGCGGCTATATCGGTTTGACGGAACCTCAGCGAAATTATGAGAGCCAGCTTGCCATGCGGCTGACTCATCGTGCGGGAGGAGATCACCTGATCACGCTCGCCTTGGATACAATGTTGAACCATATCGAAGACCCACTGAGTATATCGGATCTTTCGAATTTACTTAACACGTCCACTCGCCAGCTTCAGCGCCGGTTCCAGAGCAAGACAGGCGCAAAGCTTCTGGCGACTTACCGGGAACTTCGCATCGAACGCGCGCATAGTCTTTTGCGACTTACGGATATGTCGCAGAGTGAAATTTCCGCTGCAACAGGGTTTTCATCAAATGTTTCTCTGACGCGGGCGTTTTTGGCTCATTATAAAACAAAGCCAAGAGACGTACGAAATCGACGTTTTTCAGGTGAACCGTCAAACCAATAAGACCAAAGAGTGTTTGTCCTCAAAGTCGAATTTAAGGCCCGGAGCTCTGCCCTGTCTCCAGCCCATCTGATCGGTCCGCCTCAATGATCGGGAAATCGGAAGACCATAGGCGCGACTAAGAGATCAAAGCTGAGGGGATGCCACAGGTCTGGGCATTCAAGCAGCCGATTTTCGGGCAGAAATGACAGATGTGCCCAACCCCCCTGATATGAGATCCTTCCGAAGGGTAATCCGGGTTGATTTCTTGTGCCTTGGCAGCTTTGTTCTATCCGACGCAATGGCCAGCCAGTCAGCTATTGACCATGCGGTTGCACAACGTTCACAGGGAAAGTTAACATATCCGAATGGTTTATCCAAAAAACGAATTTTCCCGACGAGACGGAGATGCCGAAAGCGGTATTGAGGTAACGCCAGAATTTGAACGCTTTTCCCAGCGTAATGATGTCTTTTCCCGCGCATTTTGGGATGGAACCGTTCGAAGCAAACAGAGCGATGGATTCTTTGCGTCCTACAGAATGGAGGCAACCCCAAGGCGTGGGGACGGTTTCACGCAGCGTGATTTTGCGCTTAGAAACGCGGCCTGGCTCATATCGGATGTAATGACAGACCGATATGCGGATCAAGGGCGTCGCGAAGGGTTTCAGGCCCCAATCAGCTATGACACACCTGTTGCCCCAGATCGGATCGACATCGACGATCCGGCGGAAATGTCCAAGGAAGTAAAGCGCGTCGCAAAGTTCTTTGGTGCTGACCTGTGCGGAATAACGGACATGGACGAAAGATGGCTTTACACCAGCCGAGTTGACACGCGCGATTTTTCAGAGTCACCAAACGACCTTCCGGAAGGAATGACATCGGTCATAGTTCTGGGTCACGAAATGGATGCTGATCTGGTCGCTACATACCCTTCAGCTTTAGCGGGCGCAGCGACAGGAAGAGAATACTCGCATGAGGCGGCCATCGTCATGCAATTGGCGGCATATATTCGGAATTTGGGCTATGAGGCGGTTGCGTCGATGAATGACTCAGGCCTTGTCATACCTTTTGCGATCAAGGCCGGGTTAGGAGAATATGCGCGAAACCAGCTTGTGATAACGCCGGAATTCGGACCGCGGTTGCGGTTTTCAAAAATCTTCACGAATTTACCCGTCACACACGATACGCCCATACCAAAAGGTGTTAGGGATTTTTGCGACATCTGCTCCAAATGCGCAGATGCCTGCCCGGTCAAGGCGTTGCCTTTTGGGCCACCCGAAGTAGGAGGCCGCAATGTTTCTGCAATCAAGGGCGTTAAAAAGTGGACCTCGGATGCAGAGAAGTGTTTTAGTTTTTGGGCAAAAACATCAACTGATTGTGCGATCTGCATGCGCGTTTGCCCGTTTAACCGTGACTTCAAGAAATGGCATCATCGCGTTTGGCTTAAATTGGCGCTGTCGCGGTTCCGCAAGTTGGCGCTGTGGCTGGATCGCAAACGCGGCGGGCGCGAGAAACCAAGCAATTGGTGGAACGGTTAGCCTGCGACTCCCAAATAGATGGTTCTGATCCAATCCGAAAAAGCGCGGATCTCGTCACGGCGTTCGGCGCCGTCGCGTTCCACCAAAAAATGAGCGGGGCGGATGGCAATTTTCTCCGCCACCGGGCATGTAACAAGACCTTTTTGAATAAACGATTGCGCAAAGCTCTCTAGTACGATGGCCATTCCGGGTCCGGCACTGATGGCCTGCAAAGCCATCAAGGATGAATCAAAACGCGTTACCTTCGTCTGCACAGGCATAGAAAGATCGAGTTGTTGAAACAGATGTGGCCAGTCGGACTCCGACCCATGAATTGTGATGATATGCTGGGCGGCGAGCTTATCGAGCGTTGGTTTGCCTTGGAAACTTGCCAGGTAGTCCGGGCGACAAACCGGGACGGCAAATTCATGACCAAGGTGTGTAATATGACCATCCGACCAATCGCCATATCCAAAACGGATATCGACGTCACTTATCCCGTCCTGAAATCTGTTTGCCCAGACGAAAGTAGACAGCTCCACTTCGATATGGGGATGACTGGCGAGAAACTCGTTCAGCCTGGGTGCGATGATCAAGGCCGCAAAAGAGATTGATGCCCGGACTTTGACGTGTTGTCGTTTCGCCCCGCCGAACAAACCGGTGGTGGCGACCTGCATATCGCTCAGGCCTTTCCGCACAGGTTGGGCGTAGGCTTTGCCCATATCCGTCAAAGCAACTCCGCGCGGCAATCTTTCAAACAACGTTGTTTTCAAATGCTTTTCAAGCAAGCGCATCTGTTGACTGACTGCTGCTGGCGTCAACCCAAGTTCAGCGGCCGCAGCAGAAAAACTACCGAGCCGAGTGGCTGCTTCGAACGTGCGAAGCCATGTTGGATGAGGTAACTCCATGAGTGCATGACCTTTAAATTATTTTAGGTCAATACCATAAAATCCATTGTTTGATTTAACAATCTCCATGTGGGAACTCTTTGCAGAACTGTCACTTGGCCAACAGCTACGCCACGGCAATTGCAGGGAGAGACATGGGTGGAGACGTACGATTTCATTGTTGTTGGGGCAGGCTCAGCAGGATGTGTTCTGGCTGATCGGCTTTCGGCGAGTGGACGTCACAAGGTTTTGCTGATCGAGGCGGGCGGCAGTGACCGCCGCTTCAGGATCAAGGTCCCGTTGGGGTATGGCAAAACCTACGATGATCCATCTTTGAACTGGTGCTACACTGCCAAGGCAGACCCTGGGCTTGCCAATCGTACCACCTTTTGGCCGCGTGGCCGGGTGATTGGCGGGTCGTCTTCGATCAATGCGATGGCCTATCTGCAAGGCCTTCCGCATGACTTCGACGATTGGGAGACCGCAGGTGCGGTAGGTTGGAACTGGCAATCCGTCAGGGCAACCTATTCCCAGCTTGAAACACAGGTAGCCCCCAGCGAAGCTGAAAAACCCAGTTTCGGGCGCGTGCATGTCAGTGACACCAGCGCGCGGATGCACCCGTTCTCCGCTCATTTTCTGCAGGCGGCCCGGCAGGCGGGTTGGCCCGTCGTTGACGATTTGAACGGGTCAAAACGAGAAGGGATTGCGCGACTGCGCAGTACTGTAAAAAACGGTCGGCGCTGGTCGGCAGCTGATGCGTTTTTGCGGCCAGCCTTGAAGCGAAACAACCTGCGCGTTGTGTCCAACGCTCTGGTAGAACGCGTTGTTTTACAAAATGGTGTTGCCACTGGTGTCGAGTACACTCAAGGCACGCAGCGCGTGCAGGCTAGGGCGGCACGCGAAGTGATTGTCAGCGCTGGCGCGATCAACTCGCCACAGCTTTTGCAGATTTCAGGGATCGGCCCGGCAGAGGTGTTGCAGCGCCACGGGATCAAAGTTCACGCCAACCTGTCGCAGGTGGGGCAGGGGCTGCAGGATCATCTGGGGATTTCCTATCAGTTTGCCGCGACCGAACCGACATTGAACAACAGTCTGGGTAATTGGCCCGGTAAAATCGCGGCAGGGCTACAGTACCTTTTGACACGGGCTGGGCCGCTCAGTGTACCGATCAATCAGGTGAGTGGCTTTGTGCGTTCCGATCAGGGTCAGCGTGCCGATTTGCAGATGTACTGCAACCCGATGTCTTACACAATGCGCGCTGATGGCAAACCTGACGTCGCATCTAAGGCAGGGTTTCTGATATGCGCGCAGCCGTGCCGCCCGACCAGCCGGGGCGAGGTTACGATCACATCAGCGGATCCAAAAGTTGGGCCAGACATCAGGCCTTATTCGCTTTCGACCAACGACGACTGCGCGCTGGCCATCGCAGCAGGCCGTGCCGCCCAAAAACTGGCAGGTACGCCAGCCATTCAATCTGTATCGCGCGACGGTCCGGATATCGCCGCTATGTCCGACAATGATTTGCTTGCGGATTTCCAGGCGCGTGCCGGTTCAGTTTACCATGCCAGTTGCACCTGCCGCATGGGCGCCTCGGAAAAATCTTCGGTTCTGGATGCGCGATTGCGGGTGCATGGCGTGGCGGGGTTGCGGGTGATTGATGCGTCGTCCTTTCCGAACGTGACATCTGGCAACACCAATGCACCTGTCATGATGCTGGCCGCGCGCGGCGCTGAAATGATCCTGCAGGATACGGCACATCCGATCCGGCAAGGCGGTGCCATATGAGACTCGAAAAGCTCGAAACCTTTGTCGTGGCAAACCCGCCGCCACGCCACGGTGGCCGGTATTTTATCTTTCTGCGCCTCACAACGGCCTGCGGCGTCACCGGCGTGGGCGAGATTTACAATGCAACCTTCGGGCCCGGTCTTTGCACGGCCATGGCACATGATGTGTTTGAACGGCAATTCGCTGGCCGGGATCCGCACCATATTGAACGCCTCTGGCGTCAGACCTATGGCGCCGGGTTTACCATGCGCCCCGACGTAACGGTGATGGGAGTGCTGAGCGGGCTTGAAATGGCTTGCTGGGACATAATCGGCAAAGCCGCGGATCAGCCGGTCTATCAGCTGTTGGGTGGTAAAGTTCATGATTGCCTTCGCAGTTACACATACCTCTACCCGGCTGACGGGGATGTTTACCCAGACCTTGATAAGCCCAATGTCTACAATGACGCGGATATCGCCGCTGAGGCGGCGGTGCGGGCTGTTGAACAAGGCTTTACCGCCGTCAAATTCGACCCCGCAGGTCCGTACACCGTCTATGATGGTCATCAGCCACGGCTTAGCGATCTGGACCTGTCCGAAGCGTTTTGCCGGCAGATCCGTAGCGCTGTGGGCGATAAGGCCGATCTTCTGTTTGGTACCCACGGTCAGTTCACGGTGTCAGGTGCCAAACGGATGGCACGACGGCTCGAGGCGTATGACCCGCTTTGGTTTGAAGAACCCATTCCGCCAGAAAACCCTGCCGATATGGCAGAAGTTGCCCGTTACACCGCCATCCCGGTTGCCGCAGGTGAAAGGCTTTGCACCAAGCATGAGTTTGCCCGCCTGCTCGAAGCTGGCGCAGCCTCAATTTTACAGATGAACCTGGGTCGGGTGGGTGGCTTGCTGGAGGCCAAGAAAATAGCATCCATGGCCGAAACGCGTCAGGTACAGATTGCACCGCATTTGTATTGCGGCCCTGTTGTGGCCGCGGCAAATATCCAGATCGCAACCTGTAGCCCGAATTTTCTAATCCTGGAATCCATCGGTCGCTTCGACGGCCCGCTTATGGACTTCCTGACCACACCCATCTCTTGGGAGGCGGGTTTTGTCCTCCCCCCCGTGTCTCCGGGGTTGGGTGTGGAGTTAAACGACGCGGTCATCGCCGCGCATCCTTACACCGGCAAAGAATTGCACCTGAACTTGGTGACAGAGCCGGTGAACCCATGATCACTCATCAACGGTGAACCCAATGGAAAACCTGAATAAACACTACATCGACGGCAGTTGGGTAGCACCCACCAACGGCAAGCGCTTCCCGATAAGGAACCCTGCGGACAACAGCGTTCTGGGTGAAGTCACTCTTGGTTCCGCTGCAGATGTCGATCAGGCCGTGGCGGCCGCCAACCGGGCCTTTGAGACATTCTCCAAAACCTCCAAGGCTGAGCGTATCGCGCTTTTGAACTGTTTACTGCAGGTCTATACCAACCGATTGGAAGAGATGGCTTGGGCGATCACCCGCGAGATGGGCGCGCCCATCGACATGTCACGTGCAATGCAAGCGGGCTGCGGCATAGACCATATCAAGTCGTTTATCGAAACACTGAAAGACCACCATGAATCCGAGACCCTGCCCAACGGCGATGTGTTGTATCGCGAACCGATCGGTGTCTGTGGGCTGATCACACCTTGGAACTGGCCGATCAGCCAGGTCGCGCAAAAGGTGCTGCCTGCTTTGGCGACCGGGGCCACCTGCGTTTTGAAGCCCTCAGAATACACGCCGCTTTCGGCCGCGCTTTTTGCGGAGTTTGTCCACGAAGCGGGTTATCCGGCAGGTGTTTTCAATTTGGTCTTCGGCGATGGTCCAGAGGTTGGATCGGCAATGTCGCACCACCCCGACGTTGCCATGATGTCCTTCACCGGTTCCACCCGGGCGGGCATACTGGTGTCAAAGGACGCGGCTGATACGGTCAAACGCGTGGCGTTGGAGCTGGGCGGAAAGTCCCCCAACCTGATCTTCGCCGACAACGGTGAAGATCTGGAGGCGCGGGTGACTGCATCGGTTGCCAATTGCTTTCATAACACGGGCCAGTCCTGCAATGCACCGACCCGTATGCTAGTCGAACGTAGGTGTTACGAAACCGTCCTTGAGATTGCGTCACGCGCCGCTGCTGATCAAAAGATCGGGGATCCTGCTGATCCCGGTGATCATATCGGACCTCTCTTCGATCAGCTGCAATATGACCGCGTTCAGGCGATGATCCAGGTCGGGCTAGATGAAGGTGCGCGGCTTTTAGCTGGTGGCCTCGGCAAACCCGATGGGTTCGAACACGGCTGGTATGCCCGCCCGACCATTTTCGCGGATGTGAACAACCAGATGCGCATCGCGCGCGAAGAGATCTTTGGCCCTGTTTTGGTCATCATTCCCTTTGAGACCGAAGAGCAAGGGATCACCATCGCCAACGATACTGTATTTGGCCTGGCCGCATTCCTTCAGACCGGAGACGCGGAGCGTGCCAACCGCGTCTGTGCCGCGTTGCGCGCAGGCACCGTTACGATCAACGGTCAGAGCACCAGCTACGGCTCGCCGTTTGGAGGTTATAAACAATCCGGAAACGGGCGCGAAGGTGGGCCGTTTGGGCTGGAAGACTACATCGAACTCAAAGTCAGAGGCGGGCTCGGGTTATCAGCCTGAGCCAAGCCGAATCCTTACATTCCCAATATCAACCCGGTCTGGCCAAAAAAGGCAGCCATTTCATCGGAGAGTGCAATGTCGCACACCACCCTCGATTTTCTTCCGGAGCCGTCTGGCCCGGACTCCGAAAACACATCCAGCCCCTGGGCGACCCATCGCGATGACGCGCCCATCGAAGGCGGTTTTGACGCCAAGTACGGCGACGTCATGTGGCAAACGCTGATTTGCGGGGACCGTATGCAATCGACGGATTTGGTCCTGGGGATTGCGCATATTCCCGCCTTCGGCAGTTTGCCGCTGCACAGTCACGACCCGGCAGAGTTCTATTTTGTCGTATCCGGATATGCAGAGGTTTCAATTGACGGCAAGATTGCAACAGTTGGGTCGGGCATGGCGATCTTCATTCCCGGCGGTGCAATACATGGCATAACGGCGGGCGCTGAGGGCATTGAGTTCATCTACGGGTTTCCGGAAAGTCGCTTTGGTGACGTGATTTACAACTTTTCTCAACAACAGGGTGTGGAACAATGAAAATAGGATTTATTGGGCTCGGGAATGTCGGCGGCAAACTGAGTGGCAGCCTGCTGCGGAACGGCTTTGATCTGACTGTGTATGATCTGAACCCCGATCTGGTTGCCGAAAAAGTTGCCAAGGGCGCAACAGCCGGCGAAAATCCGGCACAGATGATGCGTGACTGCGATGCAGTGATTACATGCCTGCCGTCGCCCGCGGCCTCTGATGCAGTCATGCAGGAGATGTTGCCTGAGATTTGCGAAAGCAAGATCTGGATGGAGATGTCCACGACTGATCAGTCCGAGGCCGAACGTCTTGGAGGTCTGGTGATTGCAGCAGGCGGGGCCGCAGTAGATTGCCCCGTTTCGGGTGGATGCCACCGGGCCGACACTGGGAACATTTCGATCTTTGCGGGCTGTGATCGCGCCACGTTCGAACGCATTCTGCCTTTGCTGACCACTTTGGGGCGTCGCGTTTTGCATACAGGTGATCTTGGATCAGCGTCGATGCTGAAAGTGCTGACGAACTATCTTGCGACCGTTCATCTGGCCGCTAGCGCCGAGGCACTGGTAACCGCCAAAGCCGCCGGAATGGACCTGAATACGACATATGAAGCGATCAAGATCTCTTCCGGCACTTCGTTCAGCCATGTCACGGAAAGCCAGGTCATTTTAAATGGTTCTCGGGATATTTCGTTTACCATGGATCTAGTCAAAAAAGACGTCGGGTTGTTCCAGGAAATAGCCGAGCGTAACAACGTGCCGTTGGAAATCTCACCGCTGATATGCAGCATCTTTGAAGACGGCATCGCTCGGTATGGTGATCGTGAATTGTCACCAAACATCATCAAGCGCCTGGAAGACGCAACCGGTCTGGATATCCGAGCACCAGGGTTCCCCGCAGAAATGACGGACGATGAACCTGAGGAGCCAGGCTATGAGGTCATCCCGACCGGTCTGAGCTAAGAGGCAGGTGTTCGCCGCGCAGAGCGCGCGGGTCAGAGGCTTTGAATGCATCCGCTGCAGCGGATGCGAAACGGATGTGGAAATCCTACTGGCTGGTGCGTCTTCACTACCTAGTTAGTACCTTCGTAGTGCAGATCCGCCAGCCACAAAGAAGCACCTCTTCTGACAGTGAACTTGAAGTCCGTCTGACCGTCACTCGATCCTGCTCGCAGAAGGGCGGCAATCGTGTCTTGTCCATCGATGCTTTCATCTGTCGGAAAATAGGCTGTCAGCTGGTCATTTGGTTTCAGAGTCGTACCCGGGCCCACATCATCTGGGATATGAACCACGCTCGTAACCCATTTGCCGTTTTCGGCATATTGGGCTTGAAAGATAACACCATTCGACAAGATCGTGTCTTGTACAACACCCAGGGTAACTTCCCGCACGTCGACACCGTCTCGTGAGTTAGAAAGCCCCAAGGTTACACCCAAGGTGCCTTCCTGCGAAGGGGTAGCCCCTGATTGCAGCAGAACTGTACTAATGGCATTTAGGTCATTGATTTCGATCCCGTTGACCGAGTCAATACGTAGCCCCGCGTGAACCCATGCCGGGGCCTCGGTGGTTACATACTCCACGGTATCGGGATTATCCGCTGACGCCACGAAAGGCAGAAGAACCTTCCATTCCGATTCTACCGAGGTTGGTTCTAAATCCACAGTGGATTGAGTGGCAGTATCAACTTCAGTCTCGACATTCGCCTGAGCTATGTTTTCTGCTTCCACTTTGGCGGCCGTTTCAGCCTCGGCTTGTACGCGGGCTTCTGCCTCTGCCGCCGCCTTTGCGACCGCTTCGACCTCAGCCTGAGCACGGGCTTGCGCCTCTGCAGCTGCTTTAGACGCGGCCTCCACTTCGGCCTGTGCGCGGGCTTGTGCCTCGACCGCCGCTTTGGCGGCCGCTTCTACTTCGGCCTGGGCCCGGGCTTCTGCCTCGACTGCCGCATTGGCCCGGGCTTCAGCCTCGGCCTGGGCCACCGCCTGAGTGGCTGCTTCAGCTTCGGCCTGGGCACGGGCTTCCGCCTCGCTTGCCGCTTTGGCGCGGGCTTCTGCTTCGGCTTGGGTCGCCGCCTGGGCAGCAGCTTCGGCCTCTGCGCGCGCCGTGGTCTCTGCCTGCGCGCGGGCTTCGGCTTGGGCCAGACGCGCTTCGGCTTCTGCGGCACGCGCGGTGGCATCTGCTATTGCTTCTGCCGCCGCCGCTGCTTCGACCTCTGCTTGGGCACGGGCTTCGGCTTCGGCAGCCAAAACGTCCTCTTGCGTTACCCGTGGTTCGGGGGATGACGAAAACACTCCGCTGGCCAGAACCCCGGCTATTGCACCGACAACTCCAAGAGCAAGCAGCCCGCCGACTATTGCAACACGTTTGCTCCCCCCGGAAGAAGAAACCGCGACTTTAACATCCTGCTCTACCGCCGGCGGTTCAGCCAAGTGGTCTATCGCCTCAAGCCACTCATCAGCTGTTTGAAAGCGGTCCTTTGGCATGGCCGACATGGCCTTGTCGAGCGCCTCGAGAAAGACGTCATCATATTTGTCAAAGCGCCCCTGAAGGAGTTTGCAGGGATCCGGCCTCCGCTCGGCAATAGCAGAGACCCGAGTCTGGCTATCTGGTGCACGCTCGCCGGTGATCACATGATAGAATGATGCCGCCAAGGCATAGAGATCGCTAAATGGTCCCTGCACGCCGTCAGTGACGTAGAATTCCTGTGGTGAATAGCCGTCCTTGACCGCGCGCAAGGCGGACAGAACGCGGTGTGTTTTTCTGCTCTGCTCACGTGCGGCACCGAAATCAATCAAGACAGGTATCTTGTCTGGCCCGATCAGGATGTTGTCAGGCGATATATCCCGATGCAGCATCCCCTGCTTGTGCATATACGCCACCGCATCCAGAATTTGCCGGAGGATGGACATGACATCGGCCTCGTCCAGTTGCGCTTCGGTGTCCTCGATTGCGTCTAAAAGATCCGGGCCTTCGATGAAATCTAGTGCCATATAGGCAGTGTCGTTGTCCTCAAAGACCTGATGTACGCCAACGATATTGGGGTGATCCATACTTGCCAGGCGCTGCGCTTCCTGGATGAAGTGGCGCACAATCTGGCGAAGATCATCTTTGTGCTTTTGGACACGGGCCTGCACCAAGACGTTCTCTCGGCGCGCGAACATGGCTGGAAAACACTCTTTGATCACAACCTTGCGGTTGAGGCTGTCAGAAGCCAGATAGGTGATACCGAAGCCGCCACTGTTCAGATAGCGATCAATCTTGTACTGACCATGCAACAGCTGGGTGCCTGCAGGGAGGTCGTCAGCAGAAGAGGCTCCGGTCGTTTGCCCCGTATCTTGATGACCAGTCGTTACTAGTTTCATTACGTTGCCCATGCCTCGTCCCGTCCGTTTTCATCCTTCATCGCATCAGGAATTACTTGAATTCCGATCACAAAAAAGTTTCACCGTTAAACACAATCTCTAAGCGTATCTGTTCAAATCATGATTTCCAGAAGACGCTCTGTTCGATCCAAGTTGGTCAGCGCAGGGACGTCAGGACATACAAACGTTTAGCTCCTGCTTTACCGGACCCCGAACCATTGCACGGTTGGGTTGATTTCGCAAAGGCTCCCGGTGTCTGTAAGCATATGATGATCCCGAACATGACTTATCTTTTCAACAACATGCTACAGCTTGGCCTTTAGATTAGCGGCGATGCAGGACGACCGAATGTCACGAGAGTAGTAGCGGCGCATGTTGTTCACCAGCTGCGAGAAGATTTCGACCGGACGCTTAGAGTTCATGAATTTGGCCTGATCAATCGATCCTTCAACCGGGGTGCGGATCGACATCAATGTCTTGTAGCCCCCGGCAATTTCCAAAGCCTGCACCACGCAATCGTAGTCGATTGTGTCTCCTTCGCAGGATTCGCAGTAGCGCTTCACGATGTTCAGGTAGCTATCGGTTTCACTGATGCGGGCAATGCTTTCGTTCAAGCGAACCAAATTGACATTTTCCGGTAAATCCGAACCACGGCCCAGCATCACTGTCGTGAACTGGTTCGCTTCATCAGAAAAATGCTGATTGAGGTTCAACAGCCTGGCCAGTCGTTTCAGGCCGAGCAATCCCGAAACCCGCTTGGGATTGGACTCTTCCACAAAGGCCCGCATGGTGATGGCCCTGTTTTCCCGCGCCATATAGGCTTCGATCCATTTGAGAAAACCAGCTTCGGACAGGCCGTAGTTTTCTGCAGGCATGGAATTGATCAGATCAAAACGGCCGTTGTTCAGTGTATTCCACAACACATACTCGGCACCTTCAACCTCACCATGAGATTGCAACGCTATCGCATTGCTTATCGGCTGACGACCAACCCGATACCCAAAGATGGCCTCACCATTTGCTTTTAGGGCGGGGTCGCTCAGAGCGAGTAACCAGTTTACGGTCCCCTTGTCGGGGTCCGGCGCGCGCAGAAGTTGGTCGCGTGCCTGATGGTCGATCAAATAGTCGGAAAAACCACCAGGTACGGTGTCGCGATCAATCTGACCAAGGATCATCTGCGCCGAACTGTTTCCCTGACTGGCCGCTTCCGACAAACCTTGCAGGCCTTCGGCCTCGCTGCCATTGAGCCAATTGTCTACAGCGGTATCATATGGCCCTTCCTGTGCGACAGCCGCCCCTGACACATGCAGTAGGAAAACATTGGCCAAAATTGCGAGCATTCTCATACTACGTCACTCCATTGAATTATCGTCTTGGTCACTGACCGTTGTATTCCCGTTTCGAAGCAGCGTTGACGCTTCACTACTGGGATGTTGTGACGACGTCCCGCAGCCAAACTTCCACACGGCGATTGATACGGCGGCCATTCTCAGTGTCATTGCAGCTTAGCGGCGAGATTTCACCATAGCCCAGCGTGCGGATCGTTAACCCATCCAGGCTGTTGGCAGGCGCAGCTTGTAACAGTGCATTGCTTACCTGCTTGGCACGCTGCTGACTGAGCGACCGATTGGATCTGCCAGCACCGACAGAGTCTGTATACCCGATCAGAAGAAGCTCTTTGTTTGTGGTTTCTTCCTTGGCAAGCAAAGAAGCAAGGCGCGTAATATCATCCTGTGCCCGTGAATCCAGACGAGAGGACCCGAACGCAAACCGAAAGGTGATTGAACTACGATCGGCGCCGGACAGTTCAGCCGACATTTCCTGCAACTGCTTCAGAGTAACCTCTGCATCGGTTGGCATAACTGCACCAAGATAGCGTAGTCCTTGCTCATTGGGGCCTTGCAAGGATTCACCAAGTGATACAAAGCCCGAAGCATCAATTGTCTCTTGCGCTTTTTCGCTTTCGAGGAATTGCATGAAACGGCTTAGCTGTGCCGGCACAGTGTTGCCGGTATAGGCATACAAGCGTCGGCTCAGCGGATATTCTTCTGTTTTAATAGTGAATGGAGTCGCCGGAACCTGAATTCCGCACACACCGCGAATTGCAAGAACCTTGGCTTCATCGGCACTTGCGAGGCTGGTAATTCCGATACCAAGTGGATCAGACGCAACCGCCGCCGCCAATTCTGTGTCTGTGTCAAAAAGACTGAGGTCGTTCGAGTACGCCGCACCGGCGGGGCGCATGATCAGGTCATTGAAAACCAACCCGGTTCCGCTGTCAGGCGCACGCATGTAAAGCTGGATCGGGGCATCGGGCCCACCAATCTGACTCCAATTGGAAATGGCTCCGGAAAAGATCCGCGCCAGATCCTGCTCGGCGACTGCCCGCAGCGGGTTACTTTGCGATGTAATGACTACCAAGCCATCCAGCGCAAAAATTTTCTGGTTTTCACTTGTGGTCATATCCCCAAGCCCGGCCTGCGATGCGCGCGCGATCTCGTCGGGTTGAGCAGGACGTGTGGCCACTGCCAGCGCCGAGCTTCCATCGACCAGTTGCTTGATCCCGTCTGCGGAGTCACCACCCATCAAGGAGACTTCGGCCAAAAACTCGCCTAGCTCATTACGAAGCAGAAGCTTGTCGACGCCTTCTTCCTCCGAGCGTAAAGCAGCGCCGCCGATTTCCTCTCCGAATTGCACCGTGAGATCGGCAAAAAGCACATCCACCAAGCGCGAGGAGCCAGAAATACCATACTCCACCGGACCCTCGTTCCGGCTGGGGCAAGCTTCGCCAATGCATTCAACTTTGAAAGCGTCAACTGAAATTGTACCGACCACTGTTCGGAGTTCGTAGTTGGCACCATCGAAGTCAATAAGCTCTCCGGTTAACGTCATTCCGCCATCCAAACTGTTCAATTGAACAGTTTCAGCGTTTGCTATGGTCGCAACGGAAAACATCAGCGCACCAGAGGCAGTTTTCAGGACCCGATTAAACATTTTCCTAACCTCAGACTTTTAGATTGTTCTTCTTCGTTTCACCGAAAGCAATTTCGCAAAAGCTGAAATGGCCTTCATATTTTCTTAAGGACGTATCTGCATACTGGAAGTTCAGTCAAGGCCGCAGAGGAGGTACTTAAAATTGCCTTACTTCGCCCATTTATCGACATGTTTGCGGCCAATTCTGACCACAGTTGACGCTCTTTCTTACCGTGTGTTGGGGGTCAAGAGGTTTCAACGCCAGATTGTGTTTCGCTTTTTGGCTTAAGTCCCTGTGTGACATCGCCCAGAACGTACCTCATGCCACTGCTGCCGAGCATTCTCAGCCTTTGAACCAGGTGATTCTTTTTTCAGTCGTATGGTTGAAAAGCCAGGTTTTGACCTGTTGGCGAGTTGCATCGCAAACCTTGGGTTTGAAGTAACCGAGCGTTGCGTGCGAGTTGATCGCGCCAGGCTGAGCAGAGGCCTCTCTGAGCCTGGGAAAGTCATGAACGAACCAGTCAGCTTTGCCAGTCGATTATCCGATTTTGGTTTCTGGTCGAGCGCCAGGCCAGCAGCCTCGAGCCCGTTCCTAACTGATCGGTCCACTGTGTTACCCGGCGTGGTGACAGGCCACGCGACTGCCGCTGATGGTTCGCATTTGCGGGCGGAACTGTGCGCAGAGCGTTGTTGCAGCCGGGCAGCGTGGGTGGAAGGCACAACCCGAGGGGGGATTGATCGGATCAGGGATTTCACCTTTGGGGGGTTCTACTTCGCGGCCGAAACCATCCATCTTAGGCGCTGCCGCAATCAGCATCTGCGTGTAGGGATGCTTGGGTGCCTCAAACAGATCGTCGGGCGAGGCTTCTTCGACCAGGCGACCAAGATAGAGAACGCCAATCCGATCCGAGATATGACGAACCACAGTCAGATCATGGCTGATGAACAGATAAGTGAGGCCCAGATCGTCCTTCAGGTCGCTCATCAGGTTCAGAACTTGCGCCTGTACCGACACATCCAGCGCAGATGTGGGTTCGTCGCAGACAATCAGCCGGGGCCGAGACGCGAGGGCGCGGGCGATACAGATCCGCTGTCGCTGGCCTCCGGAAAATTCATGCGGAAACTTGCTTGCATCCTCGGCGGACAGCCCCACTTGTTCCAGAAGACCCTCGGCAAGGCCGACGGTCTCACCACCTTTGGCGGCCACGGGTTCGCAGATGATATCCTTGACCCGCCAACGCGGATTCATCGACGCATATGGGTCTTGAAAAATCATCTGGATTGTATCGCGGGCTTTGGCAATCGTTTCGGCGTTGGATTCCCGCGCCAGGTTGACACCGGATACCTCTACGTCGCCAGCAGAATTGCCCAACAAACCGACGACCATCTTGCCGATGGTCGATTTGCCTGAACCGCTTTCGCCGACCAGAGAATAGACGGTGTTTTCTTCGATGTTGAAACTCACCTCGGACACGGCGGTCAGGTTTGATTTTGGCAATCGCTCCAGAACCCGATTCAGCCAGGGTTTTGAAACATCGAAGACACGGGTCAGATCATTGACTGAGACGATGGCATTCATGCTGCGCCCTCCAACTTGATTGGGTGCCAGCAGGCCGCTTGTCCGCTATCCGCCTCGAGCGTTGGCGACGGGCCGTTCAGGCATTGATCGGTTGCCCGCTCACAGCGGGGTGAAAAGGCGCAGCCTGGGGGCAGCGTATGCAGCCTGGGCATGGCGCCTGGGATCTGGCGCAGGCGGCGTTGCCCGGCCGAGGCGGATGGGGTCGAGCCCATCAGGCCATCTGTATATGGATGGCGCGGGCGGGTAATAACGTCACGCACATTGCCGGTTTCCGCCAGCCGGCCCGCATACATAACTGCGACGCGGTCCGCAGCTTCGGCAATGACCCCCATATCATGGGTGATTAACATCACCGCAGTGCCCCGTTCACGGCAGAGCCGCTTCAGCAACGAAATGATCTGTGCCTGCACAGACACGTCCAGCGCCGTGGTGGGTTCATCTGCGATGATCAAGGACGGCTCGGCGCAAAGCGCCAAGGCGATCACTACCCGCTGACGCATCCCGCCGGAAAATTCATGCGGATAGCTATTGATACGCTCCGCCGCCGCCGGGATCCCGACCTCTTCCAGAGCCGCGATGGCGCGCGTATGAGCCTCGGCCTTGGTCAGGCCGAGATGTTCCATCATGGTTTCGGCAAGCTGATCGCCAATCCGCAGCAGCGGGTTGAGAGAGGTCAGCGGGTCCTGAAAGATCATCCCGATCTCTTTGCCGCGCAGCCGCCGCATCTGATTTGGCGGAAGGTTGTCGATACGTTGACCATTCAGCCATATCTCACCACCGGTGATCCGTGCAGGCGGGTTCAGCAGGCCAATGACGGCATTGCCAGCCATGGACTTGCCTGCGCCGCTTTCGCCAACAACGCCAAGGATTTCACCGGGTGCAATATCGTAGCTTACTTTATCCGTGGCGCAGAGCACTGCGTGGCGGGTTTTGATTTCGACCACAAGATTGCGAATAGAAAGGACAGGTTCGGTCATTAGCGCAACTTCGGATTGAGGGCATCGCGCAGCCAGTCACCCAGCATGTTTACGCTCAGCGCAAGTGTCAGGAGTGTGAGGGCGGGGAACAGAAGGATCCACCACTCACCCGAAAACAGGAAGCTCTGACCAATTCGGATCAAGGTGCCCAGCGACGGTTGTGTAGGCGGCGCACCGACACCCAGAAAGCTGAGTGTAGCTTCGGCGATAATGGCCAGCGCCAACGAGATCGTCGCAATGACCAGTACCGGAGACAGAACGTTAGGGAGGAGATGGCGGATCATGATGATCCATTTGGAACGCCCTATCAACCGCGCCGCCTGCACATATTCCCGGTTCTTCTCGACCAGGGTCGCGCCACGTACGACGCGGGCGAACTGAACCCATTCTCCCAGGCCAATGGCCAGGATCAGGACCCAGATCGCCATCTGGTCACGGTATTCAACCGGGGTTATTCCTTTGACAATTCCGAAGATCAGCATGGCGACAAGGATCGATGGAAAGGTGAGTTGTACATCTGCAATCCGCATGATGATGGTTTCGGTCCAGCCACCGACATAGCCGGCGATCAGTCCTAGGATGATGCCAAGGACCATCGCAAATGCGACCGAAAGCAGACCCACCATAAGAGAGATCCGCATGCCGTACAGAATGGTCGAAAACACGTCGCGCCCCTGATCATCGGTCCCCAGCAGGAAGACCTCTCCGGTGAATGGATTGGGCTGCATCGGTTCCGAGAACCCGTTCATCAGGTTCAGGGTTGTTGGATCAAACGGATCGTGCGGCGCAATGAGCGGGGCAAAAATGACCGCCAGCCCCAAGACCAATACGATTAGGGCCGAGACCACGGCAACCGGAGTGTTGCGGAAGTTCCAAGCAAGATCGGATTGCCAGATTCTACGAAGCTTTTGCATTAGTGTGCTCCTGCCTTGCTGGTCCGCAGGCGCGGATCGATGAGGAAGTAAAGAAGGTCAACAATCAGGTTGATGGTGACAAAGAGGACTGAAATCAGCATCAGGTAGGCAGCCATCACCGGAATGTCGACGAACTGGACCGCGTTGATGAACAACAGCCCGACCCCTGGCCACTGAAAGACGGTTTCAGTGATGATCGCAAAAGCGATGATGCTGCCCAGTTGCAGGCCAATAATGGTGATGACCGGAACCATTGTGTTGACGAGCGCATGCCGGAAATAAACCGAGCGTTCCTTCAGTCCGCGGGCCCTGGCAAAGCGAACGTAATCGGTACGTAAGACCTCCAGCATTTCCGAGCGGACAAGGCGCATGATCAGCGTCATCTGATACAGACCAAGCGTGATGCTGGGTAAAATCAGGGACTTTAGTCCACTTTCCGTCAGGAAACCGGTTGACCATCTTCCAATCATGACCATCTCGCCACGCCCAAATGACGGCAGCCATCCAAGCTCGACCGAGAACACGTAGATCAGCAATATACCGATCAGAAATGTCGGCAGTGACACGCCGATCAGCGACACGGTCATGATACCGTTGGCCAACCAACCATCCCGCCTGATGGCTGTGAAAACGCCAAGACTGATGCCAAACAGCATGGCCAGAGTCCCAGATACCAGCGCCAGTTCAAGAGTGGCGGGCGCGCGTTCGATCAGAATGTCGACGACGGGTCGCCCCTGTCGATAGCTGAGACCGAAATCGCCATGTGCGGCGTTTTCCAGAAAGCGCCAGTATTGTAAGACGAATGGCTGATCCAGCCCCAGATCGCTGCGCAAGCGCTGAACGTCTTCGGCGGTGCGCTCCTGCCCAAGCATGTTCTCAATTGGATCCCCGACAAAGCGGAACATTGAAAAGGCGACGAGGCCAACCACAAACAGGACCAGAATGGACTGCATGATACGGCGGATGATGTAGGCTAGCATTGGCTTTTAGCTCCCTGGCCAGAGACACGTCACTCTGAGGCGAAACAGTCGTTCGCAGATCAAATGCGGTCCGGCGCTGGCCCCCCCGAATACGGGGAGACCAGATCGTCACGATTTAGTTGAAGGCGAAGTACTTGAATTTTGGGCTGTCTTCGGGGTCAACGACCGAGTCGACGCGAGATTTCATGCCCCAATTCAGAACCTGGTGGTGAATCGGCAGATACAGAACCTCTTCCTGCACCTGATCCCAGATCGCGCCGATTGATTCATCACGCGCCGCCAGATTTGTTTCACTTGCCAGAGCCTCGATGGCGGCGTCCAGCTCGGCATTCGAGAAGCGGGTGCTATTCCACGAGCCGTAAGCCTCACCCTTGGTGTGCACCAGAAAGTTGAAGATGTATTCGGAATCGTATGTCGGAACGCCCCAGCCCAGCATGTAGAAGTCGGATTCCAGATTGTTGATCAGCGGGAAGTGCTGGGCCTTGGGTTTGGCATCTAGATTCACATCAATTCCGATCTGGGCGAGCATGCCGACCGAAGCCTGGCAGATCGCTTCGTCGTTGATGTAGCGGTCATTGGGGCAGTCAAGCTTGATCGAGAAACCGTCGCCATAACCAGCTTCTTCCATCAGCGCCTTTGCGGCCTCAACATCAGTTGCCGGAACCTGGTCCAACTCAACCGTCCAGCCATTTACGAAGGGTGGCAACACAACACCTGCGGGCTGGGATTGACCACGCATAACGATCTTCTGGATGGCGTCGCGGTTGATCGCCATGTTCATGGCCTGGCGCACACGGACATCTGCCAGTGGGTTCTTACCATCGACATTGTCGTTTTTTAGATCCACGTCACCCTGGTTCATTCCGAAAAAGATCACCCGGTTCTGTGGTGCCTTGCGGACATCCAGACCATCGGTTGAATCTACACGGGAAAGATCCTGCACCGGCACGTCTTGAATGAAATCCACCTCACCTGACAACAGCGCGGCCACTCGGGTCGCCGGGTTCTGGATCGGAAGGGCCTCAATCCGGGTCACCTCAAGCGGGAACGTCCCGGCACCCCAATATCCGTCGAACCGTTCCAATACCGTTTTTACATCCGGTTCACGGCTGACAACTTTGTAGGGGCCGGTCCCGTTCGCGTTCTTTGCAGCATAGGTGCTCTCGCCGCCCTCGTAATCCTGCACGTCGACCGCGTCATTGGCCTCGGCCCAGCCTTTATCCATGATCAACAGGTTGGTGAGGTTGTTTGGCATGATTGGGTTTGGACCCTTTGTCACGATCTCAACCGTATGAGGGCCGGTGGCGCGCACTTCCTTGACCGAGGCCAGAACCTCTCGGTAATTGCTTTTCTCGGTCATCGCGCGATTCACCGAAAAGACGACATCGTCGCTGTCGAACTCCGCGCCATCGTGGAACGTCACGCCTTCGCGCAGTGTGAAGTTCCAGACGTTGGGGTCGCTCTCGGACGGGGCCCATTCGATGGCCAGCCCCGGGACCAGCCCGCCCTTCATGTCGCGGTCGACCAAAGGCTCCATAATCTGGCGGCCAAGGGTGATCGTCGGACCTTCGTTCTGGGCGTGCGGATCAAGGGTCAGGGCATCCCCAGCACGCGCCCATCTTAGCGTTTCTGCCTGTGCCGATATTCCAGCCGAGGCGCAAAAAACGCTTGTGAGCAGTAGTGATTTGATTTTCATTTTTTCCTCCGTGTCGCCCCCGAGGGCAATATTTATCCCGCTGGCAGATCGAACGATTTGCCATGGTGCGCCTTCTAGGGTGCTTTTTGATGAGGACTTGCACGCCTCCACGATACGCAAGTCGACAATGTCTGCGCATAGTTCTGAGTGGCAGAAGCATGCGTAGATAAACTTTCCGATCTGACGGAAGATTTTGTCTCAAAAATTGAGAGGAAAAGCAAAATATTGGGTCAGATTCACATGATACTCGTAATTATCGGGTCAATTCATGCGCGGTCTATTAAGCGGAGATGAAACATAACAGAAGACCTGCTTCGAGCCGCACTAGAATTTTGAGCTGTTCACCAGCTGATCCTGATCGGAGACATCGCCCAGACCATTCTCGCCTCTTGGTCGGTGTGGTTTCGAAACCGATGCGCGATCATGGAAGGGTAGGAAAAACTGTCGCCTTCGCGCAGGACGATGACTTCGTCGCCAAGGCGCAACTCAACTTCACCAGCCAAAACAATCGCGTGCTGCTCTCCTTCAAATGTGTAGCCTTCCAGGGGTTCAGGTGGCGTGCCTGGGCCCGGGCTAAAACGAGATAGGATCAGGTAGCACTGACCTGACAATGTGCTTGAAAGCAGTTCGTCTTCGAAGCCGAGTTCTTCGGTTGTCCGTGTATACATCCCTGAAAGTGCGCGACGGTTTTCGGCACGGACGACGTGTTTTCGTTCCAATGGACCGTTTCCCGATTGCTTGGGAAAGAACCAGTTAGGGTCAACCGAAAGCGCCGTACTGATTTCTTGCAGGAGATCTGAAGAGACTTTCGCCGAACCAAGTTCGATTCGACTGAGGTAAGCCGTCGAACACGACACAACCGATGAGAGATCATTCAATGTCAGCGCGCGCGCTTTGCGCACTTCCCGGATCTCGCTGCCAAGCCGCTTGGAGTCTGTCTGTGAAAGGTTTGTGTCCATATTGCCGATATAGAAGATTGAGGTTGATTTTTCGAGAGAAATTCAATTTAGTTGAAAAGTGGGGATATATTCAACCAGCCGCGACAGCTTCGGAGGACGTTATGCGCTTTGATTTGATTGCCAATTTCAGTCCTGGTGAGACCATTCCCTGGACCCGGACGCTGGAAATGATCCTCGAACAATGCACGTTGGCCGAGCAGGCCGGGTTTACGACTGCTTGGTTCACTGAACATCACTTTGCCCATAACGGTTATATGAACGCGCCACCCAACCCGATTCAGATGTGTACCCATGTGGCGGCGCATTGCAAAAGGCTGCGGGTTGGAACGGCGCCGATTGTCCTACCCGATTGGCATCCGCTGCGCGTGGCCGAAGATGTGGCGATGCTTGATAACATGACCCTTGGTCGCGTGGATTTTGGCGTCGCAAAGGGGATAAACGAACGCTCGACCCTGCAGTTCAACAAGGACGCGGATCGGCGTGACAACGACAAGGTGATGCGCCTGTATCAGGAAAGCCTTGAGGTCATTCTGAAAGCCTGGACGAATGAGGTCTTCACCCACACAGGTGAGTTCTACCAGTTTCCCGTTTTCGGCTGGAAAGAAACCAACCGCTTTTTCGAACCGCTTGATCCGCGCTACCATACGGAGGATGGCGAATACAAAGCAATGTATGTGCACCCGCGCCCGTATCAGAGCGGCCATCCGCCGGTTTGGCTGATGTCCAACGCCCCACCCACCTTTAAGCTGGCGGGAGAGAGAGGCTGGGGTGTGATCTCCATGTCCTCAGGGCCCAAACGCACATTGGCTTGCTGGGAGCCATACCGCGAAGCCTTGTCAAAGCGCGAAGGGCGCGATGTGAAAATGGGTGAAGGTGTGGGCGTCTGCACAGCTTTCTACGTGGGTGAGAGTATGGAGGAAGCCGTTAACACGATCCGCCCTGCCATAAATGCCTACTATGAATTCCTCGGTGGCTCACGACCAGCAGGAGAGTGGACCAAGCACGGCTATCTTGATGTGGGCGAAGAGATGACGCCCGAGGATGAGGCGATGGATTGGTTCGACTTCCTCAACAAACGTGGGATCATCGTGGTTGGCGATACAGCGTATGTGGCGGAACGTTTTGCCGAGAAACAGGAGACATTTGGTCTCGATCATCTGATGCTGATGCAGCAGTACACTGGCGTGCCCTATGAGAAAATCCTCGCCAGTTGGAACCGCCTGTTCGAGCATGTCGTGCCGAAGTTCGGCACGCGGTCGATCGCAGAAAAACGGGTGCTGCAACATGCTTGAAATCTGGGGGCGCCCGTATTCGTCCAACGTGATTCCGGTGATCTGGACTGCTAACGAGCTGGGTTTGGACTATACCCTTCAATTGGCCGGTGGCAGCTTTGGCAAGTTGGACACCGAGGCCTATGCGGAAATCAATCCCAACCGAATGATCCCGGCGATCCGCGACGACGGATTTGCTTTGTGGGAAAGCCTGACGATCGTGCGCTATCTGTGTGACTGCTACGGAGCGGGCACGCTCAGCCCGTCCGACCTCCGGACCCGTGCCATTGCCGATCAATGGATGGAGTGGTCGGCGAGCCGTGCGTTCTTGCCCGTGATATACCTGTTCTTTGCCACTGTTCGCACACCACCTGATCAGCGAGACCCGATTAAAATCGCCGAACTGCGCGACCAGGCGCATGACGCCCTGACAATTCTGGATGGGCATCTGGCCAACCAACCGTTTGTCTGTGGGGACACGTTTACCATGGGCGACATTCCTCTTGGTTGCGTTGTTTATCGTTACTTCAATGTCGACGTCGAACGCCCCGCGTTGCCGCACGTCTTCGCGTGGTATCAGCGATTGGCGGAACGCCCTTCTTATCAGGATCACGTTATGCGCCATTTTGGTACAAATCCGGATGAGTGGGCAGCCTTGGAAACGGCCTGCGCAAGTGAAGGAGTGCTGTGATGAATATCCGCGACTACCGGAACGCCCTTGGGTCGTTTCCCACGGGCGTCACCATCGTAACCGCCTTTGACGCCGATCATCAGCCCTGGGGCCTGACCGCCAATTCCTTTACGTCTGTGTCACTCCAACCACCAGTGATTTCAGTCTGTGTTGCAAAATCCGGTCGGGTTTTCCCAACCCTGTCAGGGTCCAACCACTTTGCGGTGAACATTCTGTCTGCGGATCAACAGGCGCTGGCGCTGCACTTCGCCAGCGATGTGGAGAACCGCTTTACCGACACCAATTGGATAAAAGGCAATGCAGCCCCGATATTGCCGGGTGCATCGGCCCATCTGCATTGTGTCACCCATGATCGCGTGGATGCCGGTGATCACGAAATCCTTCTGGGCCGCGTCACAAGCTACACCCACGCGCCTGTTCCGCCCCTTGTCTATTGCCGCGGCAACTTTTTCGCGGCCTCGCACTAGGAGGTTTTGAGATGAGCGATCATCTGACCCATCACACCCGCTTCACCCCTGCCGAGTTCGATGAGCAATACAATCTTCGCGCAGGACGACCTGATTATGAAGCGACAGTCATTCCAGGGTGGAGTGCTGATAGCGAAACCGCGCGCAACACACTCGACTGCAGCTTGGACATCGGCTACGGCGACGGTGCGAACCAGAAACTGGATGTGTTCCACTGTGGCAACGCATCGGCCCCGACACTAGTCTATTTTCATGGTGGGTATTGGCAACGCGGCGACAAATCCATCTACAGCTTCATCGCAACGCCGTTCGTCGCCACCGACGTCAACGTGGTGGTGGTGGGCTATGATCTGTGCCCATCAGTTTCGATCACCCGGATCTCGCAAGAGGCGCGAGAAGCGATGGTGCATATCTGGCAAAATGCAAGCGATCTGGGGATCAACCGCGACCGCATATGCGTGATGGGGCATTCTGCAGGGGGTCATATCACCCAGATGATGATGGCAACCGAATGGTCTGCTTTCGGGGCGGACTTGCCGAGCGACCTGATCAAGGCAGGCATCCCAGTCTCACCCCTTAGTTACCTTGAACCCGTGCGCCTGACCGAAGCCTTGAATGCGGGCATTCGGATGGACCCGACCGAGGCCGAGGCTGAAAGCCCGATGGTCAACCACCCACCCGCCACCAACGCACCGCAGTTGGTTGTGGTCGGCGGGGCCGAGACGGACGAATTTCACCGTCAGGCGCACATGTATATAGAAGCCTATGGAACCAGCGAGCGGTCCATTGGTCTCTATGCTGTGCCCGATGTCGATCATTTTGACGAATTGAACGTGCTCGTAGATCCGACCAGCCTGTTCTTCAATTACACCTGTGACATGCTTCAGGGAAAAGGACCAAACCTATGACTACTCTGACCCGAGACTTCGTCGACTCTGTCGGCGACGCTTTCAATGCAAACGACATTGATACCGTGATGAAGCATTTCGCCGATGACGCGACCTTCGATCACGCGGTTGGCCCGGAACCACATGGTCTCCGCTTTGAAGGTGCTGAAGCAATCCGTGAGGTGTTCGGCGGTCTGTTCGAGAAAGTCGAGAACGTGTACTGGGAGACACTGGATTGTGCCATAGCGGGGAACAAAGCCTATTGCGAATACCGGCGCACGGCCACGCATAAAGACGGATCCAAGGAAGAGTTTTTGAGCGTTGATATCCTGACCTACCGCGACGGGCTGATCGTTCACAAAGACACTTACTATAAACAGCGCACTGGATAAGTCTCAAAGGGTTAGATTCTCGCGAATGCGTGATCGGCGTTCGACCGGTTCTGTCAGTGCCGCTCATGCTTCATCGCAGCTCGCCACGCCCATACAATCCTCCCGAAGTTTGGTGTTCACAAGGCGTCTGGGTGTCTCGTCTACCACTGCGATCATCCTCGTCGCTAAGGCGATGGATTCGTTTTGCTTTCATTGGCCAGCCGTGCCGACGTAGCAAGTCATGAACATGCTTCTAGCCTTGGTGAACACGGCTACTGCAATCTCATTCGCTGCTGGTCGAAGTTCGACCGCTGTGGTCGAGCAGGCCATTCGAACCGGCTGAAGGATGGGAACTCGGGCGCTGTTATTTCCCTCACAGAATGATTATTTTCCTATCAGGAAAGAATTGGTGCTAAGGTGGCTCAGACTGGTGTGGGTATTGTGGCTCACTTGCTTGCAGAACCAGTTTGGACAAGTGTAGCAAGGCACTGGACGTATGAAATCGAAAAAACGCGACACAGAAATGGTGGCAAATCTGACGCAGGACCCGCATTCCGTTCGAACTGGCGAACGTGAGAAAGTACTCGAAGTTGCTATCGGCCGCGAGGTTCGGGCCTTTCGCAAGCAGCAAAACATCACCGTTGCAGATCTGGCCCAATTGACGGGATTGTCGATCGGCATGCTATCCAAGATCGAAAACGGAAATACATCGCCTTCGTTAACGACGCTGCAATCGCTGGCCAACGCCTTGTCAGTCCCGCTGACAAGCTTTTTCCGACAGTTCGAAGAACGCCGCGAAGCCGTTCACACAAAAGCCGGTGAAGGTGTGGAATTGGAGCGCGAGGGCACCCGCGCCAATCACCAATACAATCTGTTGGGCCATATCGGTGCTAATGGATCTGGTGTGATCGTCGAGCCATATTTGATAACATTGACGGCCGAGTCTGATATTTTCCCAACGTTTCAACATGGCGGTATCGAGACGATCTATATGTTGGAAGGCGAAGTTGACTATCGCCATGGGGACCAGATTTACCCACTGAGACCCGGCGATACCCTGTTCTTTGATGCCGATGCTCCACACGGGCCGGAACGGTTGATCAGCTTGCCTGCACGCTACATTTCTGTGATCAGTTACCCGCAGACAAACTGATCGGTTTGCACAAAACAAGCTCCGTGGATTGATCGGACCCCACGTGGATGCCAGTGACTGCGATCACTAACCCCAGTTTTGATAACTCCCGGTGGTTCTCGATCAGCTCCACACGTGGTGCCGCTTCCAATGCTGGAAGCCCAAGGGCGCGCGCGCGACGCTCAGGATGATAGACCAGAGCGTGGCACACGTTTTTCGCGCGTCCCATCTTGTATCGCGCGCTTGCTGAAATACAGCTCTCAGCCTGAATTGTGCGACAAAGCCGATCCGGGATGTCAAAATTCAATAGCAAATACGAAATTGTTTTAATCTTTATCAAGAGGTTGAGGAATTAATTTAAAATTACCTTGCCGCGAATCGAAAAAATGTTAAACATCTGTGGTTGTAGGTATTATTATAATTTTTTTTCACTAAAGTTTCTCTCAATTTCTTGGAGGACAGTTTATGTCTGCCAGTAAAACTTTCCATGGTGTTACCAATACAATTTTTGAGTGCGTTAAAAAGACGAGCAAGTCAGAACATGGTACTGTGTACCAACCTGCTCAAGGCGATTCTGGCACTGCCACAACCTCGACTATCGTAGGGGATGTTGTTGTTGGTTTCGACCTTGATCCAAAAGCAGAGGCCATCGTCTACACGATAAAGAAAAAGCCTTTCATCGTGAGTGATGATCAGATCTTCAACGGCATTAGCGAGTCGATAAACGCCTGCCGGGCGAAGTAAACAAAAACATCTATCTAAATAGTGGAGAGCCACATGGCCACGGAGATGCATCCGCCGGTCTGGAAAAACTCGTCCCAGACCTTGACCGCTCATCCCGACCAATTCGTGCAAGTGGCGTCTGCAGACGCTCTTGTTTCAGCTGTACAAGCCGCAGTCGATAGCGAGAAAAAGATCCGCGTCACGGGCGGTCACCATTCGTGGTATCCGCTGGTCATGTCCGACAAGGAGCCGGATGGTGGTTCGCTGCCGGGCTCGGAATTTGTGATGATCGACGTGTCGCAGATGAAGGCGATCACCAAAGAGGAAGACGGCCACGGAGGGTATCTCGTTCATGCAGAGCCTGGCGCCACAATGGGTGACCTCGAAGCCGCGACCATGGGCAACTGGCCCGACGCGCCAGCGCCGCCGCCATTGGTGGCACTGACCACGAACGGGGTGATTCCGACCGAGCTGCAGCTGGGGGGGTTCGTGTCCGCAGGGTGTCACGGAACCGGTTGGGAACAACCGACTGTTCCGGATCTTGTCGAAGCCATCGAAATCGTCGTGGTTGATAAAAACGGCAAAGCGGCGCTGCGAAAATTTACGGCGGCATATGCCGAGGAGATGGCTGCCGTTCGCGTCCATCTCGGCACGATCGGAGCCATCGCACGGATAACCTTTCGTGCGGTCGCGCTTTATAGCATTCACGGCATCGACGACGTCAAACAGCCTATGCCACAGGTTGTCAGCCGCACGCCGTCACCGTCAGACCACCCGTTGAAAAATCTGGTTGAAAACAATGATTACGTTGAGCTTTTCTGGTTTCCATTTAATGCTACAAAGCTTGAAAACCCCGCCAATGCGCTGGATTTGAGTGATCTGCGCATGGTGCCCGATATGGAAGATACCCGGGTTTGGGTGAAAACCGGGAATGTCGTTCCCAACGTGGATGGCGCGCCCGCGCCACCGAAGAATGTGCCGTCGCAAGGATGGGATGCGCTGGCATCGAAATTTGGCAGTTGGGCGTATACCGAAGTCGCCAAGAAGCTGTCCGGCGGCGTTATCGACTATGGCTTGGCTGAAGGGCTGTTATGGTCGTCGAACCACGCGGCGTACAAGTCTGCTGCAGCGAATTTTGTGGCTCCGGCGACACGTTTCTTTCACTATCAGAAATCGGCTTTTCCGGTGCTGGATCTGTCGATGGCAGTCCCGATGGATGCCGAAACAGATCCATTTTACGAGACCATTTCGAAAGCATGGTACGCTGCTGTCGACGCCATTGTCGACTGGGCGCGCACCAAAGAAGAATACTATCAGCGCTTTCCTGTGAACGTGACCCTGCACGCGCGTTTCACAAAAAATAGCCAGTCGCTTCTGAGCCCGGCTTATCAACCCGAAGGGTCGGACGTGCATACCTGTTGGATCGAATTCGTGTCGGGTGCACCGACGCCAGATGCACCGGGAGAGTCATGGTACGACAATTATATGTCAACCTGGGCGGCGTTTTGCCGTGAAGTGGGGAAAACCTGGTTGGATCTTGGCGGGAGGCCACACTGGGCCAAGGAGTGGCAACTTCTGGAACCTGAGGGTGTCTATGATCGGCTTCCCGAACTCTACGGCTCCAATCTCAGCAAATTCAAAACAATACGGGATGAACTCGACCCGACAGAGACGTTTTTGTTTCCTTGGACAGCCAAGATATTCGGTCAGTCATGACATCACGAAAACTAGGGGATGCTAATTATCAAGAGAATGACATTTGGAGGAAAATATGTCGATATTTCAAAAAAAAGCAAAAAGCTTCGGACATAATGCGAAAGCTCTCGAGAATGGGGATGAGGTCAGCTCGAAAGTGACGGTTAATTCAATTGGCGAATTGCGCGCCTTGATGGATGGGCATGGCACCGATAAAGGGCGCAAGGCGCATATGGCCGGTTTCGAAAAGGCCAGCAGTGCTGCCCTTGCCGATACATCGGCAGATATTAATCACCTGCACACCCGCGCGGCGGCAGCAGTTTTTGGATCCCACAAATTAGCGGCCGATGATGTTCAGATGTTGCAATCGGCTTTTCCACTTACGGTTCAATTGACCTCAGCGAAAGATAAGACCATCGATTCCGAATGGGATCTGGGCACACATGGTCCGCCGGTGGTCTACAACATCGAGACCCTTACGATCAATCCGGGCGGGTCGATCAAGGCGACCGCGACCGCAGTGACCATGACCTGCCAAAAGGTCGTCAACAACGCGACGGGCGGGTCCGGCGCGCCCTATACGATCGGTGTGTTTGGTATCGCGGGGGGCAATGGACCAGCAGGCGGAGCAGGAACGGCCGGAACCAATGGAGCGAAGGGCACCAACGCCGGCACCCCCAGCCCGGGCATCTGCACCGGAGCGCGCACACCGACCGTCGGTGGTCAGGGTCAATCCGGGGGAAATGGTGGTGATGGACAACAAGGTGGCGATGGTCTGACCAACCAACCCGCGAGCTTTACGTTCCACGCCGTCTCCGGCAGCCCCATCGTTGTCGCTACGCAATCGGGCGCAGGCGGTGTCGGTGGCGCAGGCGGCGTCGGCGGGCGCGGCGGCGACGGCGGCAAGGGGGGCGACGGGTGTTCGTCTGGCTGCGAAGGTACAGACAGTGCGAATGGTGGCAACGGGGGCAACGGGGGCACCGGCGGTTCAGGCGGCCAAGGTGGGAACGCGGTCAACGGACAGCCCATCAACGTTTTGCTGGGTCAGGGCACCGACAAGAGCGTGATCGTCCCGAGCCCACAGATCGCGAATGCGGGTGCTGGCGGTGCTTACGGGGCCGGAGGCACAGGCGGTTCCGCGGGCGCCGGCGGCACAGGCAGTGGCAAGCATCGCTCTGGCGGCAAGCAGGGTACGCCCGGTTCTCATGGCGCCAATGGCGACAACGGCACTTCGGGCAAGCTTACTGGCCAGCCGGGCCCGATCTCGGTCAATGTGATGTCGAACTGAACACAATGGCCCGTGACCATGTGACATCAGCCGCCGGAAACGCGCGTGATTGGACGGTGCCGTTAGGGACCAAACCACGTGGCGAGTTCGAGCGGATTGCGTGGACCGCGGGCCAAAATCTGCGCGCGCTTGCTGAAGGGCGGGCGCAGATCGACTATCTGTACGTGCCAGATGTGGAAAGCCTTGCCGCACTGTTGCGCCATGCTGGACCCGAGACGCAGGCACTCAGGCGGCGCATGATGCCAAGGCTGGCTTACAGATCGCGACTTTGGCAAGGGGTGCATGATCGCGGCGAGGCATATTGTTTCGCTGCGTGCCCCGTTGAAACGCGTGATCTGACCCGCATGCAGCCGCATTTTCCGGCCGCAATGGTGGTCTACTCGATCCCTAAATTGGTTCTACGGGCTGGTGAGTCATTTGACCGGACCTCATGTCCCGAGGATTGGGATCTGGGCGATCGGGAAGAGATTTATGTGCTGTGCAATATCGGACAGCTAGAAATTGAAGCAGGTGCCGAGATCCGAGTGAATGGCAATGTGCTTTCGCTGGTTGTCCAAAACCTTGGATGCGGTGGGGGGCGAATTTCTCTTGGTCCTACGTTGACCCCGGTTGATCGAGGCCCGATGGGAGGTTTTGACGGCGCGCGCGGTGCGGACGGCCTCGCAGGGGCTGACGGCAAGGCGGGGCAATCTGTGTGCGTGGCTTCCAGTGTTCTTGGACCGGTGCCTAGATCCATTCCCGCATCAGAGGACCGCGATGGTCAGTCTGGCGGAGACGGAAGACCCGGCGGGGCAGGGACCCGAGGCCGCCCAGGTGGCATGTGCAAATCTGCAGAAATTCTGGTCCGTGACTGGACGGACAGGGGGGGATCACTGGAAATCGACGCCCGCGCCGGAGATGGCGGATGTGGCGGAGATGGCGGCCGCGGTGGCGACGGCGGCACAGGCGGAACGCCCGGTCGTGGTCATTTGTTTTTGACGCCACCTCTGGCCGACGGGACGCCCGGCAAAGGTGGCCGAGGTGGCCGGGGTGGTGACGGTGGACCGGCAGGTCACGCCGGGCTGGGCAGCCATATCTTTGTTGAAACCCCCAAACCCAATGATGTGCATGTGACCGCTCTCGATGGTCGGCCTGGCAATCCAGGTGTTGGTGGTCGCGGAGGCAATGGCGGCGCATCGGGCGCAACTGGTCCTAGCAGTGCTTCTGGGGCCAACGGCCGACGGGGCCGCCCCGGACGCACGCGCCCTGGTCCAAACGTTTTTGTAATCGAAGCCTTTCAAGGAGCTAAGACATGATCCGACTTTTTGGTTTTTCGCTCGTGTTTGCCCTCGGCATTCAATGCCTGCCAAGTCAGGCGCAAGAGACAACTCATGTTGGTTCCAACAAAGGCCGGTTCACCGTCAGCGCTGCTGGCGAGGCGAGCTTTCAGATCCCGATCCCAGTGCCGCCCGGTATTCAGGATCAGCAGCCGAAGCTAAATTTCTCCTATTCCAGCAGCGCCCCCAACGGGTTGCTTGGGGTCGGTTGGTCAATGTCGGGCTTTCCCAAAGTATCGCGTGCAAAGAAAATCATCGCGATAGATGGCTTGGCTGGTTCAATTGAGTTCACCAACAGTGATCGTTTTGCGTTGAGCGGGCAGCGGTTGCTGGTCATGACGGGTGAAAACGGAGACGAGAACAGCACTTACCGGACCGAGATCGACACCTGGCGCAAGATCACCACAGCGGGCAGCGCGGGCACAGGACCAGAGCGTTTCAAAGTGATCCGGCCCGACGGAACACATATGATCTTTGGCGGCGCTGCCGACGCGCGCCCAACGACGGCGGATGGGGCCACGGCGCGTGAATGGCTTTTGTCACAAGTCACGGATCGCAACGGCAACACGCTTAGCATCCGGTATAGTCAGTCCCCAAACGGTCAGGGTACGGAAGCGTCGCAAAGCTACCCAGTCGAGATCGCATATGGGACAAATGTCGATGGGCCCGCTACTCCGGACCGTTTCGTGAAGTTTGAATACGAAACCCGACCCGATCCCTATCGCCATTTTCTGGCTGGAACCGAGGTCACAACAGATCTGCGGTTGACCAAAGTCTCGACTTTTCTGGGTCCGGATCTGGTGGCGCAATATCGTTTGAGCTACGAAATTTCAGCGGCCACTGGACGGAGTCGTTTGACCACGGTGCAACGTTTTGCCTCGGACGCAGCAAATGCAGAGGGTCTTGCGCCCACGGCTATCGCGTATTCTGACGGGAACAACGCATTTGACGGCGGCAACATCTGGATCGCCACTGCCTTTACCTCGGGCAGTGGTTGGGATCGGGCCCAAAATCCGGTTACGATGGCAGATGTCAACGGCGACGGGCTCAGTGATATCGTTGGCTTCAAGGACGGAACCCAGGTCTCATTGGCCACGCAAGGCAGCTATGCCAGCCCCACCGTATGGATTTCGGATTTTAGCCCTGGTTTCAACTGGACACCTGATCAGCCGCGATATCTGTCAGATATTAATGGCGATGGGTTGGCTGACATCGTGGGTTTTTCCAATGACGGCGTGGTGACGGCACTGGCAGATGCCAAATCACAGAAATTTCTTCGCCAGCAGGGGGTCTTCCCACACTTCTCAGCTAATACCGGCTGGACACAAGGTGCACCGCGATACTTGGCGGATGTGAATGGCGACGGAGCAGTCGATATCGTTGGGATGGACGATGGCGCGACCGTTGCGCTGGCCAATGAAACGGGTGGCTTTAATGCGCCAAAGACGTGGAACGCCAATTTTGGCGTGCGGCAGGGCTTTGCAGCCGAGAATCTTTTGCTGGCAGACATGAACGGTGATGGCAAAAGCGATGTGGTGGCCATGGATCAGCGCTCGCAAACCATCAGCGTCGCACTGTCGAACGGCAGCGCCTTCGATACAACAGACTGGGCACAAAACTACCAGAATTTCGCCAATGATGGTGATTGGGGTCCAGACAATCCGCGTATGTTCAGCGACGTGAATGGCGATGGCCTGACCGATATCGTAGGGTTCTCTACAACGGTGCTGGTAGGGCTTTCGAATGGGGCAGGTTTTGAGCCCCCCGAAACCTGGTCAAACGAATTTGGCGCGCCCAACTGGGACAGCTCCACCCCGCGGATGCTGATGGATGTGAACGCGGATGGGTTGGCTGACATTGTCGGCATCGGTGACAGTAGCGTGCAGATTGCGCTGTCCAACGGGGCCGCCTTTGCAAAGAGCAACTGGAATCAATCCTCGTTGGATCGTTTGGGCATCGGGTCAGGTGGTTCGGCGGCGGATGTGGCGCGCCTACCCGTTGATGTGAATGCGGACGGGCTTACCGATCTTGTGGGTTTTACTGCAAGCGGCGTGGTGGTGGGCCTTGTTGCAGGTGCATACCCAGACTTGATGACGTCGCTGACGCGCAGCACTCGCGGGCAAGTCACAGTCAACTATAAACCGATCTCGAACCCTTCGGTTTATAGTGAAACACCAGGTGAAGGCGCCTTGGCGAAGTTTCAGCGCTATCGTCCGATCAATCAGAACAGCACGCTTCCTGTCTACAGATCTGCTGCGCGGCTGACGGGCCATTTCTATGTCGTTGCCGACAACACCAGCACCAACAACGCTGCAATTACCGGGCGCGATTTCTCTTATCCGGTCAAGCACTTCTACAAGGACGGCGCGACCAGCAATCTGGGTCGCGGCTGGCTGGGATTTGGCAGTTCGACCCACACCAATGTCTCGATGAGCCGGACGACGGCGCTAACCTACAATCAGCAGTTTCCACTAATTGGACGACCTTCTGAAAAATCGCTGAGCTGCATGACAGACGCCACTGTTTGTACGCCGGGAGAAATTTATCACGAGGATTTCTTTGACTACGAAGAACCAGTGACCGAAACATCAACCACCACCGGATTTAAGGCCAGGATGGTGCAGGTCAAGGCGATCCGTAGTGACCGTTTTCAGGGAAACGACTACAAGCATTCGCTGGGACAGAGCTTTGTCCATGACAAATACGGCAACCAGACACAGACTGCCAACCTCAACCTTGTGGATCGCAAAGGCAAAGACATTGACCCAAGTGACAATGTCTACAAGAGCGCATCGTTCAGCGATGATGAGGCCAACTGGTTTCTGAGCTATCCGTTGTATCGGAAAGTCTCGGCAAGTTCAGCGACGACCGATATCGGGACTTTTGTTGCGGGGACTGACGTGTCGCTTAAGCAGTATAGCTATGGCCCCGAGATGAACCTGATAGGCGCCAACGTTTGGGATCAACAAAACGGCGTCTTTGTTGGCGACGGGTACAGCTTTGATGCCTTTGGGAACCGATTGAGCCATACGGCGTCCAATGGGGCCGTTACGAATTTCACAGTCGAAGACACGTGGAACACATATGAGATCGGTCAGACCATGCCCGCCAATGCAGACGGGGAACGTCTTACGGAGCTTTATGGTTTTGATGCGCGGTTTGGTAAGCGCAGCATTCGGGTGGATTCAAACGGCAATGTCGACACGGTCTGCTATGATGATTTCGGGCGCCGTGCAACGCTTCAGGGACCGCTGCCTGCCGACGCTGATCAAGCCCTAACCGCAGCGTCTTGTGTCGGCAGCTTTGTGGTGCAGCCGTCAGCTGTGCCGTCACAAAAGCTGGTCAATCTTGTGACTTTTGCGCATGCTTGGGAAAACGGCATCGCCACTGTGCGGCGGACAACCCTGCAGGATTGGGCCCTTGCCGACGGGAACCCGCAAACGCTGCTCAACGTAACCTATTACGATGGTATGGACCGCGACTACCGCCGGGTGACACAGGCCGAGGATGGCAGTCTGACCCGAGTTGTCAAAGATGAAACCTTCAATGCGATGCATGATGTGGTCGAAAGCCTATTGCCGCATTTTACAACAGACAGCGCCCCAGCCAGCATCTCGCAGAGCTTTGATCCGCTTGACCGTAGTATCGGCAACACGGCACCTTGGACCTCTGGTGGCGCGACCAAAACCGTGCTGGCCAAGATCGTCCACACCGTTACGGATACCGGCGAACAGAGCGCAAGAACCGAAGCCGCCGGCACCCCCTACGAGGTTCTCGTTACGCAGGATCAGAGCTACTTCAACAATGATGCGCGATCCGTCACAGTCACCGTCCAGGATGTCGGGCAGGGGGGTACAGCGCTACATACGCAGCTGAACCGTGACCTTACCGGACGTATTACAGTCCTGAATCCGCCAGGTGCGACGGGATCACAAGCCATTGTTCCAACTTGCGCCAGTGCGCCAGACGGCGCAGGCCCCAACACTGATATCCGGGCCTATTACGCTTATGACAGCCTGAATCGTGTCTGCGCAAAACGCCTGCCAGCGCTGGGAACGATCCAGTATGCTTTTGGCACGGATGGGTTTCTGTCGAGCAAAAAGACAAACACAGGACCCACAAGTTATGGCTATGACGCGCTGGGGCGGCAGTTGAACGTAACTTACCCCGGTGGGCCGAACGTAGCTTTGACGTATGACAATCCGCAAGCAGGCGAGAACGGGCGTGGGCGCCTGACCTCTGCCAAGGTCAGTGGGCAAGCGCAAGATGTGACGCGAAGCTTTGGTTATGATGCCTATGGTAATGCCAAGCGCGCCACGCTGGCCGTCGGTGGCCAAGCCGCGCTGGATGTCGTCACGCGCTTTGATCCTGTGGGCCGACCGGTGCATCAGACTTTGCCGGACAATACGATTTTCGAATGGGGTTTTGCCTATGGCAATTTGATTTCGCAAAAGGTGAACGGCACACAAAAGATCGGCGCGGCGGATTTCACCGCCTTTGGACAGCCGCAGACCATGAGCTTTGGCAATGGTGTCGAAACGCAGCAAACCTATGGTGCTGCCTTCCATATGCAAAGCATCAAAACAGGATTGGGACCCACCACGATCTTCGCCGAAAAGTATGCGCGCGATCCATTTGGGTTCGTCTTGTCGGTAACTGGCGCATCCGCGAAATGGTCGAGTTATAGCCGCACCATGAGCTACGAGTCGCAACGGTTGGTCACGGCCAGCGACAGCCGGATCACACAGGCGCAATCGCTGGCATACGATGATGCCGGAAACCTGTTTGATTTGGGCCCGCTCAAAACCACCCCGGAAGGCTTTCAACTGGGCGCGAACAGCACCTATGACGGTGCACCCTTGGCCGCAACATATGATCTCTCTGGCAACCTGACGGATTTGGGTTCGCAAGCCCTGAGCTTTTCGGGACAATATGACGGGCGCGATCGGCTGATCGAGACGACCGTGACCGCTGGCACGTCTCGCTATGCCTATGATCACACCGGTCAGCGCGTTTGGCGACAAGGTGCCGACGGTACCGAGTACATTTATGTCACGCCGGGCTATGTGGCAAAAGACGGTACCACCGGGTCGCAGGCGCAGGTCACAGTACATGGTCCGATGGGACCGGCCTGGATGGGAACTTTTACGGGCGGCGCTGTTCAGTCCGAGACATGGTTGCATTCCGACGAACGCCGCAGCGTGGTCTTTGATACTGATGCCAAGGGCACGGCGGGTGCGTTCTATCTCTATGACGCATATGGCGCCGTCGATGCCAATGGCAGCACGGGCACTCCGACCTTCGGTTTCCTAGGTCAGCGACTTGATGCGGATACCGGGCTCAACGTTTACGGCGCGCGGTATTACGATCCGAGGTTGGGACGTTTCACCCGGGCCGATACGCAATACGGTGCATCGCCGGACCGCCCCGATGCTGCCAATCGCTATGCCTTCCTGTTGAATAACCCGCAGTTTGGGTTCGATCCAAGCGGCCATGCCGGTGCAAGCTGCGCGTTGCCCGTTACGGTTGGGACCATAGGTGGGATTGGCGGTTTGGGAGCCGGAGGCGCGAACATCTATCTTGGTGTGTCCAGTGGCAACACTGTGCAAGCTGCGGCTGTTGGTGGCGGCGCGGCTGCGGCCGGTCTTGCATCAATCGCGGGTGCAGCCATCGCATGTGTCCGGAATGTTCAACTTCAAGGGCAATTGCGCAGGATTGGTCGGCTTGAACGCCGGTTTGACCAAATGGATAACAGAATGGATGACGCTGAACTCCGCGCTGACAACATGCAAGATGAAACCACCAGGTTGATTGATCATGTGTGCCAATAACCCATCCGAGGAGGGTGTGATGACGCAAAGAACTTTGAAAACTTGCCTGACGGCGCTTGGGGTAACGCTTTTTTCTGCCAGCATGGTTTGGGCGCAGGAGTGTACTGTGCCCGAACAAGAGCTGGAGCTCAGCGAAGTGACGCCTGAGAATCTAGGCACCGCTGACGCATCGCTTGACACAGCGGCTACGGCAGAAGCCGAGAGCACGACACAGTTTGCCAGCACCGACGCCAGCAGCCTTGCAGAAGCCGCAAGCGTGGATTCCGAGGCTGGTTCTGCCGAGTTAAGTGCCGACGCTGCCATCGACAGTAGCGCATCGTTATCGCTGGGCAGTACCGCGACGACAGAAGGCGCCGCCTCTGCCGGAACTGCGGCCAGCGCGAGCAGCGCTGATGGTGCAGGGTTTGCTGCGGCCACAAGCACAGCCGCAGATGCGGCGGCGACGGCTGGTATTGCCGATACCGCAGGCGCGGCCGCCGGAGCTGCCGCAGAAGGCTCGATCGCTGCCACAGCGGCGGCCAGCAGCGAAGTGGTTGTTGATGCCGTGGTTACGGCTGCGGTGACAACCACCGCCGCCGCCTCTGCCGATACTGCCGCGTTTTCGCTTCTTGGATTTCTCGCCCTTCTATTTCTATAGATGCATTTGGCGTTGTCAGGCGGGACTTTCCACTGGGGGTTTAGGTTTGGAAGCCATCGAATTCGAACGTCTGGTGTGTTTCATCCGTCAAGGCTCAGGCAGTAATACCAGAGATCTGTATTGGCTGAGAGCCAAGAAGATCGGTAGCGATTTTGGTACTTTCTTCCGCAATCACAGCAGGTTGTCCGGTTGATAGATGGCGCACGTTACCTTCGTAACGCCGAGTGCTCGTTTAAGCCTCCGTGCGCGTCAAGACGTATGCCCGATCAAGTTACCCAAAGACGCATGGCAAAAGAGAGGAAAGACCTACGGTTTCCTTAACAACCTTGTTGAACACGACCATCGATTCATCAAACGTCGGAGCCGCACGATGCTCGCTTCAAATCGTTGGGTCCTGCATCTGAGGCGGACGGAATCGAGGTTGTGCAGATTATCCGCAAAGGTTAGTTCGAAGTTGGAACCTGCCCATCCAAGCAATTTGCAGTTTCAGCCGACTAAACACAGAAATTTCCAGGGCGCACGAATACCTCAGAGGAGTTTGCGACAGAGCTCTTCATTTTTCCAGATGACTGGGCTAAACACCGAAATGGGTGTGTTTTCTGCCATCGCCCCTAAAATGACAAATTCTGTGTAGACAGAATACACAAGCAATGCCGCTGTATTTGAGGCCAAGACATGATTTCATACATACCCGGACCATCCGCATCATCTCCAGTCAACGCACTCCAGGGAAATTGGGCATATGGCAATGGCAATCCGGGAACCGTAACCACGATTACCTATAATTTCGCGCGCGCGATCAATAGTGAGGCTTGGACCGCGGGCTATAAAAATGACTTCAGAAAGGCGCTTGCAGCCATCGAGGCCGTTGCAAATATCAAATTTATCGAAACCTCAAACGCTGCTTCCGCTGATCTTGTTGAATACATCGCGCCAAGTTCGGTCATCGGTCGCCCAACAACACTGGGATTTCATTATGGGCCAAGTAATGCGCCGTCAACTGGAGCATTCAGCACCGATTATTGGAAACCCGGCGTAAACGGCGATCCGGGCGGATATTTCTTTACGACAATCCTTCACGAACTTGGCCATGCTCTGGGACTTGGCCATCCACATGATACAGGCTTTGGCACTGCTGTCATGGCCGGTGTGACCTCACCCTTCAATGTATTCGGTGTCAACAATCTGAATCAGGGTGTCTATACCATAATGTCGTATAATGACGGCTGGACGCAGGCGAACGGCAATCTGCCCGTGTCCAATTCATATGGTGGTTCGACGGGTCTGGGTGCACTCGATATCGCTGCGTTGCAAGCGATGTATGGGGCGAATACTTCGTATCAGTCGGGCAGCACAACATATAGTCTTGCGGGCTCCAATACCGCCGGAACCGGATATCAGGCGATTTGGGATACCGGCGGAACTGATACGATCCGTTATGACGGCAGTGTGACCGCTGTGATCGATTTGCGACCTGCCACTCTTGATTACACTGCGACCGGGGGTGGTGTTGTTTCGTATGTGGCTGGCGTTCAGGGCGGATTCACCATTGCCCATGGTGTCGTAATCGAGAATGCCACTGGCGGATCAGGCAGTGATATTATCGTCGGAAACACGACCCAGAATGTTTTGCGTGGTAACGGCGGACACGACACAATTACATCGGTTTCTAACGGGAGCAATAATAATACGATATATGGCGGGAGCGGTAACGACACCATATACCTTGCGTATGGATCTGGCGCTGACCAGGTTTTTGGTGATCAAGGCAATGATCTGGCCGTTGTGGCAGCGAATGCCGGTTCGTTTTCCGGAGGAACGGGTACCGATACGGTCAGGTTCGTCACTGCGATCAGTAACTACTTATTCTTGACGAATGGTGCCACATACCAATTCCTGAATGTCGTTACCCGCATAACCTTCACGATCTCGAACGATGTAGAGCTGATTCAGTTCCTGAACGGAGCACAGCAATACTCTTGGTCGAACATCGGTTTTGCAATGCAGCTTTCAGATGTCGATACAACCGGCACAACACTGCAGCAGGGAAACCAGGGAATCTATGTTCTGGATGCTGGCAGCTCCAACATTGCTCTGAGTTTGAATGGTCAGGTTATGGGGCAATACTCGCTTGCCGGCTGGCAAGCCATTCAGGCCGAAGCGATTTCCGGCGGGTTCAAGGTGCTGTGGAAAAACGCCGACGGAACCTACGCGGAATGGACACTCAACGGGGCTGGTCAATTTGTCAGCGGTACAACTGTGGCTAACGTTAGTGACGTCGAGGTTTTCTATGGAGCAGACATCAACGGTGATGGTTTGACCGGACATGGAACCTTCAACGTCGAAACCAGCGGCTCTACAACTCTGGCCGTCTCAACTCAGACCGGCTATTTGGTTGATGGCAACCAGGTCACGCTGAGCGGAGCCAATACGGGTCCGAACAGCCTGTCCGGCTGGCAAGCTATTCAGGCCGAGGCGATTACCGGCGGGTTCAAGGTGCTGTGGAAAAACGCCGACGGAACCTACGCAGAATGGACGCTCGACGGGTCAGGCAATTTTGTCAGCGGCGTAACCGTGGCCAACGTCAGTGACGTCGAGGTTTTCTATGGCGTTGATCTGAATAATGACGGGACGATTGGACATATCACTAATAGCATCGAATCCAACGGCGCCACCACGCTGGCCTCATCACCAACCCGAGGCGCCTATCTAATCGACGGCAGTATCGAGTTGACACTGAATGGTACAAAAACCGGACCGAACAGCCTGTCCGGCTGGCAAGCTATTCAGGCCGAGGCGATTACCGGTGGGTTCAAGGTGCTGTGGAAAAACGCCGACGGAACCTACGCGGAATGGACACTCAACTGGGCTGGTCAATTTGTCAGCGGTACAACTGTGGCTAACGTTAGTGACGTCGAGGTTTTCTATGGAGCAGACATCAACGGTGATGGTTTGACCGGACATGGAACCTTCAACGTCGAAACCAGCGGCTCTACAACTCTGGCCGTCTCAACTCAGACCGGCTATTTGGTTGATGGCAATCAGGTCACGCTGAGCGGAACCAATATGGGTCCGAACAGCCTGTCCGGCTGGCAAGCCATTCAGGCCGAAGCGATTGCCGGCGAGTTCAAGCTGCTGTGGAAAAACGCCGACGGAACCTACGCGGAATGGACGCTCGACGGGTCAGGCAATTTTGTCAGCGGTGCGACCGTGGCCAATGTCATCGATGTCGAGGCTTTCTATGGCGTTGATCTGAACAATGACGGGACGATTGGGGTCGCTCCACCGAAGCTGAGCCAGTTTTCACCTTCGCTGCAAAAAACAGCGCCTGCAGTAGGGGTTTTGGAAGAAACTGATGATGTTTTTGAGTTTCCGTCCAATCTGCTCGCCGATGCCGGTGCTGAAAACGCAGTTGTCATGATTGAACTCGAACTTGCCGCAGCTGACGCTTCGACTAAGATGATTGACACTTCATTGGACAGCAATCTCGGACACGAAGCAGATGAGGAAACCGCTTTGATGATTTCAAGCTCGATGGAGGAAGATGTCTTTTTGTTCTGATAGTGGCCTGGCGCACCATCGCTATTGAGGTAGGACAAGCAAAGCTCTTGAACATGGCGCCGATACCTGGGACTGCACATACTTCTGCGATGTTGTTAAACGCATCCTGGGTTTCGGCGAGCAAACAGCGCAGCAAGCGACCATCAACTACCTGACGGTAGTTGGAGCTTCTTTGGCCGAGGCCACGATCTTCACGTCGCAGCACGGCATAATTGGCTTTTTCAGGTGATTGGACAAAACCGAAGCCGGGCAATGACCGAGATTTGTTTCGCCACGTTCGCTTGGTCCAGGCCGGGACAACTAGATTGCTGTCAGATAAAACCCTCTTGTGAATACGACGTCGCCACGCCATGGAAGCTGGACTTTCTCAATCTGGTAGGGTCGAATATCGTGGATATTGACGGCGCGGAGAAACGAGGCTTGCCGCCGCGCATCCTGCGAGGACACCAAGGGCCAGAAAAATTGCCAGCAGCTTCATGGCTGCGGATTTTCTTTGGATTTTCCTGAATTTTCTGGTTGCCAACCGGGAGGGCGGAACATGTAGCCCAAGGCGCTTTTCCAACTTTCTGCACGGCGGACATCGTGAAGCAGCGTGGTATACTCCCTGAAGTTGATGGTGAATGGATTCTGCGATCCGATGGGGGTTGTTATGCCGTATTTGACCGTCTCGTTTTCGGGGGCATAGGTTCCGAAAATGCGGTCCCAAATGATCAGGATGCCACCGTAGTTTTTGTCGATATATTGCGCGTTGGATCCATGATGGACACGGTGGATCGAGGGCGTATTCATCAATTGGTCAAGCCAACCCAATCTGCCAACTTTCTCGGTGTGTACCCAGCTTTGGTAAGCCACAACGACGACCAGCCCCGCCACCGTAGGAACGAGACCGAACCCAAGCAAAATCATAGGAACGAAGAATACCCATTCAATTATAGCGTCCATCCAGCTGATGCGCAGCGCGGTTGTGAAATTAAACTCGGGTGACGAGTGATGCACGCTGTGATTGGCCCAGAACAATCGAACCTCGTGTTCGCAGCGATGCATCCAATAATATGTGAAATCCGCAGCAAGCACCGCCAATGGTAGGGTCCACCACCCCTGCGGTATCTCGAACACTGCAAACGGCGTCACCAAAAGCAGCGCGACTATGAAGATCAACCCGTACGCCGTTCTTTCCAGCAGCGCCAAGATAATGGCTATTGCCCCGTTGGCAAAGGTCTCTCCCAGTTTCTTGCGTTGGCCTGTTACGACGTCCCAGACGGATTCAGAGACGACCGCAAATAGAAATGCCAGCGCTAAAACATCTAGGGCTTCAAACACAACGGCATATTCCAGGAATTGAGCTTCAGTTGAGTCCATTCGCCTTCCTTTCGAGTTCGATCATTGCTGTTGAGAACGAACGATCGTTCATTTACGTAAGTTGACCCGACAATGCGCACAAGAGGCATGTATGAAAAAGATGATAGACCACTGACAAAACGCGAATTGCCGACGACCAGCGGCGTGAGCATATCGTGCTGTCGGCTGCCCTCAGTGTTGCCGAACGTGCGCGACATCGCAAATCATGCGCAGGCGAGCCCGAGCGATGTTTGCAAAGACTTAGACAGCAACACCGACGTGATACTAAAACCGCAGCGGAGACGATGCCGTGTCCGGGAATCGCTAAGAATTTCACCACCACCGAAATCGAAATCTGCGCCTTCGCTAATGTCACGACGCCAGACAACAGATATTGCATAAGCCCGATACAGATCATGCCGTGTCAGACTGCCAAGACGGATTGGGTCTGCTGATCTCCTCGTCGACCTGAGACGACGAATTCGTTAAGCCCTGCGAGAGTATGTCGTTTCAGACACCGAAGATACACTCTGCCAAAGACGCGTCCATTGAAACACTGAACGCGTAGATACCGTGTTCGTCTAAGTCCCGGATCCGCCGCCCGTAAAGGAGTGTGGTGAAAGTAACAGCTAAAGCCCGTCGCAGCTTTCCCAGTTGATCTGCGGCTGCTGTCCGATGATACCGAACGGATTGTGGCTTCCATCATTTACATAGTAGCCAAAGCGAATTTCTTCAAAATCAACAGTCTCTTTTATGCCTGGAACCTGGTAAATGCGGCGTGTGAAGCGCCAAAGGGCTGGATAATCCACCAGCCTTTTTCGAGTGCAGCGAAAGTGCGTTGCATATGCGGTATCAAACCGAACCAAGGTAGCGAAAAGGCGAATGTCAGCGGTTGTCAGATTGTTGCCAAAGAGAAAATGCTGATCCATCAATCGATCTTCAAGACGATCCATGGTGTCGAATACTGTGTTGACCGCATCATCGTATTCGACTTGTCGCTCAGCCTTGCCCGCGCGGTAGACCGCGTTTGAAAGGCCATCGAAAATCTCGGCGGTTAGCTTATCAATCTCACTGCGCAAGTTACCCGGCCGCAGCTTGGGGCCACTACCAGCTTGATCAAACGCCAAGATTATGTCGGTGGAGGAATTGGACAACACTATCTGATGTTTGCTGTCCCATAACATTGGCACTGTTGCGCGACCGGTATATGTGGGATCAGTCAGGGAATAGAGCTGATGGGCATGTTCGATATTGCCCAATTGCGTAATCGGCCCTTCTGGCAACAGGCCATAGCCTTCGATGCGTGGCCCGCCTGCCCATTGTATCGGTAGGTAGTCAGAAAGCTCGCTTAGAAGCAGCGCAATCACCGTTGCATGTGACCACGGGCAACTTGCTGAAGCGATCAGCACAAATCGATCTGGATCGTGCCGCAAAGCATACAACACATCCGCATCAATGCTCGTAGCCAGAACGCTGGGTTCTCGGCGGTAGGTGCCGGATAGCATTGATCTGTCCGCGTTTTGGTCCCATCGGCCGTCGATTAGCATACCCATGTTTTAGAATCCGCCTCGCGCTTTAGATATCGTTGCTTTTATCTAACTCTATTTCCGGGAAACAGAAATTGTTCTTGGATTGACCACAAGCCGCGCCATATGGAACACCTAGTCGATGTAGCTTGACGATGAGTAACCCATCGCGCGCCACGCCGTAACACCGCCTGAAAGGCTACGTGCGTCGATGCCGTATGCGCGCAGCTCCTCCGCTGCCTTTTGACTGACCCAGAAACCGTACATGCAATAGACCACGACTGGCTTATCCTTAGGCAAGTCGTTGGCCCATGCAGCGACATCAAAAGAGTCACGCCAAGCGCTTCCCGTTATTCGATTTCTGTATCGTTCGCAGTCGTCATCGTGCCGTACATCGAGAACCAGAACGTCGTCGCCTTGGTCAAGACCGGCTTTCAGTTCGCTGATTGAAATCTGGTTGGGGTCGGAGTCCTCATCTCGTACCGTCCTACCCAGTGATCGATGGAAGCGTTCTGCCACGCGTACCCAATGAACACTTTGTAGAAACGCAGAGACATAGCTTTGCCGGTCCGACCCGAAATCACTGGAGAATGCGTATGCTCCCATGTCGAGCGCGAGCAAAGGGGCTGTATCAGACAAGGCGTGTGCGTCATCGACCGTCCTGACGTTCATCAATCGATCAAATCGATCCGACCACGCCAGAATTGCCCAGCCGCCTTCTGCCGATGTCGCCATGGACGAAAATTCGACCTGCCAAGCCGCGAAGCTGCCAAAAGCCGCATCAATGGCCTGTTTTAGCGTCGCATCCGATAGCTCTTCACCACCTTCTTCACCGAGGGAAAAGAAATGAAGTTCGTGCAGAATGACCGCATTGGCAGCCGCTAGGTGCTTTTCCCACAAAGCACTGTTGTGATCGTTCCTCGCAATCTGCTTTTCTATCTCGTTCAAGCGACGAACCGTACCGCCATAAACCTGCTCAAAATGCTGTTCGAGCATTTCGGGCGTAAAGCCGTCGATCTTATGAGCTTTGAACGGGATGCCCCGAACGACATGCTGGCCGGGTGTATAGGTTTTGAATTTCTGGTGCGTATTCATGCGCATCCTCCCTGCTGTTGCGGGTGTCATGGATGCGAAACTTGGGCCTCAGCCTCACGGGGCGTTCGCGGCCCCATAACGCTAACTTGGAATATGAGAGAGGTATGGTCAAGATACAGTCAACCGTGGTCGCCAATTGGATGGCTGGGTGCGCCGCAGGACGCTGGCGAAATTGTGTCTTTTCCTGCAAGCGATGGTGGCAGTTGGTTCACCGGGCTGCACATTCGGACAAACGTTGGCACTATTTTCTGAAAGCAACCCGAGACTTGCAGTCTGGTAGTTCTGTTATGCCCGAAACAGTCACCAGAGCTTCCGTCCTGGCCGGCTATCCTATCTATTTCTGGGCCGCCACCGCTTGTTACCCGTCTCCATGAAGCCCTCGGACCATTTGTTGTGGCCCCCTGTGAGATCTCTGCACGAGGGCACTGTTCCGCAGTGCTGTCTTCACCCGGAGGCCATCCAGTACGAACCTGATCGTCTCGTCAGACGAGTATTGCTGGCGCGGTTGCTTGTTCGATGTCCTTGACGATCCTATTGCCTGGACTCTTTGTTGTCTTTCTCATCGTCAACTCCACGGTGGTTAAGATGAGCCGAAAACACTTTCTTATCAAACTCCCCTACCTGGCCCATAAGCGCTGACGTCAGACATTTGTCCGTCGTCGGGGATTTTGGGGCAGATGGCGGTCCAAACTATGGGAGGATTCGGTTTATCCTGTTGGAGTGACTGTGCGGTGGATTCGCCATGAAGCGCGCGCCAAGTTTCGATAGTTTTTCGCTTCATTTTAGTTGTTTTAGGGTTGCGGCACCGCGTCCAAAAGACACCAGCGGGCGTCAGCTTCCGCCGGCGCGTTAATGCTCAATGAAGGCGCCGGTTTAAGGCCTGAGACGTCAACACCGGAGCCAAAACGTGAATGGAGATTATTCAAAGCCTGTCGAAATCGAAACGCGGCCGAGAGGGCGGGTTTAGGCGGCGCTACACAACCGGGTAATTTTCTGGGTTAATCCCATGTCGGTTGCAGATAAAATCGATATAGCTGCCCTTGGGCGGAATACCCTCATACAGATCGTGGATTTGCGAACGTGTTTCACCTTGAAAGTGATGGAAACGCACCCAATCGGGTTCGTAATAGTCAATATCCTGACTTGGATCTACAAATCCCCGCCGGGGCCAATACAAGTGCCAGTGTTGGCCACGGTCAATTTCCCCAGTTAAAGTCAATGCCCAACGTGTCACGCTCGGACCTGTTGTTGTCCAGGGCAAATCATACAAAGTAATTTGTTCACCGGCTTCATACCGGTTGACCAGTTTTTTGATGTGGTCATCAGATAACCAAAAGGGCAATGGTACCTCAGACTCTAGAAAGTTGACGATCAGTTTCAGCGCGAGCGAATTCCTGGGAAGACGCAACACACAATTATTCATTGCTTTTTTTCGCCACACCACACCAAACAGGTAATCGCTTTCGAAATCCAAAGGATTAACACAGTAGATGTCCAAATCGACCCACACAAAGTCGGTTTTCTGCAGCATATACATGCGAAAAACATCTGAGAAAACAGCCGCGCGTTTCCGGGACCCGGAAAGCAATTCCATCTGATCGTCGGCATAGATGTCGCGCGCATCATGCAAGATAACGCCATCGGGCACATCCATGTTCAGATTAAGGACGTACAGATGAAAGGGAATGCCATGGTCCAGAAATGACTGAATGCACACTCTCTCGACGCAGGACAATGGCGATCCAAACCAAAAACTCGCGACTTGAACATCCACAGCGTTATTCCTCAACCAAAGTCAGACTGGCGTGGGCACACTAGTTAGGAACCGGGCCTCGTCAACCAACAAATACACACCGTGGGTATTCTTTATGAAGCGTGTGAAGATTGACCACATTCTGTTCATGACTTGACCACTTAACACGGGTAACGAGGCTCACCCGAGACGTAGCCACCAGTGAGATGGTGGATGGGAAGGCCTCGGGCAGCGGTATTGCTTTGGATCTGCGAACCGCCTTTGAATTGGCTTTTGTATTTTCGTTGGCTGGTGCTCCTATAGCGGTGTTGGAATCCACTATTATGGCGGTATCCCGACGGCTTTAAGCAAGCGTTCCGCTGTGTTTCGCAACTAGCGCACTCATTTGTTCTTGAATTGTGTCGAACACGAGAGAACCCGATGCGCCGCCGAAACAGATTCCAAGCTTCAACCGTTTCGCAGGGTAAACCTCGCTGCTTCGGATTCAGGTGGCGCCTGTGAACTTTCCGTGAGGCGCATAGGCGGTCGCCGCCAACAAACAGTACCCGCTGACGATGTTTGATCATTATTTCTACGGAGAACGACGTAGCCATTACTTTGGCTGGATGCCATGCTGACCAATGAATCAAGCTGAAAGGAAAAACGAAATGAGCGCAAAGCCTGATCTCGCAGCGTTGTTCGGCGCCACTTCAGTTGAGACTTTTTTGGGCCTTGAGGCCTGCAAGGATTTTGAAGCGATAGATGCGTCTTCGGCCTTTATCGGCGCACCGTGTGCAACGTCTTATGGTTCGGTGGGGGCCTATGCTCAGAACGGACCAGAGTCGTTGCGCCAAGCCATTGGGTCACTTTCTGCGAATGTTGATCGACACAATTTTGACCTTGGTGGCCCGACCTTTCCTGACGGAACAAAACGGGCGGTAGATTGTGGCGATCTGCCGTGGAGCGCGACTGATTTTGCCTCCAATCGGGAGGCTATCCGTCATGCGGTGTCCAAAATCGTTGCACGCGGGGTCGTCCCCATTCTGATAGGTGGTGATGATTCCGTACCGATTCCGATGATCGACGCGATGGGCAACAGTGGTGAAACCTTCACCATTCTTCAGATTGACGCGCATATCGATTGGCGGGACATCCATATGGGCGAAACGATGGGTCTTTCTTCGACAATGCGACGCGCCTCCGAAATGGCTCATATCGACAAAATCATCCAAGTGGGTGCGCGGGGAATAGGGTCGGGGCATTCGTCAGATTTTGAGGACGCCAAATCGTGGGGGGTGAAATTCTTCACCGGCCCGGACGTTCACAAGCACGGATTACAGCCCGCAATCGATCAGATCGACCCGGGCGCGAACGTCATCCTGTGCATCGACATTGATGCATTGGACCCGTCGGTCACCCCCAATACAATCGGACGTAGCCCCGGTGGCCTGAGCTATTATCAAGTGCTGGAGCTAATCACCGCAACAAACCGAGGCCGAATAGCCGCCGTGGATTTTGTGGAGATCATGCCCGAGGTGGATGTTGATGGCATTGGCGGTCTGAATGTTTCAAGGCTGGTGACGGCCACAATGGGCGTAATCGCTCGTCAAAAGGCAGGGCAATGCGTCGCCGGACCTTAAGTAAGTGACGACGGGCTATTGCCGACATTCAGGCATTGGCAGCCAATGCCCGTTCTGTCCCGCATAGCTGGCTTTGAATGATCACCGCTCGAGTATTCGCGATAAAGTGTTTCAAAACAACTGCGGACTGAATGCGCTATTCGTAACGAAGCGCTTGCTTCGGTGAATATCAAAGGTGCTGATCCTGACGACACCTGCTGGCCCGATGGGCGCAAACCCCACCATTACTATTGGTGAACAGACGCCGCACTATGATTGCCCGGTTCCCTCGCATTTTCTGGCATAGTTGATTGCCTGAGACGTCTGGACAGGAGTACTGCCTAGCCATCCTTCGCCAGCTGGGACTCCGGACCTGTTGGTTTTTGGAGGGAGCAAAGTGTAGAGTTCACACTTCAGTGTAATACACGTGTTCCACAGTCTGTCGATCAATCTATCCAAACACGTAGAGGAACTTTACCTTCGCTGGAGAGGCAAAGCTTCTGAATTGATGGATATGTTGTTCATTTGAAAATAGCGGGCCGGGATTTTGGAGATGAAAAAATTTATGTGCACGTGACTGCTAGTCAAATAGATCTAAGCAGTACGCCTGTCACTGCATGTCCGGATGCTTCTACTGTCGCGGTCCGGATTCTACCCAACAGTGAAAGAAGAACCGCGGAGGGGGCAGCCGCCCACCTCAGCGGCGATGCAAGTCTTGATGCGCGCTCAGATGCCGCCGGCCTGGCGCTAATGGACTAGCCCAGCATCAGTACCGGGCGTCCTTTGCTGCGAATGTCACGGGCTTGAGAATTGGATGGAGGCCAAAGCATTGTTTGCGTCCCGTAAGATAACAGTCGAGAACTCCGGTGTGGCAGAATAGATGACCAGGTGACGCCCCGTGATAAAGGCATCACTGTGGATCGTCCAAGGTCCCATGTGAATTGCATGACCATAGGGAATGCAAAAAGCCGATACTCGCTTGACCCCATCATCGCCGCATTTGCCGACAATCAGGTAACCACCGCAACTTTCATCAAGCGGCATATGGAAATGCGGCCGATCATGAACCTCCAAGTAGGCACCACCGCCGAGCTCTTCGCTCAGCAGATAATGCTCAGGATACTCTTCTCCAACCGACGTAACTGTCACCGGGAGGTTTCCGGTCGTTTCGAACTTCACCAGGTCACCGGCCTTGACAAGATAGCTGCCATAGTAGGCCAAGTGTTCTGGGGTCGTTTCGGCCACTGGAATTGTAATGTGGTCTTTGCCATGAGGCACCTGATACCGGCCATTGCCGCCGAGAATGTTTGAGTCCTCATTCAGGTAGTTAACTTTTGTATCCCATTCTCCATCAAGGACCAGATGAGGAGGTTGCTTGGGAGTGGCCAGAGAGATGGGCGTCCCTGTCGTCGGGGTGAATCCTTCTTCAAGCGTCACCCGATAGACTGTGTCCGGTTCACAGTGACCAATAAAGTTCTCAGTCCGCATGTACGCGGATTCGGTTGTACCAAGGCGATTAACCATCAACACTGGAATCGCTGCAATCAGATCCGACGGCAGGGTTCTGGTAAGATGCAGAGCATCAACTTGAAATGCAGAGAACTGTTTCGTCATCCGTTGTTTCTCCTAATAAATTTGGAAGTCAAGGGTGCGCTCGATCCCGAGCGCACCTGGATTGTTAGTTGGCGGAGACTTTTGCAGTGGCGCCGACAGGCCGATCTTCGCCCCGTGTTTTGAAGATGAAGATCCCAAACAAGGCGAACAACATCGACAATATCGGGTTCATCCAGTTCAGCAGTGCCCAGGGTGCATATTCGAGCACGCTGACCCCCAAGGTTGCCGCAAAGAACGCGCCACCGGTTGTCCACGGGATAAGCACTGTGGTCAGGGTCGCGCCTTCTTCGAGCGATCGCGACATTACCGACCTATCAATCCCTTTCTCATCATAGGCGGGACCGAACAGCTGCCCTCCTAGGATGATCGACATATAGGCTTCGCCCATCGTCATGTTTCCAGCCAGGCAGGTCAGAATGGTCGAGGTGACAAGGCCAAATGCGGATTTCACGCGGGTCAGGAGAGATGAAATCAGAACCTGTAGAAACCCAAAGCCGTGCAGGATGCCACCAAGCGCCAAAGCCATTAACGCCAGTGACAAAGTCCACATCATTGACGAAATCCCGCCCCTGCCCAGCAAGCTGTCCAGGGATTCGATACCTGTACTTCCGCTACCTCCCCCGCTGTACAGTGCATTCATTACCGCCACCGGATCAGCCCCTTGCAACCCGATCGCCATGATCACGGCAGTTGCGGCTGACGCAATCATGGCCGGTTCAGCTGCAACCTTCATGGTCGTCAAAACGATCATCACAACAAAGGGCAGCAAGCACCACAGATTGATCGCATATATGCTTTCAAGTGAAGCCGTCATTGCCTCAATCCGTTCGGCGGACATCGCATTTTCGGCAAAATTCAGGCTGACCATCGCATAGATCGCCAGGACGATTACAAAGGTCGGTCCCGTTGTGTAAAGCATTGAGCGGATATGGGCATAAAGATCCACCTCGGACGACATCGCCGCCAGGTTGGTGGTGTCCGACACCGGTGACATCTTGTCACCGAAGCAAGCCCCAGAAACAATGACACCGGCTACAATAGGCAGCGGAATCCCCATCGCCTCGCCGATACCTATGAGAACCACTCCGGCTGTGCCAACAGTACCCCAACTTGTGCCTGTCGCGATCGACATGAATGCGCATAGTAGCAAACCAGCAGGCAAGAAGACGGTTGGCGAGATGAACTCGAGACCGTAGTAGATCAAGGCCCCTACCGTACCTGATTGAATATAGGCGGCCACCAGAACGCCGATCAGAATGAATATATAGATGGCGCTGAACGCACGGCTAATCCCGCTGTTCATGGCGTCGCGGATTGCTGCAAAGTCTCCACCGGTCAGTCGCCAGGCGCTAAACGCCGCAATCGTCAGACAAACAAGCATCAAGCTGTGCAGGCTTATCCCCAAGATGAATAACCCGATGCCAATGGTGGCAACGACCAACCCAAAAGTCAGCGCGGACTGCGCGAATGTTGGTTGAGAACTACTGTGTTCCACGTTGCTCCTTCCTCTTCTGTAGCTATGGAAACACAGATGTAGCAATGATATATGTTTAGAAAAATATAAACTTAATTATAAATATATAAGGTATAACTTATGAGTATAGGATTATTGCCATCTGAAAAAGTGTTTCGGGTCTTTGAAGTCTGCGCAACACATCAGAGCTTTACGGTAGCCGCGGATGTACTGGGTGTGTCCCAAAGCGCGATCAGTCAGCAGATCAAATTGCTTGAAGAGACACTCGGCATCGACCTGTTTCAGCGTCATGGCAGGCAGGTCTCGTTGACCACGTCGGGTCACAACCTTCTCGTCGCTCAGGCGCAAGCCTTTGAAGAGATTCGTGAAGCGGTACGTAAAGAATGCCAAAAACTGAACAGCTTGGAAGTGTCGGTTCAGGTGTTCCCCGGTTTCTCCGTGCGCTGGCTGTTGCCGCGGTTGGAACTTTTCATGACCACTCACCCCGAAGTTAGCCTGAAGGTTCTGACATTGCCCGGCGACGGAACCCCATCTGCCAATGGCGCGGACCTGACGATCCTCTACACCAAGCAGAACTCGGACCAATGGCTGACGCGAGACTATCTGTTTCCGGTAGCCTCTCCCAAATTTATTGCAAAACATGACTTAGCAGACCTGCCACCGGAAGACTTGGTCCAAAAAATTGTGTCGCTTCCGCTGCTGGGAGAAACTTTCTCAAACATTGACGACTCTTGGGGCGAATGGCTCAGAGGCAGCGGGATAACACTGAAACCAGAAAATCTCTGCAGATACCCTCAATCCAACATGAGCCTTCTGCTGGCCGAGCTTGGCCAAGGAATTGCAATGGGGCGAACAGTGCTCGTTCAGGACGCGCTGGCAAGCGGTTCACTTTTAGAACTTGGTGATATCAAAATTCCTGCGCCAGCGAACTACATCCTCCAGGAGAATTTAGGTGGCCCAATCAACAAAGGCGCAAGAATTTTCTCAAACTGGTTGTCCAGCTTCTTGAGATCAACCTGATCACGACACCTTTCTATCGACATGCGTTGTTTCACTGAACTTCGAGAAACCAATATTTGGAGGCTCTACCTCCGCGTCGAACAGAAAAGAGCTGGATCTGTTCACGGTTCTTTGGCGGACGAATGCTGCCATTGGTGCTTAACGCAGCGTTTAGCGAAATGGGGCGCGCAGCGGACATTCGAAGATCAACATTAAGGAGAGGTGGAAAACTGACGGCAGGTCAGGCACTCTAAAGACCTGCACCCAAATGAGAGGCCCCAGTATGCCCCAGTACAACGATATGTTCGAGCTCTCCGTCGCGGATATGGATCTTGTCGAAGACTCTCTGCGCCGCGCCTTGATGTCCCTGACTCAAGAGCCGCCCAACGAAGATCATGTTGGAAAAGCTGAAAGGGAAGAATACCGACACCGCATTCACGATCTTCTGGGACGGCTTCACGATCAGAAGATTTTCTATCGGCCCAAAAGCGGTATCTACGTGGGCGGATAAAGGATCTCTAATGTCTGCTTTGCGGACCAAGCGCCATTTCGCTGCACAAGGCTTCAAAGTCCGGTGAAGGTGCATCAAGATCGCCGTGCCTGGCACCTGGGGTGGAAATCGGTCATTCGCTGCAATCGCAAAAATTCGCTTTGATTGTGACAGGTTTCGGGTTCCGAGTAGAAATAGAAATGAACTAGACGGCTATGGGAAGCTCAAGCGTAACGCTTGCTCCTTTTTCGACTTGGTTGATCGCGACCACTCCTCCATGGCGCTCCGCCACCGCTGAGACAATTGACAACCCCAAACCGCTGCCTTCGGAGTACTCGAGCTGCGAAAACCGACTGAACGCGGCTTCGCTTTGGTTAGGCGAAAGACCTGTTCCGTCATCGGCCACAGTCAGCTTGACGTTCCCGCCCTCACAGTGCAGCAAGACTGAAATTCGGCTCAATTTTGTACCACCGTGCTTAACAGCGTTGTCCAGCAGATTTTTGATGGCCTCAGTCAAAAACACGCGATCCCCTGAGATCACGATCGGGGTGTCCGGCATCGCGACCTCAAAGTCGATCCCTTTTGCGAGGATATGAACGCCCATCTCTGCACAAGCCTCTTCCACGACTACGCGGAAATCAATCTCATCCATCTGATCCTGATGCGTAGGTTGCCGCAGTCGTTCCAGCGACAATAACTGTTGCGCCACCGTGGCCGAGTTTTTTGCTGCGGCCACAAGCTCAACAATGCGTTTGTCCCTGTCCTCATCCGTTTTCGCATCTCTCAGTGCTTCGGCCATGGACTGGACCGCGGCTGCTGGGTTTCGTAGCTGATGCGCGGCTTCTGAAATAAACACTTGATGAGCGTTGATGCTGTGTTCAACCTGCCCAAACAGCCGATTCAGGGTTTTGACAATGCCTCGTACTTCGATCGGGACCGACCGTTTGATTTCGCTGAGGTCGTCTGGCGATCTCAGCGCGATTGCTTCCTGTAAATCCAGCAACGGCCGGAGGCCGCGGGCCACGCCGAACCACACGACAATGGCAAGCGTCGTCAACAAAATGCCCATCAGAATTGCAGCGCGGAGAGACAACTGGTTGGCAAATGCATTTCGGTCGGCCATGAGCTGCCACACAGTTACAGTCGCGTCCCCCACCAGGTTTTCCAAAGTGACGCGCTCGGTCATTCTGAGAACCCGGACGGGCACCTCCCGGTGCACAGATTCAAAAAAATGTGGACTGTATGGGTCTTGTTGCGATGATGCAGCAGATGTTGGCGGGTACGCGTAGCCAGTGACATAGCTGCCGCCCGGACCGGTCACGTGATAGAATATCTCTCCACCGGATGCTTCGCGGATCATACTGCGCGTCGAGGGCAACAACGCGTCGCCGCCCGAGATTGCCACATCGCGTGAAATAGCGAGTCCCGCTGATAGTAAGCTCTCATCAAAGAGCTCCTGCGCGGTTTTCTGAGCAACGTTGAAACGCCAAAACCCAAGCAGAAACGCAAGCAAAACCAAAGGCGTGAGGATCAGCAGGAATAACCTTAACCTGAGCGACCGCTGCGGTATCACTTCTGCACCTCAAGCAGGTAGCCAAGCCCGCGCGCCGTTTTGATTCTGATGCCCAGATCCTGAAGCCGTTTTCGTAACCGCGACACATGGGGTTCCACGGCGGAATCCTCGATGTCCGCGCCGATACCATAGACATAGTCGGTCAATTGGCTTTTGGGGACAATCCTACCTCGGCGTTCAAGCAGGCATTCAAGCACGGCCAATTCCCGGCGTGGCACGTCCATTACCTCTCCGTGAACGGTGACCTGCCGTGCCGAGCGATCGAATTCCAATCCGCCGATGGTTTCGCGCGCGCCGTAGTCGAGGTCCTTTCGGCGCGAAAGCGCACGAATGCGGGCTTCCAACTCATCCATCTCGAAGGGTTTGACTAGATAATCGTCAGCGCCCATATCCAGACCCAGCACACGGTCGCTTGTCTCTGACCTGGCGGTCAGCAGGATCACCGGCGCACCATCTCCGCGACTGCGCAAGGATTGCAGGATTTCAAGCCCGGACCGGCCTGGCAAGTTGATATCCAGAACGATCAGGTCTGCGCCTTCCTGTTCCAGATAAGTGTCAGCCTCGTCGCCATCGGTCAGCACGTCAGCCGCATGACCACGATCACGCAGGCGATACGCAATGGCGTTGGCAAGTGGCTCGTTATCCTCGACGATGACAATCCGCATCAGGGCTCCTGCAAGTTTCGCGCAAGGTTGGCCCTTCATGATTGCCAGATGGAAGGGGGAATCAACCCCACAGTTCTATTTGCGATCACGGTGGTGCCAAGCGTGCCTTCGTGGTTGTCTGGTCAATAGGGAGGAACCAATGACCATTTCCAACTTTACCCGTCGCGCCGTCGTGGGGCTGATCGCTGCCGCTGGGTTGGCCGCGCCTGCCGCTGCTGAAGTCGATTTCTCGGGCAAGACCATTGAGTGGGTCATCCCGTTCTCGGAAACGGGCGGTTCGGCCAAATGGGCCAACTTCTTTGCGCCGCTTCTGTCCGAGGCGCTGCCCGGCCAGCCAACCGTTGTGGTGAAGTTCATGCCGGGCGCAGGCTCAACCAAAGGAGCAAACTGGTTTCAAGAACAAGAGCACGACGATGGCACGCTTTTGTTCGGAACTTCCGGTTCAACCCAGTTTCCGTATCTTCTGAGCGATCCGCGCGTGCGTTATGAATACAACGACTGGATTCCTGTCATGGCGTCGGGCACCGGGGGCGTGGCCTACCTGAACGCGGAAGATGGTGCGAAATTCGACGGATCGGCAAATGCGCTGAAGGACACCAGCTTTATCTATGGGTCGCAAGGCGCAACCCGGCTGGACCTAGTACCGCTACTGGCGTGGCAGATGCTGGGCATGGATGTTGAACCGGTCTTCGGCATTAAGGGTCGCGGTGATGGCCGTCTTATGTTCGAACGTGGTGAGGCCAACATCGATTATCAGACCTCATCGGGTTTTCTGGGCGGTTCTGCCCCATTGGTCGAGGCCGGTCAGGCTGTTCCGATGATGACCTGGGGTGCGCTGGACGCGGATGGCAACATCGTGCGCGACCCGACGTTCCCGGATATCCCGACCTTCAAAGAGGTTTGCGAAGCCACCGATGGCTGTGAAACCAGCGGTGAGGCGTGGGATGCGTGGAAAGCCTTCTTTGTTGCGGGTTTCCCGGTTCAGAAACTGGCCTTCTTGCCGGGTGATACCCCGCAGGATGTCGTCGACACGTACACGGCAGCCTTCCAGGCAGTCACTGAGCGTGCGGATTTTGCCGATATCTCCTCCAAGCGAGTTGGCAAGTACCCGGTGTTTGTCGGAGACGGCTCCAAAGCCGCCCTGCAAACTGCAACGAGTGTGGATGACAACGCCAAGCAGTATGTCCTGAACTGGCTTAAAGATTCCTACGGCGTTGAGCTGAACTAAGCCTGCCTTTCACAGCGCGTGCCCTCCCACACGAGGGCCGTGCCATCTGAATTCTGAAAAATCGAATGAAAGGCGGCCGCTATGGAGGTTTTCGCCACCGCTCTTCCTGCGCTTGGTGATGCGTGGGCTCTGATCCTGCAACCTATTGTCTTGGGCTATCTTGTGCTCGGCGTTGTCATGGGGCTAGCCGTGGGCGTCTTTCCCGGACTCGGCGGCATTGCTGGCCTGTCCCTATTGCTGCCTTTCATGTTCGGCATGGACCCTATCCTGGGTCTGGCGCTGATGATCGGAATGGTCGCCGTCGTTCCGACTTCTGACACATTTGCCTCGGTTTTGATGGGGATACCAGGCAGTTCGGCTTCGCAGGCGACCGTTCTTGACGGCTTCCCGATGGCAAAAAAGGGCGAAGCCGCGCGAGCCTTGTCCGCCGCCTTTGCCTCATCCCTGTTCGGGGGTTTGGTCGGCGCGACATTCCTGACCATGTTCATTCTGATCGCGCGGCCAATCGTCTTGGCCTTCGGCCTTCCCGAGATGCTGATGATCACCATTCTCGGTCTTTCGATGGTTGCTATTCTGGCCGGGCGCATCCCATTGAAAGGTGTTGCCGCCGCCGGGCTGGGCCTGATGGTCGGCACCATCGGCGAGGCGGATGCTGGTGGCTCGCTGCGTATGGCCACCTATGACATTCCCTATCTGACCGATGGCCTGAAGCTGGTCATTGTCGGTTTGGGTATTTTTGCCGTCCCTGAAATCGTTTCCCTGCTGCGTCAGGATCGGTCGATTGCCAAGGGGGCTTCTTTGGGGGCCGGATGGCTGGATGGGGTCAAGGACTGGTTCGCCAATATTTGGCTGTCTGTTCGCTGCTCAATCATCGGTGTGATCGTAGGCGTTATCCCCGGACTTGGGGGCTCGGTTGTCGACTGGATCGCCTACGGCCATTCCGTGCAAACAACCAAGGACAAGAGCAACTTCGGCAAAGGCGAAGTGCGTGGCGTGATCGGACCGGAAAGCTCGAACAATGCAAAAGAGGGCGGCGGTCTGGTGCCGACCCTGCTGTTCGGCATCCCCGGATCGGGTTCGATGGCGATTTTCATCGGAGCCGTGGCTTTGCTGGGATCAGGTGATATCGAGGTTGGTCCCAGCATGTTGCAGGACAATCTGGATATCACGTATTCGATCGTCTGGTTGCTGGCTCTGGCCAATGTCGTGGGCGCCATCCTGTGTATCGCGGCTTCAGGCGGCATCGCCAAGCTGACCACGATCCGGTTTACCTATCTGGCACCATTCCTGTTTATGCTAATCAGCTTTGCGGCGTTCCAATCGGGTCAGAATTTCGAAGACCTGTTGGCCCTGTTCGTGATCGGCCTGATCGGTATTTTTCTGCGCCGCTTCGACTGGTCGCGCCCTGCGTTCCTGATTGGCTTTGTGCTGTCGAACCCGGTTGAAAAGTTCACCAACCAGGCATTTCAGATCGCATCGTTCCGCTTCCGCAAAAGCTTTGGCGAGGGCATGGAATATGTTTTCAGCCCTATTGTGATCATTCTGATCGTGGTCACGATCGTCTCAATCATTCTGGGTATCCGTCAGGCCAAGATGATCATGGCCGAGGGCGATGTTCAGTCCGGCAGTAAACGCGCGCCGCTGGTCTTCCTGCTGGCGATCATGGCCTATCTGGTTGTTGCTTTGATCAACGCCAACATTATCCCGGACTACAATATGACCGACAAGATCATCCCTCTGGTGATTGGGTATGTGTCGTTGTTCTGCTGTGTCGTTCTGCTGATCCAGATGATGCGCCGACCCGAGGGCGATGCGATCTTTGCCGACAAGGAAGTTGCCGGTGAGGACGCCAGCGCGCCTCATGGATTGTGGTCCACGCTCGCATGGTTCGCCAGCCTGATCGCGGCGACCTGGGTTGTAGGCTTTATCCTTGCGCTGATCGGGTTCCTGATTGCGTTCCTGCGCGTCCGGGCTGGGTCCAGCTGGCAGATGACACTGGTCCTGACGGCCTGTGGCATCGGTTTCATGTGCGTCATGGCAGGTGCGTTGAACCGCGATTTCCCGCCGGGTTTGCTGCAGGACATGGTTGATCTGCCATGGCCGCTGAAATGAGCCGGGGCCTTCGCGGACACGCGCAAAACCCGAAAGGGCGCGACATGACCCAAACCGGAATACCGTTCATATTCATGCGGGGCGGCACGTCTCGCGGCCCCTACTTCCGACGCTCTGACTTGCCAGAGGATCTGGAGACTCTGGCAGACGTTCTGATCGCTTCGATTGGCGCTGGACACCCGCTGAATATCGACGGGATAGGCGGCAGCGCGGCCGTCACGACCAAGGTCGCGATGCTGTCGGCCAGTAACGAGAACTGGGCAGATATCGATTACTTCTTCGCCCAGGTTTCGGTTGAGGAAAAGTTGGTCGATTTCAAACCCACCTGCGGAAACATCCTGTCCGGTGTCGGGTCTGCGGCAATCGAAATGGGTTTGATCGAGCCGCGGGGCGATGAAACCGAAATCCGTATCCGCGCCGTCAACACCGGAGCGCAGGTGGTGGCGAAGGTGCCTACACCTGGCGGTGAACTGACCTATCAGGGAGATGTGGAAATTGCGGGCGTGCCGGGGCGTGCCGCGTCGATACAGCTAAGCTTTATGGGTGTTGTGGGGTCATCAACCGGCGCGTTCCTGCCCACTGGTCACTTGCGCGACATTGTGCAAGGTATCGAGCTAACCTGCATGGACGTCGCGATGCCGATGGCCATTGCCCGCGCTTCTGATTTTGGCCTTACCGGATACGAAAGCGCAGAGGAACTGGACAGTAACCGCTCGTTCTTTGACCGGATGGAGGCCGTTCGGATAGAAGCGGGATTGTTGATGGGAATGGGCGATGTATCCCAATCCGTAACCCCGAAATTCGGCATACTTGCACCTGCTCGGGACGGGGGCACACTTGCGGTCAGGTATTTCATGCCGTGGAATACACATCCGACAATGGCGGTAACAGGGGCACAATGCATGGCCTCCTGCGCATTGACGCCGGGAACTGTTGCGGATGGGTTATTGGAACGAGCCGCATCCGGGCCTGCTGAAGTCGTGCTTGAGCACGCTTCGGGCAAAATCGACGTTCTGGTGGATTTTTCCAGCGAAGATGGTTTCACTCTCAAATCGGCGGGTTTGGTACGAACAGCGCGCAAGCTGGCGGATGGCAAAATCTATGTGCCGCAATCTGTGTGGGATGGGAGTTGAACGGGCATTAATCATTTGGTATACTGTGGTATACATTGAAGGGAGGTGTCACGATGAACGACTACTCTGAATGCCTCGATATTGCCCGGCAGGAACTCAAACTGGCGCAAGCTGCATTGCGGCAGGATATGGCGGATTATCCGACGCCAATCGCTGGTTGCGATGAGCAATTCAATCATTTGCTGGATCAGAGCCAACGTGTCCGCAATGCGCTCGCGGCGCTTGAGGCCTCGCATTTTGTTCCGACACCAAGAAAACTGGAAACCGGCGAAGGCATTGAAAGCCGATGAAAGTACACATTCTGGATGATTGGTTTGACACGCTGCGCGGCCTGCCTTGCTTCGCAAAGCTTGCGGATCATGACGTGACGGTTTGGACGGATCACCTTGAAGATATCGGTGTTCTGGCATCACGGTTACAAGATGCCGATGCCGTGGTTCTGTTCCGGGAACGCACCAAGATCTCCCGAGCGTTGCTTGAGCAGCTGCCGAACCTGCGGCTGATCAGTCAGCGCAGTGTCTATCCCCACGTCGATCTGCAGGCATGCTCCGATCACAACGTGCTTTTATGTTCGAACATGCATAGCGGAACTCCGTCTTATGCCGCAGCCGAATTGACCTGGGCCTTGATCATGGCCGGAATGCGCGATCTTCCGGCACAGATGGCATCAGTCAAGGCCGGTCGCTGGCAAGCCGGGGTGGGTAAGACGCTGCGCGGGCGTCGACTTGGCTTGTATGGCTACGGGCGTATCGCCCAGGCTGTCGCAGGCTATGCCGAGGCCTTTGGTATGAACGTCATCTGGTGGTCGTCCGAAGAAGGTCGTGCGCGGGCGATGGCGGACGGTGTTGATGTCGCGTCCAGTCGGGAAGCGTTCTTTGCCGACAGTGATGTGGTGTCGGTTCATATCCGCCTGAAACCGGGCACACGCGGAGTTATTGAGGCGGCAGACTTTGAGGCGATGCAGCCGGGGTCATTGTTTGTGAACACGTCGCGGGCGGGGCTTATTGCAGCCGGCGCTCTGCTTGAAGGGCTCAACCAAAGTCGACCAGGAAAGGCGGCCATTGATGTTTTCGATACCGAACCTCTGACCGACCCAAGTGACCCGCTCCTGTCGCATCCCAATCTGATCGCGACGCCGCATATTGGCTTTGTAACAGAGGACGAGTTCGACCTGCAATTCGCGGACATCTTCGATCAGGTAAACGCCTATGCCGATGGCGCTCCGATCCATATGATCAATCCCGAGGTTTGGACCAACGCAAAATAAGACCCGCCGCAATAGGTGCGCCGATGATCACCAGCACGATCCGCGTCAGGTGGTGGGTGATCACAAACCCCAAATCAGCGCCCGAAACGATGGCAAGAACGGTCATCTCGGCCTGACCTCCGGGCGCAAACGCTAGAAACGCTTCGAGCGGTTGACCCAAGCCAAGTGTGGTCACAACTGCCGTGAACCCGGCAGCCAGAATGGCGAGAATAACAACGTAGGCGACGCCAGCAGCAACGACCCGACGTAGTTCAGCCCATGTCACGCCAATAAATTGCACACCGATCCCGCACCCAATGAAGAACTGCGCAGCCAGAATTGTTTCGCGAGGCGGCCGGGTATGGATGAAATCCCCCAGAGACAAAGCAGCCGTCAAGATCATCGGCCCAAGGATGGACGCACCGAACAGTCCAATTCTTTCGCCGCCTTTCCATCCGACAAAGGCTGCTAGAACCATGAGTAGAAGCTCGTTAACCGGCAAATCGCTAACGGGCTGTCCAATGGGGTTGGTGAGTTCGGCATCGTAGAAAACCGTTAGAAACAGCGGTGCCAGCGTCACGATAATCAACACGCGTGTTCCGTGGATCAGCGACAGTGTTCTCGGATCAGCCCCGGCCTCGGTGCCAAATATGATCATGTCTTGCAGGCCACCCGGCATCGCAGCGTAAAACGCTGTCTTGTCGTCAAACCCCCAGACTTTACGAAAGAACGGCACGCCGACCAACGCGATTAGGATGATGAAAAACGGGATCAGCATGATCGACGCTGCCATTTTTGGCAGTTCGGCAAACAGGCTGGGTGTGATCGATGCGCCAACTGCGACGCCCAGAATGGTTCTGGCCGCGACCGAAATCTGTCCGAACCCTGACATTGGTGCATGAGCCAGAGCAGCAATCAGGCATGCTGTCATGGGGCCGAATAAAAACGGCAGTGGCAGATTCAACGCCCAGAAGATCAACGTGCCAAGCGTCGCAAGGCCAAGTGTCATTGACCTTTTCATCAGCATAGCTGGTTGGTTTTCCGAGCTGGGCAAAACTTGGATTCCGGGGTTATTGACTAGATGTGTATCCAAATGTATACAATTGGACGCACCAAGGCAAGTGAGCACGCGATGACCATCCAGGACGACCCAATACAGCCCGGCCCACAAGGCAATTCCGCGTATCAGCGCTTGCTGGAAGAGATTCGCGACGGCACGCTTTTGCCCGGCGATCGCTTGCGCGAGATTGAGCTGTCTGAACGCTTGGGTGTGAGCCGCACACCTATCCGTGAAGCGATCCGACAGCTCGAAGCGGACGGGCTCGTTACTCATGTGCCAAGGCTGGGCGCAACCGTCCGCAGCCTCGACTATGCCGAAGTGATGGAGCTTTATGAGATGCGCGCCGTGCTTGAAGGCACTGCCGCCAGATTGGCAGCACGGGCAGCCTCGGATGTTGAACTTGATGAGTTGGAGGTTCTGAATGATCGGCTGGCCGAGGCGGGCACAGGTCCGGACGCAGCCCGGATCAACCGGATTTTTCACGCCACTTTGCTGGATGCAGCCAAGAACCGGTTTCTGGCAAAGTCCATGCTTTCCCTGCAAAAGGCGCTGCTGATCCTTGGACCGTCACAGCTGTTGGATAGTGGTCGGGCAGAAACTGCAGTGGCCGAGCACCGGCACATCATGGCTGCCCTGAAATCGCGCGACGGTGCCGCCGCAGAAACCGAAATGCGCGCGCATATCCAAGCAGCGCAACGCATGCGCATCCGCGCGCTTCAGGAACGTGACCGCATAAGCGATCAATGCCAGTAGGAACACGGCACATGACCACCCAGATGGAAGCTTATGATATCGCGGTGATCGGAGGGGGTAATGCGGCCCTATGTGCGGCAATGACAGCTGCCGAAGCGGGTGCGAGGGTCCTGATCCTGGAAACCGCGCCAAAACCGTATCGCGGTGGAAACTCACGCCACACACGCAACTTTCGCTGTATGCACACCGGCCCTCTGGGCCCGTTGGTCGAGGAATACAGCGAGGATGAATACCTGTCCGACCTGTTGAAAGTCACTGGCGGCAAGACTGACGAACATCTGGCGCGTTTGGCGATCCGAACCTCGGAAGAGTGCTTGCCTTGGATGGAAGAGCACGGGGTCCGCTTCCAACCGTCTCTTTCCGGAACCTTGTCCCTTGCCCGGACCAATGCATTTTTCATGGGGGGCGGCAAATCTCTGGTGAATGCCTATTACCGGACAGCCGCCGGTTTGGGGATCGACGCCCGGTACGAAGCCGCAGTCACGCATCTGGAGCTGAATGGTGATCAGATCGAATGGGTGGATTTCACTTATGAAGGTCAAGAACATCGCATTACTCCCAAAGCCGTGATTGTCGCCTCGGGCGGGTTTCAGGCCGACACTGATTGGCTCACCCGCGCGTGGGGCGAACCTGCAAAGAACTTCCTGATCCGAGGTACGCCTTACAACCGAGGTGTGGTGTTGGCCAACCTTCTGGATCAAGGCATTGAGCGTGTCGGTGATCCAACCCAATGCCACGCAGTTGCCATCGACGGGCGTGCGCCGAAATTCGATGGCGGGATTGTCACTCGTCTGGACTGCGTTCCGTTTTCAATCGTCGTGAACAAGAACGCAGAACGGTTCTATGATGAAGGCGAAGACGTCTGGCCTAAGCGCTATGCGATCTGGGGTCGACTTGTGGCTGCGCAACCGGATCAGGTGGGATATGTGATCATCGACGCAAAATCGCTGAATCTGTTCATGCCGTCAGTGTTTCCACCGCTCAAGGCGGACACGTTGGAGGAACTGGCCTGGATGATGGATCTACCAGCCGACAAGCTGACGACGACCGTCGCAGACTTCAATGCTACGTGCGGTGATACCAGCGGGTTTCACCCGACCGAATTGGATGGAGTAACGACTTCTGGTCTGACCCCGCCCAAGACCAACTGGGCCCGCCCGATTACGGAACCGCCTTTCTACGGGTACTCGCTACGCACTGGTGTGACGTTTACTTATCTGGGCTTGAAAGTCGACGACGCGGCCCAATGTTCGACCCGTGACGGTAAGATCAAGAATCTTTGGGCTGCCGGAGAAACCATGGCCGGATCGATCCTTGGGCAGGGCTATCTGGCGGGCTTCGGCATGACCATCGGAACCGTTTTTGGACGCATCGCAGGACGTGAGGCCGCCGCCTATGCAAACTGAATTGATCCGGGAAGCCCGCCGTCAGGCCGAAATCTGCAACGCCTGCCGCTATTGCGAAGGCTATTGCTCGGTCTTCCCATCGCTTCATGCAGAGCGCGCGTTCTCGGATGGAGACATCACGCAACTGGCCAACCTCTGCCACAACTGCCGAGGCTGTTATTACGCCTGTCAGTACACCGCCCCGCACGAGTTTGACCTGAACCTGCCCAAGGCACTGGCCGAGGTGCGGCGCGATAACTGGGAAAGCTTCGCATGGCCGCAGCCGCTGGCGCGCCGGTTCCACACGCATGGCGGGGCCATAGCCCTGGCGCTTGTGATCGGATTTGCCCTGTTGCTCGGGGCCATCCGCGCCATCGGTTCCAGTGGAGGCGAGGGGTTCTACGCCGTCCTGTCGCACAACGCGATGGTTGTGATCTTCGCGCCCGCGTTCCTGCTGCCTCTGTTCAGTATAGCCATCAGCCTTCGGCACTATTGGGCCAAGGTTGACGGCGAACCGATCCAGATGTCTGATCTGATGGCTGCGTTCAAACACGCGGGCAAGATGCAGGATCTGGCCGCAGGCCATGGCGAGGGCTGTAACTTCGAGGACGAAGACCGTTTCAGTCAGGGCCGACGCCAAATCCACCACGCCATCATGTATGGCTTTCTGTTGTGCTTTGCGTCGACCTCGGTGGCGACCGTCATGCACTATGTATTCGGAATGCACGCGCCGTACGGGTTCTGGTCGTTGCCGAAAGTGTTCGGAATCTCCGGAGGTATTTTGCTGACAGTAGGGTGCGGTGCGATGGCGCTGCTCAAGCTAAAGTCAGACCGTGAACTTGGCGATCCGTCGGCATGGGGCGCGGATATCGGATTTATCCTGTTGCTCGGGTTTGTGGGGCTGAGTGGACTTGTTCTATACGCCCTCAGTTCAACAGCATTGATGCCTGCACTGCTTGCCATCCATCTTGGTTCGGTACTGACATTCTTCCTGCTGATGCCCTACACAAAGATGGCACACGGCTTCTATCGGCTTGCTGCTCTTGTAAGGGAAGCGCAACGGAAAAGAGATGTGTTCCTGGTCCGTTAGCAGCCCGTCGCGCCTGTGTGAGCAGAAAGAACATGCAATAGGATCAATTATGATTTTGAAGAACTCTGCGTTACAGCATTTCGAGTGGCGGTCAACGTCCGGAATGGGCCGTCCCTTGCACGACCGACGGCAGCGACGCACGCTTCGCACGTATTTGGACCAACCGCAGCATTTGGCACTCTGGGCTCAAAGCTGACATTTGTAGCTCAACAGTAAGGAGGCGTCTCCAGTGGTGTACAAACTTATCGGTTACCTGGCACTTGTGGCGATCTACTATTTTCTTCGGGTCCATGTGAATGGCGTGGTCATTGTCGTGGTCATATCTGGTTTGGTGGCACGAGTTGTTTTGGAGCGTAATAAAACAAACCAGGAAGTACAGGTTACAATTAGGAGCGACGACGACTGCTATGCGGGACTTGGACGAAACCGCTCTCGCGGTATTGGCGCTTGTGGCGAGTGATGCACACTAAATGGACGCTACGATTTTGTAGATGGGCGCGCCTGTCTGACGATTGGGACCTTCTCAATCTGATGACAGGAGGTTCCGATGACGGACCAGTATGTGCCTGCGCTGCGCCAGCGTTTTCTCGAAGACATGCGGATCAAGGGGCTGCAGCCCAAGACGCAGACGATGTACCTGCGGGCGATGCGCGACTTCACGCGGTTTCTCGGGCACTCGCCGGACACAGCGACACCGGAAGAGCTCAGGGCGTTCCAACTTGACATGAAGGAGCGGAGTGTGGGAGCGCCCACGTTCAACAACCGGCTGACGGTGCTGAGCTTCTTCTTTGCGACGACATGCCCGCGCCCGGAGATGAAGCGGCATATGCGCTACCAGCGGGCGGCCAAGAAGATCCCCGTTGTGCTGAGCGCCGAGGAGGTTGCGCGTATCCTCGAAACGGCACCCGGGCCGGGTTTGCGGTACCGAGCTGCCTTCAGCGTGGCCTATGGCGGCGGGTTGAGGGCGAGTGAAGTCACGCACCTCAAGGTCGGCGATATCGACAGCGACCGGATGCTGATCCGGGTCGACCAGGGTAAGGG
>NZ_OMPS01000015.1 GCF_900313035.1 Ruegeria sp. EL01 | reverse complement strand
GCTGATGGGGCCKACGACACGCGCAGCTGCMACAATGTGATTGCCGCTCGCGGAGCCGCCGCCATCATCCCGCCACGCAAGAATGCCCAACTTTGGAAGCCAACCACGGCAGGAGCTATCGCCCGAAACGAAGCTGTCAGGGCGTCCAAATATCTTGGACGGGCACTCTGGCGAAAGTTGACCGGCTATCACCGCCGAAGTCGCGCAGAGACGAAGATGCACTGCCTCAAACTCCTGGGCCAAGGCCTCATGGCCCGAGACTTCGACCGGCAGGTCGCTGAGCTACAGATCCGGATCGCGGTGCTCAACCGCTACACCGCTCTTGGCATACCCATCACAGAGCCCGTAGGATGAGTCTGTCCGCGGAAAGGGGAAGTGCGTTCAGACCCCGATTTGTGCAACAAAGCCGACGGCCTCGACCAACGCCCCAAGCAGTGTAACAATGGGATCGCCCGAGTGGTCGGATTGCTGAACGTCTACTTCGATAACAGTTTCCCCGGACTGTCTGAGTTGTTCTGACCACGCTTTCCGAAAGAACGTCTTTCCCCTGCCAAATCCAGCTTCAATGGAAATGACCTTTGTGATTTCCATTGACTTAATCAGGTTTGTGAAAGTGTTCCCGATATGTTCGTAGTCTAGAAGGTCGTGGTCCCAAATACTTTGTGTTTTCATAGAAATTAGTGCCTCAATTCGGATGTATCGAGAGAAGAACCTGCAACCCAACGTGAAAAACAGTTGCCGGAATTCAACTCTACCGTTCAAGTATTTCTGCACATTGCCATTGGGATGAAAAGTGGTGGGGTACTAAAAGCTCACTGATTTCTGATGTTGCCTGTTCGCCACACGATATTCTCGCCCCGTTTGCTTCCACAGTGCTTCCAGCAGGTAAGGCAAAAAACAAAAAGCCTCGCGTGATACGAGGCTAAGTGATTGTTTTATGACACTAAAGATTGGTTGCGGGAGTAGGATTTGAACCTACGACCTTCAGGTTATGAGCCTGACGAGCTACCGGGCTGCTCCATCCCGCGACATTTTTTGTGACCTATCGCTTACGCTACTTGAGGTCTTTGGCTGGTCTGGCGCCTATTTGGCGAGTTGAGACCGTTGGTTGGCCTATTGCTTGCGCTATTTGAGGCCGGGGTCGAATAGGTATTCTATCGTTTTGAGAGAATGTGGGATTTTTCTAGGTTTGGCGGTGACCTACTCTCCCGGGGCTTAAGCCCAAGTACCATTGGCGCGG
>NZ_OMPS01000017.1 GCF_900313035.1 Ruegeria sp. EL01 | reverse complement strand
GTTGGAACGCCCTGAGCTCTTCCGGTGTCGCTGTGTCCGGCGAGTGCCCGAGAAACCGCGTGAAGTCGCGCATCGCCCGCAGGTACATCGTCTGCGTCTTGGGCTGCAGCCCCTTGATCCGCATGTCTTCGAGAAAACGCTGGCGCAGCGCAGGCACATACTGGTCCGTCATCGGAACCTCCTGTCATCAGATTGAGAAGGTCCCAATCGTCAGACAGGCGCGCCCATCTACAAAATCGTAGCGTCCATTTAGTGTGCATCACTCGCCACAAGCGCCAATACCGCGAGAGCGGTTTCGTCCATGTCCGCACTCCCGCCATTGGGTCAGAAATGCTTGAGGTTTGGGTCAGAATTGCAAGAGGCGCTCCCATGATCAGATTCAGAATTTCCGACCTAGCGTGCAAAAGGTTCGAGACGTTTCACACAGCGCAACTATCCGAGAGTGGACCCCTGCTTCATCTGGCTGAAAATATCCTGGGGGTTTGGGGCATAGCCCAACGGGCGATCACATGGAAAATGATGTGCCGCAGCCGCAGGATGAGGTGGCATTGGGATTGTTGATCACAAAGCGCGCACCGATCAGCTCCTGCGTGAAATCGATGACGGCGTTTTCTAGAAATGGTAGCGAAATCGAATCTACGATCACCTTCTGACCTTTGCCTTCCAACACCAGATCATCTTCTTTCGGCTCATCCAGCGCGATCTCGTATTGAAATCCGGAACACCCGCCGCCTTCTACCGCGACGCGCAGGGCCTGACCCTGATCCGCGGCGCCGATTTCGGCGAGCCGTTCAAAGGCGCGTTCTGTGACTGATGGGGGCAGATTCATGCCGGACTCCAAAGGTTTCTTTCCTCTACGCTCTACAATATAGAAAGTACAAGGACAGGCGACAAGGACAAGACCATTGGAGCGAGCAGGTTTTGCCTCCGATCCAGGCCGCGCAAGGGGGCGGCTTGTGCCGGAGGAAGAAAGCAGTTTCCGGACGTGCTTTCAACGCGACCGGGATCGGATTATTCATGCGAGTGCCTTCCGGCGGCTCAAACACAAAACGCAGGTGTTTGTGGAACATGAGGGTGACAACTACCGTACACGACTGACCCATTCGATTGAAGTGGCTCAGGTGGCGCGTACGATTGCGGGTGCGCTGAGATTGAATCCCGAATTGACCGAAGCGGTTGCCCTGGCCCATGACCTTGGGCACACACCATTTGGCCACACCGGGGAAGATGCGTTGCACGCGCTGATGAAGCCCTATGGCGGGTTCGACCATAATGCCCAAGCCATTCGGATCGTGACCAAGCTGGAACGTCACTATGCCGGTTTTGATGGTTGCAATCTGACGTGGGAGTGCCTTGAAGGTATTGCCAAACACAACGGTCCGGTACTGGGTGAACTGCCCTGGGCACTGGCGGAGTTCAACGAACATTTTGACCTGGAGCTGCACACGCATGCCAGTGCCGAAGCGCAGGTCGCGGCGTTGTCCGACGACATCGCCTACAACAACCACGATCTGCTGGATGGGCTGCGGGCCGGGTTATTCTCCGATGACGACATCGGGCAATTGCCTATTGTTGGGGATTGCTATGCGGAAGTTGACCGCAAATACCTAGGTTTAGAAGCCTATCGTCGACGCCACGAGGCGTTGCGCCGCGTGTTCGGCGTTATGGTGGCCGATGTCATCGATACATCCGCCGATTTGCTTGCTGGGTCAGGTGCGCGAACGGTCGAAGATATTCGCAACATTGGCTACCCGGTGATCCGGTTTTCCGATGATCTTTGGGCGCAGCTGAAAGAAATCAGGGCCTTTTTGTTCACGCGGATGTACCGCGCACCCAGCGTCATGACTGTTCGGGACGAGGTAAGCAAAGTCGTTGAGGACCTGTTTCCCATATATCTGCATGATCCCAAGCAAATGCCTGCGCGTTGGCACGACGATATCGAGGCGGCAGAGAGTGAGACGGCGCTGGCGCGAATTGTCTCGGACTATATTGCAGGGATGACGGATCGCTTTGCTCTGCAGGATCATGCAAGGCTTAATGGGGGCTGATCACTCAACCCCGATATAGGCCAGCGCCCAGACCTGTTGCCCTGATTGCTCTTGCTCAAGATCGGCGTCATCAGTGGGCGGGAACACGATCATTGTTGGGCCATAGCCACCGATTCCCATCGGCGCACCATCCGCGTGGGTGGCGACAATCGGTTGATGTGCAGTGATGCTGTCCCATGGAATTTCTGCCTGATACCCGTCCATGGCCATGGGCTTAGCCATCTTGCCCTCGGCCCCTGCCATTTTCATGACTTCTGAAAGATACGGGCCGGAAAAGGCGATGTCGCGTTGGTTGCCTTCCGGTCCATAGGTGATGGTGATCTCAACTTGCTCAAGCTGATCCAACAACGCGGCGTCAAAGCCTGCCGCACCGTTATGCTGAACGTCAAGAAACCCAAGCAACCCGCCATCATTTTCGCCGCGCGCGGGCTGGTTGGTCTGGGTCACGGCGCCGCCCAGCGTTAGCAACACATGGCCTTGCGGAGAGGGCATGTCAGCCCATAGCGGTGTCGCAGTTGTCAGCAGCAGGCTAAGCGGCAGTATGAGGCGCATGGTTCGATCTCCGGTTCTTGGGTCTGCGCCGAGACTAGCGAGCTTTGACGCGAAACCAAGCCCAAACCGATCGCTTGCATTGACCTTGCCGCCTTGCGTGATAAACCGCCCGGCAAGCAAAAGGACATCCGAAATGAACCTGTTTTCCGAGATCCGCGGCCTGGTGCTGGATGCGCTGGCACAGATGCAGTCCGACGGGGCTCTGCCCGATGGGCTCAGCTTTGACAACGTGGCGGTCGAACCGCCGCGCGATGCGGCACATGGAGACATGGCGACAAACGCGGCGATGGTTTTGGCGAAGCCCGCCAAGATGAAGCCGAGAGACATTGCCGATCTGTTAGCCGCAAAGTTGGCGGCGGATGACCGGATCATAAGTGCCGAAGTGGCAGGGCCTGGTTTCCTTAACTTGCGGCTTGCGCCATCGGTTTGGCAAGGCGTTCTGGCCGCAGTGTTGGAGCAGGGCACTGACTATGGCCGCTCGACCATGGGGCATGGGCAGAAGGTCAACGTGGAATACGTCTCGGCCAACCCGACCGGCCCTCTGCATGTGGGCCATACGCGGGGTGCTGTTTTTGGCGACGCGCTGGCAAGCCTGCTGGCTTATTCCGGTCACGAGGTGACGCGCGAGTACTATATCAACGATGGCGGCGCGCAGGTCGATGTGCTGGCGCGCTCGGCCTATGAACGTTATCGCGAGGCCAACGGGTTGAGCCCTGAGATCGCTGAAGGGCTTTATCCCGGCGATTATCTGATCCCGATCGGTGAGGCGCTGAAAGAGAAGTATGGCGACAGCCTGATCGACAAGCCCGAAAGCGAATGGCTGGAAGATCTGCGTGAGTTCTCGACCGAAGCGATGATGGACCTGATCCGCGCCGACCTGAAGGCGTTGGGCGTCGAGATGGACGTGTTCTTCTCGGAGAAGTCGCTGTACGGCACAGGTCGGATTGAGGCTGCGCTGAAGTCGCTGACCGACAAGGGCCTGATCTACGAAGGCGTGCTGGAGCCACCAAAAGGTAAAAAGCCCGAGGATTGGGAACCGCGCGAGCAGACGCTGTTCAAATCGACTGAACATGGCGACGATGTAGACCGCCCGGTGAAGAAGTCGGATGGCAGCTGGACCTATTTTGCGCCGGATATCGCCTATCACTACGACAAGGTGACCCGTGGTTTTGATGCGCTCATCGATGTGTTTGGCGCTGACCATGGCGGCTATGTGAAACGGATGAAGGCCGCTGTGTCAGCTCTTTCAGATGGTCAGGTCTCGCTGGATATCAAGCTGACCCAGCTGGTGAAGCTGTGGAAGAATGGCGAGCCGTTCAAGATGTCCAAACGGGCAGGGAACTTTGTCACCCTGCGCGATGTGGTCGATCAGGTCGGGCCGGATGTGACGCGGTTCGTCATGCTGACCCGTAAGAACGACGCGCCATTGGATTTCGATTTCGACAAGGTGCTGGAGCAGAGCCGCGAGAACCCCGTGTTCTACGTGCAATACGCCCATGCCCGCGTCATGAGCGTGCTGCGTCGCGCGGCTGAGGCTGGAATCGACGCGCAGGATACTGCCCTTAAAGGCGCTGACCTTGGCAAGATTGATCACGTATCCGAACTGACGGTTGCCAAGAAACTGGCCGAATGGCCACGTTTGATCGAAATAGCTGCGCGTACGAATGAGCCGCACCGTGTTGCATTCTATCTGTATGAACTTGCGGGGGATTTCCACGCTCTGTGGAATAAGGGCAATGACGAAACCCAATTGCGCTTTATTCAGGATGGCGATGTAGCCACAAGTCAGTCAAAAATCGCATTGGCGCGCTCCGTTTCTGTTGTGATTTCAGCGGGCTTGGGTATTCTTGGCGTTACTCCGGCGCAGGAGATGCGGTAGCCAATATCGCCCGAACCGCCGGTCTGAGGCAGACAAGAAATGACCCGCGCGCCCTATTTTACTGGCGCAACCGGGCAGTGAGGCGGATATGTCGAGTTACGATTACTCGGGGCAAACGCGCCCCGAGCAGATGCAATACACGAATCAAGCGTATTCTGACGATGCGTATGATTATCCCGAAGATATGCAAGATTATGAGCCCCCGCGCGGCGCAGCCGGGTTGGGTCGCGCCGTCAATATGCTGGGCGCAGTCGCCTCATTGGCGCTGGTCGCAGGTGTCGCCGTTTGGGGATATCAGTTGGTCATGCGCGACGTCAGCGGCGTACCCGTAGTGCGCGCGGCGGAAGGGCCGATGCGCATTCAACCGGAAAATCCGGGTGGAACACCTGCCGATCATCAGGGCCTTGCGGTCAATGCTGTCGCGGCCGAAGGCTCGGCCGCGGCCCCGGCGGATCGTCTGATCCTTGCGCCGCGCCCGGTTTCCCTCACAGATGAGGATTTACCGGCAGGTGAGTTGAGGCCGACACCGGCGCTCCATGTGGTTGAAGAGCCGATTTCTAACAAAGAAGCTGCCGAATTGCGTCAGAATGCGGTGGATGCCCTGGTTGCAGAACTGGCCGGACAAGCCGATTCATCGGGCCACCCAACAGAGCAACGCATACAACTGGCTGCACTGTCAACACCAGCAGAAGAACCGGCCATCGACCCTGTGGATTTGGCGGCATTGCTGCCAGACCCTGCTATCGCAGCGCTGCCGGGCGTGCGTCGGTCCTTGCGGCCACATAACCGTCCGGCCCGTGCGTTCAGTAGCAGGGTGTCGCCAAGCGAAACTTCCGAAGATGCGATCAACTCAGCCGTCAAAGCCGCTGCTGGCCTTGATGTCGATCCCGACACCCTGAGCAAGGGCACACGCATGGCGCAGCTCGGCGCTTATGAAAGCGCTGATGTCGCAAAGGCGGAGTGGGCGCGATTTGATGGTCGCTTTGGTGAATATATGAATGGGAAACAACGTGTTATTCAGCAAACTTCAAGTGGAGGTCGCACCTTCTACCGACTGCGTGTGCTTGGGTTCGAAGACCTGAGCGACTCGCGCCAATTCTGTGCCGCTTTGGTCGCCCAGGGCGCTGATTGTATCCCGGTAGCGGTGCGGTGACATTTGGTGCCACGATCACCGATGCCGAAGGGCTACGCCTAAACCCGGAAGAACGGGCCTTGTTCCGCCAGATTAACCCGTTTGGGTTTATCCTGTTTTCTCGCAATATCGAAAGCGCTGATCAGGTGCGCGCCTTGTGCGACGATTTCCGCGAGGCTGTCGGGCGCAATTGCCCGATCACCATTGATCAGGAAGGTGGACGGGTCCAACGCCTGCGTGCACCTTTGGCGCGCGAATGGAGGTCACCGCTGGATCATGCCATGCAGGCTGGGGATGAGGCCGAGAGGGCCATGTATCTGCGGTATCGGCTGATCGCGGATGAGCTTTTTTCTCTGGGGATCGACAGCAATTGCGCGCCGATGGTGGATGTCGCCCAGCCGGAAACGCATGCGTTTTTGCGCAACCGCTGTTATGGGACAGATGCCAAAACCGCGTCCCGGATCGGTCGCGCCGTTGCACAAGGGCATCTGGATGGCAGCGTCTTGCCGGTTGTAAAGCACATCCCGGGCCACGGCCGCGCGACCTTGGACAGCCACCATGATCTGCCGCATGTGGATCTGTCGCTGGATGAGCTGGAGCACAACGATTTCGCTCCGTTTCGTGAGTTGAACGACCTGCCAATGGGCATGACGGCGCATTTGGTATACGACCAGATCGACCCGCAGCCAGCCACGATTTCGGCGCCGATGATGGGCTTGATCCGCGATAAGATCGGCTTTGATGGTCTGGTGATGACCGATGACATTTCGATGAAAGCGCTCAGCGGGTCGTTGTCCGAGTTGGCCGGGTTGTCCTTGAAGGCGGGATGTGACGTGGTTCTTCATTGTAACGGAACCTTGCCCGAACGCGCCGCAGTCTTGGAAGCTGCAGGCGAGATGTCAGACACGGCACAAACCCGCGCGGAACGGGCTTTGGCCATGCGCAAAGCCCCGCAGGAACTTGACATACAGGCCGCCGAGGCGGAACTATCCCGCCTAATGGGCGGGCAGGTGTATGAACGATAACCTTTTCAGTGAAGACCCGGTCTCGGTCGCGGATCGGCTTGCAGCCGAAGCGCTGATTGTTGATGTGGACGGGTTCGAAGGCCCGCTTGATGTGCTGCTGACATTGTCACGGACGCAAAAGGTCGATCTGCGCAAAATTTCCGTTCTTGCACTGGCTCAGCAATACCTGGCCTTTGTCGAAAAGGCTCGCGCGTTGCGGATTGAATTGGCGGCGGATTATCTGGTTATGGCCGCATGGCTGGCCTTCTTGAAGTCCCGCTTGTTGCTGCCGCCCGACCCGGATGACGAAGGCCCATCTGGCGAAGAACTTGCGGCGCATCTGGCATTTCAACTGGAACGTCTGCAGGCCATGCGCGATGCGGCGGCGCGCCTGATGGCGCGCGATCAACTGGGGCGAGATTTCTTCCGGCGCGGGCAGGGCGAAGATGTCACCCGCATCCGCACCGTAACGTATTCCGCCACGTTGCTGGACCTGATGCAGGGCTATGCACGGATCCGCACACGTGATGAATTCCGGCCCTTTGTCATGGACCGTAACGCGGTGTTCACGATGGAACAGGCGCTGGAACGGATGCGCCCGCTGATCGGGTTCGCCGGAACCTGGACTGATATGGAAACCTATCTGCCCGAGGGCTGGGATGCTGATCCGGTGCGCAAGCGCTCGGCCACTGCGGCGACGTTTGCAGCCTCGCTGGAGTTGGTGAAAGAAGGACATATGGAGATGAAGCAAAGCGAGAGCTTTGCGCCGATCCAACTGCGCAAGAGGACCGAGACTTGACTGACGCCCCCAAAAACGATGGCTCCGGCACCCTGTTCGGGGCGCCTCCGCTGGCTGAGCAGGAGCGTATGGTCGAGGCTGTGTTATTTGCCAGCGCTGAACCCGTGACGATTGCCGATCTCGAAGTACGGATGCCTCATGGCAGCGACGCGGCGCAAGCGGTGGAAGTTCTGCAAAAGCGCTATGAAGGGCGCGGTGTGCGTGTGGTCAAGGTGGGTGAGGCCTGGGCCATTCGAACCGCCCCCGACCTGGGGTTCCTGATGCAAAAGGAAACCGTTGAGACCCGCAAGCTTAGCCGGGCCGCGATCGAAACTTTGGCTATTGTAGCCTATCATCAGCCCTGTACCCGGGCCGAAATCGAAGAGATCCGGGGCGTGTCGGTGTCGCGTGGAACCATTGATCAACTCCTTGAAATGGAGTGGATTCGTCTGGGCCGCCGTCGCATGACACCGGGCCGTCCGGTGACCTTTGTGGTGACGCCGCAGTTTTTGGACCATTTCGGGCTGGAAAATGCGCGTGACTTGCCGGGCCTTAAGGAATTGCGCGCAGCTGGCTTGCTGGAAAACCGGCCACCTCCGGGTGCGATGCCAATCGGCGAAGGAAGCGACGACGAAGCGGACGAGGATCAAACCGAACTGTTCGAGGAAGAGTGATCGATCAGCCCTTTTGTTGCCGCACAGATTGCTTATGTTGTGGGGCAAGAAACCGGAGCTGGACAGATGAACGCAAATCGGATCATCGACATGATCGTGCGCCAGGTGGTCCGCCGCCTTGTGACGCGAGGCGTGAACAAAGGGTTTGATCTGGCTGATCGGACCTCCCGCAAACCAGGCCATACATCCGCACCACCCGGTGATGCTGAAGCCAAGCGCCAGATGGCAGAAAGATCGGGACGGCAAAAACAGAACATGAAACAGATATGGCGACTGAGCCGTCAGATGCGCCGGTTCATGAGGTTCTGAAGATCAGCCTGGCGCCTTGAAATGCTTAGACAATTTCAGGCCCTGACCCTGATAGTTCGACGCAATGCCTGCACCGTACAGCTGCGTTGGCATTTCGGCCATGCGTTCATAAACCAGCCTGCCAACAACCTGTCCGTGCTCCAGCACAAAGGGCGCTTCGTGACAGCGGACTTCCAAAACACCACGCGAGCCAGCGCCACCTGCTTCGGCATGACCAAAACCGGGATCAAAGAAGCCGGCATAATGCACGCGGAATTCGCCAACCATCGCCAGGTAGGGGGCCATTTCAGCTGCATAAAGGGGTGGGATATGCACCGCTTCGCGACTGACCAGGATGTAGAAGGCGCCGGGGTCCAGGATGATGCGACCGTCCTTGGTACGTACTTCTTCCCAGTAATCCTGCGGATCATATCCACAGACGCGATCCAGATCGATCACGCCTGTATGTGGTTTGGCGCGGTATCCGACCAAATCTGTATCCGGCAATTGCAGGTCTACCGAAAACCCCAATCCGTCCTGAACTACGGCGGGCCCGTCCACCAAAGGCGAGTCTGCATGTAGCGTGTTCAGTTCATCATCCGACAAAATGGCTTGACCCTGACGGAACCGGATCTGGTTCAGCCGCATTCCAGGGCGCACCAGAACCGAGAAAGAACGCGGGCATATTTCGGCGTAAAGCGGACCGGTGTACCCCGAGGGCACCCGGTCAAACTCGGTGCCGCCATCGGTGATTGTGCGGGTGAGCAGGTCCAACCGGCCGGTCGAGCTTTTGGCATTGGCCACAGCATTTGTGCCTGACGGAAGCGCCAGAGATTCCATAAGCGGCACAAGATAGACGCAGCCTTTTTCCAGAACGGCCCCGTCGGTGATGTCGATGCGATGCATCTCAAACTCGGTCAGACGATCCGCGACTGTTCGGCCTTCGCCAGCCAGAAACGATGCGCGCACGCGGTAAGCCACTGTTCCTAAACGAAGGTCGAGGCTGGCTGGTTGAATTTGCGCAGGCAAAACGTCTGGGCTGGCCAAGATTTCGCAACGCTCGATCATTGCTTCGATCTGCTGATTAGGGCACACGCCTGTCATTCTATTCCCCCTCTGAGACAGAAGAGGATCTGGCCTGTCTGCCATAAACGTCGGTGTGATTTGGTCGGGCTAGCAGGACTCGAACCTGCGACCTTCCGTCCCCCAGACGGACGCGCTACCAGGCTGCGCCATAGCCCGACGTTGAGGTGTTCATAAAGACTTTCCCGGCAGGGGCAAGAGGAAAACAAAGCCTTTTTACCTATCCTGCCACTCGGTTCTCAATTCGATTCAACAGGGTACGCAAATCTTTGGCAAGAGGTGCAATCTGGCGCAAAAGCTGATCGTCAAACTGCGTTTTGCTCCAGGCTTGCGTTGCGATTCCACCCAGCAAGGGGGCTTCATCCAAGTATTCTGGCGCAGCAGATTTCTGAGGTTCTGACAGTGGGGTCGCCGGTTCATCCGTATTCTCAAGATCCATATGGATCTGCTCAGCCGATGGGGCTGCATCTTGTTCGGATGAAAAGGGCACAACAACTGCGTTATCGGCGTCTGCCGTTTCGGGCATGTCATCCAGGCTCGGAGACAGCGAGGCCACATGAGCCACACCCTGTTCGCGCAAAATGCGTTGAACGCCTTTGATCGTAATCCCTTCCTGATGCAGCAACCGTTTGATGCCGCCCAGAAGGCGCATGTCATTCGGACGGTAATATCGACGTCCGCCAGCACGTTTGACCGGTTTCACCTGTGTGAACCGGCTTTCCCAGAAGCGTAGAACGTGTGCCTGAACACCGAGCCAATCCGCAACTTCACTGATGGTGCGAAAGGCGTCGGGGGACTTGCTCATAACCGTTATGTCCTGAATCTACTTACTTACGGTTCCCGGCCGCGACGCGATCCTTCATCAGGTGCGACGGGCGGAAGGTCAGCACGCGACGCGGCTGAATAGGAACCTCTTCACCGGTTTTGGGGTTGCGACCGATGCGGGCGGTTTTGTCCCGAACGCTGAACGTTCCAAAAGATGATATCTTGACCTGTTCCCCACGCACCAGCGCGTCAGACATGTGATCAAGAACGCTTTCGACCAGCTGCGCGCTTTCATTGCGTGAAAGACCGACTTCACGAAAAACGGCCTCGCTCAGATCCATTCGGGTCAGTGTTTTGTCGCCCATGCTTTTTCCCCTGTTGATGGTAAAGCATAGGGCGATGCGAAATTCGCTGTCAATATCAATGAATTGCAAGCGGCTGTGTAAGCTGGAAAGTGCCTGTCACCAGCGCAGAACCACGGCACCCCAGGCCAGACCCCCGCCTATGGCTTCGGTCACGATCAGATCACCGGGCTTTATCTGTCCGCGCTGTTTGCCGACGGACATGGCCAAAGGAATCGAGGCCGCAGAGGTATTGCCATGATCCTGAACCGTCACCACGACGTTTTCCATCGGCAGGCCCATTTTCTTGGCTGTGCCCTGAATAATGCGGATATTGGCTTGATGTGGGACGATCCAGTCCACATCGGCGCTGCTTAGACCGGCACCCGCAAGGGCCGTTTCCGCGGTCTTTGACAGCTTTTCAACGGCATGGCGAAACACCTGATTGCCCTGCATCCGCAAATGACCGGTGGATTGCGTCGACACGCCGCCATCAACATACAGCAAATCTTTGTACCGACCGTCCGAGTTCAGATCGGTGGACAGAATACCCCGATCCTCAGCAGTTCCCTGACCCTCTTGTGCTTCCAGCACCAACGCGCCTGCGCCATCCCCGAACAGAACGCAGGTAGAGCGGTCGGTCCAGTCCATGATTCGCGAAAACGTCTCGGCGCCGATCACCAGAACGCGTTTGGCCTGACCGGACAGGATCAGTGCATTGGCGTTGCTGAGGGCAAAGACAAAACCGGCACAAACCGCTTGTACGTCAAAGGCGAAGCCTTTGGTCATACCCAGACGCGCCTGAACCATTGTCGAGGCGGATGGAAATGTCAGGTCCGCCGTCGACGTCGCCAGAACGATGGCATCTATGTCGTCGGCTTGAAGCCCGGCATCTTTCAATGCAGCCTCGGCTGCTTTGGTTGCCAGATCAGATGTAGTTTCACCTTCGGCAGCGAAGTGGCGGCGTTCGATCCCCGAGCGGGTGCGGATCCACTCATCGGTTGTATCCAGTGATTTTTCAAACTCGGAATTAGGGACGACACGTTCCGGCAAGTAATGCCCGACACCTACAACAACTGAACGGCTTGCCATTCTGGGGTACTGCCTTTTTTGTTATTTTTCGGTCTGCGGCGCAGCCTGCGCGGCATCTTGTGCAAGCTGGGCAGTCGATGCAACCCGTGCCGCCAATTTTTCCGCAAATCCGGACTCTGCCAGGGTAAAGGCCAGCTTTACGGCCGCTGACACACCTGTTTCGTCGGCCCCGCCGTGGGATTTCACAACCGTTCCATTCAGCCCCAAAAACACGCCACCGTTGACACGGCGCGGATCAATACGCTTTTTCAGGCGTCCCAGCGACGTGATCGCCAGGATCGATGCCAGACGCGACAGGGGGCTGTATTTGAAGGCCTGGCGCAGCAGATCGCCGATCAAGCTTGCTGTGCCTTCGCCGGTTTTGATTGCGACATTGCCGGTAAACCCGTCCGTCACAATGACATCTGCTTTATCGCCGGGAATGTCGCTGCCTTCGACGAAACCCACGAAGTCAAAATTTGCCTGATCCGCGAATTCCGAGATCATGCCGTGCGCTTCCTTAAGCTCGGGCCGACCTTTGTGTTCTTCCGTGCCCACATTTAGTAAGCCGATACGAGGGCGGTGCAGCGCCATCCCGTTGCGGGCGTACGACGCACCCATCAGCGCAAATTGCAGCAGGTCCTTGGCATCAGCGCGTACATCAGCGCCGACATCCAGCATAACGTTAAAACCCTGAGGATTTCGTGATGGCCACAGGATCGCAATGGCCGGTCGGTTTACGCCCGGCAGTTTGCGCAGGCGCATCATCGACAGCGCCATCAACGCTCCGGTGTTGCCACAGGACACCGCACCATGGGCCTCGCCATCGCGCACGGCCTCCAATGCTGACCACATCGAGGTCTGCTTGCCGTTGCGCACAACCTGGCTGGGCTTGTCCTCCATGGTGACGACATCGGGACAATCACGAAAAACGACGCGCCCATCAAGGACACGTCGTTTGGCGACTAGTTTGCGCAGCGCAACTTCTGGACCGTGCAGCATGAACCCGATTTCCGGGTTCTTCTTAGCGGATCGCGCAAGCCCTGCAATGACGACCGAAGGACCAGAGTCCCCACCCATAGCGTCAACCGAGATGGTGATCCGATCGGGTTGCGTGGGCTGTTCAGTCATTCCCTGGCCTGCGTTCAATCAGGCTTAGGCCGCGTCTTCGTCCAGGTCGATTTCGTCGGCCTGTGCGACGACTTCGCGATCGTCATAATGGCCGCAGGACGCGCACACGTGGTGCGGGCGCTTCAGTTCACCGCAGTTGGCGCATTCGTTCGGGTTTGCAGCAACCAGAGCGTCGTGCGCGCGGCGGTTGTTGCGGCGCGACTTGGAAACTTTGTTCTGTTGGACAGCCATGGTCTCAACCTTTGTCTACTAAGGGCGAGCAGATTCGCTGCCAGCCGGGTTTCATATTCCGTTTTATCGAGGTTCGACGCGCGTTTAGGGGACGAGCCCCGCAATGTCCAACCCAAAATCCGATGAGCGCGCGAAAATACTGCGATTCTCGACATGTTCAAGCGCTTTTTCTGACCGCCTGCTATGACAGGAAATCAAACCCCTGTCACTCGTCTTTTTTGAGCGTGTCGCGCAATCCTGCCAATCCGGCAAAGGGTTTCACATCCTCGTCTGTCATCGGTTGTTTGCCGGGTTCAGTATAGTCAGCAGACTCCAATTCAGCGCCATCCTTGCGCGGATATTGTGGCAAAGCCAGCGACAGTGCTTCGATCATGACCTGGTTGGGGTCAATCTCGGGACCCAAAGGTTCGGTCTCATCATCTTCGGGGATTTCGTATTCGGGTTCGTCGGGATTGGTCCAGTTGGCGACAAACACACGGGACACCGGAATGTCGATTCGGGTCGTCACCGGCTCAAGCGTCACGACACAGGGCTGAACGACGGTTGCCCCCAGTTTACCGGTCAAAGCCCAGTCCCGCTTGCCCTGAGTGCGGACCTCGCCTGCAAAGCTGAGTTTTCGCAGTCCCAGCAGTTCAAGCTCGTTCTTGATGTCGCTCAGCGCTTCTGCACCGGGGCGCAGACTGAAGGTCGTCGGGGCGTTTTGCGGCAGATCGGCCACCCGCAGTGAAGTCACGTTGCTCATTCGAGAGTCTTTCCTGTGTTGAACCGTGGCAGCGGTTTCTGTAATCGGATAGAAGCCGCAAGAGGCCAAGGCAAGAGGGTGTGCATGTTGAAGGTTGTGAATAGGGTGAAACCGGCGACGAAATCGCTTGTCTTTGTTGCCTGCCTGGCAATTGTCAGCGCATGTACGCCGATCTTCAAGAATCATGGATATGTGCCGCCCGCCGAGGAGTTGGCGGAAATCCAGGTCGGCAAAGACACGCGTGACAGTGTAACCGAAGCTATCGGTGCGCCCGGTGTTTCGGGGGTCGTACAGGATTCCGGCTTTTATTATGTCCGGTCACGTGTCCGCCACTACGGCCCGAAAAAGCCGGAAGTTGTCTCACGTGAACTTGTGGCCATCAGCTTTGATCAGCGCGGTGTTGTTCGAAACATTGAACGGTTTGGGCTTGAAGACGGGATTGTTATTCCGCTTGAGCGCCGCGTGACTGATTCCAATGTTCAGGACAAAGGCTTCCTGCGTCAGCTGCTGGGCAACATCGGCAACTTCAACCCGGGCAACGTCCTTGGATCCAACTAATTCGTGCCAACATCTTGTGATGGTCACACGGCAGTCACATGTCGTGTGATACGGAACGCGCAAGGACTTGATCGGTCAGCAACCGCGGAGGATGCGACCATGGCAACGGCAGTTTTGTTGAACAAAGGGCGATATCAGGCCCGTTTGGCGCAATCGGCCAGGGATATTGCGGCGGCACAGGGGCTGCGCACGTTGGCCTTTGGCACAAAGCAATCCGACCAGGACGATTTTGATGCGCTATGCGCCCATATTCTGGTCGAGGACATGTGCTCGGATGGCCAACTGGTGTGCTGCTTTCGCATGTTGACGATGGCAGATGGTCGCGAGATCGGGCGCAGCTATTCGGCCCAGTTTTACGACTTGTCCTCTCTCGCGGATTTCAGCGGTTGCATGGTGGAAATGGGCCGGTTCTGCGTTCACCCTGACTGGACAGATCCCGATATCTTGCGGGTCGCGTGGGGGGCAATGACCACCTATGTGGATCAGAACGTTGTCGAAATGCTGTTTGGCTGTTCGTCCTTTGCGGGAACCGAAACCACCGAATATTTTGATGCATTTGCGATGCTTCGGGACCGCCACCTCGGCCCAAAGCGATGGTTGCCGCGGGTCAAGGCGCCGGACGTTTTTCGGTTTGCGTCACGATTGCGCCGTAGGCCGGACGCGAAAAAGGCGATGCTGAGGATGCCACCGTTGCTGCGAACCTACCTGATGATGGGTGGCTGGGTCAGCGATCATGCGGTCGTGGACCGGCATATGAATACGTTGCACGTGTTCACGGGTTTGGAAATCGGGGCGATTCCGCCCGCCAGGAAACGATTGTTGCGGGCGGTCGCTGGATAATCTGAGTATTTTTGAAAAGGTGAATTCAGGGCGTTGACGCCTTGTGTCCACCGGTTTAGCTGGCGGGCATGGCGAGAATTCCTTTGTTGCAGATGTCCGGCATTTCCCTGACTTTCGGGGGTGATCCGGTGTTTTCCGGCTTGGACCTTGTTGTTCAACCGGGCGATCGCGTCGCTTTGGTGGGGCGCAACGGGTCTGGCAAATCCACTTTGATGAAAGTGATGGCTGGTCTGGTTGAAGCGGATCAGGGCGATATCGTGATTCCGCCGGGCAAATCGGTTGGATACATGGAGCAGGACCCAACCATGGAGGGGTTTGCGACGCTTGGCGACTATGCCTCCAGCGGATTGGAGCCGGGTGAGCTTTATAAGGTTGAGCGTGCGGGTGAGGGATTGAAGTTCGATCCTTCCCGTCCGGTTGACACGGCCTCGGGCGGGGAGCGGCGGCGCGCGGCGCTGGCCAAGCTAATGGCCGAGGCGCCCGATTTGATGTTGTTGGACGAACCGACCAACCATCTGGATATCGAAGCGATCGCGTGGTTGGAGCGTGAGCTGGGCGCGACGCGGGCGGCTTTTGTTCTGATTTCTCACGACCGGGCGTTCTTACGTGCTCTGACCCGTGCCACCCTGTGGATCGACCGGGGTGCCGTACGGCGGCAAGAACAAGGGTTTGAGGCTTTCGAGGTCTGGCGCGACAAGGTTTGGGACGAGGAAGACCAGCAGCGCCACAAGCTGAATCGCCTGATCAAATCCGAGGCGCGCTGGGCTGTCGAAGGCATCAGCGCCCGTCGCAAGCGCAATCAAGGGCGTGTCCGGGCGTTGCAGGCGCTGCGGGCCGAGCGGGCATCGCAAATCAAGCGGCAGGGATCCGCCGCCATGGCATTGGAATCGGGTCCGAAATCCGGACGCAAGGTGATTGAAGCCAAGGGCGTTTCCAAAGCCTTTGACGACCATCAGATTGTCCGTAACTTTGACCTTTTGGTTCAGCGTGGGGATCGCGTGGCCTTTGTTGGTCCGAATGGCGTGGGCAAAACCACGTTGCTGAAAATCCTGCTGGGACAGGAAAGCCCGGATGAGGGCGCAATTACCCAGGGAACCAATCTGGAAGTTGCGGTTTTTGATCAGACCCGCGCGCAGCTGGACCCGGAGATGACCCTGTGGGACAGTCTGACCGGAGATCCTGAGATGCGGGTCTCGGGCAAGGCTGATCAGGTGATGGTAGGTGGTCAGCCCAAGCATGTTGTGGGCTATCTGAAAGAATTCCTGTTCGACGAACAGCAGGCAAGAGCAGCCGTTAAGTCCTTGTCCGGAGGGGAAAAAGCACGACTTTTGCTGGCAAAGTTGATGGCAAAACCCTCGAACATGCTGGTGCTGGACGAACCGACCAACGATCTGGATGTCGAGACTTTGGACCTGTTGCAGGAACTGCTGGACGATTATGCCGGTACCGTCCTTCTGGTGAGCCATGATCGTGATTTTCTGGACCGTGTTGCGACGACAACCATCGCGATGGAGGGGCATGGTCGCGCGACGGTGTATGCTGGTGGGTGGTCGGATTACATCGCGCAGCGCGGTGATCATGTAGAATTAAAAGAAGAAAAAACAAGAAGTTCAAAGCCAAAGATAAAGCAAGATGCCAAGCCCAAAACAGGCCTGTCATTCTCAGAAAAGCATCGGCTTGAGAAACTGCCATCCGAGATCTCCCGCCTGGAAGCCGAGATCGCTAAGCTTGAAGAGCTGATGTCGGACCCTGAGCTGTTTACCCGCGAGCCGGTCAAATTTCAGAAAGCCACAGACGCACTGGTCGAGCGGCATGAAAAACTATCGGCCAGCGAAGAGGAATGGCTAACGCTGGAAGAGAAGGCCGAAGGGCAATAGGGATGACCTGTACGTTCTGGAAGACCCGGATCTTTCGAGTTGTACAACATTCTGACGGCTGCAACTCGACTGTTTAGTCGATAGCGCGCGCAGGGTTCCCGACAACGGTCTGACCCGGTGCCACATCTTTGGTTACCACGCTGCCTGCACCGATTATTGCGTTATCGCCAATGGTGACACCAGGCAGGATGATGCCCCCCCCACCAACCCAGACATTGCTGCCGATTGTGACGGGCAGTGCGATCTCTAGCCCTTTGGCGCGTTCGACCGGGTCTTTCGCATGCTGCGCGCAATAGATCTGGCTGTTGGGCCCGAACATCGTCTCGTCGCCAATTTGCACGCGGGCCGTATCCAGAATGACGCAACCGGTGTTGAAATAGACCCGGTCCCCAAGGTGGATGTTCACGCCATATGCGCAATGAAATGGCGCTTCGACAAAGCAATCAGCGCCAGCGCGCGCGAACAAGGCGTGCAGGGCCGGTGCCATCGCACCTCTTGTATCGGGGTCACAGCTGTTATGCGCATGCACCGCGCGGCGCGCTTGGGCACGCAGCGCGTCAAGTTCCGGGTCCAGGCAGCAATACCAACTGCCAGCTTCCATCTTGTCCCGCTCGGTCATGATTAACGCCTAGCGCATCCGCAATGCGCCGTCGATGCGGATGACCTCTCCGTTCAGATAACCCATCTCGACGATGAACCCGGCCAGTCGTCCGTATTCGTGCGGATCGCCCAAGCGGGCAGGGTTGGGAACATCGGCGGCGAGCTGCTGTTGCACCTCTTCTGGCAATCCGGCCAGCATTGGGGTCATGAAGATACCGGGCGCTATGGTCATCACCCGGATACCGGTTGAGGCCAGATCGCGGGCCATGGGCAGGGTCATGCCAACCACACCGCCCTTTGAGGCTGCATAGGCGGCTTGTCCTTTCTGGCCGTCAAAGGCCGCGATCGAGGCTGTATTGATGATCACACCGCGCCCGCCATCCGGTTCCGGCTCATTCTTGGCCATTTCGACGGCGGCCAGGCGCGATACGTTGAAGGTGCCGACCAGGTTGATGTCGATGGTCCGCTGGAACGCATCCAGGGGGTGGGGGCCATCCTTGCCCACTGTCTTGATGCCATAAGCGATGCCCGCACAGTTCACCGCCGCAGTGATTCGGCCCATTTTGTCCGTCGCGGTTGCGATGGCGCTGGCAACTGACGCCTCGTCGGTCACGTCGGTTCGCGCAAAGTGTCCGCCAATTTCGGCGGCAACCAGCATTCCGCGATCTGCATCCCGGTCCAGAATTGTGATCTGAGCGCCCTGCGCGGCAAAATGACGGGCCGTGGCCTCGCCCAGACCCGATGCGCCGCCGGTGACGATGGCGGCAGTTGTGGATAATTGCATGGCGGGCTCCCCCTGGGGTGATTTGAACAAGTGTTCATTTAAGCGGATGTTGCCGGGCGTGTCCACATCTGCGCCGTGCTTTATCAAGACAAGCTCAGGTGGTCCTAATCTAGTTTTAATGTTGGCCTCCCACATCAGCTATGGAAGCAATGTCGCGATCAGGCGACGTGGTGAGAGGAGTGATGCGCAATGCATAAGAGTAAAAGAGTAGGGATGGCTGCATGGGTTGCCGCACCCATCTTTGGGGTTTTGGCGGCTGGCAGTGCAGCGGCGGCACCCGAGGTTTGCAACTGGAAAACAGCGCGGGATGCAGCGAATAGTGGGGATTACACGACGATGTGTGAATGCACGCATGTCACCCCCAGCTTCCTGCAACGCCTTCAGAACCGGTCGGATTTTTCTACAACGTTGCAAAATACCGGCGCAATGTGCCCCGGTTTGGCGTCTTTGCTGACTGATGTGTCGACCGCGTCTATTGGCACGGCAGTTGGTGACAGCCGAGGTGAAGATCGGGATTCTGATCGAACTGCGCAAGCCAGCCCAGCTAATCCGGGCAATGGTGTTGGCAGCGGTCCGGGTAACGGCGGCGGTAGCTCCGGGCCGGGCAACGGTGGCGGCAATAGCCCAGGTGACGGTGGGAGCGACAATCCCGGCAATGGTGGTGGCGGCGGCCCCGGCAAAGGCGGTGACGGCCCCGGTAAAGGCGGTGGCAATGGCCCCGGCAAAGGCGGTGACGGCCCCGGTAAAGGCGGTGGCAATGGCCCCGGCAAAGGAGGTGACGGCCCCGGTAAAGGCGGCGGCAAAGGCGGCGACGGCCCGGGCAACGGTAACGGGAACGCCGGAAACCCCGGAAACGGGGGCGGAAACAACAATGGCTCCGAACCGGGTACCGGCAATGGCGGTAACAACAACGGTCAGGGCAATGGTTCCGGAAACGGCGGCGGCGGCGACGGTAAAAATGGTGGCAAGGGCGGGGGTAAAGGAAAACGGTAACGCCAAAGGCCAATCAGAGTCGTTGACATAAAGAGCTCGGCCACCCGATTTGGGTGGCCGGTTTTGTTTTCGAATTGGTCGAGGTGTTAGCCCAGCTGCACCAGCGCGTGGCGCTTTTTACCAGCGCTCAGCTTGATGGGGGACGACAGGGCACCGGCGTCTATCATCAAACCGGCATCCGTCAGCGGCGCGTCGTCCATCTTGGCACCGTTCTCGGCAATCAGGCGCTTCGCCTCTTTGCCGGATTTGGCCAGACCGGATTTGACGATCAGCTGTACGATAGACATGCCATCGCCCAGATCCGCCGCGCTGAGGGTCAGGGTAGGCAAATCGCCACCTACGCCGCCTTTTTCAAAGACTTCTCGCGCGGTTGCTTCAGCAGTTGTCGCCGCATCAGCCCCGTGCAGTAACGTTGTCACCTCGTTGGCCAGACGGATTTTGGCTTCGTTGATCTCAGATCCGGCAAGCGCGCCCATGCGCTCGCACTCGTCGACCGGAAGTTCTGTAAAGATCTTCAGAAACCGACCCACATCCGCGTCTGTGGTGTTGCGCCAGAACTGCCAGAATTCGTAGGGCGACAGCATCTCGTCATTCAGCCAGATCGCGCCGCCTTGAGATTTACCCATTTTGCGCCCGTCACTGGTGGTCAGCAATGGGGTGGTCAGGCCATAGATCTCATGATCCAGCACGCGGCGGGTCAGGTCGATCCCGTTGACGATATTGCCCCATTGGTCCGACCCACCCATCTGCAATACACAGCCATAGCGGCGGTTCAGTTCCAGAAAGTCATAGGCCTGCAGGATCATGTAGTTGAATTCGAGGAAGGACAGCGATTGCTCGCGGTCCAGTCGCGATTTCACCGATTCAAAGGACAGCATCCGGTTGACCGAGAAATGCCGCCCGATGTCGCGTAGGAAATCCAGGTAGTTCAGACTGTCCAGCCATTCGGCATTGTTCAGCATCTTCGCGCCACTGTGGCTGTCATCGTAGGACAGGTATTTTGAGAACACCTTCTGCATACCGGCAATGTTCGCGTCGATCTGTTCAGGGCCAAGCAACGGGCGTTCATCCGAGCGGAACGATGGATCGCCCACCTTGGTGGTGCCGCCGCCCATCAGGGTGATGGGTTTGTGCCCTGTTTTTTGCAGCCAACGCAGGACCATGATGTTCATCAGATGACCCACATGCAGCGACTGCGCCGTTGCGTCATAGCCGATATAAGCCGTCTGCACCCCGCTGATCAGCGCCTCGTCAAGGCCCTGATAATCGGTGCAATCGGCCAAAAAGCCACGCTCCATCATCGTTGCGATGAAATCCGATTTGGGATGGTAGGTCATGTCTTGCCTCAGGGTTGTAATGCGGGGCACCTTATAGGCGTCGAGTGGCAGAAGGAAAAGGCCATGAATAAGGCCGTAGCAAAACGCGGGGCCCTGCGCGCGCTTGGGGCGATGTCAGGAACATCGATGGATGGGGTGGACGCGGCGGTGATCGAAACCGACGGTGTCGCGATTTTTGGCTTTGGCGAAAGTGGATATCGCGCTTACTCGGATAAGGAGCGTGCGGTTTTACGGGCCGGAATGGGGCACTGGCACGGGGACGAGGTTGATGCTGCCGCCGAGGTGGTGACCCGCGCCCATTGCGAGGCGTTGTCCGAGTTTGAAGATATCGACCTGATTGGGTTCCACGGTCAGACCCTGGCGCATGAGCCGCGCGGGCGGGGAACCTTGCAGGTTGGCGACGGGATAGGCCTGTCGCAGGCGCTGGGCGTGCCGGTGGTTTGGGACTTTCGCAGTGATGATGTGGTGATGGGGGGTGAAGGGGCGCCCTTGGCCCCGTTTTTCCATTTTGCCTGCGCCAAGTGGATCGAGGCAGAGGAGCCTCTGTGTTTTCTGAACCTCGGCGGGGTCGGAAACCTGACCTATATTGATCCGTCTTTTGAACGGCCTGAAATCCCCGGCGCGCTTGTGGCCTTTGATACCGGCCCCGCCAATGCACCGGTCGATGATCTGATGCAGGGCCGCTTTGGGTTGCCCATGGACAAGGATGGCGCCGTTGCCCGCGAGGGAACGGTTGAGACAGGCGCCTTGGAGCTATTCCTGAGCGAGCCTTTCTTTGCCCGTATGCCGCCAAAATCGCTGGACCGGAACGACTTTGCGGAAATGATCGGGCTGGTACGCGATTTGCCGGATGCGGACGCAGTCGCCACACTCACCGGGATGTGCGCGGCGGGGGTTGTGCAAGGGATGGAGTATTGCCCGAAACCACCCTCGCGTATGCTGGTGACCGGTGGAGGGCGGCACAATCCGGTGTTGATGGAGATGCTGCGTGTAGCGCTGGATTGTCCTGTCGAGCCGGTCGAGGCGTTTGGTCTGGACGGAGACATGCTGGAAGCACAGGCCTTTGCCTATCTGGCCGTGCGGGTGGCGCGTGGGTTGTCAACCTCCTGCCCGGGAACCACAGGTGTGAAGGCGCTGGTTGGTGGTGGCGTTCTTTCGGCTCCGCATCGCGGTCAGGCGGTCAAGGCGTAGGGGCGCTGCCCCCGGTCGCGCCAGCGCGACTCCCCCGGGATGTTTTCAGCCAGATGAAGGGTGAACCCTAGCGGGGTAGATCTTTTGCGTAATCCACTGCGAATTCTGTGTAGCCGTTTGATGTGGATTTCAAATGGGCTCGGGTCCAGGCGTGAAACGCAGGCAGTTGGTGGAACGGAACGTTCGGAAAGGCGTGATGTTCTGCGTGGTAGGGCATGTTCCAGGCCACGAACCGGACGATACGGTTGGTGAATGTTGTGCGCGAGTTTTCCAGCATATTGGCTACTGGCGGGCAGAGCCCATGTTCTGCCAGAAGATAAAGGCGTAGGAAGGGTTGTCCAATGAGCACTGGTAACAGCCAGAGCCAGACCAAGGCAGGTGTGAAAAACAGGCTGAGGGCTGCGAAGCCGTAGACGGCCAACAGGACGCGCGCCTCGATTTTGATGGCGCGATGTTGGCGCTCAGGCAGGTAGGGGGCATCGATCCGTCCCAGGGCGTTGCGCATAAGCACCTGAGCCATTGCTGACCAGTATGGCCAGCCGCTGAGGTAGACGATCAGGCTGCGCCAGTTGTCAGGGCGCGGTTTGCCGTCGAGTTCGGGGTCGTTATCCGGGTGATTGGTCCATTTGTGATGCGCCAAGTGGAAGTAACGAAACCACGTAAAGGGCAGGGCAATCGGAACCGAGACCAGATGCCCAACCGCATCGTTGAGCCAGCTGGTTTTGAACGGTGTTTTGTGGGTGCATTCGTGGCTGAGGGTGAACAGGAACACCAGCAGGATGCCCTGCGGCAGGATCAGCATTGGCCAGAACGAAGCCTGCACGATCAGTCCTGTCGAGGTAACCGTCAGTGCCAGAAGATACAGCACCAGATGCCGGAGCCCGGCCGAGTCGGAGCGATGTTGGAGACGGTCTTTGGTCTCGGGCGGGATAGACGCGATGAGCGAGCGGTGATCCATAGAAAACAGAGTGGCCCGGAGAGGCGCTGCTGGCAAGTTGGTGAGCGATCTCGATCGTGGTGCAGCGCTGGATGTCCGATGAGGCAGGTCGCCTGTTCTAGGTTTGAGGGGGCTTTGGCATTGCGTTGGCAATCATCTCGCGCGTCCAAATCCCCATGGAGCGATGCTGTCGATGGCCCAGATCTGGATCGTACAAATCGAACGTGTCCTGGTTCGATGTCTCGTGCACATAGTATAGCGGCAGCGGGAAGTTAAACGGGTCAAGCATAGGATTGAAGCGTTGAAATCCCCCCTGCTTGTTGAGGTCTTGATTGACGCGAACATGATCAATTGAAATCAGTGCGAACGGAATGTTTGCCGCCAGGAAGTTCTGGAAGAACGCCCATTTTGCTTCGTGTTTGAGATGAAACAAACACTCGCGGCACATTATCAGATCGGCAGCAGGCAAAGGGTCAGAACATACATCCAAGACAGAAAACGATACTTTTTCGGAGGCGAACTCTTCGGAAACGCTTTGTATGACAGAAGTCGAAATGTCCGTGCCATGGTAGGTTTCGAGCGGCGACAGATCGACAGTCTGCATCCAAGTCCAATCGCCACAGGGTGCGTCCAGAAACCGTCGAACTTTGAGCTGTTCGAAAATCTGCGGCAGCGCCGCGCGCAGCCTCTCGGTGGCAGCCAACGTCGATCCGGGACCGGAACGCGGTGCTTTGCCTCTTTTCCCCGACCAATCATGGTTCTCGAACGCTTTTTTCAGGTCTTCACGCATCTGCTCTGCCTCAAACTCTTAATCACTTACGTCGCGCTATTGGTATATCGAACCCCGGGTCCGCAAGTTCAAATCCCGAAAACTCGAACCCTGGCGAGACGGTACAGCTGACCAACGTGTAGTCTCCGGTGCTGCGGGCGGCTTGCCAATGGCCCTTGGGGACGATCACTTGAGGTGTCCCTTTTGTCAGGTCCGGGGACAGCTGGTATTCTTTTGCGGGCCCCTGATCCGTCTCGCTGAGCGACAGGATCAAAGGTGCGCCGGCATGATAGAGCCAGATCTCGGTCGCATCGACCCGGTGCCAGTGGCTGCTTTCCCCGGCTTGCAGCAAGAAGTAGATGCAGGTGCCGGTGGCGCGGCCCGCATTGTCGGCGCGCCAGGTCTCTTTGAACCAGCCACCTTCAGGGTGTCGCTGCAGTTGCAGGTGGTCGATAATGTCTTGTCCGGTCATCGGTGCCTCGTGTTTTGACGGATTATGCACGGGATGGCGCGATCCGCTATGGCAATCATGCGCGCAGGTCATATGTTTGCCGCATGACACTGAAAATCCCGTTTGATAACTCGTATGCCCGCCTGCCAGATGCGTTTTATGCGCGTCAGGCGCCGGTCCCTGTTCGCGCACCGCAACTGATTGCGTTCAACGCAGATCTCGCGCGGCTTTTGGATATCGCACCGGGGGATGTGCACGAGCTGGCCGAGACCTTTGCCGGCAATGCCTTACCCGCTGGTGCCGAGCCGCTGGCGCAACTGTATTCCGGACACCAGTTCGGCAATTACAACCCGCAGCTGGGGGATGGGCGCGCGGTCTTGTTGGGGGAAACCGTGGGCACCGATGGTGTGCGTCGGGACATTCAGTTGAAAGGTTCTGGTCCTACGCTGTTCTCTCGGCAAGGCGACGGGCGCGCTTGGCTGGGGCCTGTTCTGAGGGAATATGTGGTGTCTGAGGCGATGCACGCGCTGGGCATACAGACCACCCGCGCTTTGGCGGCGGTCGAGACCGGAGAGATCGTCCTGCGTGAAGGGCCCATGCCCGGTGCGGTGTTGACGCGCGTGGCGCGCAGCCATCTACGGGTCGGGACGTTTCAGGTCTTTGCGGCAAGGGGGCAGATCGACAGTTTGCGCCGCCTGACGGAATACGCCATCGCGCGCCATTATCCGCAGGCCGAGGGGCCGATGGGTCTGTTGCGCGCTGTGCGCGACGCGCAGGCGCAGTTGATTGCCAGTTGGATGAGCGTGGGGTTCATCCACGGAGTGATGAACACAGACAATTGCTCGGTTGCTGGTGAGACGATTGACTATGGGCCCTGCGCCTTTTTAGACAGCTATCATCCCAACACGGTCTACAGCTCGATCGACCGGGCAGGGCGCTATGCCTATTCCAATCAGCCGGACATTGCGGTCTGGAATGTGGCGCAATTGGCCACCGCATTGATCCAGCAGATGGAAGATAAGGAAGCGGCCGTTGAAGAAGCGACCGAGATTGTACACGCGATGCCCGACTTGTTGCAGCAGAACTGGTTGGCACGCTTTCAAGCCAAGATCGGTTTGACAACGACCCGCGATGGAGATCAGGAATTGATCTCGGACCTGCTGGTGCGCATGGCGCAGAACCAGGCGGATTTCACCAACACCTTCCGTGCGCTGGGTACGGACAAAGCGCGGGATCAGTTCACCGATCCACTGGCGTTTGATGAATGGGCTGTGGGTTGGCAAGCGCGTTTGTCACATGAAGAGGCCCCGACAGAGGTAATGCAAGCGGCCAACCCGGCCTTCATCCCGCGTAACCATCGGGTCGAACAGATGATCGAGGCGGCGGTGCAGGGTGACTACAGCCCCTTTCATCGTCTCAACACCGTTCTGGCGCAGCCCTTTTCGGATCAGCCAGAGAATGCAGACCTGACCCGCCCCCCTTTGGAGAGCGAAGTGGTGCAGGCAACATTCTGCGGCACGTGATTTCGATTTGGGTGTTGTTGTTAGCGGGTGAGGAGGCGGTTGAAGTAGGGTTGGCCGCTTTGAACCCAGCTTGATGGAGTTTGCACTATTTTTGATCAGTCGTTTGCGATGGAATGCGAAAAAAACCACCTTGCAGTTGGCGCGGTATCTAGTGCCATACATACCGATCACCGATCGAATTGATCTCTTGCAAGTCCAAAAAACACCACATTTTCATCTTTGGCGTACCACAATGGGCCACTTACTTTGCCTTGAATCCAAAATGGTTAGTTAAAAGTAGCAAGGGTAAGGATGTCAGCAATGAAAATTAATCGTCGTTTTTTCGTCACCGGAGCTTCGGGAATTGCTTTGGCGGCATTCATGCCTGTCGGTGGTCATGCGCTTGCCATGGCTCCCGGTCAGGTCACGCATCGAATTCTGGCGGCCGGTAAGCTCAGCTTCCTTACCGAAAAGGCGGCAAAAGCTGCCGTTCTTCTGAGCATGAACGCAGAGATCGAAAGGGACCTGGTTGAGCTTCAGGAAGCCCATGACGAATTCGATGACATCCTTCTTGGCTTTAAAGAAGGTAAGGGGTCGTCTGGCGTCGATCGTGAAAGGTTTTACGCGGTCAATACCGCCCTCAAAGACGTCGCAGGTCTTTGGGCGCCATACCGGACCGCCGTTGAAGAAATCATTGCAGCCAAGTCAGTAGATGATGCGCATCTGCACATGATTGTGGGCAATGACGAAGTGCTTGAAAAGGCCTGCCAAGTCGTCGTCCGTAGATTGGAACAAGCTTACGGAGAAGTCGATATTGATGCGTCTTTGGCCCTGGCTTTGGACTTTGCGGGTCGCCAACGGATGATCACCCAGAAGGTCTGTAAAGAAATTGCCCTAGCGGCGACCGGCAACGAAGCGCAGGAACACCACGAGAAGTTCAAGAAGAACACCGCAAAATTTGGCAAGATCGTCGATGCGCTGATCAGCGGCGGCAATGAGTATATTACAATGGCCAAACCTCCGAGCAACGCTGCGGTTAAGGCGCTGAAGCAAGTTCAGGGTCATTGGGCAGAACTTCAGCCAACCGTTGCAGCTCTGGACAGCGTAGAGGTGCCTAGCCTTGATGATGTTGTGCATTTCTGCGCGGAAATGGATGTCCTGGAAGTCGAGTCCGAAAAAGCCGTCCTGGCTTACGAAGAAGCAATCAAGGCAATCTCCTAGTTGTGAATTGAATACCATGTCTTCGGTTGCGCAGAACGTCAGGTGCTCTCACCCGACTTAGCGTCTCGCAAAGCCATGTGTTTGATTTAATCCGGGCATCAGATGCTAGTCGTCTGATGTTCGGATTGCCTGCTCAGCGCAACTTCTGTCGGTCATTTTGGTTGCGCCGACGAGAACACTCACTCTGTCTTTGCAAATTAGATATCTGATCCAACACCTGAGAATGCACAGGATAGGTGCCGCAAGACGCGGCACCTGTTCAACAGGGTAAGGTTATCTCAGGTCTGGTCACGACACGGGCTTGCACCCGGGGTCAAGCAAGGTGATCCTTAGACAAGTTTAAACCCCGGAGTGTCATGACAAAACCTTCGACCCTGCGCCTTGGCAGCTACAATATCCAGAAATGCGTCGGGCTGGATTTCCGGCGACAGCCGCAACGCATCATGCAGGTACTGCATGGCATGCGCGCTGAGATTGTGGTTCTGCAGGAAGCCGACAAGCGGTTGCCTCCCCGGCCAGCTGCGCTGCCGCATTTCATGCTGGACGAAGCCGGATGGCAAATTGTCGATCTGGGCGGCGCGGGCAGCCTGGGCTGGCATGGCAACGCCGTGATCTGGCGCGGTGATCACATCAAGGTCCGGCAGACCGGACATCATGACCTGCCGGGGCTGGAGCCTCGGGGGGCGGTTCGTGTGGAATTTGACACGCAGATCGGCCCGTTGCGGGTGATGGGGGTGCATCTGGGATTGCTGCCCGCATCCAGGCGACAGCAGATCACCCATATTCGGCATTGCGACGCGTCGCTTGAACAGATGCCAACGGTTTGGGCAGGTGATTTCAACGAATGGTCGCGGCAACCCGTGTTGGACAATCTGGCCCCGGAAATGCAGTTTTTACCGCCAGTGCCAAGCTATCCGGCAGCGCAGCCCTTGGGCGCGCTGGACAGGATTGCGCTGGGGTACGGCATTGAGGCGGCGGATCACGGCGTGCATGGAGAGCGTCCGGCGCATATCGCCTCGGACCATCTACCGATCTGGGCAGATCTGCGACGCATGGTCTGAAACCTGCACCGGCCAACGAATCCCTGTGGCGCTGGGCGCGCGGACATATTAAGACAGAAACCCGAGCAATTCCTGAGAGGCATCATGTCGGACACGATCATCTCGCGGTGCGAAGGCAAAGGCCTGCGCATGACCGGTCAGCGCCGCACCATTGCGCATGTGCTGGAGCAGAGCGAAGACCATCCGGATGTCGAGGAACTGTATACACGCGCCTCGGCGTTGGATTCGGGGATTTCGATTGCCACCGTGTATCGCACCGTGAAGCTGTTCGAAGAGGCCGGGATTCTGGAGCGGTTGGAGTTTGGCGACGGGCGCGCGCGTTATGAAGATGCCGAACGCGATCACCATGACCATCTGATCGACATGCAGTCTGGTGAGGTGATCGAATTTGTCGATCCCGAGATCGAAGCACTGCAGGAAAAAATAGCGGCCAAACTGGGCTTTAAGCTCATCGGGCATCGGTTGGAGCTGTACGGCGTTCCCTTGGATAAGGACTGACCCATCACGAAACGCGATTGGGTCCCGCAAATCATTTCATCAATCGTAGGGTGATAGTGCTTGCCACGGCGCAGAACATCGGCTTTTGCTGAAGCTAACAGCGGCAAGTGGCGCCGCCAGTTTCTACGGACATGGATATGAACAACGTTAATGGCATTTTGCTGGTCATTGCGGCTATGGCTGCGTTCACGCTTGAGGATATGTTCATCAAGCAGTTAACGGCGTCAGTCGCGCCGGGTCAGATTTTGATCGTGCTGGGCCTTACGTGCGCGGTGATTTTCCTGTGCATGGCGTTTTTCTCGCGTCAGCGCATCTTTATCGCGGAAGCGTGGCAAACGTTGCCCATGGTCCGCGCCATGGCCGAAGCGGTTTCGGCGGTGGCGTTCGTGACCGCGCTGGCCGCTGTCGAACTGTCAACCGTGGCCGCAGTGTTTCAGGCCATGCCATTGGTGGTGACCATGGGCGCGGCCCTGTTTCTGGGCGAACAGGTGGGGTGGCGACGTTGGAGCGCCATCGGTGTTGGTTTCATCGGTGTTCTGATGATCATCCGCCCAGGCTTTGAAGGGTTCCGCCCCGAATCTCTGTTTGTAGTTGTCGCCGTCATCGGCGTTGCGGCGCGCGATTTGATTACGCGGCGGCTGAATTCCAAAATCTCCTCGGCCGTGGTGTCCTCACAGGCGTATCTTGCGCTGGCGCTGGGGGGGACGGTTTTGATGATACTGGGTGGACATCCGATCCAATCGGTGGAAACCGGGCAGATCGGCCCCTATGCTGGCGCGATTTTCTTTGGCGTTCTGGGTTATTACGGGATCGTCACGGCAATGCGCGTGGGCGAGGCGTCGGCAGTGACACCGTTCCGGTACACGCGGCTGTTGTTCTCGATTCTGGCTGGCGGTCTGGTGTTCGGAGAGCGTCCGGACCTGATGACACTGGCCGGTGCATCGTTGATCATTGGATCCGGATTGTACACTTTTCTCCGTGAACGCAGATTGGCCCGCGACATGGCTTTGGCCGCAGCCTGAACATGTTGGCGCAAACAGGAGACTGTTAGCCCTAAACGCCCGAAAATGTGTGTGTTAGCGATAACGGAACTGGTTTACTTTTCGTCGCGTGCTGCTATGAGGCATGCAACCGAAGGCATCTTTAGGGACCGGTATCATGAGCACCATCATCGACATTCACGCACGCGAAATCCTGGACAGCCGGGGAAACCCGACAGTCGAGGTGGACGTGATCCTCGAAGACGGCACAATGGGCCGCGCGGCTGTGCCCTCGGGCGCATCAACAGGTGCCTACGAGGCGGTCGAAAAGCGCGATGGCGACAAGGCGCGCTATCTGGGCAAAGGCGTGCTTGAGGCGGTAGCGGCGGTCAATGGCGAGATCGCCGAAGAGCTGGTCGGCTTTGACGCGACCGAGCAGGTGGCCATCGACGGCGCGATGATCGAACTGGACGGGACAGAAAACAAAGGTCGTCTGGGCGCGAACGCCATTCTGGGTGTTTCGCTGGCGACAGCCAAGGCAGCGGCGGATTTCACCACACAGCCGCTTTATCGGTACGTAGGCGGTACCTCGGCCCGTGTTCTTCCAGTGCCGATGATGAACATCATCAACGGGGGTGAGCATGCGGACAACCCCATCGACATTCAGGAATTCATGATCATGCCGGTGTCTGCCGCGAACATCCGTGAGGCGGTGCGCATGGGGTCCGAAGTGTTCCATACGCTGAAGAAAGAGCTTTCCGCCGCGGGCCTTAGCACTGGGATCGGGGATGAGGGCGGCTTTGCCCCCAACATCGCCTCGACCCGCGAGGCACTAGATTTCGTCCTGAAATCGATCGAAAAGGCAGGCTACAAACCGGGTGAGGAAATCCACCTGGCGCTGGATTGCGCCGCGACCGAGTATTACAAGGACGGCAAATACGTTCTGTCCGGTGAGGGTAAGACCCTGACATCGGATGAAAACGCGGCCTATCTGGCGGCACTGGTCAACGACTACCCGATCATCTCGATCGAAGACGGCATGTCCGAGGATGACTGGGATGGCTGGAAAGCCCTGACCGATGCCATTGGCGACAAGGTACAGCTGGTAGGGGACGACCTGTTTGTGACCAACCCTGTACGTCTGGCCGAGGGGATCGAGCGTGGCTGCGCCAACTCGATGCTGGTCAAGGTGAACCAGATCGGGTCGCTGACCGAAACCCTGCGTGCCGTCGATATGGCCCATCGGGCGCGGTACACCAATGTGATGTCCCACCGTTCGGGTGAGACTGAGGACGCAACGATTGCCGATCTGGCAGTTGCGACCAATTGCGGGCAGATCAAAACCGGTTCGCTGGCGCGTTCGGACCGGTTGGCCAAATACAACCAGTTGATTCGCATCGAAGAAACGCTGGGTGAAGTGGCGGAATATGCCGGGGCGTCGATCCTTCGCTAAGGTTTTTGAACATGGTATGGTCATTCGCTGGACTAGGGGATGACCATGCTGACGATTGTTAGGCCGAAAACATCCGAACAATTTGATACCGTTAGAGCTCTGTGTTGGGAGTATCGGGATTTTCTGGTAAGCTTAGGTGGTCAGGATGCCGAGGTCGTGTTGTATGCCTACCCGCAGGACAAATTCGAAACATTGATGCAATCGTTGGAGGCCCAGCATGTGCCGCCCGATGGAGGCATTCGGATTGCCCTGGTGAATGGATCAGCGGTTGGGTGCGGCATGTTCCAACGCATTGATGAAGGCACGGCCGAGATTAAGCGCGTTTTCGTGCGCGACGCCGCGCGTGGAACCGGGGCCGGGCGCGCCCTGATGGAGGCTTTGATCGCTGATTGCCAAGCGCTCGGGTTCAAGCGGATTTTGATGGACACGGGAAGCGCAATGACGGCGGCGCAGAAGCTATACCAGTCGCTGGGGTTTATGCCCCGTGGACCCTATAGCGCGTTACCAAAGTCAGTTTTGGACGGCTTGGTCTTTTTTGAAATGAACCTTGAAGCCGAGCATTAAAAAACGGGGACCGATGGCCCCCGTTTTCTCTGATACGCTCAAGGTGTTCAGCCTTTGATCTTTTTGACGATCATGCCAACAACGACCTGAACGACCAGTCCGGCGACCCCACCGCCGACGACATTTGCCGCCAGCGCGCCGAGATCCATGCCGCCTGCTGCTGCAGCGCCACCCGCGCCCAACAGCCCGCTCAGGATCTGCCCGCCGCCAACACCACCCACGGCGCCCACAAGCATGTTACCCAGACTGCCCATGTCCGAGCCTTTGACGAGTTTTCCGCCACCGGTGCCACCGAGTGCACCACCGACAAGTTGCCCGATCAATTGTTCCATTTACGTACCCCTGGAATTTTCTGTTTTTTGTTTGTGCCATAATACCTAGGAACTGACCCGCCGGGTGGTCACGGGGAAAGTTGCGGTAAAAATGCCCGTTTTTTGATAAATTATTTTAAAAACAATTGGTTAATTTCAAAAATCACGCCCTTTATTGACGTATTTCAGATCAGAGCTTTCGGCTCATCAGCATGTAACGTTCCCGGGCTTTGAACCCGGTGCGCATGTACAGTTTTTGTGTTGCCTCATTGGTGCGGTCAACTTCCAGATGCAGGGCCGTCAGACCGGCGCCCGCCAAGGCCTTGGGCAGGTCCAGCAGGACCTCGGTCGCGATACCACGACCCCGAACAGCGGGGCGGATGTAAATTTCGTCGACAAATCCGTCCATGCCGCCGAACTCGACCGACCAGCCGAAGGTGAGGATGATGTAGCCCAGCGGTGCACGTCCCGGTCCGATCAGGTAGATACACCCGTGCGGGATACCTTCGAGCAGCGGCAACAGTGCATCGCGTTGCTGATCGGCGTCTTGTTCTATGCCTGCCTCGGCGTGGAAAGCCGCGACAAGGCCCATCAGGCGGTCAAGGTCTTCGGGGCGGGCAAGGCGAAGCGCGGCGCTCATAACCGGGCCAGCCGTTCGGTGAGCAGGGCGAAGAATCCATCGGCATCTAGGTCGCCGACAAACAGCGCGTTGGGTTTTCTGTCGGTGACGCCCCACCAATCGGCGACGGTCATGCCCAAAGTCAGTTCTGATGTCGTTTCAATTTCCACATTGACGTGACGACCCGAGAACAGCTCGGGCCGGATCAGGTAAGCCGTGACGCAGGGATCGTGCAGCGGCGCGCCCTCGCTGCCATATTTGTTCTTGTCGAACCGTTCGAAGAAATCCGTCATCTGGGCGGTGGCAATGCCAGCTTTGTTGCCCAGAGCGCGGAACGCATCGTTGCGGGGTTTGGTGACCAGCGCCTTGTGAGTGACGTCCAAAGACATGACCACAATCGGTCTTCCGGATTTAAAAACAACATCAGCGGCTTCTGGATCGACATGAATGTTGAATTCCGCCGTAGGCGTGATGTTTCCAACTTCGAAATACGCACCACCCATCAGGACGATTTCCTGAACGCGTTCAACGATATCGGGGGCTTTCTGGAACGCAGTGGCGATATTGGTCAGCGGACCCAGAGGGCAGAGTGTGACGGTGCCGGGGTCGTGCGCGCGCAGAGTGTCGATGATGAAATCAACCGCGTGCCCGCCGGTCAGCTGCATCTGCGGGTCGGGCAGGTCTGGGCCGTCCAGACCGGTTTTGCCATGCACATGTTCAGCGGTGATCAAAGGGCGCGTCAGCGGGCGGTCGCACCCGGCATAAACCGGTACTTCGGTGTGGCCAGCCAGTTCACAGACGATACGCGCATTCTTGGCGGTCAGCGCCAGCGGAACGTTGCCCGCAACGGCTGTAATGCCCAGCACATCGATCTCTTCCGGGCTGGCCAGTGCCAACAGGATGGCGACGGCGTCGTCCTGTCCGGGGTCGGTATCGATGATGATCTTGCGCGCTGTCATTGCAGGCCTCCGGGGTCGTGAAGGGCGGACACTGGCAAGTGTCGCCGGACTTGTCCAGCAGTTTCAGCCGTTGGTTGCAGCCTCCACAGGCGGGAGTTTGCCGTTGGCGCGATGCTCTGCAATCTTCACCTCATCCCATAGCGCATCCATCTCCTCCAGGTCGCTTTCCGAGGGGGTTTTGCCGCGGTCAGCAAGCCGCGCCTCGACCTGTGCAAAGCGGCGTGTGAACTTGGCGTTGGTGCGGCGCAGCGCGGCTTCGGGTTCAATGCCCAGATGACGCCCAAGGTTGACCATCACGAACAGAAGATCGCCGAATTCATCTTCCAGTGCATCAGCATCCTTTTGGTCGCGCGCCTCTTCCAGCTCAGCGGCTTCTTCGGTGATCTTGGCAAGGACATGGCTGGCATCAGGCCAGTCAAACCCCACGCGCGCGGCGCGTTTTTGTAATTTATGCGCTCGCACCAGGGCGGGCAGGTTGGCCGCAACGCCGTCCAACGCACCTTTTTGCTCTTTGCCTGCGCGTTCGGCGGCTTTGACCGTTTCCCAATCCAGCGTTTGCTGTTCGGCCGATTTGTCGCGGGATTCATCGCCAAAGACATGCGGGTGGCGGGACACCATCTTGTCGGACATGGTGCGCACGACATCCTGAAAGGCGAAATGGCCGGCTTCTTCGGCCATCTGCGCGTGAAACACCGACTGGAACAGCAGGTCGCCCAGCTCACCCTTCAATTCATCCCAGGCCTGCCGTTCGATGGCGTCTGCGACCTCATAGGCTTCTTCGATTGTGTAGGGAGCGATCGTGCCGAAATCCTGTTCGATATCCCAGGGGCAGCCGGATTGCGGATCGCGCAGGCGGCGCATGATTTCCAGCAAGCGCTCGATCCCTGCGTCCGGGTCGTGGATCAGTGGATTTTCAGCCATTGCGAAGCCCCTTGTTCCAGTGTCTGATGCAGACATCCCGCAGCTTGGATCAGGAGTCCACCCCATATGCCCGTTGTGAACCGTATTGCCGACTATGCCGCTGACATGGCGACATGGCGCCAACATCTGCATACCATCCCCGAACTGGAGTTCGAATGCTATGAAACGGCGGCATTTGTGACGGAGCGTCTGCGCGAGTTCGGCGTAGATGAGTTGCACGAGGGCATCGCCAAGACAGGCATCGTCGCGATCATCAACGGTCAGGGGGAAGGGCCGACGATCGGCCTGCGCGCCGACATGGATGCGCTGCCGATCCCCGAGGAATCGGGGTTGGACTATGCCTCAACAAACCCCGGCAAGATGCATGCCTGCGGGCATGACGGGCACACGACAATGTTGCTGGGCGCGGCGCGTTATCTGGCAGAAACGCGCAACTTCAAAGGCCGCGTCGCGCTGATCTTTCAGCCGGCCGAAGAAGAAGGCGGCGGCGCAGGCGTGATGGTTGACGAAGGCATCATGGATAAATTCGATATTTCAGAGGTTTACGCGTTGCATAACGACCCCGGTAATCCCGAAGGCGCGTTCTATACCACACCGGGGCCGATCATGGCGGCGGTGGATACGTTCCACATCCATATTCAGGGGGTCGGTGGGCACGGGGCGATGCCGCATCAGACCCGTGACCCGGTGATGGCGGCTTGCGGGATTGCCCAAGCCATTCAGACCATTGTCAGTCGCAATCATTACGCGGTCGAAGATCTCGTGGTCTCGGTTACGCAGATCCATACCGGGACGGTCAACAATGTGATCCCGGATACCGCTTACCTGAACGGAACCGTCCGAACCTTCGACCCTGCGGTTCAGAAGATGGTGATGGAACGGATGGAGCAGATCGTAAAAGGGCAGGCGGCCTCATACGGGGTTGAGGCTGAGCTGGACTATGAGGTCGGCTATCCTGCGACCATCAACGATACCGACAAATGCGCCTTTGCGGCCGAAGTCGCGCGGGAGGTTTCGGGCGACAACCGCGTTGTGGATTCGATGGGCCGCGACATGGGAGCCGAGGATTTTTCTTATATGCTGCAGGCACGGCCCGGGGCCTATTTGTTTTTGGGGCAGGGCGACGGAGCGGGACTGCACCACCCAAAGTACAACTTCAATGATGAGATCGCGCCCGTTGGCGCATCTTTCTTTGCGCGGATTGTAGAAAAAGCGCTGCCGCTGAGCTGAAAAACACTGAGGAGGGAGCGGAAGCAATGGCTTTGGAAGATTCAAAGAACTTCGTGGATGAGGCGTTCACAAACCCCGAATTGAAAGGGGTTTCTCATGAGAACACGTTTGGCGGGGCAACGTCTTTTCTGCGACGTCTTTACACAAAAAATCTGACGGGTGTGGATATTGCGGTGACAGGGGTGCCGTTCGATCAGGCGGTCACCAACCGTCCCGGTACGCGTCTTGGGCCACGTGCGATCCGAGAGGCCAGTACACTTCAATCCCCGGACGAACCTTACGGCTGGCCCTTTGACGCGTTAGGCGAGTTGGCCATCGTGGACTATGGCGACATGGCCTTTGACTATGCCAATATTCCTGCCTTTCCCGATACGCTGACCGATCATATCCGGACTATATTGGCGGCGGATGTCGCCTCGGTCACGCTGGGCGGGGATCACTATATCAGCTTTCCCATCCTCAAAGCCTATGCCGAGAAATATGGGCCGATGTCCCTGGTGCAATTCGATGCCCACACCGACACATGGGCCGATGACGACATGTCCCGGGTGGATCACGGGACCATGTTCTACAAGGCCGTGAAATCGGGGATCGTGGATCCCAAGCGGTCGGTTCAGGTGGGGATACGGACAACCAACGAAGACACGCTGGGCGTCAACATCATCGACGCGCGCGAAGTGTATGAGGCCGGTCCAGCCGCTGTGGCGCAAAAGATCAAGGATATCGTGGGCGACAGTCCGGTTTACCTGAGCTTTGACATTGACGGGCTGGACCCGGCCTTTGCCCCCGGTACCGGCACGCCCGTTTGGGGTGGGCTTTCGTCGATTCAGGCGCAAATCATCCTGCGCGATATTGCCGGGATCAACATCAAGGGCGGGGATGTGGTCGAGGTATCGCCTCCGTTTGACACCTCCGGTGCGACGGCCATTGCTGGCGCACATGTCGCAACTCAGATCATTTGCCTGTTGGGATGGAACAAGCTGGTCTGACGTTAACTATTGATTAGCCATACTTCCGGTATGTGCTTAACCATGTGGCCGGATGGGAGAGACAACAGGCATGACAGATTTCAACCAACCGATCAGCGGCAATGATCTGGCCCGCTTCTCGGGGCCGAATACCTTTATGCGTTTGCCTCAGGTGGCCTCTCTTGAAGGGCTGGATGTCGCGGTTCTGGGAATCCCTATGGATATCGGTACCTCGTGGCGGTCCGGAACGCGGTTTGGGCCAAAGCAGATCAGATCCGAAAGCGCGATGATCCGGCCGTACAACATGGCCACAACCGCAGCACCATTCGATAAGCTTCAGATTGCCGATATCGGTGATCTGGCAATCAACACCTTTTCGTTGTCGGACAGTCTGAAGATCATCAAGGAAAGCTATGACGCCATTCTGGCGAAGGGCGTCACGCCGGTCGCCATGGGGGGCGATCATTCGATCACCCTGCCAATCCTGCGGGCGATAGCCGCGAAACACGGACCCGTGGCGCTAGTCCATGTCGATGCCCATGCAGATGTGAACGACGAGATGTTCGGCGAGCGTGAGACCCACGGCACCGTGTTTCGCCGCGCTTACGAAGAGCAATTGATTGTCCCTGACAAGACCTTTCAGATCGGCATCCGGGGGTCGGGATATGCGGCGTCTGACTTTACCGAGGCCAAGGGTTGGGGATTTCGCCAATACCCGGCGTGGGAGTTGTGGCAGCAGAACCTGACCCAGATCGGCTCGACGATCCGCAAGACGATTGGCGATCACCCGGTTTACATCACCTATGACATTGACAGTCTGGACCCGTCTTTTGCCCCGGGTACCGGCACACCCGAGATTGGCGGCCTGACAACGCCGCAGGCCTTGCAACTGATCCATGCGTTGGGTGGGGTCAATGTGGTGGGCTGCGATTTGGTCGAAGTGTCTCCGCCTTATGATCCGTCGGGAAATACGGCGCTGACGGCCGCAAACCTGTTGTTCGAGCTGTTATGCATTCTTCCCGGCGTGACGTCACGGTAGGGGAGACCGGAATGGCTTGTCCGGTTGACTGTGGCAGTTAGGCTTTGCGCCAAAGAGGGTATGGGGCAATGAGATACATGATCTGGCTGCTGGTTGCGTTGGTCATTTTGGTTGGTGGGTATATCCGCCTTGCCCCAACTGATCCCGATCTTTGGCATGTGCCCCCGACCGGCGACGTAAACCGGGACATGAAGGGTGGCGTCTACCGTATGGTCGAAACGGGCCCTGACGGATTGGGACAGTTGGACGAGATTGCGCGCGTTTCACCGCGCACCTCGGTTCTGGCCGGTTCAGTAGATGAGGGGATGATCACTTACGTCACGCGTACAAAATGGATCGGCTTTCCCGACTACACAACGGTGCAGCAGGACGGTGATATTCTACGTATCTATGGCCGTTTACGTTTTGGCCGAAAGGATTTTGACGTCAATCGACACCGGGTCGACGGGTGGCTTGCTTTGCTGTAATCCTGAAGACAAACACCCTTCCTGCACCTCGCGCCACATGGGGACGTTCAGGGACATCTGGCATTGCGCTGTGAACATGCGCCCATCGACCTGCAGGCAGATCATCTCACCCAGTTCAATCCGGCTGCCGGATTTGTCGGTGCAGTAGCAATCCTGCACCTTACCTCCGGGGCCGATTACATCGGCCAATGCAGGTGGCGTGCACAGGATCAAGACAAGAATGAGCCGTTTCATATGATCAGGTTAGCATAAGGCGGGGCCTTGACCAAAGCCCCGGATTGATAGACACCGCCCGGATGATCCCCGAAGAACGACTTGAACAGATAACCCAGCGGTTTCAATACCTCGAAGCAGCCATGGCCGATGGTGCCTCGGGCGGTGATATTGCGACGCTGGCGAAGGAATATTCCGATCTGAAACCCGTGGTCGATCAGATTATGGCCTGGCGTCAGTTGGTCACCGATCTGGCCGATGCCGAGGCTATGCTGACCGACCCGGATATGAAGGAACTCGCCGAGGAAGAAGTTCCCGCGCTGCAGTCGCGTATCCCCGAGGCGGAACATGCGCTGCAACTGTCGCTGTTGCCCAAAGACGCTGCGGATGCGCGCCCTGCGATGCTGGAAATCCGGCCTGGAACAGGCGGGGATGAGGCCGCTTTGTTTGCCGGAGATCTGCTGCGGATGTATCAGCGCTATTCCGAAGCGCGCGGCTGGAAATTCGAGATCATCGAAGAACAGGCCTCTGATCTGGGTGGCATCAAAGAGGTTGTGGCCCATATCAAGGGCGAAAACGTCTTTGCCCGGATGAAATATGAATCCGGTGTGCACCGTGTGCAGCGGGTGCCCGAAACCGAAAGCGGTGGGCGCATTCATACCTCGGCCGCAACAGTTGCGGTCCTGCCCGAGGCGGAAGACGTAGACATCCAGATCGACGCCAATGACATCCGGATCGATACGATGCGATCGTCAGGCGCGGGCGGGCAGCATGTGAACACCACCGATTCGGCGGTGCGGATCACACACCTGCCCAGTGGCTTGGTGGTGACCAGTTCCGAGAAATCGCAGCACCGCAACCGTGAGATTGCAATGCAGGTGTTGAAAACGCGCTTGTATGATCATGAACGCCAGCGGATCGACAGCGAACGCTCGGCCGATCGGGCCAGTCAGGTGGGATCCGGCGATCGGTCAGAGCGCATCAGGACTTACAATTTCCCGCAAGGCCGCATGACCGATCACCGCATCAACCTGACGCTTTATAAGCTTGATCAGGTGATGCACGGTGATCTGGACGAGGTGATCGATGCGCTAACGGCCGACGATCAGGCCCGTTTGCTGGCTGAGATGTCACAATGACGGGGGTACAGACAGCTGCGCAGGCGATGGTCGCTGCAACGGCGCGCCTGCGTGCGGCCGGTGTGGATGATCCGGCGCGGGATGCGCGCGTGTTGCTAGCCCATGCCGCCCGGATAGAAGCCAGCCGTGTCACACTGATCGCGCCCGAGGAATTGTCGCCCGATATCTCTGAGCGCTATGATCAGTTGATTTCACTGCGCGCCATTCGCGTGCCGGTCTCGCATCTGCTGGGCGAACGAGAATTCTATGGGCGCGGGTTCCGGGTCAGCAGTGATGTGCTGGATCCACGCCCCGAGACCGAGGCGTTGGTCGAGGCGGCACTAAGCCAGCCATTTGATCATGTATTGGATCTGGGAACAGGGTCAGGCTGTATCCTGGTGACCTTACTGGCCGAGCGCACCAGCGCAACCGGGATGGGCGTTGATGTCAGTGAGGCTGCCTGCCTGCAGGCCAGCGCAAACGCGGTGAAACATGGTGTTCAGGACAGGATCGATATCCGCAAATCCAACTGGTTTGATGGTGTCGACGACGCCTATGATCTGATCGTGTCCAACCCACCCTATATATCGCTTACCGAGATGAGGGGGCTGTCGCCGGAAGTCCGCGAGCATGAACCTCGGTTGGCATTGACGGATGAGGGTGATGGGTTGGGTGCGTATCGGCACATTGCCGCAGGTGCGCCTGACTTTTTGATGCCCGGTGGGCGCATACTGGTCGAAATTGGCCCCACACAGGCAGCTCAAGTATCCGCCTTGTTGGATGCATCGGGTCTGGCCGACATTCGAATAATCCCCGACCTGGATGGCCGCGATCGCGTGGTTGGTGCCAGAATGCCCGGATGAAATGCAAAACTGAGGCCGAAAAACGCCGATCCCGGTAAAAAAGCTGAGAAAATCCCGAGAATCCTCTTGTCTGTACGCGCAGGACATGTTTACTCAGGATTAGTCGGCGAGGTAGACGCTGTTTCAGCGCGCCCCTGACGCCAAGCCCAAAAAGTCGATGACGCGTTACGGCACAAGCCTCTGAGCAGCGTAAGGTACGGGTTGATCGACAGCGAATGACAAGGCTGACGTAAAGTAGATGAGATCTTCCAAATCCCGCTCGCGGGCCAAGAATAACCGCAATCGTCCTTCTGGCGGCAACGTCGTAAACCGTGTTTTTGACAGCTCGGGTCCGGAAGGAAAGGTGCGTGGCACACCGCAGCAAATCATAGATAAGTACAATCAGTTGGCGCGCGATGCCCAACTGGCAAATGACCGTGTTGCGGCCGAAAATTTTCAGCAACATGCCGAGCATTACTTGCGATTGCTCAGCGAAGCGCAGAAAGAAATGGACGCACGCCGCGAAGAGCAGGAGCGCCAGAATCGCGAACGCCAGGCGGAACGTGATCGTGAACGCGCCGAGCGTCAGGAACGCGAAGCGGCCCGTCAGTCTGATCCGGCCGCGACGCCGCAGCCTGACGTCATGGATTTCGGCTCCGAGGCAGCTGCGCCTGAAAGCGGTCTGGTCGAAACCCCGGAAAGCCAGGGAAATGCACCTGAAGAGGGTTCCGAGGCGCCGGAGCGCAAGGAAAAGCCGGCACGCAAACCCCGCGCCCGCAAGCCGAAACCGGCACCCAAACCTGAAACGACCGGTGACAATGGCGATACGCCTGAGGCTGCTGAATAGTCAGGCCGATAGGATCTGAATTAAGAAACCCCGGTTTATGCGCCGGGGTTTTTCTTTTTGCAGTGTCAGGGTTTTTGAATTTCGCGGGCCAATGCGCAGAACGCTTCGAGCGGGATCTGCTCGGCCCGGTCTGTGGGCTTGATACCGGCGGCACGCAAACGGTCCTCGATATCTGGCGCGACGCCCTTCAGCGAAGCACGTAGCATCTTACGACGCTGGTTGAAGGCGGCGGCGACGGTGCGGGACAAAGTGGCAGCATCCGCCGGATAACGCGGTTCGGGCAGGGCGATTAGATGAACAACCGCGCTGGAGACTTTGGGCGGCGGAGTGAACGCTCCCGGAGGCAGAGACATCGCAATACGTGCCTCGGCCCGCCACTGCGCAAGGATGGCCAGACGCCCGTAGGTTTTGCTGCCGGGTTGGGCAACAATGCGCTCGGCCACTTCGCGCTGGAACATCAGCGTCAGGCTTTGCCAGAACGGGGGCCATTCCGGCGGCGTCAACCAACGCACCAGAAGCTCGGTTCCGACATTATAGGGCAGGTTGGCCGCGACCCGGATCGGCGGTGTCAGATGCGCCAGAGGGTCGATTTCAAGCGCATCGCCGTTGATCACCTCGAGCTTGCCGGGATAGGCCGCAGCGATGTCATTCAGTGCGGCGATGCAACGGGTGTCTTTTTCAACGGCGACAACTTTGCGCGCGCCTTCGGACAACAAGCCGCGCGTCAGACCACCGGGGCCGGGGCCGATTTCCAGAACATCGCATTCTCGCAAATCACCGGCCTGGCGCGCGATCTTGGCAGTCAGGTTGAGGTCCAGCAAAAAGTTCTGACCCAGCGACTTGCGGGCGGACAGCTGGTGCGACGCGATAACCTCGCGCAATGGGGGAAGTGTGTCGATGGCGCTCATGATCCGACTACCGTGGCGCGGAAAGGCGGCGTGGTGCCAGAGGTTTTTTGCCTCCGGCGGGGATATTTTTGGCCAGATGAAGCATCAAGGGGTCTGTGCCATCCGTTGGGCGAGTTTCAAAGCTTCGATCAGGCTGGTGGGATTGGCGATGTTTTTTCCCGCGATATCCAGTGCAGTGCCGTGGTCAGGTGAGGTGCGTATGAAGGGCAGACCCAGCGTCACATTGACACCGCGGTCGAAATCCAGCGTTTTGATCGGGATCAGGGCCTGATCGTGATACATGGCAATCGCCGCGTCATAGCGGGTGCGGGCGGCGCCGTGAAACATGGTGTCCGCCGGTAGCGGACCCGTTACTGTGTAGTGGTCGCTGGTAAGGTCCGATAGCAGCGGTGATATCCAGTCCAGCTCTTCCGTGCCCATTTTGCCGCCTTCGCCTGCATGGGGGTTCAAACCGGCGACGGCGAGACGTGGGTGGGGGATGCCGAAATGTTGGCGCAGACCTTGCGCAGTGATTTCGATTGTATCGCGCAGCACATCCGGGGTCAGTTCATGAGGAACGCGCGACAGGGGAATGTGGATGGTCGCCGGAACCACACGTAGTTGGTCGCTGGCGAGCATCATCACCACCCGCTTGCGACCCGCCAATGCGGCGAGAAACTCGGTATGGCCGGGATAGGCAAACCCGGCTCCGTCGATCAGTGCCTTTTTATGGATCGGAGCCGTGCACAGAGCCGAAGCAGCGCCGGATTGCACCAACGCAACCCCCTGTTCGATGGCGTCAATGACCGACGGCGCGTTTGCCGGGTCTGGATCGCCGGGCCGGTTTGTGGCCGGGAATTCCAGTTGCAGAACCGGTAAGGCGGTTGCACTGATCCGCGACGCTTGCGACGGGTCTTTGATCACTTGCGTAGGTGTTTCATCCGGCAGGTGCGCGACATCTCCGATATAGACAAACGGACAGGTGTCACGCAGGTGGTCCCACGCTTTCGCTGCGACTTCTGGGCCGATTCCAGCCGGGTCACCGCAGCTGAGCACGATAGGGGCCATCATTGCTCGATGATAGTTGCGTCGGCCCGCAGCTGTTCAATCAGACTATCGGCAAAGGCTTGCAGACGCTGCTGGGTCAAGGCGTTGGCCACATCTTCGCGGGACGTGTCCTCACCCAAGTCGCGGGTCCGATTGCAGAGCATCAGGAACATCAGCGTTTGACCATTGTTGCGTGTTAGTGTTGTCGACACTTCGTTCCGGTCAAGCTTGGCCAGTTCGACAGCCACATCACGTGGAATCTCTGACGGGGCAGCATCGATGCGATCCAAAACCTCGCGGGGCTGATCTTTGGCGATGCCGTAGAGGTCGTCACATGTATCGATCTCTTCTTTCAAACGCGCTGCGGTTGCCAGGGTATCAGAGATGCGGCCGCCGGGAAGGTAGTAAATGGCGTAGTCGATTTTGGAGAATCTGGGTGCGCCTGTTGCAACTTCGCGCAAACCGCGCAGCTGGAACAGGGCGACAGCATTGGGCAGCGAGATCGGATCGGTAATCTCGCCATTTTGCAGGCCCAGAATCACGGGTTGCAGCGCGGGCGGCAGGTTGGAGATATTGAGCCAATCCAGACGGCCGCCATTTTCGCGGGTGGATGCCGCTGAATACTGCGCAGCTGCTGCGGAAAAGGCGTCAAACCCCTGCAACTGAGCAATCTCTTCCGCCAAAAGCTCGGTCTGTGCGAGAGTTTGGGGGGTCACTGGAATAATGACTTCGGACAACAAGACCTGAAGCCCGCCACCGCCGGCCTGTCCCAGTGCACGGTTGATTTCGTCCTGTGTCGGGCGAGCCTGAGACAGGAACCGGGAACTGATGTAGTCGCGCCAGGACAACTGATCTGCCACGAAATCCCGAACGGTTTCAGGATCAACGCCCGACTCACCAAGCAGTTGCAGGAATTGTTCAGTCGACAGTTGTCCGCGTGCTGCGAACTCATCGATTCCCAGCTGCACATCTTCTGGGGCGACCTGAATTCCGGCCGCGCTCATCGCTTGTTTGCGCAGCCGGTCATCGATCAACGCCTGACGGACATCCTTTTCCGAGTCGCCCGGTATGCCCAGCACGGTCAGAAACTGAAGTCGTTGGTCCAGCTCGTACCACGTGACGATGTCTTGATTGACGCGTATCGCAGGCGAGAACAAACCTTGAGCGCTGACACGCGGCGCAACAACGATGAGCGATGCGGCAATCAGCGCCGGTGCAACCGGTTTATGCCAACCGGAACGAAGAAACCTGAAGAAACCTGATATCAACTGCATTTTCTCTTGTATGTGTTGCCACCGCCTTCGAGGGCGTAACCTGTCAGCGACAGGGTAAAGCCGAATTCGGTCGAAGGCTCAATAGTTGATGTTGAAGTAAAGCGCCGCGCTACGGACATGTTAACCTGAACACATTCGTTCTGATATGTCACTCCCAGGCCAAGGCGGATGGGTTCGGACTCGGCGAAATCATAGCGTGCCTCGGCTCGGGTTAGCCAGTTTTGATCGATTGGATAACGTCCCCGGAGCCAAATCTCAGAGATTTCGGCAGTGGCATTTTCGGCAGGATCTTTTTCCTGCCAGATATAGCTGCCCGACACGCCAGCCCCGTCTTTCTGCCACGCGCCGCGAACCTCGGCTTTGACGAAGCTTAGGTCACCGTTCAACAAGCCTCGTCCGGCAAGCGACCAGCCGTTCGCTGTTTTGATCTGTCCCGCCAGCAAAAGGTCCGAAGACGTGCCCTGCAAACCGGATGTCAGGTTGAAATTGGGGTCGGCATCAGCCCGAAAAACCTGACCAACCGTGGCCAGGGCCTGCCAGCCGTTTGCGCCATACCGGGCCCAGTTGAGCCCCACGACCGCGGTTGCACCATCTTCTCGTTGGTCTTCTGCCGGGAACCGCGACAGCGACAGCAGGTTGCCCTGATCGAAGTCCTGGAAGGTGCTTTCGTCGTTGGGGACGTCGGTGTCAGAGACATCTGTCCAGCCAAATTGCACAATCGGTTCAATGAACTGGGTCGCACCAGATCTTTCGCGTCGAGTCATCGGATAGCGCAGGGTGAGCGCCGCTCGCGGGGTTGAACGGGTGACGTCCGTTGGAAAGTTGCTGTCGTGCCGAATGTTGAACGTATCGATCGACGCGCCAAACCGGGCATCGGCCCGCAGCCCTGAGGCAAAGGTCCAGCTGCGCAACCATTCTGCGTCAAATGTCGCCCGGGCAATGTCCCGCCCGATGATATCCTCGTCGCTGGTGCGTTCATGGGCATGGCCAACAAAGCTGAGCCGAACCTCGCCGCCCACTGCGCTTGGGAAAAAGCGTTTCTGGTAGTTCAGATCGAACACGCGCGACGGGATGTTGTCCTGATTTTCGCTGTCGCGCAGGGTTTTGTAGTGAATGAAACTGGTTCTAAAGGCTGTGTCGCGCTTGATCCGCTCCAACGCAATCTCGCTGCGCAAGCGATCCAGATCGGGCAGACCGTAATCGGCTAGGTATGCATCGTCCGACGCGGTCTGAAGGTTGAAGGTAAAGCGGTAGTCGTTCTTCAGACCGAACCAGCCGTTGGCAAACAGATAGCCGCGGTCCTGGCCCTGTTGCACATCATCCCGCGTATAGGCCCCTTCGATCTGGATGCGGCCGTTCACAAACGCCTGACGGTACCGATAGCCCAGTGTTGTGGTTTTGGCCGAAAGGTAGGGCGTCAGCGTCAGATCCTTGTGGTCGCCCAGTTTGAAGAAATACGGGACTTGCACGCCCGTGCCCAATTGCGATGTCGTGCGGATAGATGGAACCAGAAACCCAGTTGCACGGTCCAGGGTTGGATCTGGCAGGCGCAGGTAGGGGAAATAGAACACCGGGTAATCCAGCACCCTAAGTTGCGCGCCTTCAAAATAAAGTTGCCGTTCCAGCTGATCGTGTGTGACCTTACGAGCCCGAATTTGCCAAAGCGGTGGTTTCCCATCGTCGCAGACATGACAGGACGTTGCCGAAACTTTGCTGAATTGCGTATAGCGGCCCGATGCCCGCTTGGCTTGCACCGACGCGATCTGAACCTGCTGGTCAAAAACCATCCGGGCGCCGATCAGCAACCCGTTTTGAAGACCGCTGTCCAGCTGTGCTGAATCAGCAAGGACCGTGGACCGTCCATCCTGATCGATGCGAATGGGGCCTTCCAGCGTCAACTCGCCGGTTTCCCGGTTGTAGACAACACGTCGCGCGGACAATTTGACGTCGCCTTGGAACGCTTCGACATTACCTTCGGCCACAAGGCTGCGATCTGAGGTGATAAACACCTTGTCGGCGACCAGAAGGGCTGGTTCCTGCTCTTCCTGCGATCCTTGCGCCTGCGGCGTTGTTGTTTGCGCAACTAGGCCTGCGGGAACAGACAAGGCAAGTGCGCTTGTCAGCAACAGGGGGACAATGTGCCGCATCAGCCATCCTCCGCATGTAAGAGCAAGCCGAGCGCCAGCAGAATTGCGGCAAAGGGTGGAGCCCATGCGGCGACATAGATGGGCAATTGTCCGTTTTCCCCGAGAATTTGCGCAAAGTTGCGGATGAAATAGATGCCAAAGCCCAACAGAACCGCCGTCAGTACGGCAATTCCTGTGCCGCCAAAACGGACGTGGCGCATGGTGAAGGCCGCTCCGATCAGGACCATGGCGACCAGAAAGAAGGGGCGCGCCAGTTGGACCTGCAGCCAAACCTCGTATTGTTTGGTCGAAAACCCGGCCTCGCGCAGATCCGATATCAGCTGTGGGAGGTCATAGACCGAGACCGAGTCTTGCTGGCCGAGAGTGTCGAGAATCCGTTCGCGTGTCAGTGATGTTGGCAGCTCGAGCCGGTCATGTGACACAGAATTGAATTCCGGGTTCTGCCCATCCTGCAGTTTCCAGATTTTGGCGTGCGACAATACCCATTTCCCATCCTGCAGCTCGGCCCGGTCGGCGATGATCTGTTGGGTTGGTTTACCATCGGGGGCAAAAGTAATGATGGTCACGTCGTTCAGCCCCAGGGTCTCTTCGTTTGAGGTGCCGCGCGCATGGATCACGGCCTGACCGTTTTCAGCACCTTGCCGCAGCCAAAGACCCTCGCTGCTGATCGACAGAGCTGAACTGCCATTGTTGCGGTAGGAATCCGACAGGCGCTGAAACTCCTCAGAAGTGGCAGCGGCGATTGGGTTCAGCAATGCCACCGCCAGCGCGCCGATGGTTAGTGCCAGCAGGACAGGAGCCACCAGCGCGCGGATGCCGGATCGGCCCGTGGCGCGCGTCACCACCAATTCGGATGTGCGGGCCAGCCCAACAAACAGGGCGATTGTCGACAGAATGACCAGCAGAGGCAGCATTTCGCTGATTGCGGCGGGTGTGTTCAACAGGGTCAGGTGCAGCACACGACCAAAGGACAGATCAACATCGTTGAAACGGCGTACCTGTTCAATCAGGTCGATCAGAATCATCAGGGTCAGAAAAATGGCGCCTATGACCAGAAAGCTCTGCAGAAATCTGCGGCCGAAGTAACGATCGAGGATCACGGATGTGCCCCCGCTAAGCTTGTGAAGTGGGGATTCAGACCGGATTCGTCCACGCATGTAACAATGCGCGACGGCCTATGCCTGCCGTTTGATGCCACTTCATTCTCCCCCGAGCCTGCCGGTTATTTTTTCGGGACCTTAATGCAATTGAGAGGCGGGGAAAACTGCTATCTGGTCAAGTTGGGCAGCGCAGGCTAGGTCTTGGGGAACAGATTTTGAGGAGTTTGCAATGAGCAGTCTGGTACCGATCCGTTTTCAGGCCTTTGACGTGGACGCTATGGCCCAGGCCGAAGGGCGTGTCGTGATCATTATTCCGTCGGAAGGTAAAATGAGCCCGGCTGCGCGTCGTGCGAACCGGCTGACCAAAGGTGCCGTTGCCCGGCTGGTGGAAAGCGAAAAGTTCGGCAAGGCCAAATCAGGCGACGTGATCTCTCTGGCCTGGCCCGCGGGCATGGCGGCCGAGGCGCTGGACGTTCTGGTTTTGCCGCGCCGCCCCGACCATGACGAAGCGCGCAAAGCCGGTGCCGCAGTGGCCAAACTGGCGGGCGGCAAAGACGTGCTGGTAATGGCGGGAAATCAGGTGCACGTCGAACACCTTGCCATGGGGATTGCCCTGCGCAGTTATGATTTCGACGCACACAAGACCAAGGAAAGCGACGGTGCCGGGGCGGTGATCATCGGCCATTCGAAACATGATGAGGCCGAGGCTGCATTCGCGCCTCTATATGCGATCGCGGACGGGGTGCGGATGACGCGGGACCTGACCAACGAGCCTGCGAATGTTCTGACCACCACTGAATTCGCAGATCGCCTGGCCGAGATGAAAGATCTGGGCCTCGAGGTGGAAGTTCTGGAAGAAGACAAACTGACAGAGCTTGGCATGCGCACGCTACTATGCGTCGGGCAGGGCTCGGTCAGCCCGTCTAAAGTTGTTGTCATGCACTGGAGAGGCGGAGACAAAGACGACGCGCCGCTGGCGCTGGTCGGCAAGGGCGTCGTGTTCGATACCGGTGGCATCTCGCTGAAGCCTTCAGGCGGCATGGAAGACATGACCATGGATATGGGCGGTGCGGGCGTTGTGGCTGGCACTATGCGGGCGCTGGCCAAGCGCAAGGCCAAAGCCAATGTAGTCGGACTCGTCGGGCTGGTAGAAAACATGCCCTCAGGCAATGCAACACGTCCGGGCGATGTGGTGACGTCGATGAAGGGCGACACCGTCGAGGTCATCAACACCGACGCCGAAGGTCGTTTGGTTCTGTGTGATGTCATGTGGTACGCGCAGGAGCGGTTCGAACCGGTTGGCATGATTGATCTGGCGACCTTGACCGGTGCGGTTATCATCGGACTGGGGCACGAGAATGCCGGTGTGTTTTCGAACAACGATACGTTCTGCGATGCTTTCCTGAAATCCGCCAAAGCCGAGGATGAAGGCGCGTGGCGGCTACCGCTGGGTGCCGGGTACGACAAACTGTTGAAGTCGCGGATTGCTGATATGAAGAACGTCGGTGGCCGCCCGGCGGGGTCAATCACAGCCGCGCAGTTCCTGCAGCGCTTTGTCAAAGAAGAGACCCCCTGGATTCATCTGGACATTGCCGGTGTCGCCTCGGTGACCTCAGAAACTTCTTATGCGCCCAAAGGGGCCACTGGCTGGGGCGTGCGTGCGCTAAGCCGCTTCGTCCAGGACAATTTCGAGACCGCTGAAGAGTAATCTCATGGGGGCCGTCTATTTCTATCACCTGACCCGTCAGCCGTTGGAGCGGACCTTGCCGGTCTTGCTGGACAAGGCGCGGCAGGCAGGGTGGCGGATTGCCGTGCGGGGCACCAATCCTGCATGGTTGGACTGGCTGGACGAAAAACTGTGGCTGGGACCCGAAGACGGGTTTCTGCCACACGGCCGCGCCGGTGGACCGCATGACCAAGCTCAGCCGATCCTGCTGACGACCGAAGCCGAAGCCGCCAATGATCCGGCCTGTGTCATGGCGGTCGATGGCGCCGTGGTTGATGCCAGTGAAGTTGGCGCGCTTGAGCGGGTTTGCATTTTGTTCGACGGCAATGATGACCAGGCTGTCCAACAGGCACGCGGTCAGTGGAAGAACCTGACCGGTGCAGGCTGTTCCGCGCAATACTGGTCCGAGGAATCGGGGCGGTGGGAGAAAAAGGCCGAGGCATAAGGTTTTGTCTTCGAACGTATTTTCAGGAGAATGACAGATGGAAATGAAGCCGTTGGGTCGCACTGGGATCATGGTATCGGATCTGTGCCTTGGAACCATGACGTTTGGCACCCAAACGTCCGAGGTAGACGCGCATAAACAAATGGGCATGGCGCTTGACGCCGGGATCAACTTTGTCGATGCGGCCGAAATGTATCCGGTGAACCCGATCTCGAAAGAGACGGTTGGACGCACCGAAGAGATCCTTGGAAACTGGAACGCCGCCAATTCGGCGCGGCGGGGCAGCTATGTTCTGGCCACCAAGCATTCGGGGGCCGGGTTTTCGCATGCCCGGGATGGGGCGGCGATTTCGGGTCAGACGATCCCCGAGGCGATTGAAGGGTCTCTGCGGCGACTGCAGACAGATTGCATCGATCTGTATCAGTTTCATTGGCCCAATCGCGGCAGCTATATGTTTCGGCAGAACTGGAGCTATGCACCAACCGGCCACAATACCGACGAAGTTGTCGACAATATGCAGGAGTGTCTCCAGGCCCTGCAGGCGCAGGTTGACAAGGGAAACATTCGCGCCTTTGGCCTGTCGAACGAAAGCGCCTGGGGCACCGCGCAATGGCTGCGACTGGCAGACGAAACCGGCGCGCCGCGTGTGGCATCGGTTCAGAATGAATACTCTCTGCTCTGTCGGCTCTACGACACGGATATGGCCGAGCTGAGCATGCATGAGGATGTGGGGTTGCTGGCGTTTTCCCCGCTTGGGGCCGGTTTTTTGACGGGTAAATATCAGGGTGGTGCAGTGCCCGAAAGATCGCGCATGTCGCTGGTCCCGGAGATGGGCGGGCGCAAATACGAACGCGTCTTTGGGGCGGTCGCGGCGTATCTTGAGATTGCTGCGCGACATGGGCTGGACCCGACGCACATGGCGCTGGCTTGGTGCCGGTCGCGACCCTTCATGATGTCCGCGATTTTTGGGGCCACGACTGTGCAACAATTGGAGCATATTCTGGACGGGGTTGATCTGGAGTTGTCAGATGACGTTCTGGCCGAGATCAGTGCGGCCCATAAATCGCATCCGATGCCGTATTGAGGTACGGGGGCTCTGCCCCCGTCACCTGCGGTGACTCCCCCGGGATATTTTTGGCCAGATGAATAGGCCCCTTTAGTGACGGGTCGGTTCCGCGCGGTCCTGCCTCAGGTCGCGGGCCGATAGGCCGTGGGCAGTGCGGAAAGCGCGGGCGAAGCTGGATTGAGAGGCAAAACCGGTGGCCAGCGCAACATCCATCAGGGACAAATTCGTGTCAGTGACCAGCCGGCGCGCCTCGGCCAGGCGAAGTTGTAGGTAGTGATCCTGCGGTGTGGTGTTCAGGCGCAGGCGGAATTGCTGCTGCAGGGTACGCGGGCTGGTGCCGAGGGTCGACGCGATATCGGCCAGTGCCAGTGGGTCATCGAGCGAGGATTCCATCAACGTGTTGGCACGGGCGGTCAGGGCCGTATGACGATGTGGCAGACCAGTACGGCTTTGGGGTTTTGAAGGCTCGGGCGCGCCTTCGTACAAGAATAGACCCGAGACGCGGGCCGCGAAACCTGCGCCATGGCGGGCCGCGATGATATGCAACATCATCTCGACGGCCGGAATCGCGCCGCCAGAGGTCAGGCGCCCTTCGGAGACAGTGAAGCGGTCCGGGCGCACGTCGACCTCGGGGAATCGGGTGGCGAAATTGTCCAGATCTTCCCAATGGGTTGTGGCAGGGTGACCGTCCAGCAGACCGGCTTCTGCAAGCAGCCAGGGGCCACCATCTATCCCGGCCATGGTAGCACCGGTTCCGGCGATGCGGCGCAGCCCGGCCAACAGGCTGGGGGTTGCGTGGCGGGCCAGTTGGAAACCGGCGACAACGATCATCAGATCGCAGCCTTGCAGGCGGGCCAGTGGAATACCCGGAACGCTGAGCGCGCTGGTCAGCATCGCCGGTTCCGTTGTGGCCGTCACATAATCCCAGTCAAAGGCAGGTCGACCCGCCAGTCGATTTGCGGCGCGCATCGGGTCCACCGCCGAAGCAAAGCTAAGTGTGTTGCATTCATCCAGTACCAGCACGGCCGTTTTTAGGGCGCGATGTTCGGGCTGCAGTATGTTTTTTGCGGATTTCATCAAGTCTGATTCGCATATTGCCAAGTTGTTCCGCTAAGGCTGCGCCAGAGTTGACACTGACGCAAATCGGAATCCGGGGAGAAGTCTGGGGAAAACTCATGGCAGACCTCGGTATAACTTGGGGAAAACATCATGCCGTTGGAAATGAACCACGACGTCTTCATCACTTGCGCTGTCACAGGCTCGGGCGGGACACAGGATCGCAGCCCTCATGTACCGCGCTCACCGGCGCAAATTGCCGATAGCGCGATTGCTGCAGCCAAGGCGGGCGCCGCCATTGTGCATTGCCATGTGCGTGATCCTGAAACCGGGGCCCCCTCGCGTGATTTGGCGCTGTACCGCGAGGTGACGGATCGTATTCGCGACGCCGATGTCGATGCTGTGCTGAACCTGACGGCGGGCATGGGCGGCGATATGGTGTTCGGGGGGGTGGAAATCCCGCTGCCGTTGGCTGAGGCGGGAACCGATCTGGTTGGTGCGACCGAGCGTGTGGCCCACGTGGCCGAATGCCTGCCCGAGATCTGCACGCTGGATTGCGGCACCATGAACTTTGCCGAGGCCGATTATGTAATGACCAACACGCCGGGCGCTTTGCGGGCCATGGGGCAACTGATGACTGATCTGGGTGTGAAGCCCGAGATCGAGGCCTTTGACACGGGCCATCTTTGGTTTGCCAAACAATTGGTGAAAGAAGGTGTTCTGGAACCCAACGCTTTGGTGCAGCTGTGCATGGGTGTGCCATGGGGCGCGCCGGATGATCTGAACACCTTCATGGCGATGGTGAACAACGTGCCCGACGACTGGACGTTCAGTGCGTTTTCGCTGGGGCGCAATGAGATGGCCTATGTGGCAGCCTCGGTCCTGGCCGGTGGCAATGTACGGGTTGGTCTGGAAGACAACTTGTGGCTGGAAAAAGGCGTGCTGGCCGAGAACTGGCAATTGGTCGAGCGGGCCGCAAACATCATCGAAAACATGGGTGCGCGGGTGATCGGACCGCAAGAAGTACGTGAGAAACTGGGTCTGACCAAGCGGGCACCCAAAAGTTGAAGGGGTCCGAGGCACTGAGCGGACCGTTGGCGGGCAGGTGCGCTGGAACAAGGAGCTGAACATGCGGTTGATCACTGCGACGATGCTCTTTTTGAGTTTCGCGATTCAGGCAAGCTGTCAGACCGACATTCAACCGGGTGCGGACAAGCCCAATGCGTCGGGCAAACAGGTCTGCGAAGCAAAGGGCGGTACCTATGAAGTTGCCGGTCGGGCGCGCAGCCATGTCTGTATCCTGCCGCTGCCGGACGCGGGCAAGACTTGCGAAACGGCATCTGAATGTGTCGGGTTTTGCCTGTCAGACACAAAACAATGCAGCGCGGTCACCCCGCAATTCGGATGTATTTCGCATCTGGACCGGGTGGGTCGCCTGCAAACGATCTGTATCGATTAGAGGACAGCATGACAAATACAGCAGCAATCATTGGTGGTGGCGTGATCGGGGGCGGATGGGCCGCCCGGTTTCTCCTGAACGGCTGGGATGTGCGGGTGTTCGACCCGGATCCGGAAGCTGCCCGGAAGATTGGCGAGGTTCTGGACAATGCGCGCCGGTCTTTGCCCGGGCTCAGCGACGTGCCATTGCCGCCTGAGGGCGCGCTGACCTTTCATGACGACATGGCTGAGGCTGTGCCTGGCGCTAAGTGGATTCAGGAAAGCGTGCCGGAACGGTTGGACTTGAAATTGAAAGTCTACAAAGGGTTGCAGGACGCGTGTGAACCGACCGCGATCATCGGTTCTTCGACCAGCGGGTTCAAACCGTCGGAACTGCAGGAGGGCGCGCTGCGACCCGAACAGATTGTGGTCACGCATCCGTTCAACCCGGTTTACCTGCTGCCCTTGATTGAATTGGTGCCGACTGAAGCAAACCCGCCCGAGATGATTGAGCGAGCCAAAGACCTACTGACCTCCGTCGGGTTCTTCCCGTTGCATGTGAAGAAAGAAATCGACGCGCATATTGCCGACCGGTTTCTTGAGGCTGTGTGGCGTGAGGCGCTGTGGTTGGTCAAAGACGGTGTAGCCACGACCGAAGAGATTGACGAGGCGATCCGCATGGGCTTTGGCATCCGCTGGGCGCAGATGGGCCTGTTCGAGACCTACCGTGTCGCCGGCGGAGAGGCTGGGATGCGGCATTTTATGGCGCAGTTTGGCCCGGCGCTGAAATGGCCCTGGACCAAGCTGATGGATGTGCCCGAGTTCACCGATGAGTTGGTCGATATGATCGCCGATCAATCCGACGCGCAATCGGGGATGCATTCGATCCGCGAATTGGAACGTATCCGCGACAACAACCTTGTCGGCATGATGCGGGCGCTCAAGGCGCAGAACTGGGGCGCAGGTGCGGTGCTGAACCAGCATGATCTGGCGCTGAAACCCGGGGCGTTGCCGACGCTGGAGCAAGCGGATCTGAGTCAGCCGATCCTGACTCTGGCGCGCGCCGTGCCGCTGGATTGGACGGATTACAACGGCCATATGAACGAGGCGCGGTATCTTGAGGCGTTTGCCGCCGCGACAGACCGGTTCATGGAGATACTCGGCTGCGACGCCGACTATATTACCTCGGGCGGCAGCTATTTCACCGCAGAAAACCATATCCGCTATGTCGATGAGGTCCGGGCTGGCGCGAAGATCGAAGTGCGGACCCAGATGCTGCTGGGAGCCGGCAAGAAACTGCATGTGTTCCACAGCATGTTTGAGGGCGACAAACTGTTGGCGACGGGTGAAAGCTTTCTGCTGCATGTCAGCCTAGAAACCCGCCGCCCGAGTGCGCCATCGGCAGAGATCGAGGCTGCAATGGCCCGCGTTGCCAAGGCACAAGTTGGGTTGCCTTATCCCGAAGGGGCCGGGGCCGCGATCCGGAAGCCCGCATGAGCGGCCGTGTTCTGATCACCGCAGGCGCCTCGGGCGTTGGACGGGCGATGGCCGAGGCGTTCGACGCGGCTGGATGGCAGGTCTGGGTGGCGGATGTGGATCCAAAAGCGCTCGGCGATTGCCCCTCTCACTGGATGACGGCAGAGGTTGATGTGTCGGATGAAGGTGCCGTTGCCGGAGTGTTTGAAGCGATTGATGCCAAATGGGGTGGGTTGGATGCCTTGTGCGCGAATGCGGGTATCGCAGGGCCAACAGCGATGGTTGAAGATGTGACGTTAAAGGATTGGCAAACATGCCTTTCTGTCAATCTTGAGGGCGCATTTTTGTGCACTAAACACGCCACCCCGATGTTGAAGAGACAAGGCAGTGGAGCTGTACTGATCACTGCGTCGACCGCAGGTCAGTACGGATATCCCAATCGCGCGCCGTATGCGGCAGCGAAATGGGGCATGGTGGGTTTAGGAAAAACTTTGGCTATGGAGCTTGGGCCGCACGGCGTGCGATGCAACGTGATCTGCCCGGGTTCGGTCGAAGGCCCCCGCATGGAAGGTGTCTTGCAGCGTGAAGCCGCCGCCAAGGGCATGACCCGGGATCAGGTATATGCGGGGTATGCCTCTGGTACGTCGATGGGCCGGTTTGTCGAGGCGCAGGACATTGCCAATATGGCCGTTTTCCTAGCCTCAGACGCTGCGCGGCTGGTGTCGGGTCAGGTGATCGCGGTGGATGGTCACACGGTCAATCCTGACCCGAAGCTTTAGGCGCCGTCAGCCTTGATTTGGGCCGCGACTCTGGCGGATTGACTGGCGGACAGCTTGCCAATCCTGCGCTTGTTGGCGGTTTCCGGCGGCTTCGCATTCGCGCATCTTTTGCGCAGCTTCCGCCTCGGCCCGGTCGCCATGGGCGGTGTACAAGGCACGTGCGTATTGAGCGGTTTTGAGTGCGTCCATTCCTGATATCCTCCGTCTTTGGTTGGATCACCCGAAGGTTCGCGCCGGGTGACAATACCACAGGTTGCACGCTGCTGCATCACCTCGTCTTTGATTGGCCGGAAATCGCCGTTCGCAGGCTCCGCAGATGCGTCGGAAAGTCCCGTGCTGTCAGATCGGCCTCGCGCACAAGCGTGTCAAAATGACGGGTGAAAATCTCGATCCGGTCGCGGTCGCGGAAGGCCATGTAGTGGCTTCCGGCATAGAACACGCACAGCAATGGGCCAAAGATCGTTACAGGGGCGGAATAAAGCCGTTTGGCATCAAACAGATAGATTCGCATGCGCGGGTAAAGCTGTTCACACAGATCCAGCAGATGGTCGATCTGGTCCAACCGGACGTGCAGCGGCAGACCTTCATAATACCCGGCAGCATAAGCAAAGCTGTGAATTTCATAGAGCGGCATCGCAATTTCATAGTCCGACTGCGCGCTGCGCATCCATTTCAAACGGTCCTCAGACGCGCCGATGGCCTGGTCGGCGGTCCGACCCAGATGCGGTGCGTATTCCCATTCCAGCACCGCGCGGGTTTTCAACATGTCGGGCAGGGTGGCCGGGACATAGCGAATTTTGTAACCCGCAGCCTCCTGATGCCATTCAAAGATGCGTTCATCGACCAGCGCACGCGGCGCTTCTGCCATGCTAAGCGAGCTTGCCAGCAGTTCTGCCGCACTTTCGGGTCGGTTCGACAGGCTCAGCAACCAATCAGCGGACACACCAAGGGCCGAGGCGCAACTGCCCACCACATGGGCATTGGGAAGGCGCGCCCCTGCATCTGTGAGAAGTTGCGAGACGGTGGACCGATCCACGCCAATGCTGCGCGCCAGCGCGCTTTGACTCATCTGCCGGTCTTCCATGGCGCGGGCCAGCCGGAGGCGGAATTGAGCGGCACGATCTCGTTTGTCGATTTTATCAGGCATGTGGTGATAAATATCATGAACGATTAGTTTTGTTAATCATATTCAGAATTCCCCACATGAGGCGTGGTCTGTAACGCTTTTGCAGAACAATAAAAATGGGGTCTGGAATGGAGACGCGACGAAGATCTGTCGTGAAGGCAGTTGTTTGGAATGCGATGGGCTTGGCCGTCATGACGGCTGTTGGCCTGATCGCCACAGGCTCTGCCGCTGTTGGCGGCGCCGTCGCCTTGGTCAATACAGCCATCGGTCTGACGATGTACGTGGTCTACGAACGCGTCTGGGCGGGGATTTCGTGGGGCCGCAATGGCTGAACCGACGCGGCCCAATTCCCCCGAGTGGGGAACATTTGTCCTGATCGTTGCCTGCTATGCAGCATGGCTGTCGGTTGTGTTCTGGCTTGCAAGCTGGTCGCTGTGGCTGGCCATTCCAGCGATGGGGTTGGTCGCGGCGCTGCATTCGTCGCTAACGCATGAGGCGCTGCATGGGCATCCGTTCCGCGCCACATGGCTGAATGAAGCACTGATGGCGTTGCCACTGACGCTGTTCATACCATTCAACCGATTCCGGGATTTGCATCTGGCACATCATCAGGATGCCAACCTGACGGACCCTTACGATGATCCAGAATCCAACTATCTGGACCCGCAGGTCTGGAGCGGTTTGTTCGCATGGCAAAAGCGTCTGTACACAGCCAACAACACATTGCTGGGCCGTGTTGTTCTGGGCCCGGCCATTGGGCAGGTCGCGTTCCTGCGGGATGAGTGGCGCGGTGCTGTACGAGGCGATAAGGCCGTCTTGCTGGCCTGGGCGCTACATTTGCCCGGAATAGTGGTGGTTCTTTGGATCGTGACGCAGTCGGCTATGCCGGTTGGGGCCTTTGTCGCCGCTGCCTATATCGGCTTGGGACTGGTTAAAATCCGCACCTTCCTTGAGCACCGTGCGCACGAAAGATCCCGGGCGCGATCGGTTATTGTCGAAGATCGTGGATTGTTGGCATTTCTATTTCTGAACAATAACCTGCACGTTGTTCATCACATGAACCCAGCCGCACCCTGGTATCGATTGCCCGCGCTCTATCGGGCAGGGAAAGAGCGGTATCAGGCCTGTAACGAGGCTTATGTGTATGGATCCTATTGGCAGATCTTCCGAGAGTATTTCTGGAATGCCAAAGATCCGGTGGCGCATCCTCTCTGGCCAAAGTCCTGATTAAGCGACACAAGGGACGCCATGAGTTTATGGATTCCCGTCGCCATTGCTGCGGCCACGTTTCAAACCGTGCGCTTCATGTTGCAGAAATCGCTGAGCAGCGTGAAACTGTCCGCCGCCGGGGCGACATTCGCGCGGTTTGCCTATTCGATGCCGCTGGCGATCTTGGCTCTGATCGTCGTGATCCAGACCTCCGGCGCAGAGCTGCCGCAGCTAACGGTCCGGTTCTGGATGTTTGTCGTCATCGGGGGCACCGCGCAGATCCTTGCGACGATCTGTGTGGTCGCCCTGTTCAAACAGCGCAACTTTGCGGTCGGGATTACCTTCAAGAAGACCGAAGTGATCCAGACGGCCATTGTCGGGTTTGTTGTTCTTGGAGATGGCATATCGGCCGGGGCGTTTGTGGCCATTCTACTGGGACTTATGGCTGTTTTGTTGCTGTCCAAGACACCCGGCGGTGATGGAACATGGTGGCGCCATCTGACCAATCGCGCATCACAACTGGGTCTTGGATCCGGCGTGTTGTTCGCGTTTTCCGCAGTCAGCTATCGCGGAGCCTCACTTGAACTGGGTGAGATCGAAGCATGGTTTCGCGCCCTGATCACACTTGCAACCGTCGTGTCGTTTCAGTTCCTGAGCATGTGGCTCTGGCTGATGTGGCGAGACCGGGCCGAATTGCGTGCGGTCTGGGAGACGAGACGTACCGGCATCTTCGTCGGTTTGACCAGTCTGTGCGGGTCATTCTGCTGGTTCTGGGCGTTCAGCTTGCAGAACGCGGCCTATGTCAAGGCGCTGGGGCAGGTGGAACTGATCCTGAGCCTGCTGGCCTCGACGTTGTTCTTTAAGGAAACGATTACCCGGCGAGAGATCGCCGGGATTGCGTTGTTGGGGCTGTCGATTCTGGCGCTGGTCCTGGCCATTTAGGGTCGGACCAGAGGTCCGGCCGTCAACCGGGTTTAACCCGCGCGGCGCTCGTCAAAGCTCAGCGCGATGAAGCTGGGCAGGTGATCACCCATACCTACTACGTCCGGTCCGCGATCATTTCGGCGGCCACGACCGCGCCCTTTGGGCTCCGGGTCTTTGCGGGGTTCGATTTTCTTCTCTTCGGTCTTTTTCGGGGCTGCTGCCCTGGGTTTCCGCTCGGGCTTTGGCGCCTCGGCTTTTGGCTCTTCCGCTTGGATCGGGTTGTCGAGGCGCGGAATGTCTTTCTGAATCAACTTCTCGACGGCTGCCAACGCTTTTTCATCGCGAGAGGAGCAAATCGTGATCGCCTTGCCTTCGCGCCCGGCTCGGCCCGTGCGGCCAATGCGGTGGACGTAATCCTCGGGGTGGCCGGGGACGTCGAAATTGATCACATGGCTGACTGAAGGCACATCCAATCCGCGTGCAGCCACGTCTGAGGCGACCAGCAGGCGCAGGGTTCCATCGCGGAATCCGTCCAGCGTTTTCGTGCGTTGGGATTGATCCAGATCACCGTGGATGGCGGCGGCATCATACCCGTGTTTTTTCAGCGACTTGGCGCAGATATCCACATCGGTCTTACGGTTGCAAAAGATGATCGCGTTGGTGCATTTTTCACCTTCAGCATCGATCAACGCCCGCAATACGTTGCGTTTCTGGCTGGCTTCGCGATCCCGGCGACCGCCTTTGAACATGACCACGCCCTGCTCGATCGTCTCGGATGCGGTGGCCTGACGGGCAACCTCGACCCGTGTCGGGGCGGACAGGAACGTGTCGGTGATCCGCTCGATCTCCGACGCCATAGTGGCCGAGAAGAACAGCGTCTGCCGGGTGAAGGGTGTCAGCGAAAAGATGCGTTCGATGTCGGGGATAAAGCCCATGTCGAGCATCCGGTCGGCTTCGTCCACCACCATGATCTGAACGCCGGTCAGCAGCAGTTTGCCACGTTCGAAATGGTCCAGCAGACGGCCCGGAGTGGCGATCAACACGTCGACACCCCGGTCGATCAGTGCGTCTTGTTCCTTGAAACTGACACCACCGATCAACAGCGCTTTGGTCAGCTTGAGATGTTTGGCGTAGGTGTCGAAATTTTCTGCCACCTGTGCAGCCAGTTCCCGCGTCGGGCACAGCACCAGCGAACGCGGCATCCGCGCCCGTGCCCGGCCGCGTGCCAGCAGGGTGATCATCGGCAGCGTGAAACTTGCGGTCTTGCCGGTCCCCGTTTGGGCAATGCCCAAAACATCGCGCCCCTCAAGCGCGGCAGGAATAGCGCCTTCTTGAATCGGGGTAGGGGTTTCGTATCCAGCTTCCTCAATGGCTTTGAGGACCTTCGGGTTCAGGTTCAGTTCGTTAAACTTTGTCATGTATGTCCGGTTCATGCGGACACTTGACCTGGCCCGCGCGTCTGAAATGTGCCGGGCCCGGATGGCCATGCGCCTTGTGCGCTGTTTCGGCTTGAGGGCGGACATAACAAAAACGTGGGTCAGGGTCAAACAAAGACCTGTGGACCAGCGGGATGTGGCGTTTGTCCAAGGTTTTTTGCAACAATTCAGTCACTTCCGGGAAAGTGTTTCGCTACTTTTTTGTCCAAATCCAGTGGGCGGTGCTTGATCATGCCATGCGCTTCCAGTCTGGCACGTACATCTGGGTCGGCGCCGCTCATCTCTGAGTAGAATGCGCGCAGGCCATCGGGTCCCTGTTCAGCCTCGATCCAACTGAGCAGCTCGTTCTTGTTCAAGCCGCCTTGATCGCGTGGAACATTCGGGGACATACCGGGTTGGTACGAACCGCGATCCATTCGAAACTGGTAATGTGCGATCCAATGTTCCCAGTCCGGGGCATGGCGGTGACACAGTTCGATTTGTGGCAACTCAAACTTACAAGGCAGCAGTTTTTTGTTCTGAAACAGGTTGTGGATGCGAAAATTCAGGTGCTCCATACCGGATCGGACGAACAGCTTGCCCTGCACATGGCTTAGGAAGCCGCCCAGAACAAAAGCGCCGTAATTGGGGTAGATCTCCTCGACGATGGATTCCCGGTCGGCTGAGTTTGGGATATGCGCCTTGTACAGATCTTCGCTGCCGCCGATGGCTTCGATAGGTCGAACACGCACGGCCGGTTTACCATCAGGCACTGAATTTAGAAGGTCTGTAATTGGTTCCTGCGACCAAAGGAATTCGTCCACATCGATATGGGTCAGCCAATCAAGCTTGGTGTAGCGATAGGCGAATGTTGCATGCATAGTCTGGCGGATCTGGTGCTTTTCGGGGCGATTGCGCCGCCGTTCCTGCCAGAATGCGTCATTGCAGTTGCGGACCCGGATCTTCGGGTGACGGGACAATGCCTCAAACGCGCCCGGGTTAGGTTCATCCATGTAGATGTACATAAAGTCCGCCCCCAGATCGAGGTGATGGGCGGCAAAACCAAGAATGGTATCCGTCTGGCCCCGGACCATGGAAACGATCCCCCAGGTGGTCATGCGCGGGCTTGCCGGGACAGGCGCGTGTCGCGCATCAGCTTTAGCCTGCGAAAAACGCCGCCGGGGTCTTTATTCAATTCGGTCATCAGGTGATCGACCAACGGTGCGATGGTGGTATCCTGCAACGCCCTGGTCCAGATGGGCGCAATAAGGTTGACGTCCAACCCACCTTTTTCAAGGGAAAAAGACTTCATTTCATAGGGCAGCGAGGCCTCGCTTTTGCCACGCATCCGGTGCGGCGTATCGGGGGCCACGCCGGAAAACAGTCGCTCGAACTCATAGAGCTTCATCATGCCGAACAACATGCGCAGGGCCTGACCAACCTCGCGCTGCGTTGCGGTTTCCCCGTGATTTGCAAAGGTTTGAACCGACGAGACCAACCACCGCAGATTTAACGCAGATATCAGGTGATCGGGGTGTTCGCCCCAAAGACGGCAGAACAGGGCGGGGGCGTGACGCGGGTAAGAGCGTTTCCGCAGGTTTGACACAAGCTGCGCGTTTAGAAAGGCAAGCTCGGAACTACCGACAAACTCGGTGGCGATTTTTGCGCGCTTGCGATTCCATGAGGTTCTTAAATCTGGTTCAGGCAGAACCGTGGCGCTTTCGGGCACGATCTGCTGAGCCATTGATGCAAGGTCCGCATCCAATGGCGGCAGCGTTTCAAAACCAAACTCAAATGGGCTACGTCGGTTTTCATAGCTGTCCAGCATGTCGGGCAGGCCACCCGGGAAAGTCAGATCATCCTCGCTCATGCACGCAGGATTGCACAGCCAGACTCGACTGTGCAATCAGCCAGTTGCGTCACGTCATCATCTCTTTCGTCGCCGTCAGGGTAAGCTCGGGATAATCGCGAACAACCCGGTCAATGTCCCACTGCAAGCGGGTCAGATAGACGATGTCGCCATCATGATCATGGGCGATATGTTGTTTGTTGGCGTTGACGAATTTTTCGACCTCGGCTTTGTCGCCGCTGACCCAGCGGGCCGAGGTGAATTGCGAGACTTCAAAACGCACGGGCAGGCCGTATTCCATCTCAATCCGGCTGGCCAAAACTTCGAATTGCAGCGCGCCGACCACGCCGACGATAAAGCCCGAGCCGATGGAAGGTTTGAACACCTTGGCCGCACCTTCCTCGGCGAATTGCATCAGGGCTTTCTCGAGATGTTTGGCCTTCATCGGGTCACCAGGGCGAACGGTTTGCAACAGCTCCGGCGCGAACGAAGGGATGCCAGTGACGCGGATCGCTTCGCCTTCGGTCAAAGTGTCACCGATGCGCAGCTGGCCATGGTTGGGGATGCCGATGATATCGCCGGCCCAGGCCTCTTCAGCCAATTCCCGGTCCGAGGCCAGAAACAGCACCGGGTTCGAGATTGCCATGGGTTTCTTTGATCGCACATGGGTCAGCTTCATACCACGTTTGAAATGACCACTCGCCATGCGGACAAAAGCAACACGGTCGCGATGCTTGGGGTCCATATTGGCCTGTACCTTGAAGACAAATCCTGAGACCTTCTTCTCTTCGGGTGCGATCTGGCGCGGTTCTGCCGATTGCACCTGTGGCTGCGGGCCGTAAGCACCGATGCCTTCCATCAACTCCTTAACGCCGAACGAGTTGATGGCCGAACCGAACCAGATCGGGGTCATATGCCCTTCAAGAATCGCTTGAGGGTCGAGCTTGGGCAGCAATTCGCGCGCCATCTCAACCTCTTCCAGCAATTGCTCCAGTAACTCTGCCGGGACATGCTCGGCCAGTTTCGGATCGTCCAGGCCGTTGATTTCAATGCTCTCTGCAATCTTGTTACGGTCGGCACGGTCCATCAGTTCCAGCCGGTCACGCAGCATGTCATAGCAGCCGATGAAATCGCGACCCACGCCGATGGGCCACGATGCGGGCGCGACATCAATGGCCAGCATTTCCTGGATTTCGTCGATGATCTCGAACGTGTCGCGGCTTTCACGGTCCATTTTGTTACAGAAGGTCAGGATTGGCAGATCGCGCAGGCGGCAGACTTCGAACAGTTTCTGTGTCTGGCTTTCCACACCCTTCGCGCCGTCGATCACCATCACCGCGGCATCCACAGCAGTCAATGTGCGATAGGTGTCTTCTGAAAAGTCCGAGTGGCCGGGCGTGTCCACGAGATTGAACCGGAAGTTGCCATAATCAAACGACATGGCCGAGGCGGAAACGGAAATCCCGCGATCCTTCTCCATCTGCATGAAGTCAGACCGGGTCCGGCGTGCTTCACCTTTAGCGCGCACCTGACCCGCCATCTGGATCGCGCCCCCGTACAGCAGGAACTTTTCCGTCAGGGTCGTCTTGCCCGCATCCGGATGCGAAATGATGGCGAATGTCCGGCGCCGGGCGATCTCGGGCGGCAATACAGGTTGGTTCGTGGCGGTATCAAGCATGAGCGCGCGTATAGGCGGGGAAACCTGCCGAGGCAAGACAAAGGGCTTGTTCCGAATCGGATCGATATGGCAATAAGAACATATAGTGAACAAATAATGGAGTGGACCAATGAATTTGAAGGAAATCGCGCAAGAACTGGTGGCTGGGTGTCGTGAGGGTCGAGCTAAGGAAAATCTAGACAAGCTCTATGCTGCTGATGCCGTCTCGGTCGAGGCGGTTGACGCTAGCGGCACGATGGGGCGCGAGGCACATGGCGTGGATGCGATCCGCGGCAAGCACGAGTGGTGGGAAGGCGCGCATGACGTCTCTGGCGCATCGGTCAGTGACCCGTTTGCGCATGGCGAGGATCGTTTCGCTGTGATCTTTGAAGTGCAGGGCAAGGTGAAAGAAAGCGGCGAGAACTTTGAGATGCGCGAAGTGGCGGTTTATCACGTCGCTAATGGCAAAATCGTGCGCGAGGAGTTCTTTTACTGAGTCACCATTGCTGTTCTGGTCTTCGCTGTCTGGCCGGTGCTAAGTGTTTGGCAAGGCTAAGGAGGACCAGAATGGGCTTGAATCGGTTCACAGCATTGTGCCTGACCGGAGCATTGGTGGCTTTGGCCTCTGTCGCAGCGTCGTCAGAGGATCGGCGTGACCATCAGGCCGCTGCGGTGGATGGTCTGAATGGCAAGGTATCCGGTTTCGGAAATACCAGTGGTTTCGGTCGCTTCTACGGCGTTGATGGCAGCGTTTCGCTACCGTTGGGGCATCGTTTCGGCTTTCAGTTGGATGGTCTTGTTTCGCAGTTGGATACAGAAGCACTGGGAAACGCTGTGGCCTATGGTGCAGGTGCACATGTATTCTGGCGCGATCCCGACAGGGGTTTGTTGGGGCTATATGGGCATTATGCGTCAACTGACCTGACGGAGAGTGCGAATTTTCGTGCGATTGGGCTTGAAGCTGAGGCCTATCTTGATCGGATTACACTGACCGCTTTGATCGGTGTTGAAGATGGCCGGTTTGTAAGTTCTGAGATCGGCGAATTTGACCTAGGGACAAATTTCTTTTCATCGGTGTTTTTGATTTATTATCCGATTGATAACCTGGGGTTATCTGTCGGGCACCGATATTTGGTCGAGACGCACTCTGTTTCTGTTGAAGCAGAGTGGGCGGTGGAAAACGGCAGCTCTCGGAACACCAGTCTTTATACGAGCGTTTCGTACGATGAAAGCGATGATACCACGGCAAAGTTCGGTGTTCGCTATTATTTTGGGCAGAAAGAGAAATCACTTATCCGGCGCCATCGTGAGGATGACCCGTCGCAGTCGACGATCCTATGGGCCCTTGAACAAGCGATAGGTGACCTCGATAGTATCATCAATCAGTATCGTGAGTTTCACGGGACGTAGTGCAATGAGACTCTGAATAACGATTGGCAACATAGGCAGGAAAACCAGAATGGATCTTGGAATTCGGGGAAAACGCGCGCTGGTTTGCGCCAGCAGCAAAGGGCTTGGTTTGGGCTGTGCCGAGGCTTTGGCGGGTGCTGGCGTTGATCTGGTGATGAACGCACGCGGGGCCGAAACGCTGGAAGCTGAGGCCACGCGCATTCGCACGGATCACGGTGTGTCTGTTGAAACCGGTGCTTGTGATGTGACCAGCCCCGAAGGACAGGCGCAGGTGATCGAGGCTGCGCAAGGGGTGGATATTCTGGTGACCAATGCGGGCGGGCCGCCTCCGGGCTTGTGGTCGGATTGGGATCGGGACGATTTCATCAAGGCGCTGGATGCCAACATGCTGACGCCGATTGCCTTCATGAAAGCCCTGTTGCCGGGCATGATGGACAAAGGCTGGGGCAGGGTGGTCAACATCACCTCTCAATCGGTGCGCGCGCCAATTGCGGTTCTGGGGCTGTCCAATGCGGCGCGGACGGGGCTGACCGGGTATGTTGCTGGAACGGCGCGGCAGGTCGCGCCGCATGGTGTGACGATCAACAATTTGTTGCCGGGGATTCACGCCACCGACCGGGCGAATTCGCTGGACGGTGGGGTGGCCGCACAAAAGGGCATCTCGATGGACGCGGCGCGCGCTGAACGTGCCGCCACGATCCCGGCCCGCAGGTATGGGACACGGCAGGAGTTTGGCGCGACCTGTGCCTTCCTGTGTTCGCAACATGCTGGGTTTGTCGTCGGGCAGAACATTCTGCTGGATGGCGGCGCAACCAATTTGACGATGTAGTTATGGCACAGGGTTTTTCACTGAAGGATCAGTTGTTTAACGCCGAAAAGACTCGCTATCTTGCAGGTCTATTCGCTGATGCGGGCCCGTCCTTTGACGCGGATGCGTTCGAGACGCGGGTCATGTCCCGGCTGCCTGAGCTTGAATTGAAAGAGCGTATGGCGTGGATCGCCGAGTGTTTGCAGCACGCCGTTCCTGGTGATTTACCGGATGTCGCACCGATCATTCTGGACGCTTTGCCGCCGCCGTTGGACCCGTCCAAAACGGATGATGATTTCGGCGATTTCATCTTTGCGCCTTTGGGCGACTGGGTGGTTTTGGTCGGGTTGGATCATCCCGAACTGGCGCTGGATGTGATCGAAGAACTGACACAGCGCTTTTCGATGGAATGGGCCATTCGCCCGTTCCTCAACCACCATCCCGAACAGGTTATGGACCGGATGGAACGGTGGTGCTTGCATGACAGTTACCATGTGCGCCGTCTGGTCAGCGAAGGCACACGACCGCGTTTGCCCTGGGGGCAGGCGATTGGTCTTGGTTTGAACGATCCGCTGCCATTGCTGGACCGGCTGCATGGGGACAACACGCGCTATGTCACGCGGTCGGTGGCGAACCACCTGAACGACATTACTAAGAAAGACCCCGAACTTGTTCTGGACCGCTTACAGACTTGGCAGCAACAGGATCAGCAGCGCCGGGATGAGTTGGATTGGATGACCGCACACACGCTGCGCGGGCTGGTGAAATCCGGGCACCCTCAGGCAATGAAAATGTTGGGCTATGACCCGGATGCTGAGATTGCGGTGGGCGTTCATGTGAAGGGCCTCGCCCGGATTGGTGACGCGCTTGAGTTCTCGGTCGATTTAACTGGCGCCGAAGGGCAGCCGGTTCTGGTTGACTATATCGTTCATTTTCAACGCCCCGGCGGGAAAACAACTGCAAAGGTGCACAAGCTAAAGCAGGCGGTCTTGAAGGACGGGCAGCTATTACTGACTAAACGCCACAAGCTGAAGGCGGACGCCACCACATTCAAACTGGTGCCCGGCGCCCACAGGTTAGAGGTTCAGGTGAATGGCAAGATCTGTGCAGGTGTCAATTTCGAATTACTGGGGTAAACCAAGCCCGGCCCCTCACGCTTTCGTCAAAACGGGTCCCGGCGGATTGCGCGGCACCCGAACCTGCATTAGCTGAAAGACATTCGGGAACAGAGGAACCCCACGATGAAGCATGAATCCGTACAGAACTACTATGGTGAAGTGCTGCAAGGCAGTGCCGATCTGCAAACCAATGCCTGCTGCGCACCGGATGACATGCCGGATCACCTTAAGACAATTCTGTCGCAAATTCATGATGATGTTCTGACCCGTTACTATGGATGCGGATTGATCGCGCCGCTGGATCTTGAAGGGATGCACATCCTTGATCTCGGATGCGGCGCAGGGCGGGACGTTTACGCTCTGTCCGCGATGGCGGGCGAAAACGGTCGGGTTGTTGGCGTCGACATGACCCCCGAACAGCTGGACGTGGCGCGCGCGCATCAAGACTATCACGCGCAGGCCTTTGGTCATGCGAGCAGCAACGTGGAGTTCCATCACGGCTTTATCGAAAAGCTGGAAGAGTTGGACCTTGCGCCCGGTTCCTTTGATATCATCGTGTCAAACTGCGTGATCAATCTGGCCACCGATAAAGAGGCGGTTCTGCGGGGCGCGCACCGCCTGTTGAAAGACGGTGGCGAGATGTATTTCTCGGATGTGTATGCCGATCGCCGCGTGCCAAAGGCGATGGCCGAAGATGAGGTGCTGTATGGCGAGTGTCTATCCGGCGCGCTGTATTGGAACGACTTCCTGTCCATGTCGCGCGCTGTCGGCTTTGGCGACCCACGCCGGGTGACGCACCGTCCGCTGACAATCGAAAATCCGGTTTTGGAACAGCGCGTGGCCCCTTTGAACTTCCTGTCAGCTACGTATCGTTTGTTCAAACTGCCCCAGCTGGAACCGGCCTGTGAAGATTATGGCCAAGCCGTGATCTACAAGGGCACCGCGCCACACGCGCCACATGAGTTTGCGTTGGACGATCATCACGCAATCGAGGCCGGCAAGGTCTTTCCGGTCTGCGGTAATACATGGATGATGTTGAAAGACACACGCTTTGCCCGGCATTTTGAGTTCATCGGCGATTTCTCGACCCATTATGGCATATTCGAAGGCTGCGGCGGGGAAAGCCCGTTTGAAGCCAACGGCGAGGTTGCTTCCGGCGGCTGTTGCTGAGGTTGTTCGGACCTAATAGGGCGCGATCTGGAAGCATTTCGGTAGACCTGTCGAACTAGGTTGGCAGGTTCTTTTGACATAGTGTCCGCTTTGCGGGACTTGGACGAAACCGCTCTCGCGGTATTGGCGCTTGTGGCGAGTGATGCACACTAAATGGACGCTACGATTTTGTAGATGGGCGCGCCTGTCTGACGATTGGGACCTTCTCAATCTGATGACAGGAGGTTCCGATGACGGACCAGTATGTGCCTGCGCTGCGCCAGCGTTTTCTCGAAGACATGCGGATCAAGGGGCTGCAGCCCAAGACGCAGACGATGTACCTGCGGGCGATGCG
>NZ_OMPS01000047.1 GCF_900313035.1 Ruegeria sp. EL01 | reverse complement strand
TATAAGAGACAGGTCTCCCTGAGGGCCGTGGAAGACCACCACGTCAATAGGCCGGAGATGTAAGCGCAGTAATGCGTTCAGTTGACCGGTACTAATCGCCCGATAGGCTTGATTTGATCCAGTAATGGAAAGACAACCCACCGCCTCAAGTAGAGGCGGTAGGCGAACAAATAAGCCAAAAACATACACCTCATTAAACATGGATAACTTCGTAGCACCTAGCTGCGGTGTTGATTGATACACAACCGTGCGGCAACGCGCCTTTATCTGCGATAAAGACGCTGCCTGCCGCGCGTCGCCTTTTTGCTGCGCAAAAAGAGCGACGGGGATTTTCCTCGGTTTGGTGGTCATAGCGCAAGCAAAACACCCGGTCCCATCCCGAACCCGGAAGTTAAGTGCTGCCGCGCCAATGGTACTTGGGCTTAAGCCCCGGGAGAGTAGGTCACCGCCAAACCTAGAAAAATCCCACATTCTCTCAAAACGATAGAATACCTATTCGACCCCGGCCTCAAATAGCGCAAGCAATAGGCCAACCAACGGTCTCAACTCGCCAAATAGGCGCCAGACCAGCCAAAGACCTCAAGTAGCGTAAGCGATAGGTCACAAAAAATGTCGCGGGATGGAGCAGCCCGGTAGCTCGTCAGGCTCATAACCTGAAGGTCGTAGGTTCAAATCCTACTCCCGCAACCATTACTGTCGAGCCCATCTGGGTGGAAGTCAGACAACTCCTCTACAATAGAAGAACTGTCACATTCAGCGGCGGACGACAGTATCCCTGCCAGATCGCCAACAAGATCGATAACCGGGCCATCCCGATCTTTCGCAGGTGTCAGCACAATGGAGTCGTCATCGACCGGATCAGGTCCGATGCCTCAACCCAAAGGAACACTAGTACTCTGTAGCAGGCTCATCAACTTGTGTGAAACAGGTGCATGGAACAGAACTGTCGTCAACATTTTGAAATTATGTTTCGTTTTCTAAATGTGAATCGAAATTTCATGACAATATAGATGCGATAGTTTAATTGTTTACTTTAGACAAAAGAAGACAACGTCTCGGTGAATTCTGTGGAACATGTGGCCTTTACGTTCGAGATGGGAGTGGTTTGCGCCCTGTTGGCCTTCACTGTTTTTCTCTTTGTATCTGAAATTGTCAGAATTGACCTTTCCGCCATATTGGTTCTCGTCATTGTTGGTCTTCTCAGTTACGCGCCAGGGCTTGGAAACCTCGCAGATGTCACACACCTCTTTGATGGGTTCGCCTCAAATGCCGTGATTTCCATCATTGCGGTCATGATTGTCGGTGCGGGTTTGGACAAAACCGGCATCATGAACAAGGTTGCGGCGGTTATTCTGAAATATGGCGGCACATCCGAGGGCCGGGTGTTGCCAATCATATCGGGCACTGTCGGCGTTATTTCGTCCTTCATGCAGAATGTCGGTGCAGCTGCGTTGTTTCTGCCAGTCGTCAGCCGGATATCCTCAAGGTCTGGAATTCCGCTATCGCGCCTGCTGATGCCCATGGGGTTTTGTGCCATTTTGGGGGGCACGATGACGATGGTTGGTTCATCGCCACTGATATTGCTGAATGATCTGATCTTGACCGCAAACGAAGGTTTGCCGGAGGATCAAAAAATAGCACCATTTGGTCTTTTTTCGGTGACACCCATCGGGGCGGCGTTAATCCTGACCGGTATCGCGTATTTCCTTCTGCTGGGCCGGTGGGTGTTGCCCGGTGGTACCGGGTCTGAAAACACGGGGACAGGGCAGGGCACACAGGAATATCTGCAACGCGTCTACGGGCTCAAAGCCGATGTTTTTGAGGTGATTGTGCCAGCTGAAAGCCCTTTGGTGGGGCAGGTGCTGGCCGACATCAACCATGAAAACCATCTGTACATTATCTCGACATTCTACCGGGGTAAGACCTCAATGGTGCAGGTTCTGACGGCTGAGATTGCCGCGCCCTGTCGACTGGCGATCATCGGGCGACGCTGGGTGGTGGAAGAATTCGCGCAGAAATTCGGGCTGACCGTTCTTCCGGAACTGGACATCTTTGTAGAAGAGTTCGCACCCACCAATGCCGGAATAGCCGAAGTGGTTGTGACGCCCGATAGCAAACTGATCGGAAAATGCCCTCGCGAGCTTTTGTTTCGGAAAACATATGGCATGTCACTGCTTGCGATACATCGAGGCGAAGAAACACTGAGCCACGTTGAATCCGATGCGCATGAATCTACCCAGATCGGGCTCGAAGAATTCCATGCGGGGGACATGCTGGTTGCACACACCAGGTGGGACAACCTGATGCGGATAACGCGGGATCCGGACTTTGTCGTCGTTACAACTGATTTTCCACAAGATGAATTACGGCCGCAAAAGGTTGGTTGGGCTTTGGCCTTTTTCGCGATCTCGCTGTCATTGATCCTGTTCACTGACGTGCGGTTGTCGCTTTGCCTGTTGACCGGAGCGGCTGGAATGATGCTCACCCGCGTGCTCAGCGTCGACGAGGCGTATCGCGCTGTCGGATGGAATACTGTATTCCTGCTCGCTTGCCTAATACCGCTGGGGCAAGCCGTGCAAAATACTGGAACGGCGGCGTGGATCGCGCAACAGATCATGATCATTCTCAATGGTTGGCCGATTTGGGCGCTTCAGGCCGGAGTCGCGATATTGGCCACGGCCTTTTCGCTGGTAATGTCAAATGTCGGGGCCACCGTATTGCTTGTGCCACTTGCCGTATCGATTGCAGTAGCGGCTGGTGGCAACCCGGCCGTCTTTGCGCTGACGGTGGCCATTTCCACCTCAAACAGTTTCATCATTCCGACACATCAGGTGAACGCCCTGATCATGGGTCCTGCGGGGTATAAGGTCATGGACTTTGTGCGGTCCGGTGGGGTCATGACTATTCTGTTTTTGGTGGTCTCCCTGTTGATGCTGAACTTAATCTACTGAGTAACGCGGTAAGCGGCGTTCTGTCTCTTCAGTCGGAGAAGTGGACCCAAAAACTCTACCGACGCACAGTAAAAATTATCTGTGGATTTTGTATCCAATATCCCATAAGACATCTGTGCCAGGGCTTTCACCAAAGCAAGAAAGGTCTGGCAAACTGTTGCCCTGGCAGCGCTTTGAAACGTTCGGGAAAGTAGACGCGAAATGTCCAAGACGATCTTCTCCGGCACCATGCCGGCTTTGATGACCCCTTGCAAAGCGGATCGGACGCCGGATTATGACGCCCTTGTCAAGAAGGGCAAAGAGATGATCCAGGCCGGAATGTCTGCTGTGGTCTATTGTGGCTCGATGGGGGATTGGCCCCTTCTGACAGACGCTGAACGGATGCAGGGAGTTGAACGTCTTGTGGCTGCCGGTGTTCCGGTTGTTGTCGGAACCGGTGCGATCAACACGAAATCAGCCGTGGCCCATGCGGCTCATGCCCAAAAAGTCGGGGCTGTAGGTTTGATGGTGATCCCGCGGATATTGTCGCGTGGGTCGTCCATGGCTGCGCAAGAACATCACTTCAAGGCGATCCTGACTGCGGCGCCGGATGTGCCTGCGGTTATCTATAATAGCCCGGTTTATGGCTTTGCCACCAGGGCTGACCTGTTCTTTGCACTGCGATCGGCACATCCGAACCTTGTTGGGTTCAAGGAATTTGGCGGCAAGGACGACCTGCGCTACGCGGCAGAGTACATCACGTCCAAAGATGACGAAGTCACGCTGATGGTTGGTGTCGATACCGAGGTTTTTCATGGGTTTGTGAATTGCGGGGCCACCGGGTCGATCACGGGGATCGGAACAGCCCTTCCGAAAGAGGCGCTGCTTTTGGCGGCGCTGTCGCAGAAAGCGGCCGCAGGCCATGCAGAAGCCCGGTTACGCGCGCGCGAGTTGGAAGAGGCTTTTGGCGTTTTGGCAAGCTTTGACGAGGGCACAGACCTTGTTCTCTATTACAAGCACCTGCTGGTGTTGAATGGAGAGGAAGAATATCGCCTCCACTTCAACGAAACCGATGAACTGACCGATGCACAGCGTAACTACTGTGAACAGCAATATGCTTTGTTCCGCTCTTGGTTTGCCGACTGGTCCCATCAGGGCGGGATTATCGCTGAATGCATGTGATCGACAGCCATACTGGTGGAATGCCCACACGCGTTATATTGGACGGCGGTCCGGATTTGGGGTCCGGACCGCAGGAATTTCGCGCCCGAAAGCTGGCCACTGAGTATGAGGCTTTTTATAAATCTGTTCTGCTGGAGCCGCGCGGTCAGCCCGGTATGGTCGCCGCCCTGCTGGTCGATCCTGTAGATCCCAGCTGCGAGACCGGTGTCATCTTCTTTGACGTCGACGCAGTGCTTGGGATGTGTGGGCACGGTACCATTGGTTTGGGCGTCACGCTTGCGCATCTCGGCCGGATTGGAACGGGGTCTCATAAGATCGAAACCCCAGTTGGTGTGGTTACGATAGACGTGCTGGACCCGAACACAGTGCGTGTCATCAATGTCGAAAGTCGCCGCGTGCAAATTGCTGTCACACTCGAGACGAAAAACTACGGCACGGTGACCGGCGATGTCGCCTATGGTGGCAATTGGTTCTTTATTGTGGAGCCAAGCCCAATCCCAGTGGTGTCCGATAACATTCGTCAAATGACAGATATGGCAATCGAAATCCGCGAGGCTTGCGTGGCGCAGAGGATTGGTGGCGAAAACCAAGAGTCCGTTGATCACGTCATCTTTCAGGGTACTTCCCCGAATGCAGGCGTTCACAGTCGCAATTTCGTGCTGTGCCCGGATGATCAGTACGACCGATCGCCTTGCGGTACTGGCAGTTCTGCTCGGCTGGCATGTCTCGCTGCGGCGGGGCGTTTGGCACCGGGTGATGAAATCCTGCAGGAAAGCGTGATCGGAAGCCCCTACAGATTGTCCTACCAACCCGGGTCGAACGGCGGTGTGACCCCCTCGCTGACCGGGCAGGCCTATGTGATGGCCGAGGGTAAACTGATCTTTGACGACCACGATCCGTTTCGATCCGGAATCTACAGCTGACACTTGTCGGGGGCTGATTTGTCAGTGGCCCCTGAGATCCCACCTCTTCGACGGAACAATATTATGAGGCTTGGAACAGAGAACGACATTGTGGTGATCGGTGCTGGTATCATCGGCATCAGCGCAGCGCTCGAGCTGCAAAAACGGGGTCGCAACGTTCTTGTCCTGGATCGCGAAGGAATTGCTGCAGGTGCGTCGCAGGGCAATGCCGGTGCCTTTGCCTTTGCCGAAATCGAACCATTGGCAAAACCCGGTATCATGCGCAAAGCGCCGAAATGGCTGCTGGATCCGTTGGGCCCCCTGTCTGTTCCACCAGCCTATGCTTTGAACATAACCCCTTGGATGCTCCGGTTCTGGCGCGCAAGCTGGCGCGATCGTTACGCCGCTTCGGTGACTGCGCAATGTGCCCTCATGGATCATTCCCGCGCAGCGCTTGAACGGCAAATCGCGGATGTGAATGGCGAGACCTTCATGCAGCGCGATGGCCAACTACAGCTATTCGAAGGAGAGGCCGAGTTCCGCGACAGTCAAAAGGATTGGAACCTGCGCAAGGCACGCGGTATCCAGTTTGATCTGCTGCACAGCCCGGACGCCATCGCCGAGATTCAACCTGGGCTAAATCGCCGCTTCACTCACGCTGGCTTTACGCCGACCTGGTTGAACACTGTTGATCCGCAAAAATGGACACAACATCTCGCATCGCAATTCCAAACCCGTGGCGGCGCGCTGCAGCTTACTCAGATCACCGCGCTGACACCGGTGGAAGATGGCGTGGTGCTGAACACGACAAGCGGCGATATCCGAGCGCGTCAGGTCGTTCTTGCGGCGGGCGCATGGTCCCATAGGTTGGCGAAACACCTTGGCGACCAGATCCCGCTGGAAACCGAGCGCGGTTACAACACGACGCTACCACAAGGAGCGTTTGATCTGCGTACCCATCTGACTTTTGGCGGGCACGGGTTTGTCGTGTCGCGGATCAACGGCGGTGTCAGGATAGGGGGTGCAGTCGAATTGGGCGGTCTTGCACTGGCCCCGAACTACAAACGTGCCGACGCGCTTTTGGCGAAAGCGGGACAGTTCCTGCCTGATCTCGACATTAGCAATGGCACTCAATGGATGGGGTTTCGCCCGTCATTGCCGGACAGTCTTCCGGTGATCGACAGATCCGCGAGCGCACCAGCAGTACTATATGCCTTCGGGCACGGACATTTGGGGCTGACACAATCCGCAGGAACCGCAGAGCTGGTCGCAGATTTGGTGACCAACACCACACCGACCGTTGATCTGTCGCCTTTTGCGGCATCCCGCTTCTAAATCGGAGGGTTCACATGCGCAGTTGCAAGACCATTCATGTCATTTCAGCCCATGCCGAGGGTGAAGTTGGTGACGTCATTGTTGGCGGTGTCGCCCTTCCGCCCGGCGATTCGCTTTGGGATCAAAGGACTTTCATTGCGCAAGATGAGACGCTTCGGAACTTTGTACTGAACGAACCGCGCGGTGGTGTGTTCCGTCATGTGAACCTTCTGGTTCCACCCAAACATCCCAGCGCAGATGCCGCCTGGATCATCATGGAGCCCGAAGACACGCCGCCCATGTCCGGGTCAAATTCGATTTGTGTTTCGACTGTGTTGCTGGATGGCGGGATCATCCCGATGCAAGAACCGGAAACCCATCTGGTGCTCGAAGCGCCGGGTGGCCTGGTTCGCGTTCGGGCCGAATGCAAAAACGGTAAGGCCGAGCGCATCTTCGTGCAGAACATACCCAGCTTTGCCGATAAGATTTCGGTGCCCTTGGACGTTCCGGGGCTGGGATCTATCATTGTCGACACAGCCTATGGCGGCGACAGTTTCGTGGTCGTTGATGCGACGGCCCTTGGCTTTGAGATCGTTGAACACGAAGCACGTGATATCGCCCGGTTGGGTGTGGCGATTACCAACGCTGCCAACGAACAGATTGGGTTCTCGCATCCCGAAAACCCCGATTGGGATCATATCTCGTTCTGTGCTTTCTGCGGACCACTGACCCAAACAGATACCGGCTTGACCGGCAAATCTGCCGTCGCGATCCAGCCGGGAAAGGTCGACCGGTCACCCACGGGGACAGCCGTTTCCGCACGACTGGCGCTGATGCATGCCAAAGGCGAGATCAAAGCGGGGCAGTGTTTTGAGGCCGTTTCAATTATCGGCTCACGATTTACGGGACAGATCGTAGACATATCTCAAGTGGGCAACCGGCCCGCAGTTGTTCCCGAGATCAGCGGCCGTGGCTGGATCACCGGAATTCATCAGCACATGCTTGACCCGGAAGATCCTTGGCCCGGCGGCTATCGATTGTCGGATACCTGGGGGGTGTGACAGTGATGATTTGTGACCCCAGTGAATTGGCTGCGCCCCCTGCATTCGCCTTACATTGCAATGGTTGGCAAAACCACGGCGGGGCAGGGGGTTGAGATGTCTGGAAAACGCGTGATTGCCAAGCAAAGCCTTCCGGACGTTATTGCAAACGACCTGCGCGAGCGGATCCTGAGCGGCGAGCTTGCAGAAGGGGAAACCATCCGACAGGAAGCTCTGGCCGAGGAATATGACGTATCGCGCATGCCAATCCGAGAGGCGCTGAAACGTCTCAGCGCCGAAGGGCTGGTTCAATGGGCCAACAACCGGGGTGGATCTGTAACCAAGCACTCTCTGGAAGAAATTGGCGAAATTTTTGATCTGAGATGCCTGATCGAAGAGGATCTGTTTCGCCGTTCGATTCCAAATATGACATTAGAACACATCGCCAATTGCGAACGGGTTCTGGCAGAAATGGAGGCGTCATATGATGGCAATGACGTTGGAACATGGGGCGCTCTGAACCATCAATATCATTTGGCACTATACGCGGCCTCAGGCCGACGCCTGACCCGCGAAGTGCTGGATCGCATCAGCCTGCAATCGGACCGTTACGTGCGAATGCACCTCAGCGTGATGAAGCAGCGCGCTCCGGCCAAGAAAGAGCATCAAGAGCTTTTGGAACTGGCTAGATCAGGCCAGACCGATCAGGCCTGCCAGCTTTTGGTGCGTCACATCAAGCGCACGAAAGACCAGCTGCTGGAGATGATCGTATCAAGGCGGACGTCCGATCGACCCTAAACTTCGATCATTTGTCCCGATTGCTGTCTCGTCGCGGCTGATCCGTATGTTGGGGTCATTTTTCACGAACAGATACAGCGGACTGAATGGGGTGGGAGATCTTCCTCCCACCCGCCACCTCAGGCTCCGATGATATTGTGGCCCGGGCCATATGGGAAACCGGTGATGTTTTCAGCCCCGTCTTCTTCAACGACCAGAATATCATGTTCGCGGTAGCCACCCGCGCCGGGCTGACCTTCAGGGACCCACAACATTGGCTCGATCGAGACAACCATGCCCGGTTCAAGCTCCGTGTCGATGTCTTCTCGCAACTCCAGCCCGGCTTCCCGCCCGTAATAGTGGCTGAGGATGCCGAATGAATGACCGTACCCAAAGGAGCGGTATTGCAGCAGGCCTTCATCCGCGAAGAAACGGTTGATCTCGGCAGTGATGCCGGAACAGGTCGCACCCGGTTTGATCAGGCTCAGGCCCAGCTCATGCGCCGCCACGTTGGCTTTCCACAGGCGCAGGCTGTCTACATCCGGTTCGCCCAGAAACAGCGTGCGTTCCAGTGCCGTGTAGTAGCCCGAGATCATCGGGAAGGTGTTTAGCGACAGGATATCGCCCTTTTGCAGGGCGCGTTTTGTCACCGGGTTATGGGCGCCGTCGGTGTTCAGACCGGATTGGAACCACACCCAGGTGTCGCGATATTCGGCGTCGGGGTAGGCGCGGGCAATTTCCGCCTCCATCGCGTCACGGCCTGCCATCGCAATCTCAATCTCGGTTGCACCTTCGCGGATTGCCGCATGGATGGCCGCCCCGCCGACGTCAGCTGTCCGTGCACCGCCTTTGATCAACGCAATCTCTTCGGCGGATTTGATCATGCGTGCTGCCATTGTGTCCGGCGCAATATCGACCAGCTCAGGCGCGCCCAACATTGCCATCGCGGTGTCGCGGGCTGCGATCGTCATGTGGTCGCCTTCAATCCCGATGCGCTTGGCGCCACCGGTCAGGCCAGCAACCGCGCGCCAGTAGTTGTCGCGTTTCCAGTCGGTGTAGATGACATTGTCCTCGACCGAGCGTCGCCACGGCTGACCTGCATCGATATTGGCCGACACGGTGGTGCAGGCGTCTTGTGTCACCACGCAGCCATAGGGGCGACCGAACGAGCAATACAGAAAGCCCGAGTAATAGGCGATGTTTTGCATCGAGGTCAGCAGCACCGCGGGAATATCCCGGGCGGCCATGATCGACCGTAGCGCGGTCAATCGACGTGCATATTCGTCTTTGCTGAACGGGAGGGGGGCTTTGTCGCCATTGTGACAGGTGAAGAATTCGGGGCGGTTTGATGTATCACTCATCTTTTGGTCTCTCATCTATGCCGGGCGGCAATACCCGGCCACATGTCCCGGCGTTCAGGACAGGCGGCCTCGGGGTCCGAGAGCCGATCACCCCCGATGATGCCGCGACGCCATCGCGACTGGGGTGAACGGATGAATCGTTAGATCAGACAGGAAGCTCCGTCAAGCAGGCGAGAGGCCCCGCAAGCGTTCCGAACGTCGCCGCAGCAACTCGACGGTTGCCAACAGCCCGATGGACAGCACCACAAGGATCGTTGCGACCGCCAGAATGGTCGGGCTGATCTGTTCACGCAAGCCGGTGAACATCTGCCATGGCAGCGTTTTCTGGCTGGCCGATCCCACAAACAACACCACGACAACCTCATCAAACGAGGTGATGAAGGCGAACAACCCGCCCGAGATCACACCCGGCAGGATTAATGGCATCTGGATCGAAAAGAACGTGCGCACCGGACCGGCCCCCATATTGGCGGCCGCGCGCGTCAGGGACCTGTCAAAGCCGACCAGTGTGGCGGTTACGGTGATGATCACAAAAGGAATACCCAAAACGGCATGGGCAAGGATAACCTTCAGATAGCCCACAAAGTTCTTGTTCATACCCAGGGTACCTTCTAGGAACCGCCCGATGTCGCTGTAGAAGAAGAACATGCCCGTGGCTGAGATGATCAAGGGTACAATCATGGGCGAGATCAGAATGCCCATAATTGCGCGCCGGCCGGGCACATGGGATTGGCTGAGTCCGATCGCCGCCAATGTGCCAAGCGACACCGAAATGACGGTGGCGATGGGCGCAATGATCAGCGAGTTTTTGAAGCTGCGCTGCCATTCATTGTTGGTGAAGAAGTCACGGTAATGCTTCAGCGAATATCCTTCGGGGTCCAGGCGCAGCATCTCGGGCGTGAAGGTAAAGAAGTCCTGCGCGTTGAACGATAGCGGCAGCACCACAAGGATCGGAGTGATCAGGAAGACAAAGATCGCGCCGCAGATCACCCGGAACAGGTAGTGGTAAAAAACCTGTTTCGCCGTCAGGTACGGCAACAGTTTTTGGCGGTATCGTCCTTCGTACAGCCAATAGATAAACCATGCAAAGAACCAACCGCCCAGCAAGCCCAAAACGCCGCCCATCGGACCTGACAGTAGAAAACCTGCAATCCCAAAGCCCAGAATAGTGATCCAACGGGCCATCTGTTCGTTCTTGAGAACGTTGATAAAGACCCATGCTAAGCCTGTCATCAGAACAGCGCCGCCCAGAATGCCCAAGGGGATCGATCCGTTGCCAGCGCCGACAAACATGCCGGCAAAAGCACCGGCCAATGCCACAGCGGGCAGGACGACTGACATGGGTTTGCGGGATATCGGTGTAAGTGCTGCCATCTTGATTATCCCAACTTCACGTTATCGATGCCCACGATCTTATCGTAGACCCAGTAGAGCAGCAGTACGACCGCCAACAGAATCGTGCCCAAGGCGGCTGCCAATCCCCAGTTCAGCGAGGACGAGATGTGATAGGCGATCCGGTTCGAAATAAAGACACCCTTGGTGCCGCCAACGATCTCGGGCGTGATATAATAGCCAATCGCCAGAATGAAGACGAGGATCGACCCCGCGCCAATACCCGGAATGGACTGCGGAAAGTAGATGCGCCAGAACGTTGTCCAATTGGTTGCGCCCATCGATTTTGCAGCGCGCGTATAGGTGGGCGGGATGGTTTGCATCACCGAATACATTGGCAAGATCATGAACGGCAACAGGATGTGCGTCATGGCGATGATCGTGCCGATCTGGTTGTTGATGATGATCAGCCGGGCATCATCGGCGACAAGCCCAAGCCAGACCAGCGTCTCGTTGATCACACCTTGTTGTTGCAGCATGACTTTCCAAGCCGACGTTCGCACCAGCAAGGAAGTCCAGAATGGTAACAGGACAAGGATCATCAATAGGTTTGATACCCGCATCGGCAAGGTCGCCAAAAGATAACTCACCGGGTAGGCCAACAGGATACAGGATGCGGTAATCACCAGCGACATGAACAGAGTTCGGCCAAACAGCTTGATCAGAATCCGCTTGTCCTCAGGCTGTGATTGCGCGCCTTCAGGCGTGCGGCGCATGTCCACAGCGTTCAGGAAATACCCGTTGGTGACCGCGGGTGAGTGGGTCTTGATCACGCTCCATGTCTGCGGATCGCCCCAACCCTCGTGAATTTCGATTAACTGTTCTTTAAATGGGCCGTCGGTCTCTGGGTCCATCTTTTTTAGCTTCCGCCCAGATTTGCGGAATAACGAAGACATACCAGTTTCTTCATAATTCAGACGCGAACCCAGACGGGTATGTTCTTTGTTTTCAACCGCAACAACCATATCGCGCACAAAGGCGTCGTACACTGCTTCTTCCGGTAGTTCACCGCTCTGAGTATCCCAGCTTTGCAGCGCCTCAACGGTAAGCGGCAGAGTTTCGGCGACCATTCCGTTTTCGACCGACCGGAACAGCATTGATGCAATGGGTACAATGAAGGAAAACATCACAAACAACAGAAGCGGGGAAATGAGCAAAAGCGCCCGCAGCTTCTGTCGCCGCAATGAACGTGCCAGAGATTGCTTGAGCGGTGTTCCGTCCGCTGCCAGCATCGGCCCCGCGTTTTGGCTTGCGTCAGTCATCTGTGCCCCTTGACTCTGCTTGGGTCTGGGGGCGGCGGGCCGCCCCCGGCTGTTTCATGAAATCAAACGCTTATTGCGCGAGCCATGCCTGGAACTTGGCTTCGATATCGTCGCGGTAGTCGGCCCAGAACTCGTAGTTATACAGGAACGTGTTCTTGGCGTTTTCCGGATCGGTCGGCATGTGCGGTGCCATGTCGATGCCCAGTTCCGCGTGCTGACCCACCAGCGGAGCTGACGAGGCACGTGCCGGTCCGTACGAGATGTACTTGGCCTGATCTGCCAGACGCTGGGTGTCGGTTGCGAACATGATGTAGTCCAGTGCGCGTTGCTGACGCTCTTCGCTCAGACCGGCAGGAATGATCCAGCCGTCCAGATCAAAGATCTGCGCGTCCCACAGCATGGCGACAGGCTGGTTTTGCTCTTCGATCACGCTGAACAGGCGGCCATTATAGGTCGAACCCATGATGATTTCGCCATCGGCCAGAAGCTGTGGCGTATCCGCGCCGGCAGACCACCAGACAACATTGTCCTTGATGGTGCCAAGCTTGGCCAATGCCTGATCTTGACCTTCCGGAGTGGCCAGAACGTCGTAGACATCATCCTTGGCAACACCATCACAGATCAGAGCCCATTCCATGTTGTTGATCGCACGCTTTTCCAGCGAACGTTTGCCGGGATAAGCTTCCAGATCGAATACGGCGCAGACATCGGCTGGGGGGGTGTCACCGACCAGATCGGTACGATAGCCGAAAGTGGTCGAGTACACGATCTGCGGAATAAAGCAGTCGCTGACCAGCAGGTCACCAAAATCATCTGCGGCGGATGTGCCGTCAGGTGCCGGGGCCAGCATGGTGTCCGGGTCGATTTCCATCGCCAGACCTTCGTCGCACAGACGGATCGCGTCTGCAGCCACAACGTCAACCACATCCCAGGTGATGTTGCCCGCTTCGTTCATGGCGCGCAGCTTTGCCACCGCTTCGGCCGAGCTGTCGTCATTCAGGATGGTGACACCTGACTTTTCCGAATAGGGCTCGTGATAGGCCTTCAGCTGCGACTTGGAATAAGCGCCACCCCAGGACACGATGGTCATTTCTTCGGCAGACAGGCTGCCTGCAGCCGTCGCCAGCGCAGCAGCCGTCAGTAAGGTTTTTGTTGGTTTCATGTGTTACTCCCAGTTTATCCCGTCTTGTATTTGTTCGGCCAATGCACGGGTTTTCATCAGCCGGTCCCTCAGCTTGGCTCCGCTTGTGTCGCGCAGCTTGGTCTATGCGTCCAGCGCACGACAATCTTGAGCCAGCCAGCCAATCTCGATCTCCTGACCGGGGGCCAGCCGGACGGCGTCCGGCGCGTTCCGTGTTTTGACAATGAATTCATCATTGCCAGCCACCGACATGCGGAACCGGAACACATCGCCCATATAAATGAACTCTTTAACCGTTGCCTTCAGGGTATGCGCATCGGCGTGCAGGCGGTCCTTGTTGAACTCGACCCGTTCCGGCCGGATCGAAACCTTGGTCCGCTCGCCCGCCTTGTGGACGTTGATTGGAACGGCATCAATTTCTGACCCGTCATCAAGCTGAACCAGGCAGGTGTCGCCATCGATGGATTTCACGACACCTTCCAAAGTGTTGTTCTCACCGATGAACTGCGCCACGAAACTGTTTTCCGGTTCTTCATACAACTGATCGGGCGGCGCCAATTGCTGAATGCGCCCATCGTCAAACACGGCCACGCGGTCAGACATTGTCAGCGCTTCGGTCTGGTCATGGGTCACATAAACAGTGGTAATCCCCAGCTCGTGTGCCAGCCGGGTGATTTCGAACTGCATGTGTTCGCGCAATTGCTTGTCCAGCGCGCCCAAGGGCTCGTCCATCAGAACAAGCTCAGGCTCGAACACCAGCGCGCGTGACAGCGCGATCCTTTGTTGTTGCCCCCCGGACAATTGCGCGGGTCGACGACCGCCGAACTCGCCCATCTGCACCATATCCAGCGCGCGTTTGACCTTTGCCTCACGGTCGGACTTGCCCATTTTGCGGACTTCCAACGGGAATGAGAGGTTTTCGGCCACAGTCATATGCGGGAACAAGGCGTAGTTCTGAAAAACCATGCCAATTCCACGCTTATGCGGCGGGATGTTGTTGATGGGGCGACCATCAAGAAGGATTTCACCATGGGTGGCGGTTTCAAACCCGGCCAACATCATCAGACAAGTTGTCTTGCCCGATCCTGACGGCCCGAGCATTGTCAGAAACTCACCTTTTGGCAAAGCCAGATTAAGGTCCTTAACGACGAGAATTTCGCCGTCATAAGACTTTTGAACGCGTTGAAATTCGACAAACGCGGCGTCGTTCGATGTTTCGGTCACAAGACCCCCTGTTTCGTCAAATGATTATCCGAATGCACCGGATTTCATTGATCAGTGATATCAATTAAGACCAAGCCGAACATGTAATGCAACAATGAATGCTGTTTTTGCCATTTGAGATATCGAATTGATAACTCAATCGGCGTTATTCAGCGTCTTCATATGCCATGCCAGACTTTGATTGCTGGAAAGAACCGGCTTTCCAATCCTGGCGCGAATCTCTGGGATGACTGACAATGGACTGGCCCGAGATGCGAACAACCTTCGCTTCCTCGGCTTCTCCAAACGTGCCGAAGACATCCGCGCTTGTGCCATTCTGGGCAAATGCACGACGCAGCGGTACGTTGACTTCTTCAATATAGGGCGACAAAAGGGCAAACTTTGAAACGCCGAGGCTTTCGGCGCAGGCTGCGGCGGCCCGCAGCGGGTTTGTTATCTCGACCGTATCGCAGGTTTGCTTGACCAGTTACGCGACGCGATCAGACCCGATGACCGAACTGGCGGATGTGCACCCATAACCGACAACGCGGTAAGGACGGGCACTGGGCAGCAGCCCGGCGACTGCAGGCAGGGCGGTCTCCATTTCAGCCAGAATATCTGTGGTCACTTCGATGCCGCTTGGAATACGGCTGACATGAATCGGGTACGCCCGGTCAGAAAAATAGGCGCTGAACTCGGATTCTAGAGCCAGCACCATACCCGGTGCCAACACTGTATGATCCGTCGGAATAAGCGACGGCCACTCGGACAAAGACACGCCCAAACCGTGCCCCAAACGCCCGGCATCCGTGCCTTCGGCATCTGCTGTAGGCACCGTGTTCATGGCGTGAAACAGGTCTGCCGCTGTTGCCCCGGGCCGATGGACCAGTTGCGGTCGTAATCACAGAAGTATCCGTCCCAGACAAGACCGGCGTTCAGCATCAAAACATCGCCATCGGTCAAGGGTGTTGCGCGCGCGGGTGAGATTACATTCGTGTAACCGCCGGGTTCCGCACCACCGGCCAGATAGGGTCCCCAATCAGCCTTCTTCTTCGAGGCAGAGCATTTGAAACCTGCGAAAAACCTCGTCCAGCGCCACCCCAACCCCGGCGATGTCGGGCACGCGCGCAAAAGCACGGTAAAATATCGCACATCCATTTTGGTGGTCAGCAGAAGGACCGAAAGGCCCGATGCATTCATCAGGTCCTGCGGGTGTGCTCTGCGCCCTTCGAGTTCGACCTGATCAAAACCTCTCATTCGGCGATCTCGTACAGAAAGCACAAAATGCGTGAACCGGCGTCAATGCCCAAGGCTGCCCTGTCGTCGCTGTTCAGCACCGCAGCAATTCCGACCCCGCCTGCAAGGCCGCCGACGCCTGCCTGCAATAAAATATGTGTCGGGGACGTTCGTCCTTGACCCACAAGCGCGCGACAGGTGCCAAGCCTTCGGCGTCGATCAACGGTGTCTCTTTTGCTGCGGGACATCGCGACAGTAAATTCGCCACGCGCGCCGCGTTTGTCGAAAGAAAGGCGCGGGTGGGATCAGCTTCTGTCCCCCCCCGGTGTGGGTTGTTGATTGGCCGCATGCCCCCTCCAAATACTCGACCTATTGACGTGGGCCGATTGGTGCAGTTGTGTCAACTGGAGTTGTCCTGCAACGGAACTGTCGATGTCGCACACTGACCACGCCAGCACGCAGTCGATAAACGTCTGCTGCCTCGCCTTGTCGCGCAACATGTTTGCGAACCCGTAATGCTGGATCGCTCAGTCGATATATTGCAGGATTTGATCGCCTTCCCAACGGTTTCGGCAGAGTCGAACCTTCAGATGATCGACTATCTGTCAGAACGGCTGAAGGCGCGGGGCGCGCGGTGCACCGTGACACTTGATGATAGCGGCACCAAAGCCAATCTGTTTGCCACGCTCGGGCCGGATCTGCCCGGCGGCATCATGCTGTCGGGCCATACCGATGTCGTGCCTGTGGCCGATCAGGACTGGACCAGCGATCCCTTCGACATGACGGAACGGGACGGCCAGATCTATGGCCGTGGCACCTGCGACATGAAAGGGTTCATCGCTGCGTCCATTGCACTGGCTGAACAGATTGATGCCGGGGCGCTTAGCCAGCCACTGCATTTTGCGTTCACCTATGATGAAGAGACAGGCTGCTTGGGCGCGCAAAACCTGATCGCGGATCTGTCAGAAAAGGGAATTGACCCTGATATTGCGATCATCGGTGAACCCACCGAGATGCGGGTTATTGAGGGCCACAAAGGATGTTACGAATACACCACGCGGTTCACTGGTCTTGAAGGGCACGGATCGGCGCCGGATGCTGGGGTGAATGCGGCCGAATATGCCGCGCGCTATGTGGCCAAATTGCTGGAACTGCGCGAGGCATTGAAATCAAGGGCGCCCGAAAGCAGCAAGTTCGACCCGCCGTGGAGCACCATCAACATCGGGCGCATCTCAGGCGGTGTGGCCCATAATGTGATTGTCGGAAAGGCCGAGGTCGATTGGGAAATGCGCCCGGTTCAACTGACCGACGCGGAATTTGTCAAAGGCAAGGTAGCCGACTACGTCGACGGAACGCTGAAACCCGGGATGAAAGCCGTTCATCCGCTGGCCGAGATTGAACTTGAAATCATAGCCGAGGTTACCGGGCTTGAGCCTATGGCGCAGAATGCTGCGCGGGATTTGGTGATTAAACTGACGGGTGCAAACGGAACTGACCTTGTGGCTTTTGGGACCGAGGCCGGTTTGTTCCAGCAACTGGGCACACATGCTGTTGTATGCGGTCCCGGCTCCATCAATCAGGCACATAAACCAGATGAGTACCTTGAGCTGGAACAGTTAGACTTGTGTTGCCGCATGTTGAAAAAGCTGGGTGCACATCTGACGAATGCATGAGGCGCCCCAGCGGTGCCGGTTAGCGCATAACAAACGGATCTGGGATTGGATCATCGCTGGTGCGCAACCAGACCGCTTTGACTTTGGTATAATCCAACGCGGATTGAAGGCCGCCTTCGCGCCCATACCCTGACAAACCGTGCCCGCCAAACGGCGCAATCGGGCTGACCGCCCGGTAGGTGTTGACCCACACGATCCCGGCACGAAGGCCGCGCATCATACGGTGCGCCCTAGTCAGGTCTTTGGTGAACACGCCGGAGGCAAGTCCGAATTTGGTGTCATTGGCCAATTGCAGCGCTTCGGCCTCGCTGTCAAAGCTGAGAACGGACAGCACTGGTCCAAAGAATTCATTCGTCAGACACGGCGCGTTTGGCGCTTCCGAGCAATCAATGACTGTCGGGGGAAAGTAATTTCCGTCGCGATCCAGAGGTGCCCCACCAGTGATCACTTTGGCCCCTGCGGCATCAGACGCCGCAATCAAGTCAACGGCTGTCCGAATCTGGCCTTCTGTACAAAGGGGGCCGACCTCGGTTGCCATATCATCGGGGCTGCCAATCACGACGCTTTCGGCCTTTTCGGTCAGGCGAGTCAGGAACGCATCCTTGATTTTGTTGGATATGATCAATCGCGACCCCGCCACGCAGCTTTGGCCGCTGGCGGCAAAAATGCCCGAGATCTGCGCGTTGACCGCACTTTCGATATCGGCGTCTTCGAATACGATAAACGGTGATTTCCCGCCCAATTCCAACGAAGTCGAGGCAAGATTTTCAGCGGAATTGCGCACCACATGGCGCGCAGTGTCCGGCCCACCAGTGAAGGCAACATGATCGACCTTGGGATGGCTGGTCAGCACCGCGCCGCATTCGGGCCCAAAACCGGTGATCACATTCAACACACCAGCAGGAAACCCCGCCTGATCAAAGATGCGGGCAAATTCAAGCATCGGGGCAGGGCCGTCCTCGGACGCTTTCAAAACCACCGTGCACCCCGCAGCCAGAGCGGGCGCGATTTTGACGGCGGACAGGAACAGTTGCGAATTCCACGGCACCACGGCTGCCACAATGCCCACAGGCTCGCGTCGCAACCAGACCTCCATATCCGGTTTGTCGATGGGCAGATGTGCACCTTCGATCTTGTCGGCAAGCCCGGCATAGTATCGGTAGTACTCGGCAACATAGGCAATCTGGGCCGACGTCTCGCGGATGATCTTGCCAGTGTCGCGAGTCTCCAGCTGCGCCAAAATCTGCGCGTTTTCAGCGACCAGATCGGCAAGACGGTACAAAAGCTTACCTCGGGCCGTGGCCGTCATCCCCGCCCATTCAGGTGCCAAGAATGCTGCTTCGGCGGCGTCCACCGCAGCGTTCACATCTGCGCTCTTCGCCTCGGGCATCATCGCCCAAACCGACCCCGTCGCCGGATCACGGCTTTCAAATCGCGCAGACCCGTCCGAGAACCCGCCGCCGATATATTGCTGAAACTGCTGCATGTTTTCTCCTCAGGCGAAGGCTGGCATGACGTCTTTGATGAACCGTTCCAGCGATGCTTTTTTGCGCTCAAAACTCATGCCGCTGTCGATCCAGAACGAATACTCATCATAGCCTAGATCCTCATAGGCTTTGATGCGCGTGATCGCGTCCTCGGGCGTTGCAATAACATTGTCGCGTATCATTGCTTCGGGTGAATAGAACGGGTGAGCGGCGATTTCATCGTCCGTCAGAGTTTTGATCAACCCCTGAGACACGGGTCGCTCGTTTTTGAACCACGCGCCGAAATAGCAATAGAAGCGGTTGATCTCTTCCGCCGCCAGCCTGACATCTTCCGCGTCCGAAGCTATATAGGTGTGGTTCAACAACATGATCTTGGGGCGCGGCACATCGGGGTATTTCGCACAGGCTGCATTGAACGTCTCCATCAACCGGGTGATCTCTTCATCGCCCTGCCAAAGGGGGGTGACCTGAACGTGGCACCCGTTTTCTACCGCAAATTCATGCGTGTTGGGATCGCGCGCGGCAACCCATATTGGCGGCCCGCCATCCTGCACAGGTTTGGGCGAAGACGTTGCGGTCGGGAACGCGTGAAACTCGCCATCTTGCGCATAGTCGCCTTCCCACAACCTCTGCAACGCGGGAATAATTTCGCGCATGCGCTGGCCGGCCTCCCATGCGTCCATGCCCGGCATCATGCGCTGGTATTCATAGTTGTAGGCGCCGCGCGCAATGCCCAGATCCAGTCGGCCATCGACGATCATATCGGCCATTGCGGCCTCACCCGCCAACCGTATCGGGTGCCAGAACGGGGCGACGATCGTACCAGTTCCCAGCCTTACGTTTTTTGTCTGCCGTGCCAGATCGACCAGATTAAGGAACGGGTTCGGCGAAATGGTGAAATCCATCCCATGATGTTCACCGGTCCAGACCGCATGCATGCCGCCTTCATCGGCCATTTTGGCAAGCGCTAGAAAGTCGTCATACAGCTGACGTTGATCCTGATCCGGCGAGATACGTTCCATATGAACAAACAAGGAAAACTGCATTTCAAATACCCTTAGTCGCAACTGGGCGAACTTCGCCCGCATTCTGATTGCCATAGTAGATGCCGAAATTGCCAAGTTCGGCTTCTTCGGCCAGACGTTCCAGCATGGTCAGGATGGCAGGATCCGTCACATCGTGAAAAGACGACGCGTCAAGTGGCACAAATGCGCCCGTTTTCGGCGTGCCCTGTTCAGCCTGACACAGGAACGAGATGTGCTGAATTTTGCGACCGATATCTTCAAACACGGAATAGACAAATCCTGGCTGCGCCGTCAGGCCGGTGTTTTCGATCAATTGCTTCAGTGCGGCTGTGGCCCCCAGCTTGGTTGCGACCATTTCCGGCAACCCAAGCCCTCCGGCGCCATCATCGACCAGCAATATCGCTCCGTTCCGCTCGATCAGGGCGGACACGACCAGATTGGTGTTTTGCGAAAGCGCCTCTGCTGCGGTTGAAGGTGTCACATACGCCCCTTGTGCATATCCAAGCCCTGGTGCCGATGTGCTGTCAAAGGCTTTGACGGCACCGATCAGGATCACGTGATCGCCCGCATCCACGGTCTGATGTAAGGTGCAATCAAACCAAGCGGACACGCCGTCCAGGATCGGTGAACCTTGCGGCCCATGGCGCCAGTCAATCTCTGCAAACCTATCTTCGACAGGCTGCGCGAACGTATTCGAAATGTCGATCTGGGTTTCGGACAACACGTTGACGGCAAACCCTTCGGACTGCACCAGGGCGTCATAGTTGCGCGAACTATTGGCAAGGCAGACCAGCACCAATGGCGGGTCCAGCGAAACAGAGGTGAACGAGTTTGCCGTAAACCCAAGCGGTTGACCGGATTCGTCCTGCGAGGTCACAATTGTGACGCCGGTCATGAAAGTTCCAAAAGCATTGCGCAATGCGCGCGTATCAATCGGGGTCATTGCAACTTCCTTTGCAGATTGGGCTGGCTATGGTCGAGCCAGCCCAAAAGATGCGCCGTCACAGCCTCAGGTGCGGTCAGGTTTACCATATGGCGATGCCCCTTGATGACCACAGCGCGACCATTTTCCACGGCGTCGGCCATGGCGTTGGCCATCTCGGGGGTCGAGTTCGGATCACCGTCGCCTGTTATCGCCAGCAGGTGGCATTTTATCGTCGCCATTCTGTCTGCATAGGTTGCGTCGCCGCGCGCAAAGGCGGCATAGGCTGTGGCGTAGCCATCCTGATCGACGGACCCGAGCCATTCCGCGACCCTAGCTCGTGCCGCCGCCTCTGAGGGTTGGTCGCCAAACCATCGCGCAAGAGGGGTTTCAAGATCAAACCGGCCTGCAGTGATATCTGCGGCTCGCGCGATCACAGCCTCACTGGCGGCAGCATCCCTGCGGTGGACGCCATTCAGTAAGGCGACATGGGACGTCAAATCTGGGTGGTCAACTGCAAACCCCAATGCGATCAACGCCCCCATGGAATGCCCCGCGACGGCGACGGGACCAAGGTCCAAGGTCTGTACAACATCATGCAGCCACGCGACGAAATCGGGCAATTGGCTGCCCTTCGGCAAGGGCGCGCTGCCCCCATGTCCCGGCATATCAACGGCGATCACGCGACAGGTTTGGCTCAGTGAGGCGATCTGCGGTTCCCAGGCGATTGATTGCATTCCTACACCATGCAGCAGGACCACGGGCGAACCTGCGCCGTGATCTCTGAACGTCACGTGGTTTCCAGACTCAGACAGCTGCCGGGTTGTCAACGTCATGGCCCAATTCCTTGAGGTCCTGATATCGATCACCGATCCTGTGATGCGGGCGACCACCGATCGAGGCCCCAAGCGCAATCAGGATCTCATCTGCTGCCGGCGCGTCCGCGACCGAAGTCTGGATCGTGAGGTAGTGGGATCGCCTCCCACCATCGTTTTTATCCATCAACGGGATCATTAACGGCGCATTGGCCGGACCGCGCGTGTTGCAGAACGACAGATAAGACTTGGCCCCGACTGCGTTCCGGTAGTGGTTGCCAAAGTGCAAAGTGTGGATCAGGGCCGAGGCATGTTCGACTTCACCGTTCAATCCAACAATTGCGGATTTACCATAGGCTTCGACACTGTCGCCGTTGCCAGCGGCGTCCAAAATCATTTCGGTCAGCATCTGCCCCAATCCCGGAGCGCATTCGCGGATCTCGGGGGACAGGTCTTCGACAAATCCTGCATCGGCCCATGGGTTACGAATGACAGCCATTGCTGCAATCAGCTTCAGCGGTTTTTCAGCCACCTTGCCGCCTTCGATCAGCGTGTTTTCTTCATACAGAAGCGTTTTGCGAACCTCAGCGGGCATTTTGTGTTCCTTCGGTGGTGTGATTCGATTGCTAATATGGTATACCATACTATGATAGGTCAATCTTACTTGTCCCCAGAACCCAACGCGGATACGAAATCCCTGATGAAATCTTCAGACGCCCCCTTGCAAAAAATCGACAAAGCCCCGCAAACCTTGCGTGATATTGTGCAAGACAGATTGCGTGAAGCGATCGTTGATGGACGTTTCGCCCCCGGTCAGCGACTTGTCGAGCGACCGCTGTGTGATCAGCTTGGCGTCAGTCGGACGGTGATCCGCGAGACAATTCGTTTTCTGGAAGCCGAAGGCCTGGTGGAAATCCTTCCCAATCGTGGTCCTGTTGTTTCGACCCTGGATTGGGCTCAGGCCAGGCAGATCTACGATGTGCGCTTGCTGCTTGAAGGCGCTGCAGCAGCGGCCTGTGCGCAACGGCATGGGCCGGATTTTGGGCCCGAACTCAGCCGCGCCCTGACCGTCTTGAAGACGGCAATGGGCGACACCGAATGGGCCAATCTGTTGCAGGCCACGACCCGGTTTTACGAGCTTATTTTCCAAGAGGCGGAACATAGCGTAGCCTGGGAAATCGTACAGCGCCTCAACGGTCGGATCAGTCGCCTACGCGCCTTGACGCTTTCGACCCGCAGTCGCGATGGCAAGGGGCTGACACAACTGACGGCAATCCACGATGCAATCCTCAGTCGCGATCCGGATGCCGCCCGTCACGCCGTTGAGAGCCACATCACTGACGCAGCAACTGCCGCGCAAGGTTTCCTGAAGGACGCGACAGACGGTTTGGGGAAAGACCTGCAGCTTTGAAACCCTTATGGGCCCCAGCGGCGCGAGTGCAGTGAACGCGGGAGGGCATACGAAGATCCTATAAGATCAGTTCCCGCCGCGCGGAACGGTAGCGATGCCTCCCAGGCTGCCTCTCTGATGATCGCTTTCGGCGTAGTCCCGCAGTGTTTCGATGTTGGCAATCTCTGCATGGTTTCGGTTGATCTTCACACCAACGGATTTCAACCGCGAGAACGCGCGGCTCAGGCTCTCTGGTTTCATGCCCAGACGTCCGGCAATCAGCAGTTTGTCATATGGCAGCTCAACGTCACAATCCCCGGTGTCACTGTCGCACAGGTTCAACAGAAACTCGGCCACCCTTTGTGCGCCGGTCTGCGCCTTCAGTTGTTCAAGCTGAGATACCAGAGAATGCAAATGGGTAAATGTGGCCGCCAGAATAGAAACGCCGATTTCCGCGTCCTCGCGCATCAACGACAGCAGAACCGGGCTGGGCAGATGCATGACTTCGCATGCGGACACAGCTTCGGCAGACACAGGGTAGGGGACATTGCGCAATGCAACGGCCTCACCAAAGCTTTCACCACGGGTAAAGACGCTGACCACAGCCTCGGCACCGGATGGTGACATGCGGAACAATTTGACCCACCCCGCCAGCACGACATGAATGGCCTTGGCCTCTTCTTCCTGAAGAAAGATCGTCTCACCCCGGTCATATTCCCGCCAGATCGCATGGCTCAGCAACGTGTCGATATGGTGTTCCGGTAAGCTTTTGAGCAAAAGCGACTGTCGAGCGATCGCTTTTTGTGCTTCATACGCCACGAAGGGTCCCCCTTTTCCCTGGTCGGTGGTCTGACCGGTACATCCCTCCTCCGCAGGCTATCTGAAACCGGTATCCGGCGCACCCGTCTTTTTCCGTTGCCCGAACTTGACAATTGTCATGTCGCCGGAGGCGCTGCGGGCCTAGTCTCGTAAAAAGCCAGTATTCCCGGGAGCAAGCGAGATGGACTACGAGCGATTTTTCAGCAACAGCCTCGATGATCTGAGGGACGAAGGAAACTACCGCGTTTTCATCGACCTGCAACGGCGCTGCGGGTCTTTCCCAAACGCGCGGCAGACCGATGGTTCCACGCAGCGTGATGTGCGGATCTGGTGTTCGAATGATTACTTGGGCATGGGGCAGCATCCTGCGGTCATTGGCGCAATGCACGACGCGCTGGACCGTTGTGGCGCGGGTGCAGGCGGCACACGCAACATTTCCGGAACGACACATGATCACGTCCTGTTGGAAGCCGAGCTTGCGGATCTGCACGGTAAAGAAGCTGCACTGCTGTTTACCTCGGGCTATGTATCGAACTGGGCTGCGCTGGGAACGCTGGCGGCCAAAATCCCCGGTTTGATCGTGTTCTCGGATGCTCTGAACCACGCGTCGATGATCGAAGGCATTCGCCATTCGCGCGCGCAGAAGGTGATCTGGGCGCATAACGATCTGGAAGATCTCGAGGAAAAACTGGCGGCAGCCGACCCCGATGCGCCCAAGATGATCGTATTTGAATCGGTCTATTCGATGGATGGCGACATCGCCCCCATCAAAGAGATCTGTGATCTGGCCGATAAATACGGTGCCATGACATATCTGGATGAGGTCCATGCCGTTGGACTTTATGGTCCGCGCGGCGGCGGTATCGCCGAACGCGAAGGCCTGATGGATCGTCTGACAGTGATCGAAGGCACACTGGGCAAGGCGTTTGGCGTCGTCGGCGGCTATATTGCGGCATCGGCGACATTGTGTGATTTCGTGCGTAGCTTTGCCAGCGGGTTTATCTTCACCACGGCTTTGCCTCCTTCGATTGCGGCAGGTGCCGCGGCTTCGATCCAGCATCTGAAACGGTCAAATTGTGAACGCGACCTGCAAAAGGCCCGCGTGGCACAGGTTCGCGCCCGGTTGGATACAGAAGGCATTCCGCATCTGCCCAATCCCAGCCACATCATTCCGGTGATGGTTGGCGATCCGGTTAAGTGCAAATTCATCTCGGACACGCTGTTGGAGGAATTCGGCATCTACATCCAGCCGATCAACTACCCGACCGTTCCAAAGGGCACCGAACGTCTGCGGATCACGCCTTCTCCGGTTCATACGGATGAAGATATCGACCATCTGGTCGGTGCTTTGTCGGTTCTTTGGCAGCGGTGTCAGATCGCAAGGATGCCGATGGCGGCACAATAATCAAATGCGCCCCTCGCTTGAAAAATTGTCACCGCACGGAGGTCGCTTTTTCTTCGATCAAATCAGATAGAGGGCGAAGATCAATATCGAAAATCCGGTCAGAACGATAGTGAACCCACGCAACCAGGCCGGGCTTTGGCTAAGGTCGAGGTAGCGCGCGAGGATCACGCGCGCTTTGATCAAAGCAAGTAACAGAATACCCCCTGCTGCAATCTCTGGCATTACGGGCGCCTTTGTTAGCAGAGCTGTGACAAAACTCAGCGTCAATAGAGTGAACCAGGTGCAAGTGAGGGGGTTAGGGTGCCTCCGGCGGGAGTATTTTTGAAAAGATGAAGCTGTGGGCATCGCTCTTATCCCAACAGGTAGATCACGGGAAACAACATGATCCAGACCAGATCGACCATGTGCCAGAATTGCGCGCCCGCCTCGATGTTGCGGGGATCATCTCGCCATGCCACCAACAACAGGATACCAACACCTGCCAGCACGTGGGCGGCGTGAAACCCCGTCAGCAGATAGTAGAACATGAAAAACGGGTGGGTCTCGAAGGTGATGCCCTGCGCCGCTTTGCCTGCGTATTCCGTGCCCTTGATGATCAGGAACACGATACCCAGCGCGGACGCGCCTATCAGGGCCAAGCGCGCTGCACGGCGCTGGGCGGCAAGACGCCAGTGAAGCGCCTGCGCTGCAAGGTATCCGGATGTAACCAGAACCGCCGTGTTCAGGGCGGCACCGGTGCGATACAGATGTGACTGCGCCTCGGCAAAGCCAACCGGGTCGGTCAGGCGGACGCTCATGAAGGCGACAAGTCCAGCGCCAAATACCAGCAGTTCCGAGATGATGAGCACCCACATCAGCAACTCGCCCGGCAGCTCGTCGATGAGGGATGCGTCGCTCATGCGCCGACCAGTTGGCGGTAGATTTGCGGCAGGGCCATCGTCAGGCGCTGGGGGTCGGGGATGACGGCGAACCCGCCTTGCCCGAACATGCGTGGGAACCAGCTTTTGCCGGTTTTGTCGATGGTCACGCCAAACACGGATTGTCGGGCGCGACGCGCTTCACGCACGGCCATACAGGTGTCCTCGATACCGTGGCGACCCTCGTAGTGGTCCAGATCGTTGGGTTTGCCGTCGGTGATCACCAGCAAAAGGCGGCGTCTGCGGGATTGTTCGGCCAGATCAGCCGAGCAATGGCGGATCGCTGCGCCAAGACGTGTGTAGTGACCGGGCCGTAGCGATGCGATGCGCTGTTCAATGATCGGGCCCATCGGTTCGTCAAAGCGTTTGCAGCGCTGGACGTAGACGCGCTGACGTTTCAGCGAACTGAAGGCGTGGATGGCGAAGTCGTCGCCGCAGGCGTTCAGGCCCCAGGCCAGCGCTGCCAACGCCTCGCGTTCAATGTCAATCACCGCGCGGCCTGTGACGGCGCTTTCTGTGGAGCGGCTGACATCCAGCAAGATCGATACCGCCAGATCGCGGGCTTCGGGGCGGGATTGCATCCAAATGCGCTCGTTTCCTTCACCGCTGGTTTGTCGATCCACGGCACTACGCACGGCAGTTTCGATGTCCAACTGATCGCCGTCCAGATGGCCTCGGGTCATTACACGGCCTGGGCGAAGAGCTTCGAACTGGCGTTTCACGGCGCGGATGCGGCGGGCGGTGGCGGGGTCTTTGCCGAATTCGGCGGCATCCTCGCGGATATCAGCATCTGACAGCAGAACGTTGACGTGATCAGGCAGATACCGCCCGGTGCGCACGTCCCATTCGGGATAGAGAATACGGCCAGACAAGCGCTCGCGATTCACATCCTCGGGTGCCAGATCGAGGTGCAGCTTCAGCTTGGTGGGCGGCGCTTTGGAGATTTGCCCAAGGCCGATCTCTTCCTGATCGTCGGCTGCCTTTTTGGCATTGTCGGGATCATCGTCATCAATGCGGCGGTTGATGTTCAGGAACTCGGCCCAGCTGAGGATAGCTTCAAACTTGTGCAGGATGAAACTGTCGCTGCGCGAGGCCTGATCGGATTTGCGGCGGCGGGCGCGGTGAGTTTTCTCGCCGGATTCCTCGGGAGGGCCGTCGGTGTCAGGATTTTCAACTTCGTTATGTTCGGAAAACCCAACAGCACGCAGGTCGGGCCACAAAGGGACCGGGCGGAAATGCTGGTACCCGCGCGGCGCGGTTAGATCGTCGTCCAGCGTCAATAGCTGCGCGCCTTTCGCAGACAGGGATTGAGGATCTCCCAGCATGTGGCGGATCAGATCTTCAACAGCGGCCTCGGCGGATGGCAGGTTCGGGATATCGCGCTGGTGCAGCACACCTTTGCAAAGCTCTGTATAAAGCGGGCGCAGGCCGGGGGCATCTTCCAGCGTGGCCTCGACCATTGCTTGTGCAGATGTCAAAGCGTGTAGATCGGCGCGCAGGGGGTCTTCTTCAGCTATTCGAGTTCCTGCGTGGGCAGCGACAGCTGCGAGCCAGACATACAATGCGCCATTGGCCTCACGTGCTGGAAAAACAGCCAGACTGTCGGGCAGGCGCAATACTTCGCCATCAAACGAGGCGCGTGGCATCATTTCGACCTCGGTCCCTAGCTGCCGTCGCCAGCTCAGCCGGTGACGCGAAACCTCGGGCGAGACCGGGCGCAATTCAACGCCCGGACTACCGCCAAGCCCTCGGAAGAGGACTGCCAGCCGCCCCGCGACCTCAGAAAGGTCGACCGCGGCTCCAACATGCACCTCAGGTGCATCGAGGCGGCTGGCAAGGGTGTGCCATAGTTTCCCGATCGTTTCTTCGGGTTCCCATGGCTCAAAATCGATCTTAACCATCAGTTGGCCTCACCCAAAGACAGCCGTGACAAGATCGAGGAGCCCGCGTTTGATGTCCTCGTCATCGGTCAGAGGTTCGATCATGGCGGCAAGAATGGCGCGGTCGGTGGACATACCCTGTGCGATTAGCGTGGCGGCATAGACGACCAGACGGGTGGAAACGCCTTCCTCAAGATCCTGACCTTTGAGGCCCCGCAGCTTTCCCGCCAGCCGAACCAACGGTTTGCAACGTTCCAGAGCCAGCCCGCTTTCCTGTGCGACAACTTCTGCCTCCATTTCGGGTGATGGGAAGTCGAATTCCAGCGAAATGAACCGCTGCCGGGTCGAGGGTTTCAGGGTTTTCAGGATATTCTGGTAACCGGGGTTGTACGAGGCCACCAACATAAAGCCGGGCGTGGCCTCAAGTTCTTCGCCGGTGCGGTCGATCGGCAGGATACGCCGGTCGTCGGTCAGCGGGTGCAAAACAACGGTGACGTCCTTGCGGGCCTCGACCACCTCATCGAGATAGCAAATCGCGCCTTCGCGCACCGCGCGGGTTAAGGGGCCATCGACCCAGACTGTTTCTCCGCCTTTCAGCAGATAGCGACCGATCAGGTCGGCAGCAGCAAGGTCGTCGTGGCAGGCCACTGTGTAAAGCGGCCGTCCAAGGCTTGCGGCCATATGCGCGACAAAGCGGGTCTTGCCGCAACCTGTCGGCCCCTTCAGCAGGACTGGCAAGTTGTTGGTATAGGCGGCGGCGAACACGTCGCATTCGTCGTCCTGAGCCAGGTAGAAGGGGGCGTCAGCCGCCCCCGTTCCCAGTTGTAAAGAACCGTCCATTTCCATCACTCCGCAGGGGTTTCGGCTGCACCCGGTTCAATGACCTCTCTCCGAGGCACCCAGATGGCGTACATGAACAACAGCGCACCAATGACCACGACCAGACCAGAGCCAAAGCGCATCCAGTAGAAGATCGCGATCTGATCCTGCACGTCCATGAAGTAATCACCGACCACCCGCTGCATATGCGTTTGAACGGTCCCACCGAATGTCAGCACGAAGGTCATGAAGACCATGCCGCTGGTCATCAGCCAGAACGATCCCATGTTCAGCACCTGATTATACGGATCCCGGTTTTTCAGGATCGGCATTGCATAGCTGAAGATCGCCAGATTGAGGCAGACATAGGCACCGTAGAAGGCCAGGTGACCGTGCGCTGCGGTGATCTGTGTGCCGTGGGTGTAATAGTTCACACCGTGCAGCGTATGCAGGAAGCCCCAGACGCCGGCTCCGAAGAAAGCCAATGTGGCACAGCCCAGCGACCACAACAGTGCGGCCTTGTTGGGATGGTCCCGGCGGCCCTTCCAGACCATGACGAAGGCAAAGGCCATCATCGCGAAGAACGGGATCACTTCGAGGCTTGAGAAGATCGATCCGATCCACTGCCAATACCCAGGTGTACCGATCCAGTAATAATGGTGGCCTGTGCCAAGAATGCCCGAGAACAGCGCGGCAGCCACGATGACATAAAGCCATTTCTCGACGATCTCGCGGTCCACACCTGTCAGCTTCAGCATCAGGTAGGCCAGGATCGAGGCCATGATCAGTTCCCACACACCTTCGACCCATAGGTGGACTACATACCACCAGTATTGCTTGTCCAAGGACAGGTTGCCCGGATTGTAGAAGGCAAACAGGAACAGCAGCGCCAGACCCCACAGACCCAACAACAGGATGTTGGTGATCGCGGTCTTCTTGCCCTTCAGAACTGTCATCGACACGTTGTACAGAAAGATCAGTGCGGCCACGACGATACCGGCCTTGACCCATTTGGGCTGCTCAAGGAACTCGCGCCCCTCTTTGCCCAGCAACCAATTTCCTTCGAACAGGTTGAAGGTATAGGTCAGCACCACGCCCAGCGTTCCAACCACAAGAATCAGCAGCTGTAGATAGGCCAGCTTTGTCGAGTGAATCTCACGCTCGGCCTCTTCCGGGATCAGGAAATAGGCCGCGCCAAAGAAGCCCAGGATCAGCCAGACGATCAGCGCGTTTGTGTGTAGCATCCGCACAATGTTGAACGGCAGCAGCTCGCTTAAGAAATTGGGGGATACATAGATCCAGCCTGCCAGCAGACCGCCCAGCACCTGGATCACGAATAGGCCCATCGCCACGGCGAAATAGGCATAGGCCACTTTTTGCGATTCATATTTCATTGTCTCGTTCCCTTCTCAGCCGGCGTCGTTCGGCGGCCAGTCCTGAGCGTCGATATTGTCCGTCCAGATCAGAAAGTTGGTCAGGTCGCGAATTTCTTCGTCGCTGAGGTTGAATTGCGGCATCTGCCGGCGACCGGGAATTTCGGTCGGCTGCGCCTCCATCCAGCCTTTCAAGGCTTCAAAGGCCGATTCCGGGTCGTCCAAAACGTCCCAACGTGTCATCACGTTGCCGACCTCGGGGGCAAAGTAAGCCCCTTCACCCAGAATCGTGTGGCAGTTGATGCAGGCGCGTTTTTCCCAGACATGCTTGCCGCGGATGACGCTGTCATCCAGTTTCGCCGCGTTCTCGGAATTGACGATATACAGATGGGAATGGGCCGATAGGGCCACAAAAATTAGAATGAAGAACAGTGACCCGCCATAGAAAATATTGCGAGCCATGCTCTTTGTCATGACTTCTCGCATCGCGCTCTCCTTTGCGCCGATTAGCTATTAGAAGCACAATGGCGACGGGGTGGCGTGACCGCCTTAACGAAAGTCAAGACAGGTCGCAGGAAACCAATTGTCCGGTCAGGACTGCGAGGCCAAGCGCGATCCGGTCAGTGCCGGCCACATGGCAATCAGGTACAGCGTGATGGCCGCAATCCACAGCCCGTCTGCCATCAACATTGCGGTCAGGTAGCCATTATCCAACCCCGATCCAACCCACCTGAGCACAGCCGCGGCAGCCATCAGCCCATATGCTGCGGCCATCGGCGGCGGCGCGACCAAAGATCGACCCGTATGACCCAGCGCGGCGCGGCTCATCATGGCCAGGGTCATGCCGCCAACGCAGCCAATGCCAAGAACATGCAACGCAGCGACTTCATTGCCATAGCCTAATACTGCCAGCCCCCACAGCACCAACCCCAGCGCCAACATGCCAAGACCCAGATGCAGAGCGATCAGAATCGGCTGACTCAGGGCCCAACCCACTCGCCAACGCGCCATTCGCACCGCTTGAACCGTTCCCAGCGTTACAGCCAGCACGCCGGTAAGACCGGCTGTACCGACCATCAGAGCGCTCAGTGGCAGGACCAAGGCCAGCACCATTGCGGGCTTGTTCAGACGTGCCATTGATACCGGCCAGCTTGCTTCGGGTTCACCAGCCCGCTTCATCGCGTTGCGGGTAAATGCGGGTGTGATCCGACCGCCCAGAATTGCGATCATGGCGCAAAGCGTCAGCAACCCGGCGCGCAGGCCGGTCTGTAGCGTCTCATCCGTTGCACCGATCCATTCCAGATGGGTCATCAGATTGGCGAGCCATATGAAGGTGAGAAAAGCCAGAAACACCAAGTTCTGCGGTTTTGGTCGGCGGATCAGCTGGCTGGCGATTTTGGCAGCGAGAACCGGCACAAATGCCAAATCGATAACAGCCACCGCCGCCGGTGGCAAAGACGCCGAAAACCACATCGCAAGCCGCCCCGCGAACCAAAGCGCAGCGGCCAGAGTGATAAAGCCCACGCGCGCCTCGGGGCTGCCGGTCCAATTAGGGACGGCGGTTAGAAAGAACCCACCCAACGCAGCGGCGGCATATCCAAAAATCATCTCGTGGGCGTGCCACATCGGTGGGGTCATTGCAAAAGGCGCCGCCTCGAAGGGCACCGTGCCCGTCTGCATTGCCAACCACAGACCCCAGGCACATCCGGCAAACAAACCGTAAAGCCCGGCAGACAAGAAAAAAATGCGAAAGCCTTCTGAGAAAAGGCGTGAGATTGCCGCTGGCATATCCGCTCTCCCTGGGTCGGAGTGTGTTTGATCCAGACCTAGCAGCGCAGGTTCGCCCGGCACTTAACCAAAATCAAAAGGGCGAAAATATGTGTTTGAAACACAGGTTTTCGCCGCCTTTTTCGCGCAATTGATGGGGTTTCTTCGCAGGTTTCTGCCCCTCTCGTTGACTTTGGTCAAGGAGCGGGCGCTGCGCCTGCCGCACCTTCTGCCTTGCCTCACCACGCAAATGGAGAGTGATCATGTCACTTGGAATCAGCTACAACAAAACGGGCCGCGCCTTCGGGGTCGGTTTGGCAATGTTGCTGGGCAGCGTCGCTGCGCCAGCCTTAGCCGAAGAGCCAGCATTGAGCGACGAAGCCTTTGAATCGTCCAAACAGCTTTACTTTGAACAATGCGCAGGCTGTCACGGCGTTTTGCGCAAAGGTGCCACAGGTAAAAACCTGGAACCACATTGGAAAAAGACCGCAGCCGACGGCACTGTGACCGAAGGTGGGACCCTTCAGTTGGGTCAGGAACGCCTTGAAAAGATCATCGCCTGGGGAACCGAGGGCGGCATGAACAACTTCTCGGACATAATGTCCGAGCAGGAAATCAAGGATATGGCGACATACATCATGATGGATGCGCCCAAGCCGCCAGAGATGTCGCTTGAGCAAATGATGGCGACCCGCAAGGTTTATGTCGAAGAAGAAGACTACCCGACCGAGCCACTGCATGGCCGCAACTGGGAAAACTTCTTTGTCGTTATCGAACGTGACGTGGGCAAGGTGGCCGTGATCGACGGTGACACCAAAGAGGTGCTGACGCATATCCCGACCGGCTATGCGGTGCATGTTCTGAAAGCGTCCGAACACCATGCGCTGGAAGAGCCCGAACAACCCGGTCGTTTCTGGTACACCATGGGTCGAGACGGCAAGATGACCAAGATTGACCTTTGGCAAACGCCGGACAAGATGTTGGTTTCCGAGGTCAAGATTGCCTATGACGCCCGCGATGTCGCGGTGTCCGGCGACGGGAAATACGTTATCGGTGGGGGCTATTGGCCACCTCATTTCGCCATCGTTGATGCCCAGACAATGGAACCGGTCAAGGTTGTATCGACCCGCGGCGTGAACGTGGACGGCGATTACGTGGAAGAGGCCCGCGTGGCTGCCATCTACACCACTCCGAACGAGCCGACATGGATTGTTGCGGTCAAGGAACTCGGCCAGCTATGGCAGGTGGATTACACCGACCTCGACAATTTGCGGATCGACAAGATCGACAGCGCCAAGTTCCTGCATGACGGGTTTTTTGATCCCACAGGACGGTACTTCCAGATCGCGGCAAACGCGTCGAACAAGATGGTCGTCGTCGATACCGAGACCCACAAGCTTGAGGCGATGATCGACACCGCTGCGTTGCCACACCCCGGTCCGGGCGCCAACTGGAATGATCCGAATTGCGGTCCGGTCGCTGGCACGACGCACCTTGGCGTCGGCACCGTGACGGTCTGGGGCAATGATCCGGAAAACCGCCCGGATGATGCCTGGAAGATCTGTTACGAGGTCGAAACCGACGGACCCGGTCTGTTTGTCCGCACCCATCCGAACTCGGACTACATCTGGGCGGATCAGACCAAACACCCCGAGCCTGAAGTACAGCAATCGGTGCAGGTCATCTCGAAAGAGACCGGCGAGATAGTGAAAACCATCCAGATCACCGAAGACGAAGGCAGCGCCGCTGTTCACTTCGAATTCAATGCGGATGGCACCGAGGTCTGGGTCTCTAAATGGAACCTGTCGGATTCGTTGGAACCCAACGGTCAGATCGTGATCTTCGACGCCAAGACACTGGAAGAAATTGGTCGCATCGAAGGACTCTACGCTCCGACCGGTAAGTTCAACGTCTACAACCGGTCGAACCACGTCACCTGACGGGTTTGAAAGTAACACCGGAAAGGGCGGGCCCATCGCCCGCCCTTTCTTTGATTTCTGGGCCCAGTCCCGGCGAACCATCAGCCCAATCCACCGGTATGCCAATCACGGCAGCCAAGACAGCCAAAACGGAGCCCGGATATGACCCAGCCCGAACCGGATAAGAAAAAACCGATCTGGCGTCGGTATTTCCTGTGGGGAATGCCCGTGGCCGGGATCGCCGCGGCTTTTGCCGCTGGCATCATCTTCTGGGGCGGTTTCAACACCGCCATGGAAGCCACCAACACCAAGGAATTCTGTATCTCGTGCCACGAGATGCGCGATTTCGTCTACGAGGAATACACCGGCACGATCCATGACGTGAACCGGTCTGGCGTGGGTGCGGTCTGTTCCGACTGCCACGTGCCCAAGGACTGGACCCACAAGATGATCCGCAAGATCAAGGCATCTAAGGAGCTGTATGGCAAGATGGTCGGCACCATCAACACCCGCGAGAAATTCGAAGCCAAGCGCGTGCATCTGGCGATGAACGAATGGGAGCGGATGAAAGCCACCGACTCGCGCGAGTGCCGAAACTGCCATGACTTTGAATCGATGATGCCCGAGTTTCAGAAACCGCGCGCCCGTCAGCAGCACCTAAATGCGATGCAGGTCGGCCAGACCTGTATCGACTGTCACAAAGGAATTGCGCATTCGGACGCCCGTGAACGGGCCGACGAAGAGTATCTGGAACAGCTTGAGACCCCGAACCCAGACTTCATCCGCGAAATCCCGGCCGAATATCTGGCCAGCCTTGAGAGGATCGAAACCAAAGAGGCTGCCGCAGCCGAGGTGGAAAAAGCAGCAAAACAAGCACAACAAGAGGCTGTGCAGGCTCAGATCGCAGCTGCCGTTGATGCGGCAGTGGCCGAAGAACGCGCCAGTGCTGCTGGTGAAGAGGCCGCAGCACCCGCAAGCGGTGGCGACGGTGATGTTGGCGTTGATATCGACTGGAGAGCTGTGGTCAGCGCGGATCTGAAGTTGTTTTACCCCGGTCAGGCCTCGTTTGAATGGGTGCAGAACGGCAAGTTCCACGGTGGCGCGCGTCCGTTGACCAAAGGTGGCGACCAATGCACCACATGTCACGCCAAAGAGCTGGATATGATCGGCAACAAGATCGTTGCAGGCGGTGAATTGGAACCGACCCCGATCCCTGGCAAGCGCGGTGTGATCGACGCGACGGTACAGGCGGCCCATGACGACGAAAACCTCTATATCCGTCTGCAATGGCCCGATGCGGGTCACAACCCGGCGCCTTTTGTCGATGGCGGCAAGATGGACCCGGACAACCAGATCAAGGTCGCCATGATGATCTCTGGCACCGGGATCGAGATGGGCGATCAGGTAGGTTGCTGGGCTTCGTGTCATGCGGACAACACCTATATGCCCTTCGCGCCCGAGGCGGACGCAATTGCTGCCAATGGTGATGTCGCGGGTCGCATGACGGCTCAGGACACGGTGACCAAATACATCAGCGAAAGTCGTACCGAGGTTGAGGTCAAAGGTCGCCGTGGCAAGGCGCTGGGTGGTTGGGACAAACTGCAGGCCGAAGCGCAGATTGAGCAGTATCTGACGGACGGCACATTCCTCGACCTGATGCGCGTTTATGCAGATGGTAGCGCCTCAAATGGCTATCTGCTGGAACAGCGCGTGGTCAATGAGGGCGAGATTGCCGCTTCCGCCGAGCTGTCCGGGGGGATGTGGACCGTTGTGTTTACCCGTCCGTTGATCTCTGGCGCGCCCGGCGATGTGCCGCTGGAACCCGGGCAGACCTACACCGTTGGCTTTGCCATTCACGATGATTTTGCCGCTGCGCGGTTCCACCACGTGACGCTGGATACCAGCCTGGCGCTGGATGACGACAGCGCCTTTGTCAATGTGATCAAACAATAACGGATTGGGGCCAGACCATGCGGCCCCAACCCATTTTCGGAACGGAGACTTGGACCATGACACCCCACCGGCTTCTTTCGGCGTTGCTGCTCGTAGCTGCCCCCGCCTTTGCCGCGGATGACGACGCGGCGGCCATCTGCACCGAAGCCGAAGAACGTTATGCCGAGATGTTCGGCCAGCCCTCGTCAGCAGTTGGCGAGGCTGAGGTGGTATTGATGTACAAGTACAACTTCTGCCCCGCCGAACTGACGGTGCAGGCAGGGACCACGGTGCGCTGGGTCAATGTGGACAAACGTACCAGCCACAGCGTGCTGTTGAAAGATGGAAGCGAACCCGAAAGCGATCGGCTGTTCCCGGAAGAATTCGTGGAAATGACCTTCCTTACACCCGGTCAGCAGAACTATCTGTGCGGGCCGCATTGGGAGACGCAGAATATGATCGGGATGATCACGGTCGAACCCTGACCATAGGGCAAAATGACATGCAATATCAAAGGAGCGCGGGTGCAAATCCGGCGCTCCTTAACTTTAGTCAAGGAGGCCGCGCAGATATTGCGCCACCCTCAGGCCATGACACGCCCGGTTCACCCAGCAACGTCCCAGTTTCGCATCGGATCCGCAGGTGGGATCTGCCGGACCTCCCGGGTTCAGAAGACATTCAGAACAAGCGAGTTTACACATGAGTGGTAAGGTTTTTCTGATCGGTGCCGGTCCAGGTGACCCCGAGCTTTTGACCCTGCGCGCGCTGCGGATGCTGCAACAGGCCGATGTGGTGGTCTATGATCGTCTGGTCTCGGACGACATCCTTGCCCTGCATGCGGACGCGGCGCAGCTGATCCCCGTTGGGAAAGCCCCGAAATGCCACACCGTCCCGCAGGATCGCATCAACGAGATTTTGCTGGAACAGGCCCGCGCTGGGCACAATGTAGCCCGTCTGAAAGGCGGCGATCCGATGGTTTTTGGTCGTGGTTCGGAAGAGGCCGCGTATCTGATCGCGCGCGGTGTCGCAGTCGAATATGCCCCTGGCATTACGGCCGCGCAGGGAGCCTCCAGCTCGACCGGAGTGCCTTTGACACATCGTGGTCTGGCAACATCGGTTCAGTTTGTCACCGGGCATCGACAGGCTGACAAGGTTCTTGATCTTGATTGGAAGCGGTTGGCTGATCCCGACTCGACGGTTGTGATCTATATGGGCGTCGCTAACATCGGCCAGATTGCCGTGGGTTTGATGACGGAAAACCTGCCCGGGTCCACCCCGGTTCTGGCCGTCAGCAACGCAACGACCCCGGATGAATGCCGCCTGGTGTCGCGTCTGGACCGGATCGCCACGGATGCACGCACGGCCGCGCTCAGGGCACCAACGCTGTTCATCATTGGTGATGTGGTCTCGCTATATGCGCAACAGCCTGTTGCCCGGATTTTGGAACAGGCCCATGGCTAGCCTTGCTCATATCCAGTTGGGGTTGCGCTCTGCCGCGCCTGCCGGTGGCACTGGCTGGACCCTGCGCGCCTTTCTAACAACAGCCGTGCTTGTCGCGACCTCGGCCTTTGCCGCTGACGCTTTGGATCCCAACGCCCTGAAGCGACTTGTTCATCAGGATTGTGGGTCATGCCACGGCCTGTCCCTGAAAGGGGGGCTTGGCCCTGACCTTCGGGCTGAAACACTGGGTCACTATGACGCCGAGGTACTGACCGGAGTGATCCTGGACGGCATCCCTGACACTGCGATGCCCCCATGGCGACCTCTGATCAGCCCGGAAGAGGCTGAATGGATCGCACGCTACCTTCTGCAACCGGAGGCACAATGAAACATCTTATCCTTGGCCTTGTCACAACCCTGATGATGACTGCCGCCCATGCAGAACCCACCGCGACCGGAGATCTGGGGCTGGTGATTGAACGCGCCAAGGGCTCGGTCCTGCTGGTTGATCAGTCCGACCGCGCAGCACTGGCGCGCATCAAGGGCTTGGGCGACCTGTCCCATGCCTCTTTGGTCTATTCACCCGATCAACGCTTTGCCTATGTGTTCGGGCGCGATGGCGGGCTAACCAAAGTCGATATCGTCACTCGGCAAATCGCCAACCGTATCGTGCAATCCGGCAATGCCATCGGCGGCGCCATTTCGGATGACGGCACGTTGGTCGCGGTATCAAATTATGAACCCGGCGGGGTCCGTGTATTTGACGCCGATACGCTCGAAATGGTGGCTGACATCCCGACCGGAAGCAAAACTATTGGCTTGGTTGATGCGCCGGGCCGTCGCTTTGTGTTCACCATGTGGGATACAGGCGAAACTTGGATCGCCGATTTTGCCGCGGGCAAACCCGAGATCACCAAGATCACGGATATGGGCGAACACCCCTATGACGCGCTGATCACCGCCAATGGCCGCACCTATATCACCGGCCTGTTCGGTGAGGATGGTCTGACCGCGCTTGACCTGTGGGCGGATAGTCCTGAACCGATCCGCGTGCTGCCCGGCTACGGACGCGGACAAAAGGAAATGCCCGTCTACAAGATGCCCCATCTGGAAGGTTGGGCGCTGACCGGCCGCGAATTCGTTCTGCCCGCCGTCGGCCATCGCGAAATCCTCTGGATCGACGCTGGCACATTGACGGAAACCGGGCGCACTCAAACCCATGGACAGCCGGTCTTTGCCATGGCCCGCCCCGATGGGCGGCAGGTTTGGGTCAACTTTGCCCATCCTCTGAACGACACGATCCAGGTGATCGATTCCGTCAGCAAGAAGATCATCCATGAGTTCAAACCCGGCCCCGCTGTGTTGCATATGGAGTTCACGCCGCGTGGTCATGAGGTCTGGATCAGCGTGCGGGACGCCAACAAGGTCATGATCTACGACACGCAAAGCTTTGAAAAACTGCGTGAAATTGAGGCGGACAGTCCGTCCGGCATATTCTTCACCGCCCGCGCGCACAGAACGGGGCTATAATCGATGCATCATATCACCGACCCGATCGACCGCCGCCTACTGGATGAATTCCAGCGCAATTTCCCTGTCATTGAGCGCCCTTTTCAACCGTTGGCTGATGCCCTCGGTTTGGATGAAGTCGGTGTTCTTGATCGCCTCGCCCGTATGCGTGCGACGGGGCGGATCACGCGAGTGGGCGCAACGATCGCACCGGGTGCCGTTTCCGCCAGCACTTTGGCCGCCGTCGCCGCGCCGGATGAGCGGCTGGAAGAGGTCGCCGCTCTGATCGACGCCGAACCAGGGGTAAACCACAACTACCAGCGCGAGGATGATTGGAACCTTTGGTTTGTCGCCACTGGCCCGGACCGGGCGCATGTGGATGAGACGTTGGCGCGGATCGAAGAAAGGACCGGGCTGCATGTTCTGGATCTGCGGCTGATACGCCCGTTCAATGTGGATCTGGGCTTTCGCATGTCCGGCACATCCCATGATGTACCGCGGCCGCGCAAGGTGGATCGCACTGTCATGCAGGACGGCGACCGTTCGTTGTTGCAGGCGCTCAGTTCCGGTCTGCCTTTGGTCGTCGATCCCTATGCCACGCTGGCCCGGTCATTGGAACGGAACGCAGATGATGTGATGGGACGGATCAAAGCGCTGCATGTGGCGGGCATCGTCTCGCGCCTAGGCGTGATCGTGCGACACCGCGCCTTGGGCTGGTCGGCCAATGCGATGGTAGTCTGGGACATGCCATCCGAACAGGTCTCGGTCGCGGGACCCGTCCTTGCGGCACATCCCGGTGTCACACTGTGTTACGAGCGGCGTCCGGTCGAAGGCGTCTGGCCCTATCGATTGTATTCCATGATTCACGCCCGCTCGCGCAGCGAGGCGCGGCAGGTGCTCGCAGGGGCCGCCGCCCTGCCAGAGATGTTCGGGGCGCAGCACAAGGTCCTGTTCTCAACTCGTTGCTTCAAACAGACCGGCGCGTTGATCAAACACGATGAGGCTGCAGCATGACGTTAGACAGAACCGACCGCGCGATCCTGAACCGGATGCAGGATGATCTGCCGCTGGTATCTAACCTGTATGGTGCTATTGCCCAGGAGCTGGGCATATCCGAAAGCGAGCTGCTCAGCCGTCTGACTCGCTTGCGCGAAGATCGTGTGATCACCCGGTTTGGTCCGTTCTTCGATGCCGCTGCGATGGGCGGCGCGTTCTGCCTGTGTGCCATGGCGGTGCCCGATGAAGATTTCGAAACCGTCCTGACCAAAGTCAATGCGCATCCCGAGGTGGCGCATAATTATGAACGCACACATCGGTTGAACATGTGGTTCGTACTGGCCACCGAAACCGCCAAAGGGATCGGAGATACAGCCAAAGCAATCCAAATGGAAACAGGGATAGAGGTTCTGCAATTCCCCAAACTTCAGGAATTCTTCATCGGCTTCAGGGTAGCGGCATGATCGACGCGAAAGACAGACAGATTATCGAGGCGCTACAGGGCGGTCTGCCCTTTGTACCCGCGCCTTTCGCGCAGGTGGTCGAAACACTTGGAATGGCCGAGGACGCGCTGCTCAGTCGTCTGGCAGAACTTAAGGCGCGTGGCGTAATCCGTCGCATCGCTGCCGCACCCAATCACTACAAGCTGGGCATGACCTCGAACGGAATGACCGTTTGGGACGTGGCTGACGACCAGATCAGCGAATTGGGCACGCATATCGGCGCGTTGCCCTTTGTCACCCATTGCTACGAACGCCCGCGCGCTTTGCCGGACTGGCCCTACAACCTGTTTGCCATGGTGCACGGCACCAACCGCGCCGAAGTCGAAGAGAAACGCAACCAAATCAGCGCCATTTTGGGCGGAGCCTGTCGCGCCAAGGACATTCTTTATTCCACGCGCATCCTGAAAAAGACCGGGTTGCGCCTGAAAACAAACGAACAAGTGAAAGGCTGAGACCATGTTCCGCCTGACCGAATACATGCATCAGCTGGTTACCCCGACCCCGGTGCGCAAGCGCCGCCCCGGCCCGGTGAAACCGGTGGTGATCTGGAATCTGACCCGACGCTGCAACTTGAAATGTCGTCACTGTTACACCGTCTCGGCGGATGTGGCGTTCCCGGGCGAGCTCAGTCATGAGCAAGCCATGGAAACCCTTGAGGATCTTGGCCAGTTTCGCGTCCCGGCCTTGATCCTCTCGGGTGGGGAACCGCTGGACCGGTTCGATTTCTTTGACATCGCCAATCGTGCCCGCGATCTGGTGCCGATGCTGGCGCTGTCGACCAACGGCACGCGAATTCACGGCGAAACCGCCGATAGGATCGCCGAGATTGGCTTTAACTATGTCGGCATCTCGCTGGACGGGATTGGGGCCACCAATGATTGGTTCCGAGGTGTCGAAGGTGCTTTTGCCGACGCCTTGCGTGGCGTGCGCGAATGCAAAAAGCGCGGCATCAAGGTTGGCCTGCGCTTTTGCCTGACCGGGGGTACGCAACATCACCTGCCTGATCTGCTGCAGCTGTGTGATGACGAAGGCGTTGACAAGTTCTACCTGTCCCATTTGGTCTATGCCGGGCGTGGCGACAAGAACCGAGGCGAGGATGCCGAACACAGGCGCACCCGTAAAGGTCTGGATCTGTTGCTGGAACGCGCGTGGGAGGCCGCCTCGGGCGGGCGACCACTGGATATCGTGACCGGCAATAATGATGCTGATGCAGGCTATTTCCTGAATTGGGTCCGCGCGCACTTCGATGCCGAGAAAGAGGCGCATGTGCGCGAACATCTTGCCCGTTGGGGCGGCAATTCCAGCGGCCTGGGCGTGGCGAATATCGACAATCTGGGCCGGGTTCACCCGGACACCTACTGGTCGGATTATACCGTCGGCAATGTGAAGACCGCTTCGTTTTCCGAACTTTGGACCGGTGATGACCCGATGCTGGCCCTGCTGCGCACCCGTCCACGTCCGCTGAAAGGGCGGTGCGGGGCCTGTCAGCTCAGGGATGTTTGTGGCGGCAACACCCGCATCCGGGCCTTGAAATTGACCGGAGATCCCTGGGCCGAAGACCCGGCCTGTTACCTGTCAAATGATGAAATCGGTGTGGATGATGCAGATGAGCGTCTGCAGGTCACGCCTTTCCGGGGGAAACGTCATGATCCGGCGCATCAGTTCTTTTGACACCGTCTGCTCCGTTCGGTCTACTGCCATGCGTGTGGCGCGCGCAGGAGCCTCCGGCGGGAGTATTTTCAAAAAGATGAACGTCGGGGCGGTGTGCGCGATCCTGAGTGCGGGCGCTGTCTGGGCGGATGCGCCGTCAGATTTTGCCGAGCACTGCGCCTCGTGCCATGGGGAGAATCGTTTGGGCGGTGTTGGCCCGGCGCTGATCCCTGAGACGTTGAAGCGGATGCGTGGCCCTCGTGTGGCCTCAGTGATTGCAGAGGGGCGTATCGCCACGCAGATGCCTGCGTTTTCGCATGAGTTGGACGTGCTGCAAATTGAGGAACTGGCAGGCTGGTTGAAATCGCCGTTGGAAACCAACCCTGAATGGGGCGAGGCCGAGATCATGGCAAGTCGCATTCTGGACGAAGATTACGCTTTGGTGGATGCGCCGGTCTGGACTAGTGACCCGATGAACATAACGCTGGTGGTTGAAACCGGAGATCATCATGTCAGCGTTCTGGACGGCGACACGTTCGAGGTTCTTGACCGGTTCGAGACGCCCTTTGCCGTCCATGGCGGGCCGAAATTCAGCGCCGATGGGCGCTATGTCTTCATCATGTCGCGCGATGGTTGGGTGCAGAAATATGACATCTGGGCGCTGCAACAGGTGGGCCGTGTGCGTGCGGGCCTGAACAGCCGCAACATCGCCATGTCGGGCGATGGCAATTGGCTGGCTGTGGCGAATTACCTGCCCAACAGCCTGACATTGCTGTCGACCGAAGACCTCTCCGTCGCCGAAGTCATCGACATCAAAAGCAAGAAGGGCAAACCCAGCCGTGTCTCGGCTGTTTATCAGGCACCGCCGCGCGAGAGTTTTGTGTTGGCGTTAAAGGATGTGCCCGAGATTTGGGAGGTTTATTACGGCGACAACCCACCTCAGTTCGGGCTGGGCCATGATTTCCGCATTGAGGGGCAGTTCAAGAACCCAAATCCCTTTCCAGTGCGCAAGATCACCACGCCCGACTATCTGGACGATTTCTTTTTCGACCAGAGTTATGAATACGTCATGGGCGCGTCTCGCGACGGAAATGGTGGGCAGGTCATCGATCTGGTCATCGGCCAGAAAGTGGCTGATCTGGACCTGCCGGGTATGCCGCATCTGGGATCGGGCATCACATGGCGATATGGCGATACCACCGTGATGGCCACGCCGCATCTGAGCGATGGCACCGTTTCCGTGATCGACATGGAGACATGGGAAACCGTCAAACGGATCAAGACTTTAGGGCCCGGGTTCTTTATGCGCAGCCATGAAAACTCACCCTACGTCTGGGCTGATGTGTTCTTTGGTCCCAACAAGGACGCGATGCACGTGATCGACAAGCAGAGCCTTGAAATCGTCAAAACGCTGCGCCCTGCGCCCGGCAAAACCGTGGCCCATGTGGAATTCACCAAAGATGGTCGCCACGCGCTTGTGTCGATCTGGGAAGATGACGGCGCGGTGATTGTTTATGACGCACAGACGCTGGAAGAAATCCGCCGTCTTCCGATGCGCAAACCGTCTGGAAAGTACAATGTCTGGAACAAGATCACATTCTCAGAAGGCACCAGCCACTGAGGGCAAATGGCCGGTCTGGAGATTGGCCATCTTGCTCTATCCGGCGACGGCATTGACCGTGGCCATCAACCTGTTTCTGGCGGGGCTCATCCTGCATGGCTTGGGGTTCAGCGTGCTCGCTCCGATCACCGCGCTGTGGTGGTGCCTACCCTTGGGCGTGCCTGCATCCTGGCTGGCCGGGCGTTGGGTGCGTGGGTTGATGGATGAGGCTGACGAGTAGGCCTGCGCTCGCGGTGCCCTGCGATATGGCACTCGCAAAACCCGTTTGCATAAAAAACCGGTGATTTGAAAACACCTGACCTAAGTCAAGTTAGCCAAAGCAAGAATCCCTTAGGACTCGGGAACAGTTACCGAGTTGGATTCTCAATGCTGGCCAATGCCACAATACATGACCTCTCTGTCCGTGCCTTTCATGCGGCGTGTGGTTTGGCGGGCATCTTCCTCTTGCTTTTGCAAACGTTTGGCCCGGCGCTGGCGAGCCCCGGGGAAAGCATGTGGATAGAAATCTGCTCGGAGGCAGGTGCGGTCTGGGTTGAGGTCGATCTTGATGAAGAAGGCCAGGACCCGACTAAGCCCTGCCCGAAATGCGCCGACTGTACTTTATGCGCTGTAACAGGGGTTGTTCCGGTCCCGGACGTCCCTGATTTGGCGCGTATTGAGTTTATACATCACGTGCAAAGCCGGCATGAGGACGTGTTCGTCTCATACAATTCGGCTCGGCTCTGGCCCGAAACCCGCGGGCCCCCGCGTGAGCCAGAAATCAAAACCGAACGCGCCTCGCGCGCGTCCAAGGCGTTTACCCAAGTTTCCGGAGGTGCGCCGTGGTCGTAAGTCGCGCAACCCATTTTCTGCTGGCCTTCATCTTGTCCTGCCTGATGGCGCTTGGTGCCCATGCCGACAGCCTCGCCAGCTTCCTGCCCGAGATTGAACCCGTCGATCTGGCCCCCGGTGCCGATGCCTTTGGTCCCGTGCGCGAGGATGTGCCCGTTGCGCCCGTTCTGAAGGCAGGTGAAACGGTTGCCTGGGCTTTCCTGACTTCTGATTTTGTCGGCACCACCGGGTATTCGGGCAAACCGATCCATGTGGTCGCTGCGATTGACGCAGATGCTGTTCTGGCCGGTGTGCAACTTGTCAAACATTCGGAACCTATTGTTCTGATCGGTATCCCCAATTCGCGCATGGTTGAGTTGACCGAAGGCTATGCCGGGCTCGACCTGAAAGTCGAAGCCGAGACCGGCGGTGAGGGGCATGACCTCGACATCATCTCGGGCGCGACCGTGACGATCATGGTGATTGATGACAGCCTTGTGCGCGGTGGCATCAAAGTGGCCCGCGCGCTGGGTCTGGGGGGGTTGTCCCCGTTGCAGGCCGATGGGCCGAAGCGCGAAATCGACACGGCGCAGGATGCGACCTATGACTGGGCGACGCTGTCAGGGGATGGATCGATCCGGCGGTTGACGCTGGATGTCGGACAGGTCAATGCCGCGTTCGAGGCTACGGGCGATCAGCGGGCCATCAAACGTCCCGAACCGGGCGCGCCGGACGACACCTTCATCGACATGCATCTGGCATTGGTTTCTATCCCCTCGGTCGGGAAATCCCTGTTGGGTGAGGCCGAGTATCAGAACCTGACCGAATGGCTGGACGACGGTGAGCAAGCCATTCTGGTGCTGGGGCGCGGGGCTTACAGCTATAAGGGCTCGGGTTATGTGCGCGGTGGGATCTTCGACCGCATACAGCTGATCCAGGGCGACAATTCGGTGCGATTTTTTGACAAACAACAAGAGCGTCTGGGCAGGGTTTCTGCCCCCGATGCGCCCAGTTTCACCGAGCTGGATATTTTCAAGATCCCCACCGAGGCGGAGTTTGATCCGGCCGAGCCATTCCGTCTGCAACTGCTGGTGCAACGGGCCGTGGGCGCCGTTGAAAAGACGTTCCTGACCTTCGATCTGGGTTACAAATTGCCCGAGCAATATCTGTTGCCCGTTGCCGCCCCCACTGTGGTGGATGATGCCACCAGTGAAGCCGCCGCCAAGGCCGCCCTATGGCAGCGCATCTGGAAAGATCGCACGGTCGAGATCGCCGGTTTGGGCGTCATGTTGTTGGTGTTGTCTGCCACTTTCTTCTTTCAGTTCCACGCGACGATGAATGCGCGGGTCTTCTACTGGTTCCGCATCGGATACCTGACGATGACCCTGTTCTTCATCGGCTGGTACGCCAATGCCCAGCTGAGCGTGGTGAACCTGATGGCGCTGGCGGGCAGCTTGCGCACGGGGTTCTCATGGGATGCCTTCCTGCTGGATCCGCTGGTCTTCATCCAATGGTTTGCTGTGGCTGCCGCCTTGCTGTTCTGGGGGCGCGGCGCCTATTGCGGCTGGCTGTGCCCGTTTGGTGCCCTGCAAGAGCTGACCAACAAGATTGCGCGGGCGTTGCGCGTGCCGCAATGGACGCTGCCATGGGGGCTGAACGAACGCCTGTGGCCTGCGAAATACATGATCTTTCTGGGGCTTTTTGGGTTGAGTTTTGTCTCGATCCCGCTGGCCGAAAAATATGCCGAGATCGAACCGTTCAAGACCGCGATCATCCTGAAATTCATGCGCGACTGGCCTTTTGTTGTCTTTGCGCTGACCCTGCTGGGGATCGGGTTGTTTGTTGAGCGTTTCTACTGCCGCTACCTTTGCCCGCTGGGCGGGGCGCTGGCGATCCCGGCCCGCATGCGCATGTTCGACTGGCTGCGCCGCTACAAGGATTGCGGCACCCCCTGTCAGACCTGCGCAAATGAATGCCCCGTTCAGGCGATCCACCCTACCGGTGAGATCAATCCGAACGAGTGCGTCACCTGCCTGCATTGTCAGGTGCTCTACCAGTCCGAGGACAAATGTCCCGTCGTTATCCGCCAGCTCAAGCGGCGGGCCAAGACAGGGTCGGTCGATCTCAAGACCCCACTCGGACAACCACCGGCGAACCATCCGAACGCCAAACCGCAATCCGTTTCCTAAAGGAGAAACACCATGTCGGAACATGACAAGAAACTGAACGTCACACGCCGGGGCATGCTGGGTGCAACCGCAACCGGCGCTGTGTTGGCCGGGACCGGTCTGGGGTCAACCCTGATGACCGCAAAGGAAGCCAGCGCTGCCGCCAATGCCAATCTGGAGCCCGGTGAGTTGGACGAGTATTACGGCTTCTGGTCCTCGGGTCAGACCGGTGAACTGCGTATCCTTGGCTTCCCTTCCATGCGCGAGCTGATGCGGGTGCCGGTCTTCAACCGCTGCTCGGCCACCGGTTGGGGCCAGACCAACGAGTCGTTGAAGATCATGACCGATGGTCTGCTGCCGGAAACCAAGGAATTTCTCGCCAAGCGTGGCCTGAAAACCTATGACAATGGCGACCTTCACCACCCGCATATGTCGTTCACCGATGGCACCTATGATGGCCGCTATCTGTTCATGAACGACAAGGCCAACACCCGCGTTGCCCGCGTGCGTTGTGACGTGATGAAATGCGACAAGATCACCGAGATCCCGAACGCCAAGGCGATCCACGGTCTGCGCCCGCAGAAATTCCCGCGCACCGGCTATGTCTTTGCCAATGGCGAAGATGAAACGCCGCTGGTCAACGATGGCACCGTGCTGGACGATCCGTCGCAATACGTGAACATCTTCACCGCGCTGGACGGTGACACCATGGAAGTGGCGTGGCAGGTGATCGTGTCGGGCAACCTGGACAACACCGACTGCGACTATCAGGGCAAATACGCCTATTCGACCTCATACAACTCGGAAATGGGTATGAACCTCGCCGAGATGACCGAGAACGAGCTGGACCATGTCGTTGTCTTCAACCTTGCGGAAATCGAAGCGGGGATTGAGGCCGGCGACTATCAGGAGCTGAAAGGCGTCAAGGTTCTGGACGGCCGTAAGGGGCAGAACAAGAAGTACACCCGTTACATTCCGATCCCGAACTCGCCGCACGGTATCAACACAGCGCCGGATGGCAAGCATGTCTGTATCAACGGTAAGCTGTCGCCGACCGTTTCGATCATGGACGTCACCAAGCTGGACGCGCTGTTTGAAAGCGATGCCGATCCGCGGTCGTGTATTGTCGGCGAACCGCAGCTGGGTCTTGGCCCGCTTCACACCGCCTATGACGGTCAGGGCAACGCGTTCACTACGCTGTTCCTGGACAGCCAGATCGTGAAGTGGAATCTGGAGGACGCGATCAAGGCTTATGGTGGCGCGGATGTGGATCCGATCATCTCGAAGGTCGATGTGCATTATCAGCCTGGTCACAACTCGACCACCATGGGAGAAACCAAAGAGGCTGACGGCAAGTGGCTGATTTCGATGAACAAGTTTTCGAAGGACCGGTTCCTGAACACAGGCCCGCTGAAGCCCGAGAACGAGCAGCTGATCGACATCTCATCCAATGAGATGAAGGTGGTTCACGACGGGCCGACCTTTGCCGAGCCGCATGACTCGATCATGGTGCGCGCCGACATCGTCAACCCGGTCAACATCTGGGATCGCAACGACATCACCTGGGAAGACGCCCGCAAACAGGCCGAGGCCGATGGCGTCGATCTGGAGGACGGCGCCGAGGAACCCATCCGGGACGGCAACAAGGTGCGGGTCTATATGACATCGCAGGCCCCAACCTTCAGCCTTGAGAAGTTCACCGTCAGACAGGGTGACGAGGTCACGGTCTACATCACAAACCTGGATGACGTGGACGATGTGACCCACGGCTTCTGTCTGGGCAATTACGGTGTGGCGATGGAAGTTGCACCGATGGCGACCGCTTCGGTCACCTTCACCGCAGACCGTCCGGGCGTGCACTGGTTCTATTGCCAGTGGTTCTGCCACGCGCTGCACATGGAAATGCGCGGCCGGATGCTGGTCGAACCGCAGGGAGCATAACCCATGCGTTGGCCCCTGCTCATACCGCTCCTACTTGGCTCGCCCCTTTGGGCGGCGGATTGGGATGTGCCCAACCGGGCGGGGGCCATCAATCAAACACTGGCGCAGACGGCGGATGGGGACACCCTTCGCCTGAGCCCCGGTGTTTACACCGAAACGCTGGTTCTGGACCGGCCCGTCACCATCGACGGGTTGGGACAGGCCACCATCGACGGACAAGGCGCGGGCAGTGTCATCACCGTGACCGGTCCGGGCGTGACCCTACGTGGTCTGACGGTGGTCGGCTCAGGCTCTGGCCATGACGGGATCGACAGCGGTATCCAATTGACCAAGACGGCCACAGCGCCGGTGGTTGAGAACAACGTGCTGCTGGGCAATCTTTATGGCGTCGACGTGCACGGGGCCAAGGACAGCATCGTGCGTGGTAATCGGATCGAAGGGCGCCAGGATCAGCGGATGAATGATCGTGGCAACGGCGTCTATGTCTGGAACGCGCCGGGCACGGTGGTTGACGGCAATGACATTCGCCATGGGCGTGACGGGATCTTTGTGAACTCGTCTAAAAAGAACACATTCACCGGCAACCTGTTTCGCGATCTGCGGTTTGCGGTGCATTACATGTATGCCGACGATTCAACCGTCAGTGACAATGTCTCGATCGGCAATGATCTGGGCTATGCGGTGATGTTTTCGACCAATGTGCGGATCGCCGACAATGTCTCGATCGGGGATCGTGAACATGGCGTGATGCTGAACTATGCCAACAAGAGCGTGATCACCGGAAATGTGGTGAAAGGTGCAAAAGAGAAATGCACCTTCCTGTATAATTCAAACAAGAATGAGTTTACCGACAACTGGTTCCAGGGATGCGGCATCGGCATCCACTTTACCGCCGGGTCCGAGCGGAACCACATCATCGGCAATGCCTTTGTCGGCAACCGGACACAGGTAAAGTACGTCTCGACCAAATGGGTCGAGTGGTCCGAAGAGGGGCGTGGTAATTACTGGTCCGATTTTGCCGCGCTGGATGTGGATGGCAACGGGATCGCCGATGCCCCTTATCGCCCCAACGACAGTATGGACCATGTGCTGTGGACCCAACCCGCAGCCAAACTGTTGCTCGGCTCGCCTGCCGTGCAACTGGTGCGCTGGTCGCAATCGGCTTTCCCGGCCCTGCTGCCGGGGGGTGTGATTGACAGCAACCCCCTGATGCAAGCCCCTGAACCCCCAGCTATGAAAAAGGTGCCTCATGACGGATAAGGCCCTGACGATAAACCATGTCAGCAAGACCCGCGGCCCGCTTAGCGTTCTTGACGATATCACCCTGTCGCTTGCCCCCGGTCAGCGCGTTGCGCTGCTGGGCCATAACGGCGCGGGCAAATCGACCCTGATCAAATCCATCCTTGGGCTTACACCCATTCAGGACGGCGCCATTCAGATTGGAACAGCCCGCCCCGGCAGCGCCCAAGCGCGTCGGGATACAGCTTATTTGCCTGAGGCGGTCTCGTTTCATCCTGCGCTGACAGGTCGCGAGCAGTTGACGCTGTTCGCGAAACTGTCCGGATCAAAAGCGGATGTGACCGGCCTGTTGGAGCGTGTTGGTCTGAGCGATGCGCTGGACCGTCGGATCGGAACCTATTCCAAGGGGATGCGGCAACGTCTGGGTCTGGCGCAGGTCCTGCTGGGTCAGCCGAAAGTGGCGCTGTTGGACGAGCCCACGTCAGGGTTGGACCCGATCTCGCGGCAGGACCTTTACGCCATCATCGACGAACTGGCTGCCCAAGGCACTGCGGTGCTGATTGCCAGCCATGCGCTGACCGAAGTTGAGGCCCGCACCGACCGGATCGCGATCATGCGCAAAGGCCGGATGGTGGCTGATGACACGCTGAACAATCTGTCGGCGCTGGCTGGTCTGCCGATCCGCCTGAAGGTGCGTGCCAGCGCCAATCCGGATGCTTTGGCTGCTGAACTGGGCGGCAGCCGGATCAACGGCGCCTCGGTCGAGTTGCTCTGCACCCCAGATGACAAGATGGTGGCTCTGCGCCGGATCGCCGGGTTGGGCGACGCGGTGGCGGATGTGGAAATGACCCCGCCCAAGCTGGAAGACCTCTATCGCCACTATGCACAGGAGGAGAGGCTATGACCCGCTTTTTCGCCATAACCCGCACCGAGATGCTGATCCTGCGCCGCAACCGCTGGCTGCTGGTCGCCACGCTGATCATGGTGCTGTTTGCCTTGGCGCTGACCTTTGCGGGGAGTGCGCCAACCGGCACCTTGGGGGTCGATATGCTGACTGTCTCGGTCGCGTCGATGACCACGCTTTCGGTCTATCTTGCGCCTCTGCTGGCGCTGATGATCGCTTTCGACGCCATTGCAGGCGACGTGGATCGGGGTAGCCTGTCGTTGCTGTTGTCCTATCCTGCGGGACGCGGAGAAATCCTGCTGGGCAAGTTCACCGCGCATTTGGCGGCGCTGGCCTTTGCTATGACTGTCGGCTTTGGCTCTGCCGGTGCGGTGGCCGCGTGGTTCGGTGGCGCGGGGCCGGAAAGCCTGATGGCTCTGGCCCGTCTCATCCTTACATCCATCCTGCTGGGCGCCGTGTTCCTGGCACTGGGATACCTGCTATCCGCCTTGGCGAGGGGTGCCACGGCAGCGGCAGGTTTGTCGGCCGGGCTGTGGCTGGTCTTTGTCGTTCTCTATGATCTGGGGTTGTTGGGAGCCGTGGTCATGGATGAGGGCGGCACCTTCACCCAATCCGTCTTTCCATGGGTGATGGTGGCGAACCCAGCCGACGCGTTCCGTTTGTGGAACATCGCAGCAACCGAGGGCGTTGCGATGGCCTCGGGCATGACCGGGGCCGCGCAGGCCCTGCCGGTCTGGGCCGCGCCCGCCTCGCTGCTGATCTGGCCTGTGCTGGGGTTTGCGCTCGCCCGCCTCGCGTTCCGGAAGGTTGAGCCATGAAACACGTTGCCCTGATCGCTTTGGTCATGCTGGCGGCCTGCAAAGAGGAGAAGACCGCTGCGCCTGATCCCGTTGATCTAACTCCAGATGCGCTGAGCTTTTTCTGCCAGATGAATATTGCCGAACATGGCGGGCCAAAGGGTCAGATCCATCTTGAAGGATATCCACAGCCGCTATTCTTTGCACAAGTGCGCGATATGTTGGCCTATTTGAAAAGCCCCGAACGCGATGCAGATATCACGGCTGTTTATGTCAGCGACATGGGTATCGCACCCAACTGGCGGCAACCGGGCATCTCCAACTGGATTGCCGCAGATGAGGCCAGCTTTGTTGTCGGGGCAAATGTAGCGGGGGGTATGGGCGCGCGCGAAGTTGTACCGTTTGCCGATCCAGAGGATGCCTTAGCATTCATCGACCAGTATGGCGGAATTGCTCTGCCTTTGTCCGACATTCCCAATGCCGAAGTTCTGGGTCCAGTGGACTTGGATTTGCAGTTGGAGACACCCGCATGATTCACCTGTCCCGCCGCCGTTTCCTGTTCATGTCCGCGGCTTGTGTCGCCTTTCCCGCAGGCGCCACGCCAGCGCCAACCGCCCGGTGGCGAGGGACTGCGTTAGGTGCATCCGCCAGCCTGCGGCTGGACGGTCTGACCGAGACCCAGGCCGCACCGATCTTTGCAGCGGTCGAGGCCGAAGTGACCCGTCTGGAAAACATCTTCAGTCTGTACAGGCCCGACTCAGAGCTGTGCCGCTTGAACCGGGATGGTCACTTGCTCGCTCCAGCGCCGGAACTGCTAGATGTATTTGGTCTGTGCACTGCATTGTTTGAGGCCACAGACGGTGTTTTTGACCCCACAATTCAACCCCTCTGGGCTGCATTGGCAACCGGAGCGCACCCGGACCGGGTTACCGCGGCCAGAGATACAGTTGGCTGGAATCGCATGTCTGTTCAGACAGATCAGATCCGTCTACCGCAACCTGGCCAATCGGCACTGACTTTGAACGGCATCGCGCAAGGCGCAATAACCGATCGCATCGGCGCACTGCTGTCGTCTTATGGCTTACGTGATGTTTTGGTGAACATGGGAGAGATCGCGGCCCATGGGCAGCGCGCTGACGGCCAAGACTGGCGCGTTGGACTGGCGGGACCCGAAGGCAAAGTTCAAAAGACAATCTCACTTCGGGACAGAGCCGTCGCAACTTCGGATCCCAGCAGCATGATGCTAGCAGATCATCAAGGCCACATACTCAACCCAAACGGAAACGAAGGTTCGAGACATGTTGTGTCCGTCTCTGCGCCCAATGCAGCCTTGGCTGATGGCCTGTCCACGGCCTTGTGCCAGCTTCGAAAACACAGGATGAAAGCTGTAATTGCGGCATTCTCCGGAACGACGCTGGAGATGGTTGTATGAGGATTGACTAGCATCCGAAGGTTGCGCATTTTCGCACCTGTTTTGTTCATTGACCCAAGTCAGCACAAGCGCCATATCTCCTCGCTCGTTGGTGCATTGACAGCGCAAACGTTCTCGGGTCAGCGCGAGCTGTCAGGCTGCTCCAGAATAACCAGAGTCACTACGTTGCCGCCATGATACAACCAGGCGAAGTATCCATACCGAGGATTAACTTATCGCTCGCCGTCCTTTAAGAGCCTGGTTTGGCAAATCATATACTCAGCGTGTCCTGATACACAGACTGGGAAATACTAAGGGCGAGAGTACCGGTGCTATTCAGTTCTCCAGAATTCATACTTGTGTTTCTTCCAATTTCGCTTGTCGGCTTCTACCTGCTTACAAATCAACGGTTAGTATTCGGAGCAAAGCTCTGGTTGGTTCTATGCAACTTGTTCTTTTACGGCTTCTGGAATCCGGTTTACTTGCCGCTGCTGCTTGGTTCGATGCTGGTCAATTATGTTCTGGGCGTCGAGCTTGGGCATGATCGTGCGCGCTTGGTTCTAACCCGAAAACGGCTTTTGGTTATCGGTATAGCGTTCAATTTGGGAGCGTTGGGTTACTTTAAGTATACTGATTTCCTCGTCGGGAATCTGAATGCGCTCGCTGGTTCGAACTATGCTCTGCCAGGCATTGTTTTGCCGTTAGCGATCAGTTTTTTCACGTTTCAGCAGATTGCGTATCTTGTTGACAGCTACCTCGGGGAAACGACGGAATTGGATCCGTTGAACTACATGATCTTTGTATCGTTCTTTCCGCAGCTGATAGCTGGGCCAATTGTGCATCACAAAGAGATGTTGCCGCAATTTCGGTCCATGCGGAACATCCGTCCAAAAGCCAAGAACATCGTGGCCGGGTTGTTCATCTTTTCCGTTGGGTTGTTCAAAAAAGTCGTGATCGCTGATACTTTCGCGATTTGGGCAACGGCAGGTTTCGATAGCGGCCAGGTGTTGGATTTTTGGGGGGCGTGGGCAACCAGCCTGTCTTACACATTCCAGCTCTATTTTGATTTCTCCGGCTACTGCGACATGGCGATAGGCGCGGCTCTGTTCTTCAATATCCGGCTGCCGCTGAATTTCAACTCACCGTACAAGGCACTGGATATACAGGATTTCTGGCGCAGGTGGCACATTACGCTCGGGCGCTTTCTTCGGGACTACCTCTATATTCCTCTGGGTGGCAATCGCGTGGCAGAAGTCGGTGTCTATGCAAATCTGATTGTTACATTTGTACTTGGTGGCATCTGGCATGGAGCAAGCTGGATGTTTGTTATATGGGGTGCGTTGCATGGGATTGCTCTAGCCATTCATCGGCTCTGGCACACACTGGGGTTCAAAATGCCGGCGGCGCTCGCCTGGCTAACGACTTTTGTGTTTATCGTGGTGTGTTGGGTCTTCTTCAGAGCGACGACGCTTGACGATGCACTTAGAATACTGTCAGGCATGGTGAATATCTCAGGTGCGTTCGGCGAAGCGAGCGCTTCGTTTACGACCGAGCAGCTATCTTGGGGCGGCACCTTCCTGGACAAAATCATGATGTTTCTGCCAGCAGGTCTGGCTGTTTATATCATGCAGTTCAGTGCGATCGGATTGGCTCTTTTGATCACAGCTCAGCGCAACGGGGTTGAGATGATGGACACAGGTATCACCACGAAAAAACTCGCTTGTGCCTCGTTGCTTTTTGCTGCTGGCCTCTACGCCAGCCTCATCGCCAAATCTTCTGTCTTCCTCTACTTCAACTTTTGATCAGGTGGTCCAAATGAATAGAGTAATTTGGTTTCTGGTATCCGTTGCACTGATGATGGCAGCGCTTCCAGCTTATAACATTTACTATTTCATCAATAATGAATCCGGGCAGTCATCCGGGCATTGGTGGGACAGATCAAACCTGTACAACATCGATGACTGGATCGGGCTTGTGTCACGCCCTCTGTATGAAGCTGGCATCAGTACAGATCCGGCGCAGGTAATTGTGGGGCAAAAGAACTGGTTATTTCTTGGGGATGGGTACGAAAATTCGGTGTCAACGCGCAGGAACGGCCCGCCCGAAGGTTTCCAAACACATGCCGAGGGCATCGTGGCAGCGCAATCCGCATGGAATGAATGGCTTTCGGACCAGGGTGTCGAGTACTTCCACACGATCATTGGGCCTAATAAGAATTCAGTTTATCCGGAGTACCTGCCGGGCTGGGCAAACACTGGTGAACCAACGTTGCTAAGCATCATCATGGCGACTGATGGAGCCGAGAAACATATCTACGATCCCACCGTATTGCTTGCTTCAACGGGACCTGTGCTGGGTGGAGAGCTATATTTCGCTCGCGATACGCACTGGACAGAAGCAGGCGCGCAACTTGCGACCAAAGCCCTTCTCGAACGTGCAAAACGTCGACTCCCCGGACTGGTGTTGCCTGTTTTGGATCAGGAAGAATCTGATCCCGTGTCATGGTTAGGGGATTTAGCCGCGTTCCTTCATCTTGAAGGGCATATTCCCAACCAAAATGTGTACATCCCACGTGTGATTTATCCTGAGTCGGTCGATACGGAGCAGTTCGATCTCGAAACCGGAGAACTGAGACAAAGTGGTGGAAACCCGCCTGTGGCCAATCAGCAAACGCCACTTCTTATCCAGTCAGACAACGCACTGAATAATAAACGCGTTCTTTGGATGCGAGACTCTTTCGGTCACGCCATGTCTCCTTACATGGCTACGGCCTTTTCGGAAACGGTTCAAGTTCACTGGGCGGCTGCGTTAGAGAACGACGCACAGTTATTGGTTGAGCTTGTCGAAACCTGGAAACCCGATCTGGTTTTTTTGACGGCTGTCGAACGATCTACGACCCATGAATTCTTGCTGACGATGCCACCGGACTAGTTCTGGATGCAATCATCATCTTCAGAACGCTAGACACAGTTTTTGTCCTTCAGCCTCCGCATTTGATTTGGTTCAAAGTTTTGTTTGGGGGTTGCGGGTAGTCCGGGTGCCACAACAAATTACGAACTGAGCAGCTATTGCACACTGATCGTGACCGTCTGGTGAAGGCGGTGGCTTTTCTACCGCCCTCAGAGCCTTCGAACGTCCACTTCTTTCGCCCGTTGGCCACGGATTTGATGGCTCGCTCGGCCGTGTCGTTGTCTGATTTTCCGGAGATTTTGGGTAATTGAGAGTGCGGCCATTCTTTGCGGCCATCGGAGATCGGCTTGGCTTTTGTTTACCGCAAAGTGACCCGCTCTGCTGGGAGCTTGCCATGCGCTTCTTTCTCTCGGAACAAGTTGTTAATCCTGAATAACCGCTCGCCTGCACCCACCCGTTGCAACCAGTGCGGTGGTTGATGGGATGTTCGCCGTTGAGTGCGTCTGTTTTCCTTGAACGTCCTCTCCATTCAGTCATCGCGAATGAAGAAAATGGACTCACCGGAGCTGCACACAAGTCGGTAGTGGTTTTTGGAGTGAACCTTGTTTGGTTTTGCTTCCATATTCCAATATGAAATCAATATCTTGCCATCGGTAGGTGGCGGAGACGAAGGGATTCGAACCCTCGAGACCCTTCCGGGCCTACTCCCTTAGCAGGGGAGCGCCTTCGACCACTCGGCCACGTCTCCGCCGATGGGTATATCCGCGCATGTAACCGAGATACAAGGTCGATTTTCCCGCCGCGTGTATTTTTCCGCGAAGCCGTAGCAGACCGTTTCGGTGACAGTCGCATTCAAGTATTCTTGCGTGGCGTTTCGTTTTCTTCATGATAGCAGCAAGAAAATGAATCGTAGCAGTCAGTTTGGTCCATCACATGTTTTCGCCGGAAGGGTGGCTTGGTGGAAGGATCGAGTTGGTGGACGTAGTATGGGGCATGTCGGATGGCATTCAAGCTGGTTTCCTGCGATGGGGGCGGGATTAGAGGGTACCTGACGTGTTTGATTCTGCAGAGCCTGCATGAAGAGACGCGTTTTCTGGATAAGGCGGATGGGTTCGCCGGGACGTCTACGGGTGGCATGATTGCAGTTGCTCTGGCGGATGGTCGATCACAGGGTAAGGACATGTCTGCGCTGGTGGGTAAGCTGGCTGCGCATTACCGCGACGATGCAGATAAGCTTTTCCGTGAGAACGAGCGGACCTTTCTGGACAAGGCTTTGGATGACGTTCTGCGAAAGCTCAAGCTGGGTGGCGGTCCGGGGATCACGGCGGCGCAGTACAACTCGACAGGTCTTGCAGAAATCGGAGAGAGCCTTGTCGCGCATCGAACGCTGGAGACACTGGACCCCGAGATTGTTCTGGCAGTCAATACTGTGTGCCTGCATCGGGACGATAAGGTTGGCTGGTCGCCGTTCACGGTAACCAATCAAGATCTAAGACACGAGCACTGGCTGGATATGAGTGCCGTCAAATTGTTGGATGTGGCCATGGCAAGCTCGGCGGCGCCGACCTACTTTCCGCCTCATCTGATCACTGCGGATGGCGTCGATTATGGCTATTTCGCGGATGGGGGCACTTTTGCCAACAACCCGGTGATGAATGGGATCAATGTCGCGATTGCCGCAAATCGCGCAGGTGGTTTGGAAGATATCGAGGCCCTGTCCATCGGGACCGGTCAGCAACCGACGGATATTTCAGAAGAAATGATCAAGGATCCAAATGACTGGGGGCTGCTCAAATGGTTTGGCATTACCTCGGGCGCGACCAAGGGTGCGCTGATTGAATTGCTGCTGACGACATCGGCAGAGAACCAGTACTGGATGGCAAATCTTGTATTGAAAGACCGGCTGGTACGTCTGAACCCACCATTGCCCAAAGTTGTCGGGTTGGCCACACACAAGCCCGCCTCTTATGACATGATGGATATAGCGTTTCAGGCCAGCAAGCAGACCCATCATTGGGAGAAAGCGGTCAACTTGCTGCACAGGTGGTGACTGCCCCAGGCTTTCCAAAAACAACCTCTCTGTTGCGTTTTTGAGCGCAGTCGTTAAGAATTAGTTGATAGATATTAACGAATTATCAGATTGAGAGTTGGGACATGGGGGATTCCGGCATTGCCGAAAAACTGGTGGAAGTTCTGCATCGTCCTGATGGCGATACAGCGCTGCGACCGGTTCACACGATTGGTATCAGCGCCACGGGGTATTTCAAGCCATCTCCGATCGCGCAAAATTTTTGTGTTGCCGAGCATTTTCGCGAAAAGAAAACAGATGTTATCGTGCGCTTTTCGAATGGATCTGGCGCTGCGGCGGTACGTGACGGTTGGTCCGATGTACGTGGTATGGCCGTTCGTTTTCATCTGTCGGACAAAAGCGATACAGATCTGATCGCGATGACTCTGCCAGAGTTCTTTTCGCCGACGCCCGAGGATTTTCTTGCCTTCGCAGAAAAAGCCAAGCCCAAGCCGTATAAAGGCGAGACCCCGTGGCAGAAGATCTTCAATTACTTGCACCTGATATTGCCAAAACGTGATCCCTATCCGGGTGAAACGATCAGCCCAGATGAAGGTGCCATCGAATTTGCGGATCAAAACGCGCATGCGCAACTGGGTGTGGTTCAGGCCGCCGCGATTGGCGCCCCGGTCAGTTACGTGCGTGCGGCGTATCACGCAGTACACACGTTCATAATAACCGACCCGAACAAGACCCGTCGCTGGGTGCGCTTTTCCTGGCAGCCCATAGCGGGTGTTCTTGAAACAAACCCCAATTTGCCGCCCGTGGATGACTTCCTGCAGCAAGAACTCAAAGATCGACTGAGCGTGGAAACCGCACGATTTTCACTGATGATGACCATCGGAGAGGTGGGTGACGATTTCAACAATTCAGCCCGACCATGGCCGCCGCATCGCAAACGGATCATGATGGGGACGTTGACGCTGAATGCAGTGCCCGAGGACCAGATCGAGCAGTCGGAAAAGCTCAGCTTTAATCCGGGATTGCTGACCGATGGTATTGAGATGTCAGACGATCCGGTGTTGAAGGTGCGCGTTGACGCTTACAAGGTCTCCAGTGCCTCGCGCAGCGGAACACCGTGCCCATTCTCGCAGAGGTAAACCGATGACACGCCAGAACAGTTGGTTCAATCGCTACGTCAACAGCTTGCCGGAACGGGGGTGGTTCAAGTTCCTGTCGCGCTATGTGGTTGTGCCCTATTGGGCCTGGCGAGATCCAAAACCAAAGCTGCCCGGCGGACCAAGGCCCTCTCCGCAGCCTAGTCAAAATGTGCAGCGGATGATGAACCTGATTATGCCGCTGAAAGACCCGTCACCTGCCGGGCGTGCGCATGCGACGTTGGCCATTGCCGAGAACGTTGATGAGATTTTTGCCGGGCTGGACAATGTCGGCACCGTCCACTTTGCGCGGTTCCTTCTGATCGACAACAATATCTGCATGATCTCTGTCTACGACGGTGATTTCAGCAACTACATCCGGGATTTCATCACGACGATCGGCAGCGTGTTCAACGATGTAATCTCGCTGGTGGATGGTGCCGAGCATCTGATCCCCACCGAACACAACGTCGAAGAGTTCATTGACTGGGTGCAAGAACACGACCTGTTTCAGGCGCCTGACTTTCCGACCGATCTGTTTGGTCTGCAGGATGCGGTCAAAGGTCAAACGCCGAACGAGCCGCCGCATATGTTGGCGTCATTGCCGCGAGAGTTCGTCCTGCAATTGCACGCAAATCGTAATATTTCGTTGGGCGGCGGTTATCGCGCCTATCCTGGGGTCTCGGCTGCGCAAGTGCGCCAGAAATTTGGACAAGGCTGGTGAATACGCATTTCAAACTCTCTGATATTCAGGGCAACATCCTGCGGGGTTATCGTCGCAACCTGGTGCGCCATCTGATCCTTGAAGTGAAAGACAAAAGCGCGGCGCGGCGTTTTTTGGCGGCAGCGGTCGACGATACAACCACCGACTCGCCCAAGATCACGCGTGATGTGACATGGGAGGTTAGGCCCCCTTACTGTTTCAACATCAGCATCACCTATGAAGGTCTGCGCGCCCTGGGAACATCTTCTCGGCACCTGAACACGTTCCCGACCGAATTCAAGCATGGTATGACCAAGCGCGCGATCAAGATCGGAGATTTCGGCGACAGCGCCCCCGAGAACTGGCCGGCGCCTTTTGATCAACCAGACCGCGTGCACCTGATCGCTTCCATTCACTCAGACGTTCCTGAGTATCTTGATCAAGTCGAGGCAGAGGTGGCCAAAGCCTTTACCGTTCTTGGTGTACGCAACGGCCGCAATCTGCCTGAGGGTCGGGTTTTCTTTGGATACGTCGATGGTATTTCGCAGCCACGGTTCAAGCGCATCATCGATCCGGAAATGGCCGATGTGGACGAACCCATGGACCCTCTGGGTACTGCGCTGCTGGGGTACCCAACCCGGCAGGAGGGTGTCTTGTACCGCGTTCCTACACCGCACGAACTGGGCTTTAACGGCTCATTCAACGCGTTTCGGGTATTGGAACAGGATGTGGTGGCCTTCGAAACCTATCTGGATCAGGCGGCCACAACCCTGATGGAGCATCCCAAAAAACACCTGCTGGCGGACCCGGACAATCTGGACCGCATTGGGGAAGGCCTGGATATGTTTGGTGCCCTGCGCGAGGTGGTCGCAGCGCAGATGTGCGGTCGGTGGCGCAACGGTGTTCCGTATGAACTGTCGCCGGATGCACAATTCCCCGAAACCGAAGTCTCGCTGACCAATTTTGACTATACACACGCGTCGCGCTGTCCGGCCGGCGCACACTTGCGCCGTGGTAATCCACGCGGCGGTCCAATCGTTCAACGTATTGCAAATTATACACGTCGGTTGATCCGACGCGGCATGTCTTACGGGCCCGATTTCGACCCTAAGAACCCCGACAACGCAGAACGCGGCCTGTTGGGCAGCTTCATCGGGGCCAATATCGCGGCGCAGTTCGAAGCCGTGATGTGCGACTGGATTAATTTGGGCCTTCAGGATCCAAATATCACCGGCGCGAATGATCCAATACTGGGTGCAAACACGCCGGAAACCAGCTGGTTTGATATGACTTTGCCCGACGGGGATACCATTCGCATCTATGGGTTCCCGCGCCTGATCTACGCGCGCGGAGGGGCATACACCTTCCTGCCAAGTATTGCTGCGATCAAATACCTGTCGGAACTGATGGACTAACCAAAACGTTACTTTAGTTCGGCCAGCGCCTTGTCGATGCGGGCCAGCATGGGTGTCTGACCGGCTGTTTCGACAACGACGCGGGCTTTGGTCAGGTGTTCGATGGCCGGCAATCTCTTTTTGTTTGCCTTGTAGAGCAATCCCATAATCATATCACAGCGCGCAACGTAATGCCCCTGATCGTCAAACTGCGGATTGCGTCGCACCTCATCAATCATCGCGATCAGTTCTTTTTTGCCAAACAACATGACACGCGCGATGGATCTGAAGTTTCTGAGAAGAACGCCGGGTGAGCCGCCTCCTTCACCCGTCAGGATGGCCAGATACATCTCACACAGGAAAAGACGGGCCCAATCGGCGGCAACTTTCGTCCCTTCGTCAGTGCGTTTCTGGATGGCGTTTTCGATCTGACGCAGGCCATCAGCGACCTGACCATTCAGGGCATAAGCAACGCCCAACATCGTTGCAGGACCCACAGTGAACAGGCTCCAACCTTTAGCATCGCAACTGCGAATGTGGCGTTGCACAGCTTCAATCGCATCCGGTTTCTCCAGCGGCACCATGGCGCCAATTCTGGCGGCTTCGGCAATCGCGAGCTCAAACTCGACCCGTGAGGCCGCGCGTGCCTCTTCCGCCATTGTCAGCGCCAATTCATAGTCGTCCGTGACCATTGCAATCAGGGCTTTCATCGCGGTTCCATAACCCAATGATCGCGGGTCGTTTTTGGCCTTGCCCAACTCGATCATCCGGTCCGAGGTCGCATGCGCACGGGCTACGCGCCCGCGGGTCAGCTCGTTCCAGCCAACGGTCGCCAGGAAGAAGTTCTGAATATAGGCGTCGTCGATCTTTTGAAGCTCGCGTTCAATAATGCGTTTCTTGGCGTCGAAAAGTTCGTTTTCGATCGGCGAGAAATAGATCGAAACCGAAAGCTCGTTCACCATCGCGTATGCTCTGGACGCCGGATCGCCCAGACGTTCGGCCATGCCCGTCAGTTCCTGCTGGATAAAATGTGCCTCGCGGTATTTGCCGTTGCAGACCAGGCAAGACACGTAGTGATGCAGGAACAATGCGTGATGCGGAGTATCTCCGACCTGCGCAAGGATTGGGCGGACAGTTTCGGCCAGGTCGATGATCGATTGCACGCGTAGGGAAATATTCGCGCACAGCGCAAAACTCGCCAAAAACTCGGTGAACTGTTCTTTCGAGGCGCAGCTTGGGTCATTTTGGTACAAGTTAAGCGCTGACACAAAATACCTGTTCGCCTCGCCCAGCGAATAGACACCCAAACTTTTGTCACCCGCCATGGCGCTGTACCGAAAGGCCTGATTGGTCCGATCCGTTTGCTTGTAGTGATAGGCCAGAGTTTCTGCTGTTTCGTGAAGACGATTGGCGTTGCGCGATGCCAATGCATCAGCAATCGCAAGATGTAATTCGGACCGGCGTGTCGAGACGAGGCTTTGATAAACGGAATCCCGCAACAAAACATGTTTGAAGACGTAATCTGACGAATTTGCCTCGCGGTAAATCACGTCCTCGGACTGTAGCCGTTGCAGGGTTGTCCCGGTTTCCTCGGTATTTTCGACCAGTTGAGACAACAATCCCGGATCGAATCTACGCCCAATCACAGAGGCCGCTTGCAACAGGTCGTGATCTTCTGGTTGAAGGCGCTCCATTCTGGCGGTCAGCAGGCTGCGCATACTATCGGGCAACCCGGTTTCCATCAACTGAGTGTCCAGAACCGCTTCGTTCTTTTCGACCCGCAATGTACCCTGATCCAGCAAGTAACTCAGGATCTCTTCGCCAAACAGGGGATTTCCCCCGGCGCGTTCGGTCAGCTGTAGGGCCAGACCATCAGGCAACGTATCGACATCCAGCCGCGCCCGCGCCAGCTGCGCAAAGTCTTCAATGCCCAGCGGTTTCAATTCGACGGTTGTGACACCGGGCCAGCCGACCCAATCTGGCGTGTACTCGGGGCGTCGCGTCTGAATGATCAACAGGTTCGACAGCGTCTCAACCTCGATCAGGTTGCGCAGCACTTCTTCTGATGCGCTATCGATCCAGTGGCTGTCTTCGAACAATAGAATGACTTTTTGCTTAGCGCATCTGGCCTTGAGCAGGACCGGCAGCAGCTCTCGGGTACGCAAGCCGATAAGAACACCGTCAAGTCCGTCCAGAACCCCCGGTGGCGGCGTAAGCCCAAACAGATTGAGCACCAACGCTTGGTTCTCGTGGGAGTAAACGTTCCAGGTTTTCAGGCCGGATTCAACCTTTTGCGCAACTCTGATGGGATCGTCGCGATCCCGGATCCTAAATGTGTTCTTTAGGATTTCAAGGATCGGAAGATACGGAGTTTGTTGACCATCGGCGAAACAATACCCGGTTAAGATCAGCGCGTCTTCGTGTCGTAATCGCTGCAGAAACTCAAAAACAAGGCGTGTTTTTCCCAGTCCGGGTTCTGCGACCAAATCTATGACAGAAAGCGCCCTATCTGCCCGGGTCAGCGCGTCAGACATGCCTTTTAGCTCAGGATCTCGCCCGACGTAACCGCTCAGACCTTTCGCGACGGATGCGTCAAACCGTGTCGCGTCCTGATGGATGGATTGCAACTGCCAGAGTTTTTGGGGTTTGGTCAGCCCCTTGACCTGATGCTCGCCGAAAAAGCTCAGGTCCGTCACCCATTCGACCAAACCGCGCGTTGTGTCGCAAATCAGGGGGTGGCCCGGCATTGCAAGGTTTTCGATTCGTGAGGCAAGGTTGACTGTGCTGCCGACGGCCGTGGCTGGGCTTCCATCCCCCTGGACTGTGGCCATAAGCACATTGCCTGAGCTGATGCCCACGCGCATGACGGGTCGGACGCCAAAGCGGGCCTCGATATCATTAGCGGCGGCTGCAAATGAGGCGTTGATCGACATTGCCGCACGGCAGGCGCGTAGGGCAGGGTCTTCCAATGCATCAGGAATACCAAACAGCGCCATGATGCTGTCGCCAGCAAAATCACGGACCGTACCGCCATGCTCTTCAACCGCGCCGACAAGTTTCTCGTAGGTGAGACGAACAAATTCCAGAGACTGCTCTTCGCCCAGTTCAGCAATGATTGCCGTGTACCCGACCATATCGGCAAACAGCACCGAGACCTGGCGCTTTTGCCCCAAGTCCGCTGTTGCCTTAGCTGATATCCCCGAAATGTCCCCCATATCGGCCAATGGTTTACAACACCGCGGCGCTCCTCACCAGCGGTAGCTGTCAAATTGACGTAAAGGTAAGCTCAAATGTCAGCTATTTTGTCACGCATTTCAGGCCCACACCCACATTGCACGGCTGAAAACAGGTCAGGCGGTATACTCAAGTTTCAAGCCGGGGCGCGGCCATCTGGCTTTGTAGATCTTTCCAGTGCTTGATGCGGTGATCCACAAATCGCGCATATCATCGCCGCCAAAACACAAGTTTGTCGTGAACAGATCCGGGATCGCTACATGCTCGGTTGTTCCATCCGGGCTGAACACCGTGATGCCGCCGTTGAAGATCGTTCCGACGCAGACGCGACCGCATTCTTCGACCTTAAGGCTGTCCAGCCATTGATATCCGGGCAGTGTTTGCACCACATTTCCCGGCATGCCGTGGATCGGACCGGGCTCCACCTGACCTGGACCAGTGATCTTCATGGCCCAAAGCCTGCCATAGACAGTGTCCGAGACGTAGACAGTTTTGCCATCGGGTGACAGCCCGACGCCGTTCGGCATTGGTATCGTTGCCGCTTTGATCAGGGTCTTCCCGTCGATTGTGGCATAATACAACCCGCCATACCGGGTCGATTCCTCATCCTCGATACCAGTATCGGTGAACCAGAAGCCACCCGCGCTGTCGAAGACAATATCGTCCGGTGCGATCAGACGCTTGCCTTCGTACGAGTCAAACAGTTGCGTGACCTCTCCTGTGCTCAGATCGACCCGATGCACAGACCCACCTTCGTAGTTTGGACGTATCGGTGCTGGGACTGTGATCTGATCGGGGCCAAAAGGAACAAAGCTGTAGACGCCGCCGTTGTTGCAAACATAGGCGGCGCCATCCGGTCCGATGGCCACGCCATTGGGGCCACCCGGGATTTCGGCGACGACGCTGACTTTCCCGTCTGTCCCCAAACGGGCAAGTGTCTCTTCCTTGATATCCACGAACAAAAGCGATCCGTCGTTCATGGCCACCGGGCCTTCTGGGAACCCTAAACCGCTGCACAGTTCCACCAGTTCCAATGTCATGTTGTCTCTCCCTCGGCCGTTGAATGTCAGGCAGCCTGCCTGGCTACGATTATGAAAACACGTCACCTTCCAACCCAAAGGGCTAAAAGGTCAAGTTTGGTTTTGAATTGGTAGGTGGAAATGTACTGCAACCTGCGGCAGGATCATCCGCCGCAGGTTATCTTTTTGATCGCAGTTACTTGAAGACGTCCGCTAGGTCAGAAACGCTGACGCCTTCCTTGATTTCTTTCAGGCGCGCAAAGATCAGCGCGATCGCGACACTGGTCCAGCCATAGGCAATCGCATTGAGGGCAGCTTCGAAAAGCAACCAGGGTCCAGGCGTTGGTGATAAAGCACCTTCGATTGGGTTTCCGCCCAACAGTGCGAAAACGAATCCCAGGACGAGCGAGACCAGTGTGACGCAAAGGAACACGAGAAGCAGTGCTCCGATGATTGGCCACCTATATTCTTTGGTCAGATTTGCGCTGCGCCGCATTGCACCAAACCCAGCCCCCTCGATCACAATCGCAGGAACAACGACCGAAAAAACAGCGTATAACCAGAGGCCGGGAATGATAATGAAGATCATTCCACCCAGGATAACGATTGCTGTGACAATCGACAGGACGGCGATTGCAGGCAGATTGCTTAGTGCAGCTGAAAAATACTGTCCAATACGCGCGGACCGCCCCAATTTTGTGTCATATGCCAACTGGATGACCATGGCCGTCGTCACGGCTGCGGCAACCAACGAGATTAACATGACGGCGATCAGGGTTACGGTGAAGCTGCCCCAGTCGAAATCGCTGCCGGGCGCGGTTTCGAATGATGTGTCCAGCGAGTAGGTGTTCAAAATGACGTCAATAAGTGCCGGGATGAACCCCAGCAGAATGACGATATGGATCTTTTTGAAGAAAATCGAAAACGCGTCACTGACGACTGCGCCGACGCCAAATGGCACATGTAGTTGGGGGTTCGTAGTATCCGTCATATCAAAACCTTAAACTGACAATTGCTTTTCTTGCTCCGATAAAGCCGCTTTGGAGGTATCGCCTGCAAGAAGAAAAAGTATGGTCGACCTCTCCCTTGGGTAAAATTGCAACATGACTTTCTATTCTCGATCACGCTGTACGGCGTGGTGTTTATCCTGGCGTTTGTCTCCGAACAACTGACGCTGTTCCAGAAACGCGCGCTGGGCCTTGTAGAAGGCTTCGAGAAAGGCTTGTTGATCCTGGGGTCGAACTGGCTCGGCGTAGTCGATCTTGCGCCGCACTTGCACGACGATTGCGGCCAGAGTTTCTTTCTGGCGTTTATAGGCGTCTGGCCCTTTGGCGCGGTTCGAACTGCGCAGGACGCCTTCCAGCGTTTGCAACTCGAACGCGCCGTAATGCTCCAACTGATGTGTAAGGAATTGAAACGACGGTTGCGCGGCTGATGGAGGGCGCACGGCCTTGGACATGTCCGGCAGCAGGAAGGGTTTCGGCAGGTGGATCACATAGGTTCCCGCTATTATGTCGCCCAAGCGTTGCCGACGCCTGTTGAACAACGGCACGGCCAGCACGCCCATCACCCAGATCAGAGACAGGATAGATGGCACAAGCGCCTCTGTGTTCAAAGTCAGCACCAGAGTGCCGGGCAGGAAGATTTCGGCCTCTTTCATCAGGTTGCGTACCACCAGAGATTGAGTGGTCAGCGCCTGACCATCGGCCGAAACGACTTTGACTTTCATCAGGCGCTTTCCCACCGTCTGGCCATTCCAAAGCAATTCAGACGCCGCGTAGTAGGGGATGCGGATGAAGAAAAACAGCATGCTCGCAACTGCAATCGCTGTAGTTGGAGTGGCCAAATCCGACGCTAGAACCAGCAGAAAGATCGCAATGGCGCCTGCACCTGTGATCAATAAATCCGTGAACTGGGCCGCAAGCCGTACGCCAACGCCGCCGACCCGAAAATACAGCGGGACGCCTTCTGGTGGTAGCAGGCGATCCAAGCCATGCTTGGTCATGACCGTTTTCTCCCACCCAGGACAAACCAAAGCAGCCAAAGCCCACCGATGCCCCAGCCAATCGCAATACGCGCCGAGCGATCCTGCACAAGCTGGCGTCCGAACCCTTCCAACAAGGCTGCAACCACCAGCATCATGGCGGCAATCAGCGCCAGCTTGACCGCTGTGTGGCCTGCCGCGCGTAACGCCGCGCTACGTGTCTGCTGTCCGGGAAACAGCACAGCCAGCCCAAGCTGCAGGCCTCCGGCACTGGCGATGCAAATCGCTGACAGCTCGGTCACACCGTGAATTGAGAGCCAGCCAAACATATCCCAGCCCAATCCGCGATCGATGTGCAACGCGTAAAACACCCCCAATATCAAGCCATTGTAAAAGGTCAGCAAAATCGTCGGGGCGCACAAGAAGGCACCCAGACCAAACACGAAAATCGCAATGCGCGTGTTGTGCGAAAACAAATAGGTGGCGAAAGCGCCAAGACCTGTGCTCGCGTCTTCGCCGTAGATCTGCGCCCGTAAGAACGCGGTGCTTGCATCCGGACCGCGCCCGCCAGACAGTTCAGTCGGCATGAACACGTAGAACCATTCAGGATTGTCAAAGTAGAAAAAATACCCGGCGATTGCCCCGGCTGTCATACAAAGAAAGCCCAATGCGACAACGCGCCACGATGCTCGCATCGCTTGCGGCCCACCCACGGTCAGAAATTTGCGGATGATCCCGCCAAGCCGTTGCTGTGGGGCGTAGACGCTCAGATAGGCGCGGCTGGTCAGTGCCTCGAGAAACTCGAGCAATCCCCGGTCCAGCGAAATCTCACGGGCGATCGACAATGATGTGGTGGCCTGCCGATATAGATCCGCAAGATCGCGGGCTTCTTGAAAGTTCATGCGATGCAGGCCCTGACCCTCGGCCTTGTCAACCAGATCAGACAGCTTTCGCCAATCACCTTCGCGTTCCTGCCGAAACCGGGCAGAGCGGATCAGATCGGTGTCGGACATCAGATCATCTCCCGCGCTTTGATTTCCAGATAGGTTGAAATCAGCCGGGCCGAGACGTTACCCGGTTCCGCGTCGATGACCGTAACCCCGATCTGGTGTAGCCGCTCCAGCACAAGCCGGCGTTCCTGCAGCAGCTGCCCAGTAGAAACGGTTTCAGCCACACCGTTCATATCCTGAGGCGCGGTGTTAACCTGTGTTTCAAGGATCGGGTCGCGCAGTGTCACAAAAACAATCAGGTGCCGTTTCGCCAGCACCCGGACATTTTCAACCATCAGCTCGGCCGATGTGGTGTCGACGAAATCGGAAAACACGATGATCAGACTGCGTTTGGGGGTGCGCCCATTCAACTCGGTCATGGCCAGGGTGTGATTGGTCTCAACGCTTTCATAGCTCAGTTCCGCAGTGCGACTGCGTAGGCGGGTAAAGACTGTGCGTCCGGGTTCGGGCGGAAGAAACAACCTCGGCTTGGCATCATAGGCATAAAGGCCAACCAGATCTCCACCGATGGTGGCTGCCCATGCGGTTGCCAGGGCCGCGGTGATGGCGTGGTCGATCTTGGGAAGTCCCGCGACTTCCTCACGCATCTGATACCCGTTATCCAATGCGATGATGACGTGGTGATTGCGCTCGGCGCGAACCTCTTTTGCGACCAGTGAACGATGCCGGGCCGAACGCTTCCAATCAATTGAGCTTGCATCCATGCCGGGAACAAAGTCCCGCAATTGGTGGAACTCTGTTCCTTCGCCGATGGCGCGGTTTTCCTTCACGCCGAACAATCTGGACTGAACCGTCGTGGAAATTCCACCCGATTGGATTTGGCGAATATTGGGAACGACCGTGATTTCAAGACCAAAGGCAATTTTCGGAACAAATTCGAACAACCTAAGCCGAGACGACCATGTCAGCCACAGATTGGAAAGCCGCCATGTCCCGCGCCGTATCGCTCGAAAGCGGATTTGCGAGTGCTGAATGGATAGATCGATATCCTTTGGGCCCTGCAGACCTTCGGGCCAGTCCAGTTGCCCACGCATGCCAGGGGCGGTGGGGCGAATGGTCATGTCGATCTGACTGTCTTCCCCGACAAAGATATCGCCCAAGGGTTCGACCGTAACCGACCGGCGGCGCGGCCAGGACAACAAAAGATCACAGATTGCCAGCAGACACAGAACCACCCACGGCAATCCAGCGATGGGGCGCGTCGCGTCCCCCATAACGACCGCAAGCAGACCGAGGCCAAGCGCCACACATGCCGCGATCAGCAATATGCGAGAGGGACGGATCAGCGGGGGGCCTCGATCTGGTTGAGGATGTTTTCCAGTACCTGACGCGCCCCGCGCCCCTCAATTTCAGCCGAAGGGCTGAGGACGATACGGTGCTGCAGGGCATGAATGATCAGGTTCTTGACGTCATCCGGGATCGCGAAATCGCGCCCGTTCAGGGCGGCCTTGGCGCGTGCTGCGCCCGCAATGGCATCCGCAGCCCGTGTAGAAGCGCCAAAGGCAATATCCGCGCTTTCCCGGGTCGCCCGTACCAGGCGCAAGATATAGGCCAGAATATCATCATCCAAGACGATGCCATCAATCAGCTTTCGTGCCTCTGCCATCATTTGACCGTCCAACAGGGGGTTCACTGTTTGGGTCGCGCTTAAGAAATCCAAAGGCTCGGCCGCGTGCTGGCGCAGGATGGACAGTTCCACGTCTTCCGGTGGGAAGGTCAGGTTCACCTTGAACAGGAACCGGTCAAGCTGAGCCTCGGGCAGGGGGTATGTGCCCTGCTGTTCAATCGGGTTTTGCGTGGCAACGATGATGAATTCTGCACCCAGCGAGTGATCGGTTCCGTCGATTGTCACCATGCGTTCATTCATCGCTTGCAGCAGGGCCGCCTGCGTTTTTGGGGGTGCTCGGTTAATCTCATCCGCCAGAAGGATCTGGCTGAAAACGGGGCCTTTGGTCAGAACGAATTCGCTGGTCTGAAAGTTATAGATAGATGTGCCCAGAACATCCCCGGGCATCAGATCCGGCGTGAACTGGATGCGCCCGAATTCGAGGTTCAGCGCGCCTGCAAAGCTGCGGGCCAGCAAGGTCTTGGCGGTGCCCGGCGGACCTTCGAGCAGAACGTGTCCACGGGCGAACAGTGCTGTCAACAACAGGTCAACCGCCTCTTGCTGGCCGTGGACAACTTTGCCGATCTCAACCCGCAGGGCTTCGGCATGGGCAAACAATTCATCAAGCGTCATCGGCAAGTTGCTCCAGTATCAATTCAAATTGGTCTACATATGCTATGGCGTCATCGGCGCTGATATGCGGTGGCAGTACCCGGATGGCCTGGATAAGGTTATCCAGCCGAGAGGCCAGCTCGGGCCGTCGGGCGCGAACGAATTTCAGATAGGCTTGTTCTGGTGAGTCACTTGTTTTGTGCGTCGTACCAAACACCTTTGCAGCCCGGGCGCGCAGTCTTGTGTCAATAAAATCGGACAGCAAGGCGCCGTCCTGATCGGTCAACCGCATGAGCCGGGCGCGGACCCTGTTGGCCGTTCGCTTTCCGGTGCCCAGCCCGGTTTGCGGATGGGCAACTGGTCCACTGCGAATACCGCCGCGCCATATCGCCAGTGCCAGAAGAAGACCGGCGCCGGCCCATAAAGCCAGAAAAGGGGGTTCAAACAGGCGTTTTAGATCATCCCAGGTGCGCTCACGCTCGATCACCTGTTCGGGCTCCGTCAGCCAGTTCTCGTCGCTGTAATCGATGATAATGCGGTGTTCACCGGCGAGCTCAGGCAAAAGCCGAGCGGCGATCCTGGCGTTATCCCCAAGGATCAGCCCGTGATTGTTCAGTAGATCGGGGTCGGATAGAACGTATATTTTTTCTCCGCCGCCCGACAACTGGCAGGCCCCAAGCAGCATTGCGCCGGGACGGCCCAACACAGGCTCGCATCCACGCCCCTCGAAGGTTTGTGCAGCGTAGATGCGCGCGACGAGGTTCTGATCCAATGCGAGCGAAAATTCTGAAAACGGAGTTCGCGCAAAAGACAACGGCCCTACTTCGGGCCCGACGACTTGATGCAGCACCTTTTGGGTATCTGAGCCGCGCACGATCAGAAACGGATGCGCAAGACCTGTCAGGCGCATCCCGCTGCGCCATTTCGGAAGGATCACCAAGCTGGGAACGGATAGCGCTTTGTCGCGGATGACATCGATCTGTTGATCGAATTCATCGGATTGCAACAACAGTTCATCCTTGGTCTTGGCTGCGCTGCGCTCAGCGTCCGGATGCGCGTCATACACTGGCTGGATCAGCAACCCGACGGTATCGCGATTCAGCGGCCATCCTCCAGCAAAGCTCTGGGCCGCGTGGCTCTGACTTTTGAGCCAGTACTCCAACCCATCGAACCCGACCGCCGAGTCCCGCAAGGCGTATTGTCGCCCCGCTGAGAAGTACAGGAAGATCCCAACACACAGAGTAACCACGACACCGATGATGATCCAATCGAGCCTGACCCGGCCTGCGGGTTCAAATCCGGTGACGCCTGTCACGCGCGCACCTCGCTCAGGATCGGCCGAACGCGATTCAGCAGGTTGCGGAAATCGACCTCGCTGATCGAACGGTGGCCGAAATTCACCCGTTCGCTCTCAAGTACCAAGGCGCGCAGATCTGCAATGTACCAAAGGTTCTGTGGCAGGCTGCGCAGCGCTTCACGATGCGTCCAGCTGCGTTTGAACAACACCTCATTGGCGGTCAGACAGTTGCCCAACGCGAGCTGCGCCAGCCCGGCAACGGCCTGATCGCGATTCTGCAGACGCAGGATGGCCTCCAGATCAGGTATTTCTTCACTATCGGGCCGTTCATCAGTGGGTTCGCGTCCACCCCTGCGCCGCGCGTTTTCCGAGATCGACCCGAAAGCCACAGACGTTCCACTGGCGCCGAAATAGACGAACAGCGCCAGAAAAATCAGAACGATTGCTGAAACACCACCCACAACCCAACGGTTGTCCAATGTCACCGACTGGCGCCGCTCGGTTTCTGGCGTAAACCGCGTATCCAGCGGTGGGGCAGGGCGCGTCGGATCAAAATAGACTACATCCGTGTCAATTCCGCGGTATCGGACGGCCTTTAGGTACTCTTGCCCGGATGCACTGATATCGGTTCTCGAAAGCGCAGCTTCTTGTGCGTTGGCGGGAGAAAATGCGCACAAGAAACAAGAGAAAATCGGGACCCAAAGAAACTTCATCGTGGTATCGTTAGTTTACTCTCGTTTTGCACGCAACAATCTCAGCACAATTCGCGCGGTGATTGTTGGCAGTCCACTGCATGGCACTTTTCAGAAATACCTTATCATCGGATTTGTGGTGACTTTTTGACGGATGACAGAATTGTCCGCTGCCGTGCTTGAGTGTCCCCGGTTGATTCTATCGGTTTGAATTTCTATCACCCGCGTCGATACTACATTAAATACAACAAACTTAATAAGTTACGATTCACTCCAGCTGCAGTCACGTTCTGGTAACGCAGCGATGGCACCTGTTCGATGTCGATCAGGAGGACATCATGCCGCAACCCACCGCCCCTACTCAGCCATCGCCTAAATCGGACGTATTCAATCTCGCGGCAGATCGCGGTCAGCACCGTATCGCGCCTTTGCTGAACAGGGCTTCGGCGGCCGTGGCAGCGCATAACGGCGAGACAGAGGCATTTGCCGGCTCCTGGCCCACGAGTTTCTCAAAAGGCCTGCCCCATGATGCGCACGGTATCGTTGATGCGCAGGCCTATTCTGAGTTTCTCGAAGAAGTCGCTGACCCGACTTATACGGACAACACTGGAAATCGGGTCGCTCTTTTTGACATGCCTGCTTACTCGGGGCCGTTTCGCACCAAACCAACAACCGGGTGTGCTGATTTTCGGTGGCGCGCGTGGGAAAACCCGATCTCGGGTCGTCCGTTTGGGTTCAAAGGGCCTGACGCTGGCGCATTGGGTATTGCGCCCGCTCCTCGTCTCGGCTCGGACGAACTGGCCGCTGAAATGGCCGAGCTTTATGCGATGGCGTATCTGCGGGATGTGCCATTCGAGGCTATCCGGGAGGGTGCCAAGGATGCAGACAAAGTGGTGTCGGCACTTGGGCAAATGGCTTGGTTCCAGAGCGACGCCAACCCAAAGGATGCCTGCGGTGAACGCCTTAGCAAGGTTTCTGAGGCACGGCGTGTTCGGGATGGTGACGCGCTGACAACGCAAAGCCTGTTCCGTGGGTCAAGTCAAGGTTGCGCTCAAGGGCCTTACGTGTCGCAGTTTTTGGTGCAAGGTCAGGAGCGGTTGGCTGATTGCAAAATGGCATCCGCGCAGCACCTATCTAATCAACCCAATATGTCACCTGTTCTGCCACGAACCGGTCTGTCTCCATTTGATGCGCTTCGGATCGATCAGCGGATCGAACCACAAACGGCTGGCGTGGACTATATGCGCGACTGGGCGGAATGGTTGGACGTGCAGAACGGTGCGGACACAACGGCCGAGCAAGCCTTTGGTGCCGAGGGTCTGAAGTTCATCGAAACGCCCCGCGATCTTGCGAGCTATGTTCATTCCGAGACAACTTGCCAAGCCTACCTGAACGCATGCCTGCTTTTGCTCAGCTGGGGTGCAGCCACAGATGAGGGTTTGTTTGCGACCGGAACTGATTGTCGTCGTGATGCCGCCGCGACCTGGGTAGGGCCGCATATTCTAACCCTGCTAACCGAGACTGCGACTCGGGCGTTGCGCGCCGTTAGGAACCAGACGCTCCAGGTGCACAATCGGGCACGTCCAGAGAAGCTGGGCAGCATCGCAAGCCTTGTGGCGAATGGACATGGTGCGGTCCTTGGACGCTCTGAACCGCTGGCCGACGCGCATCTGAGCAAGCTTGAGAGCGTCGCATGTGAAGGGTTCAGCTTGATGAACGCTATCGCCAAAGCGCCGTCTGAACCGCGGTTTTCGCATAACGCGATTTCGCAAAACGGACTTCCAGAGAACGAGCGTAACTTGCTGTTGCCCATGGCTTATCCCGAGGGGTCGCCAATGGATCCTTCTTTCGGTGCAGCCCACGCAACGGTTGCCGGGGCCTGCGTAACAGTGCTCAAAGCCTATTTCCGAACGCATACTTTGGATGGAACCCGTCTGACTTTGGCTGATGCAGGTGCGTCCGCTGTCTATGTGCTTAAATCTGGCGGCAAGACCCTTGAGCCGACAAAGCGGGCGGAAGACGCCGCATATAGGCTTACGCTGAATGGTGAGCTGAACAAGCTGGCCGCCAATATTGCAATCGGACGCAGTATGGCAGGTGTGCATTACTATAGCGACTATTTCGATAGCGTTCGCATGGGTGAACGGATCGCAGTCGGCATGCTGGCCGAGCAGTTGGCGACGCAATGCGAAAATTCGAAAGTGTCTGTTGAGACCTTTGATGGTGATCGGCTCAGCATCATCGGTAGCGGTGAACACGGCAGTGAAATTCATGTCCAGAACAGCACGCCCGAACTGTGGTGGACCCGTCACCTGCCCGAGCAGGCTGGGTGGTGATCAATGTCAGTGCTCATCATCTTCGCAGGTAGGTTCTGATGGTTGTCGCGAATTCGCCCCGAGCCATTTCCATACCGACGGCTGCTGAGTGCGTTTGGGCCACTTCTGCGAACCTGCGGTCGTGCCTTTCTGAAATCAAACGGAATATCGAGATGCCTGTCTTTCAATCTCCGGGCCTAGCTGATCAGGGTGTGAATGACGCTGCCCTGGCGGCCTGGAATGCGCGGGTCCAGACCCTGTTTAATGATCATGACGTTAGCCCGTTTTTGGTGTTGGACCCGCGCGATATCGAAGACACACAGACATCTGATGAATTCAAATGGCCGGGCAATCCGCGTGAGCCGTTGGATTGCTTGGGTGCAGAATTGGCAGAACGCTTGTCAGACTTGGGGTGGTCCAGCCGGGTCGAGCTGCACAATGAATACCTCGAATACGCGCTGGTGATGCGCCCAGATCTTACCGGCAGAATACGACCGAAACGTTTTGTTGCCACAACCGAGCTGATGGAATGGTGGATGGCCATGGCGGTGCATGATCTGGAGCATTTCCTGCATGTCGTAGCCTCGATCACGCGGCGCTCGTATGGCTCGGAAGAGCTGTTTGGCGTTCCAGCCGAGCGTTGGAAGGCGTTGGACATATCCGCACGTATGGCCTGTTTTCATCGGCGATTGGTTGGTACGGGCCGGGCGCAGCCGCCTGAGCATCCAATAAATGTTGAGCACGTCTTGTTTATGTCCGCAGGAACGAACAGCTTGAGTGACCTTACCTCAGTTATGCATTTTGGGTCTTTTCCCTATCTTGTCTCGCAAGAGGGCCAAAGTCGGCGGGCACGGCTTGATGAGATGTTTACCCATGCAAACAGGAAGGACCTGTTCTGTCGCAACGCGCTGTCACAGGTCGCGCGAAACGCGAATGAGTTGGCTTTGATCGAAGGATCAGGGCCACCAAAGGGTCGGGCGATGGCTTTTGCCGATCCACTGGGAATGTATATCCGATCCTTCCAGTCATCCGGATTGTTTCATGACGAAGCCAATACCCCTGCCGATTGGGTTCGGTTCTCGCGCGGGGTGGATGGGATGCCAATGCGTCTGGAGTTCGGACCTTCTGACGACGATCCCAGTTTCCTGGACGAAGTCCGCTTGGACACCGGTGCTGCAGCCCATCCGGTTTCAGGGTACACCCTTGCAAGCAGGATTGAGGTTGGCCCGTTAGTAAAAATCGCTGCCACGTCGCGTCCGATTACGAAGGTTGAGTTGTCTGAGATACCTGCCGCTGAACCGGATGGGATTGTTTGTGGATTGCCCGGAACACAGAGGTGCAGGCAAATTTCAGAATTTGCAGATCAGTGCGAAAACGTGTCTTGTCGCAACGAGAAAGCCGTAAAGCAGAGTGATGGCTAAAGTGTGCCTAGACCGGCACAGCTTTGACCACTGGCAGAGGTATTTCAGGCGCGGTCATATCGAATATGGCAACGGGTTGCCCCAAAGCCTTGGCTGCCGCATTCAAAACCTCGCCCAAGGTGGGATCCGGTTGCGCCCAGCCGCCCATATCAAATTGAGCTGGCGGGTCAGCTGGTCGATCTATGCGCGCGCCTCGGTAAAGTTGAAACAGCCGCTTTTGTTCCGCATCCATCCCCCGTTGGGTGACGCCTGTGTGGTCCAGCGTGACCATATTGCGCCACGACACGACGGCCTCGGATGTGGCGCGCCAGATACCGCTTTCCAGATCGGTGGCGAATGCCGTTCCATATGTGGGACGGCCGCCATCCGGATCGGCGCAGACCGCGCGAAACAACATGCCAATGCCCGGGACCTCTGCCAGATGAATGTGCAGGTTACGCAGGTAGCTGCCAAGCCAGTCAGTCAGATCTTGTGGCAACGAAGACTTAGGCAGAGTAAAGGCGTAATCCAGTGGATCAAGCGCGTGTTCCAGGCATTCAAGAACCGCGCGCAGGGCTGCCGCCTCATGCGTCGGGCCAGCCGCCGCGCCCTTGGATGTGATTGTCCCATTGGTGCCCGGTGCACCCAGCGCCAATGCCTGAGTTTGCAGGGTGTAGGTTTCTCCGTCCGACGCGATCAGGCTTTCGCTTGCTTGGCGCGCATCCGAACTGAATTGCAGGGCATAACGTTCAATGGCTTCATAACCTGCCAACCGAGCCGCGTCCTTGGCGGTGCGTGCGGTCCCGAAGGATACGCGATGATCCATCGCGCCTTCTGGCGGCTGGGCTCCCGGACGCAATTTAATCAGGCGAAAGGCCGTATGGATCGGCGCGCCGTCAGGAAATTCGGCAAAGGATGGTTTGGAAATGAGCCTTGCCGTCTCGGCCCGTGCAATCAGCGAGTCAGTCATTTTCATTTCCAGATAGCAACACAAGGAGATATACAGATGATTGTGGTTCTAAGGGAAGGAATTTCGAAATGGCTCGATTGAAGCTTAAGCAAGATTTTTCAGTAAAAGACATAGGTTGCGAGGTTCTTCGGGCAGCACGCGCCCGTGCGCTGGGCGAGCGGGGCGAAGAGGAAAAAGCAGAAGGCAAAATCCGCGAAATGATAGCCGAGGGCGAACATCTGGACGTTACTTTTGTTTATGACTCGCAAAAGCGCATCAACATCATAATTCCTGATCTGAGCGACAAGATCACTGGTGACAAGCCCGACTACGACTGCTGGTGCGACGACTTTGCATACGAAGCGATGGGTGGCATCGTCGTCTACGGTTGCGGTAAGTAAGAGAGGAATCTCAGCTTATCCAAGGAACCTTCGTGGCAACGGCACGGACCAAGATATTCCTGACTGGCCCGTTCCAGGTGATTTGCGACGATGGTCGGGATGCGACACCGCGTGGCACCAAGGCGAAGGCAATTGTCGCCTTGGTGCTTTTGTCCAAAAACGCGATCCGCAGTCGGACTTGGTTGCAGGACCGGTTGTGGAGCCGAAGCTCTCCTGCACAGGGTGCTGCATCCTTGCGCAAGGAACTCAGCGTTCTGACAAAGCACTTTGGCAACTTCGACCTGACAATTCTGGATATCGGACGTGAAAACGTTTCGATCGATCTCAATTCACTCGAAGTTGATTTGTTTGACGAACAGTTGCAGCCGGACCGGTCGGAGTTGCTGGAAGGGCTTGATGTTGCGGACCCGGAGTTCGAAGACTGGCTTGCCGTCGAACGGCAGGCCTATTGGGACATCGATACAGGAGAAGACGGTCCCGGACCGCTCACCGGTCGAGCTCCATCGCATTGGGGACGCCAGCGACCGGCAGTCGTGGTCGAACCGATGGAGGTGGTTGGCGACACCCCCGACATCGCCGTCGCTGCGGCCTCTATCCGCGACGAACTGCTGTTTCTGTTGGGCACGCTATCCGATGTGATTGAACTGCGGGATGCCCGCCGGCAAGAGGGGCCGGTTGACGGTTATGTCCTCAGCGGCAGCGTTGTTGGGGCCGAAGGGTTGCGGGTTGCGGCGCAGTTGACCTCAACGTCAGATCAAATCTGTCTCTGGACCGAGCGGTTCCGGTTCCGCAAGCAAGATACATTCGACGCGGTTGAAGAGATCGCGATGAAGGTGGTCGAGGCCCTGCAATTGCGCTTGCGCGACGGCCATTGGTCAGAAATCTGGTCGGCCCGCGCCAGCTCAACCGAAGTTTGGACCGCATTTCAGAATGGTCGCATTCAGGAAAGCCACACAACTGAAGGCGGGCTTTTCCGAGCGATCCGGCAATACGAAGCGTGTCTGGGCCGCGACCCGGACTATTTGCCTGCCAGTGTTGCCATTGGGTTCTGTCGGTTGGATCTGATCCGCCTTGGAATTGACAATGCCCCCGAGCAAACGCTGACCCAAGTGGACGCGGAATGCGCTCAGTTGCGTGCCAAACATCCGACAGACCCGTATTGCGCGGCTCTTGAAGCGTTTACGCGCAACGTGGCAGGCAAAACCGAAGAAGCCTGCCAGTTGATGCGCAAGGTTGTGGACAGGTTTCATAGCAGCCCCGAGCTTCTGGGGTACTACGCTGGTTTGCTTGGCTACGACGATCAGCTTGAAGCTGAAATAGCCGTTTACCGTCAAGCGCTTGCGCTGACGCCTCACCCGCCAATCTGGATCGAAGCCAATCTGGCCATGGCGATGGCATTGATCGAGGACAAGGCGGCATGGCAGCACGCGCATAACGTGCTGCGCGTGGATCCTGGTAGCGTGCGCGCACGGGTGGTCTTGTGTATGCTTTCTGTCGCTGGCGGAAACGAGTCCTTAGCGCGTCGCCACGCGCGCAGGATTCTTGAATTACAGCCGGGCTTTACGGCTAAGCGCTGGGCTTGGCCCAGCTGTTTCAAAAACCAAAACCATTACACTGATGTCGTGCAGCTCTTGTCCGAGGCCGGATTGTAAAGGACTGGAACTAGGCCTCCGCAAGCACTTTGCGGGCGACGCGAAAACACTCCAAAGCCTGCGGAACGCCGCAATAGATACCGACGACATGAATGATGGCGCGGATTTCTTCCGGTGTCACACCGTTGTTGATCGCGCCTCTGCAGTGGATTTCCCACTCATGCATTTTCCCAAGCGCCCCTATCATCGACAGGTTCATCATCGACCGCGTCTTGGCATCGATCACATCATCGCCCCAGCCGAAACCCCAGCACCAGGCGGTCATCGCCTCTTGAAACGGACGGGTGAAATCGTCTGCGGCCGCAAGGTTCTTTTCCACATACTCGGCGCCAAGCGTGTTTTTGCGTTGCTCCAGCCCTTTCAGGAACAGGTCTTCATCAAAAAGGTCGGCCATTGAAATCTCCGGTGTTTCTGTCTGTCAGGCGGGGCAAATAGATACTGCGGTTTGGGGATTATCAAGCGTAAGACGCGGTTTCCGATTGCCTGTTTTCAGGCACCAGCAACCCTGATCAAGGATCGACCGCCGCGCGCATCCACTGTTGCAACCGGGCGATCGAGTGTTCCGACATCACGCCGCACCCAGGGTCCAGCACCAGCGGGCCGGGCCGATAGCCGCGGGATTTCAGGCCGCGATGGACGGATTCCACAAGGCGGATATCTTCCTCGACTGTGGTCGCTCGATCCTGAATGGCCAGTTGTCGGATCACGGCGCTTTCTGATCCACCCTCGGTGTACCAGCCGCGCCAGACAGTGCAGTGGTCGGCGTCGTTCGCGCGCCAATGATAGGTGTTCAGCACATTGCCAGGATAGCATTGGAACGAGAACATTGGCCACAGGAACCATGACTGGTAGTCGCCCGCGTGCGGCACCGACAGGTCGATCGGATAGGTCATCTTGTCGAGGCTTTGGCATTCGGTGGTGTGGCGCAGCACATAACCGCCCCTAGGGTCGGGTTGAATGTCATAGGTTTCCGGTTTGACCACGCCCTCGGCAAAGGTCTGGTGATTGAGGGGGCAGTGATAGCATTCCGAGTAGTTTTCGATACTGACCTTCCAGTTGCAGTTTTCCGAAATCTCGACCCATTCCAGCGGCTCCAGATCGTCGACATGGGGGACGAAAGCGCGGGTTTCTTCGCGCACGCCGGGGTACCAGTCGTCCATCGGGGCGGCGTCCTCGTCCAGATTGACGAAGATGAAACCGTTGAAGATTTCAGTACGCACGGATGCCAGGCAGATGGCGCTGCGGTCAAAACCGGGGACGGATTTGATGTTGGGCCCGGCACGTAGCTGGCCGGTCAGCTCATAGGACCAGGAATGATAGGGGCAAACGACGACGCGGGTATTGCCCGCACCGCTGACCATCTCATGCGCGCGGTGCTGGCAGACGTTGTAGAAGGTGCGGATCTCACCATCGCGGCCGCGGATGCAGAACAGGTTTTGTCCAGCGATCTCAAACGTGAAGTAATCCCCTGTGTCCCGCACCTGCGCCACGTGACCTGCGAATTGCCAAGTTCGCGCCAGAAGGCCCTGCATCTCTTGTGCGAAAACCGCAGGGTCGGTGTAATACCGCGCATCCAGAGATCGGGTCAGGGGGGCGTTCATTCAGGCTCCTCTGCATAGAGGCCAAGTTCGTGACGACGACGATGAAACCGTTCGACACGCTCGACGATCTCGTCGCTGGACACTGCGATCACAAAGGACAGAAGCGTTTCCAGTAGCGCGATGGTTGAAACGGAGGACGGGAAGAATTGCGGGGTATCCGCAGCAACAACAAAGCCATGTTGCGCGTTCAGGACCACCGGGCTGGCTGGACTGTCGGACAGGCCGATGACGGTCAGACCCTGACGCCGGGCTAGTTTTATCGCGTCGATCACTTCCGTGCGATACGGGTGGCAGGTGATCGCGATCAGCACGTCCTGCTCGTCAGCCCAAGCCAGATCATCCACTGGCGTTGATCCGGGGCGGGGGATGGCGTGGAATTGCTTCATGCCTGTTGAGGCTAGGTAGGTAAAGTTACGCGCGTTGGAATTGTTGACGCCAACCCCCAGCGTGAAAATCTGACGGCAATTCCAGATATCTTCGGCGGCGGCTTTCAGGCGGTTGGCGTCAATCCCGGCAAAGGTGTCTTCGATGTTTTGGATCGCGGCACCAATCACGTCGGCATACAACTCGCCCAGTTCGCCCGATTTTCCGATGGTCTCCAACCACCGGGCGCGGTCGGGGAAAGAGACGCTGCCCTGCCGAATCGCATCGCGGAAAGGCGTGCGGAAATCTTCATACCCTTCGAACCCCACCTGCCGAGCCATGCGCACAAAAGTGTTGGGTTTGACCTTGGCGGCTTCGGCAATCTCGCGCACGGTTGAAACCCCTACATCCGTTGGGTTTTCCAGCACGTATCGCGCAGCTTTCTGCGCCTCGGGGGTCAGGGCGTCCCATTCTTCGGACAGGCGGTCGAGAACGATTGATGATACATTTGTGTCATTCATGATTGATGATGGTACAAATGTGGAATTAGCCTGTCGAGCAGAAACGCGACTCGGGAAGAGGAAAAATCATGTCCGAGAAGAGCCTGCCCTCTCATGTCCGCGTGGTGATCGTAGGGGGTGGTGTCATGGGGGTTGGTCTGGCCTATCATTTGGCGCATGAAGGCTGGGGCAGCGAGACTGTGCTGCTGGAAAAGGCTGAGCTGACCAGCGGCAGCACCTGGCACGCGGCGGGTCAGATCACGCATTCGACCTCAAGCTTTGGTTTGGGCAAATGCGTCGGTTACAACATAGGTCTCTATTCCGGCGCGTTGGAGGCTGAAACCGACCAGCCTGTCACATGGCATGGCTGCGGCTCTTTCCGTCTAGCCTACACCGAGGATGAGATGGACTGGCTACGCCACAGCCTGTCAGTGGGCCGGTCGCTGGGGTTCAACATCGAGCTGGTCGGACCGGACAAGGTGGCCGAGCTTCACCCATTCTATAATCTCGAAGGCGTGTTGGGTGCGCTCTCTACGCCAGATGATGGCCATGTCGACCCCACCAATGTGACCATGGCCATGGCCACTGGCGCGCGTCAAAAGGGGGTGCGCATCGTCCGAAACTGCCGGGCCACAAACATCACCCAAGCCGAGAATGGTGAATGGGTGATCGAAACCGAGAAGGGCACCATCACCTGCGAGCATGTGGTGAACGCAGGCGGCACCTATGCGCGGCAGATGGGTGAATGGTCGGGTCTGCAACTGCCGATGACCTCGATGACGCACCATTACTTCGTGACCGAACCGGTGCCGGAATTTCAAGGTCTGGACAAAGAACTACCGGTGATCCGCGATGACCGTAAGGTCTCGGGCTATATCCGGATGGAACAGAACCGCGGCCTGATCGGGATTTACGAGAAAGAGAACCCGAACTCGGTCTGGCATGATCATTGCCCTTGGGAATACGAAAACTGGCTGTTCGATGCGGATTACGACCGGGTGATGCCGTGGCTTGAAGAAAGCCTGAACCGGATGCCGATTTTTGCTGAACTTGGCATTCAGCGCGACGTGCACGGGGCGATTTCGCATCCCCCCGACGGCAATCCTTTGATCGGGCCTGCGGCGGGTGTGCGGAACTATTGGTGCTGTTGCGGAACACAAATCGGTATCGGCTGGGGACCGGGGTTAACCCGCGAACTGGCACGTTGGATGGTTCATGGGGCCGCCGATATCTCGATGCGCGAGTATGACCCGCGCCGGTTTGGCAGCTACGCCACCAAAGATTGGCAGGTGACCAAGGCCGAGGAAGACTACTGCCTGCGCCATGAAATTCCCTTCCCGCATTTCAACCGTCCGGCCGGGCGTCCGATCAAGCCGTCACCCTTGTATGACCTACTGAAATCCAAAGGCGCGGTGCATGAAGAGGTCTATGGCTTTGAACGTCCCCGCTGGTTCGCGCGCGATGGTGTTGAGCAGCGCGATTACTATTCCTTCCGCCGGACGCCGGTGGATGACATGGTCGCGGCCGAGGTCAAAGCTGTGCGCGAACGCGTGGGCATCATGGATGTCACCGCCTTTACCAAGGTCGAGATGTCGGGGCCCGACGCCTATGCCATGCTGGACCGGCTGACCGCCAACCGGATGCCTCAAAAGACCGGTTCAATCACGCTGACCCACATGTTGAACCGGCGTGGGCGTATCGAATTGGAGACAACCATCGTCCGCATGGCCGAACAGCGGTTCTATCTGGTTTGCGCTGCCTTTTTTGAACAGCGCCTGCTGGACCATCTGGGGCAGCAGCGCTGGGATGAGGATGTACAGATTACCGCCCTGTCTTCTGACTGGTCGGCCCTTTCGTTGAACGGCCCCCGAGCGCGCAAAGTTATGTCCCGCTGCACCGATACCGATCTGAACAATGCGGGATTCCGCTGGTTGTCCGCGCAACAGATCATGATCGCGGGACATCAGGTGTGGGCTCTCCACATGTCCTATGCCGGTGAACTCGGTTGGGAGTTACATATGCCGAACGCAGCTTGCCTGGATGTCTATCAAGCGCTTTGGGCAGCGGGGGAACCGCATGGCATTGCCGACTATGGCAGCTTTGCGATGAACGTGATGCGGATGGAGAAGGGCTTCAAAGGCGCGGGCGAACTGACCAACGAGGTCACGTTGGCTGAGGCTGACGTGCTACGCTTTGCGCGCAAGGACAAGGGTTATCTGGGCCGCGACAAGACGCTGAACACCGACCTTCCCTGGATCTGCGCCTATCTGGAAATCGAACCGGATGGAGAGATTGACGGCCATGGCGGCGAGGCGGTTCTGTTGGATGGGTACGTTGTCGGGTCAACCGCCTCGGTGGCTTATGGTCACACAGTCGGAAAGATTCTGGCCTTTGCGTACATCAAGCCAGTCGCCGCGAAACCGGGGACAGAGCTGACGGTAGTGATCCATGGCCAACCCCGCGCAGCCCGCGTGTTGGGCGAACCCGCATATGACCCAGACAGCCTGCTGCCGCGAACCGATGCAATTCTGGAGACAATCTGATGGCGCTGCCTGAAACAATGAAGGCCATGGTCCTGACCGGCCATGGTGATCTGGACAAATACGAATGGCACGACGACTGGCCAACGCCGCAAGCTGGCCCGATGGAGGTGGTGATCAAGGTTGGTGCCTGCGGTCTGAACAATACGGACGTGAATACGCGAACGGGATGGTATTCCAAGGCCGTGGATGAGGCCACAACCGGCGGCGCCTATTCGCAGGTTGATGACGGAGACAGCACATGGGGCGGTGCGCCACTGACCTTCCCGCGCGTTCAGGGCGCGGATGCAGTGGGAACCGTGGTGGCTGTTGGGGCGGGGGCTGATCCGTCCCTGATCGGTGGACGCGTCATGGTGGCCGGGTGGCTGCGCGACTGGGACGATCCGATGAACCGCGACAAGGCCGGATATTTCGGGTCGGAATGCGATGGCGGATTTGCGGAATACACCAAGGCTGATGTGCGCGGCGTCGCGCCAATCGAGACTGATCTGAGCGACGCGGAGCTGGCCACGTTCATCTGCGGCTATGTCACCGCCGAAGGCATGGTGGACCGCGCCAATGTTGGCGCGGGCGATACCGTTCTGATCCCTGGCGCTTCCGGCGGGGTTGGCGGCGCGTTGATCCAACTGTCCAAGCTGCGCGGTGCGCGGGTGATAGCCATGGCGTCCGAAGCCAAACATGAAGACGTCGCCAAGCTTGGGCCCGACCGCATTCTGCCGCGCAGCCCAGAGAACCTGAAAGCTGCGCTGAAGGGTGACAAAGTGACAGTGGTTGCAGATGTCGTTGGCGGGTCGATGTGGGCCAGCCTGATTGATGTGTTAGAGCGAGGTGGTCGTTATACCTGTTCCGGTGCAATCGCAGGCCCGCTGGTCGAACTTGACCTGCGCACCTTCTATCTGCGCGATCTGACCTTCACCGGGTCGACCGTAAACAGGCCGGAAAACTTCACGGATGTGGTGAAATACATAGAGGATGGCAAAATTAAGCCAGTCTTGGCAGCAACCTATCCACTAGCTGATCTGCGTGAGGCCCAGCAGGCCTTTATCGACAAAGCGCATACCGGCAACATTGTGGTCGTCCCGTGACCCTCGACGACCTCCTTGAAGCAGCCCGTCAGCTACACAAATCACACCCCGATCTATCGAAGTTCGGGGCCTGGCCGACCGATCTGACACGGTCGGGTTTGCTGCCGACGCCCATCCCCGCGTTGGATTTGGTCAAAAGGTTTGACGAGGCTGGAACAGATTTGACCGCGCCCATGGTCGACGCGGTTCGCGCAACAGCGCATCTAGTCAACTGGCAGCTTGCCTATTCCGAGGAAGAGGTCGGTGCCGACTTTCTGAACAGGTATGGGTACTTTGAGTTGTTCGGTCCGAACGGTCACTTTCATTCGACCCAGCTGCGTGGATACATTGCTTTTTGGGAGGCGGGTTTGAAATACGATTGGCACAGTCATCAGGCTGAGGAGTTGTATCTGAACCTCGCCGGAAATGCCCTGTTCAAAGTCGCCGGGGATGAAGCCCAGATTGCACCGGGACAAACGCGTCTGCACGGCAGTTGGCAAAGCCATGCGATGGATACCTACGACAAATCGATCCTGACGTTCGTCCTATGGCGGGGCGAGGGTATTGAGGATTTTCCGCAAATGGATCTCGCATGATGTGACCTGACCAACTGACGGTTCGGATCATTGACGTGTGTGGGGCAGATCTGATGCGCAGATTAGGCGGAACAAGACAACCAGAAGAGGATTGATTGAAATGAGACCACAAGCCGTTGCAACCCAGATGATCGACGACGCGCGCGTCCGGGTAACCCGTTTCGATTTCGAGCCCGGAGCGCAAACAGGATGGCATCGCCACGCGATGGACTACGTCATTACAGCTGTCACCGAATGTCACATGCGTCTGGAGCTGCCGGATGGCACGATCAACGAAGTCACCGTTCCTGCTGGCGCAGCGTATCGCCGGGATAAGGGCGTCCAGCACAACGTGATCAATGCGGGGGATGCCCCGATGTCGTTTATCGAATTGGAGCTGAAATGAAAATCACCCGGATCTCGGTCTATCACGTCGATCTGCCGCTCGAGCATCCCTATTGGCTGTCCGGCGGTCGTCTGAAGTTCGAGGTTTTGGACGCAACTCTGGTGAAAATCGAAACGGATAGTGGCCTGATCGGGTGGGGTGAGGGGACGCCATGGGGCCATACCTATGTTGCGGCCCACGGGCCGGGCATCCGGGCCGGGATTCAAACGATGGCACCTTTTGTTCTGGGTCTTGATCCGCGCCACGTGCTTGAGGTCGAGCGGGCGATGGACACTGCCTTGCCCGGACATCTCTATGCGAAAAGCCCGATCGATATGGCGTGCTGGGACATCGCAGGGCAGGCGGCGGGCCTGCCGATCGCTGATCTGATGGGCGGGGGGTCACGCACACCGCGCCCGATTGCGTCCTCGGTGGGGACCAAGACGGTGGAGGAAACACGTGAGGTCATTGAGCGGTATCGAAGCCGTGGTTATGTTGCCCATTCAGTCAAAATTGGTGGAAATGTGGAGCGAGACATTGCCCGTGTCCGCGATGTCGAAAGCATCCGAAAACCGGGTGAGATCGTCCTTTATGATGTGAACCGGGGGTGGACTCGGCAGCAGGCCCTGCGGGTTATGACGGCTTGTGAGGACCTGAACGCGATGTTCGAACAGCCATGTGAAACGCTGGATGATATTGCGGGGATCTCGGGTCGTCATGCCTCGCCCGTTTCAGTCGACGAAAGCCTTGTGACCTTGCAGGACGCCGCCCGGATTGCCCGTGACGGGTTGGCCGAGGTGTTTGGGATTAAGCTGAACCGGGTAGGTGGGCTGACCAAGGCCGCACGGATGCGGGACATCGCGCTGGCCCATGGCATCGATATGTTTGTGATGGCCACAGGCGGTTCGGTTCTGGCCGATACCGAGGCGCTGCATCTGGCGGCCACCATTCCGGATGAAAACTGTCACGCGGTCTGGGCCTGTCAGGACATGATCACCGTTGACATCGCCGCAGGCCGCGGCCCGCGCAACAGCAATGGCCACCTGCACCTGCCCGAAGCGTCGGGGCTGGGCGTGCATCCGGACGAAGATGCACTAGGTGATCCGGTGGCAATCTACCGATGAAGGTCACCAAGATAGCGCTCTGGTCTGTCGATCTGACCAGTCATGAGACCTATCACATGGCCGAAGGCAAGACCTGCGCGACGGTGAAAACCCATATCCTGTGCCTTGAAACGGATACCGGGTTGAAAGGCTGGGGCGAGGTCTGTCCGATTCCGCATTACCTGCCCGCCTTTGCAAATGGCGTCCCCGGTGCAGTGATTGAGATGGGTCCCGAAATTTTGGGCATTTCGCGGCTTTGTTGCACAAATCGGGGTCTGAACGCACTTCCCCTTTCCGCGGACAGACTCATCCTACGGGCTCTGTGATGGGTATGCCAAGAGCGGTGTAGCGGTTGAGCACCGCGATCCGGATCTGTAGCTCAGCGACCTGCCGGTCGAAGTCTCGGGCCATGAGGCCTTGGCCCAGGAGTTTGAGGCAGTGCATCTTCGTCTCTGCGCGACTTCGGCGGTGATAGCCGGTCAACTTTCGCCAGAGTGCCCGTCCAAGATATTTGGACGCCCTGACAGCTTCGTTTATACACAGCTGACGCTGCCGACGATACGCAGTGGGTAGATCTCGGTGGTAGCGGTACCCTTAAAAAAAA
>NZ_OMPS01000011.1 GCF_900313035.1 Ruegeria sp. EL01 | reverse complement strand
ATGCCGAATAGCACCTTCATCGTGAGGCAAACCTGGATTGCCGCGTCGCTAAACTCGCGCTGACGACCGCGCTTGCCGGTCGACGAAGCGTACCATTCCATCTCAGGATCAAGCCAGATCGATAGCGAACCGCGCTGCTTCAACGCTGTGTTGTACGAAGGCCAGTTCCTGGTCTTGTACTTCGTAGGGGACCAACTGCTCATGCACCGTTGCTACCCCACTGGATTCAAACAGGGAATCCCTCGCCCCATTTGTGCAACAAAGCCCCATCGGAGTCTCAAAGCCGCTTTCAATCTATGTCAACACGCATGGTACCGGCGAAGTCTCGTCAGAAACGATTGAAAAAGCGGTTAGTGAAGCCATGGACTTGACCCCGCGTGGCATTCGTCAACATCTTAACCTCAATCGTCCTATCTACCAACGGACAGCGGCCTATGGTCATTTCGGGCGAACACCTGAATATGATGGTGGTTTTACGTGGGAGCGCACAGATCTTGTTGAAACATTAAGAAGAGCTTGCGGGCACGACAACACAATAATTGAATCAGTACTAGCCAACTAAAAACACCTTTTCTCCTCCCTGTGTGGCGCTCCCAGTCGCCACCTACTTAGCCCGGCATTGAGCCGGGTTCTTTTTTGCACGCTCCGTCCGATCAGTCCTGATTCGATATGCAACGTCCAATCCCCAAAGAGACTACGTGGGGCGGGCATCCGGTGGTTGGGCGCGCTGTTCTGTGTCGGGTCTTGTCTTTCCAAGTGAGTTCTAAATCTTCGCGGCCCAGATGCGGAACCTGCTGGCCCCGGTGACTTCTCGGACCAACCCCATCTCCAGCATTCGGGCCAGCAATCTCTCGGCCGTGTCGCGGGAGGTGCCGACGGCCTGCTCGATCATTTTTGTAGTTGCCATGGGTTTGGCCACGAGGGCGGAGATGATGCGGGCTGGGTTGGTGCCTTTGATGAATGCCGTTTGGTCTCTGGCGCGGTCCCGCCACATGGTGAGGCGTTGCAGCTCGATCCGTGCCGAGTTCGCCCCGGCCTCCATGGCCGTGAAGTGAGATCCGAGGTCTTCGCTCCCGCCGCCATGTGGATGTCGCGCCCCCTGCCCCATCGGCACAAAGGTCAGGGTGAGACAGCCTTGAGCCATCCGTTTCGCGGCCCAGACCGCGCCTTCGATGTGATCTTCTTCGGCTGAGAGTTCAGACAGTCGCCACAGATAACGGGCGAAGGCGGCTTGGGTGAAGACATGCGCGTCAGATAGTGCAGCAAGGTTTGCCCAAAACTCCGTTGCTGCCTCATCAAATTCTTTCCCGGTGATCCGCCCTCGCAGGCCGCGTGGTACAACCTGACTCTCGACGCGATGCAGCCCGAGAAAGCCTCTGAGGTCATCCGTGGGCCCGTCCGCTATCAACCGCCTTACGGCCCACCGCGCCTGTTGCAGGGCGCGGGGGTCGGTCGTGACGCGGGCTTGCAGCTGGTCACGGCCGATTTCCTCGAGCGAGATCGGTGTGCCGGCAGCCCAGGCCAGTGCCTCGACCTCGCGCAAGGCCAGGCGCTCCAGAGCCCCCTGTCCCGCATCTGGTCCCATCCCGGCCACCACCATGTCGAGTTGTCCCGCCGCCAACGCGGCCCGGGCAAGCAGGGCGGCATGAGTCCCCTGCGCGGCGATCCATTCATCTGGTCGTACCAGTGGATCATTCTGCACCTTTGGCAAGGGGATGTCGTGAATGTCGAGTGCGTCATCTGGGTCGGGCAGGAACCACAGGTCTTCCGCTTCGTCAGGTGGATCATAGAGGGATCGGGGAGTGCCTGGCTCTTCAAACGTGCCCATAAATATGTTGCGCTTATTCATTATATCCGCACTATAACTATTTAATGCGGATTACAAAGGTGTTTTCTGTGATAGGCATCAACATGCGATAATTAACACTTATCGCATGTTGACAAAGAAGGGCATTCTCGTCACGCTCAGCGCATGAAAACCCGTTTGAAAATACTCAGCACGACGAGAGCGTGCCCCCTGCCCTGCGGCAGTTGCCATGTCGGATCAGAACGGATCTTCCAGCGCAACACCAGTGGGCGCAAAATCGCTGGTATTGCGGGTCACCACCGTGGCGCCATGGCGCAGCGCCGTCGCCGCGATCATCAGATCCGCACCTGTGTGGCCAAGCTCGGCGCTCAATCGGCCCCAAATGCGCGCGTCTTCACCGCCAAAGTCGAGAATGCGATCCCCAAACACAAGCGTCGTGCGATCGAGCCAGAGACGCAGATCATGGGCAAACCCCGGATTGGTTCGTTCCTGCTGGTGAATCCCGCGCTCAATCTCGCCCAGGGTGATGGCGCTGAGAAAGAGCGTGGTTTCCGGCTTGCCCTCAAACCAGGCGGCAACTTGTGGCGCCCGCTCTGGCCGACGCGCGGCCGACAATACGTTCGTGTCAATGATATACACTCACAAGTCCACATCACGCGGCTTGACCTGCGCGCGCTCGACCTCTGGCCCCGGAAAGGCCAGCAGATGATCGGCGAAGCTCTCGCGGCTCTCAACCGCATCCGCCAGCAGATATTTGTAGTCTTCCGCACTCAGCACGACCACCGCAGGTTTGCCGCGGCGGCTGACCTGCTGCGGCGTGCCGGCCAGCGCGGCGTCCACCACAGCCGAAAACTTGTTCTTGGCGTCTTGCAATGTCCAGGTCATGCTTGCCTCCAATACGCATCTAGCTATATAGCTAGCCAGTGGGGAAAACTCAAGTCATGATGACTCCAATCGCCCCCTATCACCCCCCTGCCCCACCGTCTTTGGATTCTGAGGATCGCGATGCGTTGCACGACCTCTATGTGCGCGGCACGCCGGAAAATACCCTGCGGGCTTATGAGCGGGATTTGATCTATCTCACGGCGTGGAAACAGGCGGCTTTCAAAGAAGTGCTGACCTGGCCCGAGCGCGAGGAGGTGGCACTGCGCTTCATTCTCGATCACAGCCGGAATCTGAGTAATGCCTCCGGCCGGGCCCGGAAGACGGCGGATCAGCTGATTACCATGGGGATGCGCAAATCCCTCACCTGCCCGGCCCCATCGACCCTGAACCGGCGCATTGCCTCCTGGTGCGCCTTTCACCGGATGCGCAATCTAACCAACCCGTTTGACGCGCCGATGGTGCGACAGGCCCGGGCCAAGGCGCGTAAGGCGATGTCTCGCCCCCCTGCCCCGAAGTCCGCCCACCCGATCACCCGTGAGGTTTTGCTGCGGTTACTTGAGGCCGGCGGTCCCGGATTGCGCGGGCTGCGCGACCGGGCGATCCTGCTCTTGGGTTGGGCCTCTGGCGGCCGACGGCGCTCCGAGATCGTCAGTCTCGATCGGCGGGATATTGGGTTGGAGGAGTTCGAAGATAAAACCCTGGTCTGGATATCCCTGCCGCTGACCAAAACCACCAGTTCCGGCGCCACGCCAAAGTTGGTGCTCAAGGGGTTGGCGGCCCGCACATTGGTGGCCTGGATTGATTCGGCGGAGATCACTGAAGGACCGCTGTTTCGGCGTATTACCCGCACCGGCGCCTTGGGACAGAAACGGCTGTCCGATGCGGCCGTGTCGCAGATTGTTAAACGCCTGCTCACCGGGGCCGGATTGGATGCCTCTTATGCCTCACCGCATGGGCTGCGCTCCGGGTTTCTGACCCAGGCCGCGCTGGACGGTGCTCCCCTGCCCGCTGCCATGCGCCTGTCGCTGCACCGCTCGCCCGCACAGGCACAGAAGTATTACGACGATGTCGATGTGGCAGAGAACCCGGCGGCGGATCTGTTGGGGGAGTGAAATTTGATTGTCGAATTCGTAGCCACGCAGGATGCGGCGAATACCGGTGATCTACATGGCATGGAGAAATATTTTTTAGAACTTACTGCTTTCTTCTGACAGGGCAATCATAGACACATTTCTCTGGCACGTGACAGTTCTAAAACACCGGATGTGCTGCGGCTGTTTTTCATGAACCGATTTGAAGTGTTTAACAAATTGGAGCGACAAATCGCCAACTTCTGAATCGATTTCTAAAGGGAACAATGCGAAAAGTGGTGGATGCCCGAAGGCATTGATGTGCGCACATTGTCGGGGTGGTATAGCTCCTCGGTCAAAACACGGATGAAGCCAAAATCAAACGCTGCGTCCACTTTGTGTAGCATGTGATAGGAAGAACCAGGCTTTCAAGCGTGGCCATTTCAAGCTCGGCCCTGCAGGGTACAGGGCTTTTCAACATATGCACGTCGAAACAGTAGTACCACTGTAGAGCAAGCAATAAATGGACAACCATTCGACTGTCGTTGCCAAATAGATCGAGCATCAGTTCCCGAGAATGCATAACTCTTCAGAAGTGCTGAGCGAGAATTGCGGTAAGATTGCCCGGTCATAGCTGGCAAATGTGCGTTTGATCCCTTGATCGAAACTGAACTGGAAAGCCCAATCAAAATCTCGAACAAACCGGCTCACATCCAAAGCACAGGTATTGTCTCTAAACGGAAAGTACTTTCGCGGCGCGACACCCGCCGCTCGAGTTTCCCCAGAGATAATATCTGCTTCTACGCCAGCTGCGGCGGCTACCCGTATGACCCACTGTTCCGCGTTCATCGTTTCAGGTTCGGCAATATTATAGATTGCATGCGCGCCAAAATCAGTATCGACGAGGTGAGCTATTATGTTCGCTAGGTCCTGGACATGGAGAAACTGGAACTGTGCTGAACCATCGCCGGGAACGACAATCGGCCGTTCCGTCAGCACTCGCGACCAAACAAATGTCTCTCGGTCATTCGCGTTGTTTGGTCCATAAAGGTATGGGGGACGCAGAATCGCGATTGGGCATTCACTTTGCCCGATCAGAAATTCATCGGCTTCCGATTTGTCCACACCATACTCACCCCAAATTTCAGCACCGCCCAAGACATCTATCTCACTTGGCAGATGGTCAAGCGTTTCACGATACACCGCAGCACTGCTGAGGTGTATCCACTTTCCGGCGGAGCTGCCAAACACAGAAAATGCAGTCTCGACCTGCTGGCGTGTATATCCGCTGGTATCAATGACAACATCAAATGCGCCGGCGTGCCGGGCAATGTCTTGATAATCATTACGATCTCCAATGAGTTGCGAAGCACCTTCAACCCGATGGGTTCCACGATTCAATACCGAGACCTTATTGTCCGCATTTGAGAGTGTCGGAATAAGCGCTTTGCCGACAAAGCCAGACCCGCCTATAACCAATATATTTTTCAAAGGAGTCCCCGCACTTTTAGCTGATGTTGTCGAGACGCTAGCCTTGGCGTGGAATCCGGTCAATTGGATTTCACCTCGCAAGCCGACTACAAATGAATCTACTATTTTTTGCCAACAGCCTGGGGTGTAACAGCTGTTACACCTCGTGTGGTTAAGAACCACAGGGTTGACATAGATGCAAGAATCGTACTCTTTAGCTTCAAGTATCGCGAAAAGTGAACACTAGGGCAGAAAAAGAGTACCGCATGGATTTAATGACACCGATTGAAGCAGACGCACCTGCTGATCTGGCGCTTCAAGTTTCTCAAAGACTAAAGTCTGCTGTCAAGGGTCATCTACTGCAAGCGTTTGCTCCAGATCACACTAAGAGCATGCGCTTAATCTCAGCACCAGAAGCAGCAGAACTTCTTAACGCAAGCCCTCCATTCCTGCGGAAGTGTCATAACGATGGGACGTTGCCTGAACCCAGTGTTAACCGGAACGGCCGACGTTATTATTCTGTTTCTGAATTGTGGGAGTGTCGAAAGCTGTTGGACAAACAGGCTCGCATTCCTGGGAAGTATCTCCCGTGGCGGCGTGAAGGCGAGCCTTTACAGGTTTGGCAGCTTATGAACTTCAAGGGCGGGTGCTCTAAGACTACGGCGACTGCACACATCGCGCATTATCTGGCGTTACATGGCTTTCGCATTCTTCTGATCGATCTTGATCCACAAGGTTCCTTGACAGGGATGTGTGGCATTGATCCACAGACCGAGTTTGGCAGTAAAACAATTTACGATGCGATTACCGTAAATGATCCAAGCCCAATGGAGGATGTTGTAGTTCCAACATTCCTGCCTGGGCTGTCACTTGCTCCAGCTCAATTGATTCTTAGCGAATTCAAAATGGAAGCGAGGGCGACCGGTAATTTTCACACCCGTTTGCGTGACGCAATCGCACAAGTTCAAGATCAATTTGATGTTGTGTTGATCGATAGCCCTCCGGAACTTGATATTCTTACCCTCACAGGTATGGCGGCAGCAACCTCTCTACTTGTGCCGTTGACGCCTTCCATGATGGATTTGTCATCTACTGCATTGTTTATGGAGCTCGTGAGCTCCTACATGAAGGTCATCACCGAACATGGTGCCGAGTTGCACTATGATCATTTTCGTTTTCTCGTCACCAGAGATGAACCTACAGATGGGCCCTCACAGCAACTTGTTGGGTTTCTACGTGCTCTTTTTACCGACATGGTTCTGAGCGCGACCAGCTATAAATCGACAGCTGTTTCAGATGCAACAATGCTAAAGCAAACCATCTACGAACTGGACCGTGCGGAAGTAACTCGGAGTACTTACGATCGAGCACGCGCCAGTATGGACGCAGTTGGGGCAGAAATTAGGGCGATGATCGAAAATACCTGGGAACGGGAGAAGACATAATGGCTCGCAAAGTTCTGAATGCATATGAGGCCGTCAAAAAGGGGCAGGGGGAAGCAATTAAGGCGGAAATTCCCGTGATGCGCGCCTTTGAAAGTTCTCTTCAAGCAATCCGAGATTTGGACCCGGGGTTGATTGACGACTGGGGGCCAGCAGATCGTCTGGAAGAGGATGTAACAGCTGTTACACTTGAGGACGATGGTTCTTTTGAGGTTCTCAAAAATTCCATCAAGGAACAAGGTCAACAAGTACCAGCCCTCGTTCGCCCGTCAAAGTCAAAACCTGGGCGCTTTGAGGTTATTTATGGGCGTCGCCGTGTAAAAGCTTGCGCGGATTTAGAGATATCAGTTCGTGCAAATGTTCAGGAGATGGACGACGAAACCGCACTTATGGCCAAAGGGCTCGAAAATGCTGCCCGAAGAGGATTGAGCTTTTACGAGAAAGCACTTTTCGCTGCTGAGATATTGTCTCAAGGAAAAACTACAAAAAAAGTTGGCGAAGTTCTTGGTGTGAGCCGAAACGCGGTTTCTCAGTTGAGCCGCGCTTCTAAGGTGGTGCCCCGCAGTGTTGGCGTCAAGATTGGACCCGCTCCGGCATCAGGTCGGCCAAAGTGGTTTCAACTTGCAGATGCCTTTGAGGCAGGAAAGCTGACAGAAAAACACGCACTCGTAACTTTGAGCAAACTGGAACATCTGACTTCCGATCAACGTTTGGACCAACTGATCAAAGAAACCCTCAAGCGCGGCGCGGCGCCGCGCGTCAATCAAGAACGCTCACCGATACCCGGCGTTACAGTTAAGTCAGGGCAAGGCATCAATATTGTGGTTAAGAAGGGTGCATTTGCTAACTGGCTAGATGAACATCTCGACGAAGTGCTGAAAAAAGCACACGGCGAATTCGAGGCAACGAGCAGAAAGGAGTAGGCAGAAAAGAAAACCCTCACCAGCAGCAACTGATGAGGGGGTAACATGCGCCGAAGCGCTGCTGTTTTTTGATTAGCACCTAAACAGTATCAGCCCCTGATTCGCTGCACAACAAAAAACGCCTTTGGGCGAACAGGTTTTCTTTGCCGAATGGCAAGATATGGAACAATTTAATGAAGCTCTACAGAGAGCACCTGAGTCTAGCAAGTCTCAGAACGGGATAGGTATGCCAAATGGTGGCAAATCGTCGGGTTGGCGCAAGCCGACGCCGGGCCTTGTGGTTGCTGAGCAGCATGCCCAAGCCGGCGAACGAGTAGATATACCCAAAACGAGGGCTGTCGTGGCGTGTAAGAAAGTCGGCGCAGCGATCGGGTTGAAATCCCCTGACATGCTACTCCTGGACACACTGGCTGCAGTTGCACAGCCACAGGACTGGGAGCAGGGCAGGCGGCCAATTGTCTGGGCCTCGAACAATTTCCTGACCGAACAGCTCGGCTGGTCTTTGTCGGCTCTACGTCGCCACGTCCGCAGATTGTGCGACATCGGCGTGATTGCCATGAAAGACAGCCCCAATGGCAAACGCTGGGGCCGCAGAGGCGATGATGGCTATATTGTCGAGGCCTATGGCTTTGATCTGGCGCCACTGGCTGCCCGCGCAGAAGAGTTCGAGGCGCTTCATGCTGTATTACAGGAAGAACGCCAATTCTGCGCCTCTCTGCGCAACACCATCACTGTGGCTCGACGAATTATCCGGGCAAAGATCGAGAAAGCGATGGAGAGCCGCCTGAGAGGGCCGTGGCGTGATCTTGAGGAAGAGTTCGCCACGATGCTTCAACGCCTTCCAGGGCGCTCTGTGTCTGCTCAGAAGTTGCTGGATTTGGTTGACTGGTTCACAGACCTGAAGGGCAGGGTAGAGGAGGCTTTCGAGGCCGCTTTTGATTGGCCGCAAAAATCTGATGCCGAACTTGTGGATAACGTCAAGATAACACAGGAAGAAGTAGCGTTAGATTCTATAGAAATGACACCCACGGGTACCGTTTCTGAAACCCATATACTAACTACAAATAAACCTGATCCTGTAAAAAGTAATCGCTTTGAAACAAAGCACGCGGCGGGCGTGGTGCAAGACTCCGTACCGTCAGATAATGTGGAAAGGCTGGATAAGCAGGATCAAGATATCCAGTGGAGTACACATACCACAAGGCCCAAGTCTGATATTGATATTCCAACATTGATGCAGGCCTGTCCCGAATTTGCTGAAATGGCACGATCGCTTTGTGGCTATCTGAAAGACTGGAACGATGTGCATCGCGCTGCAGGTCAGCTCAGGGGTGTTGCCGGGATCTCCAAAGATGCCTGGAATGTTGCGCAAAACACCTTTGGACCAGAAGTTGCGGCCGCAGTGATTGCTCTGATCTACGATAAACACGCCACGGGTGAGGTTTTGTCCCCAGGTGGATATCTCAGAGGCATGATTGAAAAGGCGAGGGCAGGGGAGTTGCATCTCGAACGCAGTTTCTATGGCCGGATGAGCGGGCAGGCGGCGTGAATATGAGAACATGTCCAAAATATGTGGTTTTATTCGGAATGTTCTGCGCTCAGAAACCAAAAATTTCATCTCAAGGGCTCATGATTTTTGCTGCTCAGTTAGGTTGCCTTTTTCAGTTTCACTGGGACAGATCAAAATGCCACAATTTCGGGCCGAGGCGGTGTTATGTCTAGCTTGTTTGTATTTTGTTGTGTAAAATAAATGGGTTAGGAAACTTTTCTATTGTTTTCAAAGGGTAATATTGAAGCTATGGCATCGGCTCAACAACTCATTGGTCTCGTTAAGAGCCACGCAGAAGGCGACAAGGATCGTTTTTTCGATCTTGCGATGCAACTTTCTGCGAGCGAAGAGCAAAAGGGCCATACTCGCCTGGCTGAACAATTGCGCCAATGGGCCGAGGCTGGTCAAAAGCCAGCTGTATCTCGTGTTCCAGCTATAACGCCTATCGCTGCACCGCGCGGGGATATGGCAGAGTTTCTTGCGGCGTCATATCCGGCTGAACGTCTGACCGATGTCATTCTACCTTCTCGTCTTGAAGATGAGCTTGCTCATATCGTCGTTGAAACCAGAATGCGGGAAAAGCTTGAAGAAAGGGGTTTGAAACCGCGTCGTCGGGTTCTTCTGTCTGGTCCTCCTGGCACGGGGAAAACACTCAGCGCACTGGCGCTTGCTGGAGAGCTTCAGTATCCACTATTCTCGGTCGTCCTGCATGGTTTGATTACAAAGTACATGGGAGAGACGGCGCAAAAACTCAAAATGGTGTTCGACGCCATCAAGACGACACGTGGTGTTTACCTCTTTGATGAAATCGACGCGTTGGCCGCAGCTCGAGGTAACGAGAACGATGTCGGCGAAGCTCGACGCGTTCTTAACTCCTTTTTGCAGTTTTTGGACGAAGATACAGGCCCATCCATTGTTGTCGCAACCACAAATCTGCCGGGAATTCTTGATCGTGCGGTTCTGCGACGCTTCGATCTGGTGCTTCCGTATGAGATGCCTGATGCGCCGTCTATTCGACAAGCAATAGAGCGGCGTCTAATCGGTTTTGCCATTGCCAGAATGAGTTGGAAGAAGGTCACCGACTTTGCAGAAGGATTATCTACCGCTGACGTTGTCGCCGCCGCCGAAGATGCGGCCCGGCGGGCAGTTCTCGCAGATACAGATAAAATTACGACACAAGATTTGATAGCAGCAATTGAACGACGGCGCGCGCTTCAAGGTTTAGGAACAGACGGAATTGGCAAGAAACCTTCGACACATTCATCTTCGCAATCTGGGCAAGCCGCATCCGTTTCAGGCCAAGGGCGGGGGCGGGTCAAAAAGTCCAAGTGATGTTCTGAATCGCGCCGCTCATGCTCAGGCATTGCTTCAGGCAATCGACGCTCTTCCAGATATTAAAAAGAGTGATCTCCCAGGTGTTTATCTCGAAGTCAAATCGCGCCCAAACGAACGTTTGAAACGCGAAAGTCTTGATGCCAGCAATTTGACGCTTCTGCATTACGAAGATGGATCGCGGAGCGATACCAATCAGGAAAGCGCGACGGTTTTTGCAACGGCCAAAGGTGTCGAAAAGCTCCGCAAGAAAGTTGGTGAATTTCAACATGAAAACACCAAAGACCGCGTAAAAGATGGCGAGGTTATTCCCGGCCGGCCAAAAAACGCAGATCTCGTTCAGAGTGTAGCAGCTATTACAGAGGCGGGATTGCGTGCCCTTTGGCGTAGCCCAGATGTGAAGTTTCCAGCAGAAAACGGTTCATCAAATTGGGAAATTTGGCTGGATCCTAGTGAAGTTGATAGTTTTACGCAAAGCGCACCAGAATATGGGGTAATGATTGGTGAGGAGCGGCTTTCTTTCCCCGAAGATGTCGTCATTATTGTTCATAGCACACGTGTTGCGCTCGCAAATGCAATCCGACGCATTGGGGGCGTTCGTGCACTGGCTGCACCTACTGTTACGGCGGAATTCTTTGATGGGATGAATGTGCAGGAACAAGCCCAATGGGTGGACGAGCTCTTGCAAAGAACAGAGTTCCCTCCACATCCAAACCCTGGATATGTGACTTTGATGGATACTGGTGTAAGTCGTGCACATCCTTTGATTGAACCTGCGCTTGATGCTGCCGATCGCCATGCTGCAAATCCGGCTTGGAGTGTGGAAGACACCACAGGTCATGGGACACAGATGGCTGGTCTTGCTTTGTTTGGCGATCTGACACCAAATCTTAGTCAAGCCAATCCAGTTCGAGTTGGAAACCGTCTGGAATCCGTCAAACTACTGCCAGATGCTGGTGCGAATCCTCACCATCTTCTCGGCGCCGTAACGCGAAACGCAGTCGACACTGTAGAGCAAAACAACCTGCGTCGCCGAACTTTCACCATGACCACGACGACTAGTGAGGACTCTCCACATGATGGCGCACCAACCTCGTGGTCAAGTGAACTCGATCAGTTGGCGTCAGGCGTATCCGGCATGACAAACGAACCCCGCCTTATGCTTGTTTCCGCAGGAAATACAGATAACTTCAGCTTTGCAGCCGGCGACTATTTGAATAGATGCGATCACGAAGACAACGAGATCGAGTCTCCCGCGCAAGCGTGGAATGCGGTATCTGTCGGAGCATACACCGAAAAAACACAGCTACCGAATGGCGAACCTGCGACCCCGTTAGCACCGTTTGGTGATCTGTCACCCGCTTCTAGGACAGCATCCTGGTCATCGACCTGGCCGCTCAAACCGGATGTTGTCTTAGAAGGAGGAAATTGGGCTGCAAGTGCTTACCCACCACCCATGAGGCACGGTTGGTTGTCGATGCTCTCGACGCACCATAACTATCCGCTACGCTCATTTACCTTTACCTACGACACAAGTGCGGCGACCGCATTGGCTGCAAAAGGCATTTCCGAACTTTGGTCCGAATATCCAAGCCTTTGGCCAGAAACCGTGCGCGGGCTCTATGTATCATCGGCCCGGTGGACGCCTCAAATGATGTCGCACCTCCCAGCCGAGCCAAACAAAGGCGACTATGCCACCCTGTTCCAGCGCTATGGATATGGGGTTCCAGACCTCAATCGTGCCCGCCGTAGTGCGTCCAACGCTTTAACGCTCATCGTTGAGGACACGATCACCCCATATGGTTTGTCCGAGAAAACCGGCGGTGACATCAACAACGAAATGAAACTGTTCGCTTTACCCTGGCCAATTGAGCAACTGAGGACACTTGGTAATACAGAAGTCACATTGCGCGTGACGTTGAGTACCTTCATTGCACCCAACCCGTCAGAGGCCTCTCGTGGTTCCAAATATCGGTATGCTTCGCACAATCTTCGTTTCAAACTGAACCGAGCAGATGAAAATGCACAAAGATTTATGGCCCGTATCAGTAAGCTTGCGGAACAACCGGATGGTCCACAAAGTGCAGAAGAAGATCTCTGGGACTATGGACGTAACAGGCGTGATGTCGGATCGCTTCACATTGATCAACTGACATGCAAGGCTTCTGATCTTGCTCGGCGCAATCTTATCGCCGTTCATCCTGTTTCTGGCTGGTGGAAATCAAAGACGCTGTTGCAAGGCGAGCTGCCCACTGTCAGATATGCTCTTATCGTCGAAATCGATGCTGAAGAAGTGCAGGCGGAGCTCTTTGCAGAGGTGCAAGCTGTTGTTGATGCATTGGTGTCAGCCCAGGCTGTTGTGGCAGTTTGATGGCAATAGGGAGATTGAGCTTCATTTGACCGACACTCCTTGTTTGCGCTCCAAAAGAGCAAAAAAGTCAGATCAAGTCGCGTGTTCTACAGAATAGGGTCGAATTGACCATAGGTGCACCCGGCCTTCATCAATCATGGCATCGCGTGTACTTCTCGCCTGATCCACAAGGGCGGCATTCGTTGCCCCCGGTTTTTGAACAATTGTATGTCCTAGTTTCGAGGGATCGAGTTTCGCGTTTAAGGATGATCTGTGGTGCTTTCGAGACTGGTTGGACCAGGCACCCACTTGGGAGGCGGCCCGTATTTGCGCAATTGCGCAATCAGTTCACGTTGGTCTTTGAGCTCTTGTTGTATTAGAGGAGCAAGACCGGGCTCATAGGGTCTAAGGCGTGCCATTTCTGCTTCAGCTTCTGTATATCGTTCGCAAAAGGCCAGGACGACCGCGTAGTGAGAACGCACTGTGATCATGTAGGCGGCGGGCTTCCATTGCTGGAGCTGAGGTAGAACAATGGTTTCCATCATGTTTAGCGCACCGTCGAAGTCGTGCTTGCTGATGAACTGGTCCACGAGATCCTGCCCAACGCGAAACAACGATTCTGGCGCGCGCGCCAAGTCGTAAAACTTCAGTGCATGAATGCGAGTGAACGGTGAAGATTGTCCCAATATGTCTCCAGCCTTGGCGAGAACATCGAGAGAGTCTGCAAGATGCTTGATGTCGTCAACATCTGTTCCTTCCTTCAGCATCCGCACTAAGTCTGACGCATCATTTCCCATTACCTTTTCCGGTGTCAGCCCAATCAGCTCATAATAGTCCTCTATGAGCGGTAGAACCCGTTGGGCTGCGGCATTTGCGGCACCCAGTGCGAGTTCTGCACAGGCGACATTGTATTGAAACACACGCTGATGACTTGGAGAGAGATCTTCGACGATAGGGGTAAGGTCTGAGACCAAACGCATCGCGCTGCGCTCGTCACCATTGTTGGCTAAGAGGCCCATCTGCTTCATGCCGACACGCAGCCGTTCTTCATACCCAAGATTGTCGGCCTCAATGAGAGTGTCCATTTCATCCAGCCAGGATACGGCTCGGTCGGAACCAGCCCTGATATCGGCGAATGCAAGTGCATCCAGCGCTTTTAGCCGCTGATCGGAAGGAACTGATTTGTCCTGAACTCCCTGCAAGAGAAAGGCTTCAACTTCGGGCCAGACGCCCAATTCGTGGAAAAGCTCATCGGTTGCCATGTCGACCAATATATCAAGACGCCCAGTTTCCCCGGTCAGTCGTAAGAAGAGGGAAAGCTTCGCTGGGTGCCAACTGTCCATAAGACTTTTCTGAACGACAGTCCTGAGCGCCTTCTGACGCGCTTTCACGTTCTCGGAACCCAGCAGAAGCAGCCGCCCCTTGCCCACAGCACGTGCAGCATCGTGTAGTTTGATCCGATCGTCGGCAAAGACCTGGAGCAGACCGTGACTTACGAGCTGTCTAAGGGCACGGTCTAAAACTGCCGGATTGTTGTCTCCCGCTGCTGCAATGTATGAGCGCATTTCATCGCGTTTTAAGGGAGCATCGCAGAGACTGAGTAATTCGGCGACATCAGCCACAGCTTCTGGCAATCGGTCAAAGGTCCGCCCGAGAATGAGGTCTTGAGCGATCTCCTTGGTGTGCGCGGACCGAGCGAGATCTGCGCATAGCCGCTTCAACGATCCGCCGTAGTCTGATTTTGCGACTGAGATTGCATTCGAAACGAAGAGTGGTAAGCCACCCGTAAGATCGATTAGGTGCTGACAATCGGCGGCATCACCCTGGCAGCCCTCATCATGCGCGGCTGCCGCCACCGTGTCCGGTGCCCATCCCAAGAGCGTTTCGCGAGGGGCACCCAGAACCGCCTCGAGCGTAGAGATATCTCCTTCAGGGCGCCCTAGAAGCACAAAGTGTAGATCTCGGCCTGCTGCGATGGCACCCAACACGTCATCCGAGGGTAGCTTGTGAACATTGTCCAGGGCGACCGTGACGAACTCGTTCTGCTCAGCCAAACGGCGGGATAGATGCTGAAGGATCTCTAGCCCGGAGGCGCCAGGCAGAAAGATTTCTCCTAGGTGATAGCCCGTTTGAAACACGCGACCTGCAACCTCGCGCGCGATGATGTTGGCGAGGGCAGAGCCGGGTGTATCAGCTACGTCGAGGTAGATGACGGTTCCAGACGCATGTTGTGCCGACTGAGCAAGCCATGAGGTCTTGCCGGCCCCGGAGTAACTAACGATCAATCTGACTCTTGCGCCTGTCTGCAGATCTGGTTCGTGCTCCTGAACCCGGTAAGGAGATGGCGGAATAGGCAAGTTCTGCAGCTGCATGATCATTTGCTCGAACAGGCGGGGTAGCTCTTCAGCTTTGAACGTGTGGTCCAGGCTGTCATCTTCTCCAGTGGCCGCGAGGGAAACGAGACCTGCCAGCTTCCAAACGAGGGTTTCTGGCGTCAGGGTTGCGAACGGCAGTTTTCCTGCTGTCTGGCAGGCCACTTTAGCCGCTTCGAGAAGTGAGGCTCTAGGAGCCGGCAGGATACGTGCCTCGGGATCGGCCGTTGGCCAGTCAACCTGTACATCGGCCGGCCAGTCATCCGCCGCGATCTTTGCAGCAAGTGGGCTATTAGGCGGCGCAGTGCTGACGATCAAGAATGTTGGCTTGCCATCACGCCCCCCGCTTACATGAGCGGAACGCAGGTCTGCAAAACGCGTCAGAGTGTCTTTGATATCGCCCCAAGCAAGAGATTCCTTGCGGTGTTTGACTTGAACATAGACACGTCGACCCTCGAACTGAATTTCAACATCTTCGTCGTTCTCAACTTCGATACTTTGCGCTGACAAAGAGGCTGCCGACAGCAGGCACTGAACGGTGTAAAGGTGCTGGAAAAGGAAGCCGCGATGCACGGCTTCGATCCGAATGAGTTGAGCGGGATCCAGCACATGGCTTTGTTGTCTTGTCGTTTGCGTCAAAGACCTAAACCATTATCTTCTGAGTTATTCGTCATCCTAAAACGCCCTCTAGAGCCGGTTATGTTTGTGTTTTATGAGACCTGCATCTCGCGGAGGTCAGACACATTTGCCCAAGAGGGCAGAGCATCTGCATCGATGAGACGCTGTCGGATGAATGGGTCAAGCGCTTCGGGCAGAAGTTCACGCAATAAATTCCATTCCTGTGAACGCTCCTTCACTTGTTCGATACGCCCTTTGCGATGGCCCTCGATCGACCTTCGCAGATGATCTCCTACCTTGGTTTTCAAAAGGGAACACACCGATGTGTTTTCAATCAGTTTTGTCAGGAGAAGTGCATAGGGGGCAAGCGATCCGGAATTCTGAAACGTATTCATCATGGCCCTAATGTTCTCGTGGTCACTGGCAAAATTCTGGGGCTTCCCAGCCGCTTCGGCGACTATGGAAAAGGCAGCTGCAATAAGGCGATCTATCCGTTTGCGTTCGGGAAATGAAGTCAGTTCATCGACTGGTAGATTATCTATCCTGTCGCCCCAGGATCGTAACGCGTGGAAATAGGGTTTTCGACGCTGCTTAATCTGCTCCAACAATGGTCCGGCAAGACGGTCTTCCAAGAATGGGCACTGCGAGTCAGGAAAGTTTAACGCGTCGAACCGGGTCAGTACCGGGGAATCATATCCGTCTCCATTCGAGAGGTAACATTTCAAGACCAAGGTGTTTTCTTCCCGAGATGCAAAAATTGCATGTTGATCAAGTACGAAGGCATTACCTCTGTGGCGATGAACAACATCAGACACAGCTTGCGGAATTCGGTCATGTTCAAACGATGACAACAGCCAGAGCAGCGGTACGCCTTCCCGGTTATAGTGAATGCAACGTTGTGACAGCTCAGTCTGGAATGTGTGCGATCTTTGATATTCCACGGCAAATCTGCCGAAATCCCGCCATTCGACAAGTACATCCGGATACCGTCCGTGTGCGTTCTCTGTCGGAGGAAGATATTCATCGACCATGGTACTCACGCACCGTTCGTCCAATGCTGCCAATTCCGCAATCAAGTCACACATGCGCCGGTGCATTACGGATTCCTGTTGTCCGCGATACTGCTTTGCACGGACGTCGTTGGGATGTTTGTTTTTCCCGGAGTACCAAGGGCAGCGGGGATCCGCCCCCTGATAATGCGCAAATAACGGGCGATCATGGGACGTTGTGATGTAAATCTGCCCCTGGCAGGCCGCGCAACGTGCGATCAGATCGCCTTTTCCATTTCGTTGGTCTGTCAGGGCCGAGCGCAAACTTTCCCATCCGTCACGCGGCATGGCAAGCAGCTCGCGGGCAGACAGTGGGCCCAGATTGTCAAATAACGCTTCTTGAATCAGACGATGAGGATTTCTTGCCATACGTGTTCGGAATTCTGGAGAAACTTTCTGTGTGGGTTTGGTAATGGATCGTTTTTATCGGTTCTAAAGTCAAAGAGGTTTTGTGCGGTGCTCTTCAAACGATGAGTAGTTTTTCTGTCCTCTTGCTTTTTGGGTCTTTCCCAGACGCGTGCCGTCGATACGCTCTCGGAGGAAGGCCGCCAGATTTTCGAAGGACTCGGCGGGGATGTGGTCCCATTTTGCGCCAAATTTCCGTTTGATGCTGCTATAAAGGACTGCATGCCTCATTGCGCCTTTGCCGACGTCAGCTTCTTTGAATTCACGATACCGGTCGATGAGGTGCTTGGCATAGTTGCGAAGCTCCAATTCGGCGCCAATTGTCCCCGGTATTGGGCCCTGCTTCACCGAGCTTGATTTTGTCGTCATATTGACCGTATTCGCCACCACGCCAGTGTTTGTGCCGCTAAATGATACAACACTGCCAGCATCCTTTTGCATTTGTTCCGTAGCGGCTTCAAAAGCCCGTTCGGCATCGAATTTTGCCTCATAGACCTCACGCTGTGCGATCACGTCATTCTCGATTTTCTGGTGGCAATTTGCACAGGTGAGAAGAAGGTTCTTTACGTGGTGCGCCTGGACCTGAGCGTGAGGTACAATGTGGTGCACCTGTAGGGTGTTCACATCGGACTCGCCGCAAAATGGGCACTGTGACTGGAATTGCTGGTAAATCTCTTTTTCCAGCTTCTTGGGTAGAGATTTTCTATTCATAGTGATTTGTCCGTGTAGGTTTCTTTCGTCACATCTTGAAACTCGCTGGTCTCTTCAAGTGCCAGAATCTCCGCGCATACAGAATGGGGATCTCTGTGTGAGAACATATGTTCCAGCGCATTTTGCCAGATCAGCATGTTGACTGCAGCACCATTGTGCTGAGCTTCGTAATATTGGTTGTCGGGTTCACTGTGGCGGTTGTCCATGCAAAGCACGCGTGTTGGACTGAGTGGAAAAACAACAGAAGTCTCTGGATTGCTGATCCCACGAAACCGCAGATCGGGGTGTAAGAAGGTAATTGGATGGTCCGATGTCACAAAAACAGGCGTGTCGGCAGCGATGATTGCCCACCGCATGTCCAGAAACATCTGGGCGATGTCGCCACACGAATTCAAAATTTCAAACCAATTCCGCTTCAGTTCGTTTTCATCGGCGTTGGCATGGTCTTCCCAATCTGAATGGTCCAGTTCCAAACGTTTGCCATCCATGATGACTGCGTTGGGCAGTCCGCGAGGACCAGAAAACTCAGAAACGAAGCGAGCATGTATGTGCTTGTACTGGTCGAAGTTGGCTGGACTGCGCACATAGAGTGTGGCTGCCAGAAGTGCGACCATTTTGCGTATCGATGTGTCGGAAAGGTCAACGAAAGCCGTTCTCAATCTGTCCCAGGCCCTCGACGCAAAAAGTTGTTCGAGGTCCGCGAAACGCTTTTCCTGAGCATCGTTACGGCGGCCGTCGTTTTCAGTTACAGTGTATAGGTGGTTTCTAACGGCGACCTTGTCGATCCGTTTCAGCTCAGGTTCACCTGCCTGATTGCTGAGGCGCCAGATTCTCGGGGACTTTCGATTATCGGCGGCAAAGCCTTTCAGGTATGCCTGGGGTACCCAATGACAGCGACGCGTCGGTTTTGCGCCAGTGTTCATCCGACCTCCCTCTGCCGCAGACTGTCGGTGATCACTTCGATCTCTTTCTTCAAACGCTGCCCTTGGTAAACGAGCGAAGTCTCATGGCGGGCGTATTTTCCTTGCCGATCCGCACTCAGCCAGTTGTATGAGCCAATGCAAAGCTGGTTTGTGCCGATCGCCACGATCTTGCTGTGCAGTTGCCTGGTCTTGTGCAGTTTGATGCCGAGATCGGACAGCGCACGCTCTGCAGCTTCCAGTTGGCTGACACCATCACTGTTTCGGGCCTCATTCAACTTTGGATCAGCGAAGATATTGATGTCAGCCCCGCGCGCCGCGGCATCGCGCAAACCGTCGAGCAGACCTACGCGTTGCATCGTCGAGGCAATGATCCATGGGCTGACGATCACGAACCGGTCCGCATCAGACGCCAAAGCTTTCAACAGGAAGGCGTCGTGTTCGGCCGCATCGCGCAGCGTGAGCAATTGGCCCATATCTTGTTGCAGGTCGGTCCTGGGTTCTGACTGGAAATGAAGCGTATTGTTCTCGTTGGCGAACAGGAAACTCGCCAACAACGCGCGGGGTGTGCCCGGGGCCGCGTTAGAGAATACGTCCATATCGCCGAAGACCAGAAAACTGTCTTTTGCACGCGAAACCGTCACGTTCAGCATACTGGGCGATTTGTCGATGAACGATCCGTCCGAGTGTTTCGAATAAACCGGCGAAAACAGTACAATCGGTCGCTCTGCGCCTTGAAGTGAGTGAACTGTGCCAACCGTCATTCCCTTGCGCGGATCAGTGTCGATCCCATGATCCGCGCATGCCTGCCGAATCTCGCGAACCTGCCGTCCAAAAGGCGTGACGACCCCGACGATCTGTTCAAGTGGTTTTTTGTATTTTGCTTCAAGAGAGGAGCGATTGTCCTCCAGCCAAGCTGCGATGGTGCGTGCTTCGACCGCGTTGGATCTGCTGCCGCTAGATTTCGTCGCAATCCCGTCGATATGCAGATATCCGATGGCAGGAAGATTATCGTCGCCTTGGGCCGGACCACGTTTGGGCTGCAGCGCGCCTTTGTAGCACAGAGCGTTGCAATAGCTGATGATCTCATCATAACAACGCCGGTGTTCGAACAGATAGAGGCCTTTCTCCAACTCGGGGTAGGGGGTGAGCGCGCAGGATTCCTGGGCAAGGTGCATGGCGCTGCCACCAACCGTTCGCAAGCCGCGGGATGAGATGGCCTGCAGATCCTCAGAAGAAAAATCGGACGGCAGGATGCCACAATCCTGCAAGTTGCCGATGTCGACCGGGCCGGGCACAGAAGAGATCGGTTCGATTTGTTGGGTGTCACCGATGACAAGGGCACGTTTGGCCAGGGCAAAAGATGCGGCGGCGACCTCCGGCAATACCTGCCCCGCCTCGTCAACGATCAATAGGTCAATGAAATTCAGCAGATGATGCTCCTTGAAGCCATCTATCGGCCCTTTCGTGAACGTCATCTTGCCGGGCAGGCTGGCAAATGTCGAAACCGCACAGGGTGTCAGCATCATGCGCCGTCTCCAACGCGGCACAACGGCGGCTTTTCCGTTTTTCTTGTGCGATGAAACAATCTCGGTCAGATCCTTTTCCATTGCCAGCAGCCAGCGACCTTCCCAATAGTGGGTGGCCAGCAGGAACAGGCGGAAGCGAATGCTGCAATCCGCATGGCGATCAAGTTGAGCAAATTCCTCAACTGGCAAGGGTTCGGCAACGCCAAGCGCTGTCAGCGCCTTTTCCCAGTTACCTTCCGCAGATTTCAGAGCATCGCGCAGTTTTTGTGCACGCGCCAATTCTGCTTCACTGTTCCGCAGGGCATCTGTCGCCTCTCTCACTGCGTTCATCACGGCACCGTCAATGGCATCAATTTCCCGGCAATCCGATAGGTCTTTTCTGTACCCAGCCTTTTCCAGCGCCAGCCTGGCGCGCAGCACTCTTTTTCGTGCGACGGGTGGCAGGAAGCCAAAGAGAGAGACGAGGAAGGACTCTTCGGCCTGATGCTTGTCCCAGGCCAGCCTCACGCTTTTCATGCTCTCGACGTCTGCGGCACGCAGATCCCGGGTCGTAAGTAGTTTTGCTTCCACCGCATCCGGGTCAGAGCCAAGTGTTTTTGTTACGGCTGTGCGGCTGGCATCCAACGATGCGCGAGCGCTCTCCGCGTCGGCGAGCAATTTGACATTCGCGACGATCAGGTTGTGCAGAGCCGCCACGATCTTTCTAACATCTGGCTGTGCCAGCTCGGGAAAGGCATCTTGAGCCGCGTCCAGATAGGCCCGTTTGGCTTTCAAGTAGTAGTCCTGGCTTTCCAGATCCTGAAAGAACCTTTCGGTTTGGTATTTCGCTGAGGCGCTGGCCTCCCGTGATGCCGCAGGCAGGAATAGACCAAAACTCTTGATATCAGGCAGCCAACGCCCGGCAAATGGGCCTTCCCCGCGCGCGTAATCCTTCCCGAACGCATCGATGATGTTTGTCACCGCCTGATTGTTGGTGGATGCGGCAACGATGACGGGAGGTTCTTCCTCGGCCAAAGCGGCCCGGATCCAGGCGTCGGCTATGGCGGACAAGAGCATAGTTGTCTTGCCGGTTCCCGGTGGGCCATTTACTGCGAGTACGTTGCCTGACGACTGATCCGAAAGGCAGGACAGAACCTGACGTTGATGATCGGCCAGCGGAAATTTGTCGTTGGAATGGCCAAGACGCCGACCAAAATTGCAGTCGGTGTCTGGGGTTTCACGGTCGTCGGATGAAGAGGGCAGCGCGTATTGGGTGAGCAGCGGCGTGTCAGGTTTCTCTTTTATGAGCACATCATAAAGATCCAGAATACGCCGAACCGTTGCCGATGCCCCGTCGGACGTCTCAAGAAACCCCTCGCCGATGGTTTTGTAATCTTCGTCCCCGCGCGGCCAGTCTTGCGCAACGGAATCCACCATTTTGCGACAGTGCGCCAGATATTGCGTCCAGACCGGTTCACCTTCCTTCAGCAAAAGCGGATGTTCCGTCAGGAAGTTGTCCAGATCTTCGACCGCGCCGATGGAGAAAACACCTTGCGGGATCGGAGCCAGCACATCCCGCGCGATGGCGTTCCGGGTTGGTGTGATAACCCCTTGCCGGGTTACGAACCCCTCCGTGACCACCGGAGCCACAATGTCCGGCATTCTGTCCCCGACTGCCGCTGCATGAGAACTCTTTCGCGCTGTGACCAGAGGCCAGAACCGAACTGAAACCGTATCGGCATCCTTTTCCTGGCCTTCGAAGATTTGCTCGACCTGGTTCGGTGGAAGTTTTCCAGACCGACGTGTTTCTTGAGATAGCGATACGAATTTAGCGCGGTCATCGTGTCGGAACTTGCCTTCTCCGAGCGCACCGTCTGCGAGGGAAGCGCGCCAGTAGCGGAGAATGTTCTCTTTATTGAGGGTCATGGCTTCAAAATACTCTTCGAGTTTATGATCACGTCGTGTGAATTGCTGGTTCTGGCTGATCGAACGGATTATTGCTCATCAAATCACAACGATAATCCCTTGCGGGAATAGGTGAATACTTTTTCAATTCAGAGTTATTTCGCGCCTGTCCGGAAGATGCAATCAGTGAAATGTCGTGCATCTCTGCCCTGGGGTGATTGATGCAGACCTTACCAACCGACGAAAAGCTCAAATACCTTCCGGTACCCGATCCCAGAACGCAGTTTTGCGTGGGTGGGTTTTGCGGAGCGATGCGGTGAACCCAGCATGGGTGGGATGGCTTCCGTATTCACTGATCTGCCGGTCCGAGCTGCTGCATTCCGCAAGGTGTTTTGCGGCATATCGATAGCGTTTGGAGCGCTTGTTTTCGAGCGTATCAAGGATCATGGCCCGACGGGCAAGGGTCGCTGCCAGCGGGTGGTCGCCTTCGAGGGCATCCGCAACTGGAGTTAGAATATAGTAGGCGTTGCCGTCGAGTTCGGCAAAGCGGGTTTCAATCAGCTGCGCCGCCGATCCTGGATCTTGCCAATTGTGAAAGAAAGATAGCGCGGTCATCATGTTCTGATGGGCCATGGCGTGATCACGGGCACGATCCGCGGCTTCGATATCCTCGAAATCCGGAAGCCGACGGATGTGTTGGCGCAGGCTTTCAGGGTTCAGCGTCTGGCAGAACAGGTCCCAGAGGAATGTCTTTGCCTCTTCGCCGCGATCGAGCGTATCCAGACAGGCCACCTGTACCTCGTCCAGCTTCCCGTCTCCGATGATCAGATTTCGGTCACGGGTCCGTGCACCTTCGACAATCGACAAAGCTTCCTCTGCACGACCGGCGTCCAGCAATCTTCGGGCCACATCAGGAGCGATGGTGTGAAACGTCAGCTGTTCGGCTGAGTACCGCGCCATGTACGCGTCAACATCGCCCTGCAGGTCGGCCACATCCTGAAGCACCATTCCCGCAGTGCGATCACGGTCTTCACGCGCCATTTCGTGTTGTCTGTCAGGGTCGTCGATAAAATCGTAACGCGCCGCATCTCCAGCACTGAGCGGGGCATCCTGAACGGCCCAGGCCAGCTGTTTCAGACGTTCGGCGCCTTCGGTTCCGAGCGCGTCCGCCAACGCGGGTATGGCCCCGTCAAATTGTCCATACCCGTTATCCTGCAGCCCTTCGAACACCCGTTCGGCCACGGTGTGACCATCGATTGAAAGGCGAGGCGCAGCTTCGGAGATCGCTTCCATAGCATCGGACATCACCATGCCGATCGTACCGTGACTGTCATCGACGCGTTCATAGATTGACGGGGCGAGACTAAGGAAGGCCCAAAGCAAGTCGAACGCCTCATCTGGCTCATCTGGCGCGACGCGTGCTCGGATCAGATCGACCAAATCCGACAGTTCCCGAGCGAACGCGTTCTGCTGGCGCCATTCAATATAGCTGGTGCTCCGCCGCAATGACGAAAACCGTTTGCGGATATCGCGGGCGACGTCGGACGCGCCGACATGGGCGCTGAGCTCCATCCGCAGGCGGCGCTGCTGGGTGGCATTGCCTTGGGTGATATCGAGCAGCAATTCGGCCAGGGTCTCTGCACCGAGTGCGATCAGGTTATTCTTGTTGAGTGTTTTGCGGGACATGCAGAGCTCACCGGATGGTCGATTTGTACAGTTTCGGGTTGTTTTCTGCGCTGTTCAATCGGGTTCCAGTATCACAGGCTCGGAATGGCTGTTTGAAGGAGCATACGTCTGCGTGCCGAAAATTGCAGAATAACGGCCTACTGTGAAAGCCTCGTCAACAGGAAAGCAAGTGCCGCACCGGCGATCAGTTTTCCTGCTGCTGATCCTTCGGATTTAAGATCGTCTTTGGACACCACTTCAATGCCCTCCTGTTCAACCAGCTGTTCCTGCCTTTTGTCAGCCATTTTTGTCAAATCGCCGACAGACAGCCCCAGTACATGGCAGGCAGCGCGGATATCTTCGATCTGAAAGTGAGCCTGACCCCGCATGATGCGCGACCATGAGCCGGTCGCAATCCCTGTTTTCTGAAAGAAGTCCTTTTGCAGAAGCCCCTGCTGTTCGCAGATTTGGGACATCAGGCTGCACAGGATCATCGAATATGTCGTTTTGGCTGTTGACATTCTGTCGCTAATCTCCAAATTGGATAATATGAGAAATAATGACAACTCACCCACATATGATTTAGGTCCAACATAGGATAAACTGTGACGAACATGAAGATGAAATTCGAAGATACTCTGCGCCCCGGAGACCTGATTGTAACTTCAATGAGGTCTTATGAGCACTACTCGATCGTAAGCGACCGAAGATGCCCTCTTGGAAAGCTGATGTTGATATCAGCCAGGGCGGAAACTCGAACGGTTGGGGAAGAATGTTACGACGACGTCGTCAGGGGCAGGAGAACAGGCCTTGCGCGTAGCCAGTCCGAACTGCCAGCTTATGTGATCCTCGAAAACGCCCGCTCGCAGATCGGTAAATGGAGGTACAACTATTTGATCCGGAACTGCGAGGCTTTTGCAAACTGGGCCTGCGGGCTTAAACCGACATCACGTCAGGTAGGCGGAGTTGTTTCAGGAATTGTAATTTCATTGGGCGCTACAAAATTGATCGCAAAGAACCCGAGCCTATCGGCATGCTTAGCAATGGCTTGTGTTGGTGGCCTGATTGGCCTAACTGCCACTCAGGAGTTGAAGGCATCCGATTGACCCATCAATCATCGCGACTGCCCTCAAGGGAAGCAGATGTCATTCGTTTCCTCGGCTGCTGCAGGCCTTGGCTCTCCGTTCGAGTAATGCTTTCTGAAACATCACTGTGGCACGTTACGATGCCGGTAGGTGGGGGCATCCACGCCATCAACAAAGCCCGCTACAGGGGGAATCTCTGCTAGGCCTTATGAAGGGTAAGGACTGGCAGCGCGAGCAGCCAATCTTCTGGGAGCATGAGGGCAATGCCGCCATCCGCCTGGGCCAGTTCAAGCTGGTTCGACTGCATGATTGTCCCTGGGAGCTTTACGACACCGAGGCCGACCGTACCGAGCTGACCGACGTTGCGGGTCGCAACACCGCCCTTGAGAAAGGCCTGATCCGCCAATACCAGGCTTGGGCGGAAACCGTCGGCGTGATGGATTGGAAGGAAGCGCTGCCGAAACTGCTGGCGGCATGGGGAATAGAGAACGCGGATGGCTAAGCGGCCACTGAAAGTCCCCTGGTAAATGCTGGGTTTGTCCTGTGACCTGTAAATTTACCCCTTCAAAAATGCTGCGCGGTCGATGAATGGCCGAAATCCCCGCCGCGTAGCGTCACGGATTTTTGCGCCTGCGCAGAAAATTCGGTGCTGCGAGCGCATGCAGCGATTAATGGCAATGGCTGCCCAGGGCTCGACGCTGCCATTCTCTGCGGTAGGCTTCGACTGACGGTATGAGCCCAACTGGTACCTTGGACTTTCTCGCTGCGGGCGCACGCAATACGAAATTCGCTGCATCTGCTTGGTTCATGACGCTGCGCAACAGCGGAAAAACCGGCCATTCAAACGCCGCGCGGCGAGCACTGGATGGGCAACGCATAGGTCGGGACAAACCAGGCTTTCGCTGCGCCATGCATGGAGGTCCGCTCCAGTGAGGTATACTCGCGGAACGACGCATCACGAACGCGTCGTGGGTTCGATGACCGCTCCGTTCCTTACTGTCGAAGTTCCCGCGCCCGCCGCGATCTTTCGGGACGAGGCATTCTGTTCTATGTTGGCCAATGGAGGGCAAAATGATTGAACACTCGATCATAGCGCAGGTGTCCGATATCCACGCCGCGCCGGGAAATGACGGCATGCCGCGCTTCGAGCGGGCGTTGGCATTGCTCGCTGGTTTCGGACCGGATGCGGTCGTCCTGACGGGAGACCTCATCGACGACGGCTGGACCGAGGGCTACACCGAGATCGGAACCCGTCTCGCCACATTGAAGTGCCCTGTTCTCCTTCTCCCCGGAAACTCCGACGACAGACATGCAATGCAGGGTGTGTTCGACGGACGCGTCGGCGCGATCGGCGACGGCGACGCCATGCATTTCAGCGCGCGGATCGGAGCGCTCCGACTGATCGGCATCGACGCAAGCCTACCTGGATCATCCAGTGGGGACGTCACACCGCATCTGGGCTGGTTGAACGAAGCTTTACGGGCGGAAGGCACGGAGAACACGCTTCTCTTTTCACATCACCATTTCGTCCCTTGCGGAATCCCGCCCTTAGACGAGGTGATCGGGCGCGGAGGAGCGGCTCTGGACGACCTCTTTGCGTCCCTCTCCACGAAGCCGCTCGCCCTGTCGTCGGGCCATGTTCATCGTCCCATGAGCGCCATGCTCGCAGGGGTTCCCGCGCATATCTGCGGTTCGATCTGCGTCGCCAATCCGCTCTGGTTCGGGGGGTCGAATGTCCCTGCCGTGAACGAGCCGCCTATGATCATGGTCCATCGCCTCACCTCCGACGGCCTCGTCAGCAACCACGTCGCCGTCTGAAGCGAGGCGATGGACCTAAACTCATCTGAAATAGTATGCTGCATTCGCGGCCTGAGCCACCGAAGCGGTCGTTTATGGTCACTGCAGCATTCGTCACTTCGGGCTCGTTGCGGCCCAATGTCCGTGCGGCAAGGCTCTTGACGCAAGCAGCGCGAAACCCGCCGTCGATAGGTTGGGCCAAACCTTTGATCTTGTGCCGTCTCGCTCAACGCGTGGTCATCCACAAATCAGTAGCCGAGATTCCTGCTATAGGCGTCGAAACCCGGCTCTGAGCCCTTTTCGTGCGAGCTATGGCAACATTGACAGGTTGGTCGGCTGGAGCTCTGCACCTGCTGCTGTAAGCATTGCGTGGACCTGACCCCGGTGGTGGGTCTGGTGGTTGAATAGCTCTGCGGCGCAAAGGGTCTTTGGTTTCTCGATACGGGTTAAGCCGTCGCCGGGATACCAAACAACCATTCCGTCGAGGTCGGCGTCGACCAACCGGGCCGCCCACTCTTCGATTTCCTCGTCGCGTTTGGAACGCAGCGCTTTGAAGTCATTCCAATCCGACGGGTGAGTCAGGGAGTGCTTGATGGTTTCCTCCGGTCGCTCATTTCCCTTCAATCGCAGCAGTATCATGGCGTCTGCCCAATACAGATGGTTCAGGGTGGCCGCTATTGATTGGAAGAATGCGCCTCGATCCTTGTGGCGCGCAACTTCGGTAAGCCCGTCAGCAACTGTTACGAATGAGGTATTCTGCCAAGCATTGTAGCGGGACATGAGGCGGCAATATTCGGCTGAGATCATCTTCTCAGACTCCTTTGATCTTTGATGCGGGATGATATCGGGACGCTACTGCGTAGCGTCTTTTCCAGCGCCTATCTAAACCTTAGCGCCGAGCACGGGGTGACCTGACCGAGATTCTAGTACGGACGGATATCCGGATCGTTGGTCATTTCAGGTGTAACGTCAAGCGTCGGGTATGACTGCTTTGTCCGCCCGCTTCGATGGTCGATCCTGACTGCAGCGAATGTGCGGTTTGAAATTTGCCGAGTTCCGCCCAGTTGAATGACCGGAACCGGGAAATCTGCTGCGCCGCCGAATAATCCGCGCGGCAGGTGCGAGCGTTTTTTGCGCTAGCAATGGCGGCGTAAGCAAAAGTCTGGAGAGTCCGCTCTCTGCTAGTCCAAGCACGACCAGGCGAACGGCCTCTGTCTCGGAGATCAGCTCTTCACGCTGGGCGCGGCGAAACCTTAGTGAGAGCCCTCTTTGACTAATGCTGCACAATGCATGGAGGGCCGCTATGTAGTTGCCTTGCTTGCAGGTTGAGCTTTCAGGAACAAGGCCAGAAAACCCGCGCCAACGGCCAGCCAAACGGAGCCTGTCCAAACAAGATCGTAGGTCTGTGTCGCCGTAAAAAGATAGCCACCCGCAAAGGCCCCAAGTGCCCCGCCAATCGCATGCCCGGCCGAAATCAGACCCACCGCAAGGCCCATCATCTTGATGCCGACATGGCTTGCCACCAAGCTGGCTGTGACCGGCACTGTTGAATAATCGACAGCCCCGAACAGAACAGCGAACAGAAACAGCATTTCAATCGAGGTGCCGGGAAGACTTCCGAGCAAAATGAATGTCAGGGCGCGCAGCAGATAGATCGCGGCCAGGAGCATAGGTCGATTGACCCGATCTGTCAGCCAACCTGCGGCGATCATGCCGATCAGGTTTACCAATGACAGCAGGCCATAGGCGGTTGCGCTTGGAATAGGAGGAAAACCGCAGAACGCAGCAAACGGCAGGAGATGTGTTTCGATCACGCCAGTTGTGGTGAAGCCGCAGATAAGAAAGCTCCAGAACAGAAGGTGGAAGGCCGGTTGCCGAACAATCACGGCGAGGTCTTGCGCCATTGTAGAGGGTGTGCCCCCGGTCCCGCTGTCCTCTTCCAGTGGGCCATCTGACTTCATGCTCATGCGGATGCAGGGGATCAGGGCGAGGCTGGCAACAGACAAAGCGCCAAAACTCCAGCGCCAGCTTGCAAAGGCCAGCAATGCCGCAATCAGTGGGACAATCAGAAACTGCCCACCCGTCGCGCCAGATGTGCCGATACCGGTTGCCAATCCTTGGTGTTCGGAAAAATTACGGGTGACGGCGGTGGCCACAACATGTGTGGCAACGATACCAAAGCCAACCGCGCTGAACCCTGCAAAGCCGATGACAAACATCAGCTTGTTGCCCATCAAAGCGACAATAGCACAGCCAACCCCAAGCAAACCCATGCCAAGATTAAGCGTGAATTGCGATCCACGCCGGTCCACGAGCCGTCCCGCAAAGGGCGCGACGATGGCCATGACGACAAGCGCGGCTGCACCTACACTTGAGATATAGCTACTGGTCCAACCAAATTCCGTTTGCCAAACGGGCATAATCAACCCAAGCGCAGCGCGGCTGGAGAATGCCAATGACAATGCCAGAAAGCCGAATATTACAACGGTCCAGTTCTGGCGCGATGGAAGTGTGGGTGTGTCTGACATGTTGCGTCTCCTTGACGCTCAGATGCCATCAACCAGAGGGTTTTCCTAACGATATGCTGGTCACTTCACTTTAGCTGGTCTAAAGTGTATTATGGCCATCCGCATCCAAGACCTCTATACATTCCACGTTGTTGCACGAACGGGTGCGATGCAGGACGCCGCGCACGAACTTGGCGTCACTCCCGGAGCCATCAGTCAACGCATACGCGCGGTCGAAGAACGTCACGGGTTGCGGCTGTTTGATCGCAGCAAACATGGGATTACGCTGACGGCGGCGGGGCGCGCACTCCATTCTGACATAGGGGCTGCATTCTCCAAAATTGAAGCCGCGCATGAGCAGCATTTCTCAACCTTTGGCGACACAGTGCGGGTCAATACATCCGCAACCTTCGCTCATTCCATGCTTGTGTCTAGTCTGGGCCGGTTCGCGGATGCGCATCCTAAAATCACGGTGTCGGTCGAGACAGACGACCGGCTTGTTGACCTCAAGTCAGAGCCGGTAGACCTAGCCATCCGCCATGGTCTCGGCCGTTATCCTGGCTTGCGATCCGAATGGCTCTGCTCACCAGAACTGATTCTGGTCGCAAGCCCCGCCCTGCTGGAACAACACGGACCGCTGACCAAGCCCGCTGATTGCCTGCGCTATCGATTGCTCCCTGATGCGACTGGCAAGGACTGGTCGATCTGGCTTGAGGCGCAGAACGTCGAAGCAACCAACGCACTCTATGGCACGCAATACGGAAACGACTTTTTGACCGTCAAAGCGGTGATTGAGGGACAAGGTCTGGCATTACTGAATGACATTTACGTCAAAGAGGGCTTGGCCTCTGCGCAGTTGGTGCGCGCTTTGGATGCTGTTTGGCCGACTGAGTTTGCATATTATGCTGTGGCCCTCCAGGAGACATTCGAAAGGCCATCTGTTCGATCATTCGTAAAATGGTTGAAAGACGACATGGGCTGAGCCGAAAATTAATAAGCAGCCTTTGGCGCACGTGCAGCGAAATCTCGCTGTGTCCGCGTCTTGCCGGTTCGTGGGTCGCGCAGCGAACGGCGATTGCTGCGCTTGCATCCGTCCAATTAGTGCAGACCATGTTCTCCAGTTGACATGCTGTTCGCAGGTAATGTGATCCGGGACGGATGATTGCAATCCCGTCGCAAATAATCTGATCACGTTCGCAAGTAATGTGAGTTTGGCACACCGGATAGACGCAAATAATTCGCGCGAAAACCCGGGATGTTTGCAATCCGAGCGCGGGATAATTGCAATTCGCCACACATAGTCAGGGCTTTTTCTTCAAAATTTAAAACATCTTCCGACGCTTATCAGCGGACAAGGCATAATAGGCGCGCACGATCTTTGCTGCCTCCGGGTCCGACATGATTTCAGACATAATCCTTTCCGTGCTCAGAGCGTCAGAATGGCCAGACTTATCAAGGTCGAAAAAAGATGTGACCGGGACAGCAAAAAATTCCGCGAGGCGCCACAGATTGTGTGCGCTGACCCGAGACGTTCCACATTCATAATGTTCTATTTCTTCGCCGCTAAGCTGCATCACATCCGCAAGCTGCTCCCTGGTCGTCCCGTTTGCCCATCGTAGATGCCGGATTTGTCGTCCGACTTCATCGTCAATACTATTGGTCATCTGGTAAAAATCTCCCGCTCCGAATAAATCGGGAAACCGGCAAAAGCCGGACGTCAGCAAGACCCCCGGCCAGGGCAGGGGAGCGCAGTATTTAGACCGAAGTCCTGGACATTTCTACGCCATCCGGCCGAAAACCGTTGGGTAAAAAAATCCATTGGCGTGCGCTTTGGCCGCCTGGCGAGTTATATCAATTATACAGGGCTTGCTGATTTCCCCGCGCCGGTGCACCGGCGATGCCTCTTATTGGCGTCTTTTAAGCAAACGTGCAAGCTCTTGATGGGACTACAATTTGGGCGCATCTAGCGATCTGTCTTCAGAGCCCGCCCCCATTCGAAAAGATCAATTTGTAACGAATCTGGTATCACATTCACACCAGCCAGTGCCGAACGCATTTCCGGCCTGAACCGCCTCCACGAGAGTATTCCAGGTATCGGGCGGGCTGCAGCATATGCGTCATTGCGGGACATATGGCTCCGAGGGCGGGGGCACCAATCCCCGCGCTTGCCAGTCACTAACCTAGGTCAAAAGCTCTCTTAACGATCAACCCGCAAGGGGTCGGACGACGCCAAAGGCGTGCCGCCGCGCGGATTCGGGGGCGAGCCCCGAACGCACGCGATGATCGCGATCCCTTAAGACGCTTCGGGTTCCTGTACAGCGCGGGGAATGGTTCCCCGCCTCCAGACAGGAGCCACAACATGACCCGCAATGACGCATACGCCTTCGCCTCAAGCCTCGCCGCCACCCTGATGGTGTCCATCGTGGTGTTTCAGGCAGGGGATGGCAGTTTCGGCGCTGTTCCCGCCGATGAGATTGACGGTGATGAAGTTCAGATTCTGCAAGAAATTGATCCTTTCGAGTGAGGCCTATGGCCTCACTTCTCCTCCCCTACAAATCTGCACCGCATTGTCACTGTGTCTGCGGATGGGGCACTGGACGGCCAACGGCGTCGCCGCGGCCTGCGCATGAAGAGGAAGAGAAAGGAAGGGATTTTGCGACGAGTTTGAGATCGGGAGAGAGGCTTCCGGCACCCGTCGTGGAGAACCTGACATGAACCAACAGACCAGCATCGCCGCCACCAAAGATATTCCCGCAGAGACCGCGATGATCGCGACACAGAACGATCTGTTCCGTCGCGCGATCCTCGACGCGCCCACAAGCCCGAGCGCTCTTCCCGGACGACTGCTGGTGACACCCGGCGTGGTCGGACTGGGGGCTGCGTTTATGCAGGAGGCTGTTCGCCTCACAGCTGAATTCGATGTCTTCAGCCCGGATGCCGATCCCTACGCTCTGCATGAGATGGGCGTGATCACCGTACAAGGTGAGACCGTCTGGTGGCGCATCGATCTCTATGATTGCGATTATGCCTATGGTGCCGACGTGCCGTCCGATCCCGATCAGACCCGGCGCGTCCTGACCATCCTGCTGCCGTCGGAATACTGAGGGCGGGCGTTTCACCACCAATATTTGTTCCAGCGGCTGCCGTCTTCAGAGGAAGAGGGTGGCCGTTTTTCGTGTGACGGGTTTGGGGCGTGAGAGAGCGTCCCGGCCCGTCCTCGCAACCTTTCGATGGAGAAATCAACAATGACACAGTCCCAGAAAATTACCCTGTCGCAGGCGTGCGGCATCCCTTTCAACAAACTCACGCTGTCGCAGAGCAACGTCCGCAAGATCAAGGCAGGTATTTCGGTCGAGGAACTGGCCGAGGACATCGCCCGGCGCGGGTTACTGCAAAGCCTGCATGTGCGTCCAGAACTGGATGACGACGGTGCAGAAACCGGCCTGTTCGAGGTGCCGGCCGGTGGTCGTCGTTATCAGGCGCTGTCTCTGCTGGTCGAGCAAAAGCGTCTGAACAAGACCGCGCCGGTCCCTTGCATCGTGCGCGATCCGGCGGATGGCATCAGTGCCGAAGATGACAGCCTGGCGGAAAACACCCAACGGGCGCCGCTACATCCATTGGATCAGTTCCGCGCCTTTGCGGCCCTGCGGGATCAGGGGTTGGATGAGGCGGAGATCGCCGCCGCGTTCTTTGCGACCCCGCAGGTGGTCAAACAGCGGCTGAAGTTGACCACCGTCGCGCCTTCACTGCTTGAAGCCTATGCCGCGGAAGACATGACACTTGAGCAGCTGATGGCCTTCACGGTGCATCCCGACCCGGCCCGTCAGGAAGAGGTTTGGGAGGCCATCAAAGACAGCTGGAACAACAATGCCCATAACATTCGCCGGATGTTGACGGAAACCACCGTGCGGGCAGGGGATCGACGGACGATCTTTGTTGGCGAAGAGGCTTACGAGGCGGCTGGCGGCGTCATTCTGCGCGATCTCTTCGATAGTGACGGCGGCGGGTATTTTCAGGATGCTGCGCTGCTGGATCGTCTGACCATGGAGAAGCTGAAAACCTGTGCCGACGAGGCTGCGGGTGAAGGCTGGAAATGGGTCGCGGCCAATACCGAGTACCCCTACGGCCACACGCGCGACTATGGCCGGGTGCAGGGCACGGAAGAACCGCTCAGCGACGAAGGTCAGGCGCGTAAGGAGGTGCTCGTCGCGGAGAACGAAGCGATTGAGGCCGAATACGCAGATACGGATGAATATCCCGATGAGGCCTACGACCGGATGGAGGAGATCGAGGAAGAATTGCAGGCGTTCTACAATCGTCCGCTGACGTACGGAGATGAGGACAAGGCGCAATCTGGCATCTTCCTCAGCATCGATCATGACGGTACGCTGAAACAGGAGCGCGGTTGGATCCGGCCCGAGGATATGGCGGGGGATGCTGAAACACCCGATACCTCCGTCGAGGGTGGGGCCACCGCGTCAGTCGCAACCGTGACCATCGGCGATCCGGAGGTTGAGGAATCCGAGACCATCAAGCCTCTGCCGGATAAACTTCTGGTGGAACTGACCGCATACCGCACGCTGGCGCTGCGCAACGCGATGGCGGGTGACCCCCAGGTGGCATTGACGGCACTTCTGCACAAGCTGGTGAGCGACCTGTTCCACCGTAGCTACATCTCCGGTGCGTCCGTCGAGGCCAGCATTCGCGAAACGCACTTTCCCGAACGCGGTCCCGATCTCGACACCAGCCCGGCGGCGCAGGCGATCGATCAGCGCCACGAAGACTGGAAAACTGCAATCCCCGGGGAGGAAGCAGATCTTTGGGACTGGATCGTCACGTTGCCGCAGGATCAGCAACTCTCACTTTTGGCCCATTGTGTGTCCTTTGGGGTCAATGCGCTGCACGAACGCCCCAACGCCTATGGCGGGGCCGGTGTGACACCGCATGGTCTGGAGCGCCGCATGTCCGAGGTGGATCGGCTCGCCCGGGCAACCGGTCTCGATCTGATCGGCGATGGCTGGACACCCACGGCGGAGAATTATCTCAACCGCGTGTCCAAGGCTCGCATCATTGAAGCAGTCACCGAAGGGGCAGGAGAGCAGGCCGCACAGCTCATCGACCACCTGAAGAAAGGCGACATGGCCAATGAGGCCGAACGTCTGCTGGCAGACAGTGGCTGGTTGCCGGAACCGCTGCGCTTGATCGATGCGCCTGAACTCGAGGTCGAAGATGTCGACCTGCCGGATTTCCTGACCGCCGATCAGGACGCCGAGGTGCCGATCGCCGCTGAGTGACAGCAACCAACCTGCCCGAAAACACCAACTCACTTCCCGGCCCGCCCTCATGGCGGGTCGAAACGTTTTAAGGAGACATAATAATGTCCGCACAATCCATCTATGACACCGCACCACTTGGCGCTTTGATCCGCTATTCGGATGGCACCAAAGAACCGCCAGCACGACACAGCCGCAAACTTTCCGACTGGAAACGCCGCAATGGCATTGCCCGGCTGCTCAGCAAAACTCCCGCAAAGAAGGGGTCCTTTTCCCTTCCCGGCTCGATCACACTGCATGAGGGAGATTTCACCTCGAACGGTGTGACCTGCATGACATTTTTGCGCACGCATGGGCTGCACAGCGCATTGCAGTTTGAGGTCATCGACACGCCCAAACAGGGGATGGTGAAAATCCTGAACTCTTCCGGCGGCAATACCGAGCTGTTGTATCTGGCGAAAGATCAGAGCGCCGCCGATGCCTGGCTGGCCAATAACCGGTATCAAAACGCCTGGTGCGAGGTTGTCGGTGACGACAATTGATCCAACCGACCCGGCGACGTCCGGCCATCGCGCCGGACGTCGCTCCGTATCAAGAGGGGCGACGGACGCTCCGTTCAAGAACCATCTTCATGGCTGAACCCATCTTCGGTCCGACGATCACGCTACCCACGGGCCGGGTGATCCCAACCCGATGGGTGGGCGAGCAGCATGTAAAAGAAGATTTGGGCCACATCCCATCATTTGCGGATTGGGTGCGTGCAATCCCGCCCGAACCCTGGATGGGACGGACGTACAAAATTGAGCGACTGTTTGATCCAGCCTTTGCGGATCCGGTTGGGGTTAGCCGTTAGAGAAAGAGGAATGTGCGGGTTTCCGTGACGGGTTGAGTGTCGGGAGAGTGGCTCCTGGCGCCTGTCATCGGAGATCTTCCAATGAACGCTCTTGTTTCTGACTTCTGTGTCAACGCCGTGCCTGCCCTGATCGGGGATGCCGGTTCGTTCACCCTGTCCTGCGTTGGCGAAGCCATGGCGCAAGACCCTGATCTGGGGGACTACCCGGTTCCAGCCAGTGTCCAGCTCGGCCGGTTTCGCAGTTTCGATGAGGTTATCGCCTGCGCAGAGCGGCGTGGGCGTCAGAACGGCCTGTGTGTTGATGCCATTCAGAGTTTCAAACCGAACCTGCTGACCATCACGGACAGGCACCAGCGCCTGTGTTTGGCGGGGCAGCTCTCCAAGGACGGCTTGATCTGGTGCGATCCTGTGACATCGGATGCGGAAGCCCGTGGTGTAGTGTTGAAGGCTTCCGGTATCCGGTCCCGAGCGATGGCCGCGCAGGATCGCGACGAGACGAACGAGGCCCGCAGTCTGCGATTTCGCGCCGCAGCCATCGAGGCGCGTTTGATTGATCCCGCATGGCGATTGGCCAGCCCCGCCCGCACTGCGCGGGCGGCCTGACACCCCAATTCCAAAAATCAGCACCCGGTCCAGGGCCGGGTCGCTGCCTACAGCCAATGAAAGTTACGACATGACAGATTTTTTCAAAACGCAAATCGCGCCATTTGCGGGAGGGCAGGGTGATGCCTGAGATCGTTGAGACCACCATCTACCGGCTGGATGAGCTCCCGAGTTCCGCCAAGGACATAGCCCGGGATTGGTATCGAGAGGGCGGGTTCGATTACGACTGGTATAGCTTCGTCTTTGAGGATTTCGAACGCATCTGCAATATCCTGGGTGTCCAGCTCAGAACCCGTCCGGTACGGCTCTATGGTGGCAGCACGCGACAGGACCCGTGTATCTGGTTCACCGGCTTTTGGTCGCAGGGGGACGGTGCATCCTGGGAGGGCTATTACAGCTACGCCAAAGGCGCACCCGCCGCCATTCGGTCTTATGCACCGATCGACGAAGACCTGCCTCGCATTGCCGATGCTTTGCAATCCATCCAGCGGCGCAATTTCTACCAGCTTCGGGCGGACAGCACGAAACGCGGGCGCTACTGCCATGCAAATTGCATGGATATTTCCGTCAGACGCGACAGTCCGACATGCCAGGATATGACTGCGGATGCCGAGGGCACCGTCATTGAAGCGCTGCGTGATCTTGCCTGCTGGCTCTATCGGCAGCTTGAAAAGGAATATGAAGATCTGTCTTCGGATGAGGTGGTCGACGAAACCATTGCGGCGAATGAGTACACATTTACCGGGGATGGAAAGAGGTTCGGCTGATGCCAGACAATTTGTCAGCCAAATCCGAACCCCGGCCAGATCCTCAAAACCCAAATTTGGAAAGCAGACCGGAGCCGTTGTGGTGGATCACCAAGGACGGCGACCGCACCTGCCTGAAACTCTATGAACGACATTATTCCGCATACCAGTACAAAGACGGACGCAGACGAAGCCTGTTCGCGGGTCCAGGGCAGAAAATCGTCCTCAGAACGTGGTCCGGCGACGCCCTCTTCGTCTGGCGCAAGTTCCTCGATGCCTCCGGTCAGACAGGTGTCAATTGCGCTGTCTTCCGTAACGAAAGCGCTCACCGCGCCTCGGACCTTATCCGACAGGCTGACCTTGTCGCTGATTTCTGCTGGCCTGGTGAGAGGCATTACACATATGTCAATCCGGCGGCTTTGCGTTCCGGCCGACCGGGTTATTGTTTTGAACGTGCCGGTTGGCGACGCTGCGGACGCACCAAGGGTGGACTGCTTGTGCTGGAGCTGGGTGGTCGAGAGCGGGTTGCCGCTTGAGTATCTTGAACTTTGATCAATCCTGTCGGGTAAACCTTACCGCTTGCGGCACCGGATCCAAGAGCAGTCGTAAGATTGAATCGTGACGTTGATAGCACCATATGGTATGAAAGTTTCATACTTTGACGTGGAGAACAAAATGGCCAGCATTGAAAAACGCACCGTCAGCTTGCCGGCAGAGCATGCCGCATTCATTGATGATCTTGTTGCGTCCGGCAGCTATGCTTCCGCCAGTGAAGTTGTACGTGCCGGATTGCGCGCGCTGCAGGAACGCAATGCCGCCGTGGAGCGCTGGCTGGATGAAGAAGTGGCCCCGGTCTATGACGCAATGGAAGCCGATCCCGATCGCGCGCGCGCTGCAGACGAGGTGTTCGCCAGCATTCGTGACCGGCATGCGGCCCGATTGAAACGCAGCTCATGAAAGATCGGAGTGTTGTCTTTTCGCCGGAAGCCGGTACGGACCTTGCCGAACTTTATGACTGGATTGCCGACGCGGCATCTCCGAAGGTAGCAATTGGCTATCTTGAAAGAGTCGAGGCTTTTTGCAAGCGATTGTCTATCGGCTCGGAACGTGGCCACTTGCGATCGGATATTCGTCCGGGGTTGCGGATCATCGGGTTTGAGCGCCGACTGACCATCGCATTTACGGTTGGAACAGACAGAGTGACCATCCTCAGGATATTTGCCGGGGGTCGGAACTGGGAACATTTGATTTGAGCCCAGGGCATGCGTGACAGGTGGCCGCGATACACGGCGTTGTCAAGATCGGAGGATCCTCGCCCTCTTTCTTACATCTCAGGAATCCCACCTGATTGGCGTATTTTTCATTCCCACTGAGGTAGACCCTTGTGCTGCCAGCCCATTTGGCATGCCCGCGACGCCGCCTCGTTCCCTTCACTCTCTTTCCGGCCCCTTTGATCTGTCTTGCCCAGCCTGTTGAGGTTTCAACGTGTCTTCTCGCCTGACCCCGATAGCCATTTTCATCCCGTGACAGAACGCATTCGGTGGTGGTTGGCTCCCGGTTGCAAAAATGAAATGGGTGAAGACCGAGCCTCATTCATGTTGTGATTGGGCGCTGGCCAATGCCACCAATGAGGATGCTGAGCTGCATCACATATCTCCTGGGCGCCTCCACTCGTGGAAACATCCCTCCGACTGACTGATCCCCTAAGCCCGTTCTCTCGTCGCCAGCAACCCCGGCGCACCGGACCCGTGTCCTCGGCTACGCCTGCGGGCCGCACCAGTCCGGTTCTTTGGGGTCAAGCGGATGCGGTGCATCCGTGCGGGCGTCTCCCGACGGTCTTGGCCGGGTCTCGTCGGAGGGACGGTCCCTCGGGCGGAAGCAACGGAGAAAACTCATGCAGAACATTGTCATCCTCGCAGGCAACATCGGTCAGACACCTGAAACCCGCACCACCCAAGGCGGCACCAAGATCACCCACTTCACCCTCGCCACCTCGCGGCCCCGCTACTCCGAAGGCAAGGTTCTGCGGGATGAGAAAGGCTACCGGGTGCAGGACACCGAATGGCACCGGATCACCTGCTTCAACGGGTTGGGCAAGACGGTTCAGGAGCACTGCGAGACCGGCATGAAGGTGATGGTGCGGGGTCGCATCCACTACACCAAATGGACCGACAGCACCGGGGTCGACCGTTACGGCTGTGAAATCATCGCCGAGACGGTGGATTTCCTGACCCGCAAGAAAGAGGATGACGATCCTCAGTTCATCGACAACGACGACCGGGGCTACTAAGCCCCGATCACCCCCCCGGCAGGGAAACCTGCCGGGGGATTTCGGCTTTGACAACGAAGGCCTACGACATTACCACGTCACCATGACCCGCATCCTGATCACAGTCGAAGCCAAGAAACCTGTTTCCAAGAAACGGGCGCTTCCGGTTGTCTGCATGTAGGTTCGAACAGGTCATATAATTCAAAAAAACCTGGCAGCCTGCATCGGCTGCCGGGTTTTTTTGTGCCCGGGGTCTGTGTTGCTGTCGCTCAATGTAATGGAGAGACATATGTTTCATGGTTCGTTCACGGCGCTCATCACACCTTTTCGGGACGGTTCGGTCGATGAACCGGCTTTGGCCGACCTGGTGCGCTTCCAACTTCAAAATGGCACAAACGGGCTCGTGCCGGTCGGAACCACTGGTGAGGCTCCGACCCTGTCTGCCGTCGAATATGCACGTGTCATCGAGATCGTGGTGCATGAGGTCGGCGGGCAAGTTCCGGTCATCGCTGGCGCGGGGTCTTACGACACAGCTGCAGCTATCGCAAATTCGGAACGTGCCGCCGCACTTGGAGCAGATGCGGTTTTGCATGTCATGGGTTATTACAACCGACCAGAGCAGGAGGGTGTCTATCAGCATTTTCAGGCGCTGAGCGGGGCCATAAATCTGCCAATCGTCGTTTACAATATTCCCCCACGCACCACTGTGGACATTGAACCGGAAACCATGGCGCGCCTCGCGGACCTACAAAATATCATCGGCGTCAAGGATTGCACGCGAGATGTGTCGCGCCCCCTGCGCGAAAGGCTGTTGATCGGCGTAGAATTCTGTTTTCTCACGGGTGAGGATGAAGCGGCAGTGGCCTATAATGCAAATGGGGGCCAGGGCTGTATATCGGTTACGGCAAATGTCGCACCGGCGCTCTGCTCCGAGATGCAGGCGGCGTGTGCCCAGGGTCGGTTTCAGGAAGCCCTTGCAATCCAATTGCGGCTGATGCCGCTTCACTCCGCGCTGTTTCAGGAACCCAGTCCGGCTGGTGTGAAATACGCCTGTTCTTTATTGGGACTGAGCACGAGCGCGTGTCGTCTACCTATCATTGAGCTGGATGAGACGACGAAAGCCCTGATCAAAAATGCGATGCAAGGGCTGGGATTGATCTAAGATATTTGCATCGTGCAAAAATGCCATTTGCTCTGGCTTCCGGAGCATCAAGAAGGCGGCGCTGCTCATGTCGAAACATCGCCTTTACTGCGCCGACCTTTTCTTCAGATTTCCAGATCGGCCATATCAGCGCCAGCCGTCAGCGCATCGGCGAGCCAGGCCGGTTTGCGCCCTCTGCCAGACCAGGTCTGCTCCGGGTTTTCCGGGTTCTTGTATTTTGGGGCGGCTTTGGTTTTTGCTGGCTTTTGAACGGTCAGCAACTCGTCCAATGAAAACCCGTATTCCGCTGCTGCGGCTTCGGCGGCTGTCTTTGCATCGATGCGGTCTTGTTTCTGTCTCTCCGCAAGCGCGGCGTCCACATCCACCTGAATTTTCCTGAGTTCGGCTGACGTCATCTTGTCGAGGTTCATTTCCATGTCCTGAAATATGATTTTTCCTGCAAGACTTGCTAAGTGCGGGAGGCCCATTTGTAAATGAGGACGGCTTTGGTTGAGAAAGCGCTGGTTTCCCATGGTGGCCGATCAAGGTGGCGCGTTTGGAGACAGGAAAGTGAGAGGGGTGCCTGAAAGGGTTTGATCCTGTCGGGTGAGAGCGCGGCGTGGATCACGGCACTTCCGGTTCTGGAAACATAGCAGCGCATTGGTTTTTCGCGTTCGACCCAAAGGGGAGAGGCAGCGGAAACCAATCCGATGGGAACCGGAAGTGCTGCAACGTTCCTCTATCCCCGAAAGGTCACCCTATGAACCAGATGGTTTCCCCTGCCGCCTCTGTGGCGGCGGTCTCGCCTGTTGATCCCGCCAACGCGAGCCTCAAAGCCGCCCGAACTCTGCTCATCCACCTGCAACGCGGCCAGCGTATTGATGCCGTTGTCCTGCGCGCGGCCATGGAAGACGCCTATGGTGCGTCCGATGCCTCGGGCGTGTGGACTTGGAAACAGGCCTATGATGTCTGCGAGGCAGCGTTGGTGCTGTTCCTGCGCCAATACGGGCCAGCTTTGATGCGCAAGGCCGGATCGGCCGAGGCGTTGTTGCCGATGCTCGACCGTCTGTCTGGCCTGATGCCGTCGCATACGCGTCGCTCGGAAGAATCCGTGGACCTTCAGCAATTCTCGACTCCTTTGCCACTTGGTCTGGCCGCTGCACATGCCGCCGCCATTCGTCCTGGTGATCTGGTGCTGGAACCTTCCGCAGGCACAGGTCTGATGGCGGCTCTGGCGGAGATGCGGGGCGGCCAACTGGTGCTGAACGAGCTCTCGGATATCCGTGCCGGGTTGCTCTCGGGTCTGTTTCCAGCCGCATCGGTCACGAGCTTCGACGCGACGCAGATCCACGACCACCTCAATCCCGATATAGCCCCGAGCGTTGTACTGATGAACCCGCCGTTCTCGGTGATGGCGCAGATCAAAGGTCGGGTGACCGATGCCGCCTATCGCCATGTCGCCTCAGCATTGGCACGTCTTGCGGATGGTGGTCGCCTGGTGACGATCACCGGCGCGGGGTTTGCGCCGCACAATCCTACGTGGTCCGGTGCCTTCGCCAAATTGCAAGAAACCGGCACCGTGGTGTTTTCCGCGCCCATCGCCGGGGCGGCCTATGCCCGCCACGGCACCACAACCGAGACCCGGTTGACGGTGATCGACAAACGCCCGGCAGAGGATCCGCACACCTTCCCCACCGATCCCGGCACGGCACAGGACAGCGCCACGCTGATGTCCTGGCTTGGTGATCTCCCCGCCCGCCTGCCGGTATCGGCTTCGAGCGTTCCCGTCCCAAAAGGCACCCCTTCTTCCTCTTCCCGGCCTATTGCCTCCAGACGACCGGGTGCCGGATCCGCGCCCCGGTTGTGCCGCGATCCCGAAGCTATCGATCTTTCTTATGAGACCACCGACTGGGCCCCGCCCGAAGAGACCCGCCTCGGTGAAGCGATCTATGAGACCTACAGCCTGCAATCGATCACGATCCCCGGCGCAAAACCGCATCCCACCAAACTGGTGCAATCGGCAGCCATGGCGTCGGTCGCGCCGCCGAAACCCAGCTATCGTCCACACTTGCCTGTCGACATCCACGATCAGCTGTCCGAGGCACAGCTGGAGACAGTGATCTATGCGGGTGAAGCTCATGGCGAACATCTGGCCGGACATTGGACCGTTGATGAGACCTTTGACGCTCTCAGCGCCGCGCCTGAAGGCGAAGCGGATGCGGTGCAGTTCCGCCGGGGCTTCATGCTGGGGGACGGCACCGGTGCGGGCAAAGGGCGGCAATCGGCCGGAATCGTGCTGGACAATTGGCTGCAAGGCCGCCGCAAGGCGCTTTGGATTTCCAAATCTGACAAGCTGCTAGAGGATGCGCAGCGTGACTGGTCCGCGCTTGGTATGGAACGGCTGCTGGTCACACCGCTGTCGCGCTTTTCCCAAGGCCGGATGATTACTCTGAACGAAGGCATTCTCTTCACCACCTATGCCACACTGCGTTCCGAGGCGCGCGGTGGCAAAGCCTCCCGCGTCGAGCAGATCGTAGAATGGCTGGGTAAGGACTTCGACGGTGTGATCATCTTTGACGAAAGCCACGCCATGCAGAATGCCGCCGGGGGTAAGGGTGAACGCGGCGATGTTGCCGCATCCCAGCAGGGCAGGGCGGGCCTGCGCCTGCAACACGCTCTGCCACAGGCCCGCGTCGTCTATGTCTCTGCCACCGGGGCGACGACGGTGCATAACCTGGCCTATGCGCAACGCCTTGGCCTCTGGGGTGGCGACGATTTCCCGTTCGCCACACGTTCCGAGTTCGTCGAGGCCATCGAGGCCGGTGGCGTGGCTGCCATGGAGGTGCTCGCTCGCGACCTGCGGGCACTCGGCCTCTATACGGCCCGGTCGCTCTCCTATGACGGCGTCGAATATGAGCTGATCGAACATCAGCTCACGCCCGAGCAGACCCGCATCTATGACGCCTATGCCGGCGCCTTCGCCATCATCCACAACAACCTCACAGCGGCAATGGAGGCGGCCAATATTACGGGAGACAGCGGCGGCACGCTGAACCGACAGGCGAAATCTGCTGCACGCTCAGCCTTTGAAAGCGCCAAACAGCGTTTCTTCGGCCATCTGCTGACCGGCATGAAAGCCCCGACGATGATCAAAAGCATCCGCCGCGATCTGGAAAACGGGCATTCCGCCGTTATTCAGATCGTCTCCACCGGTGAGGCACTGATGGAACGTCGTCTGTCGGGCATCCCCACGGAAGACTGGAATGATCTGCAGATCGACATCACGCCGAGGGAATATGTGCTGGATTATCTCGCCCACAGCTTTCCGACCCAGCTCTATGAGCCGGTCTCGGATGACGAGGGCAATCTCACCTCCCGACCGGTGATGCGCGATGGTCAGGTGGTGGAATGCCGCGAAGCTGCCGACCGGCGCGATGCGCTGATCGAGCGGTTGGCCAGTCTGCCACCGGTTCCCGGGGCACTCGATCAGATCATCCAGCATTTCGGCACGGATGTGGTGGCGGAGGTCACCGGGCGGTCCCGTCGGATCATCCGCAAGACTGCCCCCGGTGCACCGGACCGTCTGATGGTCGGAAGCCGCGCGGGATCTGCCAACCTGACGGAAACGCAGGCTTTCATGGATGATCAAAAACAGGTTCTGATCTTCTCTGATGCCGGTGGCACTGGGCGCAGCTATCACGCCGATCTTGGCGCAAAAAATCAACGTTTGCGGGTGCATTACCTGCTGGAGCCGGGTTGGAAGGCGGATGCGGCCATTCAGGGACTGGGTCGCACCAATCGGACCAACCAAGCACAACCGCCGCTTTTCCGGCCCGTTTCCACCGATGTCAAAGCCGAGAAGCGCTTCCTGTCGACCATTGCCCGGCGCCTAGACACGCTTGGCGCGATCACGCGCGGCCAGCGCCAGACGGGCGGGCAGGGGATGTTCCGCCCCGAGGACAATCTGGAAAGCCCTTATGCCCGCGACGCGTTACGCCAGCTCTATCTGCTGATCGTGCGCGGTGGGGTCGAAGGCTGCTCTCTGGCCAAATTTGAGGCGTCCACCGGCCTGAAGTTGATGGATGACACCGGCATCAAGGATGACCTGCCGCCAATCACCACCTTTCTCAATCGCCTGCTGGCGTTGACGATAGAGATGCAGGGTATCCTCTACACGGAATTCGAGGCACTGCTGAGTGCGCGGATCGAGGGGGCCATTGCGTCCGGTCTCTATGACGTCGGTCTGGAAACGCTCCGGGCCGAGAGCTTTACCGTCACCGACCGGCAGGTCATTCACACTCATCCCGGCACCGGCGCACAAACCCGGTTGCTGACGCTCTCGCGCCGCGAACGCAATCACCCGATGGGATTGCAGGAGGCGTTGGCCTATCTCGACGATCCGAAAGCGTGCCTGCTGATCAACGAGCGCTCAAACCGCGCTGCGGTGCAGGTGCCGACCACATCCGTCATGGATGATGACGGCGTAATGGAACCGCGCATCCGCCTGATCCGTCCGATGGAGGCCAGTGCCGTGCCGCTCAAACTGATGCCGGACACACTCTGGGTCGAAGCAGACGCGCATGCCTTCGCCGCTGCCTGGAATGATGAGCTGGCCAACATCCCGGAGTTCAGCGACAGCACCCTGCACGTGGTCACCGGGCTGCTGCTGCCGATCTGGAAGCGCCTGCCGCAGGACAGCACGCGCGTCTATCGCCTGCAGACCGATCAGGGCGAGCGCATCATTGGCCGACGGGTCACCCCGGCCTGGGCGGCTGCGGTCAGTGCCACGGCGGATGGGCCCGACATGTCCGCCGCTGACATTCATGCCGCCCTGCAGGAAGGTCAGACGCTCTTCGAGCTTCAGGTCGGATTGCAGCTGCGTCGGTCCCGGGTCATGAACGCGCAACGCATTGAGCTTTGTGGCTTCAATGATGCGCAACTGGAGCGCCTCAAGGCTGATGGCTGCTTCTCGGAGATTATCTCGTGGAAACTGCGGCTGTTCATCCCCGTAGATTTACGGGGTGTCGAGGTTCTGGACCGACTGCTATCGCGTCATCCGGTGACGCGGATCAGTGACAGGAAGGCGGCGTGATGCGAGAGAGCGTAGCAGAGATCAGGGACCGTCTCGGCGATCAGGCCGAAATGGTCTGTCGCCATTACCTTCCCGCCGGACGGCGGGAGGGCAATTACTGGCTGGTTGGAGACATTCACAACACGCCGGGTCGCTCCATGTATGTGCGCCTTACAGGAGGGACTGAAACTCTATCCGGAAAGTGGACCGACGCCGCGACCGGGGAATTTGGCGATCTCTTTGATATCATCGAAAGTCGATGTGGCCTCAGCAGCTTTGGTGAGATCCTGCGCGAGGCGCGGCGGTTCCTGTCGCTGCCGCCGCCGGAAGACCTGTCCGACAATCTGAGGCCCACGAAGTCAGCAACCAACTCACCGGACTCAGCGCGGCGCTTGATCAAGGCTTCTCAGCCAATGATCGGATCCTTGGCAGAAGTCTATCTGCGCGGGCGGGATATCACCCATCTGGCGGGACTCTCGGCGCTGCGCTACCATCCGCGCTGTTTCCACAGACCGGACGGCAGCGACAAGGTCGAGACCTGGCCCGCGCTGATCGCGGCCGTCACCGAGCTCTCAGGCCAGATCACCGGCGCGCATCGCACCTGGCTCACGCGCGATGGCAGCGGCAAGGCCCCGTTGGGTGAGCCTCGGAAGGCGATGGGCAGCCTGCTCGGCAACGGGGTGCGCTTTGGTATGCAGGGCGAGGTTCTGGCGGCGGGGGAAGGGATCGAGACTGTGCTGTCTGTCCGTCAGGCTCTGCCGCACATTCCGCTGCTGGCTGCGCTCTCTTCGGGACATCTCGGTGCCATCCTGTTCCCGCCGGGGCTCAGGCGGCTCTATGTGTTGCGCGACAACGATCCGGCTGGCAACGCGGCAGTGGCGAGACTGTGCAGACGGGCAGAGCAGGTCGGGATCGAGGTGATTGTGCTCATGCCCAGACAGGGTGATTTCAACGATGATCTGCGGCAAATGGGAGAGCAAGCGCTTCGGGCGTCTTTGAGGTCGCAACTTCTTATCAAAGACCGGGCGGCGTAGGCGGCTTCTTCCAACGTGCGGGCGATGGCTGGTGGGAACCGGCTCAGATGTGTTGCGCGCAGAGATCATCCCGTAAACAGGTGCCTTTTATCTGCCAGACCACGCCCTCGGCCTTCTTTGGATGCGAGCGGCCGACAGCCGGGGCGGACAGGCAATGGCCGCGCTCCGGTTCTTTTCCGCCGGCGGGCAGGCCCGCCTTTGCATCGCGAAACAAAAGAACCGGGCTTGGCCATCAAGGACCGGGCCATTTTTTGATTTTGAAGTGCCCGGTCTGCCAATCCGCCTCGCCCGTCAGCTGATCGTCGCATGAAGGCCGCGACGGGCGCGGTCCGCCAGACAAAAGGCACCCGAGACATGATGAACGATCTCACCCCCCAAACCTATGAGCCGAACCAGACGGCTTCATCTACCGCCCACACATTGGACGAACTGCAACTCTACGGCTATCGCCCCTTTGATGATGAGCCGGACCCGCGACCTCTGCCCGAAGCGCAGGCCATCTCAACCGCCGTTGCCGACGTCTTCGACGCCATGGTTGCAACCCTGGGCGACACCCGCCTCGAGCCCGACCTCGAAGAACTGCTCTGGTCCACGGTCAATACCTTCCACCGCGCCACCACCCGGATCGAGCGCAGTCTCGATGATAACGAGCAGGCGCAACGCCGGGGCCAGCGGGAACAGGATGGCTCAGAGATAAAGTCCGTCGAGCTGGAGCGGACAACAGCAGAAGGGCTGAGCCTGATCGAGCGGCGCAATGCGATGGAGATTTTCCGCGACACCGCCGCCGAGGCCTTCACCCTGCACACCGGCAGCATGTGGCAACCCCGGTCCGGATCGCGCGTCAGCCACCGCAACATGACCTCGGCGATGATCGACAGCCGGGATTACCTTTCTGCCAAACGCAAAGCGGAAAGCGAGGTGCTTCTGCCCGCTGGTCCCAAGGTGGTCCTGTCCGGTGGTGCGGATTACGGTGATCACCGCAAGCTCTGGGACACGCTCGATCTCGTCCTGGCCAAACATCCGGAGATGGTTTTGTTGCACGGTGGCAGCCCGAGCGGTGCCGAGCTGATCGGGGCCAAATGGGCCGATGCCCGCAAGATCACCCAGATCGCCTTCAAACCGGACTGGACCAAGCATTCCAAGGCTGCTCCCTTCAAGCGCAACGACGCGATGTTGGACGCCATGCCGGTGGGTGTTCTGGTCTGCCAAGGTACCGGCATTCAGGAAAACCTAGCCGATAAAGCTCGTAAGATGGGCATTCCTGTTCTTCGGATCAGCGAGGGAGGTGCGTAAGCGGTTCCATTACTTCGGGCGGTCGAAAGATCGCCCGTATTCGTATTCTCGCTGTGTCGATGCTGTGTATTCTGAAATGCCTTGAATTTCCCGCCTAAAAACGAGAAAACCCGCTACCAAAGGCAACGGGTCTCTGCATTCTTTTGACGATGAGGGAAGGTGTCGCCACCCGCGAACCTCAAAGCCTTATGCTTCTCATTTAGGGCAATATGCCCGCTTCGTCAATATTCGGTTAGCAGGTCGTTCGATGCCGCACAACTTTTCTACTCAACAGATCCTGGATCTGGAAGCGGTTCTTTCGCCGCCCCGGTTTGGCACATATTTACGTGAAACAGGTGGCGACCGGCACAAGGCAATGGAGCTTTACTGCTGGAATACGGACATTTCCGCTGCCTTCTATGTGATGTTGCAATTTTGTGAGCTGTCCATCCGCAACGGTGCTGTCGACGCGATCGAGGCCGTGTTTGGTCCGAATTGGCATCTCAATCGAGGCTTTGGATACACCTTGCCGGTTCTTCGCAAAGGCAAGGGATATCAACCACGCGATGATCTGCACATATGTGCGTCGCGGTTGCCAACCGCCGGCAAGGTGGTCGCTGAACTCAAGTTCGCATTCTGGCAGAACCTCTTCGTAAAAGGACAGGATACCAGAATCTGGAACGCACATCTCTCGACGGCATTTCCAGGCTACAACACAGCATTGAACATCGCGCAGGCACGGGCTGAATTATTTGACGCCATCGATAAGATACGTAAGTTCCGCAATCGGATCGCACACCATGAGCCGATCTTTGCACGCAATTTGGCAGAAGATCGGGATCGGATCCGCAAGATCATCGATTGGAGGCGGCCTGGAACAGCGCATTGGCTGGATGGAATCGAACAGGTGACACCATTGCTTGCTGTACGCCCATGATCCGAAACTAGCAGCCTGGCTGTTATTATGAACGGCCTCTCAACCGAGACCGTATTTCCTCGAATTGGCGTCGCACATCTTTTGGCAGTTGGATGTTTTCGAGCACCCAATCTGTCAGATCCGCAGTTTCTCGTGCTGTGTCGCCAGAAACGTTTTGTTCGTCCTGCGCAACTATTCGTCGTCCAAGAACCGGATTTTGTGAAGAGACACCATATCTTGTTTCGCCGTGTTCGAAACCATCGGGGGCAAAGAGGAAGTTGTGATTCAGCGCCGCTCTGCGTAATTCAGCGGGTGATTTTTCGTCAATCAGTTTCTGCAAGCGTGAGCCCACCATTCTCGGCATGTAGTCAGGCTGCCTTTCCAGCTGCTCACGAAACGTTACGTCTGGTTGGCCATTCCTGGTATTTCCAAACAGATAGCTATCCAGCGGGCAGCATAAGCGGCGGATTGCATAGACCATTCGGTCGAGCTTGTAGAGGTCCTCGCGGTGCAAAACGTATCCAAACACATGATAGCGATTATCTGCTTGTCCGTCTTGATACAGACGGCCCAGAAATGTTTCCGCGCTTTCAACGCGCCACGGGACCTCGATCTCGTTCGGTTTGATCAGCATGTCCGGGAGCAGGTTGCCGGTGATGTTCAATACTTTCGGATAAAGAACTGAAAGATCATGGCCGCCACCTTTTGAAGATTTCCCGTTAAACAACAAGACTGCTTTCATGAGTTTTTCGAGGCAATGAACCGCGTTCCAAAGAAAATCCGTGGCCAGATTCATCTGGAAACACCAGCGCGCCACAACATAGTTCTGATCTGCGGAATCCACAAACATGTCGTTGGTGATGTTGTCGTGTCGAATGCGCGTGGCGGTTGTCAGGTATGCTGATGTCCGAGATCTCGTGCGCGGAAATTGGCTACTCGTTCAAAGCGCCCGTCGTTTTGGATGCGCCCGTAACTCGCACTTCGTTCCGGCTCTGGAAATCCACCATCCCTGCAGATTTTTTTGTCCCTCTCTATCCTTGCCCCGGTGATGTCGGTCCATTTGGCATATTTGCGCCGGAGTACCATCACCTCCCTCCTTTTCCCGGCCCCTTGTCCTGTCTTGCCCAGCTCGTTGAGATTCCAGCCTGCCCTCTCACCTGCCTCCGATAGCCGTTCTCATTCTGTGACAGAGCGCGTTCGGGGGTGGCTTGCCCCGGTGGCGTGGATGAAGCGGGTGATGACCGGGCCTCATTCTTGTTGGGCCTTGGCGCTGCCCAATGCCACCAGCGAGGATGCTGAACTGCATCACATATCTCCTGGGCGCCTCCTCCGTGGAAACATTCCTCCGACTGACTGATCCCCTAAGCCCGTTCGGGCTCAAGCCAGCAACCCCGACAAACCGGACCCGTGTCCTCGGCTGCGCCTGCGGGCCGCACCAGTCCTGTTCTTTGGGGTCAAGCGGGTGCAGGGCACCCGTGCGGGCGTCTCCCGACGGTCTTGGCCGGGTCTCGTCGGAGGGACGGTCCCTCGGGCGGAAGCAACGGAGAAAACTCATGCAAAATATCGTCATCCTCGCAGGCAACATCGGTCAGACACCTGAAACCCGCACCACACAGGGCGGCACGAAAATCACCCACTTCACCCTCGCCACCTCGCGGCCCCGCTACTCCGAAGGCAAGGTTCTGCGGGATGAGAACGGCTACCGGGTGCAGGACACCGAATGGCACCGGATCACCTGCTTCAACGGGTTGGGCAAGACGGTTCAGGAGCACTGCGAGGCCGGAATGAAAGTGATGGTGCGGGGCCGCATCCACTACACCAAATGGACCGACAGCACCGGTGTCGACCGCTACGGCTGCGAGATCATCGCAGAGACGGTGGATTTCCTGACCCGCAAGAAAGAGGACGACGATCCTCAGTTCATCGACAACGATGACCGGGGCTACTAAGCCCCGATCAACCCCCGGCAGGGAAACCTGCCGGGGAATTCTACAATCTTAACAAGTCACTCAACAATAACGATAACTGAGAACGACTTACTTTCATCAAACCGAACCCACGCTACGTTCGAATAACGGTGTATCAGGGCAGGCTCGCTGACCCTTCACAAAGGCTGTGAGGGATCAATTGGCCAATTCGAACTTGTGCTCTTCCAGGATAAACTGCGTGACGAACTGGAACACGTTCGAGTTACCTGCAAACAGCTTTTGGCTGAGTTCCTGAAACTCCCCCATGTTCGCGAGCGTCAGAAAAACGATGGCATCGGTTTCGCCTGAAACTGAATAAACCTGTGAAACAGCCCGTTCTTCCGCAAGCGATGCCAACCAGTCTTCGCGCGCGTCATTGCCATGATCTACAAGTTTGACGCTGACGATGGCCTTAACGTTTCGGCCCATCTTTTCGCTATCTGTTAACACAACTGACCGGGTAATGATCCCTTGTTTCCAAAGATTACGTACCCGGCGCAGGCAACTGGATGGCGCGAGCCCGACACGATCCGCCAGATCGACGTTTCGAATCGATGCGTCCCTTTGCAGGTAATCCAGTATCTTCCGATCTATCTGATCCATGCGCTCAAAAATTCCATCACATTAGAATATTATTGCAATTCATTGCCATCTTCGATCACTCATTTCAACCGGATAATGAGATGCTTGCTGTGAATTTCAGCCAACGAGACAAGCAGATGAAGACCCTGACAATACCAAAATACTTCAACGATCTTTGCCAACGCAGCATGAGTACGTTCTGGGAGATTGCACGTATCATGATCCCGATAATGATCGTGATGCGCGTTGCCGACAGATACGGCGCAATCGACTGGATCAGCCCTGTGTTGCGGCCCGTGATGGGGTTACTCAATCTTCCACCCGAGGCCGCCATTGTCTGCCTGAGTTCTATTCTCACTGGTCTGTACGGCGCTATTGCAACTCTACCCATACTAATCGGTCACGATCTGACTGCTGCCCAAGTTACGTCAATTTGCGCGATCATGCTGATTGCTCATGCCATCCCGGTAGAACAGGCTATCGTCCGCAGAGCAGGTGGATCATTTTGGGGAACCACCTTCTTGCGCCTGTTTGCCGCCTTTCTGGCAGCATTTCTAATTGATCTGACCAGCAAGGCGACGGGCTTTCTTGATCACCGCCAGTCACTGGAACATTTCTCAGAGTTCGCACGTGTAGATGCCGATAATGTTGAATGGGCGATGTCATGCTTTAAAGGAATGCTACTCCTGTTTGCGATCCTCACTGGACTGTTGATCATGATGGATGTGTTCAACCGGTTCGGCGTCACCGCAATGATCAATCGCTTGTTCGCCCCAGTCATGTGTTTGTCTGGATTGGACCGTTCGGTTACCTCAATCATCACCGCCGGAATTCTGTTGGGTTTGGCCTATGGAGGTGGCCTGATCATTGCTCAAGGCAACGATCCAGCGATATCTCCCTGCGCCAAATATTACGCTTTGTGCTGGCTGTCACTTTGCCACGGGTTGATTGAAGATGTGGCGCTCATGGTGGCAATCGGTGGAGATTTCTGGGTGCTGTTCGCTGGGCGCATTGTCCTGACACTTGTTTTGGTTAGGGCACTCATGCTCTGGCATCGTTTGCGTCCAAAGAAACATCTGGCACCAACTGTCTAGGAAACGAGGGGCACCTCAGTGGCCAATCCAAATAGATGCCTTTGCGAGTAGCTATTTTTAGCTGCCGGCCATTCACCTTCGTAAGGTCGTTGCAGCAACTTGAAATGCTCCAGCGCAAAGATCGTTGACGTCAACCGTACCCAGCCTCCGTAAAATTACGGTATTCCCAATTTCTGCTGCCACAGGCAGCAGAGCAGTGACGGAACGAGCGCTGCGGTTTGGCGTAAATTTCGAATGAACCACTGATCCGGGCAGGGACATGAAGAAAATCGTTATTGCCAATAACAAGGGCGGGGTCGGGAAGACCACAATCGCCAGCCAGCTTACATATGCTCTGGCAGGACGGGGCCATTCAGTCGTTGGCATCGATCTCGACAGCCAACGTAATTTCACGGGCGCCTTTGAAGCGCGTCAAGACCTGGGCAACGCACTGGAGCTGGTTATTTCATGTCAGCCTGTTGCGGCAGATCTGCAGCCCGGTGAGATTGGTATCCTGTCCGGACATAAGGACCTGTCAGCGCAGAATTCCGACGATGTTCTGGTCAATACCCGCAATGGGATTGCGCGCAGCGGCGGTGCTGATTTCTGCGTCATCGACACGCCGCCCAGTTTCTCAGAGCTTGTCTACGGGGCCTTGCTCGGCGCGGAGTATTTGCTTGTGCCGATCGAGCTGAAGAAGTTCTCGCTCGATGGCATCGAAGGCGTTCTGGAAGCCTTCATCTCAATCCAGGAGCACAACTCCAACCTCACCCTCCTCGGCCTGCTACCGTCCCGCTTCGATGCGGTGAAGCAGGTCGAGCGAGATGCGCTGGTAAATGTTGCCCAATCTTTTGAACGCCTGATGATCCCGCATACGATCCGCAACCGCACGGCCTATGTGCAGGCGCAGGAATTGGGCGCTTCCATCACGGAGATCAAAACCCGCAGTGGTCGGGAAGCGTCTGAAGAATTCGGTGCGTTCTTCGATTGGGTGTACTCAAGGATTACAGGAGAGATTTAACATGGCGCGCAGCCTGACGAGCACGTTGGACAAACTCGCAGCCTCCGGCAAGCTGGACAAGTTCACGACAGACAAGCCGACCTCACCAGGGGGTACACGGACTATCGAGATATCCTGGATCTTCCCGGACCCGGATCAGCCGCGTCGAGTATTCGATGGGGATAGGCTCAAGTCATTGGCGGACAGCATCGCTGAACAGGGTGTGTTGCAACCGATTACGGTTCAACCCGCAAATGCCGACGGACAGCATCTGATCATCATGGGTGAACGACGCTGGCGGGCCGCGCAGCTGGCTGAATTGACGGCCATTCCAGCCATCATCCGCGAACCCACAGATGAACTGCGTGCGATCCAACTGACGGAAAATGTCCAGCGCGCGGATCTGACCACTATGGAGATTGCACAGGCAGTGGACCAGATGCGCAAGGACGGCAAGAAGCGACCCGAGATCGCGAGGGCACTTGGTTGGAACGAGGCCGAAGTCTCCCGTTTCGCCGCCATTCTTGCGATGCCTGATCTTTTGCAAGATCTGGCGCAACAAAACGTCCCATCGCGGGCGCTCGCCGATCTCAACGCGCTTTGGAAGAAAGATGAGAGCGCAGTGCAGGACTTTGTCTCGGCAAATTCGGCTGATGAGATCAGCCGCGTTTCCGTGGCCAATTTGCGGACGTCATTGGTCGCAGTGGAAGACGCGCCTCAGGTTCAAACAACAAAGGACACGAAAGAGCCTGTAACTCAGGCCAATTCCGAACAGACGAGTGTTGGCCAAACAGGTTCTCAAACAGCGGCAGCCGTCAATCCGACGACAGACGTTGTCGCAATTCTCTGCCGTCATGGAGATGACGTTGGGCGCATTCTCACAGATCGCAAAGCCAGTACCAATACCGCAATCATGGTCAGCTTTAAAGATGGTGCTCGGATTGAAGAGATTTCTCTGTCCGATATCCAACTGACCGACGTGATAGAATTATGAGGGGGTCGTCATGACTATTCTTCGATTTACGGCTTGGAATGCTCTGCTTATTCTGCGCCGCCCGATCCAGTTCATTTTGCGGCTTTCAATGTTCTTCTCGCTCGCGGCGACCGTTGTAGGGGTCGTGATGATCTTCACCGGTACTGGCAACGACCGATTGGACGCAGACATGCCATTCATTGTGCGTCTGCTCGCCCCCGTCATCGTGGCGGCAACCTACTTTTTGTGGAGCGGGATCTCATACCTTTACGATAGTGCCGTGTTTCGCCTGACGCCTGAAGGGCGCACAATCACATTGTTCGACTGAGGCGATGCAGATGAATGCCGTACCAACGCTTCCCCAAACCCACCTTCTTTTCCCGGCCCCATTCAGAGCCGTGCCACAAGCGAATGTCGGGCAGGAGCAGTTATCCAGACGGACGGGTTTCGACTTCAGGAGAAACCCGTTCGGCCTTGCGTCCCGTAAGCGAAGATCTCCAATAAATCGGAGCGTCGGGATGTGGGTAACTGCTCCTGTGCGACCGTCGATCGGAAGTGAACCCATCTCAAAACGCGCCTTCAACTTCACAACACTCGAATTTAAGAAATGTGGTCCCGGACCACAAAACCGATGAAGGAAGTGACTAATGCAGGATAGGCTAGCCGCCAGCATTGTAGCACAAAATTAATCATGAGCTTGAAGTCTGAACTCCTCCGCGCCCGTGTTTCCCCGACCAGCAAATCCCGCTTTGAAGCGGTTGCGGCCGCGCACGGGGTGTCTCCGTCAGAGTTTCTTCGACAGATGGTTGAAACGGTGTCGGACGATGCTCCAGCCCCAGAGACCCAGCACGTTTATCCGCCCAAAGCTCGCCGGGAAGGGAAGGTGACCGTGCGGCTTGGTATGGAAGTCCGAGAGATGTTGGCGAAGGAGGCGAGGGGGCAACATGTCCCGCCGTCGACCTGGGCAGCGCGACTATTGACCGCCCGGCTTCGATCTGCGCCACAGCCGGTCAAGGGTGAGCGCAAGCACATCCAAGGGGCGTTTCGCCAGTTGCGCGGTATGGCAACCAATCTCAACCAGATTGCAACGGTCATGAACCGTGGCGTGTTCACCGGAGACAGCTACGCGCCCACAAAGGTTGAGTTGAACGCATTGCGACAGGAGGTGCATGCACTGCGCGGTGACCTGGCAAGATATGCTGCTGGTCGTTTTGCGTTCCTGAGCGGCGAGGAGGGCTCAGATGAGTGAGTTCGAGGATGAATTGGGGTTTGAGGATTGTTGGTCGACCTCACGAAATGACCGGTCGGTGCGGTCCCCAGCAGCTGGATATTTCTCGGTGGGCGGGAAAGATCGCGAAGGGCAGGGGGCAGAGGCTTCTGCCGGAAATGCCAGAGCGTCATCGGTGACTGATCGACAACAAGGAGCCGCGTCTAAGCCGGCTTCTCTCAGCGCAGCAGACAAAGCCCGGCTGGCGCGTGTTGTCCGTGGGACGCCCGAGGTCATGGTCAAAGTCTCGAAGCCGGCGAAGATGGACAAGCACGGTAATCCGATCAAAGTGAACCGCCAAACGGAGGGTGCGCGCGTCGCGGCCCACCTCGAGTACATTAGCCGAAACGGGAAGATCGATCTTGAAAACGGGCAGGGGGAGATCCTGTCAGGCAAATCTGCCGCCACAGCGCTTTATGCCGACTGGATGCACGCGCATGACGAAGATCGCGCCAATGGTCATGCGACGGATCGCACGCGGATCACCACCAGCCTAGTCTTGTCGATGCCCGGTGACACCAATGCTGGGGCATTGAAAGATGCAGTACGTGCACTGGCAGATCAGGAATTCGCGGGTCGGCATGACTATGTTATGGCGCAGCATACGGATACGAAACATCCGCATGTGCATCTGACCATCCGAACAGTGGGGCATGATGGTATCAAGCTCAATCTGCGCAAGGGTGATCTGCAACATCTGCGGGATGTGTTTGCCAGCAAACTCCGTCAGCGCGGCGTTGAGGCGGAATCCACACCGCGATCGGCCCGCGGTGTCACGCGCAAAAGCGAACGCACCCCGGTTTACAAGATCCGGCAGCGCGGGGAGACTGTCGCTGTTGACAAAGCCAAACGGCGTGATGTGCAACGGGATCTGTCCGATCATGGTGGCAAACTGCCAGAGCAGCTCTGGGACGGCGCCATTGTTGCGCGGCGAAACCGGGTGATGCGCACATATTCCGCTGCCGCAGCAGTGCTGGCGCGCTCGCCTGATCCACAGGACCGAGATCTGGCCCGGGCAACGGAGCGGTTTGTTGCAGGCCTCACTGATGTGGCAACCGAGCGATCGTCGCTGGCGCGGGATCTGGGGCGCAATGCCCCTGTGGATCAGTTAGGTGCTGAACGTGGCAGACGAGAGCCACGCAGCCGTGACAGAGGCCTGGATGAAAAGCCACTGCACCCTCGGGGCAAAAATGGACCGGAGCGATTACGATGAGAAAGAGGCCAGACCTCGGCATTCTGAATAGTGGTCTCCGAGGCGTGGATTTACGGGACCCTCAGAAATCACAAAGAGGCCGGGGATTGTTCATGTCGGTGATGCTTGTTCTGATTGGTTTTGCTTCTATTGCTTCAGCACAGGAAAGCTGTTTGGAGCCTTTCCGGCCTGATCCAGAGTTTCTGGCCGATGTTGGCTATGATGCACAGGAAATGCGGGGCGAATTTCGGATCTACTTTTCCGAGGTTGAGACTTATTTGAACTGCCTGAACCGCGCCTCGGCCCGCATCCGTCAGGAGGCAACCGCTGCCGCGCAGGATTACAATCGCGTTCTGGATCAACATCCGGTAGCACCGGGGCAGGTATCAGAGCCAGAACAAGCCCCACGCGTTGAGTTGAGTGAAAGCGGGACGCTGTTTCTGGATTATGACGCGCAGTGGTTGCAATGATCAAGTGGGGGTTAACACTCAAGGCCATTGGTGTCTGCCTGACCCTGATGGGAGGATTATTGTACCTCGCACCAAACATAGAGCACTTATCGGGCGGTAAAGCCTATGGGCCGTTCGTGCCCAGGATCATTGATGGTGACACCCTCGTCGATGGCGACATCCGGTTTCGTCTGGTTGGTGTGGATGCTTGTGAAATGGGACAGCCAATCAGCTTTCCAGATCAGGAAGGTGAATTGAATTGCGGGTATTTTGCCCGTGCCTTTATTGAAGACTTTATCGCTGGCCAACAGATCGTTTGCTACGATCAGGGCGGACGCAGCTATGATCGCATCGTGGCGCGCTGTTTCGCCGGGGCAGGCTGGCCGACCATGCGAACAGACATTGGCGGGTTTGCGATCTATTCCGGTTGGGCAGTGCCGACCAAACATGCCGGCGATTTGTTCAGGGCACGCTATCTTCTGGAATACATGTTGGCCAAGCTGGCATGGCGTGGCGCATGGAACGGGTCAAGTGTTCATCCTGAAGTTTGGCGAGCTGCTAACGGATGAAGCTGAGTGCTGCCTTTGGATCTTATGTTCACCACGGCAAGGGATCACTATGTTGAATGACAAACTCTGAAACATTGCTGAAACTACGTATTTTTCTACGCCGCACACGCGCTCCTTAACCCAACACGACCGAGCACGGATTTTTTGGACATTGGGGGATTATTAGGTGATCGTATGCGGGCGATAGCTTAAGATAGAAGCATCCATACGGCTACGGCAGCGAGTATTCCGCCGAACATCATGTTCAACATTCGAGCGCTTTCAGGTGTTCTGAAATAACCTGCGATCTTGTCGCCAACCACCGCCCAAATCGAAAAAGCCACCAGATTATTGAATGTGAATATTGTGGAGATCAGCACAACAGAAGCCAGTACGCCCGACTCTGAGGTTTGCAAGAACTGGGTGAACATCAGGGCAATGATGACATAGGCTTTGGGATTCAAAATCAGAAGGATAATGCCATCGACAAATGTGGCGGGCTTGGCCTCTTCATTTCCTTCCAATGTACCAGCTTTGAATAATTTCCAGGCCATCCAAAGTACATACAGGGAGCCTGCTATCTTAAGGCCAACAAACAATTGGGGGAATCTATCGAGAGCGGTGATGAAGCCCAAGCCAACCGCTACTGTCACGATCCATGTAGCAATATGGTACCCGGCATTTGCAGGGATAGTTGAGCGGAAGCCAAATCTTGCGCCATTCGCAGCAAAGAACATGTTGCCCGGGCCGGGGCTGTAGGCGAGGGGAAAGAGAAACAAAATAAGAGAAATTGCGGTTTGAAACATGAAAGTGTCCTCGAGAATTGAGGGGCTACTTCAAGCAAATACCCTCAACTTCAGCGACCCGCTTCTTGTGCAAACATAAGAGTTACGCACCATAACGGCGTACCCATGACATGTTCATCATAGTGGTCAAATATCCGCGCTCGGCCCCGCAGGGCCGATCACAAAGGATGATTTGCAGCTTTTACACTTTGCTCCTGGGCACGAATGCCGGTGAGTATACCGCCGCCGATGATGATTAACGTTCCACCCGCAACAACGCCGACACTCGGATATTCACCAAATCCAACAACACCCAGTATCATTGCGAAAATCAGCCATGAATAATCAACTGGCCCGACGACTGATAGCGGTGCAATGCGATATCCCCTGATCGTACAATACTGTGCGACAACCGATAGCGGCCCAAGTGCGAGGCAGCTTACGACTATCGGCAGGTTGACACTTCTCCATTCAAGAAAAGCAGGAATGCTCATGAGCATGACCCCCAAAACGCTGATGTGAAGCATCATCGACAACGCGCTTTCGGTTTGACTAAGCAGTCGGATTAACAGCCCCTCTGATGCCATCAAAACAGCGCTGAGCAATGCAATCAAAGCTGGAATGGCTGCGAGAGTACTCTGAAATGCCCCCTGCGACAACATGATCAGAACTGCGCCTGCGAGTGATATCAAAACTGCCAACCAATGGCGCATCCCAACGTGTTCTTTCAGGAAGAAAATGCCGAGCAGCACAGTCATGACCCCGTAGAGAATTCCGATAGCCGATGCGTCAGCTACAGGCATATGTGCCGACGCCCATGTGATGGCCGCTGCAGCCGAGCATCCGAAGACCGCACGCATGAAATGCCGAAACGGCACCTGACTTTTGTATTGGGTGAACGATCCTGAGCGCGCAACGAGCCAACACAATGTCACACAAGCACCAATGTAGCGGAGAAGCAGAATTTGAAACGTACCGATTGCCCCGTCGGCAAATTTGGCGGCGGCGAAAACCACAGTGAACAAGGCTGTGCTCAACAGCACCCACAGGATGGCTTCGACATTGGTGTGAACTGTTGGCATAAAACTTCCATATGACAGAGTATTGCTTATCCATACGGAGTATTCACTCATGCTTTCAAACGAGTTATTCTGTCGCTGAATGAGGAAATTTAATGCAGAATGCGAACTCCATATCACTGAACGCTTTAAGGGTGTTTCTAGTCGCGGCCCAGCATTCGAGTATCAAGCAGGCAGCAGAATTGCTTCTGGTTACTCCTGGGGCGATCAGTCTTCAGATCAAGGCGCTTGAACAATCGCTGGGTGTGCAACTCTTTATGCGGCACAATAATGCGATTGAACTGACAGATGTGGGAACCCAATTGTATCAGCAATCCGCGCCTAGCCTCCAGGCGCTTCACGCTGCTTTTAACAACGTAATCCGCGACACGAACGAACTCCGCGTACGCGCCTCCATGTCATTCGCTGTGCGATGGTTGATCCCCAAGCTACATCTTTTCAAGGCTCAAAATCCCAATGCCAACGTGCAGGTCGAGACGTTTTATGATGTTGATCAGCAACCAGGCGGCACAGCTGATGTAACGATCGGATATTACAGGCGCGACGAGTGCCCGGATGGGGTACCTATCCTGTTCAACGATATCTGTCGTCCCTATCTTGCCCCTGAATTGTTATCGGGACTGGCTGATTCAAAGGATTTCGCCTCCATTCCAGCCCTCCAATGCACGAAAGGCAACTGGGATTGGAACCTCTGGCTGGCCGAAACAAACAGCAGTGATGTAATGCTGAATTATGCAGAGCGTTTCGATCTGGATGATGCCGCTCTGCGGGCGGCCTGCGCTGGTATGGGGATGGTGCTTACCTCTGCGTTTATGGTCGAAGACGCTGTAGCTGATGGCCGTCTTGTTCCACTGCCGGAAAGCGAAGAAATAGACGTCGGGTTCTACACTTTGCACATCGATGGCCTGGAAACGGGTATGTCCAAGCGATTTGTTCGTTGGCTGCATGGTATAGTAGAAGCCAGCCGATAATGTCTGCTCGGGCAATGACCGGTCTTATAAGCAAGTAGGGAAACTGTGGTTGATGCGGTTCATCAGGATCGTGGGCCTGGACACAGTCTTTGAGGGCATCGAGGCGGTTTGATTTCAAGTGCCCGTACGTGCTGTTTGTCGGGGATTAGGTGCGCCCTGACATCGAGAGGCCGCGCGCAGTGGGGATGAGCAACGACCGTACGCTCGCCCTCGGTTTCATTCTGATCCCGTTTGGTTTTCTCGTCCTTTTGCTCGGTGTTTGGATGAAGGTCCCGGCATTCGTTCTTGTCGGAACTTGCATTACCAGCGCCGCCAGCTATGGATTCACCTACCTCGCCTCACTTGCAGAAGTTTCCTTGCGCGCTTCAAGCGACCGCGCGCAACGGCGGGCCTGTTTGTCTACGCCTATTTGGGCTTCTCTCTTCCCGCGGTCGCGAGCGGCGCACTGGCAGATTCGCTTGGATTTCTCTCTGCGATGTTGACGTTCACAATGGCCCGGATCGTAGTCACAGCGAACATCCTCATTGTATGGAAAAAGCGTTCGGAACTGTCCCAGGCGGCTCTCTATACTGGGTAAGATAGTACTGGGCGCGCTTAGGCAGCAGGACGTTTGAGAAACAGCCCGGCCACTCCGGAGGTTACCAGGAAGCTCCCGCCAATCCGGTTCATCCAGCGCAAAACCGCCATTCGCCGAACAAAGCGACGTAAAATATCCGTGCCGCATGCAAAGGCCAATCCATTCAAGGTCGCGAGACCTGAAAAGGTGACAACCAAGATAGTTGCCTGCCAAACATAGCTGCTTTCTGTTCCGATGAATTGCGGAATGAATGCTGTTGAAAATGCAATACTCTTGGGGTTCAGCAATGTAACGAAAAACCCGTCTCGTAAGCCGAGCAACTTTGAACTGCGCTTTCTTGGGGTTGCAAGATCCGGCGACGTGGGCTCAGCATTGAAGAGCTTGATCCCAAGATAAATAAGATATCCTGCACCGATCCATTTTACGGCCGTAAACGTGAGCCTCCCCCAAAGAAGTGGTCCGCCCCTATGATTAGGAAAGCGGAGGACCATATATGGCAACGAAGAGACCGAAGCCCGAAGAGATTGTCGTGAAGTTACGGCAGGTTGAAGTGCTAATGGGGCAAGGCATGCCTCGGATTGATGCAATCAGACAGATTAGTGTGACAGAGCAAACCTACTACCGTTGGAAGAAGAAGTACGGCGGAATGGGCATGGAACAACTTAAGGAACTGAAGCGGCTCCAGAAAGAAAACGAGCGGCTACGGCGTGTTGTTTCGGATCTGACTTTGGACAAATTGATCCTGTCGGAGGCCGCAAAGGGAAACTTCTGAGCCCCTCGCGCCGCCGTGCTTGCATCGATCATGTCCGTAGCCGGATAAAGGTTTCCGAACGCCGTGTTTGTCGCGTTCTGGGCCAGCATCGATCCACACAACGGCGGATGCCACAAGGGCGTGCCGACGAAGACCGCCTGGTTGCCGACATGATCGAGCTGGCACGCCAGTATGGGCGATACGGTTACCGTCGGATTGCCGCTCTTCTGAGAGATGCAGGTTGGCAGATAAACGACAAGCGTGTCGAACGCCTATGGCGGCGTGAGGGGCTCAAAGTGCCGACGAAACAACCCAGGAAGGGACGCCTCTGGCTGAACGATGGGTCATGTGTCCGGCTGCGGCCAGAGTATCGCAACCACGTTTGGTCGTACGACTTCGTGCATCACCGGACAGACGATGGTAGAGCGTTCCGGACACTGAACATTCTGGATGAATACAGCCGGGAATGCCTCGCGATCCGGGTAAAGCGCAAGCTGAACTCGACCGAGGTCATCGATGCCCTGACAGACCTGTTCATCTTGCGAGGCGTGCCGGCGTACATCCGATCAGACAATGGTCCCGAATTCATCGCTGAGGCTGTCAGAGACTGGATCAAAGCTGTTGGGGCCAAGACCGCCTACATCGAGCCCGGATCACCTTGGGAGAACGGCTACTGCGAAAGCTTCAACGGGCGAATGCGGGACGAACTGCTCAACGGTGAGATTTTCTATTCGCTGCGTGAGGCCCAAATCATCATCGAAAACTGGAGGAAACACTACAACACAAAACGACCCCACAGTGCACTGGGCTACCGCCCACCTGCGCCGGAGGCCATCATCTTGATGGACCAAAGGCCAACCATGCACTAACTTTCAACTTGGACCACTCAAGTGGGGCTGCTCAAACGCCGTAGCGGAGGCAATTAGGATCGCCCCAGCCCCAGCTATTGCAGCAGTCGACCCCACAAGGGTTCCAAGTCCTATTCCGATCGCAAGTGGTACCGAAACGTGCCGCCCATCAGACAGCGATCGCGTGATGACTAGCGCGGTTGTTGGACCGGGGATCGCCAATGCGACAGCGCTGGCACCCGCGAAAAGCAGAAAGGATACAGGATCAATCATTTTTCGAACCTAAAGATGGAACTAAGGATCATCAATACGAATGAGCTGCCGTTCGTCCGCCGTGCAGCATCCGTTGTAATGGGTTCTTCTGCTTCTTTCGCCATGATCTGCACGAACAGCGGCTGTCGGACACAAACCTCTTGCCAGAACCTAAGCGGCTCATACGGTCGTTTCTGGCGGTGACAAAAACGGCTGAGTTTTGGCCGGTACGGCAGCGCTCTTCGCGTCAATTCGCAGCGCGCGGCATTATCCGCATCTGGCTGGCTGCATCGTCATCCGAGATGGCTCTTTTGGAGTATCCAAAAGTCCCGCAAGCCTTCAATTCTTGGGCGGCACGGATCATTTCCCCCAAAGCAGCGCGAGCAAGTGACCCACCAGTGCTGATGCGCTTGACGCCTGCGGCAGAAAGATCGTCAACGGTATAGGACGCCGCTGAAAGACCAACGACAACATTCACCGGCACCGAGACTGATTTGCAGACCGCGCGAACGGTTGCGATGTCTGGCAGTCCCGGCGCGTAGACAACATCTGCACCCGCTTCCTCAAATGCTTGTAGGCGCAGGATCGTGTCATTCAAATCAGGGCGGTTATATATGAAATTCTCAGCCCGTGCTGTGATCAAAAAGCCGGGTCCGGACTTTGCGGCTACAGCCGCACGTATCCGGTCAACGGCATGTTTAAACTCATAGATCGGATTGTCTGGATCGCCGGTCGCATCTTCGATTGCACCACCGCATAGACCGGCTTTTGCAGCTTCCCGCACGGTTTGCGCACAGTCTTCGGGCGCATCACCGAAGCCGTTCTCCAAATCGGCAGAAACGGGCAGGTTTGTTGCTTCTACGATAGAACGTGCATTATCGAGCACCTGACTGCGGGACAAGCTGCCGCTGGAATCGCGGATTCCCATGGAGAACGCCAGACCAGCACTCGTTGTCGCAAGAGCTTTAAAACCAAGCCCCTCAAGAATGCGAGCCGTTCCTGCATCCCATGCGTTGGGCATAAGAAACGCCCCGGTTGAATGGTGCAGATGAATAAATTCGTCCAGCCTCTGTCGGTTCTCATCCATCAGCATTGTCTTGCAATCCTTCCGCAGTTCGAAGCGTTCATTCTTGGCAAGGTGATCTGACGATGAACGCCAGTCCCTGTCGGTAGCGACATTAGCCAATGGGGAAATGCGTGTTGCTTCAAACATACATCGAGCAAATAGACCTATCATCACAGTTACCTCCGAGATCAGAATAGGTCTTGCCGAGATATATCAGAAACGAATTGTATTGCTCACTGTGATGAGGTTTGGTAATCACACTTCATGAAGAACGATCTCGAAATTGACCTTCTTCGGTCCTTTGTGGCTGTTGCAGCTCACCGAAACTTCACGCACGCGGCGCGAACAATTGGTCGCACGCAATCGGCAGTTAGCCTTCAGATCAAACGCTTAGAAGATATTGTGGGGAAGCGTCTCTTTGACCGCAGCCGCCAATCGGTCTCAATCACGCATGTAGGTGAAGGGTTGCTCGTCTACGCCAATCGTATCCTTGCTGCCAATGATGCAGCACTCTCCCACATCCAAAGGCCAGAAGCAGAGGGCCTTGTGAGGCTCGGCGCTCCCGACGACTACGCAACCTACCTGTTGCCGCAGGTTCTGGCTGGCATCACAAAAGATCACCCGAGGCTACAGTTCGAAGTGACTTGCGACAACGCCAGTGACCTGCTGCCTATGCTGGAACGTGGCGATCTTGATGTTGTCGTCGCAACGCACCCTCTGAGCGCCGTTGCCGGTCAGATAGCAAGGCATGAGCCGCTCCATTGGGTCGCTTCACCCCACTATGTTGACGACCCCAAAACCCCGCTTTCACTTGTTCTGTTTCCGTCAGGCTGCGTTTGCAGAGACATTGCATTGGACGCCCTCAGGCAAATCGACCGATCTTGGCGCGTGGCATATTCAACGCGGAGCATTGGATTGATGGAAAAAGCGATGCTCGAAAGTTCAAGCGCATCCATCATGGAGGCTTCAATCATTCCGCCAAGCCTCAAGATTATCGACGGGCAGCCAGGATTTCCTGCCCTGTCCGAGGTCGTGATATCGGTTCACCAATCCAATGCCAGCGAACCGCACGTTTCTCTCGTTGCAGACAACCTTCTCTCTAAACTGGGATATGTGGCTAAGCAAAAAGCTTCATAGGCCTTTTCCATTGCTGCTACCGCCATTCTCTAATGATCTCAAAGCGAACAAAAACCCCATGACAGAACTTCACTGCCGATAACGGTCGATACTGGTGAAAAACTCGGGCCGTATCCCATCTACCGGAATCTACCCCTTTACACATTGCGGCAATATTAGGCTTATTAACATAAGACGGATTATGCGCTACGTCAGTGCTGCTGACCTACTTTGTCAGAGTACATAAATAGTGAGACCGAGTTAATGAGACTCCACACTGAACGTTCTCAATAACTTAGGTTTTTGGCATACTTACTGATTTCGATGAAAATTCCTTCGAGGTGGCAACGGATGAGCCCTGCTGGTCATGGGTTCCATCGCGGTAGAGTGTGGGATCCTGCGCTAAGCGATAGCGGCCGTTCATTCTCGGTGCGGCGGATTCAACGAACGAGCCCATCCTGTGCATTGGATTTCCTCGCTGCGCGCGCATGCAGCACGAAAGATGCTGCAACTGCCAAATTCTGATGCGGCCGGACGGCGAGAAAACCGGTCATTCATGCAAGACGCTGCAATATCAATCTGGCGAATTCACTGACTATAGATTAATCGTTGTCCGCTGCGGTTGCGCCAATTTCTGTTGGAGGCGCACAAAAACGCGTAAGTGAAAATATGTGATGTATGAGCGCGATTGACTTTCAATAGATTTCGACCGTGTTTGTCTCGAATTTCTTCAAAGCGTCGGGTAGCGAAATTATCCCCAATCCCGGTTCCGCGTTACACGCCCATCCCTGCTCCGAGACACGCGACGAAACCAAACCAAATGCGTCTCTATGCGGGTTGGGGTTTACGTCGACTTCCAGAAGACCTTCGCCGCCGACTGCGGCCAAGAGATTGGCGGACGCTTGCAGACCAATGCCGCCTCCGAGAAAATGTGGGCAATAGAGGAGACCCTGTGACCGGGCTTGCTCTCCGACTGCAAGGCAGCCAGTCAAGCCGCCCCATTTGATTATGTCGGGTTGCAAGACCTGTAACTGTGCAGTTTCCGCGGTTTTTTCGAACTCTTTGAAGCCAATTATGTTTTCGCCACCAGCCAGCGGGTAAGGGCGGGCATCATTGAGTTTTTTCCAATCGAGAGTTGGCGAGTCTGCAGGAATGGGTTCTTCTAACCATGCCAAGGGGAGGGTTGTTGTCTGGACCATAAATTTCAGGGCTTCGTCGACGTCCCATGCCTGATTGGCATCGGCTGCGATGGTCTCGTCTTTTGATTTATTATCGAACAGCCGGTGTATTCGGTTCAGGTCATCTTCGGTCTTGAACCCGACCTTTACTTTGAAATTTTTGAACCCAATTTCGCGTGCGTCAGCGATAAGAGCGTCCGCATCCTTGATGTGAATTCCACTTGCATATGCAGGGACATGGTCCGCTGCCTTGGCATTCACAAAACGGCGTAGGGTCTTGCCAGATCTACGCGCGAACATATCCCACACAGCGATGTCTAGACCTGCAATAACCTGGCGGAATGGGCCCCACTCACCACTTTGCAATGCCACAATGTGAGTCCGTTTGGTAAGAGCATGGAACAGGTCAGTGGGATGACTTAGCGGGCAATCAAATACCAATGGACCAATATCGCGTGCCAAAAGGTTCACACGATGTTCCGCTGCCGCAGCAGGCCAGTTTGCAAAAATCTCGCCCCATCCGAAAGCGCCATCTGTGTCTTCAACTCGAACGAAGACCGCGGGTCTGTCGAGCATGGTCCCAAACGACGTAATGATTGGTTTTGCGATTGGGCTACGAAACGCATATGCGTTGATCCGAGCTATGCGGACAGGCCCAATCAAGCGAGAAGATCCATATTAAGTTGGATGTAATCGCCACGATAAGTCACGTCCGCCATATAAAGAATGGTTTCATCAGCATCGCATAGAACCCGCCGCACTTCCGCGACAGGTTCGCCGACAGAAAGGTCCAAATGCATCGCCGCCTCCATGTCGCATTTGCTGATAATAAGCCGCTGGCGCGCAATCGATATCTCAATGTCAGGATCATCAAAAAACACCGGCAATGCGAGATGGGTTCGAATCTTTGCTTCGTGTTTGTCGAAAATGGCCTTGGCTAGATAGAGGGTAATGATGCAATACCGCTGTCCGTCTCGCGAGTGAATGCGGCGGATCATGTGATACTGGCCCGCTGATTTGCCGGTTTCGACGCCGTCTGGAAGCTCCGTCAGCCTGTCATCAAGGCTCACCAAATCGGGAACATCCCCACGATAAAGATCTATGAGTTCTGACAGCTTGGTGACCACACTCAGAGGTCGCGTCGGAGCTTTGTGCGGAAGAACAGTTGTTCCGCGTCCCCGTTTCGGATCTACAAGTCCTTCAGCCTCGAGGATTTTGATCGCTTCTCGCACCGTGACCCGCGCGACCTGAAACTCTTTCATTAATTCATTGACAGTTGGCAATAACTCACCGGTTTTCCAGACTTCTCGCATGATTCTCTGCCGCAAATCTTCTGCGACTTTCAGGAATAAGGGCGTGCGGTCTTGGCGAAATTTCTCATTACTCATGTCCATTCTTACCTTATTTTCATAGGGTTAGACAATAAAAAGTCTAAAGTCCTATAAATAGTATTTTTGCGTTGCCAGGGGCGCGTTTTCTTGATTAAGCTTATATATAGGACTTTAGACCTTTAGTGCGAGAGCAAAATGCTGGTATATGATTATATCATTGTTGGTGCAGGAACAGCGGGGGCAACGCTTGCTGCGCGCCTGAGCGAAAACCCGACCTGTAACGTGCTTGTTCTTGAGGGCGGAGGCTCTGACCGAAACCTTTGGCTCAAGCTTCCTGTCGGCTACTATAAGTCCATTTATAACACGACATTTTCCCATCTTTACCGCTCGGAACCCGATCAGGGGATCAATGGGCGCAAGATGGATTGCCCGCGCGGCCGTGTGATTGGTGGTTCAAGCTCAATCAACGGCCTTATCTATATTCGCGGCCAGCATGAAGACTTTGATGATTGGGCCAAATTGGGCGCGGACGGCTGGGATTATGAGTCGGTCCTCCCCCATTTCCGAAGTCTGGAAACTTATGCCGGAGAGCCCTCTCAGTTCCGGGGGAGCTACGGACCGCTTCACGTAAGTGATCTGCGCAACAAAAACGCAGCCTGCGATGCTTGGCTGGATGCCGCGCAAGCGTCCGGTTTGCCCCGCAACGCTGATTTCAATGGCGAAACCACACATGGGATTGGTGGTTATCAACTCACCCTGCGGGGGCGCTGGCGGGACAGTTCGGCGACCGCCTTTCTGAAACCCGCAATGAAGCGCGCTAATCTTACGGTCAAGCTCAGGGCGCATGTTACCGGCATTACCTTTGAGGGACGCCGCGCCACCGGCGTATCTTTCCGCCAGAATGGTCAGGACCATACCGTCAATGCGACGACCGAGGTCATCTTGTGTGGCGGGGCAGTCCAAACCCCGCAGCTCTTGCAATTGTCCGGGATTGGCCCGGTTGATCTTTTGAAGGAACATGGGATCAACCTGCGCCACGCAGCGCCGGAAGTTGGTGAAAACCTTCAAGACCATATTCAAATGCGCACCATCGTTGAGCTTTCTCAACGTGGTGTTTCCCTGAACGACCACGTCCGAAATCCGTTCCGCCTAGCCCAGATGGGGCTTGACTGGCTGATCAACGGAGCCGGCCCGCTGAGCGTCGGCGCAGGGCAGGTCGGCGGCGCGATAAAGACAAAATATGCCAAAGATGACCGGCCTGATGTTCAGCTCTTCGTGATGCCGCTGTCTGTCGATAAGCCGGGCAAGCCACTGCACAAATACCCTGGATTCACGACATCGTTTTGGCAGTGCCACCCTGAAAGTCGCGGTCAGATTCAGATCGGGACGACGGACCCGTTTGCAGACCCGAAAATCCGCATGAACTACTTTGGCGTTCAGCACGATCTTGATGTCACGCTTGAAGGATTGAAGGTCGTTCGAGAAATCTATCAGCAGCCGGAGTTCCGCGAGCTTTGGTCGAGGGAAGTGATACCCGGCAATACACACAGGACTGACGAAGACCTCAAAACTGCGATCCGCGCGAATGCGACCACGGTCTACCATCTTGTTGGAACCTGCCGCATGGGCAAAGACGAAACAGCTGTTGTCGACCCGAATCTACGCGTTCAAGGGGTCGAAGGCCTGCGCGTCGTTGACGCGTCCGTCATGCCGCGCATCCCTTCCGCAAATACGAACTCTGCAACCTACATGATTGCCGAAAAAGCCGCCCAAATGATCAAGGACGGCAACTAGAAACCGACGATAACTAGGAGGAAATATAATGAAAAACTGGACAAAAGCCGCGTTCCTGACCGGTGCTCTCGCACTTGGTCCGGTCATGGCGTCAGCGCAGGAATTCAATCCGCTGGATTGGCGTTCTGTTCCAGAAATGGACGACCAGATCACCATGAAGATCGGTCACTCGGTCAACATGGAATGGTCATCCCACACAGCAACCCTCAAGCGTTTCGCGGAACTTGTTTCGATCTATTCGAACAACGAAATCCGCCCTGAAATCTTCCCCGGCTCACAGCTCGGAAACGAACGTGAAATGGTTCAGCAGGCCCGTCAGGGTGCTCTGCATGTCACGCTGCCCGCGACAAACAACATAGCGGCTTTGGCACCATCCCTGAACGTTTTCATTCTGCCTTATCTTGCGACATCAACAGAGCAGGTGAACTACCTTCAGGATGAAATCACCCCGTTCCTGGTTCCGCGCGTGATTGACGAAGCAGGCGTTCGCATTGTTGGTTGGGAAAACTCCGGCTGGCGCGCGTTCTTTTACAAATCAGACGAACCGATCGAAACACCTGCCGATCTTGCCGATCTGAAAATGCGGGTACCACCGAACCCGATCATGATCGCGTCATATGAAGCATGGGGCGGTAACCCCACGCCAATCGCGTGGCCTGAGCTTTACAACGCGCTGCAGCAGGGTGTCGTCGAAGGTGGTGACAATCCAGTGACTGATGTTATTGGCATGAAGTTTGACGAAGTCATCAACCGCATGACTACGTTTCACTATACGATCCTGACTCACCCAATCGTTGTGTCAGAAGTCTGGTTCCAAGGTCTTTCCGAAGATCACCAGGCAGCAGTTTTGCGTGCTGGTGAAGAAGCCACGGATTACATTCGCTGGTGGCAGCCAATTGATGAAGCCAACTGGTGGGAAAAAGCCCGCGAAGCTGGTGTTGAAATCACAGCCATCGAAGACGAAACAGAATGGTTGGAAAAGGCACGCGCAATCTGGCCTGACTACTACGAAGCCATTGGTTCAGACGGCGAAGCTGTCGCTCAGCGTGCACTGGATATTCTGGCTGCTTACCCAGGCGACTAATCTTAAAATCAATGTTGCACCCGGCGTTTTTTTCGCCGGGTGCAACACCTTATTTTCAGGGGCTCAATGATGAAATTTCTTAGATACGTTTTGTTCGGGCTCGCTGCATCCGGCCTTGCGTTTATGGTCGGCGCACTTTTCTTGCAGGTTGTCTCGCGGGAGCTGAGATGGGCCGTTGACTGGACCGAAGAACTTGGCCGCTTCAGCTTCATTTCGATGGTCTTCTTCGCGGCGGCCTATGGCACCTTGACACGATCACATCTGCGGGTGTCGGTGTTCTCAGATTTGATTGGGCGTAAGATTGGCATTCGAACAATCGACTTTTTTCATACCGTGGTGCTCCTTGGATTTTCAGCCACGATGGCGTTTTTCGCTTGGAACAATTTCATCGATGGTCTGCGCTATCCGAATACTTCGGCGGCACTCGGTTTTAATCAAAACAACTTGTTTGTCGCGATGAGCACGGGCTTTGCAATTATCTTTGTCCTCCATCTGCGCGACTTCGTCGTGTTGCTGCGTGGCGGCGAACTTGACGTTCCTCAGAAGGATCTTGGTGATGAATGAAGTCTATGTGATCCTGCTGGTCCTCTTTCCGATCTTACTGTTTCTCGGACTACCAATTTATGCATCACTTGGCATCACGGGCCTTGCCGTCAGCTATCTGACCGATGCACCGCTTGTTTTCGCAACGCAAAACGTTCTGAACGGTTTGGATAAGTTTGCGTTGCTGGCGATCCCGTCGTTCATTTTGGCTGGCAACATCATGCAAAAGGGCGGCATTACCGAAGATATCATCAGCATTTTCCGTCACGCATTTGGTCATATTCCCGGAAGTCTTGGGCTTGTGACGATCTTTTCATGCATGTTCTTTGCCGCAATCTCAGGCTCTGGACCCGGCACGGTTGCGGCGATTGGCGCAATCATGATCCCCTCGATGATCAAATATGGCTACCCACCTGAATATGCGGCGAGTGTGTCAGCAACAGGCGGAACGCTAGGCGTTATGATCCCCCCCAGCAATCCGCTGATCATCTACGGCATCATCGCAAATGTTTCGATTGCCGACCTGTTTGCCGCGGGCATGCTGCCAGGCTTGTTCACCGCATTTCTCTTAGCTGGCGTTGCCTATGTGCTGGCGCTTCGGTCTGGCGCAGTCATGGAGGTCGACCACAGTGTCGAACGCCAAAGCATCTGGCGCTTGATCTGGAAAGCAAAGTTTGCACTGTTCCTGCCAGTCTTCATATTGGGCGGCATCTATTCGGGGATATTCACCCCTGTTGAGGCGTCGGTTTGTGCGGTGGTCTATGCGCTGGTCGTAAGTGTTGTCGTCTATCGCCAGTTGACACTTCCCGGTCTGCGGGCCGCATTCGAAAACGCTGTGCGTCTCGGCGGTGCCCTGATGATAATCGTTGCATGTTCCACCTTGTTTGCCACCGTCATCACGCTGGAACGCATTCCACAAGACGTCGTTGCGACGTTCAGCGGTATCACAGAAAGTGCGACGCTGATCTTACTGTTGATCTGCCTACTATTGATCATCATCGGTACGTTCATGGAGACAATTAGTGCAATCATCATTCTGGCACCAATCCTTGTGCCCTTGGTGGTAAGCTACGGCATCGACCCGATCCACTTCGGTATCATCCTGATCGTGACGATCGAGATCGCTTTCCTTACCCCACCCCTTGGCGTGAACCTCTTTGTGGCGAGCCAGATTGCGAACATCAAATTCGAACGCGTAGCCGTAGCAATCCTACCCTTTGTCGCCACGCTTATCGTAGCAATGTTGATCGTCATTTTCTTCCCACAGCTCAGCCTCTGGCTGCCTGAAACCCTTCGCAGCCTGAGGTAACCCTATGCGTGTTGAAATTCAAAACCCGGCCAATCCAAGCGAGGTCGTTGGATCGTTTCCAACAATATCGCCCGATGATGTCCCCGCGATCATGGCGACTGCACGGGCAGCGCAACGAGAATGGGCCCGGGTTCCTCAACCTGAGCGTGGCAAAATCGTCGGCGCCTTTCTGGATGGTTTGGAAAAACGTCGTGAAGACATCGCAACGGCGATTACGCGCGAAATGGGCAAGGTCATTGGTGAATCCCGTGGCGAGGTGAACAAAGCACTGGGCGAAGGTCGCGCCACCACACACCGCGCCTCGGCGCCGATCGGAGAGGTCCTTCCCTCGCAAAAGCCGGGTACGGTGACGTATTCCACCCGTCGTCCGCGGGGCGTGATTGTGGGGATTAGCCCTTGGAACTTTCCGTTTAGCACGCCAATCCGCAAGACGATCCCGGCATTGGTTTATGGCAATGCCATCGTGTTGAAACCATCCATCAGCACGCCCGGTGCCGCATTTATCATGCAAGAGGTGGCTGATGAAATCCTACCCAAGGGCCTGTTCCAAATCGCCTATGGGTCCGGAAGTTTGGGCGGTGCCTTGACCTCTGCAAACGGTGTCAACGCAATCAGCTTCACCGGGTCCGTTGGCATTGGGCGCATTGTTGCAAAGGCCGCCGCAGAAAATCTAGCCGAAATCAGTCTGGAACTTGGTGGCAAGAACCCGGCCATCTTGAATGATGCCAGCGATCTGGACGCAACGCTTGATCAGATTTACATGGCTGCGTTTGCGGTTTGTGGACAACGCTGTACGGCGATCAGTCGCGTCATCGTACGTCGTGAAATAGAAGCTCAGGTCGTTGAAGGACTAGCCGCGCGCGCGAATTCCGCTGTTGTCGGCGATGGGCTTGACCCGGCGACAACAATTGGTCCGCTGATGGGGGACAAGGCCCGCAATGATGTTGCAGGTTTCGTCGAACGCGCTGTTAGTGAAGGGGCAAAAGTAGCGGCTGGCGGGCAAAGAATTGACCAGAACGGAGGCTACTTTTTCGCGCCAACGATCTTGTCAGGTGTGACACCTCTCATGGAAGTCGCAAGGGAAGAAGTCTTTGGCCCGGTCCTTGCTGTCATCCCATATGACACTCCGAGCGAAGCCCTTGAAATCTGCAATGACATAGAATTCGGCCTTTCGGCCTGTCTCTATTCTGAGCAAACGCCGCTGGTCGACCGCTTTATCGCTGAGGCTGAAAGCGGAATGCTACACGTCAACTGCGGCAGCTTCCCCGAAGACCACGCGCCCTTCGTCGGGGTCAAAAATTCGTCGCTCGGTGTCGGGGGCTCAAACGGCGCATCAACCCTGCATTTCTACACGCAGGAACATACGGTTTTCCGCAAAGGACAGGTATGAGTAACCCCGATCCATCGCCTGACCTGCGCCTGTCCCTAAAGACCCAAGGGGGCGACAACGTGGCGACGGTGCTTGACGATCTACTGGACTGCACCGCCATCGCCGGAGGCGTGACGATCGATCAAGGTATCCCCTTTGGGCACAAGGTGGCGCTGGTCTCTATTTCAAAAGGTGAGGCAATTCTAAAGTACGGTGTTGTCATAGGCCATGCCAAGACTGCTATCCGCGAAGGAGAACATGTGCATGTCCACAACATTGCATGATCCAATCGGAAAGGGGTGGCGGCGTGCCGACGGGCGCATCGGCGTTCGCAATCACGTCATCGCATTTTCGACCGTGGCACTGACCGACCGTGTCACGGCTCTCGCCGCCGCCCAAGTTTCCGGTGTCCTACCAATTACGCCCGCTTTCCAGCGGGGGTTGCGCGGTGATGATGCCACCCTTCAAGAAGAGATGATCAAAGCCATCATAGCGCACCCAAATGTTGGCGCAGCGCTTGTCGTCACACATGATCGCTCTTCTGCTGACAGGTTACAGGCAGTCTGCTCTGAAGTCGAAAAACCAATCTTTGTTGTCGCGCTCATGGCCCAACGCGGAATGCAGGCAGCTCAGGAAAGTTTGACCACGAAACTGCGCAGTCTTTTGGATGCAACGGCAGGACAATCAAAATCTGAATTCAACCTATCAAACCTCACTGTCGCACTAGAGTGCGGAGGATCAGACGCGACATCCGCACTTTGTGCTAATCCAGCCATTGGTCGCTTTGTTGACCTACTGATCGAAGCTGGTGGCACTGCTATTGTCTCTGAAACCGCGGAGTTTTTAGGTGGAGAAGATGTCGTCCGAGCGCAATCCAAGACCCCTCAAATCGCTGACGCTATTTTGGCACATCTAAGCGCTGAAGAAGCAATGATGAACTCGGACGGTACTGATTACCGTGGGGTGAACCCAACACAAGAAAACATAGAAGCCGGCCTCAGCACATTAACAGAAAAAACCATGGGTGCGCTTTGCAAGATCGGGACCAGCCGCTTTGCAGGGGCGTTGAATTTCGGGGAACGTCCTAAGGGGAAAGGCCTCTTCTTCATGAACACACCTTTCTTCAGCCCGACATCTCTTACCGGCATGGTATTGGGGGGCGCACAAGTCTCTCTTTTTGCGATGGGGGTCTTTAATCCGTCCGGACTGCCACTTGCCCCGACAATCAAGATTTGCGGCAACCCCAAGACCTTATCTGACTGGCCAGACGCAATAGACCTAGACGTGTCAGATGTGATTTCTGGGAAATCACGTTATGACGAAGCTGCGGATGAAATCCGGATGGCGATGAGGCGTATTTCCGAGGGTCAGATGACGTGTGCTGAAAAACTTCAAGAGGGCCAGATCATCCTTCCGATCACGCAAGCGCCACTCTGAACAAGCGTTATAAACCAGAGATAGTTTGTAAGGAATGTCATGACATTTCCATCGCCTTAAGAAACCCTCCGAGATTGTAGCTTTGAACGGCCGCTTCCACGACGCAGGCCGCATTGCAGCAAAGAGCTTGCTGCAACTGCGAACAAATGCTGCGTCAGCAACATGGCAAAACATCAATGTCGGTTGAGTCCCGCTGTTTGCTAGTTAGTGCGGCCCGCAGCGAAGGTCGGTTATGGCCCCTGCCCCAGTCCCATCAATTGAAAACACTAAGTGGTTGTTTTCATTGGTTGTGCAGTCTCAGCATTGAAGGACTCCGACATACCCTTATTAATGCGCCATAAATATGAGATTCGTATTTTGAGAGACTCTGTTTGGACAAGCGAGCCAAAAACTCTTATTTGGTGCTCAAGCTGCACTTGTCCGAGCATGTATATGCGATCCACTTGGCGTCGCCTCAATATCAAAGCCTTCCGTGATCAAAGCTTTAACCTGCTCGGTGTGCGAAATCAGACCAACAGCGCGCATCTCGCCCGTCAATGAACACAATGTCTCAAGCGCTGTATCTAATGTCTCTTGGTCCAATGTGCCAAACCCTTCATCGATGAAAATCGCGTCCAACTTTATGCCGCCACTGTTTTGTTGGACCACATCTGAAAGCCCCAAGGCCAGCGCAAGAGAGGCTTGAAACCCTTCGCCGCCAGACAGACTGGTGGTTGATCGTGACTTTTCTGTATTGGCATCAAAGACAGCAATATCAAGACCACGCTTTGATCGTCCGCCCGTCGTCTCAACTGGGCGATGAAGTTGGAATCGCTGATTGGTCATCGGCCCAAGGCGTTGATTGGAAGCATCCAAAATCTCGTCAAACATCGCTGCGATTGCAAATTCAGGCAGCCTAACTTTGAGGTCATTGTCGCCATTGACGAGACCCGCAATCTCACCGAGTGGGGCATATTTTTCCTCTAGACCGGCGATCTTTGCAGAAAGCGCTGTGATCGTTGCGAATACCTCGTTTTTGCGCTCAAGTTCAGAATTCAGTCTCGCCTGCTCAGATCGACCATTGTCCAATTCATCTGTGCACGCTTTGGCAATAGCTGTAAGAGCCTCAATGTCAGGGCGTTCCTGATCTCCAATGTCCTCAATCAACCGTTCCAACCGGTCTTTGTGTGAAGCAACCTGATTGGTATGAGATTGGATTGCCGTTTCAAGTTCCTCCAAATGGGCGACATCAGATTTTGCAGATTTATAGCCTTCTTCACTCAGTTTGGATGCCTCCAAACTCTTTGAAAAATCTTCTTCCGCCTTCTTTGATGCTGTTTCTACCTTAGACAGGTTTGTGCTGGCGTTGCGGTGACCTTCTTTTGCAGATGCCAATTGAAGACCTGCGGCTTTCTCCGCGTCAATCGCGGTTGTGTTTTCCTGCTCGAAGCAAGACTGCTCGGCGCGCGCCGTCGTCAAGTCTTCCGTTAGCGACGGCAGACTTCGCCTATTTTCAGGCACTTCCGCGAGTGTTGTGGTCAGCGCGGTCTGTGCATTGGACACCGCTTGCATTTGCAAACCAACTTCTCTTGATGCTTCTTCGCGGGCCTTCAGGGTATCATTTGAAGCGCTTTCAGCTCTGGAGAGACGCTCTGCCAAATCGTTGAACCGCGTATCGCCTTCCAGTTTTTCTCTTGTTTCCTTGGCGGTTTGCAGCAACGGCGCAAGCGTTCCGCGGCTGCGTTCGGGCTTTGTCAACGCATCAAGTTCTTGCTGCCGTTCAGCCAATATGGCCTCGCCCGTTGCGACAAGGCCCTTCGCCGCGCGTTCTTCTTCCGCTGCCGTATCGCGCGATCGCTCTGCCGCTTCGAAGTTTTCATGACGCCCAAGACGTTCTGGGTCACCCGTTGCTGGATCTGGGTGCTCTGTTGATCCGCATGCAGGACAAGGTTTACCTGCGCTGAGCTTTCGGGCGACATGCAAGGCTTGAATATCGGTCAGTTCCTGTTCGGCTTTTGAAAACGCTTCCTGACATTTTGTCAGATAGGAGTCCGCTTTTTTGTGATCTTGGAGCAGGGACGTGAGATTTGTCGCTTGCTGATTTCTCTTCAACAGACAGGCTTCGAACTGGCCGGTTATCTCCGCTTCGCGTTGGAGTGCTGCCAAATCTGTCGTTGCGGCGCTGACCGCTTTTGTATGTTCAGGTATCGCTCGTTGAAGGGCTTGAATCTCACCTAGTTTCTGATTGGCAGCAGCCTCTGCGCTCTTTGCTTCCACTTCAGCCGTTTCAGCCTTCCGGTGGGCTTGCTTGGCCTCGGCCACCGGACCTTGAAGTGAAGCCGCTTTTTCTAGAATCCCCTCCCAACGTTCGAGCTTTTGAACCATCGCGGCAGCTTTGTCGCGCCGCGGTTTTTGTTTGGCTACACGTTCTTGTTCTGCCACCGCTGCCTCATGGGATGTTGTGGCCAAGCCGAGTGCAATATCGGCATCTGTCTTGAGTTTTGACGCATCTATCAAATCTTGCTTTGTACGATCGCGAACCGTTTCAGCCGGAAGAACCGATTGTGCAGCGCGCGCGACTGAAACGCGGGCCTGATAGGCTTTGATTGTCTTTGCTTTTGACTTAAGTTCCCCTTCATCCTTCTTGGCGTCGGACAAAGACTTAAACTTCGCGAGCAGTGTTTCTCCTTCGGTGAGGGTTTTTTGATGTGTGGCTGCTTGCGTTGCCAGCGTCTTTAGTTTTTCACCAAGCTCAGCGATGGATTTGTCACGTGATGCGATATCGTCTTTGAGCTCTTGTTCTGTCAGGCCCTCAAGTGTTGTGTCCCTGACAATACGTTCGTCCTTGATCTCACGATGCATATTCGCGGCTTGAGTGCGAATTTTCTGCATGAAGTTCTCATAGAGAGAGACATCAAACAGCCGCTTTAATATCGGCGCCCGATCGTCTGAATTGGCGGTGAGAATTTTACGGAACTCACCTTGTGGCAGCAAGACGATTTGCCTGAACTGAGCGGCGTCATAGCCAAGCAGATCTCTGATCATAGGATCGACCTGGCTTGTTTTCTTTTCAGACAGCATCTCGCCAGAATTGTCTTTCGTGATCTGATCCAAGGTTAGCCCGGTCGCATCAAACAGATAAGCCTCATGCGCCTGAGAAGTCGTCCCTTCCCCTCGATTGGAGGCACGCTCCTGTCTGGGAATGCGGCGAACAACATAGCGTTTCTCACCAAGATCAAAGACGAGCTCGACCTCAGTAATGTCTTTGGGGTCAGCATAATCAGACAGCATGTCATCAGAGGCTCTTTCAGCACCTGATGATTGCCCAAACAAAGCAAATGCAATCCCATCAAATATTGTGGTTTTACCTGCACCTGTATCCCCATAGATGCCAAATATTCCAGCATCGAGCGCAGCGGTAAAATCTACTACTTCTCTTCCAGCATAGGGACCAAAGGCGTTTAACGTGAGGCGAATGGGACGCATTACACTTCCTTCCGCACCGGTTGGTCGACAATTTTCGTCACAACATCGGTCTCAGCTTCATTGGGTTTCTCGCCGCGCACAAACTCAACAAATTCGCTGATCACACCCATTGGATCGTCCAATTTAGAATGTGCCCGACCCGCACTTGCATGAACCAGCTCGCGTTTTTTCTCGCGCAAGGTCTGCAAAACATTTGGGTAGTACGGCCGCAATTGCGCCGCTGGCTCGACCACCGAACCTTCATCAAGAAAAATAGCGCTGATGTAATCCTCGCTTGGAGACTTCTCTGCCTCAGCGACCAAATCGGCCATCAGGCCCCTGACCTCCCTAACTTTTCGCAGCGGTTCAAACGCAATCTCTCTGAAATTCTCAAGGCTACCATCAGCGGACAGATTAAACAGGGCCATGGTCTTTGTCGTGTCAGCCTCATCAAAGCCAAAGGCCAGAGGTGATCCGCTGTAACGTATGGTCTCATTTCCAGCGGTTTGAGAGCGATGTAAGTGACCAAGCGCGACATAATTGGCACCGTCAAAAAGGCTGCTGGATACGGTCTCAACCGTGCCCACCGACAATGTACGTTCGGATTCGCTGGGAAGACTGCCTGTTACAAATGCGTGCGCGACGATTACCCATCGGGCACCTTCAGGCTTTAGCGCGCGAGCTGCATCCACCTCAAACCTCAATACGTCCTCGGGCGACCGGATGGTTTCATCGTCAAATGCGCGCCGAGCTGCAAATATTTCGCCATATGGAAGTGCCGAAAAAGCGACAGGACCATGTTCATCATCCAAGACGATCGGGTGTTCATCCCGCGCCAATGTTCCCCTGATCAAAATGCGATTACGATCATAAAGCTTGGTCGGCCCGGCAAGCCTTTGTCCAGAATCGTGATTGCCCGCAATGATGACAATCGCAGCATCAGTCTCTTCATAGACACGCTCAATGAAACTGCAAAACAGCGCAACAGCAGCCTCAGATGGCGCTTGCTTGTCATATATATCGCCAGCGACGATCAACACCTGAATGTCATTCTCGACCACCGCATTAAGAATTTGGTCTAAAACATGCCCCTGATCATCCATCAGCGACACTTTCCGAAAGGTCTTTCCAAGGTGCCAATCTGCTGTGTGAAGGATTCGCATGCTGCACTCCGTTACTTTTTGCACGTGTATTTTTTATATGGACAAATAATGAGAGTCAAGCTAATGCTAACGAATGGCATTTGAAGATTTGAAATACGCCCAGCGTAAACGGCTGGAGTATCTGGACCGACTGTTCTTTTGGAACGGGGCTGCGACGCGCGCATCGCTTATTCAGCAGTTTGGGATTTCCAATGCACAGGCTGCATTGGATTTTCGCTCTTATCTAAAAGAAGTCGATGATGACGCTCTCATCTACGATGCAACCTCACGCCAATATCTTGCTCAAAAGGGCTTTCAGCGGTTGACAGGACCCGCTGCAACGTCCGAGCTCTTAGAGCTCTTTGATGGCGATACACAATCTGTTTATGATGAGCTCCCTGACCTTCAGCGCACTCAAAACGTACATGCTTTCTTGCCGCTTTATCGAGCCATTCGAGGAGGTCAGTCGGTCGAAATAGTCTATCAATCGATGCGCGATCCTGAACCAGAAACCCGCATGATTGCGCCCTTGCGCTTTGTCTCTGATGGTGTCCGATTGCACGTTCGCGCGTATTGTTTTACGCGCAATCAGTTCCGAGATTTCATCCCCTCTCGCATTGATCTTGATTTGTCGTTTCTCAAATCATCAAGAATTGAAGATATTCCTCGCGATGACGAATGGTTTACATGGTCGGTCTTAGAACTACGACCCCATGAACGATTGGCAGCCTCGCAACAAAGGGTTGTTCGAACCGAGTTTGGTTTCACGGAAGACGTCTTGGAAATACGCATTCGCCAGGCCCTCGAATTTTACACCACACGACGCTGGGGACTCGATCAGGAGTTTCCGCGACTTGAATGCCTTTCGATCAAACACATTCCCATGACCAAGGAGGAGATCGATGCAGATTGATATGAAACGTGTTGATCCTGAACTCAATATGGATCGGTTTTACTGTGTGGAACTTGAGAAAGACCTGTTCAACGATCACCGCGTTCACCGCCAATGGGGTCGTAGCGGTTCGTGGGGCAGGCATCGTCGGGATTGTTACGATACTGAATTGGAAGCACGAAAAGCCATCACCAAACTAGTCAATCAGAAACTCGCGCGTGGCTACACGCTCTATCAGCCTGTCAATCACTAAGTTACAGCAACTCGATCAAAATTATGGAGGACTACAATGACCAGGAAACGTAACACAGAGGTGACTGGAAGGCGGGCAGCATCTGCAGCTTCGAAGACGCTGCGCAGCCCTACTGCGAGCAAAGCGGCGAAAAGTGCGGCAGGTTCTGCATTGACACAGGTGAGGAGCAAGAGCGGTGCCAACGAAGTCACGAGCAGGAGAGCCGCTAGCGCTGCGTCAAAAACGCTCCGGAATCCAAATGCGTCTAAGGCGGCAAAGTCTGCTGCGGGATCAGCGCTAACTCAGCGTCCGGGTCGAAAGAAGTAAACCGTGCTTCCCGCTCCAAAGCTGTTGCATGGAATGTGGTCACGCATGGTCACCGCGAAATTTGTTGCGGACAGCACGTGACCAAAGACTAAAGGTTTAAAGAACCGTGGCTACAATTCTTGAAAATGCGACAAGTTCGATAGCGCTTGGCATTGAGGACATCCAAACGGATGACCCCAAACGGGCATTGAGCGCGATCCGAAATTTTCACGCGGGCGTAGTGTTATTAGGCAAAGCATGCTTGCTGAGCCGAGCGGAATCTGCAGATCCAGCTATCGTGCTCGCCGCACGGCACAAACTCGTCCCAGATGGCCATGGGAATGTGCAAATTAGGGCCAGAGGGCATGCTACAATCGATGTTGGAGACCTTGAACAGCGGTTTGCAGATTTCGACCTTAACTGGGTCAAGGGGGACGCCAAGACCGCCTTCACTTTGTTGCGTAGAATGCGAAATGCAGTGGAGCACTTCTCCCATCCTCACTCCCAAAAGGATATCAAGAAGACTGTTGGAGCATGTTATCCGATCGTCGCCGAATTCTTTGATCTACTTGGCGAGAACCCAGCTGATCACTTGGGGGCATCATGGACATTCATGGCCGAGCAAGAACAGCTTTACGTGAAACTCGTCGAGGAATGCTTGGCCTCATTATCGGAACTGCCTTGGGCCAATCACTTCACCACAGATGAGCCTGCAGCATGCACCACTTGCGGCCTCAGCCTTTTGAAACAATCAGATTCGGAAAACTCTGATCCGCAAATGATCGACGCCCTTTGCCACGGCTGCGGTGCTGCATATGGAACTGAAGACTTTGTCGAGCTTCTGGTGCAACACTCCTTCTATGCCGACGCGTATCTGACAATGACGCAAGGTGGAGAACCTGCTTGGATCGAATGTCCAAAATGTGAACGGGAGGCTTTCGTTCTTGCGATAGAGGAGCCGACTTGTTTTCTCTGCGGTTACGACCCAAAGGAAGAATGCCGTACATGTGGGCAACTTCTGACGCCAGGAGTTGAGTCCGATATTGGTGGTGATCTCTGTCAAAGCTGTTGGGAAGAAACATTCATACATCAGTGAAACCAAATCTAACCGGCAAGTGTGCGCTAATTGCGTTTGAACCGGAAAGCAGGATTGTCCCGCATTATAGACAGATGCCCTCTATGCGCCATGCTGGTCGCCGGTGTTCAGGCCGTTGCCTTTGTCAGGCCATGATTTGAACCAACGTGCTTGCGCGAAGGTATTGATCGTCACTCCCGCATCATCTTTTCTGCCATGTGAGCGCAATAGCTACAAAGACCTTCGTGATCATAGCTGTACTCGTTCACGTCAATGTCTGCGGAACACCGGTAACAGGTCCCAGCGATGCTTTCACCACACACGAAGCAGATACTGTCTTCGCCGGTTTCAACATATGCGGTGGCAGTGCAATGCGGACAGTCTGCAATGGCAGGGGACAGGCCCTCTTTTGCCATCAGATATGCGGAGATTTCGTAGCTGGCTTTGACAACCAACTCCATCATTTTCTCAAAGCCAATTTCTTCGCCACATTGAAAGCATTTTCCGTTTATCGCTTCATGGTTCGTGTTTTCTGGATCAGCCTGGCCAATCAACGATGATTGACAGTTTGGGCAATTCATCCTGTCAAGGTGCTCAACATCTGCAGGCCATCCGACGGGCTCCAAACTTGCCAAGCAAGCGACCTGCACTTTTTCGAAAGCCGCCCTTTCCGCAAGGATTGTTTCCCAGACATCTTGCAGGTATTCCTGCGGGTCTTCATCAAGAATCTTGAAGAAATCGACTACCATTGGAAATGACGATGCGATTGCTTCGCTCAAGGCGCTTGCAGGTTCCTTCAGATGATGATGTTCCAGATCATTCCGGAACCTTTGAAGGTTAGTAATATTTGCATCGGGCCAGGCCAGCCCGAAGTCCTTGAAGCGGGTCTTGAGTTGAGCAAGATCAACAGTTGTGTATCCCATGACGACGTGATCAACTCCGCCATCACCGTCTGGGACAGGCTTGAATTTTGCCCCAATGACATCCATCGCATCAGCTTCCGGGACCGCGTTGACCAAGCATTCCTTGGCAAGCAGAAGAAGGCCCGCGTAGTAGTTGCGCGCGGCACTCAGCATCCGGTCGTCGTCACCGGTCTGGAAATCCTCAATACCAAGTTTGATTGAGGTGATTGCGTTCTCGAATATCTCAGACATTTTCCAACCAGGTCCTCTAGCGCGGATCGAACGAAATAGACTATCGCGCGTATGCTCTGCAAGTTGAAATTAGATGCCTAGTTTGAATTTAAGCCGTGCGCGAAATCTACCCAGTCGATCCACCGCTATCCAAATCTGAGGCCAAACAGGCCACCCGTTTCTTCTTCGTCTGTAAGGCGGGTCGGATTGACGTACTGGTGCACATCAAAACCGTCTTGAAACCCGTCCACGGGCAGCGCATCTGAGTTCATGGTCACGATATATTGGAAGCCGACTCTTTCGGCATGATTAGCTCCAAGCTGCAGAGCCTTGGCGACCTGTCTTTCATCAACGCCATCGAAAAGATGACTGTCATGGATGAGGAAGCCTGGCCCAATTCCACGTTTCGCCGTCAGTTCGGCCAACATCAGATCGAAACAGAAGATCTGCATGCTGTTGATGCCTTTGCTCCGCTGTGCATCGATTGCCACCTCGAACGTGGGACCATTGGGTGTCGCAGCAATTGTCAGATGCCCGGCCTGCTCGTAGAGCGAGGTGGACAGTTCTTCGAAAATCACGATGGCATCATTCGTGATATCATTGCGCTCATGAAGGTCGGCTTGAAGCGCTTGCTGCAAACGGGCTCGCTCGATGTCGAGCTGGACTTTCGTGCTCTCAATCCGCTCGGCAATCTCCAACTGCTGACGCAATGCTTCTACTTTCGCTTCGGTGCGCCCGGCCTCTTCCTGAAGGCGTGAGTAGTGTTCCAGCGCGCCCCCCGATTGAAGAATGCCCATGAGCTGGCCCCGGCGTCGATCCAACTCTAGTCGCTGCGCTTCCCGTTCTGCAATGCGTGCTTCTGCAGCAGTGATCTCCGCCGAAAGATGAGTCTGGCGGTTTCGAATGATGGCCTCATGAAACTCCGACACCTCTTCGAATCTGCGCCCTACCGCCTCCGGAAGAACGACACCAGCTTCGTGGTATAGCCTTTCGACGTTGGTGATCGCAGGTGGTTCTTCGCTCTCCAAGGCTGTTCTCAGCTGCAGCACAAGTTCTCGATCAATCAGGTTGTCGTCGTTGATGGAGGAAATAGAGCGCGTAATCTCTGAAGCTTCCTGCTCCATCGATGCATATTCCGGAACGACGTTGAACTCAGCGAGTTGCTTCTGAAGTTGACGGGCCTTGGTTTCTGCGATCGCCAACCGCGTTCGAAAGTCGGCAGAGTTTCCATAAAACTCACCCAAGTCGCCTTTCTTCGCCGCTTTCCGCAGCTCCGCCATTGCACTCTCTTGCGCACGCGTTTCCTGAAACTGCTGTGCAATGCTGGCATCCAACCCGAGAAGGTAAGATATTGCGACCTGCTGGTCCCAATTCTGCTGTGGTCCGGATTGCTGCGTTGGCTGAACGAACCCTCCACTTCCTTGTCGCCGCGCAAAATAGGAAAAGAGTGAACGGAAAGTCGGTCCGAACCGACTTATTGCCTCCGGGTCCGTTGGCAGATCGAATAGCAAAGCGCCCAGATCGGCTCGCCAGTTGGTGTTCGACAGCACGAGGTCGCCGGTCTTGTTGTCCAGTTCGGGTTTGATCGGCCAATGCTCCGTCTCGCCCTGAAGTCTGATGCGTGCAGGCTTCGTGCCAGACCGCGCGGCAGAAATCGTATGCCCACTGATATCGGTCTGCATTTCGAAGGTGTGCGGTTTCAGTTCATCGGAGCGAAAGATGCTGTCAGGCTTGGCGTTGCCGCCATAGATAAAGTGGACCAGTTCGACAAAACTGGTCTTCCCTGCCCCGTTTCGCGTCTGCCGATCCGTTGATTGCGCCGTCTTCTCAGCCAAGAGAATGTTTAGACCCGGACCGAAGGTCAGGCTTTTGAAACTCTCCAGATCACTTGTGAGGTTGTGGATCATGGCGCGCCCTTACGAAGTAGGCCATTTTCAAAACTGACCGCCTTTGTGATAAACAGGAGATCAAGGGCGAGAATGAACCAATCGTAGTTTATGGGCGCCACCCCTGCTGCTTCGCCACGCTGCTCTCGCACTTCGTCCCATACCCGTGACACTGTCATCGGTCGCTTCAGGCACGCGAGTATATCGGCACCCACGGTCAGGAGCGCGCGTTCGGGACGGATATGTTTGGTCGGAAGGATCATGTGTCGGCCTCCGCTTCCACATAATCCTCAAAAATGTCGCAGCGCTCGAAGAAATACGACATGACGGCCAGAACAGCGGCTTGATGCTGCGGTGTTCCGCTCATTCCCCCCGCGAAGTGCTGAAGCTCCATGAAAATATGATCTGCCGAGTGGCCTTGCTGCTTCAGCTCGTGGTAGCGATCACGGAAGCCCTGAGCGATCTCCTCACCAAAGTCGGGATTCGGAAACTGGTTGAAGAAATCCTCGACCAGTCGCTCTCTGCGACGCCCTTGACGCAAAAGTTCTGCTGCATCGTCGGACAGGTCGTTCGCCTTCAGTTTTGATGCAGAAGGTGCCGCCAGGGACGGATTCTCATCTGGATCAATCCGCTGGATTAGCATGACGACAGGACGCAGAGCCTCGAAATCGAGTTGTGCAAGCGTGCGCTGCGTAGGAGCCGGACCGAACAAGTCTTCGAGGTGTGGAGCTGCCAGCGACATCGTAACATCGAAAATCTCTGGGTAGCTCATCTGGCCGAGCGACACGCTCTGATTGGCCTGACCAAGATCGATTAACTGCTGAATCACATCGGCAGGAAGGCCATCGTCGTCGTTGTGTACAAAGGACCAGCGCTCCATGCGCGGCCCCCAATGCGCGACCGCACCATTGAAATCTTCGTCGACCTTCGCCTGAAGCTTATCAAGCTTGGTTGTTTTCGGCGCATAGCACTGAAAAACGGTCTTGTCGCTTCCTCGGTAACCGTCACACTTCAGATCGCCCTTATTCCCATATGGCCGCACAGCCTGGAAATCGCCGGCGAAGGCGTGACCCATAATCCGAGAAAACAGATCCTCGAACGCCTTCCCTTGGCTTTCAAGGAAGGCGATGCGGAATTTGAGCTGGAAAAGATGTTTCTGAAGCGCGTCCATTACCGGGTTGCCCCGATGGCGCGCTGGATGGTGCTGCGGTTTACCCCAAGTATCTCTGCCATGCCCGAAACTGTCTCTCGCCTTGCCGATATCGCCGCCTTCGCGTGCTGGATTTGTGCGGGTGTCAGCGCAGGAGGTCGGCCAAGTCGTTTGCCGCGCTTCTTCGCAGCGGCAAGCCCAGCCTTGGTGCGTTCCTGGATCAAGTCGCGCTCAAACTCTGCCAAGGCTCCCATAATGTGAAACACTAGTCGCCCACCTGCGGTCGTCGTGTCGATCCCGTCCGTCAGGCTACGGAATTCTATGCCGCGATCCCCGAAAAGCTTCAGAAGGTGTATGAGATCAGCAATGGACCGCCCCACCCTGTCCAACTTCCAGACCACCAGAAGATCACCGTCGTCTAGAAGCTCCATTGCTTCTGAAAAACCCGCGCGCGTTTCAGCCGCTTTCATGCCACTTTGCGCTTGGTCGGTGATGATCCGGTCGCACCCGGCTTCGGTCAGCGCCTCGATCTGTAGATCAAGGTTCTGTTCCTCCGTGGACACTCGTGCGTAGCCAATTTTCATGGATCCCTTTTGCACGAGGTTTTTGCGGCAGTCCAGCGCAATCGGAATCAATGACTTAGCGGCGACATGAAAACTGCCGCAAAAAGGGTCGTTTCTGCCACCCCGCCCTACTCTACACCAAATCAAACACATAACCCGGTCAAAAACCCCCGGCGAAATGCCAGTGGTTTTGGCAGATTTTTGCCCTTGCCGGTTCAGGGTGTGGCAAGGTCGGCAATGCTGATATTCCCGACCTTCTCTTTAAGATTTCCAATCTCCGCTTTGGCTGGAATTCAGCGTCGGGTACTCATTTTACGATACCTCTATACCACTAAGACAGGTACGTGGTTCGGCTGTCCGAGAGCATATCCAAGGCCGTTTGTGAAACCGTCCGACCTGCTGAAACCTCCGCGTCCAGCTTCATTTCAAGATCGCGGATATGGTTCAGATTCTCGATAACGTCATCGATTTGGTCAAATGGGACAACAACCACACCATCCTGGTCGGCAATGATCATGTCGCCGCTGCTGACATTTTGCCCTGCGATTTGAATGGATACACCAACCCGACCTGGCCCGGATGTGTAAGGAGACGCGGGATTGAGGCCGGTACACCAAACTGGAAGCCCCACGCCCACAATGCCGACATAGTCGCGGACCGGTCCGTCGGTGACAAAAGCGGCTCCGCCTGCATTCTTGAGCATTCCGATCACGCGATCCCCCGCAGCGGAACACCCCTGATGGCCATCAACCGCTGCAACCAGTATATCTCCCGGCTTTACGAAGTTCAGGGCTGCAATGGTCGCCAGAATATCTGCGGGACCATTGGCCGCTGTTATAGCAGGACCGGCGGCAATACACTTTATGTCCCGCCCCTCACCAATGGGACGGATCGAAGAGGAAAACGCCCCGCCGCCGCCAAGTGCATCGGCCACAAAGCCGGTCGGTATGCCTTGGAAGGCTGCGATTTGATCCTCAGTCGGTCGTGAAAAATTTTTCCTGACAGTCAATGGCGTTGGTTCTTCTATCATAGGCTCTCTCTTCCGGCTCTTCAATTTTACAGTGAGTTCGGCTGCTCGAATCCTGGGATGCAAGCTCCGGGCTATTCGTTTCGTGCAGGCAGATAACCTGAGGGATGCGGAGCATTCGTCAGTTTGTCTTTCGGTAAGAACACCGCGGCTATAAATATACCCGAAGCCGCTGCTGCGAGGCCAAAAAGCTGAACGTCAAAGCCGATCCCTTTGGCATGAAACATAGCAATGAATGGTACAGCGGTGGCACCAACTCCAAGAGACATGACATATTCCACGGAAACAGCACGAGATCGAATGCCCGGTTCGAGATAGTGTCCGAGCAACCAGGTTGTGATTGGGATTTCAGCAAATATGAACGTGACCAAAGCAAGTGAGAGTGCAAGAGCAATTATGCCCGTCGCCTGCGTCAACAAGAGCAAACATAACACCTGACAGCTTAGCAACGTCAGTAGAATTGGTCGGGCTCCAATCCGGTCAAGCAATTCTCCCACAGGTAATTGTGCAAAGGCAGCGATGGCGAAGACCAGTCCTGCCGATGCCCCCACCCATGTGAGATCACCCCCGACGCCTACAAGCCGTTCATCGAAGAACTTTGGCAACGAGATCGTAACCGCATTAAAGATTAACCCTCCTAAAAGTGCAGACACACAAACAACTGCAAAGACACGCATTTGCGTCTTGCGATTGCTACTGTGAGGCGTTCCGGTTCGGGCCTCTTCATTTTGCCGAGATGCGTATCCCTGTTTTCTGCTCCTAATCAATAACACCACCCCAATTGCAACCGAGATGCCACCCGGAACAAAGAACGCCGCCTCCCATCCCACATGTTTAGAGAGAATGGCGGTCAGAACGGCGGCCCCCGCTAACCCCATGTTGCCGAAGACGCCATTTATGGCCAACGCACGTCCTGAACGCAGTCCGACTTGGGTGATATGGGCGAGACCGACCGGATGGTAAATTGCCGCAAATAGGCCCAGGAAGCCAAGACCAACTGTCATAGCCAGAGTGCTCTCAGACATCGCCACCCATATGCTTGATGCGCCACAGCCTAGGAAAAAGACTGCGATCAATGTCAATCGATCCAGCCTGTCACCGAGCCAACCGGCTGGAAGCGTGCCTAAAGCAAACATGATGTAAACGGGCGACCCGAGCAAAAGCACATTGGCGTAGCTCATGTCCCATGCGGGGGCTATGGCGAGTGCGGCAGTCGGAAAAATAAGCAGGAAGAAATGGTCAAAGAAATGAGCCAGATTGATGAATTGGAGGGTTTCGTTGCGGGACACGATTGAGCTTCCTTAACTGACTTATCCTTTGATTATGTGTCGGTAACGACTTACTGTCTGTCAATATAATGACAAATAATACGCCTGAAATGCCAAATTTGAGCCAACCCGAGGTAAACGGGTTCGCTTCGACATATCCGTCCGACACCCGGATTGAATGGCATTCGCACGAAGCGCATCAACTCATACACGCCATCTCAGGAGCAATGCGGATCTCGGCGCGAAACAGGCTTTGGGTGCTTCCTGTGAGCAGAGCCCTATGGATACCTGCAGGGATCGAACACGCCATTGAGTGCGGAGGTGCAGTCGCTATGCGGACAGCCTATCTAAGCACTGCTTATCTCTCCCTCCCCACCGATCTACGTGTAATTTCCGTTTCGCCTCTCGCTAGAGAGGTATTGGTGCGCTTGGCCGAGGATAAAGATGGCACGCTGCAACAAACCTTGGGCGATGTGCTTGTCCACGAAATCAAACAGAGCAACATCGAGGCGTTTTCCCTGCCCCTGCCAGCAAACAAACACATTGCTCTCCTTGCAGAAGACCTGCGTGCAAACCCCGCATCCAAGAAGACAATGACTGAATGGGCTAATGAGTTAGGGCTTTCCGAGAGAAACCTGATACGCCGCGTTCGCGGGGAAACGGGTATGACCTTTCGAGAATTTAGGCGGCAGACCCGAATTATCGTAGCAATTGAGAGATTAATCGACGGTCAACCGGTTACGAGTGTTGCGCTTGATGTAGGTTTTGAAACCCCGAGTGCGTTTATCAACGCCTTCCGGTTGGTCACGGGCAAAACGCCGCGCCAGTTTACCAACAGTAGTTGATTACATCTCTCGTTGAATCCTCTGCGCGGAACACAAACGGCTATTCAGCTAGAAAACCGCTTAAAGGGGAATTTAGCACTCAACCACGCTTGACCCCAAAAGGAACGAACGGCATGCGCTGTCTGTGAGTTACCAAAGAGACCAGTTCATCGACAACATTCAGGAAATGAGGTGCTTTATTATGCGCCTCCCACCCCGCTTCATCGACATAAAGTTCATAGATGAAGAAAGACAACGGGTCAGTTGGCGAGCGGTATGGCACAAAGAACTTCACGCCCTTTTCGGCCATAGTCGGGGCAATCAGCCCTTGCAGGATTTCAGCCACTGCATCGCCCTTGCCTTCCTTGGCTACAATGTTGATGGCGACTGCAAAGCCCTCATTCAGGTTTTTTGCAGCAGGATCGGTAAAGCTCATGATCGCTTAACTCCGGCTGGTCAGCAGATGCAAACCGGCAAAGGCGAAAAAGGTACCCAGAACGCCTTGAATGACCCTGCGCGCTGAGCCGTAGATGCGCACCATGGCCGGGGTGGAAAACGCCACGGCGTAAAGAACGTGGATCACAATCGACATGATAAATGTCCCGATAACGATGGCAGCGCCAACCCACAGGGGCGCACCTTCCTGCAAGCCTAGCGAGATAATGGCGACCCACGCCAAAGCGGCCTTCGGGTTTGTCATCTGGATAATGTAGCCCCGCTGAAAATACCCGAAGGGTGTTCGCCGACCTCCAGCCAGCTCTTTAGCTTCGATGTCATGTGTTGAAGCCGCTGACTTGAAAGATTTATACGCCAGCCAGAGCAGGTACAGACCGCCAAAAATCTTGATCAGCAGGAGGGCAGATGCATAGGTTGCAAGAATGGCTGACAAGCCGAACACAGTCAGAAGCGCCCACGTGAACGATCCGCTCGCAACGCCCAGAGCCAACGAAATGCCTGATTGGCGGCTTACGCTCATGGACGTGCCGATCACCGCAAGAATGTTGGGTCCAGGGCTGGCTATGGCCAAAAGGAAGGCGGAATAGGCCAGAATAATACCGGGGAGATAGGTGCTGAAATCCTGCATGGGTTACCTCAAATCAATTTATAATGTTCATATTATGTTCTCAATCGATGTGTCATGCAACAATGTTTTGCTTGTGATCTCAATTCGACGGAATGGAGCGATAGCCTTTCACGATCATACCAAAACCAACCCCGAACAGGCCAAGCCCGCTCAGCGCTTCAATATTCAGCCATCGGGATGTTGCCTTGCGCACGGCGTGCATCGCCAGCAGCGCGTAGCCAAGAATGGAAATAGCATCCAAGAACAGGAAAATGGTGCCGTAAATCAGACTTTGAAGCAGGATGTTGTGCTCTGGTGAAATAAAGCTGGGGAATAGCGCCACGAAGAATACTATTGCTTTGGGATTTGTTACGCAGGCAAAGAAACCAGCCCAGAAGGTGACGCGGTGATTGGTGGCGACAGGCGCTTTGGCTGGATGCCGGGATGATCGGAAAGACTGGATGCTCATATAGATGATGAACACGCCTCCCACGATTTGCAGAAACGGCAGAACCGTCTCAGAAATCGCGATCAGCGTTGCCAGGCCCCAGACCGCGATGCAGATATGGACAACTGTACCCAAGGCATCGCCTGCCACAGTGATTGCAGCAGCCTTTGCGCCGTGACGAACCGCCTGAGCGGATGCAAAGGCCACGGACGGTCCCGGCACGGCGACGAACAGCAATGTCGTGGTCACGAAAGCTAAGAAAAGAAGCGTGTCCATATGAATTCCTCTCGTGGGTTCAATCAATTAGTGGAATTGAAATGAAGCCCGAGCCTATGTCGCATCGCACCCTGTCGCAAGACAGGTCTTTACAGCTTGGTCTTCCATGATACGCTGACCCTGCCCATCCATGTGCGGCTAGGGTTCCGCTGATTTTTCAGGACTGGACCGAGCGCCGTTATGAGCCCGTGTACGGGCGGACACCTTAAAGACGAGAAAGCTAGGGGGGATGGACGGGCGTGCTTACGCACGTCTGCTTGAAACTCGTCTTTGAGGTAAAAACATGTCCATCCTTGGCTTCGCGCTCGTCCTGACAGCCGCAATCTGTCACGCAACCTGGAATTTCTTCGTTAAACGCATCAACGCCGGACCTGAGCTGGTCTGGCTCTTCTCGGCCCTGTCGGTGGTGATCTATCTGCCGTTGGCGATCTGGATTGGATCGGGCATCCCGCTGTTCGATGTCACACAGATGGCTTTCATAGCAGGTAGTGCTGCGCTGCATCTTGGATATTTCCTTTTGTTGCAGATCGGGTACCGCAAGGGTGATCTTTCGCTGGTCTATCCTACAGCACGGGCAACCGGGCCCTTGCTGTCCACCTGTTTTGCTGTGTTGTTTCTGGGAGAACGGATTACCTCGCAGATCGCCATCGGTGGCGCGATTATCATCTTCGGGGTTTTGATGCTGACGGGCGGGTTTCGCCGATCTGGCGGCAGCGCCCTGCTATCGCTTGGTTTTGGCCTGACGGCAGGTCTGTTTATCGGGAGCTATACGGCATGGGATGCCCACTCGGTTTCGGCGCTGATGATACCGCCGCTGCTACTGGATTATGCGTCCAGCGTGGGTAGAACCGTGCTGCTGGCTCCGCTGGCAGTACGCCGTCACGCGCTGGTTCAAAACATATGGCAGCAACATAAATTCGGCGTACTTGCCATCGCAGTGTTCAACCCATTGGCCTACATTCTGGTTCTCATTGCGCTGACCTTCACGCCGGTTGTCTTTGTCGCTCCGATCCGTGAACTCAGCGTTCTCCTGACGGTGCTGATGGGCAGCCTATTGCTTGGAGAGGGGCAATTGAAACATCGTTTGTTCTGGGCAAGCGTCATTCTGGCTGGCGTTGTGGTTCTGGCGTTGGCGGCGTGAGGGGATAGAATGATCGTATGCTTTGGAAAGCGCACGAGGTATCCGGCAACCAAGGAAGGATGCCAGATCAACCCCGCTTATCTCGGCCGCTAGAAACCGACCCAAACCAGGCCGCCATATACGGCAACACCGACGCACATAGTCAGGATTACGTGGTTGGACAGGTATGCGACAACCAGTGCTATCCCGGCGGCGATCCATGTTTCGACAGATTGACCGGCCAGCGAAGATGCAACCAGGGAGACGACGATAAGACCGGGCAAATCATCCAGCACCCATGAATACTGGGACGACTTGATCGCATCACCGGCAAAGAGACCCAGCACCCTGATCGAGAGTGCAGCGACGGCAAGAACAACGATCAACATCCAGAATGGAAATGTCATGCCACGCGCTCTTTTTTGGTCCTGTGGAAATGTGAAATCACGAGGCCGCAGACGGCACCGGCGACGATTGCGTAAGCCTTTGGAGCGCCTACTGTAACGGCGCATACCGTGATTGCGAAACTCATGGCCCAGGGAAGAAGGTTTGGTGCGCCGCGCCACAACCCACGCGCCATCGCGATGAAAGCGGCGGTGAAGGCGAACCCCAGTCCGAACTGTTCGAGGTTTGGAAGCGTTGCCCCGGCAACCGCCCCCAGTGTTGTCGAGATTGTCCAGACCGTGATCATCACAAGCCCGGAGCCAATCAAAAAGCTTGCTCTGATTGCGGGGTTTTTCGCCCGCTCCGTCATTGTTAAGGCCCAGTTTTCATCGCCTGTGATGTGGATTGCGAGGAGCTTCATCCGAAGTGAAAGGCCGCTCAGAACATCGGAGAGTGATGCGACAATGCCGATGTAGCGCAGGTTCAATGCCGCCCCCGCGAGAGCGGCACCGACCACGGCAGACGTTCCCGCAAACTGCTCTACGGCGACGATTTGGGATGATCCCGCATGAACAACCCCGCTCATAAGGGCAACGCCCCACCATGGAAATCCGACCTGAGCCGCCAGCAGACCGAATGCGAAGCCATAGAGGGCTGCTCCGGCAGCGAGGGGAAGGATTGCAACAGCGCCATGTTTCATAAACAGCCAATTTAGGACCGTTCGGTGATAGATTAAACTATCAAAATCGGCTTTATGTGATAGCATCACCTCAAAAGTTATGGGCTTTGGGAGTGACACGATCATGGATCAATCGGATCATAAACTGTTAAACATACTGCAAGGAAACGCGCGGACGTCCATACAGGATCTGGCGGACCATATCGGGGCGTCCACGGCATCGGTTCAAAGGCGATTGAAAGCCTTGCGCGACGGCGGTGTGATCAAGAAAGAGGTGGCTGTTCTTGATCAGCAAAAACTCGGGTTTGGAATAACAGCAGTGGTTTCTGTTGAGCTTGAGCGTGACCGCTTGGACCAGATCGACGCGTTCAAGCGGAAAGCGCGAGAGGACCGGCAGGTGATGAATTTCTACTGCATCGCCGGGGACGCCGATTTCGTTATGATTGTCGTGGCTAAAGATATCAGAGATTACGAAGCATTCACGCATCGCTTCTTTTTCGCTGACAAGAACGTGCGGAAATTCCGCACATCGATTGTCGTCTCCACCGAGAAAGCAACGTTGGAACTTCCCCTATGACGGCCAGATAGTCGCGAGTAGTTGTAGCGGATTGCACTTATGCGGCGCTCGAATTGCAAACTGCCCGAATTTCCGCTCGAATTATTTGCGTCTATCCGGGGTGCTAAACTAACATTATTTGCGAACGTAATCAGATTATCTGCGACGGGATTGCAATCATCCGCACCGGATCACATTACGTGCGAACGGTAGGACAGTTGAACAGCACGGCCTGTGCAGACTGGAGGAATGCAAGCGCAGAAACCGCCGTTCGCTGCACGGCTCATGAACTAGAAAGACGCGGGACTAAATACCAATTCGCTTCGGCTGCGCGAGTGGCCGCTCTGATTAAGTCGGTTGATATGCCTTGCGCTCAGAATCGGAGCAATTTCAATCAAGCGGGGGTGGCCGCATACGCACCGGGCTCGATTTGATGACCGCCGTCTGGGTGGATGCATGTGTCGAGAAATCTTCCAGCAGTGCGTCCAGTTCGGAGATGTTTTTGAGGAGCATTCGGGCAACGAACGCATCTTCGCCTGTGACCTTGTCACATTGCACGATGCGGGTTGATGTAATGATCTTTTCAGCGAGCAGATGAACTTTTCCTGGAAAGGGCTTGAAGCGCACAATCGCTTCGAGGGTGTAGCCAAGTGCCTTAGGAGAAAGCTCAACACCAAAACCCGTGATGACACCCATGTCTTCGAGCCGCCTGATACGGTCTCGGACGGTTGGGGCGGACACCTCAGTCAGCGATGCAAGTTCGCGCCAGCTAAGTCTGGCGTTGCGGCTCAATTCCTGAAGGAGAGAGCGGTCTAGTGGATCAAGGGCATCTTCCATAATGAAAGTATCTCACCAATTGAGTTCTGATATGATCAGACTATTCTAACCTTGCTTCCGATATGTAAAGGATTTCGACCATATGACAGTCTAAACTCCAGTTTGACGCGTCCATCTTGACGTGCCTTAAACGGAGTTTGAGATATGGCGTGGGCAATATGGCTCTCATACGCGACAATATCAGCCGCCAACATCGTGACGCCGGGGCCCGCAAACCTCAACACCCTCAGGCGGGCCTTACAGTTTGGGTTTGCGCCAGTTCTGCCAACGATATTTGGCAACGCATTGGGTCTCGCCATTGGGGGCATCTTGTGCGCGGGCGGTGTGGCTGCGTTTGTTGTAACATCAGAGGCGCTCTGGATGACGTTCCGCTGGCTTGGGGTTATGTATCTGGGCGGACTAGGTCTGAAGCTGATACTCAAGCGTGAGTCTATCGTTCTGGGAGCGGGTACGATCCAGCACATCTCGCCACAGACTTTGTTTCGTGAGGCTTTCTTGCTTGCTGTGACGAACCCCAAAGCATTGTTGTTCTATCTCGCACTGTTCCCACAGGCGCTGGACCCGTCTCGGTCGCTTTGGCCTCAATCGATATTGCTGGTTTTAACCTACTGCTCGCTCTCCATTCTGTCACTCAGCTCCTATGCGCTTTTAGCCGAAAAGGTCCGCGAGCGGTTTCTCACTCAGGCGCGCTACGATGTTTTTCGCGTCTGTTCGGGACTCGCGCTGCTAGGGTTCGCTCTAATGCTGGCCGTGCAAGCAAGTTGATAGAAGCCACAGATAAAAACTTTTTGTTTTCACTTAGGCCAATCTGGGGCCCATGTCTTTCGGGGGTCAAGGCCGTCGGGCTTTCGCTGCGGTTGTTCCAGTGGCTGGTTTCGTGAAGGGCTTGTCACTCTACGATTACGACTTGCCCCGTCAAAGCACCCTCGACGCACTTCGTATACGCCAACCCAACATGATGCGACAACACAGGTTTATGCCCTTGAAACCACGCACCATAGCGCGGGGCGGACACGTCCAGCATTCCGGGGCTGACGACGTTGACCCGCTGGCTACGCGGCATCTCTATTGCTGCACTTTTGACAAACCCTGCCAGCGCCCCATTCGCGGTCGCGGCATTTGCGCCCATTCGGATCGGGTCGCGATCAAGGACACCACTGGTCAGGGTGAACGAACCTCCATCCGCAATAACGTCTAACCCAGCGAGAACCAAGTTCACTTGGCCCATGACCTTTTGCCGAAGACCGACCATGAAAGCTTCCTGATCCAACTCGGCCAAGGGTGCGAATGTCGCATCCCCCGCACAGGACACAACGGCATCGAAATCGCCAACCGCAGCATAGAGTGATTTCACCGCGTTCAGATCGCCGACATCGACCTGGTAGTCCCCGCCGGAGCGGCCAACGGTGATGATTTCGTGTCTTTGCTCAAGCTCCTTACAGGCGGCTTGCCCGATATCGCCAGTCGCACCAACTAAGATTATCCGCATGCCTGATCCTTTATTATCTCATCGTATCGCTGCAATTTCTGTTTCAGTATTGCGCGGCACTGATCCAATTCTGCTTGCCGGTCGCCAAGGCTTTGCCTGTGCGCCAATAGCGCCGCCTTGCGCTCTGGGATTGTTTTATCGCCCGAGGCATAGAGCTCAGCAAACGCGCGCATTTCCTCCATGGGCATCCCTGTTGCGCGCAGGGATGCCAGCAACGCCAACCAATCAGCATCCGTTTTAGAAAATACGCGATTGCCGTCAGGGCCGCGTTCGATGAACGGACACAGCCTAAACTTCTCATAGAAACGTATTGTGGAAATGCTGAGCCCGGTGCGTTCAGCAACTTCTGATATTTTCATGTGACCCGCTTTCTGTTCACCCTCATACGGACCTAAAGCAACTTTAGATCAAGCAGGTTTGTCAGACATGATCGCAGAGGGAAAATTCATACGTCGCCGCTTAAACGAACGCGATTCCCCTGCACGAGATCGCGCAGGAATTCCGCGACGGCGTGGACACGGCGGGAGTGTACAAGATCGGAGTGGGTGACAAGCCAGATCGTCTGATCGACACCAAGGTCTGCGTCGAGGCAAACAAGACCGCGTGGTCGAGCGAGGAAATATGGCAGGATAGCCAGACCGAGGCCGCTTTCACATGCCCTAAGCTGTGTCGCCAGCGAGGTCGTTACCAAAGCAGGCGGGCGGCCCTTCAATATCCGTTCAACCCATTGGGCCGCTGGCAGGTTCGCGTAAGCCTCTGACCAACCGATGAAATCGTCTGTGTCAAATGCACCATCATCCGATGCTGTGCCGCGTGCTGACACATATTCAGCCGTGCCATACAGACCAAAGCCCAGACTCCCCAGCCGTTGCAGCGATACGTTCCCGCGATCAGGCTTTACCATTCTGAGGGCGATATCCGCATCGCGCCGATGCAGGTTTACTGTCGCTATGTCCGTCACGATCTCCAGAGATAACTGCGGGAATTCCGCCCTCAGCCGCCCCAGTTCCGGTATGATCAACCCAGTCGCTAAGTTCTCCGCTGTGGCCAGCCGCACGGTGCCCGCGACGGGCGCGTCGTGGTGCAGTCCAGAAGCCAGCGACAGGGCTGCAGCCTCCATTTCTTCGGCCCGTTCGATCAACGCGGCGCCATCGTCCGTTAGTCGGTAGCCGGACTGGTGTCGCGTAAACACGGGCTGGCCAATCGCCATTTCCAGTCTTTCGACCCGGCGCGAAACTGTGGCGATTCCGACGCCCATCTGTGCTGCCGCGCCGGACAGCGTGCCTGCACGCGCCACAGCTAAGAAAGCGCGAATGTCATCCCAGATCAGATCATTGTTGGAGTGCTTTCCGATTTTGGAAATCATGTTTTCAGTTTCGCGGATGTTTATCGTTTTCTGAAAATGCCATCTCTCCGGTTAACAAACAAGGAGAACAGCATGAGACAACGAACACTGGCGCAAGGTTTCGACGTATCGGCCATCGGCCTTGGCTGCATGGGGATGAGTGAGTTTTACGGCCCGCGCGATGATGAGATGTCAATGCGGGTGTTGCATGAAGCCGTTGATCTCGGGATCGACTTTTTCGACACCGCTGACATGTACGGCCCGCATCACAACGAAGAGCTGCTTGGGGCGTTCCTGGCTAAATCGAAAGCCCGTCCGAAGATCGCAACCAAGTTCGGCATCGTTCGCAAGCCCGGTGAATACCGTCGCAGTCTCGACAACAGTCCCGAATATGCAAGAGCTTCCTGTGAAGCATCGTTGGCGCGACTCGGGGTCGAGCGGATCGACCTCTACTACGTTCATCGGATCAATCGTGAGCAGGACATCGAAGACACGATGGGCGGCCTTTCGCGTCTGGTCGAGGAAGGTAAAATCGACCGGATCGGTCTGTGCGAGATCAGCGCGGACACATTGCGTCGAGCACACGCCGTGCATCCGGTTACTGCCGTGCAAACCGAATATTCTCTTTGGTCGCGTGAAGTTGAAAACGAGGTGCTTCCCACTTGTCGCGAGCTGGGGGTCGGCTTTGTGCCGTATTCGCCGCTTGGTCGTGGTTTCTTGACCGGGCGCTTCCAGGATGACAGCGAGTTTGAGAGCGGAGATTTTCGTGCATCTCTGCCGCGTTTCCAGGCGGATGCTGTCACCTCCAACAGACGTATTGCCAATCTGGTGCGTGCAATTGCAACACGCAAGGAATGTACGCCTGCGCAATTGGCGCTCGCATGGCTGCTGGCGCAAGGTGACGACATTGTTCCAATCCCCGGCACGAAGAAGATCATATATTTGCGGGAAAACACCGCTGCCGCAGATGTCGGTTTAAATGATGAGGATCTGCAGGAGCTGGAAGACGGCCTCGCCGCACTTCCGATTTCCGGCGCACGCTACACCGAAGAAGGAATGAAGGGGGTTAACGCGTGAATGTAAGAACACTTTGCTGAGTCACCACACACCGAACGAGACCCCAATAGCGAAACCTGATCCCAACCTAAAAGAGGCGATACATGCAGGATGCATACGAACGCGGTAAAGCGTTAGCAGAAAAACACAATCCGGGTTTGGAAGAGGCCCTTGAAGCGCGCTATGGCTCTCTTTTGCCGGGGATGCCCCAAGACCTGATCAGTTTCGTCTACGGTCAACACTACGGCCGCCCGGGGTTGGCTCTACGGGACCGAAGTCTTGCAACGATTGCGGCGTTGACCACTCTGGGCGGGCAAACCGCGCCTCAGCTACGCATTCACATCGCAGGTGGTTTGAAAGTCGGTCTCACCAAAATCGAGATAGCCGAGGCGATATGGCAAATGTCGCTATATGGTGGGTTTCCTGCGGCTATCAACGCGTTGAACGTAGCCCTGGATGTATTCAACGAAGAAAGTGAGAGCGCAGAATAGATCTCTGCCAATATCTGCCGATACTGGTGAAAGTTCCCTTGCATTATCTGGGGGCATTCCCTTTTGATCCGTGATGGGCGCTCAGGTGCTAGAGGACGTTACTGAGTGCGGTGCCCGCAATGTCATGGATCGCGGCGACAGCCTCACGCGCCCTTCCTTGCTGCGTGTCGATGAAAACTGTAACAACGAACGGAGTACCATCCGGCGACCACAACACCGCAATATCATTCGCCACGCCATTTGGAGAGGTGCCTGGCTTGTTGCCAACGGCCCAATCTCCGGGCACGGCGGCTCTTATCCTGTTCTGACCATTTTGCTCGTTTCGCATCCATTGGATCAGCAATGCGCGGGAATGATCCGATAGTAAATTGGTGGGCATCGTCAATTCGCTAAGAGTCCGGGCCATCGCCTGCGGGCTTGTCGTATCCCGCTCATCCCCCGCAATGTTGGAGTTTAGCGCCATTTCCGTGCGGTCCAGACGGCTGGTTGTGTCTCCAATATCCCGGAAAAACTGCGTTATGGCCGAAGGGCCACCAATATGCTTCAGTAGAAGGTTGGCAGCGGTGTTGTCGCTATATTCGACAATGGCCTGACACAGATCGCTGATGCTCATGCTTCCAGCGGAGAGGTTTCCCCTGGTGACGGACGACGTTGGCAGTATGTCTGACCCTTGGAACGCAAGCCGCTCATCGAGGTCAAGCTGTCCTCGATCTGACCGGTGCAGGCAAAGTGCCGCCAATGACGCCTTGAATGTCGAGCACATGGCAAACCGTTCATCAGGCCGGTGTTGGAAAACTTGTCCGGTACTAAGGTTCTCGGCATGGACCCCTATTCTTGCGGATAGCCTTTGTTCGGCGCTTTCCAATCGGGCAGTTGCATCCGCATTGGCTGCACGGTTGAACAAGCCAGCCGCAATGCTTCCGAAAATCAGTTCTCTACGCTTCATGGGGGCCTCTGTTATTGTTCGTTGGAAAAATCTGTCGTGTGAGCTAGGGGTGCAGTCTTTCAAGGTCGGGATCATTCATGATCGCCTGCGTCGTCAAAACCGCAGTGTCCCTGATGAGTTCCCAGCACGCCTGCTCTGTTGCGATATACTGGCAATAAGGGTTTTCCTGCCAATCTCTCAGGAATGCATGCCGAAGATCAGGCCTGTCCTGGGACAGCTCTGACAATCTAATAGGCTGACCTAGCTGAACTCCGGCACCCAAAGCAGCCAGGAACACAAGCTCGGCGCTGTAATATGCATCACCACCGGGAAATCTATATCGGTCCGCAGGTTTTCCATATGCAACGAGAAGCGCATTGTATGAAATCGGGCTGTCGCTTTGCCCCCAATCACCTGCCTCACGGATGCGATAGGCCGCGTAGTCACTTTCATCCAAACCAGCAACGAATTCATCAAGCATAATCTCAGTTACACCGATGTCTGGGTCGACATAGACAACGCGAGGTCCGCCACTGCTTGCCCGAACGATAGCGGCAGAGCCAAACTGTGCCCCCGCATAAGTGGCGATCAGATCATCAAACGGATCAATCCCGGATCGAAAGATGAGATCCCCTGCACGCCAGTCCCAAACTGCCTCATCATATTCTCCGGCATGCACAGGTGGTGTAATCGTCCAGCAGGCCAAGCAAGCTACGACCGATGCGAAACGCAAATCGATATTCCGAGCGTTTTTTGACAAGCACGCAAATGGATTCATGATCTCACTACCTCCTGACCTCACTGTTTTGCTTTATTGGTAATCTGTGGTCGGTTAGCCTGCACCAGAAACCTGCACAGTGTTTTGATCTCACGCGATTTTCCGCCGAGGTCGTACGAAAACGGCCAACTGTTCCAAGGCTGCAAATTGATGGGGCTTTCCAGATATGTTCAAGAGGCCTGTGTTTGCAAAAGTGGCAAAAATTCAGAATAACCTAAGAACATGCAAGAGTAATGGCCGTTCGCTAAGAGCCGACCTTCATGCCCCGCGCAGCATCAGCCAAAGTGGGCTCGAAAGGTGACTTCGCCGAGCTTTGTTTGACCGGTAGTTTCACGGAAAACTATCCATTCGCGGCACCTTTGGGGAACCGGCATTGGCCTCAAGCTCTCGAATGCGCAGACCAGCCTTCTGGCAATAACCTGAAGCAGAGAACCACCAGAGCGGCAATTAGCTTTACCGTTCTCTGCCGGAGGATTGTGGGCTGTTTTCCCGCGATCTACTGAAGTTCCGGGTGGTGTCCTGGATTTGTGGCGGCGTCCGCACTTTCGCGCTCTCAATGATCTGAGCTACATCTCTAGCAGTCAGCGACTTCGCGCGTTTCTGTTGCTCAGTCGTTACGTTCGGTAGGCGCTGCACATCGTATTGGCGCCCGGCGCGCAGGCCATCTGCCAGTTCTCGAGAGGCGTGATCGCGGAATGTGGTTCGATCCTTCTCTGAGATCCCAGCGGCACGCAGTTCCGCATCGAGATGCGCCAATACGCTTGCCGCACCACGCAAAGCTGGGTCCTGAGCCGCCTCCTTTTGAATCAACCGTTCAGCAAGTGGATCTGGATCTTGCTCCTGTTTTGGAGGAGCTGTGGAACCGTTATCACCTACTGGCGGAGAGGCAGTTTCAGCGGCAGCTTTCGTGGGATTAGAAGTGGTCTCGATAACTGCTACATCCCGCTTTTGCACCGGCTCCACACCTGGTTTGACCTGCTCGGGTGCTCGCTCGATTTCCCGTGCACCCCATTCCCGTCGGAAGGTTTGTTTCTCGCGTTCTTCGCCGGTCTTTGGATCTCGTTCCTTCACAGTTACGGCTTTGCGACCATTGTCATAGATCGTTGCGTGATCACCGACACTGAGGTCGTGTTTGTCGATCATATCCGGCAAACCAACCCCCCAGAGTTTGTGAGGCCGACCATCCGCCAGTTCCAATGAAACAAAGGGGGTTGGTGTGGCACCCTCGCGGTCCCTGTATGGTGCATCGCCAATGCCGGTGATTTTGCCTTTAAGACCCTGCTGATAGTCAATCATGGGAACAACATTGGAGTTCTCGGCACCGTGCCTCTGAGCACCAGGCCTGACACCGGTATTCGGTTCGCCTGTAGCATGACGCTCGCGATCCGTGCGTTCAATACTGCGCTCGCCAATCAGTTCCGCGCGACGATCCGCTTCGGCACGATCCTTGTCATTGGGCCGGTATCCCTGCACGCGGATGCCTTGGGCGGTCCCTTCGATCCACATCTCGCGGCGGAACTCTTCTGGTCCGGTGACTTTCATAGAGGACCAACTGCGGTGGGCGGCGAGCTCGATCATATCCATCGCCGTGCCGCGATCCGCGTTCTTGGTACGCAGGCTGTCACCCCGATCCGAAATCGCGGGGCGTGTATCGTCATAGGAGCGGAACAACTCCTGTCGGTCCTGCTCCTTCGTCAGGATGAAGCGCTCCTGAAAGCTGGCTGGGAGCGCGAAGCGTTCATCAGGTGACTTCCCAGGCTGGGGCGTATCCGGTTCGGCGACGCTGTCCGGGGTCGGGTCTGCATTGGGCGCCGTCTCTGATTGTGTTTTCTTACCAGATGCATTGATCTCCTTTTCCGGGTCACCTTCTTGCTTCTCGGTCTCTCGGGCATGATATGCCACCCAGAACGCCTCATCCCGATCGCCCTGTAGTGTTTCCAACCGGGGCGCGGATTTGTGGACTTCCTCGCCAATCGTGACTGTGCGGGCCAAGGTGCGTGCGCCGTTTTCCGAGCTCTCAATTACGCGCGGGTGCAGTGTCGCATCTGCATCCGCAAAGGCTCGGGCAGCCTCTTCCATCGTCGCAAAGCTTTCCACCCGCTCGGAATGGGCCTCTGACAACGTGTAGATGTGCGGATTTGTTGATGTCGTCGGATCAGGATCGGCCATATCTCATTCTCACTTCATGCAATCGATGGGCCGCTGGTCTCGACGCCCATGGCTGAGAGAAGGTCTCTTGCGCCTTCGCGGGAGGTCAGAGTGCCGGCATCCTTGAGCGCTGCGAGCTTGGCGCGTGCAGCGGATTGATCGAGTTTCAATCGTTCCGGCATGATGGTGTCAGGATTTGCGATCTCCTCGTTCGTCATCTCGACGGATGAAGGTGCACCACTGGCCACGTTCTCATCGCGGAACTGCGCCAAGAGTGTGATGCGGGCCAAATCCTCACGCATCGCGGCCATTTCTTCTCGGGCTTCTGCCTGTGCATTCCGCAGGTCCTGGTTCTCAGATTCAACGCGGGCCACTTTTTCGGCCAGCGGATCAGGTGCAATCGATGGCACGTCTGGCGGTGCAATCTTCGCCCGTTCCAGAAAAACCTCTTCGGCGTAGTAGCGCAGCTTGTTGGCCTCAACGGGGGGATGGCCCGCGATTATGACCAGCGCCTTGGACTGATCCATCGCCAAAAGTTCTTGCGGCAGCATCAAAGAGCGTTTCTGTTCACTGGTGCTGACCGATACGTTTCCTTTCTGCGTCAGATATTTGGACCGGCTCTCACTGCGGCTTTCCATCGCTAATGTGCCGAACCGTTCCGAGAGGTTTCGGGCCTCTTTCAAGCTCTTGGGCGTGAACACGATCTCCACACCAGCGTTGTCCATATAGGCGGCCGCACCATCCACGCCGTAAATGTCGGACAGCTGGGCCGGGGTTTGGATGATGGTCAGAACCGTCAGGCCATAGCCGGCGAAATACCCGATCCCGCGTTTGAAGGCGGGCAGTTCACCAACAGAGGCGAACTCATCCATGCACAAGAGGACCTTGTGCTTCAGATCGGGGTTGTTCTCCGGCAATTCCTGCATGTTGGCGTCGACGCAGGTTTGAAAAAACAGGTTCATGAGGGGGCCGAGACGGCCAAGATTGTTAGGGGTGATGCCCACATAGATCGACATGCGCTTTTTGCGCAGGTCGGTGAAATCAAAGTCGGACGCCGATGTCGCCCGATCCAGCATTGGGTTTGCAAAAAGCCCGAGATTGGCCGTGATGGTGGATTTGACACTCTCAAAAGTGTTTTCCGATTTCGATATGAAATCAGTCAGAGCCGCTTCGGTTTGCCAGGACAGCGGCTTGCCATTGTCCTTGCGGTCCATGATCCGTTTCTTGAAGGTCTCGACCACATTGCCGGTGAGCGTGAGTTGGCGGAAGATCTCACCAAGGGTAAACGGCAGGTGCGGGGTTTCCGCGAGAAAGCCGCCAACGCCAACAAAGGCAGTTTGAGCCGCCCGGTCAAAGAACGGATCCTTGGATTGCACCGGGATGAAGAGATCGGCCAGGCGCTGCAAATCTTCGATCTGGAAATCACCGCCCCGTCGCACGGTAGACAGCGGATTCCAGCGATGGGTCTTGCCGCTCGGCTCCAGCGGATCGAACAGATACACATCCTGCCCGGAGTCCGCCCGAAACCCCGCGGTCAGGGTCCAGTTTTCCTTTTTGATATCGAGGATCACGGCGGAGCCGGGCCAGTTCAGCAGATTTGGCACCACGACGCCCACACCCTTGCCGGAACGGGTCGGCGCATAGAGGAACATATGCTCGGGTCCGCCATAAGTCAGCAGGGATTTTGATGTCAGGTTGCCGGTTGGCATCACCTTGACGGCACCACCCTCTTCGACAAGGCGACCCTTTTTGTCGACCGGTTTGCCGTAGTGCCGGGAAGGAAGAGAACCGGTGAAGCCCACGATCAACCCGTTTCTGGACCGTAGGCCAGCGTTCTTGATATCCCGTCCTGCGGCAAACCGCGCCTTGCCGTGCAGATCGGGCTTTGGCTTGTTCATCAAGAAGGCCGTGAGGATAAGTGCGGTCGGCGCCATCCCGGCAAAGCCGCCGAGCTTGATCCATTTTTCGGTCGCAGCGCCGCTGTAGTCTGAAAGGGCGATCCTCGGCCAGAGGAGCAGATCGGCAACGGGGTCGAACCGGAGATTCAACCCTTTGCTGAGCACAAACCCAGAAAGAAACAGGCCACTGCCCGCCGCCAGCAACCCGAAGAATGCGAGGAAAATCCCCTTTGCAGTTGGTGAGAGATCAGGCCACTTCTCCAGAATCATTGCCCTGTCTCTTTCTCTTCTCTGGCCTTTCCCTCTTCTCGGCCCAGCTTTCGCAAGGGATCAAAATAGATCTCCGTGATGCGAAACTTGCCCTCGCTGCGTTTGACCTGCACGACCACATCGACCATCTGAAACAGCATCTCTTTAATTTCCGAGCGCTTCAGATCGCGGCCGGCCTCGCTTTCCTTGACCAGCAACGCCAGTTGCTCGAAGGCCAGCATGGCGCTGTCGGCGTGGATCGTGGTGATCGAGCCCGAATGGCCGGTATTGACGTTGCGCAGATAGTAGAAGGCTGACGCGTCCCGCAGCTCCTGCAGGAAGATCCGGTCTGGTCGCATGCGCAACGCGCTTTCCAGCAGTTGCCGTGCCGAGACCTTCGCCTGCCCCTGGCCATCTTTGGAATAGATCAGGCGCACGTTGTTGGGCTGGGGAATAACCAGCTCCACCGTGTCTTCGATGGTCAGGATGCGCTCATGATCCGGGATTTCAGGGATCAAGGCCTTTGAAAACGTGGTCTTGCCAGAGCCGGTGGAGCCGGAAATCAGGATATTCTTCCTCTCTTTCACGGCCCGGCTCAAAAAACCCTTCCAGGATTGTGCTTCATAGAGATCAAGCAGATCCCGGTCCGCAGTAGACAGCGCGTCTGTCTCGGTTAGAATATCTTCAAACATGCCCGCCGCCTCATAATCGTCCAGCGTGAAACTGCGTTCTGAGGGTTTGCGGATTGTGATGCTGACCGTCCCGGCGGGAACGGCGGGCGGCAGGACGATCTGAATGCGCTCGCCGCCAGGAAGGGAGCCCGACAGGATCGGGCTGGTGGCGCTAATGCTTTGCTTGGTGAAGGTGGCCACCGTGGTGGCAAAGCTGGTCAGATGCTCAAAGCTGAGCGCATCGACCTGCTCAACATTCCAGCCGTCATAGGTTTCAATGAAGAGCTCTTTGGGGCGGTTGATGCAAAGCTCAATCACCTCCGGGCGCATCAGGTGAGGTTGCAACGGATTCAGAAATGACGCCAACCCCGCAGGGGCGAGCTGGGCTGCGTTTTGTGGAAATGTTCCATCAGCCATGCAGCATCACCTCGGTTTCAGACGATAGACGGAGGAGAAGTCGAGATCACGGGCCATCATGATGGCGACCTCCTCGCCCTGGTTCTTGGTCAGGACAACCGGTACGTTGATCGTGCTCTGCAGCTCGGTCTGCGCGAGGCTGCTAACACCGTTTGTGGTGTTCTCAATCGTGTCTGCGTTGCTGGCGCTTACGACAGCGGCAGCAAGTGCGTCATCGATCACGGACAACATGATCGTGCCACCAAACCTGGTCCAGAACTGTGTATCAATGTCACCGTCAAACCCGGCGCGGCCGAGGGCGTCGGTACCGGAAGAGTCCAGATTGACTGTGACAGCGTTTGGTGTCTCAGCCCGGCTCCAAACAACGAAGAGGCGCTTTTGCCCCCGTTGCAGTCCGCCACGATACTCGCCAACAACTGTGGTACCTTTTTCGAGCAGAATGACTGTACCTGTGGTCGAGCGGACATCGTCGGTTATGGTGCACCGTACGTCACCCGGCTGAGATGAGTTCATGGCTGTGTCCAGCGCGCAGGGAATGATCGTGCCCCGGGTGATTGTCAGATGCGGGTTTTCCAGAACCGATGCGAAGACTGTGTCCCGGCCTGTGCCTTGAAGGCTTGCGGCCAATCTGCTCGGACCTTGCCCGGATCCATTGTCCGGTGTTCCAAACAGGCTGCCGCCTTCGGTCTCTGCCGAGCCCGCCGCGGATCCGCTGCGCACTGTTCCCTCATAAGCCATGAGGGGCGCACGCTTTGAGCTCTCAAACAGGAGCTCCGCCTCGGACGGCTCGGCCGGAAGTTGGTCTTGTTCGATCCGTATCCGTTCAATCGGACCCAGAGGTTCAGAAGGGGTCTCAGGCTCAACCGCAGCAACGGCGTGCGCCTGGTCCTGCTCGATAATGTCTGCGGGTTGGAACTGACCACCGGAACGGATTTGCCTCGTGCTGGTAGAAACCTCTTCCACAGGTGCCTCCTCTTGGGAAGGCCATTGCAGATACGCGAGCAGGCCAAGAAACAGGAAGCCTGCAATCACACCAATTTTCTTGGCGATCTCGGTATTGCCGGATGTCCCCTTTACATCTGCAATGGGCGAGATGCCACGCACGCCGTCGATGTCCTGATCATCGGTGAGGGTTTCTGGTTCTTTTGCCATCAGTTGGACCCCCCGATGATTTCGCGTTCGACCTGGTGGCTGGTGGTGCCCGTGCTGATACTCGTATGGCCCTTGCCGACACCCATGTTGTAGATCGCGGTGATTTCTCTCCCGAGGCGCAGGCGGATTTCATGGGCAACGCCGTGCACGATCACCTCGTTACGGTGGACCGTTGTGTTTGCGAGCCGCTCTTCCCCGTCCGTTCCAACCAGAAAGACGGAGGGAAGCCGCGAACTGCGCTTGAAAGTCAGAACCGTCAGATCGCCGTTGTCGAACACGGTGGAGGGTTGCAGATTGCGAGATCCCGCCGCCAGATAGCGCCAGTTCTTGGTGCCAGAATGAGCAACAGAGGACGAGAGACGCGAGCGGGCAGCCTGTTCCTGAGCCGCTTGCCGTTCAGCGGCACGGGTGGCACGACGGGCTTCGGCCTCATCGCGGGGATAGCGAAACCGCACCTGAAAATAGACATCGCGGTTGTTGACCTGAATACCCCCTTCGCGCGTGATCAGCTCAAAAGAATAGGTCCGGGTTGTTCCGTCAGAACGGACCGTGGCGATTTGCAGGTTTGTCGGCGGATGAGGCTCGCGCGCCTTCAGATAGAGGATGTTGCTGCGTGGCTTGAACTCCCAGCCCACATTATCCCCGGCACCGACATCCAGAATTTCTTCCGATTGATCAAAGACGATCTGCACAGCCGTGCGGACGGTGCCAACCACGCGCACTACATCCCACTCGTTGTAATTGACCCAACGCACCCGACTGTCGGAGGTGCTTGGGGTCGGGACATCCAGTGCAAGGCTCGGTGTGGCGACCACAAAAAGGGCCGTAAACAGAAAAAAGAGCTTCCTCATTGCACCACCTCTGGATCGGCGCGATAGTCCGTAGACAGGAAGCCGAGCGGGTTCATCATTCGGTCTTGCGAGCTGATTTCTGCCTGACCGTCGAATGTGTAGGTGATGGTGGAGACCCACTGGCTGCGCCGCTGCGTGTCTTCATCCTCGTTCTTCGTGATCAGATAGAACCGCACCTGCGCCAACCCATCGTCGAGAAATGAGATCGACCGGATCTGTACTTCCGCCTTGGTTTTCTTGCCGTACACATATTGCGGGCTTTCCGGGTTCGACGCGTTGTAATGGGCAGAGAACTCGGCCTGTTCTTCGGGGCCGGACATGATCATGACCTGATCGAAGATCGCGCTGCGCGCGGCATAGGAATAGCCTTCTCGGGTACGCACATAAAGAGCCAGAAAATACTTGGCGACCGCCTCGTCATACTCTTCCTGTCCGTCTGTCAGCGCGGTCATGACCTCGGGCACGCCCGTTGCACTTTCAACCCGTATGACAAACGGCTCGACTGTTTTCAGCGGGGTAAGGGCGATGACAGCTGACGTGCTGGCAAGGGCCAGAATACTGGCGACGATTGCAATTGCCCAAGCGAGCTTCTTTGACCGGTCAGCCGCCAGCAAGCGGTCCTGATCGAACCGGCGGGCCTCGTCAAAATAGGCTTTCAGGTCTTTGTCAGTCTGGATCATTGCTGGCCCCGTTGCTCTTGACGCCGATCTCGGCCTGCTTTTGTTCAAGCGCCTCCTGGTAGTCCCATTGGGTGGCATTCAAAGGTCGCACCACCGACCCGCGCACGTCGGGCAAAGGTGTCGTTGTCGCGCATCCCGCTGCGACAGACCCGAGCAGGGCGAAGAGAGCCAGATTTTTCATATTGTGACCTTGCTGTTCGAATTGGAGCGTCTGACCTGTCAGCCGCTAGGTTCTGGTTGCGCTGCCGCCTCCACCGCCTGAGCCGGCTCTCGGAAGCCCGAGGTTTCGTTCGACGACACGCTGGAGCATGCCGGTTGAGGCCTGGGCACCGGCCGACAAACCAGCTGCGATGGAGGGGATGAGAAAGAAGAAGAAAATGGAACACAGAAGGCCGCTTACGTAGGCGCCCCAGGCGATTCCGATATCAAGCGCCGATGTCTGCGTATAAATGTTGCCCAGCAACGCGACGATGACGATGGTCAAAACAATGACCAGAAGCTTGACAAGCGTGAAGTTCAACACCTGTCCAAGCCACGCGAAAAACCAACCCCGCGTTGCGTCAAACAGAGCAAAGCATATGAATATCGGTCCAATGGCGGCGATGATCGACAGAGCGAAGGTGGTCAACAGGGCGACGACAAACGCGATGGCTGCGAATATGAAGGCGGTAAACAGAACGACGATGGAAATGAAACCGCCGACAATCACACCGGTCCAGCTCTCGCTCGCGTAGCGCTCCTGTATCTTGTCGGAAAACTCGTAGGCCTGAACCATGACAGAGTCGCCTGGAATGGTCCCAGCCCCGCCAGTCAAAGTGTTAATGAGCTCTGGAAGGTCGGTGTTTATGGTGTTGCCAATCCAGGTTGTGTAGTCGCCCGCTGACGAGACAAGCGTCCAGATGAACGCGAGCTTGAGGACACGCACTGCAAAGTCCAAAACGGGTTCCTGAATAGAACCCCGCATGATCGCGATGCCATAAAGGATGATGTAGAGCGTCATCGCGGCCGTAAGGGGTGCGGTCAGAGCCGACGACATGTTTCCCGCCAGCGCATCCGTCTGCGTTGTCAGGTTGTCGATGAAACTGTCGTAAAGGCTCTGCCACATGAGGGGTTCTAGCTCCCGTCGCCGTAGAGAGATTTCACGGCATCACTTCGGTTTTTCCTGTTTTCTTCGCGCGCGACAGTTTGAGCCGCAGCACTTGCGTTGCGGCAATTGGCATCGGAAATCGCATCGTCCATGACTTCACATTCCGCCATCATTTCCGCGCGCGCATCGGCGTTATCCAGGAAATATTGGACGGTGTGGTTCGGCTCTTCTTCCTTACAGGCCGAAAGCATCAGTGCGGCGGTAAGGACGCCGAGAGATTTGTGGGTGTACGTCACTTGTATAGCTCCTGCGCGGCACTCAGTGTTGCCGCTCGGTTTTGGGCAGAGATTTCGCGCTGCCGTTGGGTTTCGACTTCGGTCTGGGCCTGCTGTAGCATCGCCAATCCCTGAATGCGGTTGGTGTCGTTTTGCAGCATGGCCGATTCCACTTGCAGGCGGGCCTGCAGGGCGTCAATTTCTTTCTGAGTAGATGCACTCCCGATGGCCTGGCGCAACCGCTCCAGACCGGCGAGGCGGCCATCAGCAGAATTTACGATACGTTCGCCAACAGAGGCGTCGCGCGCCGATCTCGCACCGATGCGATCCAACTCCTGGCGGTAGAAATCCTCGGCGGAAACCTCGGATGCTGTTACCTTGGTATGATCCAGAAAGCCCTGGGCGCTGTCGGCAAGGTCGCCGAGTGCTGATATATCCACATCGAGCGAACTGGCGATCTGCATCGCCTCCGGACCGAGCAACTCGCGTACGTCGGGGTCATTCAGAGCGTTGGCAATGTCGGCCATATCGGTGAGGCCGTTGACGGCATCATAAAGCCGTTTGGCTTCGTCCAGCTCTTTGACCATCTGCGCGATTTCCTGTGCGAACTCTTGCTTGGCATTTGCAATGGAGGTCGCGTCGATCACCGGAACACCCTGCGCGAAGGCAGGTTGCGTAATCGACATTGCTGAAAGCAGGAGGACGGTTTTGATCTTCACGATAGGTCCTTTCGTCTGGCATGGAACAGCGGAAGCCAATGAGATGGATCGGGATGCTCGGCACGGATTTCATTCATCAAGGCAGTCTCTTCTTTGCGGCCCGAAAGAACCGCCAGCGCATCGTCCTGCCCAGCAAGATCAAGCTCGCAGACCACAGAGTTTCCGCCCTGCTTGATCAGGAATTGTCCCACATTGAGCTCGTTGCGGATGATCAGATATTCCCGACGAGAAAGACCGAACTCCCCGACCAGCTCCCGTTCGCTCGCCTTCTCATTCCGGAAGAAGATCTGCGTGGCGCATTGCTCGATCATCGTGCGTGCAATCGGACTTTTCAGAACGTCGGACGTGGACTGTGTTCCGGCGATGACGATGCCGTTTTCCTTGCGGATCACCTTGAGCTTGTCATTAACGAAGCCGACGAAGAACGCGTCGGCCAGAGCTTTCCAGACTTCGTCAATGAAAAGCGCTATACGCTGCCCGGTGATGAGCTGTTCCACCCGGTGCATCAGGTACATCATCAAGGGCGTTCGAATGTCTGGATCATCCAGAAAGGACGTCATATCAAAGCCAACAAGATCGGCATCAAACGCGATCTCATCGGCTTCGTTCTCAAAAACCCATGACAAGCGGCCCTCAGAACACCATTTCTCCAATCGGTTGCCGATGTCATCGGCCTCCCCTGACCCGAAGCCCAGCAACTCACGAAGTACAGAAACTGAGCGCTGCTCCTGCGCCACGTTTCTGAGGCCCGAAACGGCAGCTTCAATGCGGGCATTGTCCTGTGCCGTGAACGGATGCTGTGGGTCCGCCAGCATTGCTTTGATCAGGGCGATAAAGAAGGTTTCCGTCTCGGGCGTCATTTTCAGCGCCTTGAACGGTGCACAGCCTGTGGGTTTGCCGGTGTGCAAGGCCAGATAAGAACCCCCGCAGGCACGCACGAAGATCTCGCTGCCCCGGTCCTTGTCGAAGAGAACCCGCTTGACGTTGAGCTTTTCGAGCTGCGCCAGCGTGAAATTGAGAACGACCGTCTTACCCGAGCCGGAGGGCCCGTAAATGGCCGTATGTCCAAGATCAGCCACATGATAGTTGAGATAGTAGGGGCTATCGGCGCTGGTTTTCAGCTTGGCAATGGCCTTGCCCCAGTGGTTTCCATCCCGGTGCCCCGTGGGGTAATTGTGCAAGGGAGACAGGGCTGTGAAATTACGGCTGTTGATCGGCGCCGCGCGCAGCCGGTGTTTGTGATTACCGGGCAACTGCGTCCAAAACGCGCTCTCGGTTCCCAAATCCTCTCGCGCGACAATGGCACCGGAATTTGCCAGCAGTGTATTGGCTTCTGCCACGTTGCCCCGGATTGCATTCACGCTATCAGAAAAGACCAGCAGCGAGAGATTGTGCTCGCCCATGACAAATTTGCCCGCCATCAGGTGCTTGCGGCCATCTTTCAGATCATCGGCCTGCGAGACGCCATCGTCTTTTGCGTTCCGCATTTTGTTTTCTTTGGTCTTCATGCTCAGGATCGCATCGGCACGGGCGATGAAGCGGAAGGATTGACTCAGCACGAACCGAAACGGTGCTGTGAGAAGATCATCGAGCATGTTCGGGCGCGTAGGCGTTGGATATTCGTTGAAGCCGAACATTGCGCCAAAAGTAGTTTCCGCCGGATGTCGAATTTCCAGAGCGTCTTTTACGAATACGGCGCGGTCCGTATAGATTGCAGAGCCAATATCGCCGCTGACCATTGGCATAAGGCGATATTGGCCGGTAAGGAACATGCGCAGAACACTCACAGGCTCCGAGCAGAGCAAATCGCGGTCATTCCTGATCAGGCCGAGCCGTCGCGCGCCAAATCTCTTCAGGCTCTTGGCAAGCTGCGCGGCCTTATTGTCGAGTTGGTCCAAAAGATGCGCATCGGCTTCGATCTGGCTTTTGCGCGCCCGTTTGAGGCCCGTCGCAAGCTTTGATCCGGCCAACCCGCCCTGCTTTATGAATATGGTGAGGTAGATGTCGTTGCGATAAAGACGTTTGGCCTGGATTTGGTCGCGATAGATCCTGTCGAGCCAAGCAGCGAACCCGGACTGGAATTCACCAGCGGGGTAATCCTGGTCATCACTTCTGACAATATGGCTGTAGATCATCACGTTCTCATCCGCGATGTTGCGGATGCTGTGGTTCAGGTTGTCGTGAAGCGCGTTGATGCCGCTGATATCCGCCGTCCGGAATGAGGCCCCGTCGAGTTTGAGCATCTGAAACGCGCTTCTGTCCGTGGTGATGATCGTACGCTCATCCACATGGCGCACAAACGGAAGGTAATCATCGGGCGCGGTTTCCCGATTTAGCAGACGCTCAAACCCCATCAGTCGATTTCCCCGATGCAATATTTGCGTCGCAGGCGCATCGGCGAAGGGGAGGACCCGCGCCAGTAGCTTCGGTTTTTGGCTTTGCCTCCGGTGTTTATGAAGCGCGACAGGATGTGAAAAGCATTCTGGTCCCGCTTCACGATGATCCGGCAGATGGCCAGAAGAGGAAGCGCAATGACCAGATAGAAGATCGAATCCGCAATGATCATCACCAGGCCGCTGAAGATAAGCGAAATGGTAAAGGCCTCCACCGGCACGCCGAGGCCGGGCACCATGGCCGGGCGGGTCAGCGCCAGATAGAGCTTATCTTCGTTGAGTTGTTCCTCTTCCATGACCGTCACGCGATGATCAGATCAAGAAGTTCTACGGCCGAGAACGCGATCACGATCCCCATTGCCACACGCCCGGCCGTGCGCAGGTCGAAAATATTGAGCTGCCAGAGAATGCCGACACCGATGATGGCGATGATCGCAATCGGTCGACGCACGTCATTGAAGATATCGACGAGGTTGTTGAGAGAATCCACGACACCAGCGGCAGCCGGGCTGGGGAAGCCGATCAGGAACGCCATTGCGAAACACACAGGTATGGTCAGGGTCCGGCCAAGCGCGGAGGCAGATTTCATATGGGGTGTCCTTTTAATGGAATATCAGAGCGGAGGATGCGCTCCCGCCTGTAAACACGTCCCAGCCAGGTGCCGTGTCTGATGTGTTTGAGATGGATTGTGGTTGAGACGCTGCGGGCGCAGGCACATCATGTGCCATCACGCGCTCGACATAGCCGTTGGAAAACCCGCGCGTAAAGGTTCCGGTGTTATATGCGGAAAGCGCCTGATGCAGGGCGGTTTGCGGGTCTGACCCCTGGGCGCGCGCGCGATCATATCCGTCGCGCAAGACAACCTCTGCCGCTGTGAGGTTGGCGCAGGACTCAAACACTGTCTCAAGCGTCAGGTTCAGCCATTCCAGATTTGCGGAATTGATCTGGCCCAATCCCATATCAATCGAATGGCCCTGGTCGATCAGCTCGCGCGCGATCCGGGTGGCTTCATCTTTGGAGCCAGGATTGAAACTTTGATGCTTGGGGCCATTCACGCCTATGGCAAAGCGATTGAAGCCGCTCTCCGCGCCCACCAGTTTTTCCATGATCTCAGGGTCAACCGAGGGCGCACAGTTCTCCGCCAGAATGCCGAATGCATGGGAAGAAATGGCCTCGGCTTGAGAAGGCGAGCCGCTTAGGGATAGTAATGTGATTGCAAAGATAGAAATGATACGATGGGACGCAAGCAGGCGCAGGTCATCAGCTTTCGACTGACTGTGTTGCCGTTTTTGTTCCGCAATGATCTTCACTTTGCGTCCACTTCACACATCGGCCTGCGGTTCTGGGAATTGCTATGGGATCGATGCCATGCTCCGCGCCAAAGGACATTAACCCGGTGACGGACTTGAAGACTTTTGGCTCCTGTGTTCGGCTGACGCCCAGTGCAATGCGGTGGAAGGCTGCGCCGTTCTTGATCTGAACGTAAACCTTCCATTCACCCTGCCACAGGTTGCCAACTTTTTCAGCGTCTTTGACGCATTCGATCTCTACGGTGCCCCCAGCAGCCATTGCCTTTCTGAATCCAGCCAACATCAGGACTGGTTGAATTTCGATCATGCTATTGCTCCAGTATCCTGCCGGTAGTCATACCAGCTTTCTGTGGTCAATAACTCATTCCTACCTTTGCGAACACTGATTTGCTGCCGTAGTTGTGTAGTGACTACAAAACACAACTATTGCAGTCAAGCACCTAAATGTTATACCAAAAATTAATTCATGCGTCAGGGATTCTGCTCTGACCGCAATTCGGAGTGTTTTTCATGAAACTATGCCTCACCCGCGCTCTTTTGGTGGCTTCAGCGGCCATCTCGATGTCTGTCTTTTCTGCGCAGCGCGTCGTCGCTTACCCGGTGGATTGCGCCATTCTCATCTGCTTGTCCGGTGGTTGGCCAGCATCGGCTGAATGCGCGCACGCCCGTGCTGTATTCATCAGGCGCATTACGCCCTGGCCGATCGAGCCGCCACTGCAAATCTGGAACTGTCCCATGGGGGCTGCGATGAATACAAATACAGTCACCGACGCACCACGACGGCAGATCGCATCTGACCTAGCAACTCCGACTTTCGGGCAGAGTTCTGCTGGTCATGCGTCCGGGATGGCCTCTCTGCTCCCAGCCTCATTCTCTGATAGTCAAAACGAAGCACCACCAGTAATTCGTCAGCTGGCTCAGGACATCTCCGACGCGAACGGATCCGCCGACATCGATATTTCCGGACCCGAGTTTGACTATGTCCGGTCAATCAAGGTTTGGAACGTGATGTCCTATAGCCATCGTAAAGCTGGGCGCAGCGAAGAATGCCGAGAGGCTGCAAATATCACGCTTGGAACCTATGGCATGCAAGGCGACTTCCATTGGGAGCGGGTCTCACCTGCGCCTGTTCCGCGGTGGGTGATCCCGTCGCGAACGTGCACCCCGGCAAGCTCGACGCGTGCGGTTGGGATTGAATGGACAGATTATGCAGGTAATCACGGGTTTGAGGTGGTGAACTACTGACCGCTACCACTGGTAGTCGGCAAGACGACGACCACCAGAATTGGCGATCAGACCGAATCCCCATACCATGTGCACAGAATCATGAAGTCATAGAGGAGACGACACAAACCCCCAAAATAGAAACCCCCGCAAGGCGGAGACCTTAACGGGGGGGTATCAAAACCAAGGACGCCAATCCTCAGTGAGCACTCAAATATTTCAGCTCCGGTTTTAACACCCCTCTCTCAGGACAGGCAAGAAAAAACGCCTTTGCGCGGACAAGAAAAGTTTGCCTGATGTCTGCGTTTTGCTCAATCGAGCAGGCAATGAAAGATGATGCAAAATCATGCACGATGCGCTGAAAGCGCTTCATTTAAAACCTATCCCGTGTTGCGACCGGGGCTTTACAGAAGCCATGTTGAAGGCCTTCTGACAGATGTCAGTCGCTATATCGGCATGTCAGATGCGCTCTTGCGCGCTACATTGACCATGATCCGCTACACGCGACCGGATGACTGGACAAATCCAGACGTCGAGCCGATCTGCAGCAAGATGCAGGCCGATCTCGCGATTGCGCTTGGAAAAACCGACCGGGCCGTTCGCAACGACGAGCATGCACTTGAGCGGATCTTTGGGTTCATCAAAAAAGAAGTCTCGGCCAATGGCAGCCGACGCAGTGATGGCAATGGCTATCGTCAGGGGCTTAGTTTCTCTCCCCTCATCGAGATGATTGAAGATCTGCAAGCGCTACGCGACCAGGCCCGATATGAGGAGCAACACCGCAAAACGCTGCGCATAAAGTGCAGCGCACTGCGGCGTCTGGTCAAAAACGGATTGATGGAATTGCACCCAAATAACCCCGATCATGAAGGGCTGTGCCGTGTCAGGGACATGTTTCTCAGCTGGGCGCCGCGTTACTCAGCTTATAGGACGATTGAGGCGCTCGAAGAGCATTATGAAGAGGCATCGCAAGCCTCAATTGATGTGGATGATATCCGTCAATTGTGCATAGATTCTTCCGGTCGGGCGGAACCAAACTTCCGCCGATATATACACGATACAACTGAAAATACTTCTGTAACCTGTAACGCAAGCGTGGACAAACGGCCCGGGGACAAATCCCCGGACAGTGTTCAAATTGGTTCGCCGCCTGACGGCGGCGAACATTGCTTAGAAAATAAACATGGCGAGGCTGATGGTTCGCGCAACCTTAAAATCATGGAAAACATGACCCTTGAGCGGCTTTTCGATTTGGCTTCTTTCGATCTTCAGGCGCATGTGGCTTTCTGCAGGGGGGATCGAGGTCATTTACGCGAAATTGATTTCATCCATGGGGCGCATGGAGTGTTGCATCCGCTGGGTATCAACGAGTCTGCCTACCACACAGCCATAAGCGAGATGGGCCAGTATCTTACTACGCTCTGTCTGTTGGTGATTGATGCAAACCGGGATCATCCTGTTACCCCGGTTCGCAATCCCGGTGGATTGCTGCGCGCAATGACCCGAAAACACGCCTCGGGCCAGTTGAACATAGCCGGCAGCCTGATTGGGTTGTCGGAGCGCCGAAAACAGGAAGAAGGCCTGGAAAGGGAAGTTGGCGCAAATATTGAAAAAGTAATGCAGTGATGGTATATGTAATGCGTTACCTATTTTTGGAATGAGGCCCCAATGCAAGAATCCACGATCACAGTCAAAGGCCAGACCACCTTGCCGAAGGATGTCCGCGGCGCGTTGAACCTCTCACCGGGTGATCGGATCAGATATGTTCTTCTGGATGGTGGTGAGGTCCGGATCCTTCGGGTCGGCTCCGCGCGGCGGCTCAAGGGGCTTCTGTCTGGTGTGTATCCCTCTCCAGTCAGCCTTGAACAGATGGAAGAAGCCATCGCCGGAGGTGCCTCGGAATGATTGCACTCGATACCAACGTTCTTGTGCGTTTTCTGGTGCAGGATGATGCCGCTCAAGGCCAGGCGGCGGCCGACCTCGTTGGCGGGCTGACAGAACAGGAGCCGGGCTATATCTGCCGAGAGGTGATTATCGAACTGATATGGGTTCTGGAGCGCGCCTACAAGATGACCCGTGCGCAGATCATCCCCGCCATCGAGGGGTTGCTCGCATCTCGGGAGCTGGTCGTGGAGCACGCCGGTCGCGTTGGTTTGGCGCTGTCACGATACGTTGCAGGAGGCGCGGGGTTCTCGGATCAGATGATCCGACTGGCTGCGGAAGACGCCGGGTGCGAATATCTCGTTACTTTCGACAGAGCGCTGGCGCGGGAGCAAACTGTTCAATTGCTGAAGGCCTGACTGTGCCTTGATTCCTAACAACTTTTTCCGCTAATATCCTTCTATCGCGGGTGCATCCGTGGGGTGAAGTCAGCGAGCCCTGGAAAATTCGAAGTCTAGCGGCCACTCGGTACGCTAAAGGATGCTTCACGTCCGGTCGTTTCTTGGCTGGGGATCTCGCTGACATCCGGCTTGTTCCGGTTCCCTTGTCTCTTTGAGGATCTGCGGCCGTGAGTGAGCGACCAGAAAAAGAAATCAAGCAATTGGGTAGGTGTCTGAAACTGATCCGGCTGCAGCACAAGCGAACGCAAGCTGATCTGGCAAATATCCTCTCAATCTCACCCCAGCAAATCCAGAAATATGAACTGGGCCAGAACCGGTTACCAGCTGACGCCATTCTCAGGCTTGCGATTGAGTTACAGACACCAGTTGAATCCTTTTTCCCATCAGGCATTTCAGACCGCATATTTGACAATCAATACCCCGCTGGTGATCGCGCCCTTCTTATGCAGATTGGGGTTCTTGACGCTAAGAAGCGTGCGCTGGTCAAGGAACTGGTTTCTCAACTTGGTGGCGTGGAGCCTACCGCGCAATCTTATGTGTAAATTCTTGATGTATCAGGTCATTGAACCGTTGAAGTCTTGCCCCAACTTGCGCTGTCCAAGGAGATTCAAGCAGAATTCTGCTTAAATCTGACTAAATCACTAATGTTTGACACGCATGGCGCTATTTGGCGTCGCGGAGCACACCACAAACGTGCTAGCAGCCGGTAACGCGTATAGGCCTTATCAGTGGAAAGGAGATGTCATGCAAACAGGTGCCATCTCAGAATATTTTGTAGAGAATTGTGAGCGGTTTCAACTGTCGAATTGTGACAGTGCATTCCTGTCGGAATTGGCCGAAAAGTTCGGCTTTTCGAACATCACCTATTTCTTCCTGAGCAATAAGACTGTTACGGGCAGCCCGGGCAGGCTTCTGACAACCTATGCAGAGGACTGGCAAAGCCACTACTTCTCTATGAATTACGACGAGATCGATCCGATCGTATGGGCGGGAATGAGAAGTTTCTTACCCATCAACTGGGCGATGGTACCAAGGCCAACAAAAAAGGCGCAGAAGTTCTTTGGCGAAGCGATGGAGTTCGGCATATCGGATCAGGGCGTGACGATTCCAGTACGTGGTGCCAGCGGGGAAACGGCATTGGTTTCTCTGAGTCCCGAAGTGGGTCAGTCGGATTGGTCCGCCTATTTAAAGGACGCAAAATCTGACGTCATCTATTTTGCGTATTTGCTTCACAAGGCAGTTCTCAACACAACGTCACAACCAAGAGCATTTGAAACAGCCCACCTGACGGAACGCGAAAAAGATGCACTCCAATGTGCCGCGTTGGGCAAAACCTCTAAAGACACGGCAGTTGTATTGGAGATCTCGGAGCGCACGGTTGAAGCATATCTCGCGAATGCTGCTGCAAAACTCCAAGCCTGCACCAAAACTCAGGCTGTGGCGCGGGCGATTTCGGCAGGTTACATCCAGCCGGATCCCTTCATTCAAGTATTAGACCCATCGCTGAAAAAGGTACTCAACTAGAGCTCCGTAATTTTACGGTGGTGCGACAGCTATTTGCCTGAGTCATCGTCCCCACAAAGAAGAATTTTGTGGAGAGAGTGATGATTCTGACCGCCTTTGAAGCCGTTCATGATACCTATGCGGATATTTTTGAACAGATGTATCGCCTACGGGCGAGACAATTCAGCGAGCGTCGTGGCTGGCGCGTGACGGTTGAAAACGGGTTGGAAAAAGACCGCTTTGATGAAATGAACCCACTCTATATCTGTGTAGTCTCCGAAGCGCGGCAGCTTCTGGCTTCTCTCCGTCTGCTGCCAACCACAGGGCCGCATATGTTGTCCGACGTTTTTCCGGAAGTAATGGGCGAAGCAGGTATCGTACGACATCCGCTTATTCTCGAGAGTTCGCGTTTCTGTGTGGATACCAAGGCTGCCACCGAGTTTGGACCCGAAGGCATTAAACTAGTGACGCGCGAGTTGCTCTTTGGGTTGTTTTCGACGGCACAGGCAGCTGGGATGAAGAATATTATCGCGGTCTATGATGTCTTCGTAGAGCGTATCTTGCGGCAGGCGGGATGCGACTTTGATCGGTTGGGCCCGGTCGTGAATTATAATGATTTGAAGACAGTTGGTGGGCTGTTTAAAGTGACCAATGCGGTGGTTGAGAACGTTTGTGAAGCAGTCTGATTATTGACGAATGGCTTTGTTGCACAAATCGGGGTCTGAACGCACTTCCCCTTTCCGCGGACAGACTCATCCTACGGGCTCTGTGATGGGTATGCCAAGAGCGGTGTAGCGGTTGAGCACCGCGATCCGGATCTGTAGCTCAGCGACCTGCCGGTCGAAGTCTCGGGCCATGAGGCCTTGGCCCAGGAGTTTGAGGCAGTGCATCTTCGTCTCTGCGCGACTTCGGCGGTGATAGCCGGTCAACTTTCGCCAGAGTGCCCGTCCAAGATATTTGGACGCCCTGACAGCTTCGTTTCGGGCGATAGCTCCTGCCGTGGTTGGCTTCCAAAGTTGGGCATTCTTGCGTGGCGGGATGATGGCGGCGGCTCCGCGAGCGGCAATCACATTGTGGCAGCTGCGCGTGTCGTAGGCCCCATCAGCGGTGACCGTGGCAATCTCTTGGTCGGGCGGGATTTGGT
>NZ_OMPS01000012.1 GCF_900313035.1 Ruegeria sp. EL01 | reverse complement strand
CTTCGGATCAGAACGCCTCACAGGTGCCATTCTGGACCGTCTGACCCACCACGTGCATATCCTGGAAATGAACGGCGAAAGCTTCCGGCTGCGACAGAGCCGCAAAGCCCGAAGCTGAAACACCAACCCGCAAAGGCTGAAGGGCTGGCCTGCGGCCAGCGCGCCCTGGCACGCGTCAGCTATATGACAAGCACACGCACCAAGGCGCAGCTAACTCCCAAACAAACTGACCAATTTTACACCGGGAAACTGACCCTTTTTGCGCCGGGATTGACATCCGGTCATGATCCGAGCGAACACACCCATATCGCCCACCGCTTCCATCGGTTATATAGCGTCTTGGGCGGACCATATTCGCAAGGGGCATCAGACCACCACAACCCATTGCGATTGATGAAGATAATCCCACTCAGCACACGTCGATCATCAACCCTCCGCTTGCGTTCGCAGGCTCACCTCTTCGGAAAGTAAGGCTGAAGGCGAGACATCTGCTCGTCAGTCAGCCAGAATAGATTGCTCATGATACACCCCTGAAACTCAGGGGCTTGAATCACGCAGCCGAGATGACGGCAACCAAATTAATAGGTCCAGAACCTAGGCGTATGGGGATTGTTAGGATTGCGGGGTAGCATAGTGGCAACCGGCGAAGGCCGCCCTAATCGCCACCCCGGTAAGGAGTGGATTGGCAAATAGGTCCACCTAGTGTTCCGACTTGCCAATCCAACCGTCCATGACAACGCATGCTGACCGCCCATTGGTATGTGGAGGGGGTTCACCGTGAGTGAGGGTTGATCYATAGATTGTCATTGGCATCTCCTTGCCGATGACAATAACCAATGCTAAGCCCCAACACCCGTGCGCATCAGTAGAGATGTACAGCGCGAAAGCATAGGCTTTCTATCCAATTGAATAGGTCAGATAACTCCAGCCTCGTGCGCAATCATCGCGGCCTGGGTGCGGTTTGTCACGCCGACCTTGCGAAACAGTGTTTTCATGTGAAGTTTCACCGTTGGTTCGGAGATGCCTAAAGCACGCGCGATCTCTTTGTTGGACTTCCCGTCAGTCAACTCTCTTAGAACTTCCAACTCCCGTGTCGTAAGCTTGACGGCCAGTGAATTGTTCGCGGAATCTTCGGCGGCAGTCAAGAAGTCAACGGGAGCATATTGTTCGCCCATCGCCATAAAGCGAACCGCATTGATCATGGATTTAGCGGAAAGGGTTTTTGGCAAAAAGCCAGCGGCTCCTAATTCCAAGGCTCGCTCTGCAATATCGCGATTTGCCTCACCCGATATAAGCGCAACGCGTTGAGTACCTTCCATGTCAAGCGTTTCGATCAGGCCGTCAAGCCCCTTCATACCCGGCATATTATAGTCCAGAAGGATCAGATCATAGGGATCATCTTCAGATATGCGCTTTTGCGCCTCGCCTAACGTTCCCACGGCCTCTGCTGTTATATCATTTCCACTATGGAAAAACATAATCAATGTGTCCCGCAATAGACCATGATCGTCTGCAACTAATACTCTCACGGGCAGTTCCCTTGCTCGAACACTTTTCTTCGTGTCTATTTTGCGCCCAACCTGCAGGATTATGTCACTAGGCCTTGCCGACAGCAGATGATTTCCACAAGGCTTCGAACATTAATCAAGCTGATATCCACAATGAAGGACGACTTGGCGCGAGATTTGGTATCTGATGAGGAGCGGGGCAAGTTAACTGATTATATCCCTGTCGATGATGGCTTTTCTAGATGATTTAAGCTAGCGTACCATGGCACAAGCTTCTTTAGCCCTATTAACTGCACAACCTAGGCAAAATTGAGGCTGACGATAGCCGTTTCTGGTACCAACACCCGTGCGCATCAGTAGGGATGCGAAGCTCGAGGGAATAGCCTTACTATCCCAATGAATAGGTGAGCGGGAAATTCTTCATCCGGGAAATCCAATGTAGAAGGCAATTGGTCAAAGAACCAATGAGTTCGATATTGAACAAACCGACATTCCCCAAATCACTTGGCGCGGATCAAGGTGCAGTTGATCACTTGCAGCGCTTTCAGCACCGCCCCACTTTGGTTCAATGCGTCTATGATCTCTTCCCAGAGCCCCACCAGTGTCCAGCGCCGAAATTGGCAATAAACGCTGGACCGCTTGTTGAACTCATCTGGCAAGTCGCGCCATGGTTCACCAGTCCGGGCTAACCAGAAAATAACATCAAGAACATGACGGTGGTTGGTGGGCTTACGCCCGTTCGGAGCGCGGACCGCTAAACTAAAGCGTCCGGCTCAAAACCTGAATCGCAATGGATTGAACGAACCCGCTGACGCGGGAGGGGCGTAGCTATTGGCGGGAATGGCCCCTGGTGGGAAGGTTTGGTGCTGAGACCAACCTTTATCAGGAGACCATCCCATGGCTGATGCCACATCAGCGGTAAGCCCGCTGCGCCGCCGTATGATCGACGACATGACGCTTCGCAACCTGTCGCCGGCCACGCAATGATCCTATCTTCATGCTGTTGCAAAGTTCAGTCGGTATTTCGACTGTTCGCCGGATCGACTGGGGCTGCCCTTGCAGTAGCATTGGCGTTCTGCCCGCGGACCTCACAGAACCCTCCAGATTCACATGAGTGCCGATTTGTGATTCATCCTGTTTTGGAAGATGTTTCATGTTAGCACCTTTGCCAGATGCGCGGCGGGCGCGGTTTCAGAGATTTATTGAAGAAGGGTTAAGTGGGCGCGCGGCGGCGTTGCGTCTGAAGCTTTCGCCTGCAACGGGCGCGCGATGGGGACTTGCGATCCGTCGCTTGGGGCACGCCAGAGCCGCGCCTAAGGGGCGGCCCCGCGGCAAGGGCAAGCTTGATCCGCATCGCGCCTTTCTGATGGAACTGATAGATCAGGACGGCGACATGACCATGCCCGAGCTGGCTGGTGTGCTGGCGGATGCGACCGGCGTACAGGCGCATCCTGACGCGATTGGCCGGTCCTGCGCGAGCTGGGCTCTACGTAAAAAAACATTGGTCGCGACCGAACGACACCGCGCATGGCAGGCTGGCGAGAGTTTCAGTCGCAACGCCGCCGCCCGCTTAGCCCTTCCTCGATATACTTCTGAAATCGCGCACGAAGTGCAGATGGCAAAGGTGCTGACACAATCCATCTTCCCAAAGAGGATGAATCACATCTGAAACCTCAAAGGAACCACTCGCGATTCAAGTTCAAACCGAAACGCTTTAGGTTGATTTGATAAGAGAGTTGACTGACGGGAAGTCCAACAAAGAGATCGCGCGTGCTTTAGGCATCTCCGAACCAACGGTGAAACTTCACATGAAAACACTGTTTCGCAAGGTCGGCGTGACAAACCGCACCCAGGCCGCGATGATTGCGCACGAGGCTGGAGTTATCTGACCTATTCAATTGGATAGAAAGCCTATGCTTTCGCGCTGTACATCTCTACTGATGCGCACGGGTGTTGGGGCTTAGCATTGGTTATTGTCATCGGCAAGGAGATGCCAATGACAATCTATAGATCAACCCTCACTCACGGTGAACCCCCTCCACATACCAATGGGCGGTCAGCATGCGTTGTCATGGACGGTTGGATTGGCAAGTCGGAACACTAGGTG
>NZ_OMPS01000008.1 GCF_900313035.1 Ruegeria sp. EL01 | reverse complement strand
GTCGTACAGGATCGACTGCGGAACGGCCCCGAAGAACCTAAAGGCATGAACGTGCCCGTCCATCCAGGCCTCGGCCGTCGCCGCCGGATAGGCCCGGACGTAGCAGGCGTCGCTATGCGGCAGATCCAAGGCAAAGAAGTGAGCCTTCTGCTCAATGCCTCCGATCACCACCATTGCTTCGCCGAAGTCGGCCTGAGCATGGCCGGGTGCATGGTTAAGCGGTACGAACATCTCGCGATGCCGTCGACCATGTTCCCGAACATAATCCTTGATGATGGTGTAACCACCCTCGAAGCCATGCTCATCACGCAGTCGCTCGCAGATCCGCTTGGCCGTATGCCGCTGTTTGCGCGGTCGTTGCCGATCTTCCGACAACCATTGATCAATGATCCCGGTGAACCCATCCAGCTTGGGCCGCCGGATCGGTGCTGACCGCCGGTAGCCGGGCGGGACCGAAAACGCCAAAATCTTGCGAACGCTGTCACGAGATATCCCGAAATGCCGGGCCGCTTCTCGCTGGCTCATGCCCTCGGCACAGGCCAGACGAACTTTACGATACAAATCCACGGAAAAGATCCTCCCGCCCCCCTCCGTTACGAAAAGAAGGGCAAAGATGGACGACTTTTACGCCGCCCGCAGCAGGGTCATCCCGCCGCTTCCGTGGTCGACTTTCTCACCGCCGTTCTCACGTGCCTCACCTCTCATGCTAATTGTGCGACAGAGCCTCTGCCAGTGACCAATGGCAAGGCTGGCATTTATCCGGAAAGACAAACAATGCTCGCGCTAATTCCTGACAACTCTGACAGGCCCAGTGTAAGGCGGTACAGTTTCAGTCCGCAGTGGTATTTCTCCGGCTTGCTCCAAAGTTCGTATGTAGGCAGCAATTTCTTCCATCGGAGCAAACCACGTTTCGCCCGTGCTGACCTCTTGTTCCAGAAATTCTGCAAATACTTCCCAGCGAGCCAGTCGACCAGTTGCAAACGGGTGGACAACCGGCACCCAAAGGCCACCGTATTTCTTGATAACCTCGTATTCCTGCCGAAATGCGTCGAAACCGGTGCGCGGCGCGCGAATTGGCATCATGTAGTCCAGATCAGCCGATTGAACATACTGCGGCCAGTCATCCATACCCCAGTGGGTTGGCAGCTCAACCAGTGATCCATTCTGGGTCTTGAGGAGGTAGGGAATGTCATCACCCATCAACGAGGCGTCGTATTCAAACCCGCGATCCACCAACAGCGCGGGCGAAGCATCAGATATGTTATAAAGCGGTGCACGCCAACCGCGAGGGCGCTGGCCAGTGGCTTTCACGATCACCTCTATGCCCCGATCTAACCAATACGCCTCTTCTTCCGGCGGCAGTTCGTTCGGGTGTTCGTGCAGATACCCGTGGTGAGCTATCTCATGCCCACCCTCAAGGATTGTTTCGACAGCGTCAGGATAGCGCTCGATGCACCATGCAGGGATGTAGAACGTCTGGCGAAGGCCAAGCAGACGGTAGGTTTCGACGATGCGGGCGATTGCGACTTTTGGCCCGTACTGCAGCATCGAAATGCCTGACAACCTTCGGTGCCCGTCATTCGGGTGTGCGATATGAATAAGACTGTCTGCATCCATATCAAATGTAACACAGGCCGCGCACTTCGCACCGTTTGGCCAAGGGATAGGGTTATTAATCATGGCATTACACTCCCACCGTTAATGCCGATACCCTGGCCGGTGATGAAATTAGCCCGGTCGCTGCCCAGAAACAGAGCCATTTCCGCCACTTCCTGAGGCGTTCCAAACCGCCCCGCCGGAATATCAAGTTCCTTGCGGCGCCATTCGTCGGTCATCTGTTCTGCACCCAACATGTCCGTATCGATTGGACCGGGGCACAAAGCATTGACAGTGATCTGCGGGGCGAATTCCTTAGACCAAGACCGCACAAGCCCCATCACACCGTGCTTTGAAGCGACATAAGGCGAAAAGGTCTCGCGTCCGGAATAACCGAGATCCGAAGAGGTCAGAATGACCTTTCCACCCCGGCCGCTCATTTGCAAAATAGCCGCTTGGCCGATCAGAAAGCTTCCGCGAAGGTTGATGGCGATGACCTGATCAAACTCCTCGATAGGAGTTTCCAGTAGCGGGCGCTCATGAATGATACCTGCGCAATGAACCACAGCATCTGCAAGTCCAAAGACATTGGCCAGTCGCTCCATCGTCTCGTTCACAGACTCCGGGCTTGAGACGTCACACTGAACCGAAGCTGCCCGGTCGCCGGACTTGGTAATATGTTCGACGGTTGCCGCCGTGTCTTTAATGTCAGCGCATAGAACCTGTGCGCCCGCCGCACCATAGGTTTTGGCCACAGCCGCGCCGATGCCACCAAAGGCCCCTGTGACCAGGACGGATTTACCAGAAACGCTGATCACGCCATCACCTCGCCGCGGTCCACATTCCATGCTTGTCCAGTGATGTTTCTGGCAGCGTCGGAAGCCAAGTATAGATAGGTAGAAGCCATGTCTTGCGGTTCCATCAAGCCGTCGATGACTTGCGCACCGGTGATCTCTGCCAAAAGGTCATCCTCGCTTCGCCCGGTCTGAAGCGACATGTTTTTCAGCGACAACATTGAGGCTTCGGTTTTAACCCAGCCCGGGCAGACCGCATTAACAGTAATACCCTTTGGTCCCAATTCATGCGCGATGGATCGCATGAAGCCCAGATTGGCATGTTTGGTACAACAATATGCCGAGAACCCGGGCACTGCAGTTCGGCTCCAAATTGACCCGGTTAGGATGACGCGACCACCAGCCCCCATTTTCCGGGCTGCGTGCCGTGTCATCAGAAATGTGCCCATCACGTTGATGTCGACGATCCGGCGGAACATATCTTCAACAGCATCGTCTTCGTCCAGAAGAGGCGTAATACGCTCGAGCCCGGCGTTGTTGATCAATACATCAATGCTTTCAACTGGGGCAAGCGCCTGCTGCACACCCTTACTGTCGGTAATATCGCAGTCGATGCCTGTGACACTTGCGCCGGTTTGGGCGCTCAGTGAGGCGGCCACCTCAGACACCTTGGGATCATTTGCCAGCAGAAACACGTCTGCCTGAGACATAGCAAAACCTTGAGCAATACCAAGCCCGATGCCCCGGCTTCCGCCGGTAACCATCACGGTTTTGCCTGAATAGTCGTATGTTGGGTCAGCCATCGTTGCCATCATCGCTGTGATGCAACATCCGACCAATGGTGTTCATAAGGATCTGGGCCGCAAGAATGGCCGTGGTGCCGGTGTGATCGTAATCCGGTGCAACCTCCACCAGGTCAAGCCCGACAATATTGCCCCGTTTGCACAACCCGTCGAGCAGCTCCAAAATCTCATAATAAAGAAATCCGCCATGGCTGGGTGTACCGGTGCCCGGTGCGATCGAGGGATCAAACCCATCAATGTCGATGGTCACGTAGTAGCGGACGCCTTCTGGAATACGTGACAGAACTTTATCAACCCCCAGCTTGCGGAATTGCCGAACCGAAAGAATGTCGGACCCCATGGCGCGGGCATCGTCATAACCTTCTTTGGCGGTGGACGAGACGTTTCGGATGCCAATCTGGCTCAATCCCGTCACATATGGCTTTTCGGCAGCGCGCCGCATTGGGTTGCCGTGACCGTAACGCACACCGTGGCGTTCATCGACAAAATCCAGATGAGCGTCGATCTGCACGATATGGATAGGTTCTTGTTCGTCAAAGGCATTAACACATGGAATATTGATCGAATGATCGCCGCCAAGCGTTATCGGAATCGCGCCTGCTTTTAGGATCTGACGCACACCATACTCAATGTTGGCGTGGCTTTTCATCGTATCGGTATGAACGATATCTGCATCACCAATATCGACGACTTTTACTTCGCCCGCCGGCATGTAGGTGATGTCGTCCTCGTGGTCATATGCGCCGCCATGACCAAAGGAAAACAGTGTCGAGGCTTCGCGAATTGAGCGGGGTCCAAATCGCGCACCTGACCGGAACTGCGTGCCGAAATCATATGGGGCACCCAGCACGGCGACATCGGCATCAATCGCATCCCAGTCCTGCACATAGGGGAATTTTCCAAAGGTTGAGATGCCGACAAAGGGCAAGTTCAACCGTCCGGCTTCATATCCGTGTTCGCTCATGTATTGTCGTCCTGATTTCAGATGCCGTTGTTAATTGAAGTCCGAGATGAAGTTCGCAAACACTTCGGTATCTGGATTTGAAAACATTTTCTCGGGTGCTCCACGCTCGGCGATCTCACCCTGATGTAGAAAGATTACGTCTGTAGATACGTCGCGGGCAAAAGCCATTTCATGGGTCACGATGATCATCGTGCGGCCTTCACTGGCAAGTTCGTTCATAACTTTCAAAACTTCGCCGACCAATTCTGGATCAAGCGCAGATGTTGGTTCGTCAAAAAGAATTGCGTCTGGCTCCATGGCAAGTGCACGCGCAATCGCAACTCGCTGTTGTTGACCGCCAGATAGCGCAGAGGGGTACATATCCATACGCTCACTCAGGCCGACGCGATTCAAGATATGTTCAGCTTGTTCCCGCGCTTCTTTTTTCCCTTTTCCCAACACATGAATTGGACCTTCCATCACATTTTCGATGACAGATCGGTGGGTCCACAGATTGAATTGCTGAAACACCATTCCCAACCGTTGGCGAAGTCGCTCTACTGCCTTGCGATCAGCGGGGCGCCCATCCTTGAAAAGGACCTCTTCACCATGCACGTGAATGCGGCCCGCTGAGGGAACTTCCAACGCATTCAGACACCGCAGAAACGTGCTTTTGCCCGAGCCACTTGAACCGAGGATCGAAATCACATCGTGTGCATGCGCCGTAAGATCAATGCCCTTCAGCACTTCGACCGCACCAAAGGATTTACGAATGCCTTCGGCTATTACGACCGCTTCTTGTTCCTTCATGACAGCCCCTCCTTGGTTTTCATGTTATGTGCGGCCAGATTTGAAGAACTGCGGACTCAGCAGTATTTCCGCCCGTCGCCATCCCCAAACAAGGACTGCAGTCAGCGCCAAATACAGCAACGCAGCCCAGAGATAGGCGGACAGATCGAAAGTTTTCGAGAAGATCAGCCGGGTCTCGCCCAGAAGATCAAAGATCGTGACAACACTTGCCAAAGCACTGGCCTTGATCAGCAGAATGACTTCGTTGCCAAGCGCCGGCCATGCTATCCGATAAGCATGTGGAAAAATCACCCGGCGGTACAGTGAAACCGGAGACATACCCACGGCTTTCGCCGCTTCGACTTCACCGGCGGGGACGCCCATAAGACCACCGCGCAAAATCTCAATCTGATATGCGGTTGAGCTGATGACAAAGGTCAGCATCGCACAGTTATAGGGTTCACGAAAAAACGACCAAAGCCCCCATTCCTGAAGGAAAGGCCGAAACTGCCCTGAACCGTAGTAGATGAGAAAAAGCTGCGCCAGCATCGGCGTGCCACGAATAAATGATACATAGATGCGGACCGGGATACTGAACACCGGATGCCCATTCAGGCGCACGATGGCGAGCATTGGGGCAAGGAAAGCCGCTAGGATTGCACCGACGCCCGCCAGCTGGACTGTCACCCACAAACCTTCAAGGTAATTGGGCCAGTATTGTATGAGTAGCTCGATTGGGTTCACGATCCTGCCCTCCGAACACCGCGGTTGGCATGACGTTCCATTTTCGCCAGACCAGCCTCAGAAATCAGACAAAGAATCCAGTAGATCAGGCACGCGGCCAGGTAGAAGTTGAACGGGAGCTTGGTAAAGCCCGCAGCAACCTTTGTCATTCTCATGAGGTCGTCCAGCGCGATCACCGACACCAACGCAGTATCTTTCAAAAGGTTGATCCACAGGTTGCCCAATCCGGGCAAAGCAAACCGCCAGACCTGCGGAACCTTAACACGGGTGAAAATCTGCATCGGCGTCATGCCGATGGCCTGAGCTGCTTCTGTCTGACCAGGATCAAGTGATTGAAACGCGCCGCGCAGTACTTCAGCGGCAAAAGCGCCAAAAACCATACCAAGTGCAATGACACCTGCTAACATCGGGGAGAATTCAACAGGATCTGCCCCAATAGATTTCATGACTAAATTGAGTAAGACCCCGACGCCGTTGTATATTACAAACAGCGTCAGGATTTCCGGAAGGCCGCGCATCGTTGTCGTGTAAAGACGCGCGACCAACCGTAGGGAGCCTGAGTTTGCGAGAGACAGCGTGGAAAAGGCAAACCCGAGCAACAGGCCCAAGGGTAGTGCCAGCAATGCGAGTTGCAGCGTGATGCCGAGGCCAGCAAGCAGCTCATCCCCCCATCCCGCGTCTCCATATGCAAACAGATCAAACATGCGATATATTATTCCGCTTTCATGGTGCGAACGTTGATATCAAAGTACTTGTCGTTGATTTCCTTGTAGGTGCCATTCTCGATAATCGCAGCAAGTGCGGTGTTGATAGCTTCGACCAGTTCGGTATCTTCCTGACGGATCGCGATGCCAACGCCATCTCCAACAAACTCTGGATCTGTGATCGGTTCGCCGATGATTTCGCAGCACGCACCATCATCTGTTTTAAGTGTCCAATCAGACAGCGGAATTGTATCTCCTACCATCAGGTCAAGACGGCCGCTGGCCATGTCCAGATTGGCATCATCCTGGCTCGCATAGAGACGTAGATCGGCTTCGGGATAAACAGCCTGAATAAAGTCAGCCTGCGTCGTGCCGCTTTGAGCGCCAAATGTCATGCCGGACAGTGCTTCAGTGGAAAAGTCGGTGATTCCCGCGTCCTTGGCGGCAACAAAGCTCATCGCTGCCAGATAATACGGGTCAGAGAAAGCAACCTGTTTTTTACGCTCTTCTGTGATGAACATCGAGGCAATCACGAAATCATATTTATTGGCGATCAGACCCGGGATGATCCCATCCCAATCCTGCGCGACCAAATCACATGTGCGACCCATCTCTGCGCAAAGCGCCAACCCGATATCAACATCAAACCCTGCCAGTTCACCCGACGAGTCGATAAAGTTAAAGGGTGGAAACGCACCTTCGGTCCCGAGCCGAAGATTGTCTTGCGCCTGCGCGGCGCCGGCAAATAAGAGGGCTGCAACGGCTGCACCTTTTGCGATGGTTGTCTTGAATTTCATTTTTTCCTCCTCATTTGTTGCCGCCCTGATTGATCTGGCGGCGTCTTGATCGCGTTTAGCCAACAGGGCTGTAGGCGATGAACTCGATTTCAACAGCTGCGTTGATGGTCAACCCGGCGCAAATCGTTGCGCGCGCGGGGGCCTTGGAGCTGAAGTATTCGGCGTAAGCCGCATTGAAAGTGTCAAAATCATCTGCATTCGGCAGGCAAATGTTGGTTTTGATTAGGTCTGACAACACACATCCCGCATTGGCCAGAATACGCTTGGCATCAGCCATGATTTGGTGTGTTTCTGCGCCAACCCCACCAGCAACGATCTGACCATCACTTCCAAATCCAACAAGCCCGGAAACATAGACGTAATCGCCCGCACGAACGTAAGTAGAATAGGGCAGATCTTCTTCACTGGGAGCACCATGTTCGATGACTTTTTTGGACTGATTCATTGCGCTGGATCATCCCTGTTTATGGCTGAGAGGAATGTCGGTAGGTCAATGTTGCGACCGCTGACAACAACGACAGCCCGTTTAGGAGCAAGTTCGCGGACTTCAGGGCCGAGTGCGGCGATCACTGACGTAATGGACCCGCCCTCAACGATCTGGCCTTCACTGTCTGCAAAACGATGCATTTCAGGGGCCAGACTCTCTTCGGACACCAACACTGCTTTGTCCATGAAATCGCGCACGATCGGGAATGTGTGTGTGTTACGCATCCCAATTGCACCGGTGATGCAACTTGCCAGACTTGGGAACTCTTCGACATGCACGGGTTTGCCTGCTTCAAGGCTGCGAACCATCCCTGGTTCGATTTCCATCGACGATCCGACAACAGAAATTGACGGCGAGATTGATTTCGCCGCCAACGCGATACCGGACAACAATCCGCCGCCCGACAACGGAGCAACAATCATATCCGCGTCGGGCAGGTCCGTAAGCGCCTCAAGGGCTATGGTTCCCTGTCCTGCAATCACCCGCAAATCATCATAGGGGTCAGCCCACGTGTATCCGTAATTTTCGATCAACTGCTCCGCATGGGCCTGTGCATCGTCCTGAGTGTCGCCGTGTACAATCACTTCACCACCGTAAGACCTCATGGCTTTGCGTTTGTTGTCGGGGCAAAGCTTGCACACAACAATCCGCGCCTGGATACCCAGACGTTTCGCCATATATGCCACCGCCCGCCCATGATTCCCGCTGGAGACCGCAATAATTCCGCGCTCTTTCTCTTCATCGGATAGCTGCAGAATGCGGTTAGACGCTCCTCGCAGCTTGAAGCTTCCCGTCACTTGCAAGTTTTCAAGCTTCAGCCAGATCTCAAAACCCGCGCGCTCCGATAGGCTCTCGGAAAACACCAGCGGTGTTCGGCGGATTATCGGATCAATCCGTCGCCGGGCCTGCATGATGTCTTGAAGCGGGATGTAGCTGGCAGGAGATGTCATTCCCGAATACCTTTTCCCAGACCTGCAGGCAGATGTGAAGTTAACGGTGCGAGCATTTCCAGAAGCTGTTCACGGCGCGCTTCGGGTAACGGTGTGAGTGGTGGTCGAAGCGTGCGCCAACCTTCTTCACCGGAAATAGAAGAGATGATATCTTTAACGGCCTCGCTGATCGGAAATTTCAGCAGCGTTTCCGACCACAGCCGGACAAGAAGGTCCTGCGCTTCCTGAACCTCAGCAGAATTTGTCGACCATTCGGCCCTGACTTGCGCAAGTAGGTTCGGTGTCAAGTTGGCGGTGGCAGTGATCGCCCCATGCCCACCAACCTCCAGCAGAGGCCACAACAAGTCATCGTCACCGGAAAAGACCTGGAGTGTCGGGAATTTCCTGACCAAACTCACCATGTTATCCAACGACCCGGTGCTGTCCTTGATCCCGACGAAAACATCAGGAAATCTCTCGATCAATCGCGAAATAACATCGGCGTTTATGGGCGCGCCTGTCGCCTCGGGGAAGTGATAAAAAATAACATCACGCGCCGCATCGCCCAGTGTGTTGATCAGCTCGACAAAAAATTGGAACACGCCACTGTCGGATGCGGGGCGGAAGAAATACGGCGGGTGAACCAGCACACCGGCACATCCCGATTCAAGAGCATGTAAGCTGAGGAGAGCCGTGTCCGCCACCGAACAACAGCCAGTCCCAACTATCAATCGATCCGCCGCTATGCCCGAAGAGACCAGAAATTCCAGCGTCTCCTTGCGTTCCCTCATACCAAAGGAAGGGGCCTCGCCGGTTGTACCAAACAGCACCACGCCATCGCAGCCATTTTCCAAAAGCCATTTGCAATGCTCAAGCAGTGCTTCACAATCGATGACGCCTTCGGACGTAACCGGAACTACAGATGCAGCGCAAACTGATGGCAAGTTGCCCATATCCTACTGATACTCCTGATTGATAGGAGATCACTATGGAAGGATCAGATAGTATTTAAATCAATACTTTCAGAAGTTCACTTTTGTAGAACTAAAGTAAAAGTCAGATTTCCGCCTGCACCGCCGCCAAGCCTTTCAGAAACAATGCGACTCGCTGATCGTTGTGAACCTTGCGATAAGCGACTTTGATATCAGTTCCGTAGGCATAAATTTCTGGCAGAAGCGGCCAAATTTCCTGACGCTCGATCCAATGTTCGCAGGCGTGTCTGGGTAGATACCCCAAATAGCCGCCACTCAGAACCATGCCCAGCATTGCCTCAACCGTCGAAGCCGTAGCGCTCTTGGAAAATGCCGCAGGTTTACGCACCTGGTGATTGTCATCAAACTTTCGGGCGGAAAAATTGGTGTTCGCGACGATCTCAGCCAGTTCGTCTTTATCTTCGACACCAAAAGCTTCATGGGTTTTACCGCAGCACAAAAGTTGCATCTCATTATAGATCACGACCGCGTCCAATGGGCTCGAAATTTCTCGAAACGGACCGATCGCCACATTCAGTTCATTGTCCAACAGCGCGCGCTCCATCTGCGGAGCATTCATAACCGCTATGTTGAGCTCAACATCCGGAGCCATGGTCGCAAAACTGCGGATGACCTTGTAGATGGGACACCGTAAATTCGTTAGAATCGCGTCATCCATCGCGATGTTGACCTGACCGCGCAGATCCCCTTTGAAGGCTTCGATCGACTTTTCGAAACCAATCAAAGCAGCACTCAAAGGCTTTAACTGGGAATAGACCAGATGGCCGCCCTCAGTCAGTTGAAATCCGCTTCGGCCTCGGTCACACAGACGAAATCCCAATCGGGTTTCGAGATTTGAAATCGCTGTGCTAATCGTAGACAGGCTCATATTCAAATTGTATTGAGCCGCTGAGAACCCTCCTGCTTCAGCCACATGAGCGAAAACGTTCAAGAGTTTCAGATCTGTATCCTGAAGCCGAGGTTGTTCCGAAATTCTGTTCTCCAAATTGACCACTTTCCGTTGTACCAATTGACAAGTTTTCTGCACCGTCAAACGCGCTACCACATGCTTCTTCATGCACGATCGCAGATCTCGTTCATCATACTGTAGATATGTACGGACTCTAGGCCCGCTTCCCGTAAATTACCCAGTTTTGGGTGAAGGGCGTTTTTGATGACGAACAAAGAACGCGACATTCAACGAAAACTCAGAGTGCCTCAAAATACCAAAAGGACTGGCAATGCCTGTAAAGCACATCGGTATTTCCGGATGGGGAGTCCAGCGTCTACTGATGGCGAGACGTGCGCCCTGCCCTATCCAGTGATGCACCAATGTCATTGCCAATGGCTTGAGCGCCTCGCGGATCGAGTTCAATCGAGACAGCGCGCTTGATACGGCATGTTCGCTACCGTCGAGATCCGAGTGCTTCTTCGCTGTCAGGTGACTTCGCTATATTTTCCTGTGTCACTATTTTTTTTTCATACAGCGAGAATACAGCTTCAAATTCAGTCCCTGAACAAGCTAAGATGGACGCGAAGGAGACCGGTATGGAAATATTCAGCCTCGCAGGCAAAACTGCTTTGGTCACAGGCGCATCCCGTGGAATTGGCCGGGCAACGGCTTTGCGCATGGCAGAAGCCGGCGCCAAGCTTCTTATCAATAGCCGGACGCCAGAGCGGTGTCAGGAGGTTGTGGACGAGATCAGAGCGACCGGAGGCGAGGCGATAGCGGTTCCACACAACATCTCTAAAGAAGTCGAGGCGCGCGCGCTTGCAAAAGCCAGCCTCGACGCGTTTGGAGGGGTCGACATCTTTGTGGGCAATGCCGCGGCGAACCCATACTATGGCCCCGCATTGGAAGCGCCGATGTCTGCCATCGACAAAATCATCGACACCAGTATCAAATCGAACCTCGTTCTGTGTCAGGAGCTTGTCCCCGGTATGAAAGAACGCAAGGACGGAAGCATCATATTGGTGACGTCGATCGCAGGTGTGCAATCTTCCGACGGGTTGGCTATCTACGGTATGAGCAAGGCAGCCGAAGCCTCGCTGGTGCGCAGCCTCGCGACTGAGCTTGGGTGCTATAATATCCGTGCCAACGCAATCGCACCTGGCCTCGTGCGGACGGATTTTGCCAGAGGACAAAGAGCAGTTGAGAAAGACCGAAAGCACCTACCCGCTGCAGCGTATCGCGACACCTGATGAAATCACTGGTACTGCTGTATGGCTGGTCGTTCCCGTTTGAAAACCTGAATCAAGAGTGTAAGAGTGAAAGGACTGATAGTGAGCGAAGACAGTAATGAAACCAAGCTCTCCGATTTCGTGGGGATGCAAGTCCGGGAACGCAGGCGTTTTCTGGGGATGACGATCGCTAAATTGTCGTCGGTTTGCAAAATCTCTGTGTCGAACCTATCCAAAATTGAAACGGCACAAGTATCCCCTTCGCTCAGCTCGCTCGACGCGATCGCACAGGCGCTTGGCGTCCCGGTTTCCTTTCTGTTCCGGGGCTTCAAGGACGAAGGGTTTTTGGTTCAAGTTCCAAAAGGTCAGGGCCTGATCACTGAACGGCAGGGCAAAGGCGGAAGCCACGAATATGAGCTGCTGACCAACAATGCAGGCCAGGTCCAAACAGTACAACCATTTCTCGTCTCATTGGATGCCGTGGGCGAGCACCGCGCCAGTTTCAGCGATCAGGCAACTGAATTTCTGTATGTCCTGGAAGGAAGCCTGCAGTACCGCTACGGCACGCGACTCTTGGAACTGTCAGCGGGTGATGCACTGATCTTCGACGGGCGCACAGCCCATGGGCCAGAGCAGGTTTCAGCAGTGCCGACAAGATACTTGGCGGTTCTGGTACGCAAGCCCGGAGACGTTGTCTGATCCACAAGAGAACCAGCTTTCACGGTTTTCGTTCAACAATATGGCGACATAATTGACCTAGTTGGGCACAAGGTTTGCCACGGACATGAGGCCAGTTAGTGACAGATAGATCCAGCAATAGTCGTAGGTTAAGCCTTTTCCGCAAGACTCGAAGAGCGGCTATTCCTACCATTCAGTAGCTTCAAATGCCTGCACCAACCTATCTGATGCCGCTGAATTTCGGGGCGTAGCTAACCCTGACTTGCCTGCATGATCGAAAGCAAACCTGAGCCTCCCCCAAAGAAGTGATCCGCCCGTATGATTAGAAAAGCAGAGGACCAGAAATGGCCACTAACAGACGCTATTGCTTCACGGAATCTACCGGCATCAGCAATAGACGCTTCTTGCGATACGTCGATGCAGGCATCCCAACATATCGCCTGAAGGCATTTCGGAAACTCGATGGCTCTGTATACCCAACCTCCTCGGCAATATCGTCGATCGGGAGATCGGTTGTTTCGAGCATCTGCTTGGCTTCCTCAATTCTGAGCGTCTGAATATAGTCGACTGGCGTTTGGCCTGTGGCTTTTCGGAACCTTCGCAACAGGCTGCGTTCGGTCAAGCCGCTTCGCGCAGCCATGGCGGCAACCGGTGTGGCAAGGGCGTAATTATCTGCGGCCCAAACCTGAGCATCCGCAACCAACGCGTCCTCGTGTTGCGCCCCAGCAGTCAGAGACGCGTAGTGAAGCTGTCCCTCGCTATGGGGCTGCAACAAGTAGATCTTGGCAATGCGGCGCGCCTCATCCGGTCCCGCGATGCGCCCAATCAGATAAAGCACCAGATCGCCCCAGGCTGACGCGCCACCCGCAGTTACAATGCGATGCCCGTCGCCCGCGGGGATCAGGATACGCTCGCGGCGCATTTTGATTTCGGGATACCGACGCGCGATGATGTCGCAGAAACTCCAGTGGCTCGTCGCATCGAGGCCATTCAACATTCCAGCCTCGGCAAGCAAGTAGGCTCCGGAACAGACCGAAGTGATTAACGCACCATCGTCTTTTGCTTTCCTGAGCCAGGGGATGAAATGCGCAAACTCTTTCGGCGTTCCCGTGCCAGGGGCAAAGTGAAAATCAGGAATGATCACAAGATCGGGCGTGCCAAAGCTTTCCAACGATCCATCCGGTGTAATGCGCCGTCCGTTGATGTCGCCATAAGCCGCGCCATCAACCGACAGTAGTGCTCCGTCAAAAACAGGCGGTCTGGGTGCGGTCCCATGCAGCATTTCCCAGTCCCGCCCCACGGACGCCAAAGCATCAAGAATACAATAAGCAGTCGATGTTCCGACACAGGGCATGGTCAGAACCGCTGTGCGGCAGGTGGTTTTCTTATCCAGCATAGATTTGTCCGATATTCACCGATTTAGTCAAGTATCGGCATATCACGACACGATCTCGTCAGGCAATACCGGTGCATTGAATGTGACAGTCCGAGCAGGCGCAACGCCACCCAATGTGCTCACAAGTCTGCCCCTCATCAAAACTGAACCGCCTGAATGGAGCGTAAAATGACATCGAGACAACTACCGCATCTTTCTGACCAACTTTTTCTGACAGATGCCGGGTTTGAAACCTGGCTTCTGTTTCAGAAGGGTTTTAACATGCCGTGTTTTGCGGCCTACCCACTGGCACAGCTAGAGGAAGGTCGCGCGGCATTTAAAGAGTACTTTTCCGATATCTTTGATCTGGCTCGACAAAACCGGGTCGGGGTCGTGCTCGACACCTATACCTGGCGCGCCAACCCTAATTGGGGTCAGGAACTTGGACATGATCTGGACCATCTGCAACAGGTCAACGATCAGGCTGTTCGCGACGCTAAAGAGCTGCGTCGCACGCTGGGTGATGGGCTAAACGTCATTGTGAACGGCATCATCGGCCCACGCGGTGATGGCTATGATCCGAAATCCGTCATGACTGTCCAAGAGGCGCAGGCCTATCATGGTTTTCAGGCCGGGATACTTGCCTGTTCAGGTGTTGACATGATCAGCGCGTTAACACTCACCAATGTGCCCGAGGCCATTGGCATCGCAAATGCCGCCGCAGAGCTTGGTGTGCCTTGTGTCATCAGTTTCACGCTTGAAACCGATGGGCGACTGCCAACAGGCGAGTTGATACAGGACGCCATCGCGTTGGTTGATGAAAAAGCCACGACAAAGCCCGCCTATTTCATGATCAATTGCGCCCATCCCGATCACTTTAGCACCATGATCCCCGAGGGTGCCGATTGGGCTCAACGTATTGGAGGCGTGCGGGCAAATGCTTCGCGTATGTCGCATGCAGAGCTTGATTGCTGTGAAACGCTTGACGATGGAGACCCGGTCGAATTGGGCGCGCAATACGCAAAATTGCGCCAGTTGATGCCAAGCATGCGGGTGTTCGGCGGATGCTGTGGCACGGATCACCGACATCTAGAGCAGATCTGCGCGGCACTGGCCAGCTGACATCAAACCAAGGGATCTGCCGTTAACCCAATAGGTGTCTGATATTCACCGATTTCGGCATCTCCCGGCATATCTCGACTCAGACCAAGATGTCAGAACCCAAGCAGATGTTGAAGAAAACTTGCTGAACAACCACCGGAGCGAACCGATGAATGAACAAACATCCGTAACATTCGATGATGCCAAGGCTGAGAGCTTTGCAGAGCAAATGGTTGGTGTCCTGAACGGTGCCTCACTGGCGTTGATGACGTCAATCGGGCACCGAACGGGCCTGTTTGACACACTTGCAGACTTGCCCGGCGTGACCTCCACAGCTTTGACCGTGAAAGCAGGTCTGGCAGAGCGCTATGTGCGGGAATGGCTGGGCGTCATGGTGACTTCGGGGGTCATTGATTTCGATCCAAATTCCAAGACCTACACCCTGCCCCCGGAACATGCGGCAGTCCTGACCACAGCTTCGAAACCGGACAACATGGCTGTTACCTGCCAGTTCATCGGCGTCATGGCGTCAGTCGAAGAACAGATGGTTGCGCGGTTTCGCGATGGGGCCGGGACGCATTATCACGACTATTGCCGGTTTCATGAGGTCATGGCCGAGGACAGTGCACAACTCGTGGTGTCGGCTCTGATCGAACACATATTGCCGCTGGACCCTGGGTTGATTGCGCGCCTTCAACGCGGCATCGAAGTGCTCGACGTTGGATGTGGCGCTGGTCGGGCAATGTTGACATTGGCCCAGACCTTTCCCGCCAGTCGCTTTATAGGTGTTGATCTATGTGAAGATGCCTTCGCCGAGACGCAGATCGAAGCAGCGCGTGCGGATCTGTCGAACCTGTCATTTGGCAGTCAGGATCTGTCACAAGTGACATCGCTTGGCACCTTCGATCTGATCACGGCCTTCGATGCGGTTCACGATCAAAAAGACCCGCATGGTCTGCTCGATCTTGTTTATAACTCATTGGCTGAACATGGGGTATTCCTGATGCAGGACATCGGCGGATCGCGTGATCTGGAAACCAACATCGAAAACCCGTTCGCACCGCTGCTTTACAGCCTTTCGCTGATGCACTGCACCCCGATTTCCATTGGTCAAGGCGGACCTGGCCTCGGCGCCATGTGGGGCGTCGAAACGGCGCAGGAATACCTCGCCCGCGCGGGTTTTGGTCAGATCAAACCCACCGCCTGCCGCATGATCCGCTTAACGCCTACTTCCTTGCGCGCCATTAGACGCGCCCCTTTTTCGGAGACTCAAGATGACACATTCCAATTCAAAAACCGCGATCGTCATTGGCGCTGGCCTATCTGGGTTGGCAGCTGCCACTGAATTACGTGACCGCAATATACCCGTTACAATTCTAGAAGCTTCAAGCCGGGTCGCCGACCCGTGGCGTGCGCGCCATCCGAAACTGCGGCTAAACATTCACCGTCATTTTGCCCGGCTTCCGGGTCATCATGAACCGCGTCATCCCGGCACCTATCTGCCCCGGGATGCGGTTGTTGATTATCTTAGCGAATATGCAACCGGATTGGCGTCTGATATTCACTTTGAAACCTGCGTCCAGTCGGTGCACCGTCTTGAAGGCGGTTGGCAGGTTGAGACCAACAAAGGCACATATTCCTGCTCTCATCTGATTGTCGCTACCGGGCGCGAAAGAAAGCCCGACATGCCCATTTGGCCCGGCCTTGAAGAGTTTGGCGGCAAAGTTATTCACGCTGCCGATTTCGCGGAACCTTCAAGTTATGACGGCAAAAAGGTGCTTGTCGTGGGTGCCGGGAACTCCGGCTCGGATGTGTTGAACCATTTGTCGCGGGCCAATCCTGCGCGGGTTTGGATCTCTGTCCGAAATGGGCCTTCGATCCTGCCCTCGCGGATACTTGGGTTTCCGATGCACCGAATGGCCAGATTGTTTTCCCGCACCCCCAGACGGGCGCTCGATCCGCTGATGGCAGGAATGCAATGGTTGAACTTTGGCAACCTGCGCCGCCATGGATTGCCCCGACATCGCAAAGGTGGAGGGTCACGCCTGCTTGCCGATGGGGTGACACCAGCACTAGATGACGGGTTTGTCAAAGCGCTGAAAAACGGTCGCTTCCAGGCCGTGGGTCAGACGGTCGGCTTCTCGCCCTACGCTGCTGAACTGGCTGACGGCCGCACAGTTGATCCTGACGTGGTGATCTGTGCAACGGGATACCGGACGGGTCTGGAGGACCTGTTTGGCCATCTTGGCGCGCTGGACAACCAAGGGTACCCGCTGTGCCCGGCAGGTCAACAAGACAGCCGCAATCCGGGCCTTTGGTTCACCGGGTTCGGTGTGACATTCGAAGGCTTCTTCTACGCCGCCGGGGTCAGCGCATCCCGTCTTGCAACCAGCATTTCTGCGCAAACCTCGCCGCTGTCGCATGAACAACGGACAACGCATGCAGCCCAACTTGGCGCTCCACAATCGCTTACTCTGAAAGGAACTTTGCAATGACCATGATGGATCAAACCAACGGGCTGACTAGCAGACGTCCCGCGAAGACAAGCGTTGTCAATTTCTTTGCCTGGTGGCGGGCACACCAAAGGAACAAACGTGACCTGCGAAAACTGGCGCAATTGCCCGCCGATCTCTTGCGGGACGTTGGCCTCGAACATCTGCGCGACCTGAAGTCTGACACCGCAGACCACTACCGCCTGCTTTGAGGGCGCGTAACTCTCGAAACCTTTTGACAAAGGGAAAGTAAAATGTCGTCTTTCAAGACAGGAAAACCAACCGTGCCGGCAGGAAGGGCGGGATCGTTTGCGGCGTTGTCCGCGCTGGTTCTGCCTGCAGCAATCGGAACGACGTTGTTGATTGCTGGCGTCCTGACATCTGTCCAGGCCCAGCCGGGAAACCCACTGCCACCTGTTATGCCTTCGGGTCTTGAGGACAGTGACTTCCTATATGACGGCAAGCCGAAGCCAGAGCTTGTCGAACTGGGCCGCAACCTATTTTTCGACCCGATCCTGTCAGGCAATCGCAATATTTCTTGCGGCACCTGTCATGATCCGGCGCGCGGCACCAGCGATGGAGTGGCCCTGTCGATTGGCGAAGGCGGCACAGGTTTCGGCCATAACCGCCGAACTACAGATGGGGTCACCGAACGCATCCCACGCAACGCGCAGGCGCTGTGGAACATTGGTGCAAAAGAATATCGTTCGATGTTTCATGATGGGCGAGTGGAGCCTGACCCACTCGCAACATTTGACAGCGGGTTCTGGAGCCCGGCCCGCGAACATCTGCCTGTTGGTTTGGACAACGTACTTGCCGCGCAGGCGATGTTTCCGGTGCTCTCTGCCGCCGAAATGGCCGGGCAAAAGAATGAAAATCCTGTCGCGACCGCCGTTGCAGAAGATCGCGTAACAGACGCCTGGAAATTGCTCGCCGCACGGTTGGCCGACAATCCGCAATATCGCGACCTGTTTCGCGCCGCTTTTCCGGGCGACTACGAAATCACGATGGCGCAGGCCGCAAACGCGCTGGCTGCGTTCCAGTCGCTGGCGTTTCGCTCGGACCGAACGGCGTTTGATCATTTCATTGCAGGCGATCACACAGCCCTTTCTCTCGCAGCCCGCCAAGGGGCAGATCTGTTCTATGGCAAAGGCGGCTGCGCAAACTGCCATTCGGGTGCGTTGCTGACGGATCACGATTTCCATGCCATTGCCGTTCCTCAAATTGGCCCGGGCAAAGGGCACGGCGGGGATACGAGCTATTGGCGCGAATCTGGTTTCGGTTTGCAC
>NZ_OMPS01000016.1 GCF_900313035.1 Ruegeria sp. EL01 | reverse complement strand
CAGCAGGCACCGGACCAGTCGTTGCGGCCACTCCACCGAAACCCACGTTGCAGCAGGCCAATGGCAACAGCAAAATGACGATCCCGCGGCATGGGCCCAGAAAGATCAGCTGGCCGGCACGGATCGGTGTCGTCAGCCTCAAGCGTCATGGCATCCGCCAACCAAGCCTCGAGCCACTATCCCCATAGCAGCGAAAGCCGCCCGCGCTTTCCTCCTTGTCAGATTTATCGCCGCTGCAGCTCACGCTGACAGCAGCCACAAACCTTAGACTTTGCTGACGTTAGTGTTTGGAAATCAGATGTCCGCTTAGATAGACGCCGGTTCGCGTCGAAGTATCAATTTTGTGCACGGCGGTTATCACTGCTCTGACGCTCTTGGCATCAGCATTCAGACCAAAGTCGATTGTGGTGTGAATAATAAATGGCCATGTTGTTCAACATGTTGCCGCGTTTGAAACACGTGTTGTCTCAATCCACCCTCTCAATGAGGTTCTTTGCTTTCGGCTTTTTTGTTATATTGGGCGTGGCTCTTACACTGGGATCATGGGCCAGCAAGCGAATTGAAGCCGGTGTCACAGAAAACTACGGTGCGGCGACGGCGCTTTATTTTGAAAGCCTCCTTCCGCAACTTTCATTCCTACAAACCACTTCAGATTCATTCTCGGAAGAAGGTAAAGACGAATTACGTCGGGTCTTCGTTGATGGCGCACTCCAGACACACGTTGTTACTTACAAAGTGTGGGCGCGGGATGGGACTGTTCTCGCTTCGTTTGATCCTTTGCTCGAAGACCGAAAGTTTCAGATCTCTGCTGCGCTGGCGCAAGCCTGGCAAGGGCACGTTGCCGCTGAGTACGACGTAATTCAACTGCATGATTTGGCCGATGTTGCATCAATAGAGTTGCCGTTGCTTGGCGTCTACGTGCCGATCCGCAATGTCGTAAGCGGCGAAGTTGTCACCGTTATGGAATTCTATCGTCGAGCTGAGGGTCTGCTCGAAGAGCTCGTACAGGCACGCCGACAAACTTGGTACATGGTTTCGGCTGTATTTCTCGTCAATGGTGTGCTGCTGTTTGGCATAGTTCATGCAGGTAAGAGTTGTGTGCTTTAGTGCATTGTTGGCTCTGGTCCGAGGCGTTCGGCTCAGGTCTCTCAATTTTTGCAATAGAACCTAGTTGGCGCCCGCCAGAGTCACCAGGGCAAACGCGCTCTGAAGGGCTGAAGCGATACCGATTATCGTCGCGTAGCTCAGCAGTGCGGGAACGCCGTAGATTGATCTGAGGGATGTCCATGAAGCGCCCTGACGATGGATGCTCGCCAGATCGAACGCGAGTGCACCAACGGCCAGAAGAAACAGTCCGATCAACAATATTCTGCTGAGCAGGATCTTGAAGGTTTCCAGATCTATCTGTGACCCCCCGCTCCACATCCCATCAAGCGCCACAGGGATCACAAGAATAGCTGATAATACGGCGCCCTTGGTAAAACCGTCGTTACCATGAAGCCGATGGAACAGACCCCCAAACACAAAGCCCAGAATCGGCCAGAACAACAAGGCACGGACGATGGACTGAAGCTGGGAGAACGCACCGCCCTCAGAGATCGAAAGTTCCACTCCTGTCGCATCTGCGCCGCGCAACAACCATACCCACCATTGGCCGCCATGTTGACCAATGGGGCCAAATTCGATGGCACGGGTGACATCAAAAAGCAAAGCGTAAATCACGCCCAGCCCCATGCCCAGTGTTGCGTTCGAAAGCGGCGTACCTCCTGGTCCATTGTTGAGAAGTTGCGCTTTCGCGACCCGCAGTTCACATCCCAGAGCGATTTCTTTTTGAGATCTGATCTTATCAACCTCTGACTTTCTTTGCTGAAATGTGTTCCAATCGATTTCACCTTCGGCATATTGCACTTCTTCCTGCGTGAGGCGCTTGTCCAAAAGAACATTGTCGTCAATCGCAGCCACGAGGTGATTTCCGAGATTGTCACGTACCGAGCTGGAAGGCGGTTTCATTACGTCTTGCTGCAATCCGACCATGTAGACGCCAAATCCCGCCACCGCCGCCGCCAGCGCATTCACAAAAAAATCGCCGTCATGGGCCGATATGGAGGTCACATAGCCCGCGAGCGTCGCGGATAGCATCAGTTCAAGCGACGGATCTTTGGCGAATTCGCTGCCAGGTTCGACGCGGCGTACGCATCTGAAGAACAAAACTGCTGGGATGGTCAATGCTGCTAGCACGGCGATATCATGAAACTGAACAAGAAGTTGCAGGGTCGCCTTGCCAAAAGCCGTTGAGCCATTAGCAAGCGGACCGAATGCCGGAGCCGCCAGGATCGTAGCCAGTACTATAGCAAACAGCTTCAAGGTGTTCGAATTGACCTGTGCTTCGGGCGGGTATGACAATGCCCTGCGAAGCACCACAGAGTAGCTGTGCACAAAGATAGTCATTACGGCAAGATAGCCCAGACAGGGCAGCAGCATGGCGGACAATCCCAGCACCCTGGCTGCGCCCCAGTGTTCAAAAACCGGATGCGGCGTGTCCGACAACGCTCCTATCAAACCCGTCGCGCCTGTGAGGGCGGGGATAACGGGCAGAATAACAACAATCAGCGCACCGATCAGCGCGCCAGGTTTGGCAGAACGCTCATCAACTGTATTCCTGAGAAACCGGCGCAGCGCCCAGCGGGCATATGCGGTGCTGACCAGAATCCAGATTGTCAGCATCAGCAGGAGCGCTGTTGTCGGCCGTGTGTCTTGTGAAACTGATTGTTCGATCGTTGCAATCCAGTTCGGATGACGCAACATTGTCAGCGTCACTGAGGCAAGAACCACAAATCCGATGGCGCGTATGAAGCTAGCCAACCAGGCCTTGTCCTGCGTTCTTAATCCACTGGTGCCGCCGATCTTGTGGCGGGCAACCGGGGTCATGAGCGTTGCCGCCAAAACACCCAAGGGTATGTAGTCGATCGCGGTCGCTCTGAGAACGCCGCCGCCAGGTGCCCTGAGCGCCGGAAACAACGACAAGATCCACTGCGCTGCCGACAGCATGAGCGGTTGGGCTGCGATCGTCACAACGTAGATCGAAAGAGCGATCACCGGGAACAAGATGGTCCGGTCCGCACCTTGCAACGCGAAATAGCCGACCAGAGCGATCACAAGAACCGGCAAAGCGGCAGCGAGACCCAATGAGAGAACATGCAGCGTTTCTGGAACTTCTCCACTGATACGGAAGGCCAGCGACAAGATCGTAGACGAGTTTTCAGCCTTGGCGGACTCTATTTTGGCAGCGCTCGCCGCGATGCCCCAATCGGAGATTCTCAGCCCCTTTGTTTCACCGTAGCGACCATTCCAAACGACCGTGTTCTCATCGACGCGCGCTTCCGGCAACGGCCCTTCCGATTCAAGCAGGGGGCCCGCGTTCTCAATGGTAAGCCGGTCGCCTTGCATAGCGAGAAAGTTACCGGGATCAAAGACTATGGGTCCGATATCAAGCGCGATATCGCCTTCATAGGCGAAACAACCCAGCGCGCCCTGCCTGGGCACGATCCTGGCCATGGTCAGAGCATCCCCGACCTGAAACATCGCGCTTCTCTCGATTGAAAGACCGAAAACCCGGCGCAGCACTTCCTGTGGGGTCAGATTGTCCTGATCATCCTTGAAGGTGGATTGTAGCTGCAAATCCTTAGACAGGCAGATCCTGATTTCCAATCTCAGTGCATCTGGCTCTAGATGGATCGTCAGTTCGCGGTAAAGCTTTTTTAGTATCGTCGCCGTTGGGGCCTCTTTTTTAGTGGCGGCGATCGCATAACCTGACGAGGTGACCCCGCTTTCGCTGGCGCGTTGATAACAGGCATCCTGTTCCGCAGTTCCCGGTAGCAGCCCGCAATCAGAGGCGATCGCAACCGAGAAGGTCCCATCATCCGCTCTGTAGAGGCCGAGTGACTGCTCTGCGCGATAGGCGTCTGGCAATACGACCCAAATTTCGGATGTTGGATAAGTGGGGTTTGGTGTTACCGGAGGGATCAGGCCCTGCGCCCGCCTGTCCGGAAGGGTGTAGCGCGGGTATTCGATTTGCGTGGCGAATGGCAGCCGCGCCTCGCTTCCTTCATCCAAAACCACGAGACGGTTGGTGCCCTTGCGCAATCTCAGGGTCGCTTTTCCCAGATTGGTCGAACTGAAATCGGTGGCGTCGACAAGCCGTTCGTTTAGAAACAAGCCCGTCCGGTTTCCGCGTGGGATCGTGTACCAGATCTGGGTATCGCGCCCTTTATCGCAGGCGCTGCGAAAAATCGGGAAATCGGACGCGCTGCGGGTCAGCGCAACCGGCGGCATGAATGCGTTGCCGCAACTGTCCCTAACCAGCACGATCTGCGATACATCCTGTCGAAGCCCAAACAGGGATAGTGCGGTTCTGAGAATTGTCGTATGCAAGATCACAAAGGTCAGCAGGACAAGCGCCAGCCAAATGAAATTTGGCAAAATCCAACGTCGTTCAGTTGTCTCTTCTGCTGCCAAAAAATGTCCCCGCAGCGTGCTGACTTCAAAAATTGTCGGGTTCGTGCTATAGGTGTGAGTGTATCAGAGAAAGATACAACATGCTATTTAGAGTTTTAAACATATTCAAAGACCTGTATTTTGTCATACTCTCACTGTCCGTTCTGTCCGTTTTCGTGATACCGGGGCGTACTGTTTTTGCACAGCCAGATCCATGCACCGTTGTATTCGCACAAGAGCTGGATGAGAGAAAACAAGATTTATTTCAGATGGTTAGGCAAGATCTCGGGAGCGATACACCGGATCAGCTAAAGGATTCTCAACTCGCGGAACAAGCGCCTTATTGGGTCACCATCACAACCGGGCCTGCGCGGTGGGTGGATTGCAAGGCGAGAAGCGTGAACAAGTCGCTCTTCTTCCCGATCGGGCTGGTTCTGAGGCCGGTGTCACAACTTGAAATAGGTGGCGACGTTCACACGATTTTTCAAACCGAATATGGGTTGCGGGTTATTATATCTGAAGATGCGATTGCTCCGATCACCGAAGACGACGCCTATGTGTTTGCCAACGGAAACGCTGTTTACCAGGTTTGCAAACCCAACGACAGCGAGTGCGATGCAAAGCTTCCGTTGCAATGGTCCCAGTCGTCCGGCAGCCATTGGCCATATCTAAACGGCCGGTGGTCATATCTACACAGCACGGAAGTTCAGGTGATGCAGCAGGCACACGCCAATTGGGAGATTCTGCGCAGCCGTCAGGACGAGGCAGGCGCCGCACAACCCGGGCCGTTCTCGTCGGATTATCCGACAAGCTTTGAAGATGAAAGCGCCTGCGGCAGGCGGCAGGCGTATCTGTTTGCGTTGGGTGTCAAGCCAAACCTCGATGTGTACGGTCGTGGGGCAGAGTTCCCGAACCCGGTCCGGTTCCGCTATTGCTTTCGGGATCCGGATGGGATCATTCGGGCGGCGCCGGTAAGGACAGTCACCAAGGACCTGGCCGAGGCCATGTTTGGAAAGCTTTGGTCGGCGACGGCACCGACGCATCTGGATGGCCGCATTGATGGGGTGATTCGGCGCGCCTTCAATTTCAAAGGTACGTTCCTGACCAAGATCAGCTGCGGTCAGGAAGTACCCAAAGACCACAGGACCTATGGCTGGCTCGGCAGGGGCCGTGAACGTGACGGTCCGGTCAATATCAGCGACGAGATCGAACTGGATACCACGACCCGGCAACAGGCGTTTCACTACCGGACCTACCTCACTCATATGGGAAGGTCTGATTACGACTCGCTGTATGACGGTCCGATTTTTCACGACATCGAACTCGTGGTCGAATGCACTGCCAGTATGACACCATCTCACCCAGTCATGCTTCGCATCCATTATCCGCCGATATTTTCCAACGGACCGCTAGAGCTGAATGTGGTCAAGGTCGAAGCGATGTTCGACGCCCTGCTGGACAAGTACGGCACAACGTCAGATCGTGTCCGCAAACAAAGGCTGGACGGCGGAAAGCTGTTCCGGATTTGCGATTTCAACGAATACAGCATGTGGCGCGCAGTTCTGGGACAGGCGCTTAGGCAAAAGGGCAAAACCCAAGAAGCGGCCGAGAATCTGGGTGTTTCGATCGGAACGATGGCCGATCACCTCACTCATCTGATCATGGCCAGTGTCTTTCAGACCGGCGCCAAGATGAGAAGCAAGCAACGTCAACAGGGGACCTGTGAAACATGATAGTTTCAAGAGATTTGCCGATCAGACTTACGCTCGCCGGTCTTGCGCTCGCCTTTTGCGGCGGTGTGTATTCTCCGTGCGGTGCGCCAAGTATCCGGTTAGCGCAGAACGAGCAAGTATGGTGCTGTTGCGGCGGATGCTGCGGCTGGTCCAAGGATTGCAGCGTTATTCCTGGATGCACATCGTGTTAAGGGCCGTTTCAGTTGCGTTGTTGTTATTGCCTGCGATGGCGAAGGCTGACAGTGACGACCTCGCTTTGTGTTACCGCGAAGATGCCGCGCCGTTTTCCTATATTGACGATGCCGGAAAGCCGGCTGGATTTAGCGTTGATCTCTGCTTGCGCGCAAGCGAACACATGGGGCAGAGCAATCCGCAACTGATTGCGGTCAGCGTCGAAAATCGATTCGAGGAATTGGGCAAAACCTGTGATGTGCTGTGCGAAGCGACCACGATGACGTTGGATCGTCGCAAGGACATGGAATTCAGCCTGATCATCTTCGTAACAGGAACCGCACTACTCTATCCCCGTGAACTTCCCGAAAAGAATGACCAGAACGACGAGGTGCTGACCGTCGGTCTGCTGAGCGATACGACGACCCACAATAAATGGAAGTCGGGCAACCTGATCAGTGGGAGCACTTGGAACTTCGAATTCAAAAGTGTTCCCAGCCATGATGTCGCTGTGCAGGAGTTGGAAAGTGGGATTCTGGACGCCTACATCGCCGATCGCGAAATTCTGGAGGCGATATTGGAAGGATCACAGAACCTGCAGAACAAACTGCAGATCGGCCTCAGAAGCCTGAGCTATGAGCCATACGCGCTGGCTGTCCCGATGGGGGCAGACGATATTCGAATTCGAATTGATGAGACGCTGGTGGAGCTGTTTCGCAGCGGAGAGATTGACGACATATTGGTCGAGCACGTTCCAAACCGGCGCTTCGATCCGATTTTGGCCGAGTTGTTTCGGATGCAATCGTTACCTGATTAAGGCTGCGAGACCGCAGTTGGGGTGATCAGGCATTCGCTGGTTCAGTTGATTTGTTCTGTGGTGATATGAACCGTGACCTTAAGCCAGGGAAGTGAGTTGACTGATTTACCGGCGTTAAAAACCTGTAAAAAGGATGGCTTTCGGTAGGACTGGGTTGATTTGCGCGATCAAACCTATCTGCCGAACCTCTCGGTGCTGCGCAAAAGTGTTCAACTCGAACAGGGGGTCAGGGCCAGCAGCCGCGTGCGCTGCGCAAACAGGCCGGACACACGACTGCATCTGACAGACGCTCGTATCAGCTCAAAAAATATGTTGCTGTGTAGGAGCCATCCACACAGAACGTTCGGAAAGACAGGCGTCGTATGTACCAAAACAAGCTTTGTTTCTGACCGGTCTGAGCTCAATTCCGTGTTGCCGTAATTTGAACCGTTAGCAGCATCTGTCAAAGTGGGCTCAGCGCTGCCTTGCGGCGCCGCAGAGAACTGCTTTGCTCAGGGTATGACCAGGTCGACGTGGACGGCCCACAGCTGCCGTCCATCGGGATTATCAACGCCGCAATGCAGCTTCCCCAAAGCAGACCTTAGTTTTCAGACTACAGTTATCACCCAGCTCAACTATTACCTATTGCTCCTGTGTCACAGCACCACACTTTTTGGCTGCAATCAAAGTCGCTTTTCGCCTCAATGGTGGCGCAGGCGTTTCAAACTGATATCTTGACCGTTGTGGTACCAGTAGATTGGCCACATTCTCCGCGAAGAAAGTGGGTGTCAGACGAGGGATCATTTGAAAAACGCTTGTTGTAGCTATTTAGTTCAAATTCCTGTCACCGTGCACCTGAACGACTGGTTCTTAGCAGACCGCCAGCAAATCTCTTTTGTGTTGTGCATCCCTGATAAGGGCAGCAAGCCGATAGAAACCATGAGCCATCTTTGTATAGGGCGTCAGAAGGAAAAATGTCAGGACCGAACCCAGATGGATGGCAAGCAGTGCAGGCATCAATGCCGTTGAACCGAGGATGTAAAGAACAAGCCCACTAAGCCCGACAAACCCAAGCAGCAGGATAAAACCGATATCACCTCCCCACGCTGTGGGGTCGCCGAGATCGCGGTCGGACTTTTGCTTGAGGTACGCCATGGCTCCGCAACCCACCGTCAGCAAAACACCACCAAAAATCCCGAACAGTTTAGGCAAGGTCCAGAACCCGTAGGGTGCGTGCAGTCCAAAACCGTAATGCATAACCGTAGCGACTGAGGTTGACGCAAAGCACCGCAGGAAGCCATACATGATGGCTTGGTGAATGTGACGTCGAGCCTGGCTAGATCGGTCTTCGTCCTCGAAATTACAGCCCTCACCGTGACCTGCGGCAAGGTCCTGCATCTCACCGGCGTGTTTGAAAGCAGCCATCACGTCAAACATTTGGATGGGTTTGCCGCGAACCGTAACCCAGTAGCGCCTTAGGGTCAGGATTCATAACCAGTAAATGACTAGAGCCGCGAGTGCGATGGCTGATAGGTAGACCTTTGGACAACGGTCGTAGCGTGTTGCCACGCGCCTCCAATCCTTGAGCCTGCCAAACATGATCTCGATGCGGTTTCGCCGCTTGTATCTGCGCTTGTCGTATTTTACCGGCGTCTTGCGTTGCTTTCGGCCGGGGATGCAGGCGCGTATCCCTTTGTCTTTCAACGCCTCTCGGAACCAATCGGCGTCATAGCCACGATCACCGAGTAGCCAGTCCACGTTTGGAATGCTGCTGAGCAGAGCCCGAGCACCGATGTAGTCACTAACCTGGCCAGCGGTGACAAAGAGGTTCAAAGGCCGCCCTTTGCTATCACAGATGGCGTGCAATTTGGTGTTCATGGCGCCCTTGGTTCTGCCGATCAGGCGGCCACGCCCCCCTTTTTCGCGACCATACTGGTCGCGGTGCGGTGTGCCTTTAGATAGGTCGCGTCCACTGCCCGGCAGTTGATTGCAAAGCAATCAATGAGAGGGGATCATGACCGTCTTCTTTTCGCCGTGCCCGGCGGCGAGACCGGCCATCATCCGCGCGAAGATGCCTTTCTCTCTCCAACGCTTCCATCGGCTGTAAAGCGTCTTATGGGGCCCGTAGTCGCTAGGGGCGTCTCGCCAGCGCAACCCATTGCGATTGATGAAGACAATCCCGCTCAACACCCGTTTGTCATCAACCCGAGGCTTGCCGTGCGACTTCGGGAAGAAGGAGACGAGCTTCGCCATCTGCTCGTCGGTTAGCCAAAAAAGGTCTCTCATGTCACCGCTCCGTTTTGGGAACCGTGAATCACGCAGCGCAGCAAAAATCAATGCATCCTGACCCTAGTGCTTCGCAAGGTACCGCTGTTGCGCGAATCCGGGTTTCGCGCCTAGGCTAGTTGAAAGACATTTTTAGCATTCATAGTGGAGCGCGCGACATGACGTCAGAACGTTGGACAGTGGGGTCATATTTGGCTAAGCGGTTGCAAGAGGCTGGAATTTCGGACTATTTCGTCGTGCCGGGCGACTACAACTTGGTTCTACTTGATAAGTTATTGAGCAACCCTGATCTGCAAATGATCAGCTGCTGCAACGAACTCAACGCGGGTTATGCTGCGGATGGTTATGCTCGTGCGACCGGAGGACCTTCGGCAGCGGTCGTAACTTTTTCTGTAGGTGGTTTGAGTCTGCTAAATGCGGTTGCGGGCGCTTATGCGGAAGACATTCCGATGATCGCCATATCAGGTGGCCCCAACACGAATTCCGAGGCTGAATGGGAATATCTGCATCATACATTGGGCGAAGTTGACTACGGCTATCAGCGTGAGGTGTTTTCCCGTGTCACCGCAGAAGCGGTAATAATACACCACCCCTCTTTAGCTCCGGCGGCAATTGATCGGGCAATCGACACGGCAATGTTGCGCCGAAAGCCGGTGTATATTGAGATCGCATCAAACATCGCAGGTGCACAAACATCGGCCCCCGTACCCCGCAGTTTTGCGAGGCAGGTGACCAGTGACCCGAATTCCTTAGCGGCGGCCGTCAAAGAAGTGTCTGAGTTTTTGAATGCCGCGGACCGTCCGGTTCTTGTTGCCGGCAGCAAGGTGCGCGCTGCTCAGGCAGAAAACTCATTGCGTCGTCTCGCGACTGCGAGTGATTACGCCCAAGCATCGATGCCGAACGCCAAGAGTTTCTTGTCGGAAGCAAATGATAATTTCATGGGGATTTATTGGGGCCCTGTCAGCACACCTGGCTGCGGTGAGATCGTTGATGCCGCGGATGCGCTGCTGTTTGTGGGGCCAGTATTCACTGACTACACCACGACTGGCCATCAGCTGGGATTTGACGCCGGTAAAGCAGTAATGATCGACCCAAACTCAGTTCAACTCGGAGAGACACATTTCAGCAATATTCGTATGAGCGAGTTTCTAGACGCTTTGGCCGACAATCTAACTCCAAATAATGGAGCAATTGCAGCTTTTCAGCGAGTGGTAACTCCCAGGCATTTACCTCAACCTGGCGCGGCCGAAACACCCATTGCAGTGCGCCAGTTGTTTGCGCGCATTCAGAATATGCTTGATGGTGATAGCACCTTGCTTGTTGAGACAGGAGACTCTTGGTTCAACGGCATCGACATAGATCTGCCTGAAGGGGCGCGTTTCGAAATCCAGATGCAATACGGCTCAATCGGGTGGTCAGTAGGAGCGACGCTTGGGTATGCGCTTGGCCAAAGGGGTCGCAGGCTGGTCTCGTGTATCGGCGACGGATCATTCCAGTTAACCGCGCAAGAAATCTCGACAATGATCCGATACAATGCAGATCCGATCATATTTTTGATCAACAATGGTGGCTATACGATCGAAGTAGAGATCCACGACGGTCCATATAACACCATCAAGAACTGGAATTATGCTGGCCTGGTCGATGTATTCAGTGCTGGCGACGGCAAGGCATGGGGCTGCAAGGCAACAACAGAAGGTGAGTTGGACACTGCAATCAAAGAAGCACATAGCCGCGATGGGCTTTGCTTTATCGAAGTGGTGATTGACCGCGATGATTGCAATGTAAACCTGTTGCGTTGGGGAAACCAGGTCGCACGAAACAACGGTCGGGCAAACCGGTGTCGTTAGTGAGATTCAATCCGAACTCTAACGCTCCAAAGGGTCAATCATCCCGTGATCCCTGAGAGTGACATGGGCAGCCCATTGCCGTCATTCGACCTGTCGAAGTCGCAGCATATTTGATGACTGGTTGCGCTGCCCTCGGCAGGCACGGCCCTTTGCCGGCATTAAACTCTGCTCGAATTCCATCAGCCAGCTTCCCGTAACCGGACATTGGTTCATAGTGCAGCAATATGTGTTCTTGACGACTTCAGCGTGGACAAGTTTGCCGTCAGTTAGAGCTCAATGAATGGCGGTATCTGAGCGCCTCACCTCAACACTTCGGCAATCTTGTCAGCGAGGGTTTCAGGTTGATCAACACTCGCCCAATGAGTGGCGTCATCCAGAACCATTCGATCCATAGGATGCTCATCCAGCCAACGAAGTGTGGTCTCCGGGCAATTCTCCGGATTGTAGAAATATGTTACATGGACAGTTTCGGCCAAAATCTCGCCGGGCATATGAGTGGCCGAGAAAAGGCGTGCATCAGTGCCAAGTTGCCAAAGCGCCTGGGGATCGGCTTGTGACGCCACTTCTCGATAACGAGTTATGATGGGCTCTTTTGCCGCCATCTCATCAAGACGCGCCAGAAACGCCGTTCTGAAAGCGTCAGGACTGTCGTAATCCGCGGCGGTCCCCGAGAAGTACGCGTCTTCAGCGGTAATATTGCCCTCAAGTGATATGATGGTTGTTAGTGGGCATTCCGGTTGTTTAGCGGCGATAGATGCGATTACGGAAGCTACCGAATGAGCCACAATAATCTCTGCTCCGGCTTCTTTTGCTTCCTTAACCACAAACTTCGCCAGAGCATCCAACGTGGTATCTACTTCTAGCGGCGGCGCGCCAAAACCCGGAAGATCAAGCGGCAACAAAAGATAAGTGTCTGCGAGATGAGTGCGGGACAGGCCTGCGAACATACTAGCGTCGTCACCAAAACCAGCAATCAAAAGGATCACTGGGCGCACGCCACGGATGTCGTCTGTATTATCAGATTTAGGTGTTTGCTCTACTTCGGTCACAAGATGATCCCCACTTTTGTCGTGCGCACCTTATGCGCATGCCGCAATCCACGTCACTTTGAACTCTAAGCTGTCATCTGTCGATTTCCGCTGGGCATCTATGCGTTGAACGACCGCTCAGCGGAGATGGTGCTGAGAAATCCGATTTCGCCAAAGATCAGTCATATAAAGCTGCCGTTTGACTTTGGGGACGTCAATCACTCAGGTCAGCTTGTAAAGAGCATGTTTCGGGTCGAAACGTCAGCACGTTGGTGTAGTTAACTCCCAGACCGCTCATGAAGGAGAATGAGATGCGTGGACGCGTTGCCCTGTTTCCGAGTTTCGATGAATTGGATGCCGCCGAGAACGCACTGACAGCACGGCTGGGCAATGTTCGTCGACAATTTTCAAGTCGCAAGGCCAACGCTGAAGAACCGTCTCCTGAATGGGTGGCCGAACTCCAGGCAAAGCAGTTCGACGAGGTCGAAGACTTGGAACCTTTGATGGATTGGGTGATGGACGCTCTCGACAAGGGTAGCGTTCAGATGACGCATCCCGGCTATCTTGGGCTATTCAATCCTGCGCCAAGTTTCGCGTCGGAATGCGCTGACCGGATTGCTTCGGCGTTCAACCCGCAGATCTGTGTATATTCCCACGCTCCAGCGGCCGTGGAGATTGAGCAACATGTTATCAATGAGCTGGCCCGCCGCGCAGGGCTTCCACAGGGGTCAGGCGGCCACTTTACCAGTGGTGGAGCGGAGGCCAACTCGGCTGCTGTTCTTTGCACCCTTCAAGCGAAATGCCGCGACTACAGTGACAACGGGATTGGCGAGTTCGGTGGGCAGCCCACGACTTCACATTGATGTGGTTGGTGAACGTTGTGCAAAGTGGCTGCAGTCTGATGAGGCTCTATTGGAATTGCGCGGGCGCGAATTGGTAGTTGATTTAGAGAATGTAACCACAAGGACTACATCCCTCTGTTTTCGCTACCTTTGCCCTACATGCGGTTCGGCCTATCCCAGACATTGCCCCGCTGCTCGGGATGCTGCGATGCGGCCCGCCAAAGGAGACGTTCGCTGCAATTGCACGACCCCTGGATCGGCGAACTCACAGACTGCGGACAAAGCTGCAGTTCACTGCTGCCGAGCAAAAATCCGCTTCTGCGCCTCGTGCTCTCGCTGGTATTCGTTGCAACAGTCGCTTAGCCTCATAGTATGATTCAACCTAGTGGTACATATGATCCCGGTACCATTGTCGCCTGGGATTTCGACGGCGTGATAAACCGCAACATTGTGAACGGCAGGTTTATTTGGGCAGATACGTTCGAGATCGATATTGGTCATTCGCTTAATGACTTCACAGAAATAATCTTCCGCAAGGGTTTTGACGAAGTCATCACAGGCAAGGTGGATTTGCGCGACCGCATCGAAGATTGGGCCCGCTCCGTCAACTATACCAAAGGCGCTGACGCGCTTCTTTCATATTGGTTTAAGAATGATGCTCTACCGGACGCGGACGTTACGATGGCGATGGATACACTGAGCAGCCGCGGCGTTCGTCAAATCATCGTAACCAATAACGAGGCTCGCCGGGCGGCATTCATTGAGCGCGAGATGGGTTTTGGAAACCGTGTTGAGCATGTGTTCGCATCCGGTCGAATGGGCGTTCGCAAGCCGGACCCGGCGTTTTTCAAACATGTGACGGATACGCTTGAAGCTGAACCAAAACAGATGCTTCTACTCGATGACTGCCCAAAGAACGTCCCAGCTGCGGTTCGTTGCGGATGGCGCGCGTTCCATTTCACAGATTACACGCGTAATCAGTTGCGCAGTGTACTAGGACTGGAGCCACAAAACTAGCTTGACCTATGCTCCACGGAACTCAAGAGACGCCATTAGTGCAGCTTGCAGCATTGATCAAAGCGAGCTCAAAGCGGCCTTGCGGCTGTGCAGCGCGGTGCGGTGCGGTGCGGTGCCGAAAATATCTGACGTTTGATGCTGGAGATTGGAGAGTTCGACCGGGATCCTGTTGGATCAATGTTGTGACGGAAAAGTCAAACATCTCTGGCGTTTTACAACCGGAGAGCTTCACTCGGCGCGGTCATCGACGTCCCCGCCTGTATCGCTTATCCGTGATCGGACAAGTCGGTTAAGAATGCGTTCTTCATCTGGCCAAAAATATCCCGGAGCGCGAGGCAGAACCTCGCACCAACGCTGACCAACTTGCCGTTGGTTCTAATCTGGGCGATAGGTTGCCATAGTGCTTCGGAGGATCGCGCATGAAAATCGCCACATTTAACATCAATGGCATCAAGGCGCGGGCCGAAGCTTTGCCCCGTTGGTTGGACGATGCGCAGCCGGATGTTGTTTTGCTTCAGGAAATCAAGTCGGTTGACGAAAACTTCCCCCGCGAACTGTTCGAAGAGCGCGGGTATAACGTCGAAACCCATGGGCAGAAAAGCTTTAACGGCGTGGCGATCCTGTCGAAACTTCCGCTGGAGGATGTAACGCGCGGCCTGCCCGGTGATAGCGAGGATGAACAGGCCCGCTGGATCGAAGCAACGGTGGTTGGCAAGCAAGCGTTGCGGATTTGTGGGTTGTACCTGCCCAATGGCAACCCTGTGCCCGGGCCTAAATACGATTATAAGCTGGCGTGGATGGAGCGTTTGTACGACCGGGCGCGCGACTTGCTGGCCAGCGAAGATGCCGCTTTGATGGCTGGCGATTACAATATCATTCCGCAAGCCGAAGACGCCAAACGCCCGGATGCCTGGCGCGAGGATGCTTTGTTCCGACCTGAAAGTCGCGCGGCGTTTCGCAAGATTTTGAACCTAGGGTTCACCGAAGCCTTCCGGGCGCACACAAAGGGACCCGGTCATTACTCTTTCTGGGACTATCAGGCGGGTGCGTGGAACAAGAATGACGGTATTCGCATCGATCATTTCCTGCTGACCCCGCAGGCTGCGGACCTGATGCGCGATTGTCGGATCGATGCAGAGATTCGCGGGCACGAGAAACCGTCAGATCATGTTCCTGTCTGGATCGATCTTGATCTGTGATCGCTCAGGCGGTCGCGTCATAGTTATAGATCCAGTCGTATCGCCGACCCAATCGCCCCCCGAAAGCGGTCAGCGCCACTTGGGCCGCAATGCGCGCCGGTCCACGCAAGTGAAAGTTTCGCGCATTGGCTGATGCGGCGTCGACCACCTTTCGAGCCCGCGCTGTGCGCGCGGCCTCATAGGCGCTCAGCGCATCAGCGACGCTGTTGCCATCGAAGGACCGTGCCAGCATCCACGCATCCTCAAGCGCGAGACATGCACCCTGAGCCATGAAGGGCAGCGTCGGATGCGCCGCGTCCCCTAGCAATGCAATGCGCCCGTTCTGCCATTTTCGCGCAACTGGCCGCAGGAACAAAGCCCAGAGATAGGTGTCATGAACCTCCTGCAGTATTTCGTTCACTTTGCCGCCAAAATCCGAAAACCGCGCGCGCAGGTCGTCCGGATCCCCTTTCAGGCGCCAACCTTCATCCTGCCAGTCCGACCTCTCTTCGATGGCCACAATATTGAGAAGGCTCTGATCGCGCAGCGGATAGGTCACCACATGGCGCCCCGGCCCCATGGTCAGATGTGCTTTGGGCAGTTTTGACACGCGATCCCACGGGATCGTCGCACGCCACGCCACCTGATTGGTGAAACCAAGGATTTCCTCACCGTTCAGGATGGGACGGATCGAACTGCGCCCGCCATCTGCGGCAACCACGACATCTACTGACAAGACATCCCCATTTGCCAACTGTACCTGGGCAATGTCTGGGCGTTCGTGGATCTCCTGAACTTTGTTGCCAAGGCGAACCTCAACACCGACCTCACCCGCGGATTTGAGCAGCAAGTCAATCAAGTCCGCACGGTGGTAGTAATATGTCGGACCGGCAGCGGGCTCTCCGATCCGGCTGATAAACCGCCCGGATTTGTAGTCACGCAGGATCGTTCCGTAGGATCGTTGACCCCTGTCGGGACCGTCCCCGAGAACCCCCAGCGCCTTAAGAACGTTCAGACCGTTTGCACTTATCTGCAGCCCGGCCCCAACTTCGGCGACTTCCTGCGCTTGTTCCAGGACAACAACCTTGGCACCTTTTTTGCGCAGCGCAATCGCAGCCGCCAGACCACCAATTCCGGCGCCAACAACGCCGATTTTCAGAGTTTCAACATTCATAAAGCAGACTTATCGCACAAAAAACGCCGGAGCCATAAGCTCCGGCGTTTTTGCTTTGCAAAGTCGCGGCGATCAATCGTCGCGGTGGACTTTCTCGCGGCGTTCGTGACGTTCCTGTGCCTCAAGCGTCATGGTCGCGATTGGACGCGCATCCAGACGCTTCAGCGAAATCGGATCACCCGTCTTTTCGCAATACCCATACTCACCTTCGTCGATCCGGCGCAGTGCGGAGTCGATCTTGGACACCAGCTTGCGCTGACGATCCCGTGTACGCAGTTCAAGCGCACGATCAGTCTCTTCGCTTGCGCGGTCAGCGACATCGGGAATGTTGCGGGTATTGTCCTGCAATCCTTCGATGGTGTCGCGGCTGCCTGCTAAAAGTTCAGTCTTCCAATCCAACAACTTGCGACGAAAATACTCAAGCTGTCGATCATTCATGAACGGTTCATCTTCGGCCGGGCGATAATCTTCCGGCAGAAAAACTTCCTGCTTCATATTGGCTCCCTTGGTATGGCCAGAAACGTCGGTCGCGGTCGTTTCACCTGACATTTGGCACCCCCTTCTGCGCAGCGTTTATCCGACGCGCGTAAGAATGTCACTACACAAACGTCGCACCGATACGCTGCTGACAGGACCTGTCTAAACACGAGACTTAAAACAACAAAACCTTGTTTTTCTGTGAAATTCAGCGGGCGATTTCAAGGCAATTTGTGCGCGCCGAAAAAGCGGATTCTCGACGAATCAAGCCAAAGAGATTGGACTTGCTGCAAAAATCGCTGCATCCGACGCAGGGGCCCGGGTTGTCAAAAACGTTGCCCCTCTGTAACCCGGACACCACACTCTTGCTCGTTCATCGCGCATAACCACATGAGGGGCTTATGACCGCACGTTTCCAAGGCACAGCTGAATATGTTGCCACTGACGACCTGACCATCGCTGTAAATGCTGCTGTGACGCTGGAACGCCCATTGCTGGTCAAAGGGGAACCCGGCACCGGCAAGACCGAACTGGCCAAGCAGGTGGCCGGTGCACTGGGATTGAAGATGATCGAGTGGAATATCAAATCCACCACCCGTGCACAGCAGGGCCTTTATGAATACGATGCGGTCAGCCGGTTGCGCGACAGCCAGTTGGGTGAAGAACGCGTGCATGACGTGTCGAACTACATCCGCAAGGGTAAGCTATGGCAGGCGTTTGAGGCGGATGAAAAAGTGGTTCTGCTGATCGATGAGATCGACAAGGCCGACATCGAATTCCCCAACGACCTGCTGCAGGAACTCGATAAGATGGAGTTCCACGTCTACGAGACTGGCGCGACTGTCCGGGCCAAAAACCGACCGATCGTGATTATTACCTCGAACAATGAAAAAGAACTGCCCGACGCGTTTTTGCGCCGCTGTTTCTTTCACTACATTCGCTTTCCCGATGACGCCACGATGCGCCGGATCGTCGAGGTGCATCATCCCGGTATAAAAGACGCGTTGTTAACAACCGCGCTGACGCAATTCTATGAGATCCGAGAGACTCAGGGCTTGAAGAAAAAACCGTCGACATCCGAGGTTCTGGACTGGTTGAAGCTGTTGCTGGCCGAAGACCTGACGGCCGAGGACCTCAAACGCGACGGGGCAAACGCGTTGCCAAAACTGCACGGTGCTTTGCTTAAGAATGAGCAGGATGTGCATCTTTTTGAGCGCTTGGCCTTCATGGCACGCCGCAAAGGTTAAACTGACATGAACATCCGGTGATCGCAGCTTGCCTTGGCCCAGACCGGGTGTCAGCATCGAATTGACTGAGTACAGTTCGTAAACACTAAAAAATACAGGACGTATCGCTTGGCTCACGCAACAAAAATCCGCGCCCTGCGCACCGACGACAGGGACGCATGGGCTGAGATGTGGCGGGATTATCTGGCCTTTTACGAAACCACTGTCCCTGACGCGACCTATGACACGACCTTTTCCCGGTTGATCGGCGACGATCCACAGGATTTTTCCTGTTTCGTCGCCGAGCAAGACGGCAAACTTGTTGGTCTGACCCACTTCCTGTTTCACCGACATGCTTGGAAAGTGGAGCAGGTTTGTTACCTTCAGGACCTATACGCCCGGCCTGAGACGCGGGGAACAGGTGTCGGCCGCGCCCTGATACAGGCGGTCTATGACGAAGCAGACCGAAAGGGCGCGCCGTCAGTTTATTGGCTGACGCAAGAGTTCAATCACACTGCGCGCCAGCTATATGATCGCATCGGAACCCTGACTCCGTTTATAAAGTACAACCGCTCATGATCCGGTGGGGCGCTCTTGTTCTGGCATTGACACTGTCTGCATGCACGTCTGTTGAGACGATCGAATTGCCGGCCGAGGTCAAGGTTGTCGAGGCCTCGCTGCCCCCGGCAAAAACCTTCCCCGCCCCCCGACCTGCCCCACCCGCGCGATCCAACAAGAATATTGCCGCCGACTTTTTGTCTTTGCATTTCGAATTGGAAAGCGGTGCGCAACTGCCTGTTTTCACACGATTTGAAACACCGATCACAGTGCGGCTGACAGGCGCGTCCACCGCCAGCATGCGACAGGACCTTAATCGATTGCTAGACCGACTGCGTCGCGAGGCAAGGCTCGACATTCGGCAGATCAACGAGGGTCAGGCGAATATCACCATCGAGGCAGTCAGCCAGAGGCAGATCCACCGAATTCTACCAAATGCAGCCTGTTTCGTTGTGCCCAACGCCTCAAGCTTTGAGGAATACAGCCGCGATCGGCGTAAGGCCAAAAGCAACTGGACCGAACTGCGTAGCCGCGAACGGATCGGTATCTTTATCCCCTACGATGTCAGCCCGCAGGAAATGCGCGATTGCCTGCATGAAGAGCTGGCACAGGCGCTGGGTCCGTTGAATGACCTCTACCATCTGCCCGATTCCGTGTTCAACGACGATAACATCCATACCGTTCTGACCGGCTTTGACATGTTGATCTTGCGGGCAGCGTACGCGCCCGAGTTACGAACCGGAATGACCCGCGAACAGGTCGCTGCTGTCATTCCCGGTGTCCTGAGCCGCCTGAACCCGCGTGGTAACCGGCTGCCGGCGCAGCCGATTTCGGACACACCGCGCGAATGGATCGATGCGATTCAAAAATCCGTGGGCCCTGGTTCCGGCTCACCCAGACAGATGCGCGCGGCCCAAAAGGCCGCCCAAATCGGGCAGCAACTTGGCTGGACCGATCACCGCCGGGCGTATCCGCACTATCTGATGGGGCGCATGTTGCAGTTCAACAACCCGCAAGCGGCGCAGCGCCAGTTCCAGGTCGCCCTGCAATTCCTGCGCGCAACACCGGGAACCGAGGTCCATCGTGCCCATGTTGCAACGCAGACTGCAGCTTTTGCGTTGGCACAAGATCAGGGCCCAAAAGTTCTGCCCCAGCTTGATCAGGCAATAAACGTGATGACACGGGCAGAAAACGCCTCGATTCTGGCCACGCTATTGTTGTTGAAATCCGAAGCTCTCAAGCAGGCCGACAAGCCGGAACAGGCACGTGCCGTCAGGCTGGACAGTCTGGGATGGGCGCGATACGGCTTTGGCTCGGATTTGGTGGTTCAGTCCCTGATGCGGGATGCGACGGTCAGACCTTCCAACAGCAACAGAGGCGGATGAGACAGCCATGTTAGTAGTTCTGGGAATGGCGGTATTGGGTGCAATCCTGGGCGCATTGACCGCGCGGAAACGCAACGGGAACGCCGCCGATGTGGCGCAATATGCCGCCGGGTTTGGGATTGCTTTTGCGCTCGCCGGACTCGTAATCTCGATGGTGCTGGTCCGACTGGTGTTGTAGCGCGATGTTCCTGCCCTTTTTTGAAAACCTCCGAAAAGCCGGCATTCCCGTTTCTTTGCGGGAGTATCTGACCTTTCTCGAAGGCATGAAAAAGGGTCTGGCCAACTATGACGTCGAGGCGTTCTACTACTTGGCCCGCGTCTCAATGGTGAAGGACGAGCGTAATATCGACAAGTTCGACCGCGCTTTTTCCGCCAGTTTCGAAGGTCTGAACGAGATCACTTTTGATCAAGTGCTTGATGCCGTCGATATCCCCGCCGAATGGCTGGCCAAAATGGCAGAAAAGCATCTATCGGAAGAAGAGAAGGCCGAGATCGAAGCCCTTGGTGGGTTCGACAAGCTGATGGACACCCTGCGCGAACGGCTTAAGGACCAACAGGGCCGCCATCAGGGCGGCAACAAGTGGATTGGTACCGCTGGCACATCCCCGTTCGGGGCCTATGGCTGCAATCCCGAAGGCGTGCGCATCGGTCAGAATGAAAGCCGCCATCAACGCGCGGTTAAAGTTTGGGATAAGCGCGAATTCAAGAACTTAGACGACACAGTTGAACTAGGCACGCGCGACATCAAAGTTGCCCTGAAACGCCTGCGCCGTTGGGCGCGCGAGGGTGCGGCCGAGGAGCTGGATCTGGACGGCACGATCCGCGCCACAGCCGAACACGGATACCTGGATGTCAAAACCCGGCCCGAGCGTCATAACGCCGTCAAAGTGTTGTTGTTCCTGGACGTAGGCGGTTCCATGGATCCGCATATCAAGGTGGTCGAAGAACTGTTCTCGGCCGCGCGAACCGAGTTCAAACATCTGGAATATTTCTACTTCCACAACTGCCTCTATGAGGGCGTCTGGCGAGATAACCTCCGCCGCTGGGATCAGCAGACGCCAACGCACGAAGTGCTGCGCACCTACGGTCCTGATTACAAGTGCATTTTCGTCGGCGATGCCTCGATGAGCCCCTATGAAATCGCCTACTCAGGCGGCGCCAATGAGCACTGGAACCAAGAGGCCGGACAGGTCTGGCTGCAGCGTGCACGCGAACAATGGGCCTCAAACCTGTGGATCAACCCGGTTCCCGAGAAATACTGGGAGTACACCCATTCCATCGGCATGATCCAAGAGATCTTCGAGGACCGGATGGTGACAATGACATTGGCCGGGCTTGAGCAAGGAATGCGGGAACTGACGCGGTAACAGGCCTGATCAGATTGTGCGAAAAAACTGAGCATTTTTCTTCTTGACCTCAAGCTACGTTGAGATTCCACAGTGACCAAAGTTCATTGAATAATAACGTAGAGCCTGCGCGTGCACGTACTGACAATTCTTGATCATCCAGACCCGAACTCATTCACCGCAGCCAGTGCTGCACAATTTATCGAGGGTGCCAAGGCAGCAGGCCACACCGCCGAGCTTGCCGATTTACATAGCGAAGGTTTTGATCCGCGCTGGTCGATGGCAGATATCGACGCGGATTCAAGTTCAGCAACACCGCCAGACATTGCTGTCGAGCAGGAGCGGATCGCCCGTGCCGATGCCATCTGCCTTGTGTTTCCTCTGTTCTGGTGGGGCATGCCCTCCATGATGAAGGGTTGGGTGGATCGCGTCTGGTCGTGGGGCTGGGCATATGACCAGTTGGATGATCCGGAAAAATCCCTGCAAAAGCCTCGATCCGGGGTATTGCTGGTGCCTGCCGGCGCGCGTTCTGACGAAATGGAATCTGCCGGGTATCATCAGGCACTTGAGACCGTCTGGACCAGAGGAACGTTCGGCTATTTTGGCCTGTCGCCCCGTAGGGTCGAGGTGCTCCATGGGTCGACCGGATCAGCGAAACGGCGGCAAGCGCTTTTGGAGCGAAGCTATGACATCGGATTTACGCTGCCATCGCCCTGGCAAGATCAGAATTTATAATATAGCAAAATCAAACGGACAGCCGGAACCGAACTGAGGTTGGAGACGTTATCTGACCAGAACACAACTTTCCATTTGCTCTTGGGGCATTGAAATCCCATATCTAACCCATGCTCCGCCTAACCCCGATCCTGTTGGCCATTGCTTATGCCGTTGTGATGTACCGGATTTCTGTCTGGCGCACGCATCGCGAGTTGGATGCAAAATCGACTGAGCTGGCCGACCCTGCCCTTAAGCGCCTAACGGACCGGCTGGCTGCGGCGTTGGATGTAGAACGTGTTCCCGTCTACATCTATGAAATTGATCCTGTGAACGGGCTGGCAGCACCGGACGGGCGGATATTCATCACACGCGGGTTTTATCGCAAGTTTCGGAATGGTGAGGTGTCGGCTGAGGAAATGGCCAGTGTCATTGCGCATGAGTTAGGTCATGTGGCGCTGGGTCACGCCCGGCGTCGAATGATCGACTTTTCCGGGCAAAATGCGATGCGCACAGCGTTGATGATGGTTCTGAACCGGTTCATTCCCTTTATTGGTGCCATCATAGCCAATGCCCTGACGACCCTACTGGCATCGCGCCTGTCCCGTTCGGATGAGTATGAGGCAGATGAATATGCGGCCGCGCTGCTGACCAAAGCGGGGATCGGAATCGGGCCGCAGAAATCCCTATTCCACAAGCTTGAAGCGCTGACCGAGCAGCGCTCGGGCGTGGTGCCTGCATGGTTGATGAGCCATCCGAAGACAGATGAGCGCATTGCAGCGCTTGAGACGCTTGAACAGCGTTGGGGGCGTGGCTGATCTACAGGCAGCGAGAGGCCAGCCTCTCGTGCTCTCCGGGATATTTTTAGCCAGATGAAGGGACTAAGCGTGGTTGCTGAGGGCTTTGCCCAGGCGTGGCAGACGGGCTTTTTTCATCAGTGGCCGCAATGTCCATTGCGCACCTGAAAGCCGATTGGCCTCGGCCAGAACGCGGCCCGCGACCTGTTCGAGACCGTCAGGATCAGTGAGCCAGAACCCGAGTAGAAGGCTATCGGGATCATGACGTTCCAGACCTTCTTCGGCGAGGATGTTATTAGGAAAATCCTTGGCATTGACGGTGACGATTACATCCGCAGAACTGGCGACTGCGGTGGCCAGAACATGGATGTCTGCGGCGTCCGGCAACCACAGTCGTTGCTCGACCCCCGGCGCAGCGGCACGTTCGGCCTTGGGCCATTGTGCCTGCACCAGCGCGATTTCTGCCCGCGCCTGAGCCTCGCCCTGCGGGCCTATTTTTCGGGCGGCACGAGCCCATTCTTCGAGGATGCGTGCGGACCAGATTGGGCTGAAATGGCCCAATTGGGCCGCGCCCAACAGCATTTCACGCATCACCGTCGGGTAGATGATACAGGTATCCAGAACCGCCTTCACAGCCGGTAGAACACAGCTTTGAGGTATCCACTTTCGGCCAGTTGCGGCAGTTGCGGATGATCCGGTCCAGCAAAGCCCGTGTGGATCAATTGCGCCTGTCGCCCGGCACGGCCAATACCTCGGGACGATGCCTCGCGAAACCGTCCAAGATCCGCCGCGTGCGAGCATGAGCAGAGGCCAAGGTATCCACCTGGTTTGACCAACGATGCGGCCAGACGGGCGATGCGTTCGTAAGCCCGCAATCCGGCGTCCAGCGCTTGTCTTGACGGCGCAAAGGCTGGCGGATCACAGATGACGACATCGAACTGCGCCCCCTCTTCGCCTAGTTGGGCCAAGACGTCGAAAGCGTCGCCTTGTCGGGTTCTGAACTGGTCAGCGAAACCGGAGGCGTCGGCGCCTTTCGTCGCAAGCTCCAATGCGGGGGCGGACCCATCCACAGACAAGGCGTGTTCCGCGCCTCCTGCCAGCATGGCCAAACCAAAACCACCGACATGGCTGAAGACGTCCAGCACGTGCGCGCCAGAATGGACGAGCCCTGCAGCAAAGGCATGGTTGGGGCGCTGATCATAGAACAAGCCGGTTTTCTGCCCGCCGGTCAGGTCTGCCATATAGGTCGCACCGTTCATCGGCACGGGCAGTGGCGCAACGGGTGCGGAGTCGCGAAGGGTCAGGTTCACATCGTCGAGGCCTTCCAGTCCGCGCGTGCGGCCCGAAGCGTTCTTGAGCACAGTTGTCACGCCAGTGACCTTGACCAACGCATCGGTCAGAAGGTCCAGATGTGCCTCAGCCCAGGCAGCGTTGGGCTGGATCACGCAGACATCGCCGAACCGATCGATGATAACGCCGGGAAAGCCATCTGCTTCGGCATGGACAAGCCGGTAATAGGGCGTGTCAAACAGGCGCGCGCGCAGTGCCAAAGCGCGACTCAGACGGGTTTCGAACCAGTCGACGGTCAATTGCGCGTCGATATCACGGTCCAAGACCCGGCACATGATCTTTGACTCGGGGTTAACCGCAACCAAAGCGATCGGTGCGCGCTTGTCATCCTCGAGAACGGCCAACGCCCCGGCTGCAATCTTGCGGGTGCGGCGGTCGGTGACGATGTCATTGGCATAGACCCATGGGAAGCCATGGCGCAGGCCACGCGCGTTGGCTTTGGGTTTCAGGCGGATACGAGGGCGGTCGGTTACGGCATTTTGCGTCATGACGCCCTCATAGTCGCGAAGGCGCGGATGGAAAAGCCCTTAAGTCCCTCGGTCACGCGCGCGCCATCCGCCGCGCCGTTTCGGGGCTTGTCCGGTTTGCAACCCCTCGGCCAGCACCTGAGTCATCGGATGATCGGCATCCTGCGCCGAATAGGCGGTATGCAGATCGGCCAGCGCCTGTTTCTGATCCAAGCTATCAGGCAAGCTCAAAGCCCAATCCAGAAAGATGCTGCGGCACTCAGGCAAAGCGATACCGTCGATGCGGTAAGCCTCGCGGATCAGCCCCTTGGGATCGTTCGGATCACTGCTGCGCGCCATCTTCGCCCTCCTTGATCACGCTGCCAATCAGATCGGCGGCGGTGATGTAACTGTCCTGCAATGCGGATTTAAGCTGCTCGACCTGATCGAACCCGGTGGCGCGGCATAGAAATGCCGTACCGCCTTCACCGATCTTGTCCGCTTCGATGACCTTGCCCGAGAGCAGCCGCGCCGCACATTGCACTGACCAGCATAGGTCATAGCTGTCTTTCAGCGTTTGTGCCTGGGCGACATCCAGCAAGCCTGCAGCGACCGCTCCGTCCAGACCGGCATGAACATCACGCTGCGGACTGCCCGACAATAGGGCCCCGGTTTCGGCCATCAGTTCGATGTCCATCAGGCGTCCTGGTCCGTTCTTGGCATCCCAGATTCCCGCCGGCGATTTTGCCGCCGCCAGTCGGGCACGCATCGCGGCCACCTCATGCAGGACCTGGTCGCGGTCGCGCGGGCAGGACAGGAAGTCAGTGCGGAAGGTTTCGATATCCTCAGCCAGGCCGGCATCCCCCGCCACCACATGGGCACGTGTCAGGGCAAGATGTTCCCAGACCCATGCATCTTTCTGCTGATAGCTCGTAAAACTGACCCAACTGGTCGCCACTGGCCCCTGATTGCCCGAGGGGCGCAGGCGCATGTCAACCTCATAGAGGCGCCCTTGCGACATCGGAGCAGACAATGCCGTAATCAGGGACTGCGTGAACCGGGCATAGTAAGTGCGTGTTGCAAGCGGGCGTGGGCCCTCGGACATATCCTGATCCAATGGATCATAGATCACGATCATATCCAGATCAGATTGCGAGTTGATGCGCCCTGCCCCGATCGATCCCATGCCCAGCACTGCGGCCCCGCGCCCTGGCGCTGGTCCATGCTTTTGGGCGAAACTATCCGCCACATGAGGCAGAATCGCCGCAATAACCGCCTGCGCCAGTTCGGCGTAATGTTGACCGGCCTGCGCCCCGCCGATCAACCCACGCAGGTGATGCACACCGATCCGGAAATGCCATTCCTTGCACCAGCGACGGGCAAAATCCAACTGCGTTTCGTAATCCGTTTCTTCAGCCAAAGCACCGGCCAGCTCTGCTTGCAGCGCCGCCTGACCGGGCCAGTCGGCAAAAAAGCTTCCGCCGATCACCGCATCAAAAACAGCTGCATTGCGCGACAGATGCGTGGCCAATGCATGAGAGGTCCCGACGATATCGATCAGCAAGTCGATCAACTGCGGATTGGCTTCGAACAGCGAGAATAGCTGCACACCTGCTGGCAATCCTGCCAGAAACCCATCCAATGCCAACAACGCTTCTTCGGGTTGAGCCGATTTCGCAAGGCGCGACAGGAGTTCAGGCTTAAGACGTTCGAAAATGCGCCGCCCTCGTTGCGAGCGTAGTGCCGGATAGGTCGTCCAGCGGGCCATGACGTTTTTGTCGAATGCGACCTCTTGCACTGGGGCGGTGGCCGCCGATTGACCCGGAGCAAAAAAGCCTTCAGTCAACTCATGAACTTCAGTCAGGCGTCGGGTCAGATCCGATGCCAATTCGGCACTGCTGATCCCCATCAGGCAGGCAACACGTTCGATCCCGTCGGGGGATTGCGGCACCTTATGGGTCTGGGCATCATGCACCATCTGGATACGGTGTTCGACTTCGCGATGAAAGCGGTAGTGGTCGGTCAGTTTGTCTGCGACATCCTTGGGAACCCACTCTTTCGAGGCCAACGCGGCAAGTCCCTGAACCGTGCCATGCACACGCAGATCAGGATCTCGACCTCCCGCGATCAACTGGCGTGTCTGGGTGAAAAACTCGATCTCGCGAATGCCGCCTTGCCCCAGTTTCATGTCATGGCCAGGGATCGACAATGCCCCACCGGTCCCTTTGTTCTCCCGGATGCGCAGGCGCATATCATGAGCGTCCTGAATGGCCGCAAAGTCCAGATGACGTCGCCAGACAAAGGGACGCAAGCTATCCAAAAACCGCTCTCCGGCGGCGATATCCCCCGCACAGGCGCGTGCCTTGATGTAGGCGGCACGTTCCCACGTGCGCCCCAGGCTTTCATAATACCGCTCGGCCGCTTCCATCGCCATGCAGACTGGTGTGACCGCGGGATCGGGGCGCAACCGCAGATCGGTGCGGAACACGTAGCCATCGGCCGTCTTTTCGCTCAACGTTGCGCAGAAATTGCGCGTGGCCCGCACCATGCCTTGCCGCGCCTCGTAGAAGTCATCCGGGTCAAAGCGCGTTTCATCAAACAACACGATCAGGTCGATATCCGAGCTGTAGTTCAGCTCATGCGCGCCCATTTTGCCCATCGCCAGGATGACCATTCCAGCGGCGGATTGGACGTCGTCTTCTGTCATTCCGGGCAGCTTGCCGCGTCGCACCAGGGCTGCGATTTCAGCTTTGGCCGCCACATCCGCCGCCAATGCGCCAAAATCGGTGAGTGCTGATGTGACTTTTTCCAAGGGCCAAGCACCGGCAATATCTGCAAGGGCGGTCAGCAAGGCCATCCGGCGTTTGGCTTTCCGCAAACCCGGCTTCAATTGATCCGGAGGCAAGGCGCGGGCGGCTGCCATCACATCATCCAACGCCTGATCTGGGTTCTGCAACGCCTGGGGCAGCCATGTCTTCTCGTGCTCGATCAGGCCCTTCAGATACGGGCTTGATCCGGCCGTTCCCGCAATCAACTCGCCATGTTCGGGGGACAAATCATGCAAGAGCGCTCGGGTTTCGTGCCCCAGAGCGGGATCAAAAGCACGCGGCAGGCGGGTGATGGCAAGAACGTCAGTCATAAGCGCAACCTGCGCATTGCTGTGTCAGGTCGTCAATGGGACAAACCCGTCAGGTTGGCTCCAGCGGCGTGTCCTGACTGAAACTGCTGACCCAAACCTCGTTCCGTCGCTCCCAAAGCGAGGATATCAGCATCGCCTCCCACACAGCTGTATTGGGCCTTTGGTAGTCGGCACGATAGGACAGCAGGACAATATCTGGCGTCAAAACCATCAGCTTGGCGTCGCTCAGCTCGAATGTCGCCATGGTGGGCGCATCCGCGAATTGTCCAACGTGATCGTCTCGGTTGGCAAACCCCGAAGGATAGACACCCAGAAAATCCGGACTCAGCAAAGCTCGATCTACCTGAGCGTCGCCATTGACCAGCGCGGCCCAGACCTGCTTTTCCAGATCCAGAATCGCGTCAAGCGTTGGGGTGGCCTTGTTTTCAGTCCTATTCATGCCTGCAAACTGCGCGTGATCCCATGCCGCGTCAACCAAATCGCCAAATGTAAATCTTTTTCACATCGACCTCTTGCATCCGTCCAACGGGACCCCATCTAGACAATGTGAAAGGAATTTACATCAACCATGGAGAGCCCAAATGACTGCACTAACTGAACCCGTCGCCCCGCAAAACCCGGGATGGTTCTATCGTGCCGAGGCCTGGCTTGACGACAAAGGCAAAGGCGCCTGGATCGCTGCCATGGTCCTTGGATTCATCTTCTTCTGGCCGATCGGCCTTGCCTTTCTGGCCTATATGATCTGGAGCAAACGCATGTTCAGCAAGTCCTGCAGCCGCCGCAAATCCTGGCAAAGCCACATGAGCACGATGAAGCCGTCCGGCAACAGCGCGTTTGACGCATACAAGTCGGACACTCTGGCCCGCCTGGAACGCGAACAACAGGATTTCGAAGCCTTCCTGCACCGTCTGCGTGAAGCCAAGGACAAGGCCGAATTCGACGAGTTCATGAATGATCGCGCTCGCGAGAACCATGAAGAACCTGACAAAGGCGAACCAGCCTGATCGCCCTTTCCCTGTTCCGATTGTTCGGGACAGGGTTATCTGACCCCATCACCTGGATGATCCGACTATGACACACCTGCCCGATCCCGATCGCCAACCTGAATTTTACAGGTCCGTAACGACGAAGCGCTTCGTCGCCTGGCTGTTCGATATCGCCTTTATTTCCCTGCTGTGCACCGTGGCAATCCTGCTGACCTTCGGGCTAGGATTTTTCATCCTCGCGCTGATCTATGCTGTGGTCAGTTTTGTCTACCGCGTTGTCACGATTGCGAATGGATCAGCCACGTTGGGCATGCGGTTCATGGGGATCGAACTGCGCGATGCATTCGGTGAAAAGATGGATACCGGAAAGGCGATTGCCCATACCGTCGGCTACTTTGTCAGCATGATGTTTCCGGTGATCCAGATCATCTCGGTTGTCATGATGATGACCAGCGCGCGCTGTCAGGGTTTGACAGATGCGTTCCTTGGCACTGCGATGATCAATCAACGCGCCTGAAAATCCTTCGCGTGAATCACTTGGCGGCCAGAAAAACCGTTGCTATCATCCGGTTCGAGGCTACACAGGACCTTCATGCGACACACGCTGCCCATTGCGCCACAATTCTATGTGACAGCCCCCCAGCCCTGCCCTTATCTCAAGGGCAGGATGGAACGGAAGTTGTTCACCGCCCTTCAGGGTGAAGGCGCGGATCAGCTGAATAACTCGCTTTCCCAACAAGGGTTCCGTCGATCTCAAAACGTCCTGTATCGACCATCCTGCACGGATTGCTCAGCCTGTTTGTCCGCGCGGATCGACGTTTCAGCGTTCCAGCCCTCAAAAAGTCAGAAGCGTGCGATCAAGCGCAATTCATACCTGCAACGCAGCGCGAAGTCCCCATGGGCAACGGACGAGCAATACGATTTGTTCCGCGGATATCTCGACAACAGGCATGCCGATGGTGGCATGGCGGACATGGACGTGTTCGAATTTGCCGCGATGATCGAAGAGACTCCGATCCGCAGTCGTATCGTCGAATACACGGATCCCGAAAGCGGCGATCTGATCGCTGTCAGCCTGACCGACGTCCTCGATGATGGGCTCAGCATGGTCTATTCCTTTTATGATCCTGTACAGCCACAGAATTCACTGGGCACCTACATGATCCTCGACCACATCGATATCGCCCGCGAGGCTGGCCTGCCCTATATCTATCTGGGCTACTGGGTCCCCGGCAGCCCCAAGATGGGTTACAAAGCCAAGTTCGCAGGGCTGGAAGCCTATGTTCAGGGCCAATGGCAGAAGATCGACGACCCGACCGAGTATCAGGATCCGTCACATCATCCGCTCTCGTCCGCCCCAATAGCCGAGCAGGTCGCCAACATTCAGTTGCCGGATCGCCACCCGACCAAAGGCTAACAACCAAATGCAGCAATCCCTCCACGCAGTCACCCTTGTGGTGCCTGACTACGATGATGCCATCGCGTTCTATACCGAAACCCTCGATTTCAAACTGATACAGGATATCGATCTTGGGGGCGGGAAACGCTGGGTCCGCGTGACGCCTCGGGGGTTCAACGACGCATCGCTTCTGCTGGCAAAAGCGGTCGGGCCAGAACAACACGCCGCAATCGGCAATCAGACCGGAGGGCGGGTCGGCTTCTTTCTGCAAACGGACGACTTCGCCCGCGATCACGAAGCCATGCTGGCCAAAGGCGTCACATTCGAAGAAGACCCCCGCCACGAACCCTATGGCTCAGTCGCAGTCTGGCGTGACCCCTTTGGCAACCGATGGGATCTGATTCAATTCACCTGACCCAGGTCTTCATCTGGCTGAAAATATCCCGGGGATGAATTGGCCGAAGGCCAAGAAGGGGCAGAGCCTCTTATCCTGATACAAAAAGCAAAGGGGGCCTGCAGGCCCCCTTTTCATTTAACCAATTGCTTCGTTAATCCTCAATTCGGGATCAGATCCGGCACGATGGTCACGATCGTTGGGAAGAACCACAAGATCGCGATTCCAACCACCTGAATGATCACGAATGGGATGATCCCGCGATAGATATGTCCCGTCGTCACCTCTTTCGGTGCCACCCCTCGCAAATAGAACAACGCGAACCCAAACGGGGGCGTCAGGAACGAGGTTTGCAGGTTCACGGCCACCATGATCGTGACCCATTTCGGGTCAAACGACCCACCATAGATCACCGGACCCACGATGGGGATCACGATGTAGATGATCTCAAGGAAATCCAGTACGAAGCCCAGAAAGAACAACACCAGCATCACGATCAGGAAGACAGTGAACTCATTGTCGAAGCTCTTGAGGAATTGCTGTATATAGTGTTCGCCACCGAACGAGATCACCACCAGGTTCAGCAGTTGCGATCCGATCAGGATGGTGAACACCATCGATGTCACCTTGGCCGTCTCGCGCACCACCGGCGTCAGTACGCCACCGGTGAACAAGACCCAACATCCATAGACCAACCCAAACAGGGCATAGATATAGGCTGCGTAGGCAAAGAAGAACGCGACCCAGCTTTCGAACGACACACCACCCTGATTGACGCGCAAATCGAAGTTTACGCCCAGAAGTAGACAGATGATGACGGCAAAGGTCGACCAGATGATCACATTGCCGGACCGGCCCTGATCCTGCAGCTTGCGATAGGCCGCCAGCATGATGGCGCCACCCGCGCCCAACGCAGCAGCTGGTGTCGGATTGGTGACACCGCCAAGGATAGAGCCCAACACAGCTATGATCAGAACCAAAGGTGGGAACACCACCCGGATCAGATCATTTGTCGCGCAGCGCGCAGCAGCTTCCTTGCAGCCGTAGATCGCCACTGCAAAAGGCAAAGCCAACAGCACGAAGGTGCCCCCTGAGGACGTGGTTGGTTCTACCAGCAAGACATCGACCAGCAACATCAACAGCAAGCCTATCGCGCCCAGGATCAACGGCTGCGGTGACCGCGATGGCGCGATGCCCCGACCCAAAACCAACGTCAGCCCCAGCAGAACTACAATAACGGCCACGCCATTCCCGATCGGAGCTGCAGCCGCAATCTTCGCGTCACGTGCAGCAACAAGATCTTCCTCGCTCAGGCGTTCCGCATTTGATACACCGCCTGCCGCGTCGATCTCTTCCTGCTCGGCAATCGCCTGATCCCAGGCTGCCTGACCATGCAGGTCAATCATCGAAGCCTCGCACTGCTCAGACACGTTAGTGCGCAGCGATGCACCCTGCCCGACATCCGAGAACGCAGAGACCGTGACGTTCTGACTGCCGATCAGTCCAACACTGCCCAGCAACACTGCGCCAACGATCAGACCCACTGGCGCTGCCAACAACCAGGTCAGACCTTCTGCACGGGTGATCGGCTCGCCACTTCCGCCGGACATCGGCACAGCCGGTGCCTTATCTGGGTTTAGCAGCGCATAGCCAAATGCATAAAGCGCATAGAGCAGCGCCAACATGATTCCCGGCAGCAGGGCCGCCTGAAACAGCGTTCCGACCGAGACAACTGCAGGTTCGCCAAGATAGGTCAACGCATCGGTACATCCCGCTTCAACCGCTCGGGTTTCCTGAGCTGTTGAATACAGGTCTCCGGCCAGCGTTCCCAACAAAACGATCACGATCGAAGGCGGAATGATCTGTCCCAAGGTCCCCGACGCCGCGATCACACCGGTCGCCAGTTCTGGCGAATAGTTGTTGCGCAGCATGGTCGGCAGGGCCAGCAATCCCATCGTTACCACGGTCGCGCCGACGATCCCTGTCGAGGCTGCAAGAAACGCGCCCACAACTACGATGGATACGGCCAGCCCACCTGGCAGCGGGCCAAACACCCGAGCCATCGTGGTCAGCAGATCGTTGGCGATTTTCGACCGTTCCAGCGTGATGCCCATTAGGACGAACATCAAAACCGCCAGCAGCGTTTCGATAGATTGCCCCGCAAGAACACGTTCGTTCATACGGTTCACAATGAAGGATACGTTGCGGTCCAGTGCGGTTTCCCAGCCCGAGGGGAACACAGGCTCACCTATCCTCGGCAAGTCCGGATATCGGAAAACGGATACCGCGTCGGGCTTGACGCCTGTCGCAACCAGATCCCGATACATCTGCGAGCTTGTATCGATCGCCTGATGTATCAGCAGGCCGGAACTGTCCAGCGCAGCAATGATTCCGAATGAGATTACCCCGGCCCCACCGATGGCAAAGGCCACAGGGAAACCGGAAAGGATGCCTCCGAAAAGGCAGAAAAATACGATAATGAGGCCTATCTCGACGCCATCAAGTCCGAATAACATTGTCTGGGTCTCCGTCCCTAATGTGCGCCTTCGTAGGCTTCTTCGCCCTCGCCAAGGCTGTCCTTGTCGAGGTATTTTCCAACGCTTTCCGGTCCTTCCACATATTCCAGATACGACCGGTACAGGAACGCAATCGCTTGCAGGAACACCATCGCCGCAAAGGCAATCAGCAGGATTTTGAACAGGAAGTATCCGTTGAATCCGTTAGGGCTGAACCCGATGGTTTCGACGTTCCAGCGCAGCGCTTGGGATTTTTTCATCAGCTGCTCCAGCGAGTTGCTAGCTGAAGGTTTCGGTACGATCAGGTGCCGCCACATAAAGTACCAACCGTACATCCAGGTCACCACGGCGACGGGCATCATGAACAGAACAGCGCCCAGCATATCAACGACGCGCTTGGCGCGGTGACTGATACCGGCGTAGATCAAGTCTACGCGGACGTGTCCGCCCTGCACGAATGTATAAGTACAGCACAGACAGACGACCATTGCGTTGTAGAGTTTCAATTCTTCAGCATACCAGCTGATATCCAACTGCAGCGGGATACCGAATCCAAAAGACATATCGGGACGCGTAAACACACGCTGCATGAAAACAATCACGATCTGCTGGATCACCATCAGCAAACCCGCCCAGGCAAAGAAGCGCCCGGTTGTGTTGGCAAAGCCTTCAAGACCCCGCACAATGCCCCACATGAAGTTCCGGTAGTACAGGCCGATCGCCGTCAAAACCAGAAACAGGGCAAAGATCACAAAGAAGAACTCGACCGACCCGCCGTAATAGACAAAGCGCATGATCGCTTCTTTGTCCGACCAGTTCAGCCAGAGGTGCGGATGCGTGATGGCGTATCCGAAATTATAGAAAGCTTCGGCAATGTTCTGAACGAACCAGATCAGTCCGTTCCACAGGGCGCCGAAGAACGAGATACCGTTTTCGTCCTGCATGTTGTCCCCAGGTCGCGTCAGTTGCTTTGCTGATTATTGGGCTTGTCCAACCCGCGCATTTGCAACAGGAAAGGTTCCCCCGCATCTGCGGGGAAACCGTTTGATCGAAGACGTGGCTGTTAGCCGCGAACGCGGTCGCGCTGTGCGGTGTAGACACCTGACGACAGGTTGTTCCAGGCCGACGACGCAGCCATGGATTCCATTGCGCTGTCGTGGATCTTCTTGAACAGCTCGTCGCCCATGTTTTCGTCCAGCACTTCCTGGCTGGCCTGACCGAAGGCATCCCAAACGCTGTCCGGGAATTCCATGACCTTCACGCCACCGGACTGCAGACGCTGCAGAGCGGCACCGTTGTTGGCCAGGAATTGCGCCAGATTCCACTGGTGCGCTTCGGCAGCAGCGATTTCAATGACTTTCTGCTGAGCAGGTGTCAGTTCCTCGAACACGTCGCGGTTGGTCGCCAGTGACAGACCTGCGCCCGGCTCGTGGAAGCCCGCAGTGTAGTAGGTCTTGGTGATTTCCTGGAAGCCCGCCTTTTCATCGGCCCAGGGACCAATCCATTCGGTGCCGTCAATCGCACCCGAGGACAGCGCCTGATACACTTCCGAGCCTGGAATGTTCTGAACAGATGCGCCCAGTTTACCCAGAGCCTTACCGCCCAGACCCGGCATGCGGAACTTCAGACCGTTGAAATCTTCGGGGCTGTTGATCTCTTTCGAGTACCAGCCGCCTGCCTGCGCGCCGGTGTTGCCGGCCAGGAAGGATTTCAGACCAAAGATCTGACCCAGTTCGTCATGCAGTTCCATGCCACCGGCGTGGTAGTACCAGTTCACCAGTTCCTGAGCAGTCATGCCAAACGGAACAGCCGTAAAGAAGGCATAGCCCGGGTGCTGACCCACAAAGTAGTAGTCCGCCGCGTGGTACATGTCGGCCTGACCCGAGGATACCGCGTCAAACACTTCGAACGCGCCAACCAGTTCACCAGCCGCTTTGATCTCAACAGTCAGGCTGCCATCGGACATTGTATTGATGCTGTCTGCGCAACGCTGTGCACTGTCAAACACACCTGCCAGACCGCGGCCCCACGATGTCACCATGGTCAGCGTGCGCTGGCCCTGTGCATAGGCCGGAGCTGCCAGCGCCGTGGCTGCTGCTGCCGAACCGCCCAGTGCGGATTTTTTCAGAAATGAACGACGATCCATATGAGTATTCCTCCCCTTAATAGTCCTGGCCCAATAAACTTCGGGCCTGTCGCATTCAGTGAGCGTCAGACTAGTGCCCGCGACCTGAAAAGGAATACCTACTACTGCGTAGAGATCCGGCTTTCTGTCCGGTTTTGCCAAAAAATATGGGGCATTTGCCAGCCTACGATGGGTAATTGGGGCAATATCACCCCTGCCCGCCCAATCTTTTTGCATTTTCGCCGCCGCTTGCGTATCGATTCGACCATGCAAAGACTTCGAAACATGGTCTCGCTGACCTACGCGCAGAAGTTGTCGCTGGTTGCGGCAATCCCCTTGGTCCTCGCCGTTGCGGCGATTGCCGTGCTGGTCGCATACGAAGCCCGCGCAACAGCCGAGCGGGAAATTCGGGCGCTGGAGCGCAGCCTGATCGAGGCCAAGAAGGAAGAATTGCGAAACTATGTGACCCAAGCCAGAAATGGGTTTGCCTATATCTATGGCCGGGCCGACCCTGATGACGAGATTTCAAAGAACCTCGTCTCGCAAATCCTGTCGGCCATGATCTACGGTCAGGATGGGTTCTTTTTTGTCTACGACTATGACGGCAATAACCTGGTCAGCCCGCGGCAGACTCAATTCATCAACCGCAACTGGGAAGGTCTGACCGACAGCGACGGTACCCCAATTGTCGACGAGTTCATTCGCCTCGCACGACAAGGTGCGGGTTGGCACAGTTTCATGTGGCAAAAGCCGTCAACCGGGGAAGAGGCCCGGATGATCGCCTATGTGGTGGGCTTGCAAGACTGGCGTTGGGTTGTGGGCACCGGCGTATTCATTGACGATATCGTAGCAACTGTTGCCAGTGCCCGGGCCGAGGTTGAGGCACGGGTTCAGCGCACATTCATGTATATCGGGGGGATCGTCACAGCCGCGGTTCTGATCGTTTTTGCGTCGGGCATGCTGCTGAACATCCGCGAAAGGCGCCTTGCGGACGCCAAGCTGAAAGAGCTGACCCAACGCGTGTTCGACGCCCAGGAAGAAGAGCGCGGCCGGGTGGCGCGCGAATTGCATGACGGCATCAGTCAGATCCTTGTGGGTGTCCGTTATGCGCTGGACAACGCCCGACGGCGCCTGTCACGCGGCGATGATGAGGGCGCGCGCACCCCACTGGACAAGGGCATCGATCATTTGGGATCGGCGATCACCGAGGTGCGCCGCATCAGCCGCGATCTACGACCCGGCGTGCTGGATGATCTTGGTCTTGGCCCCGCCCTGAAAGCGCTGACCGATGATTTTCGCGACCGCACAGGAATCGAAACAGATTTCTCAACCGTGGTCTTCCGCAACCGGCTGGATCAGGACAGCAAGATCGCGCTCTACCGTATCGCGCAGGAAGCCCTGACCAACATTGAACGCCACGCAGATGCATCTCGTGTTACCATTGACCTGCGCGGGCACAAAAAGGGGGCGACCATGCGCATCACCGACAATGGCCGGGGCTTGCGTTCAGAACCGGGACAATCCGGCACAGGTATCGGGCTGCGCAACATGCAGGAACGCATCGAACAGCTTGACGGATCACTGCGCATTCTGTCATCACGCGGACCGCGTGGTGGCACGGTGATCGAAGCCAGCCTGCCGCTGAGCCATTTGCTGCCGCCACAGACAGACGCAACTCCGAACCGAAAGGCCGGTACATGAGCGCCAAGAAGATCCGGGTCCTGATCGTGGATGACCATCCGATGGTCGCCGAAGGTATTCAGTCCATCCTCGAAACCTATGATGAGATCGAGGTGGTCGGCACACTTGGCAGCGGACAGGCGGCTGTGGATCAGGCCACGCAGCTGGCTCCGGATGTGGTGCTGATGGATCTGAACATGCCCGGTCTTGGCGGGCTCAGCGCAACTGAGATCATTCTCGAACAATTGCCCGAAACCCGCGTCCTGATCCTGTCGATGCATGACAGCCCGGAATACATCTCGACCGCACTCAGCCACGGCGCGAAGGGGTACATCCTGAAGGATGTCCCAACGGAAGAGATCAAACTGGCCATCGACGCCGTTATGAACGGCGAGCAATATCTGTGCACCGGGGCCAGCCTGTCGCTGCAGCCCAAGGACGACACCACGCGCGAGGCGCTTACCGGTCGGGAACAAACAATTCTGCTGGAGCTGGCGCAGGGGAAATCCAACAAACAGGTCGCGCAGGTGCTAGATATCTCGGTGCGCACGGTCGAAACACACCGCAAGAATATCAAACGCAAACTGGGTATTTCTTCTACTGCTGGCCTAACCCGCTACGCATTGGAACATGGCGTGTTGCAAGGCACCGGCGTCGGCTTTTGATCTGTGTCCACCCGCAGCGCGCAGCGCTGCTCGGCCCAACCACCGGAGACGCGCCGAAGGCGCATTGAGATGGGCGGGAGCCACTATTCCCCAGTTTGAATGCCCTCTCCGAAAAACACCAGCGTGCCGTCCTCATCCAGCACATGAAACTCGCGCTGCTGATAAGGTTGATCGAACGGAGGTCTAACACGTCCCTCTGGTAAATCCTCCAGCATGGGGTGCAAGGTTTCGAAAAGCTCGTCTATCCCCTCGACATCAATGTAAAAGGACTGGTCATCCCCCAACGGCTTGCCATCCGGACGGGGCGGGCATTCCAGCAACCTGATCGCCACCGGGCCATTGTGCAAAAACGCATAGTTCTCTTGCGTGAACCCGCAGGTAAAACCAAGGCGATCACAATAGAAGTCTATCTGCGCCTTCAATGAACTACACAATACAAACGGCGTGAGCTGCACTATTTTTGCCATCGAAAACCTCCAACTTGAATAAGCGCATGTTACATGCCGACGCCTCTCAATCCAGCAACTGATCCCTGCGCAGTCCTTCACGGGCATGATGGTGCCGCAACACACGCCCATAGAGCTGCCGGGTTCGTTCGATCCCGCCACACATCCCTTCGGCTTCAACAAAGGAGAATATGCCGACGTATCGGCGACGTCTGCCCTTCACCGGCGCAACACGGTGCAGAGAGTACCGCCCCTTGAAAATCTGCAAATCCCCAGGTCGCAGTTCCAGCTGATGAACCAAACCCCTGTTACCGTCCAAGACCGATGCAACCTTGTCGAAATTCTCATCCTCGGATGTGCGTAGATTGGGAACATATTCAAACGCCCCACCTGCTTCGCCGTTCTGGATGGCCAGCGTCACGGTGTAATTGTTGGTATCAAAATGCCAGGGAAACCCCTTCCCTTCTTCAACCACGTTGATGATCACATCCGCAAGCGGGTCATCATATCGGAAAAAGCGATCATCCGGTTCACCCAATGCCGTGCGGATAAAGGGAAGGAAGCCTTCGAACTCATAAATCCGCCGCAAGGGGCCAGACCGGGCAAAATTATCGGCAGGGACAAAAGCGTTTGAACGGTCGTAAAACTGCCTGATCGGATGGCCCACGCCAAATCGCGGATCATCCTTGGTGAAATAGGCGTTGGTGCGATTGAAAGAGCGATGCGCCTTGGGTGCGACGGCCTCTGCCTCGCTGACCAACAGCTCAATCCCCTGCTGATGCACAAATCCGGGCATCACCGCGCATCCATCTTGATCCAGCTCGCGACGCAAATCCTCGATCATTCGGTCATAAGCCGGCGAATCCGGGCGATCGATCGGATACCGTCCAAGATCCACCAAATCGTGTAACATACGCCGCCTCCTATGTTTGCGCTCTCAGGATCAGCGTGACGCAGTGGAAACTTCAAATCATGCCAGTTTTGGACATCGGCCTGACGCTTTCTGACAAGTCAAAAGTTGCGCACATGGGGCTATTTTTGCTTAAAAATTCCCGGATGTTCCAGACATGCGGCAATCTGCGCAATAAAATGTCGCAAAATCCCGCCCTCAAGTTAGAAAATTGGCGCAATTGCCTGTTGACGCCCCTTTCGCCCGCCCATAATGTCCCTTCCAAGCAAAAAGGAGCCTCTGGCGATGAGAACGCTAGTCGTAATCGTAGGAAAAACGCGCATGGGCCGGTAACGGTAAACCATAATCGAACCCATGCGCCTCCGAAAGATCGGGGGCTTTTTTTTGTCAAACGCAAGACACATGTCGCGAACGGAGCAAAGCAGATGACACGTGAGATGACCGGCGCAAAGATGGTAGTTCAGGCCCTCAAGGATCAGGGTGTGGACACGGTATTCGGATACCCCGGTGGCGCCGTGCTACCGATCTATGATGAGATCTTTCTGCAAAACGACATCCGTCACATTCTGGTCCGGCACGAACAGGGCGCGGTTCACGCAGCCGAGGGCTATGCCCGTTCGACCGGCAAGCCCGGTGTGGCCCTTGTGACCTCGGGCCCCGGTGCCACAAACGCGGTGACCGGCCTGACAGATGCGCTGCTGGATTCGATCCCGATTGTAGTCCTGACCGGACAGGTCCCGACCTTCATGATCGGCTCGGACGCCTTTCAGGAGGCCGACACCGTTGGCATCACCCGCCCTTGCACCAAGCATAACTGGCTGGTGAAGGATACGGATTCGCTGGCCGCAACGATGCATGAGGCGTTCCATGTCGCCACGTCGGGCCGCCCCGGTCCGGTATTGGTCGATATTCCCAAGGATGTGCAATTTGCCAATGGTGAATACAATGCACCGAAGCCCTCGACCTCACATTATCAGCCTATTGTCAAAGGTGATCTGGAAGAGATCACCGAGCTGGTTGCCGCGATTGAAACGGCCAAGAAACCCGTCTTCTACACCGGCGGCGGCGTCATCAATTCCGGTCCCGCTGCCAGCCAGTTGCTGCGCGAGCTTGTGAATGCCACGGGCTTTCCCATTACCTCGACCCTGATGGGGCTTGGTGCCTATCCTGCTTCGGGTGAGAACTGGTTGGGAATGCTGGGCATGCACGGTCTGTATGAGGCCAATCTGGCGATGCATGACTGCGACCTGATGATCAATGTCGGTGCGCGGTTTGACGACCGGATCACCGGGCGGATCGATGCGTTCTCACCAAACTCGAAAAAAGCACATATCGATATCGACCCGTCCTCGATCAATAAGGTGATCCGCGTGGACATCCCGATTGTCGGCGATGTGGGTCATGTGTTGGAGGATATTCTGAAGGTCTGGAAAGCGCGCGGCCGCAAGACGGACGTGGCCAATGTCAAGCAGTGGCAGGGTCAAATCGCCGACTGGCGCAAGGTGAACTGCCTTGCCTACACCAACAGCGAAAAGACCATCAAACCGCAATACGCGCTGGAACGGCTTGAAGAACTGACCAAAAAGCACGACCGTTATATCACCACCGAGGTCGGCCAGCATCAAATGTGGGCCGCGCAGTATCTTGGGTTCGAAGACCCAAACCGCTGGATGACATCCGGAGGGCTGGGCACCATGGGTTATGGTTTCCCTGCGTCCATCGGCGTTCAAATGGCCCATCCAGACGCGTTGGTGATCAATGTGGCCGGTGAGGCCTCGTGGCTGATGAACATGCAGGAAATGGGCACTGCCGCTCAGTACCGCCTGCCGGTGAAACAGTTCATCCTGAACAACGAACGTCTGGGCATGGTGCGCCAATGGCAGGAACTGCTGCATGGCGAGCGCTATTCGCACAGCTGGTCCGAAGCCCTGCCCGATTTCGTCAAACTCGCCGAGGCGTTTGGCGCCAAGGGTATCCTGTGTTCCGATCCTGCTGATCTGGACGATGCGATCATGGAGATGATCAACTATGACGGTCCGGTGATCTTTGACTGTCTGGTCGAAAAGCACGAGAACTGCTTCCCCATGATCCCGTCGGGCAAAGCCCATAACGAGATGCTGTTGGGAGAGGCTGAGACGCAGGGCGTGATCGATAGCAAGGGATCGGTTTTAGTTTGAGGCTGATGGTGGACCAAGAGAATATACTTGTCAGGCAGCGCCTTCGAAATCGTCAAATTGAGGCGTTGGAACTGGCGTCTTCGTGGCCTGCTCAACTGAAATACCAAAATGAGGCTCCCGAGGTTTCGGTTCCAAGTGAGGTCATCAATCAATGTGATGACGTCTTCCATGGTGACCAATCACAGCTCTCAGGGCCTCTGTATTCACAATCTGAGGAAATCGCGCTTCGAAAATACTCTTGCGTACTCAATGATGTTTGCCAAAAAACACCTGCTTTGCTGCCTGCCTTGCAGGAAGTGTTTAAGCTTTCTGCATGGCAGGAAGTGTTTAAGCTTTCTGCATGGCAGGAGCTGAGGGATGCAGCGAAAGAAGCCCTGGATGTCATGATGGTACGCGGCCCATTTTCTGAGGATGCTCTAAAGAAGGACGACGTCTAATGTCTGCCCTACATATCAAAAAAGGCTCCACCCGCCATTCGGCCTACAACCTGCGACCCACCTTCTCGGACGTGCAGGAACGGCACACGATTGCGGTTCTGGTCGAGAATGAACCGGGCGTTCTAGCCCGTGTAATCGGGTTGTTCTCAGGCCGTGGCTATAACATCGAAAGCCTGACAGTCGCCGAAGTGGATCATACCGGTCACCTAAGCCGGATCACCATCGTCACAACCGGCACGCCGCAGGTAATCGAACAGATCAAAGCGCAACTGGGTCGGATCGTTTCGGTCCGTGATGTGCACGACCTGACCGTCGAGGGGTCTTCGGTCGAACGCGAACTGGCAATCATCAAAGTGGTGGGCGACGGCGACAAACGGGTCGAGGCCCTGCGCCTGGCCGATATCTTCCGTGCCAATGTGGTCGACAGCACCCTGAATTCCTTCATCTTTGAAATCACCGGCGCGCCCGACAAAATCGATGCATTTGCCGACCTGATGCGCCCGCTGGGTCTTGTCGAAATTGCCCGCACCGGCGTCGCCGCCCTGCTGCGCGGCGACTGATCAAACATCTTCCCTGCCCCAGAATGCCTAAAGGGCTGGGGCGGGGATTGCCCCCGCGGCATTGCATCCGGATTCCAACGCGATCCATCGGTTTGCACGTTAAGCCTGCAATAACCCGGTTTTTTCACCCAATAGATCACACATTTTCACGTAAAGCCTATTGCGTTTGTCATCCGGGTTGCTAGCTTCGGTGCCGCAACGCGACGTGGGGAAACGTTGCTTGGGGTCATCTGTACGATTTTTTGATACGCGTGCGGCCTGCGGGTCAGCGCTGTCGCTTTTGCACTATATATCGACCAATGCCCGGGACGACTATGACGAACGACATTCGCAGCCCTGCTGAATTGCGCGCCATGTTTGGCGCCAACCTAAGGCAGCTGACACAGGACTACCCGTCTGTCGCTGCACTGTGTCGCCAGTTGGGCGTCAATCGCACCCAGTTCAACAGATATCTGTTTGGCGAAAGTGTGCCCCGAGCGGATGTTCTCGACCGGATTTGCAGGTTCTTTGATGTAGATGCTCGTATCTTGCTGAAGCCAATCGCTGATATCCCGGCATTGGATCAAAACCCCACCGTATCCACCCTGACCAGATTTCTGACTTCGGGTGCACAGGAAAACGGCAAAAACACCCTTTTGCCGGGCTTCTATGCCGTCACCGAAGGTGAATCATCCGCCCGACGGCTCAGCCTTCTTTATGCGCGACATCTACCGCAATGCACGCTTTTACGTGGATTTACTGCGCGCAGGGATATGCCCGACGCCCCGCCCCCGGCGCGCGAGAAACAAGGGTTTGCCGTCTGCGCCGATGATCACATTTACATGCTGATATCGCGCCGCAACGGCGAAGACAGCCGGGTTTATTTGGTTACACGTGACGCGGATCAATGGCGCGGCACAGTGACCAAACCATCTTTGGTTCAAGGCCCTATGCCAGTTGTTCTGAGGTCTCTTGGCACTGACACGGCTGCCGTGCTCGACACAGCCCGAAAATCAAACAAGGGCGTCTGAAAACCAGTAGGCAATTGGTCCAAGGCTCATACGACCTGATCGCCCGCTATGCGGGATCTTCTTCGCTGTCCTGCGTGATCTGACGATACAAGTGCCAGCTTGCATGTCCCAGCAACGGCAGAATAACCAACAGACCCAAAAACCACGGCACCATTGCCACGAATGTCAGCACGGCAACGAATGCCCCCCAGAGCAGCATAATGGACGCATTGGCCGAGACATAAGAAAAGCTGGAGATCATCGCAGTCACGAAATCCAATTCCCGGTCCAGCAGCATCGGGATCGACAGTACCGTGAGCATGTAAAGCACGGTCGCAAATACCGCCCCGACGACACTGCCCACCGCCAACATCGTCAACCCGTTGGGTGTCAAGAATACCTCAATCGACGAAGACACGTTGGTCATAGTCGACAGCCCCATGAACAACGCAAAAATCATGTGACCTAGAAAGGACCAGAACAGAAACATCACAACGATGATGGCGCAGATCGAGGGCAACTGCCGGCGGCTTTGCTGAATGACAACACCGAAAATAGACTTCAGATCAAGCGGTTCCCCCTGCTCCAACCGATGTGAAACCTCATATAAGCCTACGGCTGCAAACGGACCGATGAGCGGGAAACCGATGGCTGCGAGAACCAGCCAATAGGTCGTCCCTGTCTGAACAGTGATCCACGCGATCGCCCAACCGGCCAGCACATAAAAACCTGCGAAGATCAAACCAAACTGCGGCGCGCGCAGAAAGTCAGCCCAGGCTCGCCGAAGGGATACGCGAAGCATTTGGGCGTCTACCGGTCGCGTCCGTGGTGCACCAAACGGTTTTTCCATGTGTTCTGTTCCTCCTCCCCAATGGCGCTAGGGCATCGCCGGGTGCTTTTGTGGCCACTGGGTCTCGGCGTGGTAAGCTGCGCCAATCGAGAGCAATTTTGCATCCGAGCCGCGCGGACCAAACACCTGAAGACCCATTGGTAACCCGTTAGCCCCGAAGCCTGCGGGTGCCGCCAGACAGGGCAAACCCAGCAGGCTGACCGGAAGGGTCACGTGCATCCACCGATGGTAAGTGTCCATCGACTGCCCTGCAATCTGGGTCGGGTAAGGCACCTCGATCTCAAATGGCCAGACCTGCGCCGAAGGCAGCACAAGCGCGTCATAGTCGCGAAACAGCTCTGCTGCCTGCCTGAACCACTCGGACCGGATAACACTGGCGCGGTGGACATCCATCGCTGTCATGGCAAGACCACGATCCAGTTCCCAGATTGCTGTGTCCTTCAAGGATGCGCGCTGCTCTGATAATGGCTCCAGCCCTGAGGCGACGCTCCAGGATCGCAGTGTGATCCAGCTGTCCCAGATCCGTTCGGCATCAAGCGGCGGCGCAATCGGATCTACATTGGCCCCCAGATTTTCGAAGACGCGCAACGCAGTTTCGCAAACATCCAGAACTCCGGCCTCGGTTGGGAAGGCACCGCCCCAGTCCCCGAGCCACCCGATCCGCACGCCCTTCAAATCGGCGGGCTGCACGGGCGAAACAGGGTCGCTGCGATGAACATGAGGAAGGCGCGGATCCGGGCCTGAAATCACGTCCAGCAGTACGCCCAAGTCTTCGGGACTGCGTGCCATTGGCCCAAGCGTCGACAACTGATGCAGGAAAGCATCGCCGACCGGCTCGGGCGCGACCCTTCCCCAGCTTGGGCGAAATCCATAGACGTTGTTCCAGGCTGCAGGATTACGCAGGCTGCCCATCATGTCCGATCCATCTGCCAGAGCAACCATTCCGGTCGCCAGTGCAACCGCCGCTCCACCGGATGATCCACCGCAGGTGCGCGCGCCATCATACGGGTTTCGCGTGGTGCCATACACCGGGTTGAACGTGTGCGAACCCAAACCAAATTCAGGCGTGTTTGTCTTTCCGATCAGGATCGCCCCCGCCTGTCGCATCCGGGCTGCAATCAGATCGTCTTTATCCGGCACGAAATCGCGAAAGACCGGGGACCCTTGCGACGACACAATCCCGGCCACATTGACCAGATCTTTTACGGCGATCGGCAGCCCGTGCAATGCACCCTTGTTTGGCCCGACGTCTACGGCTTTGGCTTCGACCATCAGCTCATCTTCATCGCGCAAAGCCACGATTGCGTTGACTTCGCCGTTGGCGGTTTGAATCCGGTCCAAGGTCGCGCGCATCAATTCCGATGCCGACAATCGGGTGGCGGTCAATTCTGTCAGCAACGTTGTTGCAGAGGTTTGGGTAAGATCCATTGGGGTCTCAGCGGCTATGGTTTTTCCAGTCCTACGATCAGCCTAGCCGGGGCTTTAATCCAATTAAACCCATAGATTGGATGTATCTTTTTTCGCCCACTACTGGGCGCAATGTTTGAAAGGTTTTGGTTACCTGGCCCGAACATCAAACCGGACATTGCTATCCCGACCCAGCATGTTTCGCAGGCAATAGAAAATCATCACGAAGCTGAGGACCAACCATAAACCGCCCCACATCAATGTCGTTCCGCCAAACTCTTCTGCCAGCATGTACGCGTCCGAGCGTAAACCGGCGCGCCTTATGGTGTCATCAAAGATATCAAACGGAACGTAGATCATGCTGGTCAGCCCGATGACCCGCAGAACCAGATCGCAGAGATTGCGACTAAGATACCATGCAACACCCAGCATCACCGCACCAACACCCGCGCAGAATGCCATGGCAAAGGGATCGCGGACGTAAAGAAGCGTCACAAGCACCATAACGCCGCCGAACACGCCAAGCACGGCCCGGTCCTTATTTGTGCGCAGGGCGATGATCAGCAAGCCCATCCCAAGTAAAAGTGAACCGAGGTATCCGGCAGACAGGCTGATAAACCGGTTTCCGCCCCGTCCGATCACAAGCCCACCCTGCTGGGGCGAAACCGAGAAGCTTTCAACAGAGCCGCCGGTCAGGACAATGGCCAGAGCGTGCGAAAGCTCATGCAGGAAGACAACAAGGATCTTCAGCGGCAAAACAACTGGCGTGTTCCACAATAGAAACACAGATGCGACAATAGTGATCAATTGCCAATGGCCTTTGATCAGGTTTGCCGCAAAGGTCACGCGTTGGCGCAATTAGCCGTCGCCCTGCGCCTCGGACCGGCTTTTTCCTGCCACGTTCAGCGCCAGCGTCGCCGCCATAAACTCATCCAGATCCCCATCCAACACGCCCTTGGTGTCAGATGTTTCATGGTTGGTACGCAGGTCTTTGACCATCTGATAGGGTTGCAACACGTAAGACCGGATCTGGTTGCCCCAGCCCGCGTCACCCTTGGCCTCGTGGGCTGCGTTGATATCGGCGTTTCGACGATCCAGCTCTTGCTGATACAGGCGCGATTTCAAGGCTTTCATAGCGATGTCACGGTTCTGGTGCTGCGATTTGACAGAGCTGGTCACTACAATCCCGGTCGGGATATGCGTAATCCGAACCGCCGAGTCGGTGGTGTTGACGTGCTGACCGCCTGCACCAGATGACCTGTAGGTATCGATGCGAATTTCCGAAGGGTTCACATCAATCTCGATATTGTCGTCCACGACGGGATAGACCCAGACGGAACTGAAAGAAGTATGCCGTTTGGCTGCCGAGTCGAAGGGCGAGATGCGCACAAGGCGGTGCACACCGCTTTCGGATTTCAGCCATCCATAGGCATTATGGCCCGAAATTTTGTAAGCTGCCGATTTGATCCCCGCCTCTTCGCCCGAGGTTTCGGATTGCAGTTCGACCGTGTATCCTTTTTTCTCGGCCCAACGCACATACATGCGCGCCAACATCGAGGCCCAGTCGCAGCTTTCGGTACCACCTGCGCCCGAGTTAATCTCAAGGAATGTATCGTTGCCGTCAGCTTCGCCATCCAGCAGGGCCTCAAGCTCTTTCTTGGCTGCCTTTCGCTGCAGGCTTTTGATCGCGCCCTCAGCGTCCTGGACGACCTCGTCATCTTCTTCGATTTCGCCCAGCTCAATCAACTCGATGTTGTCGCCAAGGTCGGTCTTGATCGACTCATAGGTCTCAATTGCATCCACCAGCATCTGACGCTCTTGCATCAGTTTTTGCGCCTTTTCAGGGCTGTCCCACAGATTGGGATCTTCTACACGCGCGTTGAATTCCTCTAACCGGTGCGGCGCGGTTTCATAGTCCATGCGCTGCGCCAACAGCTCTAGCGACTTTTCAATTTCCGCCACGATATTCTGGGTTTCGGCGCGCATGGTATGGTCCCAACTTGCTCAATCAGGCCTGCGTGATAGCAAGAGGTGCGAGACACCACAAGACAGGCGAGGCGCGAATGCAAGGCGCACCACAAGAGTTTCTGGACAGATGGGCACTTATCCCGCTTGACGCCGTTGCAGATACCGGCGCCGCGCGGATTTGGAAAGTGCAGCGCACCGATGGAACGCAGGGAGCGTTCAAGCTGTATCACCGACCGGATCGCGGCAACGAAGCGCCAGGGACCCAGTTGTTATCCGCTTGGCAGGATCGCGGTGCGGTCAGAATTCTTGACGTCGCCGAAAACGCAGTGCTGATGGAGTGGCTGGACGGGCCGACCCTTGGCGACATTGCACGATCCGGACAGCCGGAAAAAGCGGTTCAAACGTTGGCGGATACTGCGCGCCTGCTGCACCAAGGTCCACTGATTGACTGCACCGGATTGAAGCCAATGGCCCAAGTATTTGCCCCGCTGTTTGAGTGTCGGTTTGCCGAGCGCTGCGCCCCACCGCTGGCAAGGGATATCAGACACGCGATTGGATTGGCCCGCGCTCTTTTGGATAAGCAAACCGTGCAAATTCCACTGCATGGGGACCTGCATCATGACAACGTCATTCAAACCCAAACCGGGCCGCGTGTGATAGATGCCAAAGGATATCTGGGGGATCCCGCGTTCGAGTTGGCAAATGCGCTGCGTCATCCCAAAGGCATGAAAGACCTCGTCCGCCGAACTCAGCAAATCGACCGGTGCCTGACACTCTATGCTGATGCGATGGCTGTACCGCGCCAGCGTCTTGCAAAATGGGCGGCAGCAAAATGCGCTTTGTCAATATTCTGGCGAGCAAGCGGCCTCGTCACCGAAGATGCCGAAGCCGATCTGTTGCACTTGCTGTTAAAAATAGTGGATCAGTAAAGTCCACCGGTGGATAGATCGCCCTGCGTGGCTTTGGGCCCGACTGTCACAGTCTCACCGGTAGATGTCTGCACCTCAACGCCCGCTCGCTGCACCTCTTCGAACAGGGGCAAGTCAGATCCGATAGCAAAACCGCCATCGTAGATCCGGTCAATAAAGCCATCGACGCCATCGCGAAAATACTCGGCCACGACATAGTCGCCACTGGCGTTGTCTGGCAGACGTGCACCACTGAAACGGTCGATCTTTATGAAACGCCCGCCCGGCGGTACGTCGAAGGGACCGCCACCATATTTTTCAACGGCCTGTTCCATAAAGCTTTGGAAGACCGGCCCGCACAACGTACCACCATATGCGCCGCGTCCCATCGGGCGTGGACGGTCATAACCGATGTAGCAACCCGCCACGATGTTTGAGGTAAAGCCGATAAACCAGGCGTCCTTCGATTCATTCGTCGTTCCTGTCTTGCCTGCGGTAGGAACCGGCAGATTTACGACACGCGAGGCCGTTCCGCGATCCACAACGCCTTTCATCATGGACGTCAACTGATACGCCGTGACGGCATCCATGACCTGGCTGCGGTTGGTTTCAATGGTCGGGGCCTCATCCGGTGCCAACCAGTTGGAGTTGCAATCCAGACACTGACGGTCGTCGTGCCGATAGATTGTCTTGCCAAACCGATCCTGAATACGGTCGACCAGGGTGGGTTCGACCCGCTCACCCCCGTTGGCGAACATCGCATAGGCAGCCACCATCTTGTACAGGGTGGTTTCTTCAGCCCCTAGCGAGTTGGCCAGAAACGCGCCCATACGATCATAGACACCGAACCGTTCCGCATACCCGGCGACAACAGGCATCGTCACCTCTTGCGCCAGACGAATCGTCATCAGGTTTCGCGATTGTTCGATCCCGGTGCGCAGCGGCGTCGGACCATAGAATTTGTTGGACGAATTCTTGGGGCGCCACAGCCCTTGGGGCGTGTTCACTTCAATCGGCGCATCCACAACAATGGTCGCGGGACTGTATCCGCTGTCCAATGCAGCAGCATAGACAAAGGGCTTAAAGCTTGAGCCCGGCTGTCGTTGTGCCTGTGTGGCCCGGTTGAACACCGTGTCCTGATACGAGAACCCGCCCTGCATCGCCAAAACACGACCCGAGTTCACGTCCATCGCGACAAAGCCGCCCTGCACTTCGGGCACCTGTCGCGCAGACCATTGGCCCTCTTCCCCGGCGACGACAAGTATCACGTCACCACGTTTGAAATTCGCCGCGAAATCGCCCTGCATCCACTTGATGTCCGAACGCGGGATGACGCCATCTGCCGGGCCATCTTCGATTCCAACCGTCATGGACTGTTCCGCAACATCCATCACAACCGCCGGATACCACTTGGTGGGCAGAACCACATCACGCGGAATTTCCATAATGGACAGCGTTTCGCGCCACTGCGCTTCATCTGCCAAGGTTTCCTCGGCGATTACTTCGCCGGTGCCCCGCCACTTCCCGCGTGAGCGGTCGTATTTCTGCAAGGCTTCACGCAGAGATCGGGCGGCTTCGACCTGCATTTCTTCGTCGACCGAAGCGCGCACCGTGAACCCCCCGGTGAAGAATTCGCCTTCGCCAAAATCCTCGCTCAGCTGGCGGCGGATTTCGTCGGTAAAGTAATCCCGTGGCGGCAGTGCCGTCCGGAAGCTTTCAAAGTCGCCATTCTGGACCGAGCGCAACGGCTGTTCGACCTCAACCTCATAGGTCGCCTGATCGATATAACCATTCTGCTGCATCTCGCGCAGTACGTAGTTGCGGCGCGCCATCAAGCGGTCTTTTTCCCGCACCGGATGATAATCCGACGGCGCCTTAGGCATGGCGGCCAGCATGGCGGCCTCATGCGGATCCAGCTCTTGCAGGGTTTTGTTAAAATAGGTCTGTGCCGCAGCCGTCACACCATACGAGTTCTGGCCCAGAAAGATCTCGTTCATATAGAGCTCGAGGATCTGTTCTTTATCCAGCGTATCCTCAAGCCGTGTGGCGAGGATGATTTCCTTGATCTTGCGTTCGGCCCGGCGATCACCGGACAGCAGGAAGTTCTTCATCACCTGCTGGGTAATGGTTGACGCGCCGCGCACGGTTTCCCCTTTGGTGCGGACCGCCTCGACCCCGGCGGCAATGATACCGCGTGGGTCGTATCCCTGATGGGTGTAGAAATTCTTGTCTTCGGCAGAAATGAAGGCCTGTTTCACCAGGTCCGGAACTTCTTCGGACGGCGTGAACAAACGGCGTTCCTGCGCAAATTCGTCGATCAGCTGACCTTCGCCGGAATAAATACGGCTGATTGTCGGCGGTTTGTATTGTGCCAGCGACTCGTGGCTGGGCAGGTCACGCCCGTACATCCAGAACACCGCGCCAACAACCAACGCAGCCATGAAGATACCCAAGGTAACAAGGCTGAAAATAGCCCCAAAAATCGAAAGAATGAACCGGATCACGTTACTGCCTTTTTCTCGCGCTGCCGCCTATATAGTGTCGCGCTGCTCAAGGGTCAAAACAACAAGCACATTCTAGCTGGTTTGCGCCGTCAGGTCACTGACCAATCAGGGATTGCCGGACCAGATCCTGCTGACGCCAGTCTTCCAGCCCCTGATAAATTCCCACTGCCATCTTTGCACGCCATTCAGGATCTTTGAGGTTGTTCAAATCCCTGGGGCTGGACAGAAACCCAAGTTCAACCAGAACCGACGGGATATCCGCCGCTTTTAGCACTGAAAACGAGGCTTTACGCAAAGGTCGGCGATTCATCGGCCCGCCCTGTTGCGCCATTCCATTGGCCAGCGACCGTGCAAGCGCATCCGTGCGCGGCTTGGTTTCCTGCCGTGCGATGTCCAACAACACATCGGCCACCTGATCATCCGCGCCGTTCAGATCGATCCCCGAGATCAGGTCGCCCCGATCGTGTCGTTCGGCAAGTTTTGAGCTGGCCACGTCTGACGCATCCTCGGACAGGGTATAAACCGCCGCCCCATGCGCCTGCCCTTCGGACAGCGAGTCGGCATGGAGCGAAATGAACAGATCTGCGCCGGCCCGATGGGCCAGCGCAATGCGCCGCTCCAGCGAAACAAACTGGTCTTCGACGCGCGTCAGAACAACCTCATAACCCCCTGAACGCAAAAGTAACTCACGCAACTCGCGGGCAAAAATCAACATCATTGTTTTTTCGTCAGTGCCACCAACCTCGGCCCCCGGATCGATCCCGCCATGGCCGGGGTCCAGCATCACGCGCAAGGGTCGGTTCCCATCGCGTGGTTGGGCCTTTTGGGTGACCGCTGGTTTAGGCAAATCCCAACCTGGATTACGCGGTGCACCTGCAGCGGCATTGAATGCATCGAAATCAGTACCTTTAAGGGTAAGCGACAGCAGTGCTGAACCGGACCCTTCGTCAATCTTCAGGTTCGCCGTTTCCACTGCCATCGGGGCACCGAGATCCAGAACCAATCTGGACCATCCCGGCACATAGGCACCAAATTGCACGTCGCTTATACGTTCGGATTTCAGGAAGGCGTCCCGCGTCAAACCGGTCCAGTCAACCTCTTGAAAATCCAGCACCATTCGGTAGGGATCTCGTAATGTAAAAATGCGGTATGGCACACCTTGGCTAAGGCCAATGTCCACGCGAATACCCGCGCGCCCGGTATCGACAATCCGGCTTTGATCCGGTTGCACACGGGCAAGCGCGCTGAAGTCCTGCGCGACGGCCGTACCGGCCAGCGCCCAGAACAGCGCAATGCAAAAGATGATCCTGCTCATAGCCTCAAGTTTTCCCGAGATCGTTTGGAACGTACCCTATACCAAGCGGGGGGCTTTGTGAACGCTTCAGACCTGTTCGCTGATCACGCCCTTTTCAGCCATGAAGCGACGCAACCGGTCCAGCCCGTCCTGAATATCAGCCGTGGCACGAGCATAGGAAAACCGCAGGGTCGTATGGCCGCGTTGCGGGTCGAAGTCCAACCCCGGCGTCACCGCGACACCGGCCTTTTCCAAAATCTCTGACGCGAAGGCCCGGCTGTCATCTGTCAGGTCCGAGACATCGGCATAGACATAAAACGCCCCATCTGGCGGTGCGATATTGGTGAACCCTGCTTTGGGAAGTCCATCCAGCATCAGCGCGCGGTTCTGCCGGTAGACATCCAGATTGGCTTGCAGCTCATCCTCACAGTCCATTGCGGCCAGCGCAGCCACCTGACTGGCGTGCGGCGCACAGATGAACATGTTCTGCGCAATACGTTCCACAACCCGCACCTGATCCTCGGGCACCACCATCCAGCCCACACGCCACCCGGTCATCGAGAAGTACTTGGAGAATGAGTTCATGACATAACACTCATTGGTCAGTTCAAGCGCAGTGACGGCTTTGGCCTCGTATTCCAAGCCATGATAAATCTCGTCGCTAATGAATGATGCCCCCTGCCCTTGTGCGGCCTCAATCAACGCGCTCATGGCAGCGTGATCCAGCATGGTGCCGGTCGGGTTCGCAGGGGATGCGACCATCAGCCCTTGCAGATCCAGTCCCGCGAAATCTGCGGGCACCGGTTGCAGACGATTTTCCGGCGCGGTGGACAGGTCGACCGGAACCAGTCCCAGAGCTTTCAGAATCTGCCGGTAAGATGGATAGCCGGGCGCACCGATGCCGACACGATCGCCACTGTCAAAAAGTGCGGTGAAGGCCAACAGAAACCCACCGGAAGACCCGGGCGTAATCACCACACGCTCCGGGTTCAGGTCGACATCGTACCATTCACCGTACAGACGCGCGATCCGTTGGCGCAACGCAGGCAAACCCAACGCCACTGTATAGCCTAGCGGGCCTTGTTCCATGGCTTGGGCAAGCGCCTGAACAGCCCTTTTGGGCGCACCGGTTCCGGGCTGGCCGACCTCCATGTGGATCACGTGACGTCCGGCCTCTTCCGCCTTGCGCGCAGCCTCCATCACATCCATCACGATGAAGGGATCGACCCCGGATCGGGTTGAGTTTCTCATGCCCATCTCCCATGTTGCATCCATGGCTTTTGAACGCGTATCCCGTCTGGCGTCAATCCCGGCCCTGATGCTGGTGGTTGTCGTTTGGCTGACAGCCGCGACATCAAGTAACGCACAAAGCCTGATCCGGGATCCGGATATTGAACATGGGCTGCGGGAACTGGCCTTTCCGGTCCTGCGCGCGGCCGGGCTAAACACCAATCGCGTTCGAATTTTTGTGGTCAATGACAACACGTTCAACGCCTTTGTCATCGACTACAACGCCATCTACGTGAACTACGGCCTGATTCTGACCGTGGACAGCCCCGAAATGCTGCAAGCCGTCATCGCGCATGAGGCGGCCCATATCGCCAATGGCCATCTGGCGCGCCGCGCCGAAAACCTGCGCGCCGCGCAGCGAAACGCGGGCCTCGGCACAGCCCTCGCGATCATTGCTGCAGCTGCTGGCGGCGGAGAGGCTGCTGCGGGCATTGCTGCCGGGACATCTGCCTCGGCCCTGCGCAGTTTTCTGGGTCACACGCGCGCCGAAGAATCCTCGGCCGATCGCAGCGCCGCCAGCTATTTGCGATGGGCAGGTATATCGCCCAGCGGCATGGTCAAACTGCACCGCAAATTCGCCGGTCAGGAATTGCTGAGCACCGCAAATCAGGACCCTTACATGCGGTCCCATCCCACCAGCCGCGAACGTTTGCGCGCGGCCGAGACGTTTTTGGACGAATTTGGTGACAAGGCGGAGCCAAATGCCAATGCCGATTACTGGTTTGCCCGCGTCAAAGGCAAGCTGTCCGCGTTCCTGCGGTCACCGACATGGACACTGCGCCGCGCCAAGGAAGAAACTGACCGCGATATCCGCCTGATGCGCGAAGCTTCGGCCCATCACCAGAATCGCGATCTGGCTCGCGCCCGTGCGGCAATTGATGCAGCACTGGCCATTCGCCCGGATGATCCGTTCTATTACGAACTGAAGGGGCAAATTCTGCTGGAAAACCGGCGATTTCAGGACGCAACCAAAGCTTACGGGCAAGCCGTAGAAATGGCCCCGAACAACGCGCTGATTCTGGCCGGGTATGGCCGCGCGCTACTGGCCCAAGGCCAGACGAAGAAAGCGTTGCAAGCCCTTGAAAAGGCGCGCGCACGTGACTATCGGAATGCCCGATTGATGCGGGATTTGGGCGCGGCCTATGCCCAGGTTGGCAACAATGGAATGGCGTCAGCCGTCACAGCAGAACGGTATGCCCTGCAAGGCCGTCTGGCGGATGCAGGTATCCATGCAAGACGGGCCGTTGGGCAATTGCCCGAAGGGTCTCCGGGTTGGCAAAGGGCGCAGGATGTGTTGATTGCCTCAGAACGCGCAAAGAAATCAAAAAGGAAACGGAAATGATCCTCAGACATGCTGCACCCGCCCTTCTGGGGCTTTCCCTGATCACCAGCCCGGCACAGGCGTTGGACCTGAACGCGATGACCGATACGGAAAAGGCCGAATTCGGCGCGCAGGTCCGAGAATATCTGCTGGAAAACCCAGACGTCATCATCGAGGCGATCAATATCCTTGAACAGCGCAACGCCGCTGCCGAGGCCGAGACGGACAAGGAACTTGTCGCGGCCAATGTCGATGAGCTGTTCAACGACGGCTACAGCTGGGTTGGTGGCAACCCCGACGGCGATATCACTCTGGTCGAATTCATGGACTACCGTTGTGGCTACTGCCGTCGTGCCGTGCCTGAAGTGGCCAGCCTGTTGTCCGAGGACGGCAATATTCGTCTGGTGATCAAGGAGTTCCCGATCCTGGGTGATGCGTCCGTGCTGTCGTCGCGCTTTGCTGTAGCGACAAAGCACGTTGCGGGTGACGACGCCTACAAGCAGGTCCACGATGCTTTGTTGGAGTTCAGTGGCGACGCGTCTGAGGTAACCCTGCGCCGGATTTCCGATGGCCTTGGGTTGGACAGCGATGCGATCATTGCGGCGATGGACAGCGAACAGGTCACCGATGAGATCTCACAGACCCGCGCACTGGCGCAGCGCATGCAGATTTCGGGAACCCCGTCCTTTGTATTGGGCACCGAAATGTTGCGCGGATATCTGACCGCTGATCAAATGCTGCAAATCGCCGATGGCGTGCGCGCTGATCAGGGTTAAGTGGCAAAGCGCGGGCTTATGAGAATGCGATCTGTGATGAACCGGCGGGACTTCGTTCTCGCCGGAGGAGCGGTAGGTTTGATGAGTGTTCCCGGTACGTCATATGGTCGAACCGATACCAGCTTTTTCGTTCCTGCCGAAGAGACCCTGCATCAGCGGACATTCATGCAATGGCCGGTCAGCCGAAAGGTCTACCGGGATTCGATCTTTCTGGACATGGTCCAGCAGACGATTGCTGACATTGCCAATGCGATCTCAGATTTTGAACGGGTGACAGTGCTGGCAGCACTCGAACATCACGCAACCGCTCGCAGTAAGCTATCGGATCAGGTCGAACTTTGGGATGTACCGACCGAGGACCTTTGGTGCCGGGATTCCGGGCCAATATTCGTGATCAACGGGACCAAGGAATTGGCCGTCAGCCAAATTCAGTTCAACGGATGGGGTCACAAACAGGTGCACAGAAACGACGCCCGTGTCGCCGCACAGGTGGCGGAACGCCTAAGCCTGCCCCTACTACCAAGTGGTCTAAAGGGCGAAGCTGGTGGCGTTGAACAAGACGGTCACGGCCTGTTAATGGCGCACGAAAGCTCGTGGGTGAATGACAACCGCAATCCTGGCCTGTCCCGGGGCGAGATCGAAGCCCGGTTGCTTGCCACATACGGCGCGCATCACATGATCTGGTCAGAGGGCGTCTATGGCGAAGACATCACAGACTATCATATAGACAGTCTTGCGCGGTTCACAGGCCCGGGACGTGTTCTGATAAACCTGCCTGACGATCCCGATATGTCCGATCCCTTCCACGTCGCCGCGCTGGCCACATATGATCGTTTGGTGGCCGAGGGCCTGCAGGTTGAGGTTATCCCTGAACCATATTCTGTGCGCATTGAAGACCCGGACTTTGTCACCTCCTACGCGAATTACTATGTCTGCAATGGAGCGGCCGTTATGGCGCAGTTTGGCGACGCTGAAACAGATGCCATCGCAGGTGAGGCGCTGGCGCGCCATTATCCCGGGCGAGAGATCGTGCCCTTGAATGTCGACGTGTTAGGAGAGCTTGGCGGAGGCATTCACTGCGCCACGCAGCAGATGCCATTCGTATAGAAAAATGTACCAGATTTTCGCCGCATTATGTCCGAAAGCGCGAAAACTTGTCACCACATGATCAAAAGGTCAGTGAAGACCATGGTCCCTGGTGGTGGTGCAAAACGAACAAAAACTGGAAAATTGCACCTAAACGGCACTTTTTCACCCTTTTTAAGCACGTTTCGTATGATACCTAATCGACAGTGTTGTTATGTGTTTAAGGGGTCAGGAGGGGTAGATGCCCACATTCAGTATCGACGTCATCGGTGTAACTGGTACGGCTTGGGGAACTTTCACGTCTTTGGGTGTCGTCGGCACGATCACGTTTTCGGATGATGACTCGTTTGGCATTGGCGACAACAACCCCGATACAGAAACGGCCGCGCTTCCCGTGATCACGGGTGTGACGGGCACTTTACCTGCGGGCTGGGTTGGACAAACCCTTGCCTTTGGCTGGCAACAACAAATCGACGGAACCGGCGGCCCGGATGCTTTGGGCATGGTGATTGGCGGCGGGTCCAACTTCATTTCGACCCACTTGGTTCAGTACCCCGGCGGTACGCCGATTGTCACCGGAACCACATACACTGCATCTGGAATTGTAAACGTTCCGTCCGAGGTGGTTGTCTGCTTTGTAGCCGGGACAAAGATACAAACTGCAGATGGCGAGGTTGTCGTCGAAGACCTAGAGGTTGGTGACAAGGTCGTCACCCAAGACAACGGCCTACAACCCATTCGTTGGATCGGCTCTGCCAGACGGTTTGCTGCCGGTGAATTGGCCCCGGTCGTTTTCCAAAAGGGTGTCATTGACAACACACGTGTTCTAAAACTATCGCCGCAGCACAGGCTGTTGATCTCTGGATGGAGGGCGGAACTGCTGTTCGGTGAAGACGAGGTTTTGGTTCCAGCGAAGGCCCTCGTCAATGACGGATCCATCTTTTTCGAACGTGGCGGATATGTTGACTACTACCACATCCTGTTCGACACACATGAAATCATCTATTCGGATGGCGTACCCACAGAAAGCCTGTTTCCGGCGGATCAAAGCCTTGGCGCGTTGTGTCAAAGCGCCCGTGATGAAATCTTCGGGCTTTTTCCAGAACTCGCCGGGAATGAACCATTGGCATTCTGGCACACCGCCCGGAAGTCATTGACCGTCAACGAAAGCAGGCTGCTTTCACCTTCGCCGACCAACTTGCGCTAGCATCCAACAAAAACTGATCTTGGCCTGACGGATTCACCCTACTCCGCCGCTTCCTGAACAGCATCAAGCTCGGCCGCTTTCTTCTCGACCTCTTCCACGATGTGATCAATCATCTGATCGTTTGACATCTTATGGCTGGCCTTGCCTGCCAGATAGACCATGCCGGATCCCGCTCCGCCCCCAGTAAACCCGACATCGGTCATCAACGCCTCACCCGGACCGTTCACGACGCAACCGATGATCGACAGGGACATCGGTGTCTTAATGTGCTCCAAACGATGTTCCAGCGCCTCGACCGTTTTGATCACATCAAACCCCTGCCGCGCGCAAGACGGGCATGAGATGATGTTGACGCCGCGATGACGCAAGCCGAGTGATTTCAGGATTTCGAACCCGACCTTGACCTCTTCCACCGGATCGGCCGACAGGCTGACGCGGATCGTGTCGCCGATCCCCATCCACAAAAGGTTTCCCAAACCGATGGCGGATTTGATGGTGCCAGAGACCAACCCGCCCGCCTCGGTGATACCCAGATGGATTGGCGCGTCAGTCGCCTCGGCAATACCCTGATATGCGGCCGCCGACAGAAAGACATCGCTGGCCTTCACGCTGATCTTGAACTCATGGAAATCATTGTCTTGCAGGATGCGGATATGTTCCAGCCCACTTTCGACCATCGCCTCGGGGCACGGCTCGCCGTATTTCTCAAGGAGATGCTTTTCCAGACTGCCTGCGTTCACGCCAATCCGGATTGAACAGTTGTGATCACGCGCCGCCTTGATGACTTCCTTGACCCGCTTTTCGTCTCCGATGTTCCCGGGATTGATCCGCAGACAGGCGGCACCTGCTTCGGCCGCCTCGATGCCACGTTTGTAGTGAAAGTGAATGTCAGCCACGATCGGAACCGGGCTTTCGCGCACGATTTCTTTCAGCGCCTTCGAGGACGCTTCATCCGGAACAGAAATCCGCACGATATCCGCGCCAGCTTCGGCGGCGGCCTGAACCTGCGCAACCGTCGCTGCGACATCGGTGGTCAGAGTATTCGTCATGGTTTGCACAGCGATGGGGGCATCCCCCCCGACGGGCACATTGCCGACCATGATCTGACGGGATTTGCGGCGATAGATATCGCGCCAAGGACGTACGTGATTGAGGGACATGAGGACGGATCCGCGTCTGCCTAGGTTGCTGCTTTAGATAGTTCGGCAACCCGGTCTTCGCAATGGCTAGATCACTCGGCGGGCTCTTCAGTCGCCTCGGTCTGCAGTTCGGCCACCAATTGCTTCAGCGCGCTGTTTTGTTCCGAGTTCAGATCTGCAACGCTATAGACCTCGGAAACCGCATCCTTGGACAGGATGACACCTTTGGCGACTGTACCCGGCGCACCGGCGGGTCCATAGTGTTCACCATTCATCGAAAAATAGACTGACCCGGATGCACCAGCACGCAGTTGCGGAGGTTCCTCGGTCAAGGGCACTTCGAAGGTGCTGCCCTGCTCGACTGTACCTAGCGTACCCTCAAAGATCACGCTGCCGTCAGCTGCGGTCACACGCATCCAGGACGGATCAACAGCCACGATTTTTAGGGTCGTATCAACCTGCTCGACAACTTGTGGCAGCGAAGGTCTTTCGACCGTGTGTATGTCTGCGACCTGAACCTGCGGCAGTTCAGGCGGACGGAAGGTGCCCACGTCCCGTGGATCAAGCGTCGAGATCGGAGCGTCACGCGCCACCAGAACCGGTACATCAAGCGCCTGAGGACGATACAGACGATCCAGCGCTTCGGAGTTTGACGCCAACGTCGTTTCATCGACATCGCTGCTGTTACGCGCTGCATCCAGCGGATCAAGATCGGACAGAACTACAGGCGCCTGTTCTACAGGGCTGACCTGCACTTGCTGGATCTTGTTCAAAACAGCCCAGCCGCTATAGCCAATGCCGCCGATCAGTGCCAACAAGACCAGCGATGAGCCTACGGCACGCGGTTCGATCTGGCTGACCAGAGATTCTTTGCCCGGAATGTAGGGCGTATTGGGTGAGATGAACGGATCGCGTCCCATTGGCCCGCGCGACGGTAAGTCGCCGGTGGGTTTGCGCACGACCGACGCCTCGGCAGACATCCCATGTGCGACTTCAAACCCGCTTTCCTGACAGAAGGAAGAAAATGTCTCGTCCGGGTTCATTCCCAGATAGCGCGCATAAGAACGCACATACCCGGCGATGAAGCCGGGTGTGTCAAATGCGTCAGGATCGGCATTTTCGATAGCAGCGATGTAGTTGGCTTTGATCCGCAGTTCGCGTTGTACGTCCAGAAGAGACTTGCCCATGGTCGCGCGTTCGCCGCGCATCATGTCGCCAAGCCGTACCTCATAGTCGTCATAGCCTTTTGGCCTGACTTCCATGCCTTCTTCGGAATCGCGCTGTGATCTGCGCCCAATCATTCCTACTGCCCCATTCTGCCCGCCGCGTGTATCGCGCTCGCAGCGAATCGTCCCCATAACGATTCGTCCGCTACTTTTGTTAGCGTAATCTTAACACGCGACAAACTAGTTGCACACTTTGGCGTTAGGTTATCCGGCAAGTTCGGCGCGATTTAGCGCACAATGTGACCAAAGTTCGTCCATCGCGTGCACCAGACGGTTCATTTCGTCAGGTCCATGCACCGGAGACGGGGTAAAGCGCAGACGCTCGGTTCCGCGCGGGACAGTCGGGAAATTGATCGGCTGCACATAGATGCCATGATCGTCCAGCAGCATATCGCTGAGCTTTTTGGTGTGCACCGGGTTGCCAACAATCACCGGTACGATGTGACTGCCGTGATCGATCAGCGGCATCCCCAGCCCTTTGAGCCGCAGCTTGAGGATGCTGGCTTGTGTTTGATGCTGCTCGCGCAACTCGAGCGCACGTTTCAGATAGGCGACCGAAGCCGCTGCCCCAGCTGCGACAGCGGGTGGCAAGGATGTCGTAAAGATGAAGCCCGGCGCATAAGAGCGTACAGCGTCACACATCTTGGCGCTTGCCGCGATATAGCCACCCATGACGCCATACGCTTTGGCGAGCGTCCCGTTGATGATGTCGATACGGTGGGCCAGTCGGTCACGTTCGGTCACGCCACCGCCGCGCGGGCCGTACATGCCAACGGCGTGAACTTCATCGATGTAAGTCAGCGCGCCGAATTCATCGGCAAGATCGCAGATTTCTTCGATCGGACCGAAATCGCCATCCATCGAGTAAACAGATTCAAATGCGATCAGCTTGGGCGTGGCGGGATCGTCAGCCTCAAGCAGTTCACGCAGATGAGCGACGTCGTTATGGCGGAAGATACGCTTGTCCCCACCATTGCGGCGCACGCCTTCGATCATCGAGGCATGGTTCAACGCGTCGGAATAAATGATCAGGCCAGGAAACAGCTTTGGCAGCGTGCTCAGCGTGGCGTCATTGGCAATATACGCGCTGGTGAACAGCAGCGCCGCTTCTTTCCCGTGCAGGTCGGCCAGTTCCGCCTCAAGCCGTTTGTGAAAGACGGTGGTGCCCGAGATATTGCGCGTGCCGCCGGACCCTGCCCCGGCCGCATCAACGGCCTCGTGCATCGCATCCAGAACAACAGGGTGTTGACCCATGCCGAGATAATCATTGCCGCACCAGACAGTGATGTTCTGATGTGACCCATCCGGGCGCGTGCGCACCGCGTGCGGAAAATGTCCGTTGCGACGTTCGATGTCGATGAAGGTCCGGTAGCGTCCTTCGTCATGCAGCCTGGCAATCGCTGAATCGAGCTGAGCAGTATAGTCCAACGGACCCTCCTTGAATGCCTGGCGATCATTCCGACCCCGGACAATGTATTCTACCACAATGCACAGTATACACTGTTTTCGCGGTTTTTGCGTTCCTCTGACCTAACTGCCTACAGCCGAACCAGTGAACCCAACTTTGATTTGCATCAAATATAAGTTTGCGCTTGCTCCGACAAGTAAAGTTACGTCCTTCAGACGCGAGGAAACGACGCAGGCAAACTATCCGGGATCGGCAAGTTTCCGATATTAGACCAATTTCCGCCTTAACCGCACTGGACGGCGGCGATAGCGCTGATAGGTTCGCGCCTGAAAACACCCAAAAGCAGGAGCCACCCATGTCGCTAGACGCCGTGCTGAACCAGATCGATGCAGATCTGCAAACTTCGATCGACCGCTTGATGGAGCTGCTGCGCATTCCGTCCATCTCAACCGACCCCGCCTTTAACGAACAGGTCAGTCAGGCCGCTGATTGGCTGGTTGCAGACCTGCAAAGCATCGGCATTTCAGCCGAGAAACGAGAAACACCCGGTCATCCGATGGTTGTCGGGCATGTTGGTGAGGGAAGCGACGGGCCGCATGTCCTGTTTTACGGCCACTACGACGTGCAGCCGGTGGACCCGTTGGAGCTGTGGAACCGCGAGCCGTTTGATCCCGCCATCGAAGACACAGACCATGGCCCGGTTATTCGGGGGCGTGGTTCGTCAGATGACAAAGGGCAGCTGATGACATTTGTCGAAGCCTGCCGTGCCTGGAAAGCGGTTCACGGGTCCCTGCCCTGTCGCATCACCTTCTTCTTCGAGGGTGAAGAGGAATCGGGTTCCCCTTCGCTGGTTCCTTTCCTCCGTGAAAACGCGGCTGAGCTGAAGGCAGACCTGGCGCTGGTTTGCGACACCTCGATGGTGTCGCGCGGCGTGCCTTCGATTGCATCTCAACTGCGTGGGATGCTGAAGGATGAATTCACCATTGTTGGCCCCCGGATCGACCTGCATTCCGGTCACTACGGTGGCCCGGGCCTAAACCCGTTGCGCGAACTTTCGAAAATCGTTGCCTCTTTTTACGATGACGAAACCGGGCGCGTCGCGGTGGAGGGCTTCTATGAAGGTGTTCATGAGGTGTCTGACGAACAGCTGCGCCAATGGCAAAGCTGCGGATTTGATGAGGCAGAGTATCTGAACTCGGTCGGGTACAGCCAACCCCATGGTGAAAAGAAGTATTCAACACTGGAGCAACAATGGGCACGCCCGACCCTTGAGGTGAACGGCTTGTGGGGCGGCTATAACGGTGCCGGATCGAAAACCGTCATCCCGTCAGAGGCCCACTGCAAAGTAACGTGCCGTCTCGTCGGTGATATGGATCCCGACGCGCTGCGCGACAAAATCCGCAAACATGTCGAAGACCGTTTGTCCACGGATGCCAAAGTTGTTTGGGACAACGATCTGGAAGGCGCACCTGCCTCGGTCATGAACCTGGATCGTCCTGAATTCGAGGCCGCGCGCGGCGCATTGTCGGATGAATGGAACCGCGAAGCCGTGTTTACCGGCATGGGCGGATCAATTCCTGTGGTTGGTTACTTCAACACCGAGCTCGGGCTCGATTCCATGTTGGTTGGATATGCCAATGATGATGACGCCATCCATTCGCCGAACGAAAAATATGACGTCAAAAGCTTCCACAAGGGTATCCGCTCATGGGCGCGTATTCTGGATGCGTTGACCAAATAAACATCAAAAAAGGCACCGCCAGATTGGCGGTGCCTTTTTTGATTGCGTTTCAGCAGATTTACATATGGATCACACGGCCATAGGCATCCAGAACGCTTTCATGCATCATTTCCGACAATGTTGGATGCGGGAAGACGGTGTTCATCAGATCCTCTTCCGTTGTCTCCAACTGACGTCCGACGACATACCCCTGAATCAGCTCGGTCACCTCAGCGCCGATCATGTGGGCACCCAGAAGCTCCCCGGTTTTTGCATCAAATACAGTCTTGATCAAACCTTCGGGTTCACCAAGGGCAATCGCCTTGCCGTTGCCGATGAACGGGAAGCGACCGACCTTGATATCATAGCCCAGTTCCTTTGCTTTTGCTTCGCTGTAACCCACTGATGCCACTTGTGGCTGGCAATACGTGCAGCCGGCAATGCTCTCGGGTTTCACCGGATGCGCATGCTTTCCGGCGATCAGGTCTGCGACCATAACGCCTTCATGGCTGGCTTTGTGCGCCAACCAAGGTGCTCCGGCGATGTCGCCGATAGCATAAAGACCATCGACGCCCGTGCGGCAGAATTCATCTGTCACCACATGCGTGCGGTCGATCTTGACGCCCAAAGCCTCGAGCCCAAGGCCTTCAACGTTGCCGACAATCCCAACTGCAGAAATCACGGTGTCAAAGTCGTGTTTCTCGACCTTGCCTTTCACCTCGATATGCGCGGTTACCTTGCCCTTGGCGCGATCAAGCTGCTTGACCATCGCCTTTTCCATGATGGTCATGCCTTGCTTGGTAAACGCTTTCTTGGCGAGCCCGCTGATCTCAGCATCTTCAACCGGCAGCACCCGGTCCATGACTTCGACCACAGTCGTGTCGGCGCCAAGCGTATTATAGAAGCTGGCGAATTCGATACCGATGGCGCCCGAACCGATCACCAACAGCTTCTTCGGCATTCGAGGCGGCTGAAGCGCGTGCTTATAGGTCCAAACCAGATCGCCATCGGCCTCAAGACCCGGAAGCTCACGCGCCCGCGCACCGGTGGCCAGAACGATGTTCTTGGCAGTCAGGTCTTCAGTACCTTTGTCGGTTTTGACACTGACTTTGCCTTTGGCCGGGATCGTTGCCTCTCCCATCACCACGGTTACTTTGTTTTTCTTCAGCAAGTGCCCGATACCGCCGGACAGTTGCCCGGCGACGCCGCGTGACCGCTTTACCACCGCGTCCAGATCGTACCCGACCTTATCCGCCTTAAGACCAAAGTCCTTGGCACGTTCCATCAGGTGGAACACCTCGGACGAACGCAAAAGCGCCTTGGTCGGAATGCATCCCCAGTTCAGGCAGATGCCCCCCAGATGTTCGCGTTCGACTACGGCTGTTTTCAGCCCAAGTTGAGCGGCGCGGATTGCAGCCACATAGCCGCCAGGACCAGCGCCGATTACGATCAGATCAAAAGATTGTGCAGCCATATGTCCCTCTCGGCGCAGGTCGGTTCAAATTTAGTTTACCATTAAACCAAATTTCGCGACGCATCAACACGCTGCCTGCGCGACATATGCGACGCAAGATCGGCATGTTCAGGTTGTGCGGCTTTCAACCTATACCCGGGACGTTACAAAGGCTAGAAAAGATGAACGAACGCTCCTTGGACTTTCCTTTTCACAAGTTATTCGAAAGGCTTACCATGGCCAAGACGCTCAAAGATTTAGTGCTCGCCCTGCTGAACGCCACACTAATACTGGTTGCCCTATGCCTGTTTCTGGGATGGAAGCTGGCCTCTTCGGTGGACAACGTCACCACAAGCTTTTCCGAGAACCTGAAGATCGTCACGCCGCTGCGGGACGAGGCTCAGGGAATTCGCGGTGAGCTGGCCGCCCTGCGGAGCGATCTGGCAGCGATTCCAGTGGACGGGGGCACACTCGACAGCGCGACTGCAACACGAATTGCGGATGTCCTGGACAAATTGAACGCAGTGGAAAGCAAACTTCAATCCACGCAAGCCCGGTTCTCGGAAATGGCCGAGTCGCCAGAGACACTGATCGAACAGGCGATAGATCTGTCGGCCGACGCAGTGGCCGACAGGATCAAAGACATTCGTGGATGCGTGCCGGAAAGTTAACCTGCGGCTTGCAATTCGCGAACCGTCGTGCCGTATCCACCCATGTTCACATAGGCCGCCTCTGGCTCGGTCGTTGGGCGAGACAGGGCTTCGTTGCGATACGGGAAGCGGCCGAACTTGCGGATCACTTCTCGATGCGCCCGGGCGTGCAGAAGGTTGCTCGGGTCATCACTGCTCAGGTTCTGGCACATCAGTCGTACGCAGCGTTCCTGATCACACAAATTCTCGGAATGCATCATCGGCAGATAAAAGAACTGCCGTGCCGGTTCATCGATTTTGAGATCCCAGCCCCTGTCGACCGCACATTTTGCCGCCGTCAGCGCCGCACGATCCGACGCAAAGGCCCTAGCCTCTCCGCGGAACATGTTTCGCGGGAACTGATCCATCAAAATGATGTATGCCAAAGCCCCGCTTGGATAGGTCAGCCAGAGCGAAAACTTGCCCTCATTCGCTGCCTTCCAGGTCTCTTGGAAACGGTCACGGATTTCAGCGTCCAGCGCGTCATCCGGCAGATACCACCCCTTGGGACCAACCTTGTCTAACCAAAAACTCAATACGTCTTCAGGCCCAACCATTGCCTTAAACTCCGTCTTTTGCCCTCCCCAGGGACGTAACGTCATTTAAGTCGGTTTTACAGAAGTGTTACAGTAACATATTGCAACACTTACGACATATTTTCGTGTCCTAGGCGGTATCCTGCGCGTCCTGCTCTTCCTGCGCGGCTTCGATGACAACCTCTTGCGCGACCTCCATCGCGATCGGCGACGAGGTTGGGTAGATCGGGGCGATGGCTCCGGTTTCATCAACAGGCACGTAGGCACGCTGTGTCATCCGGTAGAGCGCATATACTGCCATCGCAAACATCAAGGTAGCAATAAACAGGAAAAATCCCGGTGGCCCGATAACCCCACTACCCATCAACCACCCTGTGATCACTGGCCCGGCAATCGCACCAAGACCGTTGATAAAGACCAACCCACCAGAGGCCGCCGACATATCATCATATTCCAGATAGTCGTTTGTGTAGGCAACCAACAGTGAATACAGCGGGCTTGTCATGCCGCCGATGATAAAAGCCGCAGACAACAAGGTTGTGAAAGTGGTGCCGAACATCATGCCGATCAATGCACCGCCCCCTCCAACCGCTGACACCAGAAGGATCAAAATACGTCGATCAACCTTGTCTGATACCCATCCCAGGGGAAATTGCAGTAGAACAGCGCCAATGTAGAAAGCCGCCACAAAAGACGAAATCTCGATCAGCGACAGCCCTGCCTGTGCTCCGTAAACAGCGCTCATCCCGAACTGGGCCGAAAACACTCCACCCAGCAGGAACATGCCAACACAACCCAGCGGCGACGTTTCCATCAGCTTGCGCAGTGTCATTGGTTTGGTTGTATCAAAGGCCGGCGTTGGTGAGATCGAGAGCAAGATGGGCGCGAACGATACAGACACAAGAATGGATGCAATTACAAAGGTTTCATACCCTGCCGGGTCACCCACAAGCAACAGCGCCTGCGCGGTAACAACGCCGGTCATCTGCACGATCATGTATAGTGACAGGGCCTGACCACGATTTTCGTTACTCGCCGCGTTGTTCAGCCAGCTCTCTGCTGTGACATACACTCCTGAAAAACAAAACCCGATCACGACGCGGCCCAGCGACCATGCAATCGGGTCCGTGAGCATGGGGTACATAATCATGACGGCGGAAATGAACGAGGCTAAAGCGGCGAATACACGCACATGGCCTACCCGTCGTATCATCTCGGGGGCCAGGCGCGACCCCCCCAGAAAGCCAACAAAGTAGGCGGACATCACAAACGACATCTCTAGCGTCGAGAACCCTTCAATGTCTCCGCGCACACCCAACAGGGTACCCTGCAGGCCGTTCCCGACCATAAGCAGCCCCATACCGAGCAATAGCGCCCACGCGCTGGAAAGGACCTGAAGCATTGGGGCCTCCGAACTAAATCAACCTGAGTATTGGAATCGTTATGCGATCAAAAATCGCTTTGATCGCGCTTGTCTACGACATTGCGATGTCTCGATCCCGTGAACACGCCCTTCAGGGGATCAAAAGCGACGCATCCCCATAGGAAAAGAAGCGATAGTTCTGATTGATCGCATGGGCATAGACCGACTGCATCCTCTCTTGCCCCATCAGGGCCGAGACCAGCATCAGTAAAGTGGATTTCGGCAGGTGAAAATTGGTCATCAAAGCGTCAGTCACAGCGAACTTGAAGCCCGGATAGATAAAGATGTCCGTTTCGCCTTCCCAATCTTCGATCACGCCACCGCGCGCTGCACTTTCGATCAGGCGCAGGGCCGTTGTGCCAACCGGGATGACCCGTCCCCCGGCCGCTTTGGTCGCGCGGATTTCTTCGGCTGCGGCTGCACTGACACGTCCCCATTCCGCATGCATTTTATGTGTGGTCACGTCCTCGACCTTGACCGGTAAAAACGTCCCCGCTCCGACATGCAGGGTGACATGGCTGAACGTCACGCCGCGCTCTGCCAAAGCGCCCATAAGTGAGTCATCAAAATGCAGCGACGCGGTTGGCGCGGCGACCGCCCCGGAATTCCGCGCCCAGATCGTCTGGTAGTCCGTCTTGTCTTTCTCGTCCGCAGGGCGTTTCGCGGCGATGTATGGTGGCAGTGGCATAGCCCCTGCTTGTTCCAGCGCGGCGTCGAAATCATCACCTGTCAGGTTGAAGCGCAGATAGGCCTGCCCGTCATTGATCTGCTCCAACGTTGCGCTGAGGTGATCCGAAAATACGATCTCTTCACCCAGTTTTACCTTTTTCAAAGGTTTGATCAGGGCGGACCAGGTGCCATCTGCCTGAGGGTCCAGCAAAGTCGCCTCGATCGCCGCAGAAACAGCACCCTGCGCGCTATCCCGATGGCGCCGCCCGCTAAGACGCGCTGGGATCACCCGGGTGTCGTTCAGCACCAACCGGTCGCCGGGTTGCAGCCATTCAGGCAGATCAAACACGTGACGATCTGCAATCGCATCCCCATGCGCCACCAGAAGGCGCGCAGCAGAACGCGGGCTGGCTGGTCGCGTCGCAATCAGGTCTTCGGGAAGGTTGAAATCGAAATCGCTGAGTTTCATGGGTGCGCCATACAAGGCCGAAAAAGATTCGGCCATCCCCGGTCAGTTGTCCCTGGACGGGGATCCAAAAGTACGCCGTGGTTTGTCCGGCTTTTGCGGCTGCGCATTGGGACCGTCCGAGACAGTCGGGGCTGGCGCGCGCAACAGATTACGCAGAAACAATGGGGCGAGACCGGACAAGGGATTTACGGAAACTTGTGGTGAATCCAGTGGTCCGGTCAGCGTATAGTTGAAACCGATCACACCCTCACCTTTGCGCGTGAATACGCTGCCAATCGCATTCACCAGATAGATCGGAGAGATTGCACCGCGCAAATTCAACATCCCTGCGACGGGATCGATGGTGCCGTCAAAAGACAAACCCATGGAGGGGCCAACAGCGCTGCCGCTCAGTACTTTGATTTCCGTCGGGGTAAGCCGCATCCGGCTTTCGATTGTCGAGAAGAATATGCCCTGCCCTGCCATCTCATCCAGCAACCCGATCAGGCTGATGGCATTGAGCAATGCAGCCATGGCTGGCGCATCCTGAATGCGCGTGTTGATGATCTTAAGGATCACATCATAGCTGCCGGGCGCACCTACAGGCTCCAGCTGCAGATCAAGACCACCGCCCCGAGCCTGTGTCAGAAGACCGGCAGACCGCAGAACAGCGCCTGCGTTCTCGGACGTAAGATTGACTGCGCTGCGACCACCGCGTGGAATAACTTGTCCACGCACAGAAGCCCCGCCGTTGACCTGTGCCGTGAATCCACCGTTGATACCTCCGGTGGTCGCAAACACACCTTTGAACCGGGTTAAGGCAACTGTTTCAGTGACTTGCAGCCGATCCAGGTTCACATCCAATTTTGGCCCAGCGGCTGTCGAGCCGTTTCCGGACCCGCTGCTTTCACCGAATGTTGCACGGCCCAGATTTACAACGCCGCCCAGAACCCGAATATCCGGCGGCGCTGCACCGCGCCCCACCAGTTCTGCCGGAACGGCCAACCAATCGCCGACCTCGAACGAGCTGAAGCGGGCGCGATCAAAGCCCCCATCCCCCCGAAACGAGATGGACGCAGCCGTTCGCAGACCCGCGGCATCCAATCGCAAAGAATCCACACTTAGCTGCTGTCCCAGTGTCGCCTCGGCCGTCAGATTCCCTTTGCTGCCAGCAGCCTTGCGCCACCCCAACTCTGGAATGGCAAGTACGACCCCCTCCAGGTCTGAGGACGCAGAGAGTTTAGGCGGTTCACCAGCACCAATCCCCAAGGTGATATCCGCGGCGCCCTGCCCCGTCAGCATATCCTGCGGCAAACCTGAGTTGATCGCCTGCATCAACCGCGGCGACAGTTCGATCTGCCCGGTCAGCGCGCTGCGCTGCGCGGTCTCTCCGTCGATGGGTTGCCGCCATAGCGCCTGGATGGGAACACCTTCGAACAACCCTTCGCCTTCGACCTGAACACCTGTCTGGTCTCCGCTAAGGTTCAGCATGTCGGCGCTGACCAAAAACCCAGGCACCAATCGGTCGCTGCTCAGATTTCCCAGATCGCCGTCGAAATGGAATTCAGTGTCCTGGAATTTCAAACCCTTTTTCATTGGCAGTGACAATGTTCCGGCCAACGACACCGAGCCATCAGCCAGATCGACCGGCAAATTGGCCTTGCTCAGCAATTCCAGTGGCGGCCGATCCAGCAACGACAATGCCGCCGTTACGCTGCCCGTTGCCCTGATCCGCGCAATGGCTGGTGCGGATTTTTTGATATCCGTGTCTGGAATAATAAAAGATGTTCCCGACGCATCTACACCACCACCCTGATCTGCCTGCACCACGCCACTTTCAGCTGTTGCTGTAAACCTGCCATTGATCAGGCTGGCCTGTCCCTGCGCCCCAATGATCGGTGGCAGCGTTTTGGCAAATCGGACTTTGGCCTTTTCAAACCCGAAATCCAGATAGATATCCGGTTTATTCCCGGGCTCTAGCCGCAAGGCGAAATCCATGTCCGAAAGGTCGCCCTCGTATAGGTTTTCCGTAACCCATTCGCGTGGTTTAGGCGCCAGGCGCTCGGGCCAATAGCCCAGAACCCGTTCCGATGACATGCCATCCAGATGGGCATCCAGCTGAACAGCCCAACCGTCGGGCCGCCCGGTCAGATTGCCCGAGGCGCGGGCCGTGTGATCTGTATCGTAGACGGTCATCTGCCCAAGATGCAGCTGAAAGGGCGCGAACTTCATCTTGAAATCGAGATCTGCCTGCGACAGCTCCAGTGCCTCGGGAAACAGGTTCGCCGGGTTTACGTTGATGCCTGTCAGACGCAGTTGGGCTGCCAAACTGTCCAGGATGCCATCCTCGACCCCTGCCAAGAACGCGGTGCCTTCGGCCTGCACTGATCCCCACGCGGATTCTACCGATACATCGTTAAAATCAAGCGCCTGCCGACGCGGATCATAGGTGAAATATGTGCGTGCGGATTCAAAGGGAACCGGGCGGGTTTCCGGGTTGGGCTGGACAGCGCCTGCGCCCAAATTCAACGTGGCAAATAGTGGCCCGAGGGCGCCTTCGCCATCAATACTGCCGCGCAACGCGCCCGAAATCGGCGTTCGCAGGACCTGCAACCAGCCGAACGCAGGGCTTTGACCGGCAACATCTTCGGCCGGCAGATCTGTGATCGAAATCCCAAACCGCGCAGCAGGTGACCCCAGAACGCTGGTGTAATTCGCCTCGATCGTACTGACATAGTCGCGGCCCGCCAAAACGGAAAACCCTGTCGCCAGCCGCATTTCACTGGCGCTGCGGGTTACCAGTATATGCCCGCCATCCAGAACCCACGACCGTTCCAGCCGAAGGTCGCGATAGTCCAGGGTAATCGCATCCAGTTCCACGGATGTCAGCGCGGACAGATTCTCGGACAGAAAGGCCTGATCAGAAGCCTCGATCAGCTGCGCCAGGTTTGGCGCTTCTCGCACCGGCGTACTTCCTGCGCCGACGGTCAGCGTCAGCGCGCCGTCTTTTCCGCGCGTCAGGGCGACCTGTGCCCCACTAAGGATAATGCGTTTGGGCCTGACATGACCGCGCAGCAACGGGCGCATGGCAAGGCTGGCCCGCATATCGGACACTTGCGCAATCTGCTGCCCTGCCGCGTCACTGATGCTGACATCCGTCAACCTCAGGCGGGGCCGCCACCCCTCATGAATGACAAAGCTGACATCGCCGAACCGGATCTGCAGGCCACCAAGAGTTTGTTCCAACCGCGCTTCGACCCGGTCCCGCAACCACGCAGGCGCATGCATGCGATGGCCAATGACCATGAACCCCGTGAACAGCGCCAGAAAAACCAGCAGCAGCACCCCGCGCATGGTCCAGATCCCGGCAGTGCGACGGCGTGACCGACGGCGCGGGGGTTTACCCGGCTGTTCGCCCCCGTCATGTTCCTGCTGCGCCAATTTGGTATCCACGCCTTTCAACCTGCCCGTGCCGCCCTATGATACCGGGCAGCCTATAAGATTCTTTAGCGGAGTTTCCAATGCCCGACGTCTCAGACATCGCCCCCGATTTCACACTGCCCCGCGACGGCGGCGGCGAAGTGACCTTATCGGACCTGCGCGGCGGTACCGTCGTTTTGTTTTTCTATCCCCGTGATGATACGCCGGGCTGCACCAAGGAATCCATCGGTTTCTCAGAGCAACTTCAAGCCTTTGCCGATGCAGGTGCTCAGGTCTTCGGCATCTCGCGCGACAGCGTAACCAAGCATGACAAATTCGTCGCCAAACACGGGCTGACCACGCCGCTGCTGTCGGACGAGAACTCGACCGTCTGCGAGGATTATGGTGTGTGGGTCGAAAAGAACATGTATGGCCGCAAGTCGATGGGGATCGAACGGTCGACCTTTGTGATCAATGGCGAAGGCCGCATCGCAAATGTCTGGCGCAAGGTGAAAGTGCCGGGCCATGTGGATGCGGTGCTTGACGCCGTAAAGGCGCCGTAACGCCCTCGACCTGCGTCGCCATCCGGCTTATGCCGCAACCAACCGAAGACAGGCGGAGCGAACCCGTGCCCTTAACATTGACCGAGATGGCGACCGAAGTGCTAACAACCGCGGACGGGCGGGCCAAGACCGCCCTGTCCAAACGCCATGCTGCCGTCTGGCTTGCGTCCCGCAAAGGCCAGGCCCCAGAGATTGAGATCGGCACTGCAGAACCGCCGTTGAACCCGGCTCGCCCCGACAAACCTGAACTGCTGTCCCCGCGCGATGTCCCGAGACGCCGCCCCGGCACCGACGCCGGGCGCATCGCGCTGCTGCATGCAGTGGCACATATCGAGCTGAATGCTGTCGACTTGCATTGGGATATCATCGCCCGCTTTGGCCATGTACCGATGCCCATCGGGTTCTATGACGACTGGGTCAAATGCGCCGCAGAGGAATCGCGCCATTTTGAGATGGTGTGCGATTGCCTGGATCAGATGGGCAGTTACTATGGTGCCCTGCCCGCCCATGCCGGTATGTGGCGCGCCGCCGAAGACACCGCCGAAGATCTGATGGGACGGCTTGCCGTTGTGCCTATGGTGCTCGAGGCCCGTGGGCTGGACGTCACACCCGGAATGATCGACATCTTCCGCAAGGCAAAGGCCGAACAAGCGATTGCCGCTTTGGAAGTGATCTACGCCGAAGAGGTCGGGCATGTTGCCTATGGGTCGAAATGGTTCCATTTCCTGTGCGGGCGCGAAAACCTGGACCCGAAAGATGTGTTTCATCAACTGGTCCGCCGCTACTTTCACGGGCAACTGAAACCACCCTTCAACGAAGAGAAACGCGCCGAAGCCGGTCTGCCCCCCGATTTCTACTGGCCGCTGACCGAAGATATGCCCGCGCCCGGATCAGTCTCAAATTGATCCTTTTTAGGTTAATTTCGGCAAATTCCCGCCGATGACGCACGGGAATTGCCTGTTCTCAGCCACATATTGGTCAACAAACTTGCCCGAACGCAGCAGCCCCTTTATGCAGTCCGCCCAAGGGGCGGCGATCCACTCATGACCGGTCCCGATCTTGGGGATGAAAGGTGAGGCGCGTGAGAACACGTCTGGCAATAAAACTACACTCACTTCTTGAACGGCAATTTCCGGAACGTCGCGTGTTTCTGAAATCGGATCAGGACACGCGGTTTATCCGTCTTAGCTCGGAAACTCAGTTTTTCGCGGTGGCTGGTGTCGCTGTGATCGTGGGCTGGACAACCGTCGCGACAGCGATCCTGCTGATGGACAGTATCGGGTCAGGCAATTTCCGCGAACAGGCGAAACGGGATCAGGCGACCTATCAGGAGCGCCTTAACGTGTTGTCGACCGAACGTGACTCGCGTGCGCATGAGGCGCTGGCGGCACAGGATCGGTTTAACGCTGCGCTGGAACAGATCTCGGCGATGCAATCAGAACTTCTGGCATCGGAAAACCGCCGTCGCGAGCTGGAAACCGGAATTGAAGTGATCCAGACCACGTTGCGCGCAACAATGAAGCAGCGCGAAGCAGTTCGCACGGAACTGGCCGAATTGCAGCAGGAAGCTGACGGCACGGACATGTATAAGGCCGCCGTCGCCAACCCCGCTCAGATGGAATTCATGACCGAAGCGCTGGCGCGCACCGCTGAAGAGCGGGATCAGATCGCTGCGAATGCGCAGAACGCTTTGGATCAACGCGACGATCTAGAGCTTGAAATCCAACTGATGCAGGAACGCAGTGACGAAATTTTCCGTCAGTTGGAAGAAGCCATGGTTATCTCGGTCGAACCGCTGGACAAGATGTTCCGGCAGGCTGGCATGCCCACTGATCGTATTATCGAAGAGGTTCGACGCGGATACAGCGGTATTGGCGGTCCGTTAACCCCTTTAACGTTCAGCACACGCGGAGAAGAGCTGTCCGCAGATGAGATCCGCGCAAACACGCTGCTGCAGCAGATGGATCAGCTGAACCTCTATCGTATCGCAGCAGAAAAAGCGCCTTTTGCCAGCCCCGTTCGCGCCGCCGTTCGCTTTACCAGCGGATATGGCACGCGCCGCGATCCCAAAACCGGTGGACGGCGCATGCATAACGGCGCGGATTTCGCCGGCGCGCAGGGCACCGATATCTTCGCGACGGCAGATGGTGTGGTGTCTCATGCAGGCTGGCAATCGGGCTTCGGGCGGCTGGTCAAGATCAGGCACGCCTTTGGAATTGAGACACTTTACGCTCATAACACCAAGATCAACGTAAAGGTCGGCCAAAGGGTCTCGCGCGGGGATCATATTGCTGATATGGGTAGCACCGGACGGTCGACCGGCACGCATCTTCACTATGAGGTGCGCGTGAACGGAAAGCCCGTAAACCCAATGACTTACATCAAGGCTGCGAGAAATGTTTTCTAAGAGCAAAATCAACGAGCCCGGATCCAAAGAGGCTGAGGCAACAAAACCGGCTGCCCCGGCAACTCCGGCGGCACCAGCACCGGCAGAACCGAAGGCCAGCACCGCGCCCAAGCCCAAGCCACCCGCGTCGGTTTTGTCTTCTGACCTGCACATCACAGGCAACCTCAAGACAACCGGCGACATTCAGGTTGAGGGCACGGTCGAAGGCGATATCCGCGCCCACCTGCTGACAATCGGCGAAACAGCGACCATCAAAGGCGAAGTCACCGCTGATGACGTTGTTGTAAACGGCCGCATCGTGGGCCGCGTACGTGGCTTGAAGGTGCGCCTGACTTCCACCGCTCGCGTGGAAGGCGACATCATCCACAAGACGATCGCGATCGAAAGCGGCGCGCACTTTGAAGGTTCAGTCCAGCGTCAGGATGACCCGCTGAACCCAGGCCGCAGCTCGAAGCCAGGTGCCAACCCGGCGGCGGAAGTCAAACAGTAAGTTCCGCAAATAGAACAGAAATTCAGACGCCGTAGGTCAGCCTGCGGCGTTTCTTTTTGGGGTAACCTGCCAAGAGCAGGTCGATGTATGATCAGAGTTCCAAGTTCGACCTGAGACAGATAGAATTCCCCCATGTTGATTTTCCTTACAATTGTCGCGCTGATCGCAGGGGTCTTGATCTTTCGCCAATGGTCGAAGTCGCAGGCGCGTAAGTCGCTGCTGGCTGCGCCGCTGACGACGCATCAAAGCAACCTCATTGAAAGCCACGTTCCGATTGTACGACGATTGCCGTCGGAGCTGCGCGCCAAGCTGGATGGCAAGGTGAACCTGTTTCTGGATCAGGTGACATTCTTTGGCTGTGATGGCCTTGAGGTCACAGAAGAAATGCAGTTGTCAATTGCCGCGCAGGCCAGTCTTCTCGTCGCCAATAATGACATGTGGTACGATAGCCTGACGACCATTCTGATCTACCCCAATGCCTTCAAATCGCGGCAAACCAAACACAGCGGGTATGTCGTGACCGAAAAAGAAGTCGTGCGGACCGGCGAAAGCTGGAATCGCGGCCCTGTGATCCTGTCCTGGGAACACAGCCAGCAGGGCGCGCTGAATGAACACGACGGCCAGAATGTGGTCTTTCATGAGTTTGCGCATCAAATAGACGATCTCTCTGGCAGCACCAATGGCGTCCCAGTCCTAAGCGCAGGTCAGAGCTTTGATGAATGGGAAAGCACCTTTCTGACAGCCTACAACGCCCATGTGTGCGCCGTTGAGGCCGGGCAGCCAAGCGTAATCGACCCCTATGGTGCCGAGGGGCATGAAGAGTTCTTTGCTGTTGCAGTTGAAGTGTTTTTTGAGAAACCGCAGGCTTTGAAAAAAGAGATCCCGGAAATTTACGAGCAATTGGAAAAACTGTTTCACCTTGATCCCATCACCTGGGTTTAGGTCTCACGCCGGGCAGAAATTGCAAAATTATGCCTGCCTCGCAAAGGGCGATCAGCCAGTGACCGTTACCGATATTCAGGCCAACTGGCTTGTGACAAAACATCAACCGAAATTCCCCGTTCGCGCCAATCTGACAAAAGGTACGTTTTGTTGTACAATTTCATAAGATTGTTTTGACCTAGGAGTTTTCATGTCTTCCAAACTCATGGCCGAGTTTTTCGGCACTTTCTGGTTGGTCCTTGGGGGCTGTGGCAGTGCGGTACTTGCAGCGGGTGTAGCAGACGTGGGGATCGGATGGCTGGGTGTGTCCCTCGCCTTCGGCCTGACGGTTTTGACTATGGCATACACAGTCGGTCACATCTCGGGCGGTCATTTCAACCCGGCGGTCAGCCTCGGCCTGATGATCGGTGGACGGTTTCCAGCCAAGGATCTGGTCCCCTACTGGGCGGCGCAGGTATTTGGCTCTATGGCAGCAGCGGCGGTTCTGTACCTGATCGTGAGCGGTGCACCAGACTTTATCGGGGTCGGCAGTTTTGCCTCAAACGGGTATGGGGACGCATCGCCCGAAGGCTATTCGATGATGTCCGCGCTGGTGATCGAGATCGTGATGACCGCGTTCTTCATTCTCATCATTCTGGGCGCAACATCAGACAAGGCACCAGCCGGGTTCGCCCCGATCGCCATCGGACTTGGTCTAACCCTGATCCATCTGGTGTCGATTCCGGTGACAAACACCTCGGTCAACCCGGCGCGGTCGACAGGCGTGGCGCTTTTTGCCGATGGCCCTGCCCTGTCTCAGCTTTGGCTGTTCTGGGTCGCTCCGCTGATTGGTGGTGCGCTGGGCGCGATGATCTGGAAAGTCATGTCGCCAGACGAGTAAATTGGTTACTCAAAGACGCAACCATATCGGTTGCGTCTTTGAACTTGTTTACAGTGCGTTAACTTGGCCTGCCCGTGCGCAGCAAAGGGCTTTGACGTTAGAATTCGCAGGTCACACATTGCGCACGATTCCAACACGGCTGAATTGGCCGGTTGAATTCCAGTAAAAAGCCGCGAAAATCCAGCCGCATGTATACGAGTTCGAATTCATGAAGTCCCGCCCCGGTTTCAAACGTCCCGCATCAGCGATTCCGGCGACAACCGGTTTGATCGCTGTGATCAGTATTCCGGTTCTTCACTACCTGTGGCCAGATATGCCGAGTGTTTCGGACCGGGACCAAACCGTATTGTTTGCCCTGTCTGTCTTCGGGCTGATGGCGTTGTCCGAATTCTACTTTGCCAAACTGCATAGATTACCGGGCAGCGGTCTGGTCTACAGATCGCAGAATTTTTCTGACCCCACCTATATTCGGGATTTTCAGGTCAAGCTGGTCGGATTGATCACAAGTGCTGCCCTGTTGGCGCTGTTTTATTGGTCGGCTGACCTGTACCGGGGCGATTGGTACACGCCGTTCTTCTCACTACTGGCGGACTATTGGGGGCTTATCCTGGCTGTCGTTCTGGCCGTAGTGACATCTGTTCATTTCATGATGCGTCACCCGCGCGACGGGATGTGGCATCTGGGGCGGGTCGTCCTGACCATGGGCCGCCAATCTACCGATGCACGCGGATTGAAAGTCTATCTGCTGGGCCTCGGCGTCAAAGGGTTCTTTCTGCCACTGATGTTCTGCTATCTGGTTTATGACTGGACGTTTTTTCAATCCAGATCACTTTGGAACGCCTCGGGGTTCCCGGAAGTTTACGAACATCTTTTCAGGTTTTCTTTCTTCCTGGACCTGACGGTCGTCGTCATAGGATATGCGACGGCCACGCGCCTTTTGATTTCCCACATCCGCTGGACTGAAACCACTATCGGAGGGTGGCTGGTCTGCATAATCTGCTATTCCCCGTTCTGGCAGGTCCTGTCCCGAGACTATTTCAACTATGTTCAGGACGATTTCGCTTGGGGCGCATGGCTGTGGAATTACCCGGTTGCCTACACGATATGGGGCAGCACAATCCTGTTCTTTCTGGGGATGTACTGTCTGACAGCCGCCCGTATGGGTCTGCGGTTTTCGAACCTCACGTATCGGGGCCTCGCCTGTGATTTTCCCTATAACATCAGCAAGCATCCATCTTACATCAGCAAGAACATCAGTTGGTGGCTGGTCTCGATCCCCTTCATCGCGGTGGATTTCTGGGCAGGCGTGGCCAATTGCATCGCTCTGTTGGGTGTAAATGTCATCTATTTTCTGCGCGCATGGCACGAGGAACGTTGCCTGTCGCAAGCACCGTCCTACCGCGCCTATCAGCGCTACATTAACGAAAACGGATTGCTGGCGCGGATCAAGAACAGCGTGTCCAGATCAGAGCCGCAGACATCAGAGAAGGTGAACTGACGCTCGGCTTCGGGCGGCATGGCTGGCTTGTGCCAGATCAATTGTTACCGAAGCGGACGGCGGCCATCAAATAGACGGACAAATCAGAACCCGGCGCTACAAATGGCGCCGGGTTCTAGAGATTTACTCTGTGACGGTGACTTTTTTCATCACATCCGGCTGACCGACAACGGCGCCGTTCTGACCTTCGCCACGTTTGATCGCATCAACGACGTCCATGCCGTCGGTGACCTGACCAACAACCGTGTACTGACCGTCCAAGAACGGGCCTGGTTCGAACATGATGAAGAACTGCGAATTGGCGCTATTGGGATCTTGTGACCTTGCCATGCCCACGATGCCCCGATCAAAGGTGGTGTCCGAGAACTCGGCCGGTAAATCCGCACGTGCAGACCCGCCGCGACCTGCGTTGCGAATATCAAAGTTTTCGGCGGACTTGTTGCCGAATTCCACATCGCCTGTCTGGGCCATGAAGCCTTCGATCACACGGTGAAAGACGACGCCATCATACTGGCCTTCAGTTGCCAACGCCGAGATTTGCTCAACATGTTTCGGGGCGACGTCATCAAATAGATCGATTGTGATCGTGCCGTTGGCACCCTCGCCCTCGACCTCAATCTTTAAACCCGTGGCCAGCGCGGGGCTGGCCAGCAGGGCAAAAACAGTGGCCAGCTTATGCATCTGCGGCCACCTTGACGCTGATCATACGATCTGGGTTCGCTGGCGGCTCACCCTTTACGATGGCATCCACATGCTCCATCCCGTCGATCACACGGCCATAAACAGTGTACTGCCCATTCAGGAAGTGATTGTCTTTGAAGTTGATAAAGAACTGCGAATTGGCAGAATCCGGGTTTTGCGAGCGCGCGGCGCCCAATGTGCCCCGGTCATGCGGCAGCTTCGAGAACTCGGCCGGAACGTTTGGCAGTGACGATCCGCCGGTACCTGCCATCCGCAGATTGAACCCGTCTTCCATGTCGCCGTGCTGTACGTCACCGGTCTGCGCCATGAACCCGTCGATCACACGGTGAAAAGCTACGTTGTCGTACTCGCCCGCACGCGCCAGCTCTTTCATCCGCGCGCTGTGCTGTGGTGCCACATCGGACAGCAGCTCGATGATGACATTGCCGCCGCTCAGCTCGACGATGATTGTGTTTTCGGGATCTTTGATCTCGGCCATTTGGCCCTCCTGTCGTTTTATCTTGGGCAATTACCTATTCGCCGGGCGCGCGAATGCCAAGTGACGCATTGACCTGAGGGCAAAATGCAGGAAAAGAACCGCCTAAATCCGTTTCAACACACGAGGATCGCGCGATGGGCTGGAAAACACTGGACGATATGGACCTGAACGGCAAACGCGTGCTGGTGCGCGTCGACATCAATGTGCCTGTTGTGGATGGGACTGTGACGGATGCCACCCGCGTTCAACGCATCGTGCCAACGGTGCGCTATATTCTTGCGGCAGGCGGCAAGCCGATCCTGCTGGCCCATTTCGGACGTCCGGGAGGTGAGCGGCGCGAGAGCCTGTCCCTGAAGCAGCTTGTGCCCACACTTGAAAATGCCTTCGAAGCTCAAGTTCTGTTTGCCGCTGATTGTGTCGGCTCCGAAGCGGAACTGGCAGCCGAAGCGCTGCAACCGGGGCAGGTCTTGCTGCTGGAAAACACCCGCTTTCACGCAGCCGAGACGAAAAACGATCCTGATCTTGCTGCTGGCATGGCCCGGCTGGGTGATATCTACTGCAACGACGCCTTCTCGGCCGCCCACCGCGCCCACAGCTCAACCGAAGCCATTGCGCGCCTGCTGCCTTCTTGTGCAGGCCGTCTGATGCAAGCCGAGCTGGAAGCGCTGGAAGGCGCGCTGGGTGCCCCAAAACGTCCTGTGACGGCGGTGGTTGGTGGCGCCAAGGTTTCAACCAAACTGGAACTGCTGGGCAACCTGATCGACAAGGTCGACTATCTGGTGATCGGCGGGGGCATGGCAAACACCTTTCTGGTTGCCAAGGACATCAACGTCGGCAAGTCGCTGGCTGAGACCGCAATGAAAGATACGGCCGCAGATATTCTGACCAAAGCGGACAAAACGGGATGCAAGATCGTTTTACCGCGGGACATCGTAGTGGCAGAGAAATTCGAGGCCAACGCCCCGCATCAAGTACTGCCTTCGGATCAGTGTCCCGATAACAGCATGATCCTGGACGCGGGTCCTGAAAGCGTTGCCGAGATCACCGAAGTCTTTGCGCAAAGCCATACCCTGATCTGGAACGGCCCGCTGGGCGCGTTCGAGTTGGAGCCATTTGACACCGCCACCAACGCGGCTGCCCTGAAGGCAGCAGCGCTGACCCGGTCCGGTCAACTGGTCTCGGTCGCTGGAGGAGGCGATACGGTTGCCGCCCTGAACGCCTCGGGTGCGGCGCATGATTTTTCCTACATCTCAACCGCCGGTGGGGCGTTTCTGGAATGGATGGAAGGCAAAACACTACCGGGTGTTGCAGCGCTAGAACATTAGCTGGGCGGTCAGATGTCAACGCGGTGATACGCATTTCGGCGCTTTTTGCGAATCAGGGGATTCACATCGCGAATCACCTGTGACATAGTGCTGACAGATGCCCGCAAAGGGCACGTTTTTGAGGCAGAGTTCATACGGCGGTAAACAGAGTGTCCCGTTCCCATCGGCCCGGCTTGGGCGCAGTTGTCTTTTTCTCGGTGGCTTTCATGCTGGGTGTGTATTTCACCTTTGCCGCCGTGCAGGGCGACTATGGCCTGTTCAGACGGGTCGAGATTGCTGCGGAACGGGATGCCCTGTCGCGCGACTTGGCGCAGCTTGATGCCGAGATCACCGAAATGGAAAACCTGACGCGCCGCTTGTCCGATACTTATCTGGACCTGGACCTGCTGGACCAGCAGGCCCGTTCGATCCTGGGTATGATCCGCTCGGACGAAATTGTTATTCAATAATCTCGCCTGCCTTTTGGGCCAAATTAAGCGTCATCCAACATTGCCAACTCTCGGACTCCTGCTGGAAACCGCGGGTCCCGACGCTGCGTCACATTTCCACTCGCCAGACTGCCCCAAATGCTTTATGAGATAGTTTAAAGCTAAACTATCTGTCCGGAAGGGGGAGATCGCCACGATGGCTGCGCGAAAAACCACAAAGAAACCAAACGTTTCTGCGGAAGAGCTGAAAACCTATTACCGCGAAATGCTGCTGATCCGCCGATTCGAGGAAAAGGCTGGTCAGCTTTATGGAATGGGCCTGATCGGCGGGTTCTGTCACCTGTACATTGGACAGGAAGCCGTTGTTGTTGGCCTCGAAGCAGCCGCTGAAGATGGCGACAAGCGCATTACATCTTATCGTGACCACGGCCACATGTTGGCCTGCGGTATGGAACCCGGCGGCGTGATGGCTGAACTTACCGGGCGTGAGGGTGGCTTGTCCAAAGGCAAGGGCGGCTCGATGCATATGTTCTCGAAAGAGAAGCATTTCTACGGCGGCCACGGCATTGTTGGTGCTCAGGTTCCCCTGGGTGCAGGTCTAGCCTTTGCCGACAAGTACAAAGAGAACGGCCGCGTGACCTTCACCTATTTCGGTGACGGCGCCGCGAACCAGGGACAGGTCTACGAGACCTTCAATATGGCCGCGATCTGGAGCCTGCCAGTCGTCTTCGTCATCGAAAACAATCAGTACGCCATGGGCACATCGCAGGCCCGCTCGACCTCGACCAAGGACATCTACCACCGGGGCGAGGCGTTCGGCATCCCCGGTGAGATCGTCAACGGTATGGATGTCATGGCCGTCAAAGAGGCCGGTGAAAAGGCCGTCGCGCACTGTCGCGCGGGCAAAGGCCCCTACATCCTTGAGGTCAAGACCTATCGCTATCGCGGCCATTCGATGTCTGACCCGGCCAAGTACCGCACGCGCGAAGAGGTTCAAAAGGTCCGCGAACAAAGCGACCCGATCGAACATGTGCGCGAGTTGCTGCTCAGCGGCAAACACGCCAGCGAGGATGATCTGAAGGCGATCGATAAAGAAATCAAAGAGATCGTGAACAAGGCCGCCGAATTCTCGAAAGAAAGCCCCGAGCCGTCACTGGACGAGCTCTGGACCGATATCTACGCCTGAGAGGACGAATAAGACATGGCAACCGAAATTCTCATGCCCGCACTCTCGCCGACCATGGAAGAGGGCACATTGGCCAAATGGCTGGTCAAAGAGGGCGATACCGTATCCTCGGGCGACATCATGGCCGAGATTGAAACCGACAAGGCGACGATGGAGTTCGAAGCGGTCGATGAAGGCATCATTGGCAAAATCCTGATCGTTGAGGGCGCCGAAGGAGTTAAGGTGAACACCCCCATCGCCATTCTGGTCGAGGAAGGCGAAGACGCCTCCGCCTTGCCCGCGTCTGCACCAGCAGCCGCAGCGGTGACCGAGGCCGCCCCTGTGGCGGTTGAGGCCGCCGCTCCTGCCGCCGCAGTCCCTGCCGCGCCTGTGGTGGACCTGTCGCCAGACTGGCCTGCAGATGCCGAGATGACGCAACAGACCGTCCGCGAAGCCTTGCGCGACGCCATGGCCGAAGAAATGCGCAGCGACGAAAACGTTTATCTGATGGGTGAAGAAGTCGCTGAATATCAGGGCGCTTACAAAATCTCACAGGGGCTTCTGGACGAGTTCGGCAGCAAGCGCGTGATTGACACGCCGATCACCGAACATGGCTTTACCGGCATCGCGGTCGGCTCCGCCATGGCGGGACTGAAACCGATTGTCGAATTCATGACCTTCAATTTCGCCATGCAAGCGATGGACCAGATCATCAACTCCGCCGCTAAGACGCTTTATATGTCCGGTGGTCAGATGGGCTGTCCCATTGTGTTCCGTGGCCCCAACGGCGCCGCCGCACGCGTTGCCGCCCAGCACAGTCAGGATTACACTGCCTGGTATATGCAGGTGCCGGGCCTCAAGGTGGTTGCACCGTATTCGGCGGCAGATGCCAAAGGCCTGCTGAAATCTGCAATCCGTGATCCCAACCCGGTGGTCTTCCTGGAAAACGAGATCCTGTATGGCCGGTCCTATGACATGCCGCAGGTGGATGATCTGACCGTTCCGCTGGGCAAGGCGCGTATCTGGCGCGAAGGCTCGGACGTCACCATCGTCAGCTTTGGCATCGGCATGCAATTGGCCCTGGAAGCCGCTGACAAACTGGCCGAGGACGGTATCAACGCCGAGGTGATCGACCTGCGTACTATCCGACCGATGGACACGGGCGCCATCATCAACTCGGTGATGAAAACCAACCGTCTGGTGACCGTTGAAGAAGGCTGGCCGCAAGGCTCAGTTGGCAGCTACATCTCTTCCGTGGTGATGCAAGAGGCGTTCGACTACCTCGACGCCCCCGTGATCAACCTTACCGGTAAGGACGTTCCGATGCCTTATGCGGCGAACCTCGAAAAACTGGCGCTGGTGACCACCGATGAGGTGATCGCCGCCGTCAAACAAGTGACCTACCGGTAAGGAGCGACAGACAGATGCCCACCGAAATTCTGATGCCCGCCCTGTCACCGACCATGGAAGAAGGCACGCTTGCCAGATGGCTGGTCAAGGAAGGCGATACCGTCTCTTCCGGTGACCTGCTGGCCGAGATCGAAACCGATAAGGCGACGATGGAGTTCGAAGCTGTTGACGAGGGGACCATCGGCAAGATTCTGATCGCCGAAGGCACCGAAGGGGTCAAGGTCAACACCGCCATCGCGGTCCTGTTGGAAGATGGCGAAAGCGCCGATGATATTGGCACCGCGCCCGCCAAAGCGCCTGCGGCTGCACCTGCAGCCGCCGCGGGCAACGAGGCTGCCGCGCCAGCGGTGTCCGAGGCGCTTGCCCCTGCCCCCGCCGCTCCGGCCAAAGCCGATGGCGGTCGTATCTTTGCCTCGCCTCTGGCGCGTCGGATTGCAGCTCAGAAAGGCCTCGACCTTGCTCAGATCACTGGCTCGGGCCCGCATGGCCGCATCGTCAAGGCAGATGTAGAGGGCGCAACCGCGACCGCACCTGTCGCCGCGACCGCACCCGCCGCAGCAGGGCCCGCTGCCACCGCGGTCCCGACTGGTCCGTCGGCGGATATGGTCGCGCGGATGTACGAAGGCCGAGAGTACGAAGAGGTCAAGCTTGACGGGATGCGCAAAACCATCGCCGCCCGTCTGGCCGAAGCCAAACAAACCATCCCGCATTTCTACCTGCGCCGCGATATCAAGCTAGACGCGCTGCTGAAGTTCCGCAGCCAGTTGAACAAACAACTCGAAGCCCGCGGCGTGAAGCTGAGTGTCAATGACTTCATCATCAAGGCCGTCGCCAACGCGCTGCAACAGGTGCCCGAATGCAATGCCGTTTGGGCGGGTGACCGGGTGCTGCAACTGAAACCCTCGGATGTGGCCGTCGCTGTAGCAATCGAGGGCGGCCTGTTCACTCCGGTCTTGCAGGACGCCGACACAAAATCGCTGTCCGCACTCTCAACCGAGATGAAAGACCTCGCAGGTCGCGCGCGCGAACGCAAACTGGCGCCGCATGAATATCAGGGCGGCACTTTCGCGGTCTCAAACCTGGGCATGTTCGGCATCGATAATTTCGATGCCATCGTGAACCCACCACATGCGGGGATTCTGGCGGTCGGGACTGGCGCAAAGAAACCCGTTGTCGGCGACGATGGAGAATTGACTGTTGCAACCATCATGTCCGTGACAATGTCGGTCGATCACAGGGTCATCGACGGCGCGCTTGGCGCACAGCTTTTGCAGGCCATCGTCGACAATCTGGAAAACCCGATGGTCATGCTGGCCTAATCCGGCGAACACACACAAAAAAGCCGCCTCAATTTTCGAGGCGGCTTTTTTTGTTCATTCAACTCAGGCTATTGGTCCTTGCCCAGCATATGATCCATAGAAATGGATGGCTGATCGCATCCCGCTTCCCCCACGATCTTGGCAGGGATACCGGCCACCGTCTTGCAGGCCGGAACCTCTTGCAACACCACTGAACCGGCAGCGATACGGCTGCAATGACCGACTTCGATATTGCCCAGTACCTTAGCGCCAGCCCCGATCAGAACACCGTCGCCAATCGTCGGGTGGCGCTGTTCTTCTTCCTTGCCGGTCCCGCCCAGGGTAACCGAATGCAGCATCGAGACATTGTCGCCCACCACTGCAGTCTCGCCAATGACAATGGAATGGGCGTGGTCGATCATGATGCCCTTGCCGATTTTCGCGGCAGGATGGATATCGATCCCGAAAATCTCGGACGAGCGCATCTGGAAGAAATATGCCAGATCGTAACGCCCCTTGCGCCACAACCAATGCGCTACACGATAGGCCTGCATCGCCTGATAGCCTTTGAAATACAGGATCGGCTGCAGCAGTCGATGGCAGGCCGGATCCCGTTCATAGACGGCCATCAGGTCTGCACGGGCAGCTTCAAGCAGGCTGTAATCATCAGCATAGGCTTCATCGACAATCTCACGCAGAACCATCATCGACATCTCATTCGAGCATAGCTTTGCCGCCACCCTGTAGGACAGGGCACGCTCCAGGCTCCGGTGATGCAGGATACAGGCATGCACCAAACCACCCATCAGGGGCTCTTTCTCGACCGCGTCGTGAGCCTCAGAAGTGATACGATCCCAAACCGGGTCAACATTCGTCACTTGTCTGCGCGTTTCAAACATAGCTTTTGATCCTTTGCTGCGCCTAGAATGCCATTTAGTGACAAAAAGACCAAACGCAAACCTGTGAACTGCGATGCAACAAGAATGAATGAGTTAAAACGCGCCCAATTCGAAACAAAAATCCGCGCGCATCTAGCGGAACTGGAACAGTTGTCCGCGTGCGGCCAGACGGCACAGGCCGTTGTTGAGTTGGACCAGCAGGCCGTTGGCCGCCTCAGTCGTATGGACGCGTTGCAAAATCAGGCGATGGCAAAGGCACAACAGGTCAACCGTGACCGCGAAACCTTTCGCCTCAAGGCCGCATTGATCCGCGTTCAAGAAGACGAATATGGGTACTGCGAAGATTGTGGAGATGAAATTCCCGACGGGCGACTGGAGTTGGATTTGGCGGCCAGCAGATGTGTCAGCTGCGCTACTGGTTGATTTGGAACCGAACAAGATGGCGCAGAACCGTTTCAAAACATTGACAATATCGCAAGTCGTCGAAACCGGGTTCGTTCGCCAAGGACCTGTTTCGTGCAACTGCCATGAGCGAGCCGTTGCCATAGATCGGATGAAGTCGACCGGTTTTAAGGACATGCGCGTCAGCCAGTTCAGCCTCGGCAATCATTCGAATGCAAAGACGTTCTCGGTCAAACTGCGGCACAAACAACAAGGCCCGTGCCGCAGAACTGACATCACCATGAAGAACAGGACGCATCAAGCAGCCTACCCGACCGTCAGGCGGGACACGGCACCTGGCCCGTAAATGGCAGAGACTTGCGCCACTTCAACATCGAATGGCCCCGTCACGGAATCGGTTGCTTGCATCGCCGTTGAATACAGCCAATTGGGCTCGGTCGTGACGACCTCACGCACCACCGCGCCGCCAGCCAATACGCGCAGCAGGTAGGATTCGCTTTCTTCGCCCAAGGGCACATCCAGACCGGACCAATCGTCTCCGTCCAACCGAGTGCGCCGTATCCACGACAGCTCGTGCCCGGCCGGGGTCGATCTGACCCTTAGATGCGCAGGTGCATAAGGTCTCAAACCATTTCCGTTGAACGCTTCGACCAGATGCTGGTACGACGGGTCATCGTATCCGCGTGTCGCCGGGCCGATGCGATAGTGCTTGGCGATGCGCCGTTCAGTCCGCAGCAGGCTGGTCTGATGGACGCGATCGTTCAGCATCACGAACAGCGACCCTTCGGGCCACACATCCGGCATCAACGCATCAGTGCCCAATTGGCCCCTCAGCCGGCCAGACAACGCGTAGATGCCCGGGTCCTCTAACGTGGCATCCGAGAACTGGAATACTTCCCAGTTATCGGGCGAGCCATCGCCAATTGCGGCAAGGTTAACGCCATCCAGCAATGCGTCGCGTGGGCGGGATTCCAAAAGACCCTCGATCAGATTGACCCGCAATGCAGGACCTTCATCCCAGATCCCGGTACTGGCCCGCCGTAATGGCGTCTCGGTTCGTCCAATGATGGCCTGACCGGTGACCACATCGCTCAGAACATAGCCGTCATCACTGGCTGATGAATAAACCGCCGCACTGCCGGGCCATGGGTCGGCCGAAACCGCTAGGTACGGCGCGTGCGGCACCTCGGCTCCAGTTAAAAGAGGTAAATCCAGGAAGACCGGCAGAACAGGCACCGGCGCCACATAGGGCTTCGCCGTCACGGCGTCCTCTTGCAGTTCGGCCGCCTTATAGACCCCCTGTTCGATCCGGACGGCATCTGCCAATTGCAACTCGGCAGTTTCCAGACGGTCAATCCGATAGACCGCTGCGCCATCCTCAGCCGACAAACGCACCAGATCACCGGCACCCAAATGCATCATTGACGGCGGCAAAGCGAACCGGGACGTGTCGCGGGACACCCGTGCCTCACTCAACCAGCGTTCTGCGGTCTGGCGTCCTTCTGCGCGTGTCATCGACAATGGCATTTCATTGACCGACACCGAATGCGTACTGGTATCGGGCAAAACTGATTCTTCCGCGACCACATCGTGATCTGCGTCGGATTGTACAAACCGCAAGCGCACGCGGCCTGTCATCTCTGCTTCGGCTTCCCGACGATACTCGATGGTGCCATCGAGGTCAGAACTGACGGCCAGATGATCGGGATCAAGTTTCACCGCTCCATAGCCATCTCGCATCTGGAACCGCAGCACCCCGTCGCGTTCGAGCGCGTCGAAGCCATAGCGCAGCATCAGCGGTTGCAAAGCTGAGCGGGCATTTGTCACGTCCTCTATCACATAGCCGCGCACAATGCCGTACAGCTTCGACACGTCGATATCTGTAACACCGGCGCCATGGCAGATCTCGGTCACAACCGACGCCAGAGTTCGTGACCCCGAACGTCCATTCAGCCAATGACCACGCGCATAGTTGTCGCCATCGCTCCACTGGCTGCGCAAGTTCGGAAACGTCGGGAACGGGCGCGCATCCCAGGCCCAGACATAGGCGTTCGACAGGTCCAGCATAGGGCCGCCATAGATGCCCGAAATAGGATTGACCTGCGGATCATTCCAATAGCCCAGCATCGCCTTAAGGTACTGCACCTGCATAAAATCATCGCGCAGCCCATTGGAATACTTGGGCAGGAAGGATTCCGAAGATTTTGGGTCAAGAAACTTGTTCGGCTGGTTCGTGCCATTGTCGATCGCGGCACATCCCAACTCGGTGAACCAGATCGGTTTTGATCCCGGCACCCAACCAGTTGGGTTTGCCTGTCGAGCACCGCCTATCCGCTCGTGATGCGGGTTTGACCACCAGTTTCGCAGATCCTTGTATCGCCAGATCCACGGTTCGTTGTGCTCATCATCCGTAATCGGCGCCCTGATCTGGGCGGTGGCCTCTTCAGGCGAGGCATAATACCAATCATACCCTTCGCCGCCTTCGATATTGCCGCGCAAATAGTCCAGATCATAAATGGATGGCGCACCGGCCTCGGCATCCAGATGGTCTTGGCCATCGCGCCAATCCGAAAGCGGCATGTAGTTGTCGATGCCGACGAAGTCGATATTGTCGTCGGCCCAAAGGGGATCGAGATGAAAGTACCTGTCGCTGGTACCGGTCGGTTGGTAGCCGAAATATTCGCTCCAATCCGCTGCATATCCGATTTTTGTATGCGGTCCCAGGATCTGCCGCACTTCGGCTGCCAGCGCCCGCATCTGCTCGACCGCTGGGAATCCGGATGCACCACGGATCTGTGTCAGACCACGCATCTCAGACGCGATACAGAACGAGGTCACACCGCCCGCCGCCTTGCACAGCGCTGCATAATGCAGAATGAACCGTCGCAAGCCCCACTCTGCTGGTCCATGATATGACACCGTGCCATTTCCGATGGAGAAGTCATTGGCCCGGGCATGCCCGAAAAACGCAGCAACCTGCGCGTCGGCTGATGCCGACTGATCCAGGGAACCTGAACGCCCCGGCGCGATATCCAGCGTGATCCGCCCCCGCCATGGTAGGTGTGGTTGTTCAGATCCATCGGACCACGGGTTCGGCAAACCGTTTCCCTGCAATTGCTCCATCAGGATAAACGGATAGAACATGACGCGCTTTCCGGTGGTCTTCAAATGGCGGATCGCCTGCACCACCGCCGCATCCGCAGGGGTACCACCGTAAACCGGACGATTATCCTGTTGCTTCACGATCTGAGCAGTGTTGCGGTTCAGCCCCGACACCGCCCAGGGCATACTCTGACCGTCAATTTCTTTCTGTTCGACCTTTGGCCGGATCTGGCAGGAACCACAGCGCAGATCATCTCCGAACCATGACACGATCAACGATGCCGCGTCACAGGCAGGCACCTCTTTCTCAAGGGCCTGTGTCGAACTCACCAAGTCCGGCAGGCCCGAAGCAGAATTCACGTTGGCCGCCCGATGGTGACCAAACTGATTGGAATAGTTCACCTGAGTGCTGGCCAGCGCATATTCTCCGGTTCCCGGCATCAGCGCCACGCCGCGCACGATCTGAGGCAACGAGCTGTCATGATCCGGCATATCCGGCTGCGCAGGGCGCACCACTTCAAAAGAGAATTGCGGAACGCGGTTGCCAAACTCGGCCAGTTGGAAGTCCTCAATAACTACATAGGCCGTTCCGCGATACGCAGGCACGGTTCCGGCGCCTTCGATTGCCTCGATCAGCGGATCAGGCAACTGGTCTTCGGTGCCATGGTAGATGCGCATATTCAGGCCAACACGCTCCTGCTCTTCACCATCGGCCCAGATGCGCGCGACATCGGCGATCTCACCCGCCCCGACTGCAATCGCCAATGAGACTGAATAGCTGTAGGTTACCGTCGTAACCTCGGGCGTTTTGGGTTTTCCCTTGCCGCCGCCGCCCCCTTCGGTCGTGGTGCTGCGGCTTTCCAGGAAATCCGACGCCCAGATCACCTGACCCCCAACGCGCATACGTCCAAACACGGTGGTAACCGGTGCGCCTTCGCCTGTTTCTGTTAACCGGAAACGGTCCATGCGGCCGGTCTCAATGACCTCACTACCATCGCCCATGACTGATTGGCTTAGCAGCCTTTGGTCGATGATCCGACCCACGGTGGCACCAACCGCGCGCCCGATGATCGCGGTCGACAAACCTGCGACCGTGCCCCCAATCGAACCGCCCAGCGCCGCCCCTGCAGCAGAAAGAAGAATAGTAGCCATCAGAGGTCCTCCAACGGGAATTCAAAACAAGCGACCACCCGGCGACGCCATGGATCGCTTAATGCGTTTTCGACAACGCCATATCCGGAATATGCGTGGACAAAACGTGGCGCGTCGCCTGTTTCACTGACGATACCAAGATGCTTAGCGACGCCGCGATCTCGCATCCGGAACAGCAGCACATCACCCGCTTCCAGCACGGACGTCGGCTTTGCAACCAGATGCCGTTGCGCGGCCGCCCACATGCGTTCCTCGCCCTGAGGTTCAGACCAGTCCTTGCTATAGGCTGGCACCGCTTCGGGTTCCCGTCCGATTAAAGCCCGCCAAACACCGCGCAGCAGACCCAGACAATCCGTACCAGCCCCTTTGGTTGCAGCCTGATGTACGTAGGGTGTGCCCAGCCACAAGCGGGCCTCGGCCACAATATCTTCTCTGCGTGCCTTCACCTGATGCTCCCCCCTTTGTTCGACTTGTTTTTCTTCGGCACAGCCATCACCCAATCTTCGCCGGGAAGATCCGGGAAACCCTGGAAATTCAGAGTATTGGCGAACTTCAAGCGGCAGGTTTCCATGCGCTTGTCGCATCCAGCGGTCAGCTTGATCCTGTCCCCGATGGCAAGCCCGCCACCTATGCCGGACCACAGCGTAACCTCGCGGCCACCATCGATGCGCCGGTCTTGTTTGATCGACGCCCACAAACCGCTCGCCTGGCCAGACACTACGTCCAACCTGCCGCGTTCGAACCAAGCCTCGTCTGCGGCTTCTCCACCGATCAGGCGCAGCAATGTTCCTCCGTCAAATCCGAGGATTTCTGCTTCGACTGAATACCCCGGAGTTTCCGTGTTGAAACGGCACACCCCATCTCCCAACACAGCCGTACAAGGCTTTTGGTAGACGCGGCCCAAAGGCCGATTTAGCAAATCTGTCAGCCCCCGCAGCTCGGCGTGAAAGGCTCCACCTGCTCGACGCAATTCACCGATCGAGCCCCGGAACTGCAGCATGCGCTGATCCAGATTTGCCCAATTGACCAACCAGGCCCGAACCTGTGCACCGTCAAAGCGCCCAGCCTCGATATCCTCGTCCCTTACCGAGGCGTCGGATAACGCGCCCATGGCCTCGGAATTGTCTATCGAGAGGCCGGTCGCTTGCTCGATCGCTGCTGCCGTCAGACCGGTACTGGCCTTAAAGACCAACCCATCAAACTGCAGCTCCTTGTCATGATCTGTAAATCCGTATTCCTGCCCATCTGTGCGCGTGATCGTCCAACAGCGGCACACCGTTGTCAGCCCGCTTTGCAGGTGAGCGTGCAGTCCGTGTTTATCGCCCGCCATCAGACCCGCACCTCGACCACAGGTACATTGGGTGCATCGCCTGCCTGAAAGCTGGCGACGCTGGTCTGGATCTTGTCAGTATCAAAGCGCACCGGCACGTCAAACTCGAACCCGGCCGTGATATCGACCTCTTCCGGGGGCGGGTCAGCGAACGTAACTACCCCGGTTGTCAGGTCCACTTCAAAGTCGACACCTTCCCGAACCTGATCCTGATCCAGCCCCAAGCGCACCGTTCCAAGTACAGGCTTCACAATCGGGCGGACATAGCTGACACCGCCCGAGCTATAGGTTTTGACCAATTGAAACTGGGTCTGCACCGCATCACCGCGCGCGATGACCTGATCTTCCCCCGTAACATCCGCGGACGCTTTGCCGGACTTGAAATCCGACCAGTCTTTCCAACGAAACCCGAACATCTGCCCTTGCCGTGCTTCGAAAAAGGAAATCAGCGTTTCAATGTCATCAAGGGATCGCATCCCCAGACCCGCATCATACCGCCGCCGCGAATGCGCCCAGGGCGTGTTGCGTTCCTCGAACCCATTGGCCAATGTCACGACATCCGTGCGCCGTTCTGGACCGCCGACCGAGCCAAAACTCAGACTCGCGGGAAATCTCACCTCGTGGAAATTCATGACCTGCTCCCTTGTCTATCTGTTGCGATTGCCACGGCCCAACGCCCGGCTCATCTGGGCGGCGATCTGGCCTTGCGAACGTCTAAATCCCTGCACATCAGGAGTGGAGATATTCATAACGACATTCACTGGCTGCCCGCCGCCCGCACTTCGAACGCCCAGCTTTCCATCCGGCCCACGCGCAAGTGGCATGATCGCCTCCGGCCCTGCCTCGCCCATCAACCCGGTTCCGCCGCGCATCGGGAAGGTGGTTGGTCCGCTGACCACGCCACCGTTTGCAAAGGGCATGACCCGACCCTGGGAAAAGCTGCCTCCATCCGCGAACGGCAACAACCCTTGCACCAGGCCGCCAATCCCACCCGCCAGCAGGCCGCCAAAATGGTCCGTAACCGGCTTGATCGCCGCCGAGTAGGCAGTCCGTATCATCGAATTCTTCAGCACATCCAACGCATCCGATAGGCTCATCCCATCCAAGACCACGCCATCGAATGCCTTGCGCAACCCGCCTGACATGCCGCGCTCCAGGGTGGCGACATCCTTACCGGTTTCCTCAAAGGCGGCGCTGATCCGCTTCATTTGTCCGTCAAAGGCCGCTGCCATCGATGCAGCATCGCCCAACGAGTCACCCAGCGCCTCCCCCCGCTCTTGCAGGTCATCAAACCCGTCACGATCCGTCATCACGCTCTCCTTGTGTCTTGTCCGGATAGGCCGCCAACAAGGCGTCCAGGCCAGCCTTGCTCATCGCTGGCAAACCCGCGCCGTGCCCAAGCATCAGCCGTAGCTCGGCGGGGGTCAGACGCCAGAATTGATCTGGCGTCAGGCGCAGCCCCAGAAACGCGGCACGCATCAACGCAGGCCAGTCGAACCCACTCATGCCTGCTCTGGAACCATGAACGCCCGCGCTAGCAACTCCGCCGCTGCTCGTGCGCCCTCCATCGGGCCACCCTTAATCTCGGCGCTCAGCAGGTCGGAGCCGGTCATTTCCGCGCCTCCGCCCCGCAATCCCGCCACGATCAGCGCCAGCACATCACGACTTGAATAAGTCCCGCCTTCAAACCGCTGCACCAGCTCAACCAAAGAACCAACTCCCAGTTCCTGTTCCAGCTCTGCCAAAGCACCCAATGTCAGCTTGAGCACCCGCTGCTCCTCATCGATGGTCAACGCCACCTCTCCCGTCCATGGATTAGCCATATGGGTTACAGCGCCGTGAAGGTCAGAGCGCCAGCGCTTGCCATGCTCATCTCATAAGTCGCCTCACCATTGTGCGAACCCGCATACTCGATCCCAGTGACCTGAAACGGGCCTTCGACAATGCCGAAATTGGGGATGATCACCTGAAACCCCGGCGTCTCGCCGTCAAAGAACAACTGCCTGGCACGCTCATCCGTCCCTTCGTCCTTAAACACGCCTGATCCCGAAATCGCAGCAGACTTGACCCCTGCCCCGGACAACAACTCGCGCCAGCCGTCTTGGCTTTCCAGGCTGGTGACATCCACACTTTCCGCGTTGAAACTGACGCGCGTCGCGCGCAACCCCGCGATGGTCTCGAACAGGCCCGAGCCGTTCATATCCACTTTGACCAACAGGTCTTTTCCGTTCTGGGCACCCATATGCTCTCTCCAATGATTGCTTAGTCGTCTTCCACGCGGGCGCGGAATCTCAGGTCGATCTGGCGGATTGCGCCGCCGGTTCCTGTGCGCCTGGCGCGGGCCCGTTCAAACCACAGCCCCACCAAACGCCCCCGATCCAATGCCGGTGACGCATTCTCCAGCGCGTCACACACCGCGCCCGCTAACGTCTTGGCGGCGCCAAACCCAGCGGCCTCTGACACCACCGACACCGTGAACCGATGCACGGCCCCTTCGTCTGATCTGTCCGAGGCTGCGCGCACATCTTCCGGGCCCAGCGTCACATAGGTTTGCGGCACTACCCCGGCAGGAACTGCGTCGTAAATGGCCCCACCGGACAAAGCGGCGACGTCTGCGTCCGTCGATAACTGCTGATAGACCGCCGCCTGCAGGGCGGCTGAAACGCCGTAACTCATGCCGCCACCTCCTCATCTGCGAAGCAGGTCAGGAATTGGCCACGTGGGTCGCGCTCGGCAACCGCCCGGATCACGAAACGGCGGTCGCCCTCGCGAAACCGCTGATCTGGCGCCGGCCGCATCGACGACCCCTCAGGCGCACCCCGTACGACGATGCGATAACCAACGCGCGACACCGGCACCCCGGCAATCTGGCGCTCGGCCCCGTTGCGCGCCGTGACCTCGGCCCACAGCGTTCCCTGCCCGGCCCAGGTTTCGGTATAACCACCCGCGCCGTCAGCCACTCGCACCGGCGCTTCAAGCACCAGCTTTCGGTTCAAATGCGGCATCTTCATTTCGCCACCCCTGCGCCGAAACGCACCATCCGATACCGCTGGATCAGGCTGGTCACGCCAAACGGCATACATCCGTCGCCCAACGCGGTTTCATCGCGGTATTCGTAGTAATGCGCCGCCAGCAGCAGCACGGCTTGCCCCAGATCGGCTGGCAAACCACCCCAATCCGCAGCCATCCCAGCAGTGAAGTCGATCTTGACCGACCCACCCGTCGCAATCGCAGGCAGCGCGGCAGCAAAAGGTCGCAACCGGGGCCGCTGACTGTCCCGCTCCAACCGATAGGCGTCGGTGGCGGCTAAAGTTTCAGCCCCGGCTGTGTCAGTGACCGTCACCGCATCAATCGCTACGACCGGAGCAACCGGCAATACCTCGCCCGCCGCATCGCGCCAGCCGTTCAGGCTCCACGAGAACTCACGCTCGATCAATACCTTGCCGGTACGCGCCTCAATCGCCGCGATCGCCGCCCGTAGAAAACCCTTCAGCACCTCATCTTGTACACTCGCCTCGGCAAACCCTGTGCCCAACCGCAAATGCGCCTTGAACTGATCTACCGGCAGCGCCGCATCCGCGATGGCGGCTTCTTCGATCAACATCATCCATTCACTCCGCAATCTGGGACCCCTCCGGGGGCCGCACTCTCAGGAAAATGACGGGCACGCGCCGCCCCACGTTGCTCGGACGGAGGGGAGCAGCTAGACAACGCGGGGGATCTCACCCCGGCCCGCGCCCGCCGTCCGAGGGGCCGAGGCCCCCCGGATCCGCCACCGCTTAGGCGGTGCCGAATTTCACCAGCTTGATCGCGGCAAAGTCGCTTACGTCGCCGCCCACACGTTTGGTCGCGTAGAACAAGACATGCGGCTTGGCGCTGAACGGGTCCCGCAGCACACGCAAATCAGGACGCTCTGCAATGGTGTATCCGGACTGGAAGTCGCCAAACGCGATGGAGAAACTGTCCGTGGCCGCATCTGGCATGTCCTCGGCGATCAGTACCGGATACCCCATCAGGCGCGCCGGCTCTCCAGCAGCCAAACCATCCGACCACAGGAAGCGGCCGTCGCTGTCTTTCAGCTTGCGGATCACACCGGCGGTTTTTGAGTTCATCACAAAGGTACCGTTCACGCGGTACTGCGCACCCAACGCATAGACCACATCGACAATCGCATCTGCGTCGACACCGCCATCGATACCGCTCGGCACATAACCCAGATTACCCCAGGTCCAGCCATCATTTGCAGTGGTTCCGTGGGTCAGAATGCCCTTGGGCTTGTCCGCACCATCGCCGTTGATAAAGGCCGCCGCTTCGGCCCGCGCGAACTTGTCCGCGATACGTCCGGCCAGCCAGCCTTCCACGTCAAACGCGCTGTCATCCAGCAATCGCTGTGACGCCTTGGGCAGTGCGCTCAGCTCGTGTAGCGGGATCGAGATGCGATCAATCATCGGCGTCGCCGTCCCGGTTGTGTCCGAACTTTCGTCCGCCCAACCCGCACCAACATCGGTATGGTCGACCAGAACATCGAACGAGTTCGCCTCAACATTCACCACTCCAGCAATCGAGCGGATCGAAGCCGTGGATTTCAAAACCGACTTGATGATCTCGGTGGTTTGGGGATCGACCAGATAGCCACCGTCGCTGTTCACTGCGCTCGACAGAGATTTCGCCTCCATCTCAAGCCCGCGCAACCCATCGTCCTCGCCGGATCGCACATAGGCGTCAAAGGCCTTCTGATGTGGTGCACCCTCGTCGATCGAGGCGGCAAGATGCGGACGCGCCGCAATAGTAGATTTTCGATCCAGCATAGTCAGTCGCTCTTCTGTCTGTTGCAATTTTGTTTGAACTTCAGCCTTCAGGCCCTTGAATTCATTCACGAAGCCAGTCATCGCCTGCTTCACCTCCTGAACCAGGGGCACACCCTCTCCGGCCAAGGCCGGGGTTTCGGTCTTGCTCATCAGCACTTCCTTTTCGGGGTGAGTTTGCGGCGCGCTAGATTCGCGCCAGCTCCTGCCGGGCGGTGTCGAACACCTCGGCAATACTGCGCCAGGTATCCTCGACCTCGGGGTCCGTCCCCTTGGCTGCCACCCGCGCACTGGGCAACATAGGGAAGGTCACCAGTGACACCTCCCATAGCTCCAGTTCGGTCAAGAGCCGCTGGCCCTTGTCATTCTTCACGGCCCGTTTGGTGCGATAACCAATCGACAGCCCGTCAATAGCGCCCGCCCGGATCAACTCCGCCGCCTCACGGCCTTTCTGCGTGCTTTCAAGCAATCGGCCCTTGACCCATAGGCCCCGGTCGTCCTCACGCACCTCATCCCACACGCCGATGGGCTGCGCCGGATCGTGTTGCCACAACATCTTGACCCGCTGCCCGGCGATTTTCAGACCCTCAAGCGAGCCATGATATGCACCTTTCTGTACCACATCGCTGCCCTGATCGACCTGACCGAACAGGCTGGCATAGCCTTCGATCGCCGCATCCTCGGTCACCGATAATCCATCGCCAAACCGCGCAAACTTGTGCTCCAAATCCATGAGCAACTCCTTGTAAGTATCTGAATTCATGGTACTGCTACCAAGATTGACTGGAACGCCTGCGCCAGGATCACCGCAGCGACGCCGTAAACCGCCAGCCACAACCGCTTCTCCAGCCGCTCCATCATCTCTTCGATCTGATCCAGCCGCCGGCACAGATGGGCATGCTGGATCTCGGCCACCCGCTCATGCGCGGCAAGACGCAGGCCAGGCGCACAGTCAAATGGCGGATACCCCTCACTCATCAACACGCTCCGGCAGCCCCAACAACGCACGTTTCTCTGCATCCGTCAGAAATTCCGCGCGACTGACCCGCGTCCACTGCGCGTCACGCTCAGCCGCCAATGCAGGCACCTGATCCAGATCGGGCTTCAGCATCAGCTCCTCACCGGCAAAGCTCGCCAGCCATTCCGACACCGCCGCCGCCACCCGCGTCACCAGGGGCAGAACGGTCAGGCGATAAAACGCCCGGTTGGCCTCCTGATAGTTCGAATAAGTCGCGTCGCCCTGAATCCCCAGCAGCATCGGCGGGACCCCAAAGGCCAGCGCGATCTCGCGGGCGGCGGCTTCCTTGGTCTTCTGAAACTCCATGTCAGAGGGCGAGAATCCCATCGGCTTCCAATCCAGCCCCCCTTCCAGAACCATCGGACGACCAGCATTGCGCGCACCACGATAGTTCTGCTCGATCTCATCACTCAGGCGGCGGAACTGATCCTCGGCCATTACCCCATGGCCATCGCCGCCCTTCCACACCAGCGCCCCCGAAGGCCGCGCCGCATTGTCCAGCAGCGATTTCGACCACCGCGACGCACTGTTATGCACATCAATCGCCATCGCCGCCGCTTGCAACGGCGAAAACCCATAGTGGTCATCCTGCGGGTGGAACGACTTGATATGACAGATGGCCTCCGCCGCAAACCGGTGCGTCTTGCCCCCCGCCGTATAATCATAAGCCTTGGGCCAGCCATCCGCCCCCGGCACCACGCTCATCCGGTCCGAGCGTAAAACATGCAGCTCAACCGGCAGCCCTTCGTCAGCCTGAACCGCCTCAACATACGCATCACCCGACAGCAACAACTGCCCGAACAAAGTCTCCATCAACTCCGCCCGCCCCTGCGCCGCATTCGGACGCCGCATCAGGGACAGGATCGGATGCACATCATACCGCTGCGCTTGATCCTGCAGCACCAAAGGCAATGCCGCTGCTGCTTCGGCAATCAGCTTGACGGATCGAAACCCCACCGGGTTCCCCGAAAATCCCGTCCGCGTCAGCGAGACCGTGTCCCGAGGGCTCCACGCCACGCGCCCACCCGTCTGCCACGCCACCACCGGCCCCGTCGCGCTCGCCTTAGCCTCGGGTGCTGTCTCAGCCGAACCACGACGCAAGAAATCGAATACCATCTGTGCTCCTTTCTGCCGCCGCTCTGCCCGGCTTGTTGAAAGGAGTTATGACGGAAAGAAGTTTAGGGCTTAGGAACAGGGAGTACGGGGGTTGGGCAACGGGTTCAGATGAACTCTGAACTCAATCTCCATCAACATTGAGCGGGCTCGGGTCAAACCAAATGTCTTCGTACGAACCATTGGTCAGAAAACGCCAACCTGGAGGCAGTAAAAGGTACTTCAGGCTTAGCTTGCAAAACTCTTGTAGATGACCCACATGAAGGGGTCTGAAAAAGTCGGCTGCGTCAGAAAGTTCTTCTCCTCCCCACAGATACCAACCAGTTGTACCAGAGGTATAGGGATGCCTAAGTCCATTGAGTGGTAGCACTCCATCCATTGCGGATTGCGATATTCCCACCTTGTCGCCTAGAAATACTTCGCAAACGTCAGCATTGAATTCATTGCAGACTTCTTTTTGGAGTTCTCGCAATTCTGAAGTCATGGTGAAATGCCTATCGAAAACATGCGCTGATGAAATGTGCCTCTCCATCAAATACGAACTTGATGTATCTCACCAGCGTCATCGGCTTCCCATTTCTGAGCGAAGGATAATACGTCTTCGAGTGCCTCGTCAGGATGAGACGTAGTACACAAGAAGCGGTCCGCATCGCTTCCGTCTCCGATGACAATATCGTCGATCAAATCTTCAAGCCCCGAACAATCAGTGCCAAAGATCGCTAACAAGGAGGCTTTTTCTTTCAGACAGCGCTCGACAAATTGCTCAAGCTGAAGACCATCTGAGATCGGGCTATGCAGAATGTATTTAGGGCGTCGCTTCATACTGCGACTCTTAGTTAGTTCGCACGGGTGAGCAACCCGTTAAAATTACAATTTGCCAGATATTTAACTTACTCCAATTTAATACTTACAACGCCCTCACCCTAGGCCGCCGATACGCCCCCGCAGGCCCCACAACCAACTCATGCAGCGCCCAAACCAGCGCATCAACCCGGTCGGGTGAGCCCTGCCCCTCGAACCCGCGCGCGGTCATCTGGCACATCTGCTCCTCCAGCGCGCTCAACCCGGCGACATGCGCCACCCGCCCTTGTTCGTACAAGGCTGCCACAGGCTCGGCCCGCGCCACCTTCCCGCGTGAGGCCCGCACCGCGCGATAAGGCACCAAAGGGTCCACCTGCCGCACGACCTCTTCCACCAGTTGCCCGCCCTGATTGACCTCGGCCACCAGCCGTTCACCCCCGAACTCATCCATCGCGTCAATCGCCGCCTGCGCCCAGCCCGCCGGGCCAACCCCCTGCACCGTCCGGTCAGCCAATACGAAAGCCCGCCACGCCTCCGGCGGACCCTGCAATTGCGCGCCCACGACCACGATCCCGCAGGCATCTGCATTTGACCCCGCTGTCATCGCCGGGTCCAGCGCAACCACGATGCGGTCCAGTTCGGGCACCTGCGCACAGCGCGCCGCCTCCAGCATCGAGCCGGTCCACAGCGCCCCCTCGGCATCCGACAGCAACACCCCGTCCAGCTCTTGCCGTCCCAGCCGCGTGCCCGCATACCGCGCGCGCACCTCTGCCAAGAATGAATCCGCCAGATTGGCCCGGTTCGCCTCGGTCGGCGCATGGGATTGCACGGTGGACGGAGACGCCAGTAACTCCTTCAATACCTTCACATTGCGCGGTGTCGTGGTCACACAGACCCGGGGTCGCTCGCCCAACCGCAAGGCAAATTGCAACATGTCCCAGGTCTCGCCCGCTTTTTTCCATTTAGCCAGTTCATCCACCCAGGCCGCATCGAATTGCGGCCCGCGTAACCCTTCCGGGTCATGCGCCGAAAACGCCTGCGCCTCGGCCCCGTTGGGCCAGACCAGCTTGCGCTCGGATGCCTTCCACGTGGGCCGCCGATCCGGCGGCGAGCACTGCAAAATCCCGCTGTCTCCAAAAATCATCACATCGCGCACCTGATCAAAGGTCTCGCCGATCAAAGCGACGCGACACGCCTGACCCTTGTCCAACGGCAATGATCCTTCGACCATCGACCGCACCCATTCAGCCCCGGCCCGCGTCTTGCCCGCACCGCGCCCGCCCATGATCACCCAGGACCGCCAGTCGCCTTCGGGCGGCAGTTGATGCGGCAACGCCCAAAACTCGAACAGAAAAGGGAGGGCGCACAGCCCTCCCTCCCCAATTTCACTCAGAAATCTATCTCGCGTCGCAGCAGGCGCGGAGGCGAGCCAGCCTGCACCCGATCTCAGATCTTGCCCGTTCAAGGTCAAGCGCATAGCTCCCTTGTGCAATTCCGACTTGCCTGTGATGTTGTTCGACAAAGCTTGTCTCCACTTTCTGACAACTGCGGATCAGCCCCTCTAGCTGCCCGAGTCGCTTGCCTGTACCAGCAAGATCTGCATCCTCCCCGGTTCCGATCTGCCTACGCAGTTCTTCCGCTGCTTGGCGCAGACCGCGAATGGATGCCTCCAGTGACTGCAAAAGTTCTGCCGTCTGGGACATCCGCTCTTCCGGGGTAATCAAAGTCATGTTTGCTTGTGACCTCATGCGTGAGTGTTTCCGCACGAGAGAAACGAAAAACGGCCACCGGGTCGCCCCGGGGCCGTTGCTCATTTCTTCTAGCATGACACAATCTATAGGAGATTAAGTACGCAAAGTCAATACTTTACGCAACACAGGCGCAACAGGGACCGAACGGCGATGGTTAACAAATTGCTATTAGATCGCGAAACGTCCAACCCGTCTCAACCACTGATCGTCAGATCCTGCGCCAACATCAATGCGTTCATGTCTGGGTCATAAAAGCTGGCTGTACTCACCATTCCTTCGATCGTGTCAGTTTCACCGTCGAACTTAACACCGACCGCCTCTAATGCGCCGCGCGCCGTTGCGATGTCGGCGACTTCAAACACAGGAACGCTATTGCCCGGAGAAGGCTCCGACTGTTCGCCCAGCCCTAGCGTCACACCTTCAACATTGGTGCGCAATTCACTCCACCCTGCTTCATCAATGTGATGGACCAGTTCAAATCCAAGTTTGTCTTTGTACCAATCTGCGCTGGCATGCCGATCCCGAACGGACATCGCCAGCGTGATCGTATTTTTCAATGAAACAACCGGCATCGAACTTTCCTTTTTGCTAAAAATAATGTAACTATACTTTATGGACATAAATGCTCTTGTCAAGCTGACCTCTCGTGCGTGGTCCCTGAACATTCTGGACCTGCTGCACGCAGGAACTCCCGGTCGGCAGGCGCCGCTTCTGGCTGCCACCAGCGCAAGCAGAACGGCCTTCGCGTCGAGCCTCTCTCATCTTGTTCAGCTTGGCTTGATCGAAAGGAACCCGGGTCACGGTCACCCGCTGCGGCCTGAATTCCGTTTGACCTCGATCGGGGCTAGCGCCGCTGAAATAGCCAGCAGCATCGTAAAGACCGTTCCCGACGGAACGGAGTTCGGACTGCTTCGCAAATCATGGACAGTGCCGATACTGGCGCTGACCGGCTCCCCACATCGTTTTTCAGCGATCAAGTCGGATCTATCACCGATCACAGACCGAGCTTTGTCTTCTTCTCTGCATCAGTTGGAGGCACAAGACTGGATCCGGCGGGATATTGTAACCTCAGGTCGGATGCCGTTTCCGATCTACAAAGCTGTGAACACGGGTGGTGCAATCAATCGGGCTGTTGGCCTAACTCTATGAGACAAAACCCCTACCTTCTTGTATGTGCCATTTGCAGCGCAGGAACGTGGCACACAGAAGCCTGCGCTTGACATTTCCGGGCCGAACCCTCATCTGCCCCGTAACACAGCGCTGACGCGTGAGCATCGGCGGGCCGTAACCGGCCCCACAGCGCCCAACCTATTTCCAGTTCCCATTCACGCAGGGTTCTTGACGCGACGGCCAGATGCCGCAGGAACCGCCTGCACGTCCCGAGGTCTCGCACAACCCCTGCCGGTCACGCGCATTGCGTGGCCAGTACTGACTCGTCCGCAGGCCAATCTTGCGGATTTCAAAGGAATATTTTTTGTTCGACTTCGACATGCTGGGCCTTGCGCCCGCCCTGAATGACGCGCTGAAAAGCGCCAAACTGACACAGCCCACACCGATCCAAAACAAGGCCATTCCATTGGCGCTTGAGGGTCACGATATCCTAGGCCTCGCCCAGACCGGCACCGGCAAAACACTTGCCTTCGGCCTGCCGCTAATCGACCACCTGCTGGCGCAACCCGGCAAGCCCGCGCCCAAAATGGCCAAATCACTGATCCTCGCACCCACCCGCGAACTGGTTAACCAGATCGCCGACAGCCTGCGCGGCCTGTGCAAGAACACCAAATTGCGAGTCGCCACAGTCGTTGGCGGCCAGTCGATTAACAAACAGATCATGTTCCTGTCGCGCGGCACCGACATCCTTGTCGCCACGCCGGGCCGCCTGATCGACTTGATGGATCGCCGCGCGGTCGACTTGAGTTCAGTCAAACACCTGGTGCTGGACGAGGCCGACCAAATGCTCGACATGGGGTTCATCCACGCCCTGCGCCGCATCGCGCCCGAACTCGGCACACCGCGCCAGACCATGCTGTTTTCGGCCACCATGCCGAAACAGATGGAAGAGCTCAGCCGTGCCTACCTGAACAACCCACACCGGGTTCAGGTTTCGCCTCCGGGCAAAGCCGCCGACAAGATCACTCAATCGATCCACTTCGTCAGCAAACCGGGAAAACCGCACAAACTGCGCGAGATTCTGTCAAAGGACATGGACGCCCTGACGCTGGTTTTTTCGCGCACAAAGCACGGTGCTGAAAAACTGATGAAGGGACTTGTCGCCGACGGCTTCAACGCCGCCTCAATCCATGGCAACAAAAGCCAGGGGCAACGCGACCGCGCCATCAAGGCCTTCCGCGCAGGCGAGATCAACGTTCTCGTCGCCACCGATGTCGCCGCTCGCGGGATCGACATCCCCGGCGTGGCTTATGTGATCAACTATGACCTGCCAGAGGTGCCCGACAACTATGTCCACCGCATCGGTCGGACCGCCCGCGCAGGGCGCGAGGGCGAAGCGATTGCCTTCTGTTCGGCTGAAGAGGTCGATCTGCTGCGTCAAATCCAGAAACTGATGAAAATCGAGATTCCGGTGGCCAGTGGCACAATGCCCGAAGCTGTTGAGGTAAAGAAACCGGCGCGGAACCAAAACAACCGCCGTCGTAACTTCAAACCACAAGCCGCCAACGGAAACCCAAAGCCTGCCCATGCAAAACGCCGCCGCCCAAAACGTCGGCCCGCGGCATAAGCAGCACTCTACTTTTGGCCTCTCTGCTCGCGCCGGCGATATGCTGGCGCGAGCATACGAACTGAGACAGCCGGCAGATCTGACCGGCTGCTCTAATTTCCGGAACTTTGTTGTTCGGCTTCGATTTCGCGCCATTTAGCAACGTTGAGGTTGTGCTCCTGCAACGTTTCCGCAAAGGCGTGACCACCCGTTCCATCCGCAACAAAGAATACGAAATTGGTCTGTTCGGGTGCGACGGCAGCCTCAAGGCTCGCCTGACCAGGATTGGCAATTGGCGTCGGCGGCAAACCATCGATAACATAAGTATTCCAGGGCGTTGCGCGACGCAGCTCACTTCGACGCAAGCCGCGACCCAGCGAACCCTGACCTTTGGTCACGCCATAGATCACGGTTGGATCTGTTTGCAGCTTCATTCCCTGATTCAAGCGGTTCACGAAGACGCTCGCAACCTGACCCCGCTCGTCAGGGACACCTGTTTCTTTCTCGATGATCGAGGCCAGGATCAACATCTCTTCTGGGCTTTCCAAAGGCAAGCCGTCTTGCCTGCTCTCCCAGGCAGCATTGATCCGTCGCTGCTGTTTGCCCTGCATCGCTTGCAGCACTTCAGCGCGATCTTGGCCAGACGCCACATCGTAACTGTCGGGGGCCAACATGCCTTCGGCCGGAATCTCAGATATCTCTCCGGTCAATGCGTCAAATGACTTCAACGCTTCGACCACCTGCCACGAGGTCACGCCTTCCGCCAAAGAAATACGGTAACGCGTATCAGCCTCTTCCCGCTTTTCAGTGTACGCTGCCGGAAATTCTTCCTCAGACGCATCAAACGATGCGACGTCCTCAAAATCCAGGGTGGCCGGATTCAACTCGCGGACCCGGATCTGGGCACGCGTGACACCGATGCGATACTCAATTTCGGACCCGCATGTGCTGGCGCCACTACTCGTGATCTCAGCGATGATCTGTTGCATCGACGCGCCTTCGCGCACCAAGAAACTGCCAGCTTTCAGTTGCTGTGATCTATCCGCATAGTCTGCCGCCATGCGAAAGATCGTGGCGTTGCTAATTGCGCCCTGATCTTCCAATTCGCGGCTGACATTTGTCATATTCGAACCGCTTCTGACCTGCAGGCAGATCGCGGTTTCAAGCGGGCCCTCTTCTTTATATTGCGTTTGACCCCAAAGGATCAGCCCGCCCGCCAGAAACAGGCCGACTACCAAAACGGTCAGCATATTAGAAGCAAGAGCCCGCCACATTTATCCGACCTTTCCGAAGATCACGCTGGCATTCGTACCACCGAACCCGAACGAATTTGACAGCGCCACATCGATCTTACGTTCGCGCTTTGCGTTAGGCGCCAGATCAAGTGCAGTCTCGACCGCCGGATTGTCCAGATTGATCGTTGGCGGCGCAACCTGGTCGCGGATGGCGAGGATCGAGAAGATTGCCTCGATCGCGCCTGCAGCTCCCAATAGATGCCCCGTGGCAGATTTGGTCGACGACATTGTCGCCTCATTGGCGTGATCTCCCAGCAAGCGCTCTACTGCGCCCAATTCGATCGTATCCGCCATGGTCGAAGTACCATGCGCGTTGATGTAATCCAGATCAGTCGGCTCCAACCCGGCGCTGCGCAGTGCCGCTCTCATAGAACGCTCGGCACCATCACCGTCTTCACTTGGGGCCGTGATGTGATACGCATCGCCGGACATGCCATAACCCAACACCTCGGCATAGATTTTTGCGCCGCGGGCCTTGGCGTGTTCGTAGTCCTCAAGAACCACGATGCCTGACCCTTCGCCCATGACAAACCCATCACGGTCTATGTCATAAGGGCGACTGGCCGCTTTGGGATCGTCAGCGTATTTCGTCGAAAGTGCTTTGCACGCGTTGAACCCGGCGATACCGATCTCACAGATGCAGCCTTCACCACCACCTGCAATCATCACATCAGCATCGCCTGCCCGAATGATACGGCTCGCGTCGCCAATGGCATGCGCGCCCGTCGAACAGGCGGTGACGACTGAATGGTTCGGTCCCTTGAACCCGTGACGGATCGACACCTGACCTGAGGCCAGGTTGATCAACGCACCCGGGATAAAGAATGGGGACACACGGCGTGGGCCCTTGTCGCGGATCAGGTTCGCGGTGTTTGCAATCGATCCTAGCCCGCCAATACCTGAACCGATCAGAACGCCCGTGCGCAGGCGATCTTCTTCCCCCTCGGGCAACCAATCCGCGTCCTTACAAGCCATTTCAGCAGCGGCGATGGAATAGAGAATAAAATCCTCGATTTTGCGCTGCTCTTTCGGTGGCATCCAGTCATCCGGATTGAACGTGCCGTTTGTGCCATCGCCACGAGGGACTTCGCAGGCATAGGTCGTGGTGACCCCGCTTGCCTCGGCATCGAACTGCGTGATTGGTCCCGCGCCGGATTCTCCGTCCAGCAGCCGCGACCAGGTTTCCTCGACCCCACTGGCCAAAGGAGTGACCAATCCAAGACCGGTTACAACGACTCTGCGCATGAAGTGCCTCTTGCCTGCTTCCTGTTATGAGAACCGCTCATACCCCGGCCCGGGGTCCGGGGGCAAGAGCAACGGCATGTTCCGCACCGGCATCCTGTCGCCGATGATGGCGCACAAAATGGTTAATGCCGGTCTGCTCATGCCGATAGAACGAAAAAACCGCCTCTCCGTGAAACGGGAGAGGCGGATCACTGACCCGTTCAGGTGTTACTGAAACTGTGCCACTGGCTCATGTGCAGCTGTAGCAACTTCCAGCGCTTCGGACAGGTCAACGGCTTTGCGGAACAAGGACCGTCCCACCAAAGCACCTGCAATATTCGGGATATAGGCCAGCCTCGAAATATCGTCGACCGTGCGCACCACACCGCTGGCGATCACAGGTGTGCGAGAATGCTGTGCCAGACCCGAGATCAAGCCCAGCTGCGCCTCGATGTCTTCCATATCGCTATCGATATCGGTGACCAGAATGGCCGCAAACGGGGTGTCCGCGAACGCATCAATGAAAGCCTCGGGCGAAAACGCGCTTTGGCTGCGCCACCCTTCGGTCATGACGAAACCCCGCCAGACATCCACGGCCAGCACGATCTGATCCGGGTACAGCTTTGCGAGTTCTTTGACCAGGTTCGGATCCCAGGCTGCAAGCGTGCCAATAACGACCCGCCCGGCTCCCTTGTCGATCCAATGCTCCACCTGTTCGCGGGTGCGCATGCCACCAGCCAGTTGCACGGGCATTTCCGATGTGCGGATGATCTCTTCGACCAACTCGACATTGGTGTCTCGGCCTTCAATCGCATCGAAATCCGTTAGGTGCATCCATTCGGCCCCGGCCGCAGACCAGCTGCGCGCCGTTTCGGTTGGATTCACATGCCAGATCATCGCCTGTTCCAGACGACCTTTGTCCAGCGTGACACACCGGCCGTTCTGCAGTTCCATCGTGGGGTAAATCCTCATGAGCTTGTTCCTCCGCTCAATCGCTCTGAAAATCCAGCATACCATACACGTGTAAGATCATCCCGATTCTACAAGATCGGCACAGTTTGGACATTTTGCGGCATGTCAGAGGAACGGCGAAATTACGCCCGGGCCGGTGGTCCGTTCCGTCGCAATAGAAGCACGGCCGTATTTTTGTACTCCGCTTCACGCAACAGCACATATCCCAGCTTTTTGGCAAGCTTTTGCGATGCCCCGTTGGTGGCGTCGACCATCGCAACCAAAGGCCCAGGCATAATCCGGTCGAACCAGTCATGCGCAGCCTGTGCTGCCTCATACCCTAAACCCTGGCCTTGCACCTCGGGTGCCAGGACCCATCCGGCTTCGGGGAACCCATCGAAATCCTCGCCCATGCCGCGGTTGCCGTAAAAGAAACCGGCCTGCCCGATCAGCTTGCGATTCGATTGCTGCAGAACACCCCATTGTCCGAATCCCGCCATCTGCCAATGGCCGGCATTTCGCAAAAAGGAATCCCAGGCTTCTCCCCGCGATCGTGGCAACCCGCCGATATGGCGCACCACACAAGGGTCGCGCCAAATCTCGGCGAACCTGTCGAAATCTTCTGGCCGCATCGCGCATAGCGTCAAGCGGGCCGTGTTTATCATCGGGGTGGATCTTATCATGCCCGGCCCGCCTGGAATTATGCCTCAGGGGAAACAGTGCAAAGCGACAAAGCAATGCGCAAGCATGAATTCAAAGCAGACACAAAAAAACGGCGCTCCCGTTGCCCGGAAACGCCGTTTTCTTTGACTTCGAAACGCTTAGGACGCTTCGCTGATGAATTTGACGGCGTCGCCAAAGGTCTGGATGGTCTCAGCGGCGTCATCGGGAATCTCGATGCCGAACTCTTCTTCGAAGGCCATAACCAGCTCTACGGTGTCCAGGCTGTCTGCGCCCAGATCGTCGATGAAGGAAGCATTTTCAGCTACTTTGTCTTCTTCAACACCCAAGTGCTCAACAACGATCTTTTTAACGCGATCTGCGACGTCGCTCATGTCTATTCCTCATTCTATTTCAGGGCGGTTAGCCCGGTTCTGCCCTTGCCCGCTCGGGGTGGCGTTGGTTTGCCCATTCCGGGCGGTTAGGGTCCCGGCTTTCCGGGAAAGTAGAAGGCCGACCTTGACGACCGACCCCTGCATAGATGCGCCGCCTATAGCACAGTCGACGCAAGAGGCAAACGCTTTCGCACTTGCCCCCTACTGCGCTCACAACATGGCCATACCGCCATTCACATGCAAGGTGCTTCCGGTAACATAAGCCGCTTCGGGACTGGCCAGGTACACGACGGCAGCTGCGATTTCGAGAGGCTCGCCCATACGTCCGGCGGGCACCTGCTGTAGCAGGCCCGCTTTTTGTTCTTCTGTCAGCTTTTCGGTCATCGCAGTGGTGATAAAGCCCGGGGATACTGCGTTCACAGTAATGCCCCGTGTGGCCACTTCATGCGCCAGTGCTTTTGAAAAGCCGACCATTCCGGCCTTGGACGCTGCATAGTTGGCCTGACCCGGATTGCCAATCGCCCCCACAACGGACGAGATATTCACAATCCGACCCCAGCGCGATTTCATCATCCCGCGAATTACGCCTTTGCACAGTTTCATTGTGGCCGTCATGTTCACGTCAATGACGCTCTGCCATTCGTCGTCTGACATACGCATGAACAGGTTGTCCCGCGTGATACCGGCGTTGTTTACAAGAATGTCGACAGATCCCATGGCCTCGATCGCTTGCTTTGGCAAAGCCGCAACCGCCTCAGAGTCACTCAGGTTGCAGGGCAGAACATGGGCGCGTTCACCTAGCTCATCCGCCAAAGCCTGCAGAGGTTCAACGCGCGTGCCGGACAACCCGACAGTCGCGCCTGCATCATGCAGGGCACGCGCGATGTTGCCTCCAATCCCGCCCGACGCACCGGTGATCAGCGCGTTTTTACCTGTCAAATCAAACATTCGGTTTCCCTCTTGGTTCGTCCTTTGCGACGAGTTTTGAGCTTACGATTCGGCCGCGATGGCCTTTTGGATGTCTTCCGGAGTGCCAACGGCCTTACCCGCGATGGCACGGTCAATTTTGCGGATCATGCCTGATAGCGCTTTTCCGGCACCGATTTCCCATGTTTCGGTCACGCCTTGGGCCGCCATAAACTGCACGCTTTCGCGCCAACGAACCGACCCTGTGACCTGCTCGACCAGCAATTGCCGGATCAGGTCCGGGTCACTGATCGCTTCGGCACGCACATTTGCAATCAGCGGCACCGCGGGCGCCTTGATTTCAACGCTGGCCAAAGCTTCGGCCATCACATCTGCGGCAGGCTGCATCAGCGCACAATGGAAAGGCGCGCTCACCGGCAGCATCACAGCGCGTTTTGCGCCCTTTTCCTTGGCAATCTCAGCGGCGCGTTCAACAGCGGCTTTGGATCCAGAAACCACAACTTGCGTCGGATCATTGTCATTGGCCGCCTGACAGACCTCGCCCTGCGCCGCTTCACCCGCAACGGCCCGAACGGCCTCCAGGTCCAGCCCCAGAATGGCTGCCATGGCACCCTCTCCAACCGGCACCGCACTTTGCATCGCCTGACCACGCGTGCGCAGCAGCCGCGCTGTGTCAGCGACGGTCAACGCTCCAGCGGCCGCCAGTGCCGAGTATTCGCCCAGTGAATGACCGGCCACAAAGGATGCCTTGGAAACCAAAACACCCTCAGCCTCCAACGCGCGCATCGCGGCCATCGAAGTGGCCATCAGCGCAGGTTGTGCGTTTTGGGTTAGCGTCAGCTCGGCAATATCGCCTTCCCAGATCAGGTTACTCAACTTTTCACCCAGCGCTTCGTCCACCTCATCGAACACAGCCTGAGCGGCGGGATATACCTCAGCCAAAGCTTTGCCCATTCCGATGGTTTGGGCGCCCTGCCCTGGAAAAACGAACGCAAGTGTCATTGCAACCTCATGGATGACGTTAGGTTGCGGCGGGGTGTAAACTGACATGGGTCGCGGCACAAGCATTGCGTTTGACCTGCATTTTGGCACTCTGGCTGTGCATTCCCTCGGGCTTGTGCCTCGACTGGTTGGCATTAGGGTAGGCTCAGCCAACCAACCCCGGAGCAGTCAAACAATGTCCTCGACCAATACGTTCTCCAGCTACGGCAGCGTAACCAAAGCCTTCCATTGGCTTACGGCATTATTGATCTTCACCGCCATTCCCCTTGGCTGGATCGCCGACAACTTGGCGCACGCCATTTATGATCCGACGATTCCCACAACCGAAGCAGACATTGCAGTGGCTTCTCGGTTGTTTTCACTGCACAAAACGGTTGGTGTCACGGTGTTCTTTGTCGCTCTTGCCAGAATAGTGTGGGCGATTACGCAAACCAAACCAGGTCTTTTGAACGCAGAAAACAAACCCGAGGCTTTCGCCGCTGAGACCGTACATTGGATGCTGTACGCGTCATTGGTTCTCGTGCCGCTGACTGGCTGGATCCACCACGCCGCTGCCGAAGGTTTTGCGCCAATCTTGTGGCCTTTCGGACAAAACCTGCCCCTTGTTCCCAAATCCCCATACTTGGCCGAGATAACGGCAGGCCTGCACTGGTTGTTCATTTGGGTCCTGGTCGGCTCCTTGGCGCTACATATTATGGGCGCACTCAAACACCACATCGTGGATAAGGATAGCACATTGCGCCGGATGCTGCCTGGCCAGCCCGACGCACCGGAACCACCCAAGCAGAGTCACTCCATTGCCCCAGCCATTGCCGCTTTGACCGTTTGGTTGGCAGTTCTGGCAGGCGGTTGGAGCATCGGTATCTTCTCAGATCACGTGGCCGCAGGCACCGAAACCGCAGAATTGGAAGAGGTGCAATCAGACTGGCGGGTCCAGAACGGCACCCTTTCGATCTCCATCACACAGTTGGGCAGTCCCGTGACTGGCGCGTTTTCCGACTGGACCGCCGCCATCACATTTGACGATCCATCTGATCCCGGGCTCGCGGGCTCAGTCGAGGTGACGGTAGCCATCGGATCGCTTAAACTGGGCACAGTCACGGATCAGGCGATGGGTGCGGATTTTTTCGATAGCGGCCAATTTCCAACCGCGCAATTTACCGCCGGCTTGTTCAAGACTGATACCGGCTACGAAGCGCGCGGCCCTCTGACCATCCGCGACAAAACACTCGACGTAGTGTTGCCCTTCGCCCTTGATCTGCAGGACAACAGCGCGACAATGCTCGGAGAACTCGAACTCAACCGTCTGGATTTCGACATCGGTGCCCAGATGCCGGCAGAGGATTCGCTTGCCTTCGCCGTGAATGTCACGGTCGAGCTGACAGCAACCCGGGGCGAATAATTCCAAACATGAAAGAACCGCCGGGGCCAAGGCACCGGCGGTTTTTTTGTCTCAGTAGCGCAAGATTACTCGGCTTTTTGCGCCTCAACCGAGATCTGGATCTGCACATCGTCGCTGACAAAGGGGGCGAACTGTCCCAGATCAAACTCACTGCGGGTAACGGTGGTGGTGGCATTGAAACCAGCCCACGGCTTGTTGGCCATCGGGTGCTCATCAACTTTGTTGAGCTTGGCGTCCAGAACGACCGATTTCGTCACACCGTTCATGGTCAAATCGCCAGTGATGTTGGCTGTGCCTTCACCGGTTACTTCGATACCCGTCGAAGCGAACGTAATCATGTCACCCTCGGTCGCGCCGAAGAAATCTTCGGTCATGAAATGATCTTCGCGCGGTTTCCAACCGGTGAACATCTCAAGGACCGGCATGGATACGTTCACAGAGGACGCCGTAGGGTCTTCCTGATCAAACATGATCTCGCCCTCAAAGCCCGAGAACATGCCTGTGGTGGTCGAAAAACCAAGGTGGTCATAGCTGAAAACGACTTGGCTGTGGCTGGGGTCCAAAACGTATTTGTCGGCGCTAGCGAATGCCGACGTCGCCGATACGGCCAGTACAGCAGCAAGAAGGGTGGATTTCATGACAATCTCCGCGTTTTTGTGTTTGCAAACCGTTTGGGTTGCTCAAAAACAAAATGTGCCGCCTAAGGGCGGCACACAAGTGTTTTCGATTCACAAAGTCTGTTCCTTTTTGAACAGAATAGAATCTAGGCGAAAATTGTTACGCTCTGGCTAAGTTGTCCCTTCAGCGCTCGGCTGACATCCGCCGATTGCAGCGGCAGTTTCATCAGAAGACTGCCATCGACGTCGTAGAGTTGCACCTCATCATCGTCGAAACGTGCACCGCCCAGCGTGTCATAGCTGCGGCGCAGTACAGTTTGAGGGCGCCCTTCTTCGTTCTTTTGCAGCACCCGAACTTCTTGTCTGATGGGATCGAAGTACGCGTCAGGACGAGGGTCCAGAATTTCGATGGTCAGAAGGCTGACACCGATGATCAGAAACAGCATCGACGCTGCAAGCTTCAGAGGCCAGACATCTGCGCCGACCACCGATCCCGGCATCAACCACATGGAAAATGCTGACAGGATCAGGATTGCCCCGAAAACGCGTGACAGGATCAAGCGAGCTTTCCAGTTTGGCGCAAATGAAATCATCAGGGGCACAGAGTGATCGAAACGCGTGCCAGACGCTTGTTCTTGGAATGTATTAGTGTTCATCGCGGTCATAACACTTCGCCCTATGTAACCATACCATCTCAGGTTTTTGTCCGTCCGGGTCGTGCCCGGTATGCGAAACAACTTTGAGCCGAAAAGCGTCAGGAATTGGGCGGCCTAAAGGAAATTGGGCGGCGTCTCAAAGGCATCTGTGGCGGGGCTTGCTACGGACGTACAAAAGTGTATACGGGGCCATCCTTCGCAGTACTTATGAATCGCGCAGCCTCTCGTGGCAGGGTCGCGAAGGACGAACCGGCCCCGCCTTTGAAATGCGCCTCGATATAAACAGGAGTGAACATGCCACTGTATGAGCATGTAATGATTGCGCGTCAGGACTTGTCCAACACGCAGGCAGAAAGCCTTGTAGAACACTTCGGCACCGTTCTGGCTGACAACGGCGGCAACGTCGTCGACAGCGAGTACTGGGGTGTCAAGACGATGGCCTACAAGATCAACAAAAACCGCAAGGGTCACTATTCCTTCCTGAAGACCGACGCCCCCGCCGGCGCCGTTCAGGAAATGGAGCGCCTGATGCGCCTGCATGATGATGTCATGCGCGTTCTGACCATCAAGGTCGACGAGCATAACGAGGGCCCCTCGGTCCAGATGCAGAAGCGCGATGAGCGCGAAGGTCGCCGCGAGCGCCGTTGATCAACGCCTGAAGAAAGGACACTAAACCATGGCCGCAAAACCATTTTTCCGCCGCCGCAAGGTCTGCCCGTTCTCGGGCGACAACGCGCCGAAGATCGATTACAAAGACACTCGTCTGTTGCAGCGCTACGTTTCTGAGCGTGGCAAGATCGTTCCCTCGCGTATCACCGCCGTTTCGGCAAAAAAGCAGCGTGAACTGGCCCGTGCTATCAAGCGCGCCCGCTTCCTCGCCCTGCTGCCCTACGCCGTGAAGTAAGGAGAGACTGACATGCAAGTTATCCTTCTCGAACGTGTTGCGAAACTGGGTCAGATGGGCGACGTCGTTGACGTCAAGCCTGGCTTTGCCCGCAACTTCCTGCTGCCCCAAGGCAAAGCGCTGAGCGCGTCCGAGGCCAATATTGCCTCGTTCGAAGCCCAGAAAGCGCAGCTTGAGGCCCGCAATCTGGAAACCAAAAAAGAAGCTGAAGCGCTGGCTGAAAAGCTGGACGGTCAGCAGTTCATTGTGATTCGCTCAGCCTCGGATTCCGGCGCTCTGTACGGCTCCGTCACCCCGCGTGATGCAGCCGACGCCGCCACCGAAGCAGGATTCACCGTTGACAAGAAACAGGTCGCCCTGATCGCTCCGATCAAGGATCTGGGTCTGCACACCGTCGCGGTTCGCCTGCACCCCGAAGTTGTCGCCGAAATCAGCATGAACGTTGCCCGTTCGGAAGAAGAAGCCGAACTGCAAGCGTCCGGCAAATCGATTCAGGAACTGGCCGCTGAAGAAGAAGCCGCTGCTGAATTCGAGATCGCTGAACTGTTTGATGATATCGGTTCGGCCGCATCAGAAGACGAAGATCTGGCGCCCGAAGATGCTCCGGCTGAAGAAGACGAAGCTAAAGCCTGATCTGGCTGACTTCTAAAATTTGAGGGTCGCGCAGGTCTTGCGCGGCCTTTTTTTTCGAGTGTTCGGAACAAGCAACATTTGGCCAGATTTCAACCACAAGCTTGCGGTTTGACACTCGATCCATATCATTATCTCGCGCAGCTTGGAGATCAACATGGCAATATTCTCGCGTCGCCACCTTATGGCACTTTTGCTTGTGGCCCCTTTGACCGCCTGTGGCGGTGCAGAAGTATCTCGTGGGGACCCGCAGTCATTTGATCCTCCACTCTACCCAAATGAAACTCCGGAATTGCGCGCCTCGATCAATAAATGGGCCGATCATTACGAGCTGCCGCGTGAATTGATTCACAAACTGGCGATCCGCGAAAGCACACATCGCCCCTGGGCCGTCAATCGCCCGTATTATGGCCTGCTGCAGATATTGCCCGCAACGGCGCGCTCGATGGGTTATTCGGGGAATGCAGAAGGTCTGCTAAATGCGGATACAAACCTGGAATTTGCCGGTAAATACCTGCGCGGCGCATGGCTTTTGTCAGACGGAAATCAGCAACGGGCGATATTCCTATATGCAAAAGGGTTCTACCCCGAGGCTAAGGCCCGAGGTATGCTTGTAGAGACCGGTTTAAGGTCTGCACCGTAGTGTTTATAGGCTGAAAATCACGAGATTTGATAAGCAGCCAAGGCCGGACAGTGATAAAAATGCTCTAATTGCCTGATCCAGTTTGGCAAAATGCATAGACAATTCGTGCATCGTCTTGTCATGTTTTGAAAAGTGTGGTGTTCTAATCGGCGTGAGGTAAATGGGTTCCACTCTAAGGTAATGGCACGCTCGACGACACCATCGGGTTGCTGGATGGGCCGCAGCTGGTAGGCAACATATGGAAATTGTCGATCTAAGCACCCTACCGGATTCAGAAACTCGATACACTGAGTTCCTGCGCCAGATTTGTGAAAAGCATGACATGGACCATGCGGCCTATGCTGGCATGAATCCAACCGCGGGTACCGTGGCTGGGTATGTGACCTATGGGGATGAGTGGAAAGATCACTACCAGTCTCAGGGTCTGATTATGATCGACCCGACCATTCACATGAGCCGTCGCAGCATCGCCCCTGTGGATTGGAGTCGTCTGGACCGCAACCCCGATTTTCAACGTGTTTTCAGGGACGCGCATGATTTCGGCCTTCCAAGCCAAGGTGTCACAATCCCGGTGCGCGGTCCTTACGGTGATATCGGTCTACTCAGCGCCACACGTGATTGCAGCAAAGAAGAATGGCGCAAGCTTTACACGCATGTCATCGGCGATCTTCAGTCCATGGCCGTGCACATTCACGACAACGTCGTCACATCTGACGAATTCACGAGCGCGCTCTATCATCCGACGCTTTCCACCCGTGAAGCCGAGATTTTACAATGGGTCGCCGCTGGCAAGTCGCAACAGGATATCGGCGATATACTGTCGATTTCGCACCGCACTGTAGAGGTTCATCTGCGTTCGAGCAGAGAGAAACTAAGTGCCTTGACGACCCCGCAAGCGGTTGGCCGGGCGATAGCGATTGGCCTGATCACCCCAGGTTAATCATTAAAAGTTCTAAATTCCGCCTAGATACGGGAAAACCCCAATAGAAATACCCCTTCAAAACGGTAACGTCTAGTTTACCGAACAACCACTCGAAGGGGGAAAGAAATGATCATCGTAGTTGATGGGCTGAACAGACACTTGTTTGGCGAGGTTCTTGACGAAATGTTTGAGTTGAGAGCAAGAGTATTTGGCGGACGCCTGGGATGGGACGTCAATATCGAAGATGGTAAAGAGATCGACGAATTCGATCATCTGGACCCGGCATATGTAATCGGACTCGACGACGGGGGGAATGTCGTCGCAGCCGTGCGTGCCCTACAGACCACTGGACCTCACATGTTGTCCGACGTGTTTTCCGCCATTTTGGACGGAGAGGCACCATTGCGCAGTGCAACCGTCTGGGAGTCGACGCGCTTCTGCGTAGATACCCAGCGTCTGAACCGCGGGAAGGACAAGAACTCCGTCGCCTATGCGACATCCGAACTGATGGTTGGATCTCTGGAATATGCCAAGAATGCTGGCATTCAGGACATCATCACCGTGATTGACCCAGTAATGGATCGCGTTCTGAAAAGATCAGACAACGCGCCCTACGACTATGTTGGGAAAAAAGTTCAGATGGGCAAGGTCCCGGCGCTTGCCGCTTTGCTGGATTGCTCTGACGAACGCATCTCACGGGTCAGAAACTTTGCCGACATTCGCCACAATGTCTTCCTGGAAGACGAACAGGCGCTGGAGCTTTTCGAAAGCAGGAAAGATGCGGAGCTTAGCCCAGCCAACCACGACCAAAAACCGCGAACAGACCTTGAGAAGTACTTCGTTGAGCAGATGAGCGCCGCGAAAAACGAAGCTGAAAGACAAGATGTTCTGAAGCTGATCGAGGCGCTGTCTCACACATTCACGCCAGAGCAAAAGACCGCTCTGCTAAAGACCCCCCGTGCTTTTGCTCATGAGGCCTGACCCCCTCACCTCATAGTACAAAGCCACCCATGCGGAGTCGCCTAATTTCAGGCGGCTCCGCTTCTATTTGCGCCCCTCAATGCGGAAGGAAGAGGATTATTCCTCTTCCAGATCCTCAACAGCTTTTTGCAGATCGTCCTTGCTGACCTCTTTGTCGGCCACCTGAGCCAGCTCGAAGACATAGTCGACAACTTTGTCTTCAAAGATCGGCGCACGCAGCTGCTGCTGCATTTGGGCGTTCTGCTGCACGAACTCAAAGAACTGACGTTCCTGACCCGGGTATTGGCGGGCCTGATTCATGATCGCTTGGGTCATCTCGGCGTCGGTCACTTCAACTTCTGCTTTCTGACCCAACTCGGCCAGCAGCAGGCCCAGACGTACACGACGTTCTGCCAGTTTGTTGTGCTCATCTGTCGGCTCGATCGGATCGTGGTCGTGGCCTTCGACCTCAGGGTTTTCCTCGTGCCACAGCTGATGTGCGATCTGCTTGGCTTCAGCCTCGACCAATGACGGTGGCAGATCGAAGGACACTTTGGTGTCCAGCGCGTCCAACAAGGCACGCTTCATGACTGCCCGCGACGCACCTGCGTATTCCGCTTCAAGACGCTCCGAGATTTGCCCCTTCAGACCATCAAGATCCTCAGCGCCAAACTTCTTGGCCAATTCGTCATTCAACTCTGCCGCGACGGGCTCTTTTACTTCTTTGATAGTGCAGGTGAATACCGCATCTTTACCAGCAAGATGCTCGGCCTGATAATCCTCGGGGAAGGATACGTTGACGTCTTTTTCTTCTTCTGCCTTCGCACCAACCAACTGCTCTTCGAAACCGGGGATAAAGCTGTTCGAACCCAGAACCAGTGGGTAATCTTCAGCCGATCCACCCTCGAATTCCTCGCCATCGACCTTACCAACAAAGTCGAACACAATCTGGTCGCCGTCTTTGGCTTTCGAGCCCTTGCGGCGCGCTTTGAAGTCCTGAGCGGTTTCGGCCAGATTGTTCAGCGCTTCTTCAACGGCTGCGTCGTCAGCTTTGACCACCAGTTTTTGCAGCTCAACTGATTTCAGGTCAACTTCGGGGATCTCAGGCAGCGCCTCGTAGGACATCGCGACCTCGACGTCATCGCCCTCTTTCCAGTCCTCATTGGTCATCTTGACTTCGGGCTGCAGTGCTGGACGTTCACCGCTGTCCTCAAAATGCTGGTTCATGGCACCATCGATGGTTTCCTGCATCGCCTCGCCCATAAGACGCTGGCCAAACTGCTTTTTCAGCAGCGCCATCGGCACCTTGCCCTTGCGAAAACCTTTCATCTCGACTTCGGGCTGTGCTTCGGTCAGTTTTTCATTGACCTTATTGTCCAGCTCGGCCGCAGATACGGTGATGTTATAGCCGCGTTTCAGACCTTCGTTCAGCGTCTCGGTAACCTGCATTATCGTAGTCCCCATAGGATTCGGGGCGCGCAAAACGGCGCGCCAGGCAAATTTGACGCCTTCTATTTGCCCAGCCGCCCGCGTGCAAGGGGCAACTGCCCAATCAGCCCTGTTTTATGGGGTGCCAGACGAAAAAACGCCCCGGAACCAACCGGGGCGTTTCCTTGAATTCCAATCAGGGTTCAGAACTTCCAGCGCGCGCCCAAAACCCAAGCCTCGTTATTGTCGAAGGATGTGCCGTTGTTGAAATCATGATTGCGGTACTTCAGATAGGCATCGGTGTTGATGCTGTCGATCCGCTGAACAACCGCAATCCCCCAGGCTTCAGTGCTGGAGCCATCGCTTTCAAAGTCTGACCCATCATAATAGTCGATACCAACCCCGGTTTTGCCCCAGGACACCCAGTCACCTTCGTAGGCGATCTTGCCATACCAGAAGCTTGGATCAGAAACGCCCACTTCTTCTTCATCACGCGTGCCTGCCGCAAAAGTAAAGCTTAGCCCGCTGGGCATCAGTACCGATGCTGACCCGATCGTGTCTTTGCGATCTCCCGAGTTGTCGTCACGCGAGCGAACGGCGTATGCAAGCGATGCGGCGAATTCAATACCACCGGCAAAAGTGGTCTCATAGCCGACGCCAATGTCGTAGTAATCATCGTCATCACTGCTGGACAGAATATTCTGTCCATAGGCTATGCCAGCTGAAAACCCGTTGAAGCTGGGCGTGTCATAGCGAACGCGACCACGGCGCGAGCCGTCAAAGTCACTGCTGGAATCGCCTATTGTAATGTCGCTCAGAACGCCATCTGTCCCGCGATAGAAAAAGCCCGAGTTTTCATCATTAGTAAATGAATACAGCGCCGTTCCGACATAAGATAGATCGGTCTGGGACGCCCCATCCGACACCATGCTGCCCTGGCCCGCCGAAACTTTACCCCAACTGCCTTTCAGGCCGAAATCCACATGCCGCAGATCCGCACGTGTCCATCCGCTGAAATCGGTTCCCAATTGGTTCCACTCGCTCGAGTTCGGTAATCCAAGCGCAGTTTCAAAGCGGAATGTGAACTCATTGCTGCCAAACGGTTGCAACAGGCGCAATCCCACGCGGCTGTTCGAAATATCATTGTCCAGCAAGCGGGTTTCTGTCTGCTGCCCGTCGTCGACCGAGATGATGGCGGGGTTAAGCTGGCCGTATAACAGGACGTAGCCGCCACTATTGTTTTCATATTTTAGTTCAGCCGCAGCGGGGAGTGCTGTGGTAGCGGCCAAAACTGCGGCTATAGACGAGAGTTTTAAATTGAAGGTCATTTCACTCACCTTGAAAGATTCCGGTTTCCGGTACTACTCAGATGATTTCAGATCGCGAGCTTTCCAGTCGTCCCTGATCCGTTCTGAGCGAACATTGTATTTCCGCAACAAAAGAACACGCGAGATTTGAAAAAATAAATTCAGTTGCAGGTACTTATAACATTGTACACGAGTCGGCGCAGAGTTCCGCAAACAAATTTTAGCGCGGTTCGAGATAACTGGCGAACACGCGCTATGCAGTAACGCACATACCGAGGTCGCCTTCTGTTCAAACGGTCGAAGCCCAAGCATTCGTCGCTCAACGCGCTCCAATACCTAACTGCCTGAAAACCTCTGGAAGTTGCTCTGGCAGATCTTCGGCAATCAGGCCCGGACCAAAAAGTCGAGCGCATTCGACATGCAGCCAGGCGGCCGTTTCGGCGGCCTGCATCGGTGCGAACCCGCGCGCCAGCAACCCCGTGATGAACCCTGCCAATACGTCGCCCGACCCCGCCGTCGCCAGCCATGGAGCAGCCCGGTCATAATGTGCAGAATTGACCAAGCATCGCCCGTCCGGTGCGGAAATGACAGTATCCGGGCCTTTGAACAGGACAACGCACCCTGCCCGCGCGGCAGCCTCTCGTGTGGCATCAACCTTGGAATAGGCCGGGCCCTTGGTCGGAACTGCATTCAGCCTCTCTGAGATATCGGGGAACAATCGCGCGAATTCACCGCCGTGCGGTGTCAGCACGCACTTCTCATGCAAAAGGTCGAACAGTGCAGCCGGATCATCAGAAAACGCCGTTAACGCGTCCGCATCCAACACCGTTGACCGCCCAACTGCCAGAGCACCCGGCACCAGATCGCGCGCCCGCTCCAGACCCAATCCCGGACCAAGACAGAGGGCGTTCAGCCGTTCATCCTTCAGGACATCAGACAACACATCAGCCCGGTCGACCCGCTGCAACATGATGGCCGTCACTTGCGCCGCGACCTCCATCGGTGCTGCAGGAGGCACACCGATCGTCACGAGCCCTGCTCCAATCCGCAAAGCCCCCCGTGCCGCCAGCCGCGCCGCGCCGGTTTTGCCTGAACCACCAGATAGGATCAGGGCGTGGCCGTAGGTGTACTTGTGACCCGGCGCATCCTTTGCTGCCGAAGGCCTCTCCTCAGAAACCAATTGAACGAACTGATCTGAATCTTCACGCTTCAGTCCGATCGGCTTAACCCTGATTATTCTGCAATTTGCGGGGCCATCTGCAATCATATGACCGATCTTTTTGCCGTGAAACGTGACCGTCAAATCGGCCGTGATCACATTCCCAAGCACCCTACCACTGTCAGCACACAAACCGCTCGGAATGTCGATTGAAACGACCCGCACGTCGCCTTCTCGCAGCAAGCTTCTCACCTTCTCAGTCGCCAAAAGTGAGGAAACTCCCTGGAACGGGCGCATTAGACCGGTTCCAAACAATCCATCAATAACCAAGTTTATTTCGGGCGAATGCGGCAGGCATTCATCCACAAGTGTAGGCGGGTTGAGCTTTCGAATCTTGACATCGTTCTTGCCCACCCAACGCTCGTAGTTGGTCCGCGCATCCGGCGGCAGACTCTCGGGGTCTCCATACAGAAACACCTCGACCTCCCAGCCCCACTGCTTAAGCAATCGCGCGACGACAAAACCATCGCCACCATTGTTCCCCGGTCCACAAAACACCACTGCCCGCCCCGAGGTTTCTGCAAACTCAGGCCACTCCTCGAAAATCGCCTCTACTACGCCCTGCCCGGCGCGCTCCATCAACTCCAGCCCCGTTACCTGACCGGACTCGATTGCGGCCTGTTCGATTGCCCGCATCTGCACCGCTGTCAGCAATTCCGTCATCCCAAACCCTCATGCGATTCAATTTCGATTACTTTTTGTGCAAACCGACTAAAATTTCACCTACACATTGATTTCAACGCATCCGCAGCCGGCCAATTCCGCAATCGCATTGCTGCACAATCTTAGACGTGATCACTGCCATTCTGACAACCATGCGAGGTGAGCCGGGATGAAAAAGATCGAAGCGATCATCAAGCCGTTCAAACTGGACGAAGTGAAAGAGGCATTGCAGGACGTTGGGGTCCAGGGCCTCAGCGTGATCGAAGTTAAGGGCTTCGGCCGCCAAAAAGGTCACACCGAACTGTATCGCGGTGCTGAATATGTGGTCGATTTCCTGCCCAAGGTAAAAGTCGAAGTCGTTTTGGACGACGATCAGGTAGATGCCGCCATCGAGGCGATTGTTGGCGCCGCCAAGACAGACAAGATCGGCGATGGTAAGATCTTTGTCTCACCCGTTGAACAAGCCATTCGCATTCGTACCGGCGAGACCGGTTCGGACGCACTGTAACACACCAATCTTCAAGTCAGAGGAATCAAGAGAATGAGCAAGGACGCAGTTCTTCAGCTGATCAAGGACGAAGGCGCAGAATACGTCGATGTTCGCTTCACCGACCCGCGCGGCAAGCTACAGCACGTGACCCTGATAGCAGATCAGGTCGACGAAGACTTTCTGGAAGAAGGCTTCATGTTCGACGGCTCGTCCATCGCGGGCTGGAAGTCGATCGAAGCATCGGACATGAAACTGATGGTCGACACCGACAGCGCGTATGTCGATCCGTTCTACGCGGAAAAAACCATCTGTGTGCATTGCTCGGTCGTCGAACCCGACACCGGCGAAGCGTATGAGCGGGATCCGCGCGGCACCGCCCAGAAGGCCGAAGCATACCTGAAGTCTTCGGGCATCGGCGATGTGGCTTATATGGGTCCCGAGGCTGAGTTTTTCTTGTTTGACGACGTCCGTTTCTCGAACAGTATCAACAAGGTATCCTACGAAGTTGATGCAACTGACGCATCCTGGAATACCGACACCGAATACGAGATGGGTAATATGGGCCACCGTCCGGGCGTCAAGGGCGGATACTTCCCCGTCAACCCGATCGACGAAGCACAGGACCTGCGCTCTGAAATGCTATCGACCATGAAGCGTCTGGGCATGAAGGTCGACAAGCATCACCACGAGGTTGCCTCGTGCCAGCACGAGCTGGGCCTGATCTTTGACAGCCTGACCAAACAGGCGGACGAGCTGCAGAAGTACAAGTACATCATCCACAATGTCGCCCACGCCTACGGCAAATCGGCCACTTTCATGCCGAAACCGATCGCGGGCGACAACGGTACCGGAATGCATGTGAACATGTCGATCTGGAAAGATGGCAAGCCGCTGTTTGCTGGTGACAAATATGCTGATCTGTCGGACGAAGCCCTGTGGTTCATCGGCGGTGTTCTGAAGCACGCCAAGACCCTGAATGCCTTCACCAACCCGGCGACTAACAGCTACAAGCGCCTGATCCCGGGCTTTGAGGCCCCCGTTCTGCGCGCCTATTCGGCCCGTAACCGTTCGGGTTGTGTACGTATTCCGTGGACAGAAAGCCCGAAAGCCAAGCGCGTCGAGGCCCGCTTCCCCGACCCGGCAGCGAACCCCTACCTGTGCTTTGCCGCCCTGCTGATGGCCGGCCTGGACGGCATCAAGAACAAGATCGATCCGGGTGAAGCCATGGACAAGAACCTGTACGATCTGCCCGCCGAAGAACTGGCCGACATCCCCACCGTCTGCGGCAGCCTGCGCGAAGCGCTGGAAGCGCTGGCATCGGATCATGACTTCCTGCTACACGGCGACGTGTTCACCAAAGATCAGATCGACGGCTACATCGCGCTGAAGATGGAAGAAGTCGAAACCTACGAACACACGCCGCACCCGGTTGAGTACGGCATGTACTACAGCTGCTAAGTCATAGGTTTTTCGCAGACTTGAAAGGGCGCCGGTTGTTCGGCGCCCTTTTTCCGTTTGATAGCAAGTCAAGCCAATCACCTTGACTGACACGTCGGAACATCAGAGCCTTTTCCAAGAAACCGAGACTGCAACTCTGGGAGATTTCAATGCGCCTGATGTTAAAATTCACAATCCCTGTTGAAAAAGGCAACCAGGCCGAAATGGACGGAACCCTTGGGCGGGCGATTACCGCATTGGTGAAAGATGTCAAAGCTGAAGCGGCTTACTTTGCGCTAGAAGACGGCAAACGGATGGGAATCGTAATCTTCGAGGAAACCGACCAGGCCCGCATGCCAATGATCAATGAACCGTTATTTGCTGCCCTTAACGCTTCGATCGAAATTCAACCCGTTCTAACCGCAGACGACCTGCAGCGCGGATTGTAAGAGTTTCAATCAGTCCCAGGCCACCGCGATTGGAAGCAAACCGGCCGATTTATCTGGGTTGAATTGCTCAAAAGGAAGATACTGATGCTACGTTTCGCCTATCTGATTGCTTTTGTATTTGTGCTGCCAATTGGCACGATGGCCGCCCCGTGCGGGAACACCAGTGCCGGTTTCGAGGCTTGGAAAGCAGATTTCGCCAAACAGGCGCGCAGATCGGGGGTAAAAAAGAAGGGGTTGCAGGCGCTCTCTCAAACCCAATATGCAACACGCACGATCGCGGCTGACCGCAATCAAAAAAGCTTCAGGTACTCGCTGGACAAGTTCATGCAAGTGCGTGGGGCAAACACGATCGTGGCTCAAGGTCGCAAACGCAAAGCTCGGAACCCGCAATTCTACGCGGCGCTGGAACGGCAATATGGGGTCCCTGCGGGTGTCCTGATTGCCATTCACGGCATGGAAACGGGCTTTGGGAATTTCATGGGGGATAGTCAGGTTGTGTCAGCAATAACCACTCTGGCCTATGATTGTCGCCGATCCGAGTTCTTTGTTCCGCACGCGATTGGTGCTCTAAAGCTGGTCGATCAGGGCAGCATCACAATGGCAACAAAGGGGGCAAAACATGGCGAGCTGGGCCATACACAATTCCTGCCCGGCAACGCGCTGACGTATGGGGTAGATGCCACCGGCGACCGTCAGGTGGACTTCTACAACATGACCGACGCGCTGGCCTCAACTGCGAATTTTCTGCGTAAGAAGGGCTGGAAACCCGGTCGAGGCTATCAGCAGGGGCAGCCGAACTTCGCGGTGATTCAGCAGTGGAATGCGGCAACGGTTTATCAGCAATCCATCGCGATAATGGCGGCCCGAATCGACGGGTGAACGCGCCATGGTTCAGCATCCCCAAAAACTCAATTCAGCCACATTTTCGCCATAGTGGTGAATAAAGTCCTTAGTTTCATGGTTTCCAAAGCGTAATCAATCTTTGTATTTTTTGATTTTTTTTGCATTTAATGCCAAATTCTCCTCAAGATCGACCGTTAGAATGATCCTCCAGACGAAATGCGATAAGGGACAAAGCAGTGGCTCGGAAAAACAGCTACCATGGCGGCCTGCAATTCGACGGCGACACCGAAGGCGCAATCGAGCGGTTCGGCACAATCGTCGCAGCAACGCTGGAAGATTACGGCCATCTGGTCGAACGTAAGGCGTTGCTGAGCGAAACAGAAGCCAGCATCGTATCCAGCCAGTATATGGTGCGTTTGTCCCTGGATACTGATTCCGGTGACGAAGAAGACCGTTATGAGCGGATGGATCGAGCCGCAGGTTTGAAGACAATGGTAAGACCTTATGTCTCAAGCCCCAGAAACAGGCTGGCCATCACGGTTACTCCGGTATCTCCCCTTCTGGACGACAACGAAGTGTCCGAACTGATGCTCGTGGTCATCCTCTACCGTATGGTTGATATCTGTTCGACCCGGCGCGTCGAGTGGCTGTCACCTCATACCGTTTTGACAATCGAGCAATTCATGAGCGCGTTTGACACCCTGACCCCAAGCAGGCAGCGCGACAGAAAGCAAATTTTCAAGTCCGTGACAGGCCAGTTTGCCGGGTTGGAGATCGTTGACCCCGACATCGAAGATCCCGATGCGCCGAAAACAACGGCCCGGCCCATCCAATTGTCCGATGAGCAACTGCTGAGCATCGCCTTCCGGACGGAAGAACAAGAGCCTGCCGCAATCGACACCCCTGCCGCGGCCGAGGAAGACGACCCTGAGCGGCCAAGCGACGCGTTGCGGCTGAGCAGCTGGTGCGTGACAGGCGTTGTCGCCAGCGTGTCGACCCCGATCGCAATGTCCATGGCCGCTGTCAATTTGATCCGCGGCGAAGATTTCCGTCTCAACACCCAGGTTCTGGTCTTTACGATCGCAATTGTCGCATTGAACGCCAGTAACGCGTTTGCGGATGTTGCGGTCGTGCTGGGCATGTAAGCAAATTACCCAAGGCCCTCCTAGGAGGCCCCGCCGTCAGGCGGGGTTTTCCATTTCTGGCAGGCTGTTTGCCGCCAGAACGTAAGTATGGATCGAAAACACAACCGCGCCCGTTTCGGGCAGGCGCAACAACGTTTGCCGTTCGCTGCGCAGGTAAGACGTGATGGCGCGGTCGCGAGTTTTGCGCGGCTCACTGGCACTACGAGGCTGGAAAAGTTCAGGATCCTCATACCACAAAACATTGAATCGCCAGAGCGGCCGATCTGGCCGAATTCCGTCAAACAGTCGCTGTACTCGTCGCGCGATATCGTCATCATAGCTGGCAACGGGCACGTGAATATCGACAAGCGGCCGCATAAATTTTTCGGACAAGCGCCAGCTCGCCGGAAAGCACAGGATTGCTCCTGTCAGAACATGTTCGTCACCTTGTTTTTGTAGAATACAGAAATCTTCCTGCACCAATCTGCAGAGCGTTTCCAAAGGCTTACCCCGATCGATCCGAACTGACACCCCATCGGGTCGCTCCACGTGATCGGTGGGCCCAGAATAGGCTTGGGTTAGAACCAGATCCAAAAGCTCCTGTGCTGCTGGTTCGGCTTCAGGACTCAACGCCAAGACGTCATCGCGCCGTTCATACAGCAACGTCTCTCGCCGCTGCATCTGAGCATCAAAGGCATCATCCCGATGCAGCCAAGTCTCTATTTTGGCCGGTTGGATGCCCGGCAAAGCACGAGGGATCAAAGGGTCGTAAGGAATTTTATCCTGCAAAATTATACTCATAGACCTGCTTTAACATGCCTCACAAACCGTGTCGGTCAAAAAGCGACAACAGAACCGTCGCTATTTTCTGAGACGGACGTCCAACCAGCCCGCAGGCTTGACCAGCAAGCAGGGAGGCTAGCTGTGAACCATCACTATCGGGATACCCGCAAGATTGATCCAACCCGAGGCGCGACTTTGGGTGATGGCACACCCAACGACAATAACCGGATCGAAATCGGGCCACCTCAACTGGCCTTTGATGAATGGGCCGCCGCTGGATTGGCCCTGCCCAATCTTGAACGGATGCGGGACTATCGTTGGAGGCGGCTGACGCAGGCCGTTGTTGACCGCGGCTATGGTGGGTTGCTGATGTTCGATCCGTTGAACATCCGGTATGCCACCGACAGTACCAATATGCAGCTATGGAACACCCATAACCCATTCCGGGCGGTACTGCTGTGCGCCGATGGCTATATGGTGATCTGGGACTACAAAAAGTCTCCGTTCCTGTCCACCTTCAACCCGCTGGTGCGCGAACAACGCTCTGGCGCCGATCTGTTCTATTTCGACCGGGGCGATAAAACGGATGTCGCAGCCGATGTATTCGCGAACGAGGTGCGCGCACTGATCGATACGCATGGCGGAGGCAATAAACGGTTGGCGGTGGACAAGATCATGCTGCACGGGTTGCGCGCGCTCGAGTCGCAAGGCTTTGAAATCATGGAAGGTGAAGAGGTCACCGAGAAGACCCGCGCCGTGAAAGGCCAGGACGAAATTCTGGCAATGCGCTGCGCCAACCATGCATGCGAAACCGCCGTGGCCGAAATGGAAAAATTTGCGCGTGCCAATGTCGGCGATGGCAAAACTTCCGAAGACGATATTTGGGCGATTTTACATTCCGAAAACATCCGTCGCGGAGGTGAATGGATTGAAACCCGGTTGCTATCCTCGGGCCAGCGCACAAACCCGTGGTTTCAGGAATGCGGCCCACGGATCACCCAGCAAAATGAAATCATTGCCTTTGATACGGACTTGATCGGTTCCTATGGCATTTGTGTCGACATTTCTCGCACATGGTGGATCGGAGACCGAAGGCCCCGCCCGGACATGATCTATGCCATGCAGCACGCGCACGAACACATCATGACCAATATGGAAATGTTGAAACCCGGCGTGATGATCCCTGAATTGACGGCGAACACACACGTACTTGACGACAAGTTTCAGGCACAGAAATACGGTTGCCTGATGCACGGTGTGGGCCTGTGCGATGAATGGCCGTTGGTCGCCTACCCTGACAAGGCTGTTGCCGGTGCCTATGACTATCCGCTGGTGCCGGGCATGGTGTTATGCGTCGAGGCCGCTGTCGGCGAGGTCGGAGGGGATTTTTCGATCAAATTGGAAGATCAGGTTCTCATCACCGAGGATGGCTATGAGAACCTGTCGAAATATCCTTTTGACGCCCAACTAATGGGTCTTGAGTAAGCCGACAGCCTCAGTTCCGCCAGTTAGACCGCCGAACATTACCATGCCAATCTTCGATCTCTGAACTTATCTGGCCCGTCGCGCCAATATCAGCAGTGGGCCAAGCCTGACCAAGGGCAAACCCCAGGATGCCAGTCATTGTTACTATGATCAGTGTTCCAAGACGTATCCCAGACGCTTGGGGTGTCAAAGCTGTATGTGTCATCTGAGCCTCCTTAGCAAATCGACTACGATGCCAAGATGGGTTCAGGTGTTAAATTAGTGAAACGAATGTTTGTTGGGTAAAACATCACAATTCATGATGGCTATTACGAAGCGACTTTTGGCACCGGACGAGGCTAAGCTTCACTGGTAGGCAGTTTCCAAGTCCAAGCCAAAATTATCTTCACACTCCTCACCTTCCCGTTACGCCTTTGACATAAGGGTTGTGACGCGCCGGGGTAGCCCACAGTATTGAGCGTGCTTCCCCCAGCAAACCAAGGAGCCGATATGCCCACGGAACGCATAACTTTTGCCGGACATGACGGCAGCCAGCTGGCCGCGCGCCTTGACCTGCCCGACGGACCCGTGCTGGCCACGGCTTTGTTTGCACATTGCTTCACCTGTTCCAAAGACATCCCCGCCGCGCGGCGTATCTCTGCACGGCTGGCGGCCATGGGCATCGCTGTTTTGCGGTTCGATTTCACTGGTCTCGGCCATTCCGGAGGCGAGTTTGCGAACACCACCTTCACCTCAAACGTCGAGGATCTTATCTCGGCGGCTCAGTTTCTGGCGGGGCGAAACATGGCCCCTGCCCTGTTGATTGGCCATTCGCTGGGCGGCGCTGCCGTCTTGCGTGCCCGTGCGGGCATACCGTCAATCAAGGCCGTCGTGACCTTGGGGGCACCCGCCGATCCCGGTCACGTATCCCACCATTTCGAAGCAGCGTTGCCGCAAATTCAGAAGGAAGGTAGCGCTGAAGTCGCCCTGGGCGGGCGCCCCTTCCGGATCGGCAAGGCATTTGTCGACGATATCTCCGAGGCGGCACTGACACCTGCCATCGAAGATCTCAAAGCCGCGTTGCTGGTCTTACACGCATCCCGTGACGAAACCGTAAGTATCGACAATGCCGCTGCAATCTTTATGGCTGCCAAGCACCCCAAAAGCTTTGTCACCCTCGATGACGCCGATCACCTGATTACCCGAGCGGCTGACGCGGAATATGCGGCAGACGTCATCACCGCATGGGTTTCGCGCTATGTAAGCCTGTCGCCACCTGCCCCGCCACCTGGCGCACCGGAAGGCGTTGTGCGGGTCACAGAAGCAGACCCGGCTGGCTTCTTGCAGGATATTCAGGCGGGCCCTCGCCATCACGCAGTCGCGGATGAGCCTGCCTCATATGGCGGAACGGACCGGGGCATGTCACCCTATGGATTTGTTTCGGCCGGGCTGGGGGCTTGCACTTCGATGACCATCCGCATGTATGCCCGTCGCAAGCGCTGGCCTCTGATCAGCGTCAGTGTTGATGTCTGTCATGACAAAGTTCATGCACAGGATGCCGGTCTGGCAGATGAGGGTAAAGTGGACCAATTCCGTCGCAAAATTCGACTGACCGGGCCACTGGATCAGGAACAGCGCGCACGTCTTTTGGAAATTGCGGACAAGTGTCCCGTACACCGAACCTTGGAAGGGTCCGCGCATATCACAACCGAACTTCTTCCCTGATGCCACGCCCCACATCCTGGAACAAACCGGCCCATTGGAGACAAAAAAAACCCGCGCCCGAATATCTCGGGGCGCGGGTTCTTAGTCCGTAAAGCTTGATGCTTACGTGCGGGCGTTACCCACCAGTTTCCATAGGCCCGGGATCAGCAGTGCCGCAAGGCCCAGTTTGATCGCATCACCCAGCAGGAACGGCGTCAGGCCCCATTGCAGGATGGGCTGGTCCCAACCATAGAGCTGACCCAGCCACAGCAGGCCAGGTACGTAGATCAATACGTTCGCCAGCAACAGCGCCAGTGCCATCTTACCGACCGAGCGGTCCCAGCCACGTGCCGCCAATGCGCCCAGCGCAATGGTTGCAAGAACGTAGCCAACCAGATAGCCGCCAGTTCCACCCATCATGTATGTCAGACCAAACTTCTCAGCTGATGAGCCTGCGAAGACGTCAAAGCCCAGCGCGCCGATCAGCAGGTAACCCATCATGGTGACCAGACCCAGACGTGCACCATAGGCGGTACCAATGGTCAAAACGGCAAGGGTGCCCATTGTGATCGGAACCGGCCACATCGGCACTTTGATTTTGGCGGCGACGGCCAGAGCGACAATGCCCAGCGCAACCAAAACCACCTGTTTGACGCGCAGCGCCGTTCCTTCACGCGGACCAAATGCGTTGGCCAGTACATTTGCATTCATCTTGTTTCTCCCTAAGCGGACCGAGATTCTGGCATAGGAATGCCCTGCTGGCGCCGCATCTGCAAGATGATTACGCTATCGCAGCATATATTCCGTGTGCATTTCATAGGATTTTCGCGGTCCGGACACGACCCAACGCACATTCCAACGCGGCCATGTTCGAAAATCATAGGCTGCGTCGTAACTGTCAGGCGGGCAATCATGGTGATCTCGGGCCTTTGTCACGCCCAGTTTCAGCGCATGAAAGTACCGGTCGTCGTCAAAGTGAATTGCGATGAGATCGCCCGCGTCACGCCATAGGTATCGGCGTGTGCCGGTCATTTCCGGCTGTCCCGGAATGCGCAGCTTCACCTCTTCCTCATAGATCAAACCGCCATCTGTCTGGCGCAGGTCGGCCTGACCTGTTGCCTGCACGATCTGCCCAGCCCTTGCGTCACGGATGGTACGTGTCAGGCTCCAGCGCCCTTCAAAATCGGACAATCGGCTTGGCATGCTCACTTGTCGTACATTCCGTCAGTTGACCCACCAGCATCATCAATGAAACGAAGGGTATCGCCGCTTTTCTGAACGTCGTAGCAGGACCAAAGATCGGAAGGTGGCCAGAGCGAGCAATAGCGATCCTCCCGCACTGCCCAGCGGCCCGAGCTGGGACGCCCCGAATAATACTGCGTCAGCATCGTGTCGTCGAAGGTCTGCCATATACCCTCGCCATAGGTAAGCTTGCGCCCGGATAGCGCCTCAAGGATTTCGTCGCCAGACAGTTTGCGAAACTCTTCCGCTGCCAGAAGCCCTGGCCAGATCGCTAAAATCAGGGCAAACCGTCTCATTCGTGAACTCGTGCCTTGTTCCCTTGTGCGCGTGGGTTTAAACCCCGCGCCATCGCCTCATGCCAAATCACAAAAAGGTGCCGCTGCCAATGATTCCACGTTATTCCCGCCCCGACATGGTCGCCATCTGGTCGCCGAAGACCAAGTTCCGCATCTGGTACGAGATTGAGGCGCATGCCTGCGACGCCATGGCGGATCTGGGCGTAATCCCGCGCGAGAACGCCGAGGCGGTGTGGAAGGCCAAGGATGTGGAGTTTGACGTTGCCCGCATCGACGAGATCGAAGCTGTCACCAAACACGATGTCATCGCGTTCCTGACGCATCTGGCCGAGCATGTGGGCAGTGACGAGGCGCGGTTTGTTCATCAGGGCATGACCAGCTCCGACGTGCTGGACACATGTTTTAACGTTCAACTGACCCGCGCCGCTGACATTCTGATCGCCGATCTCGAAGGTCTGCTGGCTGCTCTGAAACGTCGCGCGATTGAACACAAAGAAACTGTCCGTATCGGCCGCAGCCATGGCATCCATGCGGAACCCACCACCATGGGTCTGACTTTCGCACGTTTCTATGCCGAGATGGATCGCAACCTGTCCCGCATGCGCGATGCCCGTGCCGAGATTGCAACTGGCGCCATTTCCGGCGCCGTCGGCACATTCGCCAATATCGACCCGCGCGTCGAAGAACATGTCTGTGACCAGCTGGGTCTCGTCCCCGAGCCAATCAGCACGCAAGTGATCCCGCGCGACCGTCATGCAGCGTTCTTTGCGACGCTAGGCGTCATTGCCAGCAGCATCGAAAACGTCGCCACCGAAATCCGCCACATGCAGCGGACCGAGGTTCTGGAGGCCGAAGAGTTTTTCTCGAAGGGTCAAAAGGGGTCGTCGGCCATGCCGCATAAGCGCAACCCGGTCCTGACCGAGAACCTGACCGGCTTGGCCCGTCTGGTGCGCATGGCCGTAGTGCCTGCGATGGAAAACGTAGCGCTCTGGCATGAGCGCGACATTTCTCACTCGTCTGTCGAGCGTAACATCGGCCCCGACTCGACTGTCACGCTGGATTTCGCCCTGTCGCGCCTGACCAGTGTCATCGACAAGCTGGTGGTCTACCCCGACAACATGTTGGCCAACATGAACAAGTTCCGCGGTCTGGTCATGAGCCAGCGCGTGCTGCTGGCCCTGACCCAAGCGGGTGTCAGCCGCGAAGACGCCTATCGTCTGGTTCAGCGCAATGCCATGAAGGTTTGGGAAGAAGGCAAGGATTTCAAAACCGAGCTTTTGGGTGATGCGGACGTAGTCGCCGCGTTGAGCCCCGAGGAAATCGAAGAAAAATTCGACCTCGGCTATCACACCAAACATGTCGATACCATTTTCGCACGTGTGTTCGGCGATTAAACACCGTTTTTAAAATGTTCTGTCGGGCCCGGTTTCAGTCCGGGCCTTGATCTTTTGCCAGGTTGGCAAAAATGCGTTACCCTCGACCGGCATTTTCCTTGAGGGAGAACCACCATGATCCGAACCGTCCTATGCGCATTCGCGCTTATATGCGTGGCATTCGCCAGCCTTGCGTGCAGTGGCCATTCCAAGCAGACCCAATCCTGCGCTCCGGGCGCTTCATGGGACAGTGAAAGCCAAAGCTGCCAGAAAACCGTCAACAGCTGACAATTAATTGTCCTGATTGTGAATAAAATCCGTCGAGCCGGTGTTAGCTTTTCTGAAGATCACGCTATGATTTTTAAAACAGCCCCGAGAACGGAGTAGAAAAATGCGCCTCGTACTAGCTTCCGCGATTGCCTTGCAAGCTTTTGCCTTTGCCCCTGTTGTTCACGCCGCAGGTGGTGACAGCAACCCGCCCAAGCCCACCAATACGACCAAGAAGTGCCTGTTTGGACGCGTTTTTGACGAAGCGGCGGGCCGGTGCGTCAAGCCAGACAAAAGCAATTTCACTGAAGATCAATTGTATGATGCGGTGCGCGAGCTGGCCTATGATGGTCAGTATGGTAACGCGCAGGGCATTCTGCGCATCATGGACCAAGACGACGATCGGGTCCTGACGTATTGGGGTTTTACTTACCGAAAGATGGGTGAGTTGGAACTGGCCAACACGTTCTATGAAAACGCGATCACGACCAATCCGGACAATATCCTTGCCCGCAGCTATATGGCTCAGGGCTTTATTTCCGAAGGCAAAACCGATCTTGCCATTGAACAGTGGCGCGAAATCAAGGCGCGTGGTGGCGAAGGAACCTGGGCCGAAGCGTCTTTGCGTGAAGCGATCCAGACCGGGCTGACGTACAGCTACTAAGCTTCAGTCTTTCTTTACCCGACTCTCCGTATTCTGCCTGTGGAACTCATATTGGCACCGCAGGCAGATGCAGGACACAAACGCTTTGATACAGATGGCACCGGGGGCGAGACCTCCGGTCGCCGATGGCGATGGCACGACGCCCCGCGTCGTGCCCCGGGCGCTCAACAACCGGCAAAAAGCAGCGATTGTTGTGCGCCTTTTGCTGAACGAAGGCGCAGATATCCCATTGGAAGATCTGCCGGACGATTTGCAGGAAAAGCTGACACATCAACTAGGTCAGATGGGTCTTGTAGACCGCGTCACATTGGATTCGGTTGCGCAAGAATTCGGCGACGCCTTGGACAACGTTGGGCTGTCGTTTCCTCATGGACTTGCCAGCGCATTGGACGCGATCAACGGCAAAATTGCCCCGGCGACGGCTGCCCGATTGCGCAAAGTTGCCGGCGTTCGCCAGATCGGTGACCCATGGCAGCGCCTCCGCGAGGTTTCGACCGAGGATCTGGCGGCAATGGCACGGGCCGAAAGCACCGAAGTGGCAGCCGTTATGCTGTCCAAATTGGAAACTGCGAAAGCCGCGCAGTTGCTGGGCCTTCTGCCCGGTCCGATCGCCCGCCGGATCACATATGCCGTCGCAAAAACCGCCAATGTGACCCCCGAAGCGGTTGAACGCATCGGCTGGTCGCTGGCAGCCCAGCTGGATCAACGTCCAGCGCAAGCGTTTACCGATGGTCCGGGGGCTCGGGTCGGCGCAATCCTCAATCAATCCGCCTCAACAACCCGGGATGGATTGCTGACCGCATTGGATGAAGAGGATTCAGAATTCGCCAGTGTCGTGCGGCAGTCGATTTTCACATTTGCCCATATCTCAAGCCGCATCGTGGCCCGGGACGTGCCCGCGATTCTCAGGGACCTGGATCAACCCGTTCTGGTCGCCGCTTTGGCCGGCGCCGCTGCCGATGATGACAAGACATCGGTCGAGTTTTTGCTATCCAGCATGTCCTCACGCATGGCCGACAACATACGGGAAGAAATTGCTGAGCGTGGTCGTGTCAAGCAATCGGAAGCGGAAGATGCGATGACACAGATCGTAGGTGTCATTCGCAATATGGTTGAGAATGGGGCGATCTCCTTGATTGAAACAGATGAGGAAAACGAGGATAGTTAATTTTAACTACAGTGACTTAGCTGTATTTTTCGCTTACCTGATGCCGTCGGAACCCATCCCGAAAGTGCACGCTTGAGGTTGCGAGCGCCGGGATATATGTCTGGTTCAGCAATTCGCAACACGCGGTGAGACGCCTCCATGCCCGTCGAAAAGTCGGAGCTCAGCAGGTTTGAGCTTGGAAAATACTATGTCGCCAGTTTGTTCCTTAAGGGGGTCATTGGCGCGATGCACATGCTGCCCTATGAACGGCGCATCACAACAATGGGGGCCATCATGCGTGGCCTTGCCCCCGTGGTGGGATTTCGCACACGTGTGCGCCGAAACCTGAAACTGACCTGTCCGGACTTGCCTGAATCTGAGGTCAAACGGATCTGCAGCGCAGTGCCCGATAATGCCGGGCGGGCGATCATGGAACATTTCTCGCCCGAGGATTTCACGGAACGCCAAAAGACAGCCAAAATCTCGGGCCCGGGTGTCGCCGCCTTTGACGCTGCCCTTGCCGACGGACGACCGGTAATGATGATTACCGCGCATTTTGGACATTATCTCGCAGCGCGCATTGCGCTGCAGGCGCACAGCGGCCAGCCAATTGGCTGCCTGTTTCGCCGGATGGCCAACCCCTATTTCAACGAAGCCTATGTCGAGGCTTTCTTCAAAACCGGCGCGCCAATGTTCGAACAAGGGCGCCGTGGCATGGTCGAAATGGTCCGGTCGCTCAAAAAGAACGGTATCATTGCGATCGTTTCGGACTTGCACGCACAGGGCGGTGAAGAGCTGATGTTCTTCGGGAAACCGGCAGTAACCTCCGTGCTAAACGCGGAGCTGGCCATTAAATACAACGCGGTGATGCTCCCCTGCTACGCCATTCGCCAGCCCAATGGCATCGATTTCGAAATAATGCTGCATGAGCCCGTTGAACATAGCGATCCCAAAACCATGACGCAGTTCATCACTGACGATCTTGAGAAAGTGGTCCGCCAGCATATGGGACAATGGTTCTGGGTTCATCGTCGTTGGAAAAGCTGGAACGGTCTTGGCGTACAGCCCGAAGATATGCCGTAATCACTTCACGCGGGTCGCCGCAACGATCGGGCCGTGACCCGTCTGTTGAATAAGCACAACCGCAGGCATGTCCGAAGGCAAATCCGTCGAGAATTGCTCCGCCGCGCGCCCATCCCATTGACCGGCGATCTGCCAATTCTCAACAACATTGGCATAGTCCAACTCGTGCCCGGCCAGTTCACCCCGCCTGATCGACGCGTGACGCATTGGGGCGTACTGAACAATCCGCACGTCATAAGATGCGCCCGCGGGCAATTGAGCAGGCGTGACGTCGACAATCACTTCGTTTTCTGACCGAACTGCGGTTACTGACGCTTCAGATCTGGCCTTCTGATGGGTATCGATCAGTTGGTTCAATTCGCGGAATTTGGCACCCACGATGTCATGCTGACCATTTACGACCATTTGCGGCGTGTAAATCATGGTCCGACCGCCCTGCCGCGCGTAGGCGCGTTGTCGCACGGTGTGATCAGGATCGGCAAACTCGTCTTTCCACCCAATATAGTCCCAATAGTCCACATGCAGCGCCAGTCCGATTACATCATCGCGTTTGACCAGATCATGCATGATCCTGTCTGCCGGGGGGCAGGATGAACATCCTTGTGACGTGAACAGCTCGATCACGACGGGATTGTCCTCGCCCGCTGCTGACGAGGCGAGGAGGATGGAAAGGACGGCTGTCGTGGCGGCGGCTCTGAACATGATGTATCCCGAATGGAAGGGTTGCGTGACAGAAATAAACCCTTTGCCACTCAACAACCAATCAAGGTTTCTTGAGGCTGGCCTCATCTGCTCCAACTGAAATGTGTGCAATGGTATACAAAAATTGCCGCAGTTTGGCTGTTCCTCCTTGAACCAACGGCACTGGTGATGCAGATAACGATCAGCGAATCCCAAAATCCAAGTCATTTGAGAGGGAGGCCACAGATGCCCATCAAAGTCGGACAGGATACCGCCAAGACACGCCGCAGCCTGAGCGTGAATGGCAAGTCCATTTCCTATTATTCAATTCCCGCCGCGCAAGAGGCGGGTTTAGGAGATTTCTCGAAGCTTCCCGCCGCTCTGAAAGTGGTGTTGGAAAACATGCTGCGATTCGAGGATGACGGATTTTCCGTCTCGGTCGATGACATCAAGGCCTTCGCCGAATGGGGAGCCAAAGGCGGCAAGAACCCACGCGAAATCGCTTACCGCCCCGCCCGAGTTCTGATGCAGGACTTCACTGGTGTTCCGGCAGTTGTAGACTTGGCTGCCATGCGCGACGGGATCAAAGGTCTGGGTGGCGACGCGCAGAAGATTAACCCGCTGAACCCGGTTGATCTGGTCATCGACCACTCGGTCATGATTGACGAATTCGGCAACCCGCGCGCGTTCCAGATGAACGTGGATCGTGAATACGAACGCAACATGGAGCGCTACCAGTTCCTGAAATGGGGTCAGAATGCCTTTAACAACTTCCGCGTTGTACCCCCCGGAACCGGTATCTGCCACCAGGTGAACCTGGAGTATCTGGCCCAGACCGTCTGGACCGACACCGATCAGAACGGGGATGAAGTTGCCTATCCCGATACGCTGGTTGGCACTGACAGCCACACGACAATGGTCAACGGCATGGCCGTTCTTGGCTGGGGTGTTGGCGGTATCGAGGCCGAAGCCGCAATGCTGGGTCAGCCGATCTCGATGCTGATCCCCGAGGTTGTGGGCTTTGAACTGACCGGTGATCTGGTCGAGGGCACAACTGGCACTGATCTGGTTCTGAAGGTCGTAGAAATGCTGCGCGAAAAAGGCGTTGTGGGTAAATTCGTCGAATTCTATGGCAGCGGTTTGGACAGTCTGCCGCTGGCCGACCGTGCAACAATCGCCAACATGGCGCCTGAATACGGCGCGACTTGTGGCTTCTTCCCGATCGACGGTGAAACACTGCGTTATATGCGCAATACCGGTCGCGACGAGGACCGCATCGCGTTGGTTGAAGCCTATGCCAAGGAAAACGGTTTCTGGCGTGGCGCGGACTACGCGCCCGTGTATACTGACACGCTGAGCCTCGACATGGGTACCATCGTCCCTGCGATCTCGGGTCCGAAACGGCCACAGGATTATGTCGCGCTGACCGATGCCAAGGCTGCTTTCACCAAAGAAATGGCCGAAACGTTCAAGCGCCCGATGGGCAAGGAAGTTGCTGTCAAAGGCGAAGACTACACCATGGAATCGGGAAAGGTCGTGATCGCATCGATCACGTCGTGTACCAACACCTCGAACCCATATGTGATGATCGGCGCGGGTCTTGTGGCGCGTAAAGCTGCCGCTTTAGGGCTTAATCGCCAGCCTTGGGTGAAAACCTCCTTGGCACCGGGAAGCCAGGTCGTTTCAGCTTATCTTGAAGCCGCTGGCCTGCAGGAAGATCTGGATAAGATCGGCTTCAACCTTGTCGGCTATGGCTGCACCACCTGCATTGGTAATTCGGGCCCCATTCAAGCCGAGCTGTCCGAGGCGATTGCCGAGGGCGATCTGGTCGCCACCTCGGTGTTGTCGGGCAACCGGAACTTCGAAGGCCGGATCAGCCCGGACGTGCGTGCCAACTACCTGGCCTCACCGCCGCTGGTTGTTGTCTATGCTCTGGCCGGAACCATGGATATCGACCTGACGTCCGAACCAATCGGCCAGGACCAAGACGGCAATGATGTCTACATGAAAGACATCTGGCCGACCCAGAAGGAAATCTCTGATCTGGTTCAGAAAACCGTGACCCGCGAGGCGTTCCTGTCGAAATATGCCGACGTCTTCAAAGGGGATGAAAAATGGCAGGAGGTTGAGGTTCCCCAGCAGGAAACCTATGACTGGCCGCCAACCTCGACCTATATCCAGAACCCACCCTATTTTCAGGGCATGGGGCCTGAGCCCGGCACAATCTCCAACATCGATGGCGCCAAGGTTCTGTTGGTGCTGGGTGACATGATCACCACCGACCACATCTCACCCGCGGGGTCCTTCGCGACCACAACCCCGGCTGGCAAGTATCTGATCGACCGTCAGGTGCAGCCGCGCGAGTTCAACTCATACGGGTCCCGCCGTGGCAACCACGAGATCATGATGCGCGGCACCTTCGCCAACATCCGCGTCAAGAACGAGATGCTGGACGGTGTCGAAGGTGGCTACACAAAGGGCCCCGATGGCGAACAGACCTCGGTCTATGAGGCATCGATGGCCTACCAGGATCAGGGCACGCCTCTGGTGGTGTTCGGTGGCGAGCAGTATGGCGCGGGATCCTCGCGTGACTGGGCGGCCAAGGGGACCGCGTTGTTGGGCGTTAAGGCCGTGATCGCCGAAAGCTTTGAGCGTATCCACCGTTCGAACCTGGTTGGCATGGGCGTGATCCCGCTCGAATTCACCGGCGGTGATACGCGCAAATCACTGGGCCTGAAGGGGGACGAAACCGTCTCGATCCATGGTTTGGATTCGATCGAACCGCTGCAGGAAGTTCCGTGCACGATTACCTACGCCGACGGGGCAGAGACGACCATCCAGCTGAAGTGCCGGATCGATACCGCACCCGAGATCGAGTACATTGAGAACGGCGGCGTGCTTCACTACGTACTGCGTAACCTGGCCAAGGCTGGCTAAAACGTCTGGGGTACCAGATCGAAAGGGCGTCCGGTCGGGCGCCCTTTTCTTGTGACGCCTTCCATGTCAAAAGGCATTGTGTTTCAGACATTTTACCGCTCTGCTGTTCGGATGAAGAAAGTAGCCTTGATAACCGGTGGTGCGCGCGGCATCGGACGCGCAATTGTCGAAGACCTGAGCGATGATCATCGGGTGGCCTTCACTTACCTCTCGACCGAACCCGCCGAGACCCTGACACGGGGCGACAATTTGGCGATACGCTCCGATCTGGCAAAGCCTGACCAACCGGAAGCGGTAGTTTCAAAGGTGATGGACCAATTCGGGCAGTTGGACGTCATCGTGAACAATGCTGGCCTTGTGTGTTCAACGCCGAAGGAAAGCTTTCGCGCCGAGGATCATCGCGCCATTCTTGATTTAAACCTGCTGGTGCCAGCCGCATTGCTGGCTGCCGCTCTGCCTCATCTCAAACGGGATGCGTCAATCGTCAGCATCTCATCGATGAACGCGGTCCTGCCACCGCGCGACGCGGTCACCTACGGTGCTAGCAAAGCGGCCCTGAACCTATGGACCCGCGCGATGGCAAAGGAACTGGGGCCAGATGGCATTCGTGTCAATGCCGTGGCTCCGGGTGCGATAAACATCCCCGAAGCCCCGCGCCCTGATGATCTGACCGCCCTGTTCGTCAAGGACACGGCACTGGGCCGCGCGGGAACACCGGAAGATATTGCCAAGACCGTGCGGTTTCTGGCCTCGGACGCGGCAGCTTTCATCACCGGCGAGGTCCTAACCGTTGCCGGAGGCTATCGGTTGTAGAACCAGATCAGTTTTGCCCAGCGGCCTTTTCCAACGCAGGACGGATCGTGTTCTTAATAACGCGCTGCGTAACCGGCCCGGCAAAGCGCAGGATAATGGTACCCTCGCCGTCGATCACATATGTCTCGGGAACGCCATACAGACCCCAGTCCAGTGCCATGCGCCCCTGCTCGTCCCGACCGATGGCTTCGTAAGGGTCGCCCAACTCGGTCAGGAAAGCCTCGGCATTGTCCAATTGATCTTTGTAGTTGATGCCATAGACCGGGATGCCCTCATTCGACAGCGCCTCTAGGTTGGGGTGCTCGGCCCGACATGGCGCGCACCAACTGGCCCAATAGTTGACCAGCTTGACCTCTCCGTCGCGCAAGGTCGTGTCGTCAAACAGCGATTTGCCCGGAAACTCGGTCAAAACAACTGGCGGCGCGGGCTGACCCTCGCGGGCTGACGGCAGGGCATTTGGATCGTCGCGGAACATCCCGATCCCGGCCAAAACGGCAAAGGCACCGAAAATCAGCGGCGGCGCAATCATCAGCGGCGAGATTTTAGCCATTGCGCGTCATCCTTTGTTCAACCTTTTCCATCTCGGCCCGCACTTTGCGCCCGCGCAGCACGCTGAACACGATCAGTGCCGCCAATAACAAAATCGATGCCGCATAAGACGTCAGCACTGTATCAGTGTATTTTCCAAGATCAGGGATCATCCGCCTACCCTTTCCCGTGCCAGCAACGCCTTGATCCGGCGCGCCCGGATTTCGGTGCCTGTGCGATACAGAACCAGGGCCACAAACAGCAGCACAAATCCGATGATGCAGACCAGCAGCGGGTAGAAAAAGATGTTGCTGACCTTCTCTTCGGTATCTGTACCGGTGACCGCTCCGGCCCGAAGGACCGAAGCCCCCTGATGCAGACCCTGATTCCAGAAATTCACTGCATAGCGGCTTAGGACTGCAAAGACCGATCCCACCAGACACAGGACCGAGGTCAGATCGGCCGCCGTATCCGGGTCTTCGATCGCCTCCCACAAGGCCACATAACCCAGATAGAACAAAAACAGGATCAAGAAGGAGGTCAGCCGCGGGTCCCAGGCCCACCATGTGCCCCACATCGGTTGTCCCCAGATCGCCCCTGTGACCAGAGCAATCAGGGTCATCACGATCCCTATCGGGGCCGCCGCCCGTGCCGCAAGCGCACTGACATGGTGTCTGCGCACCAGCCAGATCAGCGACGTCACCAGCATCATCAACCAGCAATTGATCGCCATCAGCGCCGCGGGGACATGCAGGTAGATGATCTTGACCGTCGACCCTTGCTTATAGTCGTCCGGCGTGAAGAAAAATCCCCAGACCAGCCCAACACCGATACAGACCATGGAGGTGATCCAGAAAAACGGCAGGACACGCTCGCTGGTTGCAAGAAATTTTCGCGGGTTGGCGTATTCCCATAGGGCGTTGGCTTTGGCTGCGATTGACATGGGTTTTATCTAGTCCAAATCGGAGGTGTTCTCAATTGACATCGGTCAACGCTGTGGCGGTTCACCGCAGATTGATCCGCAATACGGCGGCACTGGCGAATGGCAGCAAAGCAATGGTCGCAGCCGTGATCCCAGCCAGCATCAGCAAAGGGGTTTGCGTCTCCATTCCGATCGCGCCGCGGCGGGCAACCTCGGCCCCGAAAATCAACGTTGGTACATAAAGCGGCAGCACCAGCAGTGACAGCAACAGACCGCCCCGTTTCAGACCCACGGTCAGGGCCGCGCCAAACGTCCCGATCACGCTCAGGGCTGGGGTACCTACCAACAGTGAGACGATCAGCCAAAAGAACCCCGGAACAGGCAGATTCAACAGCACGCCCAGAATCGGAGCGGCCAAAACCAAGGGCAATCCGGTGGTCAGCCAATGGGCCAGCGCCTTGACTGTAACGACCGCTTCAAGCGGCAAAGGTGCTGTGGCCAGCAAATCCAGCGATCCGTCCTCCCAATCCAGCGCCAACAGACGATCCAGTGACAATAGGCACGCCAAAAGCGCCCCCAACCACAACACCCCCGCCGCGATTGTGGCCAGCAGCGATGACTGGGGGCCAACGGCAAACGGCACCATAACCGTCACAATCAGGAAAAAAGCCAGACCCAGACCAAAGCCGCCGCCGGCACGAAAGGCCAGTTTCAGATCACGCAGCAAAAGAGCGATCATAAAAAGCCTCCGTCGAAGTCATCCAGTGGGCCGGGTTTGGCCTTGTTGGCACCGACATCCAAAATGTCTCCGTCCAGGCCAAGATCGATATGGGTGGCAATCAGTGCTGAACCGCCCTGCGCAAGATGCGCTCGGACAGCATCGGCAAACATCTGTACTGCATCCTTGTCCAAGGACACTGTTGGCTCATCCAACATCCAGATCGGCCGCCCGGTGACCAACATGCGCGCCAACCCAAGTCGGCGTTTCTGCCCGGCGGACAGGTTGCCTGCGTGACGATCTGTTAACTCATTCAATGCAAAGGCATCTATCGCAGGCTGAATACTGTCCGTGCCAAAAACTAATGCCCAAAAGATCAGGTTTTCTGTCACCGTCAGGGTCGGCTTTAACCCGTCGGAATGCGACGCATATGCGATCTGATCCTCTGCACCCTCGATCTTCCCGACAAGCGGTGGCTGCAATCCAGCCAGCGTTCGCAACAATGTTGTCTTTCCGATGCCATTTGGTCCGCGCAGAATAAGCGCCCTGCCCGGTTCCAGCACAAAACTCAGTGCCTCAAGCACGGGAATGCCACCCCGGGTGATGGTCAGATCGGTTACGGTCAATGTCATAGGACCCGCCTATCGCATTGCCGTTGATGGCAAAAGGCGGGATTTGCCGCAGGGTACTGACGCGGTCTCAGACCGGCAACAGGGCCAGCGCAACGCGACGACCCTCGGACAGCAAGACGTTATAGGTGCGGCATGCGGCCGGAGAATTCATGTTCTCAACGCCGATGCCAGCCGCTTCCAGCGCATTTCGCAGCTCTGGCGGAATGTGCGTCAGCTCGGCACCGGTGCCGACAAACACTACGTCCACCTGATCCGCCAGTGCCAATAGCGTGTCCTGATCCGCGTACCCGCCCCAAGCGCCCGTGCCTTCGGGGCCCGTTATGACAGCTCCTTCATATGCCTTGCCGCCAATGCGGAAAAAGCCCGGTCCGTAGCCGTCAATCGGAACTGCGTTGCTGTATGTGATTTCATTCAACCGCATAGATGCGTTTTAGCCCCAAAGCGGCAGGCCCGACAAGGCCGCCAATGCAATCGCAAGGTAAGCTGCGGCACGGTACAGCCGCTCTCTGTCCGGGCGGAACAGCCAGCCGCCCAGCCAATTGCCCACGAGATTTGGAACCGCCAGAAACAGCCCAAGACCGGCAGCCGCCAGCGTCACGCGCCCCATACCCGTCAGAAACCCAAGGATCAGGAAGTCAAAACCGAACAGAAACAACAAAATCGTCGCCCGTATCGTTTCGATTTGCAAAGGGCGGGACATGTAAAACAGAATAACGGCGGGACCGGGCAGACCGGCGACACCACCCAGAAACCCTGCGGCCCCACCGATAGCAGTAACCATGGTTCGGCTGACCCTGCCCCGATACCGAATCCCAAGGATCAGGACTGTAAGCATGGACAGGGCGACCAGACTGACTGCATAGCGAAACACTTCGGGTTCAACTTGCGTCAGCACCCACAGACCCAAAGGCAAAACCAAGGCGCAGCCCAGAACAAGTCGGGTCAGATCGCCCTTGTCCACAACCAACCATGCGCGACGCAAATTGGGCAGCGGGCCAAAGATATCCATGATCGTCAGCCCGATCAATGCACCAAACGGACCAAGATGTGGTGTTGCGAGGGGAAGGAAAATAAGCGCGGTGCCAAAGCCGGAAAAGCCCCGCACAATGCCGCCAATAAAAGCAGCAAATAGTATAATGGCCAGCCCTTGCGGGGACTGGCCAAAAATATCAGGCATCAACGTTGGCAAATTGATTGCCAGAGGTGTTTGACGGTTTGGACCAGTCGCGCTTGACGCCCAGCCACAACAGGATGGTCGACGCCACAAAGACCGAGGAGTAGGTTCCCACGATCACACCCCAGATCATCGCAAAGACAAACCCGCGAATAACGTCCCCGCCCAGCACATAAAGCGAGATCAGCGCCAACAACGTGGTGACCGAGGTCATCACGGTCCGGCTGAGCGTTTCGTTGATCGAGATGTTCAGAACCTCTTTCAGGTCCTTCTTCTTGTATTTCCTCAGGTTTTCTCGCACTCGGTCGAACACAACCACCGTATCATTCAGCGAGTAACCAACGATGGTCAACAATGCCGCGATAATGGCCAGATCGAACCGGATCTGCAGTTCCGAGAAGATCCCGATGGTCAGGATTACGTCGTGCACCAACGCAGCCACCGCGCCCAATGCAAACTGCCATTCGAACCGCAACCAGATGTAGACAAGCACGGCGCCGATGGCCAAGACAACCGCAATGACGGCGGTCTGGATCAACTCTCCCGACACTTTGGGACCGACGGATTCGACAGAATCGATCTGAAGACCTGGAACGGCAGCCTCCAAAGATTGCTCTATTGCAGTTATTGTAGCAGCGGTTACGGCTTCCGTATCAGCTTGAGCCTGAATCCGGATCATCGCCACGTTTTCATCTGGCCCAAACGTCGGATCAAAAATCTCGACAATCGTTATATCGCCCAATTCAAGAGGAACAATGGCATCACGATACACGCCAATATCGATTGTCTGAGCGCTTTTGGTTCGAATTTCAGTACCACCTCGAAAGTCGATGCCAAAGTTCAGCCCCTGAAGCATGAACGAGGTAAAGGCGATCACCATCATAAGGCCGGAAATGCCCAACCACAGCTTCCAGCGGCTGAAGAAATCGAACGAGGTGTTCTGGGGTACGAGTTTCAGTCTCATGTCAAACCTCGATCGTTTTCGGACGGCGGCGTTCGAACCACATGACGATCATCACGCGCGTCACAAAGATCGCGGTGAAGACCGATGTCAAAATGCCCAAGCCCAGAGTGATGGCGAAACCGCGCACAGGGCCGCTGCCCATGGCGAACAGGATGACGGCGGTGATGAACGTGGTCACGTTGGCGTCCAGAATGGCCGACAACGCCTTTTCGTAACCAAGCTCAATCGCGCGCGCCGGGCCTTTGGCGGATTTCAACTCTTCGCGGACACGTTCAAAAATCAGCACGTTGGCGTCCACCGCCATACCAACCGTCAAAACAATCCCCGCAATACCCGGCAGCGTCAGCGTCGCCCCGATCAGGGACAGGAGACCAAACAACAGCCCGACGTTAATGATCAGCGCGATATTGGCGAACAGGCCGAACAAACCATAGCTGAGCGCCATAAAGACCAGCACGGCAACGAATGCCACGATGGTTGCCACCTTACCCGCATCGATGCTGTCCTGACCCAGTTCGGGGCCGATGGTGCGTTCTTCCAGGAACTCCAGGCCCGCAGGCAACGCTCCAGCGCGCAACAAGACAGCCAGATTGGTGCTTTCTTCAACGGTGAAGTTTCCGGTGATAATGCCAGACCCACCCGGAATATGGCTTTGAATGACCGGGGCCGAAATCACCTCGTCATCCAGAACAATGGCGAAGGGTGATCCGACATTATCACGGGTGTAGTCACCGAACTTCCGCGCACCGGACGTGTTGAAGCGGAAGCTTACCGCCGGGCGTCCGTTCTGGTCGAACGCCGGTTGGGCGTCTACCAATTCTTCGCCAGTCACAACTGGGGCGGACTCGATCATGTAGAACAGCCCCTCTTCGTCCAACGAAGGCACAAGACTTTCACCGATCCCAGGCACGGCATCCGCGTCTGTTCCGCGATTAACTACCGGATTGAATGTCAGCTGAGCGGTCGTCCCGATGATCTCTTTCAGCTCACCGGCGCTACCGATACCCGGCACTTGAATCAGAATGCGATCCGTACCTTGGCGCTGAATTGTCGGCTCACGTGTGCCAACCTCGTCAATTCTGCGGCGCACGATTTCCAACGATTGGCGAACAGTACGATCATCCGAGGCCAGTTTTTCGGCATCAGAGAGTTGCACAACAATCGTGTCACCCTCGGCGCGCGCCTCGATATCCGTGGCGCCCACACCGGTCAGAGTCTGCACCTGTCGGGCCAAACCGCGCACAACTTCAAGCGCGCGGGGCATACCTGCGGGCTCGCTGATACGGACACGAATCTCATCAGGGTCTGACGGCTGTTTGCGGATAGTGCCAATCGTCGCACGTTCATCGCGCAACGCATCCCGGATCTCGGGCCACATGGCCTCCATACGGGATTCGTAGACGTCACCAACCTGCACTTCGGCCAGCAGATGCGCACCCCCGCGCAGATCGAGTCCCAGATTGACCAGAGAAGACGGCATCCAGTTCGGCCACTGCGCGGCCTCGGCCTGCATCTCGGGGGTGTCGATGCCCAGCTCAATAGCGGCTTTGGCATCGTTCGATTGTTCGACACGCGTATAAAACGCATTCGGCAGGGCCATCACCAAGCCAGTCACGCAGACCAGCCAGATCAGAACCCGCTTCCAGGTATCAATTTGCAGCATTACCCTGCCTTTTCAAGGAACTGTGGCGCGAAGTTACTTCGCTGGTTCGGTCTTGTTCAGCACCTGAGCAATGGTCGATTTGACCACACGAACCTTAACACCGTCGGCGATTTCGACTTCGATCTCGTTGTCGCCTTCCTTGACCTTGGACACTTTGCCAATCAGACCGCCTTGGGTGACGACCTGATCGCCCCGGCGCACGGCTTCGACCATGGCCTGATGTTCCTTCATTTTCTTCTGCTGCGGACGGATCAGCAGGAAATACATGATCGCAAAAATCAGGATCAGCGGGAGAAATTGGGCGATTGTGCCACCATCCATGGGATATTCCTTTGTTCAGAGGTTGCGGGGTGTTTCCGCAAATTTGGCGCGAACCTATGCTTTGATTTAGACGTTTGCAAGCAAACGCGGCGTTGCAACCCACCCGAAGATCACACCAAGCACAAAAGATGATCGCGAACGTTGCAGATATGCCCTAGGAACCGGGGCGCACTTGGATATAGTTGGCCCGCAGGAGGACCGATGCCCCATCTTTTCAAACGCTTCCACTTGCTGGTTCATTTCCTGCTTGCTGTTTTTTTGATCATCCAACTGGCCGGGTCGGTTTACGCACAAGAAGACACGTCGGACGACGCGGAAACCAACGCAACCCAATCGGGTGTTTTTCAGGCTCCTGTGGTTGTAGATGGTGAGGCGTTGTTCCACCTTCGCGGAACAAGTGCCCTTCCTGCCAGCGAACGCGCGGAACGGGTTCAAAACCAGATCATCAACGCAGCCGAAGCGTCAGAAGCGCCAAGTGTCACAATCACCTATGAAGAGACCGAGCTGGGCACAGCCATCCTAGTTGATGGCGTTCAGGTTTCGGTTGTCACAGCGGCGGACGCTGAACTGGAACAAGTTGATCTGAGCGTTCTCAGTCAGTTGCATGGCGATGTGGTTGGGAAAGCCATTGCGTCTTACCGGGCGAACCGCACAGAACAGGCGCGGGTGTCTGGCGCGATTGAGGCCGGGGCATGGACCATTGTGTTTATTCTTTTTGTTACCGTGATCATGTGGCTGTATCGCAGGATCAGACGTCGCACGTTGGAGATCGTACGGCGTTACCTTAAAGGTGTGGAAACCGCGACCGCCGAGCATGTTCAGGCCGAAGCCATCGCAGGTTTGATCCGCTATGGTCTGAACTTCGTGCTATTGGTTATCTTCTTTCTGGGGTTCTACTACTATCTGTCCTTTGTCCTGCTGGCCTTTGCGGAAACCAGATATGTCGCCGAAGTTCTGCTGACTTACCTGACCGATCCGGTGCTGGTCATCGTCAAGGGTATCATCACCTACGTCCCTAACCTGATTATGCTGGCCCTGATCACTTGGGTGACACTGTACATCATCAAGGGAATGCGCGTGTTTTTTGACGCAGTCGAAGCCGGCACGTTTGAGATGCGCGATTTTGACAAGCACTGGATTGGGCCAACCTTCAACATCGCGCGTGTCGTTGTGGTATTGATCGCCCTTGTCTTTGCCGTACCCTACATACCGGGTTCGGACTCAGCCGCCTTTCAAGGCCTGACCATTCTTATTGGGGCAATGCTGTCGCTGGGTGCGAATTCGGTCGTCTCTAACATGCTGGCGGGGCTGTTCGTGATCTATCGGCGGTCCACCTCAATCGGGGATCGCATTCAGATTGGCGAACATATCGGCGATGTTGTGAGGATCAAACTGATGGAGACGCACCTGAAGTCCATCAAGAACGAGCTGATCTCGATCCCCAACGCTCAACTGATGAACTCAGATGTGATCAACTTTTCAAAAAAGATCGACGGCAGTGGTCTGCTTTTGCACACGACGGTTGGCATTGGCTATGAGGAGCCTCCGGCCAAGATCGAGGCCATGTTGATTGAGGCCGCGCATCGGACCAAAAGCATCAAAACCAAGCCGGAACCTTTTGTCCTGTGGACCGCTCTGACAGATTACGCGATCAACTATCAAATCAACGGGTATACGACGCGTGGCAGCATCATTCCCCGGATCAAATCTGACCTGCATCGAAACATTGTGGCCGTGTTCAACGAGAACAATGTGCAGATCATGACGCCGTCCTACATGGCCGATCCGCCTGAACCTAAAATCCCGACAGAAGCTTGGGATGGGCATCTTGCACATGAAGACGATCATGATGGTGCTCACGAGGTGTAATTTCCTACGCCAGCGCTACACCCTGCCCGCGAGATAGTGCATAAGCGCCTTTAGTGATTCACGCATTAAGGACATGACTCATGCACGACATCCGCGCCATTCGCGAAAACCCTGCCGCCTTCGACGCCGCCCTTGCGCGCCGTGGGGACGCGCCGGTGTCGTCTGACCTGCTGCGCCTGGATGAAAGCCGTCGCGCCAAGATTTTGGCTGCTGAAACGGCTCAGGCTGAACAGAACAAAGCATCCAAAGAAGTTGGCGCCGCAAAAGGGCGTGGCGATGAGGTCGAATTCGAACGCCTGCGCGCGTTGGTCGCCGAGAAAAAGGCGGAAATCGCCCGGATGCAGACCGAGGCCAAGGATCTGGACGCGCTGCTGACTGATCAGCTGGCGCGCATTGCCAACCTGCCCGCTGACGATGTCCCACAAGGTGCAGACGAAAACGACAATGTCGAGGTCAATCGCTGGGGCGCGCCGCGCAACTTCGATTTCGATCCCAAAGAGCATTATGAAATCCCTGCCGTCGCGGCGGCAATGGATTTTGAAACGGCCGCTAAAACCAGCGGCAGCCGGTTTGTGAACCTGTCCAAGGGCGTGGCCCGTGTCCACCGGGCGCTGGCCCAGTTCATGCTGGACACGCATATCGACAAAAACGGCCTGACCGAGATGCAGACCCCGGTTCTGGTGCGCAACGAGGCCATGTATGGCACCGACAAGCTGCCGAAGTTTGGCGATGACAGCTATCAGACAACAAATGGCTGGTGGCTGATCCCGACATCTGAGGTCACTCTGACCTACTCTGTGTCAGGCGACATTCTGGATGAAAGCGCCCTGCCCATCCGCATGACTGCGCATACCGCCTGTTTCCGGTCCGAAGCCGGCAGTGCGGGCAAAGACACGGCAGGCATGTTGCGTCAGCACCAGTTCGAAAAGGTCGAGATGGTCTCGATCACGCATCCAGATAACTCGGATGCGGAGCAGAAACGTATGTTGCGCTGCGCCGAAGACTTGCTGGAGCAATTGGGCATTCCCTATCGGACGGTGGTCCTGTGCACCGGCGATATGGGCTTTGGTGCGCGCCGTACGTTCGACATTGAGGCTTGGTTGCCCGGTCAGGATGCGTATCGCGAAATCAGCTCGGTCTCGACAACGGGCGCATTTCAGGCACGTCGGATGAACGCCCGGTTCCGCCCCGAAGGCGGTGGTAAGCCGGAATATGTACATACGCTGAACGGGTCGGGCCTTGCCGTCGGGCGATGCCTGATCGCGGTTCTGGAAAATGGTCAAAACGAAGACGGCACCGTAACGCTGCCCCAGCCACTGGCCCCCTATCTGGGTGGAAAGCTGACGCTACAAACGGACGGCACTCTGAGCTGACAACAAAAACCGGCGCCCACGACGCCGGTTCAGCAAATGTAACGAGGCGAAGAAGATTACTTCTTCGCCTTTTTTCCATCCTTTTTCCTGCCGCCCTTCTTGGACTTCGCGTCTTTCTTTTTGTCCTTTTTGTCGGCCTTTTTCTTGCCATCCTTCTTGGATTTCTTGTCCTTTTTGGATTTGGCTTTCACCTTGTCTTTGGCTTTGGTGAACGCGGCCTCCATCTCTTTGCGTTTTTTGGCAGCTTTTTCGGCCTTGGCTTTGGCTTTGGCCTTTTTCTTGGCCTCGGCTGCGGCCAAATCGGCCTCTGCCTTTTCCTTGGCCGCTTTGCGCGCAGCGTCTTCAGCCCGTTTTTCGGCCGCAGCCGCAGCAACAGTTTTCCGTGCTGCCGGCTTTTGGGTGGCAGCCTTGCGGGTAGCAGGCTTCCGGGTCGCCGGTTTTCGCGCCGGTGCACGACGCGCCGTCGGTTTGGCAGCTGCTTTTTTCACGGCTGCAGGTTTGGAGGCGATGGCGTCATTTGCCGCAGCAATCAACACAAGCGCACGAGCCGCACCAATGCGAGGAACATTGACCAGATCCGCGGGGTTTGCCTTGGCAATCGCTTCCGCGGTTTTGAGTCCGTTGGAATTCAACGCCTTGCCCAGCGTTTCTCCTACACCTTTGACATCGGTCACTGCGGTCATTATTGGTCCCTTCCCTTGCTCTCTGCACATTCGTATATACGAAGGATATACGAATTCACAAGCGTTTCACGACTTCGCCCAATAGTCCTAGCTGCTGTGAGCCAGATCCGAACTAGGCTCGTTCTTTGGGAACGGCACAAGCCGCTTTGCCTCTTCATCCCAAAGCTTGAGGTTCAATGCCGCCACCGCCTCGGGAAACTTGATCCGGCGAGGGGTGAATTCGGGCGGCAGATTGTAGTGGCAGGCGCGCAGCCGATAAGATGGGATGCGCGCGTTAAAGTGGTGAATGTCGTGCAGCGTGATACACGCCACGGCATTGTCGAACCACCAGCCAAAATCCAAAGCCGATGATCCCTCGAGGGCTGCCAATTGCGGGTTCAGATCCGGGCGGCGATCCCAATAGGTATCTTCGAAGTTATGCTGCAAATACACAAGAAAGACGCCCAGCATCCCCCCCAGAAAGGAGAAGACCAACCAAACAAGAATGCCGGTGGTCCCGGCGATCATGTAAAGCAAGCCCAGGAAGACCACGATCGAGACGTTGTGGAACAATACCCCAGCAATACCAAACCGCGCAGTGTTCTTGGGCCAACGGTAGCGAATGAAGTACGTGAACAGTGCGCCAAGCGGCACAAGGATGAACGGGTTGCGGTACAGCCGGTAATACAGCCGCGTTTTCCAATCCGCCACACGCCACTCGCGCAGGGTCATCGTGTGAATTTCGCCGGTCTCTCGATGTTCCAGATTTCCAATGCCGCTGTGATGCAGATTGTGGTTCTGTTTCATCACTTCGAACGGCGCGAAGGTGAAGGGCGACAGGCCATGCCCGGCCCATTCATTCTGCTCGCGTGTTTCAAACAACGAATGGTGCCCGCAATCATGCTGCAACACATATAAACGGACGGCAGAAAAGGCAAAGACGATCCCCGCCGGAACCATGACGTACCAGCGATCAACATAAATGATCGCCAGGGCCAGCGATGTGAAATACACCGCGAATGTGCCGAAATAGCTTAGCGCAGCAAGCGTGTTGTCCTGAACTGCGTATTGCCGTGTATATTCCCTCAGATCCATCCAGCCCGCTCCCCACGATGGCCCGGTTCAAAACTGTTCCAAAGCTATGCACGGATCACCCGTGTACAAGCAGCGCGCACGAAAACAATGGCGCGCAAGCAAATGCTAGCGCGCCGAAATCAGGCTGTCACGCCCTGACAGCAAAAATGCTGAGAATTGGCGTAGTTACGCCTTACCTTTGAGATGTTTGGCCAAAGCACCGGCGTTTTTCTTACGCCGTCCCTTGTAAGGGTTACTGTCCCCCTGCCCACGCAGTGTCAGGCGGATCGGCGAGCCGGGCATATCAAAGTCTTCGCGCAGACCATTCACCAGATACCGGGAATAGCTTGCGGGCATCTTGTCGGGGTGGGAACACATGACAACAAACCCCGGCGGCCGGGTTTTGACCTGGGTCATGTAGCGCAGTTTGATCCGGCGACCTTGCGGCGCTGGTGGTGGGTGTTGCTCCAGCATGGCCGTCAACCAGCGGTTCAATGCGGCGGTCGGCACCCGGCGGTTCCACACATCATGGGCGCGCAAGATGGCATCACGGAGCCGTTCGAGCCCCCGACCCGTCTTAGCCGAAACAGTGATCAGCGGCGCGCCACGTAGCTGTGGCAGCAGCCGATCGAAAGATTCTTTGAGGTCTCGCAGCTTTTCCTGCTTGTCCTCTTCGATGTCCCATTTGTTGACGGCAACAACCACGGCACGGCCTTCGCGTTCGGCAAGATCTGCGATGCGCAGGTCCTGCTGTTCGAACGGAATCGCCGCATCGAGCAAAACAACCACAACCTCGGCAAATTTGACGGCACGCAGCCCGTCCGACACTGAAAGCTTTTCCAGCTTTTCCTGAACCTTGGCTTTCTTGCGCATGCCTGCGGTATCAAAGATACGCATCGGAGTGCTATTGCCGTCCGGGTCTGCCCAATCGACACGCAAACTGATGGCGTCGCGCGTGATCCCGGCCTCAGGACCCGTCAGCAGACGGTCTTCGCCCATGATCTTGTTGATCAGCGTGGATTTTCCGGCATTCGGGCGACCAACAACAGCCACCTGCAATGGCTTCTCTGCTGTGATCAGAGGTGTCTCGCCCTCGCCATCCTCATCCAGATCGATGTTCGTTACCGGGGTGTCATCCACGGCCTGTTCTTCGGCGGCATCGGCCAGAGGCATCAACTGATCATATAGGTCAGCCATCCCTTCACCATGCTCACCCGACAGACGAACAGGTTCGCCGAGCCCCAGATTATAGGCCTCCAGCACACCTGCATCTGCCGCGTTGCCCTCGGCTTTGTTGGCTGCAAGGATCACGTGTTTTGACCGCTTGCGCAGGATTTCGGAAAACATCTCGTCGGTTGGAGTCAGCCCTACTCGCGCATCAATCATGAACAGGCAGACATCGGCCATATCCACGGCTCGCTCGGTGAGCCGCCGCATGCGGCCCTCGAGGCTGTCGTCAGTCGCGTCTTCAAGACCGGCCGTATCGATCACCGTAAAACGCAGGTCGCCAAGCCGCGCTTCGCCTTCGCGCAGATCACGCGTCACGCCAGGCTGGTCGTCGACCAGGGCCAGACGTTTGCCCACAAGGCGGTTGAACAGGGTGGATTTGCCCACATTGGGGCGCCCCACGATGGCGAGGGTCAGCGACATGATACTCAACTTTCAAGACTCAGACGCGCCCTTTAGCGCATCTTGTCGTCAACGGAAAGCGTGCAGTTGGCCCTTGGTCGAAACCACATAAAGGGTCTGACCGGCAACAACGGGTGCTGTCGTCGCGCCACCAGGCACATCAACCCGATGCACAAGCGATCCATCCACTGGATTGAAGAAACGCAGATATCCGTCATTCGACGCCACAACAATGCGCCCGCCAGCAACAATGGGGCCGTAATGCGCAAAGATCGGGCCACGCCGCTTAGGTTTATCCTTGACGAAACCCGGCAGATCCTGCGCCCAGATGACGGTACCATCCGACGCGCTCAGACGCACCAACTGGCTGCGGTCACTGATCAAAAAGATACTGTTGCCCGCTGGCCAGACGGTATCGACAGCACCCTCGTCTGCGGTCCAGCGACGCTCACCCGACGCGGCATCAAAGGCCACCGTGCGACCTGAGTGATTGCCGATGTAAATTGTGTCACCCGCGACCATTGGGCCACCGGTCACGTCGACGATTTGTGCCGCCGCGCGCCCCCTGCGCCCACCTGCGACCGACGCGTTCCAACGGCGAATGCCACCCTTGCGGAAGGTCGCAGCTATGTCACCGGACCCAAACGCAAACACCGAAAGATCCGACGTCAAGACAGGCGCAGGCGCCCCGAGAACGTTGCCAACGCTGGGTGTGCTTTCGATTTGCCATGCGATACGGCCATCTTTGGTATCCACGGTCCAACCGGTTTCATCCCCGGCAACCAGATACAGCAATCCGTCGCTGACCAACGGCGCGCCGCTGCCGGTGGCATTCAAGCGCTTTTGCCAGCGGATCGCGCCCGATTTGGCATCAAGAGCTGTCAGTCGACCAAAACCAGACGAGACATAGAGGACACCGTTGGAGTAGGCCATTCCGCCGCCCGTGGCATCCGAGTCTCCGTCACTGGCCGGAATAAGATTGGTGTTCCAAACCAGCTGTCCCTGTGGCGACACAGCCGAAACCGTCGCACCGGAATCAAGCGTATAGATCAACCGTCCTGCGACGACCGGTTCGGCCGTGATCCGCTGTTTGCGCGAGTCGCCATTGCCGATCAACGTAGACCATGCCAGCTGCGGCGTGCCGCGCAACGCTGCGTTGGTTGTGCGGAAGGCCGCAGTGCCTGGACTTTGGGGCCAGCTAGCATTCGCATTTTGACCCGGAAGGCTGATCGGCTGTGACCCGCGGGTTTCCACCGTTTCGGTGTCAGATGCAGGGCGGATGTCTTCCCGCGCACCCGGCAGAATGATCTCAGGTTCCTGACAGGCGGCCAGTGTCGTCAGCGCAACTGCCGCTGCTGGCACTCCCAAACGGGAAAAAAATCTTGTTACCATATTGTTCTGAACTCGCCTGTCATAGTTTGTTTCCCGCCAGATCAGCCCTGCTGCGCCACAAGCGGTTCAGGTTCGCCGCCCAACGCCACAATCAACTGGGCCGCACGCTGCTGCAGATCGACGCCCACTTCGGCATCCTGACGCAAAGCCTGCAGCCGGTCGAGCGCAGCGTCGATATTGCCCTCGGAGACGTCAATCAGTGCCAGTTGTTCCTCGGCCAGCAGGCGCAACGGCGCGCCCGGCACGGCCAAAGCTTCAAATTGCAGGCGACGGTCCGCGGCTGGCAAAGCGTCACTCTGCAACAGCAGCGCCTTAAAACCCGCAATCGCGCGGTAGATCTCGGGCAGGTCACCCTGTGTGGCAACGCTATTTAGGCTGTTGACCGCGTCTTGTTCGGATCCGGCGTCTATCTGCGAGGCTGATAGCAGCATATTCAATACCGCGTCACCGCCCGGGGATTGCGCCTGAACGCCCTCAAGACTTGACGCACGCGCTGCGGAATCATTCTCATCCAAAGCCGCTAGAATCGAGTCGCCCAGCTCTTGCGCCTGAGACGTATCTCGCGCTTTCTGGTATTCGTTATAGGCCGCTCCACCCACGATCAGGATGACTGCCACAACACCGACCCAGCCCCAGCGGCGCAAAAGCAGATACATCCGGTCGCGGCGCACCTCTTCTGTGACCTCATCAATGAAACTGTCGGTGTCGCTCATTCCTGCCCCCCGGGCTGTGTATCTTGCTTTAGTGCGCCATGTCATACCCCGGCACCACGGCCAAGCCAAGAGCCCGATTTTGTACAAATACGCCGCGTTGGTCTGGTCTTGCGAAAAAAAATAAACCGAACTATTCAGTTTAGTATGGAAAAGATACATGCCCGCCCCCATTTTGAGGCATGCCCGTCAATTAATTTTGGCGCACAGTTCTAGGAGAAGCACTGCATGCGTTTGATTTCTCTCATCAACGCCCTTTTGGTTATTGTCGCCCTGTATTTCCTTGTTTTTGAACGCGACACGCTATTTGCCTTCGCTGGTCGCGGCGAAGCAGACGTACCCGTCACAGAAAGTGGCGAAGCACCTGAAGAATCGAGTGTCAGCGACACGGCCATTGGTGTCATCGCTTTCCGGTCGGAGGCGCGTGAGATTGACAGCGCCGTCCTGTTGCGCGGGCAGACCAAAGCAAACCGACAAGTCGAAGTTCTGGCTGAAACCACGTCAACGGTCATCTCGGAACCCAAACGCCGCGGCGCATTTGTCGAGGCTGGCGACCTGTTGTGTCAGCTAGACCCCGGAACCCGCCCCGCCAGCCTGGCAGAGGCAATGGCCGGCAAGCTTGAAGCCGCAAGCCGAGTTCCCGAGGCAGAGGCACGTCTGGAAGAAGCACATGCGCTGGTGGCAGAAGCTGACATCAATCTGACAGCCGCCCGTAAACTGTCCGATTCAGGCTTCGGGTCTGAAACCCGCCGCATCTCCAGCGAGGCTGCTATGAGCACCGCCGAGGCTGGTATCAAGTCGGCCGAAGCTGGACTTGAAGGAACCCGGGCCGGAATCGAAGCCGCTGCGGCCGAGGTTGAAGCAGCCCAACGTGAGATCGACCGCCTGACCATTGAGGCACCTTTTAAAGGCCTGCTGGAAAGCGACACGGCCGAGTTGGGCAGCTTGTTGCAGCCCGGCGCCTTGTGCGCGACCGTGATCCAACTGGACCCGATCAAACTGGTCGGCTTTGTACCTGAAACCGAAGTGAACCGCGTTATTGTCGGCACTGAAGCCGCAGCACAACTGGTCACGGGGCGACAGGTTACCGGCCGTGTGACTTTCCTCAGCCGGTCTGCGGACGAAACCACCCGCACGTTCGAAGTCGAAATAACTGTGCCAAACGCTGACCTGACCATCCGCGATGGTCAGACCGCTACGATCCGGATTGCCGCCGAAGGGGCCAAGGCGCACCTGCTGCCGCAATCTGCCCTGACACTGAACAACGAAGGTCAGCTGGGTGTGCGCACCGTTGGAACCGGCAATATCGTTGATTTTGTGCCTGTTCGCATTTTGCGCGACACATCAAAAGGTGTCTGGATCGACGGCTTGGCTGAAACCGTTGACGTCATCGTTGTCGGGCAGGAATTCGTGACGCGTGGCGTAACGGTCGCGCCGACATATCGGGAAGTTACAAAATGACCAGTATTGTAAGCTGGGCCGCCGATCGGGCCCGAATGGTTCTGGCATTTATCGCGATCTCACTGGTCATTGGCGGGTTTGCCTATGTAAGCCTGCCGAAGGAAGGTGAGCCGGACATTGAAATCCCTGCTTTGTTCGTCTCGGTCCAATTTCCGGGAATTTCCGCCGAAGACTCGGAGAATCTGTTGGTCAAGCCGATGGAAACCGAGCTTGCGGATCTGGACGGTCTGAAAGAAATGTCGTCCACGGCCGCCGAGGGTTATGGCGGTGTTGCGCTCGAGTTTGATTTTGGCTGGGACAAAACGGCCATCATGGCGGATGTGCGTGATGCCATGAATACGGCACAGGCAGAATTTCCCGAGGGCGCAGAACAGTATTCCCTATATGAAATCAACTTCTCAGAATTTCCCATCGTCATCGTGAACTTGACCGGTGCGGTGCCTGAACGCACTATGGCCCGTGTAGCCAAGGACCTTCAGGACGATTTGGAAGCGCTGGATTCTGTGTTGGAGGCCGGGATTGCCGGCAATCGCGATGAGTTGCTGGAGGTGATAATCGATCCTCTGCGGCTGGAGGCGTATAACGTTACGGCTGCGGAGCTGATCAACGTTGTGCAAAACAACAACCAACTGATTGCTGCGGGTGAGGTCGAAACCGAACAAGGCACGTTCTCGGTCAAGATCCCGTCATCCTTCAAGACCGCTCAAGACGTTTACGAATTGCCCATCAAGGTCAACGGCGACCGTGTCGTGACCTTGGGTGAACTGGCCGAGATCAATTACACCTTTGAAGATCGCGAGGGCACAGCCCGTTTCGACGGCGCACCAACCGTTGCGCTGCAGGTGGTCAAGCGCAAGGGTTTCAACCTGATCGACACAGTTGAACAGGTCAAAGCAACGATTGCCGACGCTCAGACCAAGTGGCCCGCTGAATTGCAGGCTGCTGTCGATGTCGGTACCTCAAACGACCAGAGTCGGATTGTCGGGTCGATGGTCAGCCAGCTTGAAGGGTCAGTGCTGACCGCGATTGCGCTGGTGATGATCGTGGTGCTTGCCTCTTTGGGGTCGCGCGCCGCTTTACTGGTGGGTTTTGCGATCCCGACCTCATTCCTTTTGTGTTTTGCGTTTTTGGCCGTCATGGGTATTAGCATTTCGAACATCGTGATGTTCGGTTTGATCCTTGCGGTAGGCATGCTGGTTGATGGCGCCATCGTCGTGGTGGAATACGCAGACAAACGTATCAAGGACGGCGTCGGCCCAATGCACGCTTATGTCGAGGCGGCACAGCGGATGTTCTGGCCTATCGTGTCGTCAACCGCAACGACCCTATGTGCCTTCCTTCCCATGCTGTTCTGGCCCGGCGTTCCGGGTGAGTTCATGGGGATGCTTCCGGTCACGCTGATCTTTGTTCTGTCAGCCTCACTGATCGTCGCGCTGATCTACCTGCCCGTCATGGGCGGTGTGTCCGGACGGCTCAGCCGTGTTTTTGACCGCTCCTCCGACTGGTTGAGGGCACGAACGCCCTGGTGGCTGCGGGCGGTCCTGGTGCCCCCTTCGTTCTACCTCGTGTTCCTAGGGGCGATGCAGGTGTTGAACCCAACTTACCTGTTGCCAGCAGGTGCGCCCGGTGGCGCAGTGTTCGGCGCAATTCTTGTGATCGTGGGTGCGTTTGCCGGGTCGGTCACTTTGGGTGCTGCAAAAATCGAACGCGCACCGGAAACACGTGTACATACGGCCAAGGAACACACGCCATTCGGCTATGTCATTAAATTCCTGGTCGGTAATCCAATCATGCCGATCGTATCAATCGTCGCGATTGGTTTCGCTGTCGTGACAGTCATGTCCGCTTATGGCGCCAACAATCGCGGCGTCGAGTTCTTTGTTGAAAGCGAGCCGGAACAGGCGACCGCCTATGTGCGCGCGCGCGGTAACATCTCGCTGACCGAGATGGACGCGATGGTCTACGAGGCCGAGCAAGTGATTGCGTCGCATCCAGCGGTGATCAATGTCTTTTCATTTGCCGGTGAAGGCGGGTTGAACCAGAACACCGGCGGCGCATCTGCCCCGGCCGATACGGTTGGCCGTGTTCAGTTCGAGATCATTCCGTGGGAAGATCGCCCGAATGTCTCGGAACCTATTGCTGGCGGTCTGTTCGACAAACACGTGGTGGCCCCGGAGTATGACGGTGACTTTGTGCTGGACGAACTGAACATCGAGCTGGCGAAAATCCCCGGTTTCGTGGTCGAGATTCTGCCGTTGGAACAAGGCCCGGCCTCGGCCAAGCCCGTCCACCTGCGCGTCAAAGGCAATGGATGGGAGGACCTGACCTCGGCCACGGTTACGGCACGTGAGGCGTTTGAAAACACACCCGGGCTGATCAAGATCGAAGACACCCTGCCCCTGCCCGGTATCGACTGGCAGATCGACGTTGATGTGGCAAAAGCAGGCCGTTTTGGGGCAGACGTGGCAACTGTTGGCGCCATGGTTCAGCTGGTCACGCGGGGCATTCTGCTGGGTGAAATGCGCCCGGATACCACGGATGAAGAAATTGATATTCGTGTCCGCCTGCCGGAAGAAGACCGCGTGTTGTCGACGCTGGACGTTCTTAAGGTCCGGACGCAGGACGGGCTGGTACCGTTGTCCAACTTCGTGACTCGGCAACCAGTGGCAAAGCTGGCCGAGATCAACCGTGTGGATCAGGAACGGTACTATGACGTCAAAGCGGATGTCGAACCGGGCCTGAGTAAGGTCGTGACTGACGGTCCCGACGGGGCCCAGCAGCGATTGGCCGTTGTTCGAGAGTTGGAGGACGGCGTTGCGTCCACTAGCTCAACCTTGAACAGCGCTGATGGGAAACGGTTCGATCTTGTGCAACTGACAGAAGCGGACAGCGTGGAAAGCCTGCGGTCAGCCATGGAAAGCGGTGACGCCCAAGTGATTCTGATCAATCCAAATGAACGGATTGCGGTTCTGACAGAATGGCTGGACACCGAGCCCTTCGCAAAAACTATCAGTTGGGAATGGACCGGAGATCAGGAAGATCAGGCCGAATCCGGCGCGTTTCTGGTGAATGCTTTTGCCGGCGCGCTGGGATTGATGTTTGTCATCCTGCTGGCCCAGTTCAACTCGTTCTACAACTCGGTGCTGGTTTTGTTGGCCGTGGTTCTGTCAACCACAGGCGTGCTGATCGGGATGCTGGTCATGCAGCAGCCTTTCTCGATCATCATGACGGGAACAGGCATCGTGGCGCTGGCGGGGATCGTGGTGAACAACAACATTGTTCTGATCGACACCTATCAGGAATACAGCCGCTATATGCCCCGGATCGATGCCATCGTCCGCACGGCCGAAGCTCGTATTCGTCCGGTTCTGTTGACTACTTTGACAACGATGGCTGGTCTGACCCCGATGATGTTCGGCCTGTCTTTGGATTTCATCAATGGCGGGTACAGCATCGACAGCCCGACGGCCCTGTGGTGGAAACAGCTGGCGACGGCGGTTGTGTTCGGCCTGGGCATCGCCACCGTGCTGACGTTGATCGTGACGCCTTCGTTCCTGGCCTTGCGCGTGTGGGTCGCGACCTATGCCGTCTGGCTGGCCAGACTCCTCGCCCGGGTGACGGCCGGTCGTTCCAGCCAAATCGCGCAGGATATGGCTATTGGACGCAGCGCCCGTGCAATGCAATCAACCGAGATTGTCTGGAGCGACATTCCCGCACCCGTTCAGGATCGGGCGGATCAGCCCGGCGATAGATCGGAGCATCCACCAAGAGCCCCGATGAAAGCTGCGGAATAATCAAACAAGGGCCGGGTTTTCCGGCCCATACGATAAATGTTGAAAGGGCGCTCGAACTCTCTGGACCAAATCCTTCGCGCCTCGGAAAGCTGACATCCGACACATTCAGTCAGATGACCGCTTTGAGCCCAAACGTACTTTCGTCTAAGCAATGTAGACGTTACAAAAAAGGTCATGAAACAACAAGCTGATCTACGATTTACTTCCGAAATATATGCTCGCCGATTTCTTGATTGCGGGCCCGATGGTTCAGTAGTCGTTTGGGCAGAAAATATGACCCTATCGGGTTTCGTATCTGACAGCCTGTTCATTCTCTTGGGCGAGGTCGAACCATTCAACAAATTTGAAATCGACGAGTTGCTGGATCGCATCCAGTATGAACTCCAAATACCCAAGGTAAGTCATAAAGACGAAGCCCTTGAAATTATAGCAACAGCTTATGTCCAAAGGTTTATTCAGGGTAAGACTAATAGTGCTGACGCTCTGTATGCCATATCGCAACTCTGCATCGAACAAGACCATGCCGACGCTATTTATGACTTCTACCTTCTTCACTATGCCGCAGTTGACCTAGCGATAGAAGATACTCAGTACTATTGGCCAGACGCCCATCGAGGAAATATCGAAAAAGTAATTCGTAACCGTTGCATCAATTGGTTAGAAGAACACCCGATAGCCGAATGGCGCAATTACGAGTGGACTGTGACATAGTACAGCTCCTAACGGCTTTTTGGGCAACGGCAGCAAAGTCTAAGGTTTGTGGCTGCTGTCAGCGTGAGCTGCAGCGGCGATAAATCTGACAAGGAGGAAAGCGCGGGCGGCTTTCGCTGCTATGGGGATAGTGGCTCGAGGCTTGGTTGGCGGATGCCATGACGCTTGAGGCTGACGACACCGATCCGTGCCGGCCAGCTGATCTTTCTGGGCCCATGCCGCGGGATCGTCATTTTGCTGTTGCCATTGGCCTGCTGCAACGTGGGTTTCGGTGGAGTGGCCGCAACGACTGGTCCGGTGCCTGCTGATGGTGGAACCAGGTGTGAGGGCTGGATCATGCGGCATCCTCCCAGGGTGGCGCGCGGGATCGCGGGGTCTGACCGCGGGTGAAGGTCTCGAT
>NZ_OMPS01000020.1 GCF_900313035.1 Ruegeria sp. EL01 | reverse complement strand
GGTGTGTAGAGGTCGCAGATTTCGCTGAGGGCGTTGAAGAGTTCTGTGAAGGATCGTGCACCGATGCGTCGGAGGTGGGCTTTCAGTTTTGAGAACGCCATTTCTATTGGGTTCAAGTCCGGGCTGTAGGGCGGCAAGAAGAGGAACCAGCAGCCATGGTCACGGAGGGCTGCCTCGGCCTCCTTGTTTCGATGCGTGGCGAGATTGTCGAGGATCACGGCGGTGCCGGGCTTGATCTCGGGGATCAACACATTGCGGATGTAGGCAATAAAGGCGGGACCGTCCATCGCCCCCTTGATGACCCAAGGCGCGACCAGATCGGATGCCCCCAGCCCTGCGATCAGCGTTTGGGTTCCCCAAGACCCAAACGGCGCGGATGCTGTCAGCCTTGTGCCGCGCAAAGATCTCCCCCGCGTTCGTGTCAGATTGGTTTTGACGGATGTTTCGTCAAGGAACACAACACGTTCAGGCATGGCGCTGATCGCAGGGGCACGATGGGTGAACCAATCGGCCCGGGCCCGTTTTACCCTTGCTCTCTTGCGTTCATCCGCAATGAGGCTCTTTTTTTGTACGTGTAGCCCAACCGCTTGAGCGCCTGGTCAATGCCGGAGACGGACGCGGTGACGTTGTGCGCATCGGCCAACGCACCCTGAAGCTCCCTGAGTGTGATGTCCGGATCTTGGTGGATCAACTCGATCAGGAACTCGTGGTAGGGTGCCAGCCTGCCATGACCGGTGTTGCGCGGGTTCTCGGCCGGCTTCAGGCGCAAACCTTGCCTGAGCTTCTGTGAAAGGCGCGACGCGGACGCCGCTGAAATCATCAGACGACGGCCGATCTCACGACCCGTCAGTCCTTCGGCAAAGAGCGCCTCGAAACGTGTACGAATATCGGCAGAGAGCGGGTTAGGCATGAACTGATCCTCCTGAATAGGATGAATCAGAAAACGCGCCCGCTGTGAATCCCCTACGATTCAACAAAAGCTGGAAACGCTTTAATGATGGCAATGAACCCTTTTTGGGATGCTGTCACTCAGCGATATAGAGAGGGATGGCCCGAACACAACATGGTCGACGTAAATGCTATCCGCAATCCAGCAATCGCCTTAGGCGGGCTCACTGGCTTAGATTGCGCGTTCACCTTTCACTATGACGAAACCAACAACATCCGTCGACTGCATCTGACCCCAAACGGCCTTAACGTCAGGAGGCCACAGTGTTTCGTATTGGGCGGCATCGCGCATGCCGGACTTGCACCAGCGCTTGATTTCGAAGACCTCCGAGCTGCCTTTCATTTGCAGAGATCGTCTGTAGAACTAAAGCTAAAGCAACTCGGCAAAGGCGATTTTCTTGCACTGCTGGATGCTCCCAAGGTCTACACCTTTCTCAATTGGCTGAACGACTCCAACGCCTTCATCCACTTTCAGGTACTCGATCCGATGTACTGGTCACTGGTTGATGTGATCGACTCAATCATAGCCGAGCATGGAAGCAAAGAGTTGATCGGGATCGCTCCGCTGCTCAAGAACGACCTCTACTGGCTTCTCCGCAATGACCCCTCTGAGACCGCAGAGATTCTTGGTCGCTATACTTATCCAGACGTAGGCCGTGATAGACGCGCTGCGTTTATCGCGGAACTGCAAGTTATCCTCGAGGTGCGCAAATATTTGTTTCCCGAATTTAACTTCCAGATGCTGAAAGGCTTACTTAAAATTGCGGCGCGCCTTGAAAGCTTGCCCTATCTGGAAGATGAGCGCCCCAACGTCCTAATCGACGGGTTCGGCAGTTTCTATCTGCACCGGCTAGCCCTGTTCAAACACTCCACCCACATCCTCGACATCGAACCGTCAATTCAAAGCTTTTTGGCTGGCCTTGACTTGAAGGACGGTGACGCTGCGCTTTCGAATTTCAGTTTCGTTGACTCTCGCTCCGCACCTTGGGTCCAGGTATCGGATGTGCTTGCAGGACTGCTCGGCAAACTATTTATCTTCGCGAGGAACAATGATCTCGGCGAGATTTACGTTTCTCTTTCAGGATTAAACAGTCATCAGCGCGCCGCGTTTGATACACTAATTGGCCTAGTAGATCGATCAACCGATGAGTGTCCGGCGTTTGTCCAATATGTTAACTCCTTGGAAGACCAAAGACGGCTCGCAGCAATTTTCAATTTCTAGTCGGGCTTGATGCCGCATTTGGCTCTCGTCGGGCCTACTTCGGATCAGAGAAGACAGCGTCATGGCGTATCGGATAGACGGGCTGTTCATGTGCCCATAACCAAGACATGGCAATCGCGAGGAACCATGGTAGATGCAGTACCTCTCTCTAAGATGGATGACGTGGCCATGACTTGCTTCCGTATCGACGAAAGCGGCTATACAGGATTTGACTTGCTCAACGCCGACCAGCGGTTTCAGGGCGCGAGCGCTATTGCCATCGATAACGACGATGCTGGGCGGTTGATCAAAGAGCATTTTCCACGCCTGCAGGCACCGGAGCTCAAATATAGTGCCCTATCGCGACGCGCTTCCAACCACTCGCGCCTCCTTGGTCTGATGAAAGACCTTCTGAGCGATTTCGATTGTGTAACCTATGTGGCCGACAAGCGATTTATGCTGACGCTCATGTTCGTTGATTATTCGGTCGAGCCCTATTACTACGAGCGCGGCGTTGACCTGTACGAGAACGGCCAGAACTACGCGATGGCCTCCATGCTTCACATGGCTGGGCCGGCCCTACTGGGTGAGATAGAGTTTGCGGCGCTGATGGACGCGTTTCAACGGGCGATGAAAGAGAAGAACTCGCAATCGCTCCAGAAATTGGTTGAAGCTGCCGGGGCCACCAATTGGGGAGAGCTTCCGGAAGTTTTGGGTCCGCTCGCACGATATGCAGATCGAGACTGCCTTTCGGCCATTTCCACACACGGCGTCTCTACCGATATTGCCATTGTGGTCCTGATATCGCTGATCACGCGTATGGAGGTCATGGCCGAGGGAGACTATCGGGTTGAGCATGATCAGTCCAAGAACCTCTCGACCTATCACAACCTCCTGCAGCGGTACATCGAGCACGACGAAGAGGTGGAATTCTGCGCTACTGAAATCACATCGCTGCGGTTTCCGCTCAAACTCAATGAAGTCGTGCAGGTGGACTCGAAATCAAGTCCCGCGGTCCAACTCGCCGATGTCATGATCGGCGCTGCAATCGAAGCTGGCAACAACCTCACGGGCTTGCGGGATGGTGGATTAGATCCAGAGGCTTTAATGCCACTTTATCGCGAGGATCAGTTCATCCATATGTTGCCATCTATAGATTTTGAGGAACAACGGCGTTTTCGCTCAGGGAGCCAAAACAGCCAGGCCATTGATTATCTGGCCTCAAACATCTTCGGAAGGAAGCGCTGAGACATCTGCAAGAATGCAGTAGGGGGAGCTCTTCGTAGTTGAATTCCCGAGACGGGAATTTAGAGGCGCTACCGAAGTTTGCATGCTGGAATTGCAAGGGTACTCTGCATTTAAAAATAACGCGTAAGCAAAAGACAGGTCTATCCTTTGTCCCGACCCCCGGAAGACTGCACTTTTTACCCTCGCAGCGAACGGCGGCTATGCGGGCTGCAACTGCAGAATCTTCAGGACAACTCCGAGGTCTGGAATAGGGCTGCTCTTGGCGCCCGCCGAAGCTAAGCCTGGGCAAATGCTGCGCTGCAACCGATGGCGGCAGTGAGCCCTTTTGACAAATGCTGCGGTGTACATGAATGGCCGTTTCTGCGACTTCGAGTACACCCGTATTCTCATTGCCAAACTCTACATAGTGGTCGACTTGGAGGCAGAAACTCGGACACTAATTATCCCAATAAGCTACCTCGCCGCCGATACGATCAACAAGGTATTCGGTTAAAGCTCGTACTTTTGCCGGGATGTGCCGACGTTCGGGAAACACAGCATAGAGCGCCTGTTCCGGCAATGAATAGTCTGAAAGTAACGTTGTTAAGCGACCAGATTTAATATGCGGACTGGCAACAAACGTGGGTAACCGGCCTACGCCCAGACCATCCACAAGTGCCGTGCAAAGTGCCTGACTGTTGTTGATACCCAGAGAACCCTTGGCCTTCACCTTATTTTCTCCAAGTGGGCCATGAAATACCCATTCCATTGGGTCTCGGGAATAGGTGTAGTGAAGGCAGTTGTGATGAAGAAGGTCTTCGGGCTGTTTGATCGTCTCGTGGGCCTTTAGATAATTTGGTGACGCAACAATTACGCTTCTGACATCAGTCAGGCGACGCGAGATCAGTGACGAAACCTCTAATTTTCCTGCTCTGATAGCCATATCAAAACCTGAATCAACGAGGTCAACGACCCTGTCATCCATAACGAGATCGAGCGTGATTCCAGGGTGGTTTTGCAAGAAGCCAGCCATCAGTGGGGCGATGTGCAAAATGCCGAAGGAGACAGGAGCGCAGACTCTGAGTTGCCCAACGGGCTTTCCTTGCAAGGAAGTGACTGCATCTTCCGCCTCACGTGCCGATCCGAGTGCCTGTACGGCATGAGCGAGGTAAACTTCACCAGCTTCGGTCAGTGAAATACTGCGTGTTGTTCGATGAAACAGCTGCGTTCCCAGATGTGCTTCCAGATTTGATATCCTCTTGCTTACGGCCGAGTTTGTCAGGCCGAGTTGCCTCGCAGCTGCCGCAAAGCCACCAGCTTCAGCCACTTTTACAAACACAGGGATTGCAGCGATTTCATTCATTTGAGGCTCAGCAGTTTGGATGAATTATTTTCACTAATGTAGTTCAACAATTACATATTATCAAGTTTTGGGAATTCTCTTATCTTCGTGGCAACGGATAGGAGGCATCCATGCCCAAAATGCTCATCGACGGTGTTCTCACCGAAAAATCAGTTCAGACCGATGGTCAATTCAAACGCATTCCAAGCAAGTTTCGCAACAGGATCAAGGCTGGCCCGAAGGTTAATTTTCCCGCCGAGCGCGGCCGGTATCATCTGTATCTCTCAAAGGCATGTCCTTGGTGTCATGGCGTTGAATTAGTAATGGCCCTGAAAGGCATAACCGGCGCATTCAGCATCACCTGCATGGACCCCATTGCATCCGAGAATGGCTGGGTCATCGAGCAACGCAGCTTTGATGCGCACGAGAATGTACCCAACGACCGGCATCTCTACGAAGTCTATCAGCGGGCTGATCCAGGCTACACCGGATCAATTACTGTGCCTGTGCTTTTGGATAAGAAGAGTGGAGCGATTGTCAGCAATGAGTCGTCGGACATCATGCGCATGTTCAACACAGCTTTTTCGGATCTTGGAGCGAACGATTGGGATCTCTGCCCTAGTGCTCTTTCTCATGAAATCGACCGAATTGCGGAGCTGATCCAAGCCCCGATACGCAACGGCGTCTATCGCGCAGGGTTTGCCACATCTCAGGGTGCCTATTGTGATGCAGTTTGCAAACTATTTGATGGTCTTAATGCGATTGAACAACTTCTCAGCACTCGTACATGTCTGGTTGGAGATGAGATCACTGAAGTAGATCTGAAGCTCTTTCCGACACTGGTTCGGTTTGATCCGGTCTATGTCACACACTTCAAAACGGATCGGAAGCGGATCTCGGACTACCCCGAATTGTCACGCTACATGGCGTTGATCGCTGAAATTCCCGTTGTTCGTGAGACAATCGATATGTCTCATATCCGTGAACACTATTTTAGAAGCCATCGCCACATCAATCCGACCGGTATCATTTCCATCGGCCCGATTGATCTTCTGACTGATGCGAGACCATTGCAGGAGACCGTATGATGTCGGTCTTTTCAAAACCTCTCCGGCCGACCACTGTGATCATGACCATCGGTGTTCTGGTCGGTATGAGCTTTACTTTGTCCAAACTAGCAGCAAACGCTGGCGCACCACCACTCACGGCACTTTTCTGGCAGTTGCTTGTTGCCTCGCTTGTTTTACTCAGCGCCGGCATCGTTACGGGACGCCGTCTTAATCTAACCCCGCGTCATTTGTTTTACTATATAGGGGCCGGAATTCTGGGCGTTAGCGCACCAGCGCTCATAGGTTTCACTGTGCTTGGCCATATATCGGCCGGTTTCTATTCAGCACTGGTGACGCTTTCCCCGCTGTTCACATTTGCCATCTCCTCAGCCGTAGAACGCAAGATGCTTCCGTTTCATCGACTGACAGGAATATTGATCGGTTTGATTGGCATAAGCCTCGTCACGCTGACCGGTTTTGAACTGTCTGGTATCGATCCATACTGGATCGCGCTTGCCGCAACAGGACCTGTGAGCCTTGCCATTGGGAACGTCTTTCGGAGCAAAGCTTATCCCAAGGACGGCGACCCCATCATGATGGCAACGGGCGCACTGCTCTCACAATTGATCCTCGTCTGGCCCGCCCTGTTCATCTTTGGCGACGGAGCCGGTGTTCAGTCGATCACGTCGGCACCGCAACTCGCAATCATAGGTGTCGGCTTCATCACGGCACTTGCATACATCCTGACCTTTGAGGTGCAACGCCGCACTGATGGCGTGGGGTTTTCTCAAGTTGGCTATTTCGCAACGCTTGCAGGGATTGGCTTTGGCGCTCTCACATTTGGGGAAACCCTTCGGTTTGAGCTGCTGATTTCACTGGCCGTTCTGTTCATTGGCCTGGCGATCTCAAACGGCCAGATCACGCTTGCAACACTTCGTTCCACCTTCAAGTCGCGTACCGCGGGATGAATTCAAAACAATTAGTCACTTAGACCAACATCCAAAGGACAAGCACTATGGAAATCACAGCTCAAAACACAACTCAGCATACTCCACTGATCTCACTGCTCTACTTTGCCGTCGACACAATGGATGCCAAAGGTGTGGCCAGTTTCGTCGCGGAAAATGTCACGTTCAAGCTTGGAAACTCTGACGCCATCAACGGGCGCACGGACGTTGAAATCGCAAATGCGTCATTCTTCGAGACGATTAAAGCTATGCGACACACGATCTCGGGAATCTGGGAAAGCGGATCGACTGCTTTTTGCGACGGTTTGGTTCACTACACTCGAAAAGACCTCAGCGAACATGAAGTTCCTTTCGCTACGAGGCTTGAGGTGCACGATGGAAAGATAACCGACTACAGAATCTACGTCGATATTTCTGGTCTGTAGACACCGTGATCTCGGGGGCTTGTATGCCTGCTCAAGCAACCTCGACCGCCGGATTAGGTAATGGTACAATCAGCGGCCAAATTCTGCTGTGCTGCTGATTGTACTGTCGTGCTAGTCGTGTTCATGCGAAATGAAAGGCCTGAGGAGATCGCCAGTTAAGCCTACTACAAAGAAGCGGTCGCTCGTGGTGCTCCGCCGAATGACTGGATTGTCCGCGTCTGAACGGTTCGTGCGCAGTGTATGAATGGCGGTTTTGTTCGGGTATGGATCAAAGTCTATGACCTCTAGCCGATCAAGTTTCCCGGTCTAATTGATTGATTTTCGATATTCGCCTGGGGTGTCAACGGCGGAGTAAAATTCTGCCACGGGGCGGAGCAAAAGTCGTCCATTGCTTGGGTGGCCGACGCCTTGGCAAACGCGCTCCCAAATAGCTGGCGGTTGCCAAGGCGTCTTGGTCCGTCAGGACCAATCTTTTCCGCGTATTAGGAGTTCTGCCGAGCCCTGCTCTGTGCCAGACGATAGCTTTCTCCGTTCATCTCCAGGATGCTGACATGGTGGGTCGGTATTGCCAAGTTGTTCAGGCTGAGTGATCCAGCTATGTCGCGCTAATGAACATTCCAACGATCATGCCACGCCTGAAGGGTTTTCGCTTTCCTCGCGAGATCATTGCCTACGCGGTTTGGGCTTACCATCGCTTTGCGTTGAGTACAGCTGACGTCGAGGATCTGTTGGCTGCGAGGGGCGTGATCGTGAGCCGGGAAGCCGTTCGGCTTTGGGTCAATCGCTTCGGTCAGCACTTTGCAGATTGCATTCGCCGTGATCGTCCACGGCCAAACGACAAGTGGCACATGGACGAAGTCGTGATCATGATCCGTGGCAGGAAACACTGGCTGTGGCGCGCAATCGCCGCAAATGGCGATGTGCTCGACATTCTCGTGCAAACGCGTCGAAGCGCCAAAGCCGCAAAGCGCTTTTTCAAAGGGTTGGTTGGCAAATTTGGCGAACCCAGGGTCGTTATCACCGACAAATTGCGCAGCTACATCAAGCCGATCAACACGCTGGCACCGGACGCGGATCATCGCGCTCACAAGGGTCTCAACAACGCGATCGAAGTCTCCCATCGACCGACTCGCAAAAGAGAGAAGCTATTCGGTAAGTTCAAGTCTCACCGGCAGGCTCAGAGGTTTCTGTCTGCGCATGACCAGATCAACCTGATCTTCCGTCCCCGCCGATATCAACTCACCGCAAACTCATACCGCCACGCGCGTTCCGACGCATTCTACCTCCGGGACGATTACACTGAAGAAATGACGGCTTGATCCAGCCTCTGCCAATGCGTCACAAGCTCAGGTCAATAACTTGGCAATACCCAGCTGCCTTCTCCTCCTGTGTCATTTGAGTAATTGGACTGGGATGAAGGGGTAGCGGCAACTGCGCTGGATCGGTCCTTTGTTCCGGGATCATACTCGGCCTCCTGTGTTGATTCTTCATCGACAAAGCTTCGCCGGAACCGCAGGGACGCGAAAACACCATGGAGATCATTCAGCGCGGCAATGGAAGCAAGCGGGGCGCCCAAACTCAGGGTCGAACACACCACCGCATCAAGCACCCATGCCGGCGCCATGATCACGACACCGGGATCGCGCTCCAAAGCTACGTATTGGCCATCACCGCGTTTGTGGGCTTGAAACACCCGGACATCTGATCCGAAATAGGCATGCCATCTGTAACGCACGCGGTAAATCTGCCCGACATGGGCAGAATGAACGGGAACTGGCCATCGGACGCAAGAATTACCTGTTCATGGGCTCCGTTGGGGGCGGCAAGGCCGCCGCCATCGACTATACTCTGATCGAAACGGCCAAAATGAACAGTGTTGATCCCGAGGCATGGCTTGCATGGGTTCTCGACCGCCTCCCGGATCACAAGATCAATCGCCTTGATGAACTCATGCCGTGGTGCTTCGATGGGCGTTAAGGACGACATAGAACTGATGTCGCTATGCGACTGCGTAGAAGACGAAGCCACCTTTATCCGTTTTGTAAAAGCACTGGCTGCTGACTTCGAAGACAGCCGAGTCAAAGAGAACGCCAATCCCTCCAGCCCATACTCCCCCGCTGCAAACGGATGGGAGAACACGACGATCAACGCATTCTTGGATGCAGCAACAGCGTGGGCACACGACAGTCAGACAGAAACATCAAATCCTTGGAAACGGGCAGCGCAAATGCTCATGGCTGGGAAAATCTACGAATGAGGCGTCCTCATCGGACGGATACTCTGGTACGGTCAGGTTTGCCACTTTCGCAGACCCCATTCGAGCCAAGTTGGATAAGTGTAGCGGACCTTGGCGCAATCCAAGTCTGTCACAGCAGTCTTTGAAGCAAGCCTGAGAGATTTGGCGCACCACGGCAGCGCTCCCGTCGCCAATCTCAGCCGCATCGGGTGCCCCCGATCCCGACGGAATTGAGGACGATCAGGAAGGTTCACTGCGTGGTTCAATCTGCTCCGGCTGGCTGATAGGTCCGGAAGTACTCGGTCAGGATCGCACTGAGTTTGACCGCGCCGATCGGGGCCATGTTCTTGGTGTACTCGTGGCTCAGGCTTTCGTTGCTCATCCCCGCCCCCATGTTGGTTATGGCGGAGATCGCACCGACCCTTAGTCCCAGGAATCGCGCCAGAATAACCTCCGGCACCGTGGACATGCCAACCGCATCGCCGCCCAGAACCTGTGTGGCCCGGATTTCGGCTGGCGTTTCAAACGAGGGACCAGAAAACCATGTATAAACGCCCTGGTGCATAGGCTCGCCCACTGTTTCTGCAGCGACTTGCAGAGCGTTGGCGATGCCCGGATCGTAGGCCTCGGAGAGGCCCACGAACCGCTTGTCTGTGCCTTCGCCGATCAGCGGGTTGAGACCCGAGAAGTTCAGGTGATCAACGATTTGCATCAACTCTCCGGGCTGGATGTTTTCGCGTACCGATCCGGCGGAGTTCGTCAGGATCACTTCTGAAGCGCCAAGTTCCGCGACGACTTCTAGGGGGAAGCGCATGACATCGGCCTGGCCTTTTTCGTAATAGTGCATCCGTCCACCAAAGATAGCGACATCGGCGTTGCCGAGCTTTCCGATCACCAGCTTCGGCGAGTGGCCGGACACACCGGCATGGGGGAAGCCTGGGATATCCGCGTAATCGATGCACGCACCGTCGACCTGGTCAGCAAAGGCGCCAAGACCCGAGCCAAGAATCAAGGCGACGTCGATGGTGTCGATCTGGATTTTGCTGCGGATCAGCCCAACGGCATTTGACAAGCTCATGGTAAGGTTCCTTTTGAGTTGAAATTGAAGCACAGGACGCCAGAAGGTGGTTCGAGCCGATAAAGAATGCCCTGCTTCCTGCCGACCAATGACCACCGCAACACCCGAGGGCAGCCGCCAACCTGACGCGCTACTTGTTGTCTAGCAAGCATCGACACACGAAAGGAAGTAGATAGGAGACAGGTCATGCTCAGCATTGCATCGTCCATGGCGATAATTGTGTGAACATTTATCCGATCGAAAGTTTCTGTCGGTAGTCATCTACTTCATTCAATAGCGGCATCCTTTCGTCGTTGCTCAGCATTCCGGCAAGTATGGCGTTGTGCGTCAAATCGAGCAGTTCCGCATCCGAGAACCCAAACGTCTCGCGGGCGATGTCATATTCCTCATCAATGGTAGAAAAGAAGTAAGGGGGGTCGTCCGAATTCAAGGTCACCTTGACACCGGCATCAAACAACTGACGCAACGTATGATTTTTGAGGTCATCAAATACACCAGTCCAGATATTTGAACTTGGACACACTTCCAGCGTCACGCCTCTTTCAACCAACTCTTCGACCAACGCCGGGTCTTCGACCGCCCGGACACCGTGGCCAATGCGAGAAACGCCGGTAACATTCAAGGCCGCACGAATGCTTTCCGGGCCCACGGCTTCCCCCGCATGAATGATACATTCCAGACCGGCCTGCCGGGCGATCGCGAAGGCACGAGTAAAGAGTTCTGGGCCGTGCGTGACCTCATTGCCGGCAAGGTTTACACCACGCAGCAATGGCTCATCTAAATTTGCGGCCCACGTAGCTACAGATTCCGCTGCCTCAGGGCCATCATGCCTAACCATGACAGCCTGCAGGAGCGTGGTCAGACCTGATTTTTCTTCGACATCGCGGACGGCCTGCTTAATACCCGCCAACGCCGCCTCAGACGTCAATCCGTTGCGAGCGGCCAATTCCGGCCAATAGATCAACTCCTGATAAATCACACCACAATCTGCCGCGCTTGTCAGGTAATCCGCAGTAATGTCGTAGTAATCCTGCTCGGTGCGAATGCATTCACTGACAATTTCTGTCAGCCGAAGGAAATCTGCGAAGTCTACGTAGTGAAAATCGCCAGATGGCCCGAACGCTGAATCGGGCAAAGTGATCCCATTCTTTTTCGCCAGCAAACCCGCGCGTTCCGGCGTTACTGTGCACTCAAGATGCACATGAATTTCTGCCATGGGAATTCGTTCTGTCATTCTGTGGCTAAGCTCGTGTTCAAATGAAAAATCGCCAACCTTTGACGACATGGATGAGCGGCAGACAAGTGCCGCCCATCAGATTTCCAGTGAGATAGTTACTCGCCCGAGATGATGTCCTTCATCAACGCCCCAACTTCGACGTGATGCAGGGCGCCACTAAACGGATCAATGGTTTCCTCAGGCCCCCACGCAATGACATTGACCGGCGTATGGGTGTGCCCCCCGGTTGCCCAGGTGATATTTGTCTGATCCGCCATTTGCCGGCTGATCAAGGCAGCGTGGGTTCCAAGTGTCACCATATAGAACGCCTGATAGTCGGCGATTTTTGGAAGCGTTTCCTGACCCGCGAAGACGTGCCCCTCCGAGAAGTATGGATTGGGCTGCTTTGCCATTATCGCCTTCGCGTCTTCCAGATCGATCTTGAATTCGCTGTGAGAATTCACCAGCTCCATCAGGTTCTCAGGGGTCTGATCGGCTTTATCCTTGCGGAGGAAGCCAAGCCACAGGCCAAACCAATCGTCCGATTGCTTGTAAAGCTTGCTGAGAATTTCCTTGCGCGCATAGTCGAAGTTGCGATCAAATGAGCGCCCGGCATACACCGACCCTGGAAGTTCAGTCGGTTCGTGCAAGTCTGCGATCGAATAGCTGAACCCAAATCCACCGGTTTCATGGTCAGCGGTCACAACTACAACTGTGTCGTCACGCCCCTGCACCCATTCATAGACGTACTCGATAGCCTCGTCGAATCTCAAAAGCTCATGAAGCAATGTGCCTGGATCATTGTTGTGCGATGCCCAATCGATCTGGCCGGCTTCAACCATAAGGAAGAAACCGTCTTCGTCCTGGCTAAGGATATCCAGCGCTTTCATGGTCATTTCGCGAAGCGACGGCTGCTCGCGTCCCGGTTCATTGGCGGACCGGGAATATGCAATTCCGTCCATCATTGCCGAATTTGCAAACAATCCGAGCAGCTTACCATCGTCTTGCGCATCGTTCATCTGATTAAGAGTGTGGACAACAGTGTAATCCAGATTTTCGGCTTCTTCCAAAAGGTTACGTTCATCTTTGCGTTTTGAACTTAACCTGAAGCCTCCGCCGGTACGCTCCTTCAATGCCTCATAGGCATCGCCTTTGTCGTTCACGGAAGCTGGAACGAAGTACCGCAAGCCGCCGGACAACATCACGTCGGGGCCAACCCCCAGCATATCCACAGCAATTTCGTTTTCCAGACTTCTGTGCGGTTGATGCGCGGCAAAGGCTGCCGGCGTCGCATGTGTAATTCGCGTGTCTGACACAAGTCCGGTTGACTTACCCAACCGCTGTGCCATTTCGAGAATGGTTTCATATGGATCGCCATTGGCATCTATGCCAACCGCCTCCAGCGGAGCGTCAATGCCCAGGGCAAGGTGCGAGGCCGAACATGCGGAATCCACGACCAACGCATCGTGCGGATTGGTCAGCGAAAATCCAAGAATTCCTTCGTCGGAAAATTTCGTGATCGCGGTCGGATTTCCATTGTACTTGGAATCCGGCGCTTCCCGGGCGTACAGTTCAAGCAATCCGATCTGTTGCGGCCCCATTCCGTCGCCGATCATCAGAATAAGATTCTTGGTCCTTTCAGCTATGGCCGCCTGAGGAGCAACCGCACCGATCATCGCGGCGGCAGTCATTCCTAAGATGGCATTTCCTGACAGTAGTTTGTGTTTCATCGCTCAGCTTTCTCCCTGATCTTTTTAAGTTCCTGCGGTTCATTCGCTAAACCTGACCTCAGATCGCCAAACATCTCTCAGACCCTGATAGTTCAGGAATATCCAATATATGCAGAGGCTTGGCGGGTTCCCCCTAGCCCCAGCGTCACCGCTACCAAAGGAACGAATTTGACGTTAGCGAGAATGATTTTGTGGCAGTTTAGTTTCCTGTGGAAATATCAATAGGCTATCACCAATAGGGGTTGATTATTGCGGGAGACGGGCCCGCATTCTCATGGAGCCTTTTGCATTCAACTTGTGGGGTTCTGACAAAAAAACGGTCCAAGCAATGCTTGGACCGAAGTTGGGAGGAGGTCGGCTACCTTTCTTTTATGTAGGGAACACCGCCAGATTTCGGAGGGACGGCTTTGCCGACAAATCCGGCCAGAATGACCACAGTCAGGATGTATGGCAGGGCTTGCATAAACTGAACCGGCACCACGAACAGATCAAAGATCGTGATGCTCTGATACTTGTTTCCGATGGCTTCCAGAAACCCAAACAACATACACGCAAGAAGCGCACCCTTTGGCGTCCATTTTGCAAATATTAATGCTGCCAGAGCAATATAGCCCTTTCCTGCAGTCATATCCCGCACAAAACCAGCTGCCGAGGTGCCCAGTGACAGATACGCACCTGCCATCCCGCAAAGAACACCGCATATCAGCACGGCCGAGAAACGCTGGCGTTCGACCGAAATACCCGCCGTGTCAACAGCACCAGGATTTTCGCCAACGGCGCGCAGTCGCAATCCGTAACGTGTCTTGAACAAGACCCAGGCGGACAACGGCACAGCAACAAACGCGGCATAGGTCAGTATGTTGTGGCCTGAAATCAGGTCGGAATAGATCGCCCCCAGCACCGGGACACCGGACAGTGTTTCCGCAAGCGGAAGCGAGATCTCGTTGAATCGCCCAGAGCCCGACAATTGTGGGGTCTGGCCTCCCATCTTAAACCAGTTCTGGCCAATGAAGGCCGACATTCCTGCCGCAAGAACGTTGACAGCGACGCCCGAGATGATCTGGTTGGCTCTCAACGTGATCGCTGCAAAGCCGTGAATGATTGCAAAAAACACGCTGACACCCATTCCGGCCATAAGCCCTATCCAGGCCGATCCCGTCACCGCAGCAACGGCGGCGGCACCAAAAGCGCCGGCCAGCATTTTACCTTCCAGACCAATGTCAAAGACACCCGACCGCTCGGAATACATCCCAGCGAGGCATGCCAAGAGAAGAGGAGTAGTGAGTCGGATTGTCGAATCCGTCAATTGAATGATCAGTTCAAAACTCATTGGGCGGCTTCCTTCGCGGTTGCTCGAAAATCGAAGAACGACGAAATCGGCCATCTGATCATGTTTTCAAGCGCACCCGTGAAGAGGATCACGAGGCCCTGGATCATCACGATCAGATCCCGGTTGATTGCAGGCATCTCAAAAGCAAGCTCGGCCCCACCTTGGAAAAGAATGCCGAACAGAACCGCCGCCAGAAAAATCCCAACCGGATGAGATCGCCCCATAAGTGCCACGGCAATTCCGACGAATCCTGCACCCTGCACAGCGTCAAGAATCAGACGCTGGCTTTCGCCCATGACAGTATTCAACGCCATCATGCCTGCCATCGCGCCCGAGATTGTCATCGCAACCATGGTAATCTTGAAGGGGCTGATACCGGCATAAACGGCGGCTTCTGCCGAGGCGCCGAATGCGCGCATTTCGTAACCGAGCTTGGATTTCCAGATGAGCAGCCATGTGAAGACGCAAGCCGCCACTGCCACGAAGAACGAAATGTTCCATGGCGTACTGGCAAGTTGCAGGCCGAACCACGAGCCGACTTCATTCATTTGCGGAATGCGGGCGCCTTCTCCAAAGCGTCGGCTTTCCGGGGCCAGCGTTCCTTCAACTTTCAGAACGTTGACGAGAAGGTAGACCAACAATGCCGCCGCGATGAAATTGAACATGATTGTCGTGATCACGATGTGGCTGCCACGCCTAGCTTGCAGATATGCAGGCACAAAAGCCCAGGCAACACCGAACGCCACTGCTGCAAGCACCGCAATCGGAAACACCAAAAGCCAATGGCTATCGCCTAGGAAACTCAGACAGATCAGGGCCACACCGATACCGCCAACGCCCGCCTGACCTTCCCCACCGATATTGAAATGGCCGGCGTGCGCCGCAACTGCAACTGCAAGCCCCGTGAACACGAAGCTGGTGGCGTAAAACAGGGTATACCCAATCCCATAGCTTGATCCCAATGCACCCTGCAGCAGGATGGTCAGTGCCCGATAAGGACTTTCACCAACAACCAGTACGCCAATTCCCGCCAGAGCGAAGGCGATCAGCAAGTTGAGGCCAGGAATCAGGCCAATATCTACCCACTTGGGTATATTTGAGTTCATGTCGTCGCCTCGCCCATTCCGGCCATCAAGAGGCCAAGGTCATTTACATCCGTTTCGCTTGTTACCCGTTCGCCCGAGATCGTGCCTTCGAACATGACGGCCACGCGATCGGACAGAGACAAGATTTCTTCAAGTTCAACAGAAACCAGCAGAATAGCCTTTCCCTGATCCCGGAGCTTCACAATCTGCTTGTGGATGAATTCAATCGCGCCGATATCAACGCCACGGGTTGGCTGACCGATCAGAAGAAGATCCGGGTTTCTTTCAACCTCTCGGGCGATGACGACTTTCTGCTGATTGCCGCCAGAGAAGAATGTCGCGGTTAGGTCTATGTTGCGCGGGCGGATGTCGTATCTTTCAAACTCGTTCCGCGATGTGTTCTGTATTGCTATTTGATTGGCGAGGCCTAACGGTCGTGAGTATTCTGGTTCGTTATGATAGCCGAACACCGAGTTTTCCCAGGCGCTGAAGCTCATAATCATGCCCATTCGGTGCCGGTCTTCGGGAACATGCGATATCCCGATCTGCCGACGAGAACGACCCTGATCGCCGAGAGAGAGATCGATTTCCTTGCCGTTAAGCGCGATCGTCCCCTCGGCCGTCCGCATGCCTCCAAGCACTTGCAATAGTTCGGATTGCCCATTGTCGGCAACGCCGGCAATTCCCAGAATCTCGCCCGCGCGAATATCGAGGTCAATGCCTTTGAGCCGGGCAACGCCCTGACCGTCCGTCACATTCAGATTTCGCACGCTCAGAATATTCTTGCCGGGGTTGGCGGGGGCCTTGTCCACCTTTAACAAGACCTTTCGGCCAACCATCAACTCCGCCAGACCCTCGGGCGACGTATCTTTGGTAGCGACCGTGTCAGTCATTTCGCCACGACGCATCACCGACACGGTGTCGGTCGCGTCCATGATTTCTCGCAGCTTGTGCGTGATCAGAATTATGCTCTTTCCCTGTTCCTTCAGGTTTCGTAAGATCCGGAACAGATGATCAGCTTCTGTTGGTGTTAAAACACCAGTTGGTTCGTCAAGGATCAGAATATTTGCTTTACGATAGAGCGCTTTGAGAATCTCTAAACGCTGCTGCGCACCAACCGACAGGTCTTCTATTTTCGCCTCAGGATCAACCTGAAGTTCGTATTCGTCTGCCAGCTCTGCCAGCGTCTTTCTGGCTTGATCAAGCGAAGGCGCCAGCAATCCACCGGACTCGACACCAAGGATGATGTTTTCCAGTACAGTGAAATTTTCGACTAGTTTAAAGTGCTGGAACACCATTCCGATGCCCGCAGCGATTGCCGTATTACTGTCGGGGATTTCAATCTGTTTTCCGTCAATGAATATTTCGCCCTTGTCGGCTTTGTAAAAGCCATAAAGGATCGACATGAGTGTGGATTTGCCCGCACCGTTTTCGCCAACGATCCCGTGGATGGCGCCTTTGGCAACGCTCAAGTCGATATCGACATTGGCCTTTACCGGGCCAAAGCTCTTCGAAATCCCTTTGAGCTTCAGTGCGGGCTCGGCATCGTGATGCCAGGCCTTTTCGCTTTCGGCTTCCATAGTCGGTTCAGGACGCTGGGCAAGACGTTGTGGTCATGAAGTCATGGACCTCAAGGTCACCACTTACGATTGCCGCCTCGGCTGCAGATACAGCAGCTTTCATCTCATCCGAGATCAGATCAGCGTTGTGCTCGTCCAGTGAATAAGACACACCACCGTTGTCGACGCCAAGCGAGACGATCCCGGTCGAGAACTCACCACCAGCATCTCCGTCGCTCATGGCTGCGAATACTGCTTCATCAACAAGCTTGACCATGGATGTAAGAACGCTTCCAGGATGCAGGTAGTTCTGGTTGCTATCGACACCGATGCCCAAAATGCCCGCATCGTCCGCAGCCTGAAGGACGCCACGCCCGGTGCCACCGGCAGCGTGGTAAACGACATCGGCACCCTCCGATATCTGGGTTTTGGTCAGCTCACCACCGCGCACCGGATCGTTCCAGGCTGCCGCAGTTGTCCCGGTCATGTTCTGGATGACATCGACATCCGGGTTAACCGAACGGGCACCCAGGACATAGCCGCAGGAGAACCGACGGATAAAGGGGATATCCATCCCGCCCACAAAGCCGATCGTTCCCGATTCACTTGCCATTGCAGCCAGAATTCCCACCAGGTAAGATCCTTCGTGCTCGCGGAAAACGACCGAGCGAACATTTGGCCTGTCCACCACAGTGTCTATCGCGACAAAGTTCGTGTCAGGGAAATCATCGGCAACAACTTCAAGAACGGATTGGAACGAAAACCCCGCCGTGATGATCGGATTGTGTCCACGCTGCGCAAACCGTCGCAGCGCTTGCTCACGTTGCGCTTCGGACTGAAGTTCGAATTCGGAGAATGAGTTGCCGCTTGCTTCGCCATACCGCAAAGCGCCGTTGTGTGCGCTTTCATTGAACGATTTGTCGAACTTTCCGCCCAAGTCGTAGATGATCGCCGATTCCGCGCTTGCCTGATTGACGACGAGTGCACTGCATACGCCAAGAATTGCGCCAAAAGTGAACTTCATGAGATCCTCCCTAATCTGGTGCTCGCTTTATCGCGAGTTCCTGTCGCGGGAAGGCTACAGGTTTTGATTTGATCGGCAGAAATAGTAAATTACTATTACTCTGTGACGCTCCCTATCACGACGCTGGGCAAGCATCGGCGATTGCTCAGTCAAATTTGCCCATGACCGTCGCCATGACAAAAAGATCAAAGGCATAGGCCTTGGCAATGCTTGATAGCCACTTTCGAATTCAGCTTGGTGGCGAAGAACGTGAGAATGGATAGTGTACATTGCAAACAACCCAAAGGCGCCGGTATGTTGGAATTCGACCCCAATCACTCGCACGATCTTGTTTCTTCTGGCGAGGATCGCATTGCGTGGGCGCGCGCGCATATGCCGATCCTTGCAGGATTGAAAAAGCGGTTCGGAAATGAGCGACCCTTCGAAGGGCTGACCATTGGAATTTGCCTTCATGTCGAAGCCAAAACCGGCGTTTGGCTTGATGCCCTGAAAACCGGCGGGGCGCGCGTCATTATCACAGGCAGTCCAGGTTCGACCCAAAATGACACCGCCGCGGCTATCAATACCTGGGAAGGCGTGACCGCTTTAGGCCACCGAGACGAGACATTCGAAGACCATCTGGATTTTTGCCGTCAGATCCTTGCCGAAAAGCCAGACCTGATCGCCGACAACGGCGCCGATCTGCACTCGTTTATCGCCAATGAGCCTGAGTTTGCGGAATTGAAAGACAGCATTCTGGGTGCAACCGAAGAAACGACAACCGGCGGATTTCGCCTTCGCGAAGACCTCACCCCGTTCGACTATGCAACCTGGATTATCAACGACACGGAAGCCAAGCAGATTGTCGAAAACCGGTATGGTGTCGGCAGCTCTGTCGTGGACGGGGTGATGCGCGCAACGAATGTCATGTTGCATGGTAAGAAATCTGTTGTCATCGGGTATGGCTTTTGCGGGTCCGGCGTTGCCATGCGATTGCGTGGGATGGGTGCGCGCGTTGTCGTTGTCGACCGCGATCCCATGCGTCAGTTGGAGGCGCATCTTGAAGGCTTTAACACGGCAACACTTGTTGAGGCGCTTGAAGACGCCGAGATCGTCATCACGGTAACCGGCCGCGAAAGAGTGTTGGAAAAGGAAGCCTTCGAACTTATGTCTGACGGCTGCATCCTCGCTAACGCCGGGCATTTCTCCACGGAAATTGACCTGCCAGCGATGGAGAGCATGGCGTCCGATGTGAAGCAAGTCCGTGACCAGATCAAGCAGGTCACCTTCAAAGATGGTCGTCGCATATTCCTTCTATCAAACGGCAATCTGGTAAACCTTGCCGCAGGGGATGGCAATCCGATCGAGGTTATGGATCTCGGTTTGGCGCTTCAATCACTAAGCCTCGAACGCTTGGCTCAAAAAGGACGCAGTGTAGAGGCGGGCCCTCACCCGATTCCCTTTGACATCGAGCGTGAGGTCGCCCGCCTATCGCTGAAGGCTTGGGTCAGGTAACCGCCTGTATATCGAAAGAGCGCGCAAAAAGCACAAACCGCTCAACCATGGGGTTTAGGCTCTTCCTTTTCCAGAATAGACCCAATTTGAGCTCTGGCAACGGGGGATCGGTCGGGATGGACCGGACCCCTCTGTCGATCACCATCGTATTGGGAACGATCAGACAGGCTCCCGCACCAGTGGCGGCCAGACTGATTTGCGCGCTCACGTGCGAAATCTCGGATGGATAAATTACCGGCTCAACCCCGATGTTTCGGATCGCCTCCATTTGATAGTTGAATTGTTGCGAATGCTCGCTTTCTGGCAATAAGATTAGCGGTAGATCAGAGATATCCTCGGATTGAAGAGCCGGCTTCGCGGCGAGCGGATGTGAAGCTGATACACACAGTTCGTACCGAGCAGACCAGAGCACTTCCAGATCCAGATTTGTCGGCAACTCAAGCGGTGTGGGAAGCGACATGAACGCGATGTCCAATTTGTCCTCCCGAAATGCCGAACACATATTTACAGCCGTCATCTCGACTAGGTGTGGAAACACGCCTGGGAACGCTTCCTTGAAACCGGTCAGGAGGAGTTCGATCTGTCGATAACTTTGATAACTCGGAATTCCAACGCGCAATGGCCTAGTTTGACGATCGGTCCTGATGTCATCTAGACCAACGACGCCCAGCTGTATGAGTTCCTGACACAGGCGCAAAAATTTTGAACCTTCATCGGTGAGTGTGAACCCTTTCGATGATCTTGCCAGCAACGTACACCCGATACGCTCCTCTACTTGCGAAATTTGTTGACTTAGAGTGGGCTGGCTGACGCTGAGGCTTTCCGATGCCTTGCGGAAGTTCATGAACCTGCAAAGTTCACTGAAATAGATAATCTGTCGAAAACTCAATCGTCGCAGGATAGTCAAAGATGGCAGTCTGTTTTTGTCCATGAGGTGTTGTGGCCTGATACGTTTCTAAGATTTGTTAGGTCTCCTGATCTGCAGGTCAATAGAAAAAACCTATAACTTGGATTTTTAATGAATAACTCCGCGATACGCGCTGCGTCGTCGTATTTAATGCGCAGCAAGTCGCGATATGGACCGTGGCACAAAAGGGTCATCACCTTTGCGAACCTGACCTCTCCAATCAGCCAGCCCGATTGCGCATGCTTCGTCCACTCTGTGAAGACGGCATTTATAGTGCCTTATGTGAAACGAGGCAAGACAGACGCCGTTGACGCAGAGGCGATTTGTGAAGCCGTCACGCGACCAACCATGCGGTTCGTTGCCGTGAAATCGAAAGAGCAGCAAGCCTTACTGATCATCCACCGGGTACGCCAGCTTATCGTCCGCCAAAAGACCCAAATGCTGAACGTGATCCGTGGGCTTCTGCGTGAGTTTGGTCATGTAATCGGGAACGGTCCAGTCGCCGCGATGCGCTTCATCAGGACATTCCAGACGGATGACTGCCTAGACATGCCTGATGTTACAAAGAGCATGCTCAAGACGCTCTGCGAACAGGTTATTGCTCTCGATGAACGGGTCACGTTTTACGACAAACTGATTGAGTATCATTCTAGGATTGATGAACGCGCCAAGCGCATCAGGTCGGTTCCCGGCGTCGGACCTATCACCGCCTCGGCCATTGTCGCCACCATCGGCGACGGCAAGCAGTTCAAGAATGGACGCGAGTTTGCCGCTTGGTTGGGACTTACGCCGCTGAACAAGTCGAGCGGTGGTAAAGAGCGCCTGGGCCGCATCAGCAAGAAGGGTGACCGATATATACGAAGGCTGCTGGTGATCGGCATGACCTCACAAGTTCAGCGTGCCCGTGGATACCCAGAACGTGTACATCCTTGGATCATGCAGCTTCTGGAACGAAAGCCCGTCCGCCTCGCAACGATTGCTATGGCAAACAAGGCGGCCAGGATCATCTGGGCGATCCTCACCAAAGATACGTACTACCGCCAAGCAGCGACTTAGAAGGAGCCAAACAAAACCGAATTGCAAGACGAATGCCATGATGGCACGTGCGGTCATCCGAAAACCTGAAATCCCGTGCTTTGTCCTGAACTCTCAGGTTCGCGTCGCCGATTGGGGACAGGTTTGCGGAACCCATCAGATGGGGTGGTTGCTGCCCTCCCTCGACGGCATCGCAATGTGCCAAATTAGTGGTGTTACAGCCACTGAGACGAAAGGACGGCAACCATGAGAAAAGATATGATGATTGGAGTGGACTTGGCAAAGAGTGTTTTCCAGATCCATGGTGCAACTATGGACGGCACCGTGAAGTTCAGGAAAAAGCTCAGCCGACCACAGTTCCTGCAGTTCATGTCCAAACAAGCCCCTTCTGTCGTCGCAATGGAAGCGTGCGGTAGTTCTAGTTTTTGGGCCCGCGAGTTAACTCGCCTTGGTCACGATGTGAAACTGATCTCGCCGTGATACGTTAAACCGTTCGTCAAACGGCAAAAGAATGATGCCGCTGATGCTGAAGCGATTGTCGAGGCGGCACAGCGTCCGGAAATGCGTTTTGTTGACCCCAAAACAGAAGATCAACAAGCTCGGGCCATGTTGTACAGGGTCCGGGAGAAATTGGTCTGTCAGAGGACAGAGTTGGTGAACGCACTCAGGTCTTATCTATACGAGTTCGGGCATGCATTCCCGCAAGGCATTGCGCATCTGAAACGGATTGAAACGCTTGTCGATGATCGAGACAGCAAATTGCCCGAGCTCGTTTGCAATGAATGTCGCGATCTTCTCATCCAAATATCTGAGATATCGGAACGCATCGACATCAAGACGCGCGTATCAAGGACCTGGCGACCGAAACCGACACCGCCCGGCGATTGCAAACAATGCCCGGTGTCGGCCCAATAACAGCGTTGGCGGTAGAGGCGTTCGCACCATGCATGACGAGCTTCAAACGTGGAAGAGACTTCGCAGCCTGGTTGGGGCTCGCCCCACTCCAGCATTCGTCAGGTGGAAAAGAACGATTGGGACGTGTCTCAAAGGCCGGGCAGGATGATATCCGCAAACTCTTAATCATGGGGGCAATGTCACGGCTGAACTGGCTGGGGCGAAAATCCATCCCGGATGGGGTCTGGCTGGCGAAACTGATGAAAAGAAAGCCCCAGATGCTGGTCGCAATTGCTTTGGCTAACAAAATGGCACGCGCTATCTGGGCGATGCTGACAAGAAACGAAGACTACCGAGAACTGGCTGGCGCAGTCGCAGTGTAAATGAACTGCTGCACACGCGACAACAGCCGGTGAAAGGGAGGTGAGAAGTCGACGACTGCATGGGCAAAATGATCGTTTAGATCTGGGATGGGAAAACCAGCGCTGGCCTTCGAGCAAACGAGCTCGGTCATCAGATTTGGACCTGTTCCGCGGATCACCATACCGGCCAGCGGCTTATGACAGACCGCACTGCAAAGGCCTGACAGAAGACCGCGCTCGATCACCAGCACACGCGCCAGAAACTTCTTGCATTATTGGCGGCAACCACAGAAGGCCAGCGGGCTTGAGTTCCGCGCAAACGGGCCGAACACAAGACCGTATCTGACAAATTGCCGATTACTTCAAAAAAGTCTTGCGTTGCAGGAGGCATCCACACAGGACAAAGCTGTCGTCCCATATTGCCCAATCAACAACTGAAAACGACACACAGCATACACGAAAGAACTCTCATCTGCATAGGCTACAAACCGTCAATGCACCGTAACTTGTAGCAATGGGTATTTGGGTCAGTTGCGCGTTTTCCTCCGCATCTAGACGATGAGATGAGCAGCGGCAACGGCCAGGGGGAAGCCGATGATCAGCCTGAGGATGAACAGCGCGGCCAGCCGCCAGAGCCTGAAATCAATCTTGCTTTTCATCAGCACCACGCCGGTTTCAGTCATAAAGATCAGTTGAACTAAGCCCATGATTGCAATCGCCACTCGATTGACTTCTGCCGGGATGTCAGCCCCGATCAGGACCGGGAACAACGGGTCGGCAACGCCGGTGATAATCGCAAGCGTGGTGCCGGCCGCAAACTCCAACCCCAACATCTGAACCAGCGGTACAAATGGCATCGCAATCCACTGGAAGAAGGACGTGTATTCCACCACCACCATGGCAATTGTTGCAAAGGTCAGCACCGGTGGCAGGATGTTGCACCACATGCCAACCAAATCCCGAATGCTATTGGTAAAATACGTGCCGAAACCGGGTCCGGAATTGCCGCGTTCGAGTGCCGCTGAGCAAGCGCGCGCGAACATGTGGCCATCTTCAGAAACCTCTTCGGGGCGATTGTCGATACCTTTGTAGAAACTGTCCTCGATCAGGCTCAACGGTGGGATCCGCGCCAGTATCATCGCCAGGATCAGTAAGATGCCGATCGAGGTCAGGTAGTACTGGATGTAGTAATCCATGATGCCCGCGATATCCGCCAAAACAACGGAAAAGGGGATGGCCAGCATTGAAAAACAGCTGGCGATGATGGCTGCTTCACGGCGGGTATAGAGTCCCATCTCGTATTGACGGCTGGACAGAATGATACCCACAGAAGCCGACCCCAGGATCGAGGACATGCTGTCAACCGCAGCGCGTCCCGGAAGCCGGAACAGGATACGGAACGGTGTTACCAACAGGGCACCGGCGAAATCCATCAACCCATATTCGGTCAGCATGGGCAGCAAAAGCGCGGCCAGAAACAGGATTGCCATAAGTTTGATGATCACCACATCGACGATGATCTCGCCGGTGAATTCGCTCCAGATTGCTTCGGGTCCAGCTTTGAACATCACCGAAATCAAAAAAAGGGCGCCAACCGCGCGCACTAGTATGGTGAACCAAGTGACGCAGACCAACGGCTCAAGCCAAGACGGAACATCACCCGACGTGGACTTTGACCGCATCACAATAGGCAGTACGAACGATATCGTAAGAACCAGCAGCAAAATCCAGTGCATCGCCTTGCCAAGTACAGCGACGATGGAGTTGGCAAAATAGACAAGTGGAATGGTGTATTCCCCACCGATGTTGAGCGGGACCAGAAACAGGATAAGACCGATCACTGACGGCACAACACATTTGAGGAACAGACCAGTTGAAACGGTAGAGTGTTCCAAGACTCTATCTTTTGTCGGGCGCAATTTTGAACTTTGGTTCATACGTTCCTCCTGAGTAGTCGCGTTTTGTGCCTGCGTGTTCCTTCTTGACCTGACGCCGACAAAGGCCTCGATTGGACATTAAGAAAGACCACCGGTTCCAACGGTAGGGGCAATTATATCGCAATTCTTCAATGATAGGTTTTACCCGAAAACGCTTCTTGCCTTCGTCGACCTTGCGAATGGCCATTGGTTGAGCTTTTAAACCCAAATTGATGCGTCTGCCCTACTGTGAACAGACGCTGACAAAGCGAAACTGGGGAGGGAGAGGAGCCCGCTTTGTGTTTGGTTAGTTTGCAGATGCGGCCTTTAGAGCGGACACAACACGCTCGGGTGTCATAGGCATATCCACCCAAACCCCGGTTGCATTGTAAACGGCCTGCGCAACGGCTGCGATCCCTGCAGCGATCGGAGACTCTCCGGCGCCACGTGCTCCAAACGGACCAACGGGATCGGGATCTTCGACAAACAGAACTTCGGCGTCATGCGGGAAGTCGGCACAGCGCAGCAGTTTGTAATCCAGCAGGTTGCCGTTTTTCAGCGCACCGGTTTCCTCGTCAAAGATCATATGCTCATATATCGCAAAACCGGACCCACAGATCGCAGCACCGATGATCTGGTTTTTGAGGACCTGAGGGTTCACAACTGTCCCGCTGTCCTGAACGCACAGGAAGTCGATCAGCTTGATTTGGCCGGTTTCGATGTCGACCTCGACCTCGCAGAACTGCGCGCCGAACTGACGGGCAAAGGTGGTCGAAGGGGGCATCGGCACACGCGGGCTGCCAGTGATCGAAGAGGTCTGGCCCAACGAGTCTGATCGCAGTTCGTTCAGCACATCCGTAAACGGAATCCGCTGGTTGTGCTTGCCTGGATCACCGTGAACAACTTCGCCATTGTCCACATCCAGCTCGGAGGGATCGACGCCATCGAAAAACTCGCGGGCTGCAATAGCCAGAAGCTGGTTCTTCACATCGCGGGCAGCTTCGCGGCTGGCCCATCCGGTGCGGTACATGGTCGAGGATGCCAGCGAGCCGTGGTTCCATGGGCAACTGTCGGTGTCGCCGGTTTCAATTGCGACCTGATCAAGCGTCAGGCCCAGTTCCTCAGCCACGACCATGGCTTGGGTGGTTTCGGCCCCAGCACCCTGACGACCCACGGCGCAATGCACCTTCGCAGAGCCATCGGGGTTCATGCGAACCATCGAATTTGAAGCGCCCTCAAATTCAACGCCGCAGACATGGGCGCCGGTACCGACACCAATCCCGCGACGCAGTGCGCCCTCAGATTGGGTTGGCACGGCCCAACCTTTCCAACGGTCCTTCCAGTTGAACTTCTCTGAACCCTTTTCAAGCAGCGCACGGGTGCCACCGGCCGACAGTTTGAACAGCTCTGGCCAATCCTTGCGCAGGTGTTCGGGGACGTTGTTGATGTACTCGTCCACTTGCCCCTTAAGGTTATGGCGGCTGTGCTGCATCCGCAGTTCATCACCCGACACGATCTGGTTTTTGATGCGGAAATCAACTGGGTCGATGCCAACCTTTTCGGCCAACTGATCCGCGCAACGTTCCACCGAGGCACCAAGCGTGCAGTCCCCGACTCCGCGCATACAGCCTGCGGTCACCATATTGGTGTTGATCCCGTGTATGCTGTAATCGCCGTGGCCGTTCTTTCCCCACATGTCGACGCAGAAGAAACCTACGTCGTCCTTGAAACCATAGCCCCCATTGTCGATCAGGTGATCAAAATCGAAAAAGGTCAACTCGCCGTCTTTGGTGCACCCCATCGAGCCGCGTGTGCGTTCCTGATGGCGGCGTTTGACGGTGGACATGCATTCTTCGTTGTCCAACTCGATCTTGGCGGATTTTCCAACCTGTTTGGCCAGAAGCACCGTGATGATCATGAAGTTGTTCGACCACCACTGACCAAACGAGCTGCCGCTAGGCAATGCCTGAACACGAATTTTCGAAAGTGGAATTCCAAGGGCTTCGTGTATGCCATCGCGCAATTCGCTGGGGGTTTGCGACGAGGTGATAACATTCACCCGATCCCCCATCCATTCTGCGACACAGGCATTCCGGCCAAGGGGTGCATATTGCTGGCTTTCATAGAAGATGTCGCAATCAACGGTGACATCCGCTGCGGCCTTACCGGCGTCGAGATCACCCCAAGCCACGCCATAAGGGTCGCGCTCGTTGCCTTCGTACCGGATCTGAGGGGCGTCTGCTTTGCGGGCTTCTTCCATGTCGAATACGGCGGGCAAAAGTTCGTATTCGATTTCGACCAATTCCGCCGCTTTGGCAGCGGCCTCGGGCGTGGTGGCTGCAACGGCGGCCATGTCGTCGCCAACAAACCGCCCGATCCCGTCGAGCACTTTGCCGCGATAGTTGAACCAAGCTGCTTCCCAGTCGTTCTGTGGAACGTCGTGGTGCGTCAGGATGCCGATGTAGCCCGGCACTTCTTCGGCTTTGCTGGTGTCGATCTTGACGATTTTGGCGTGCGCGTGTGGGCAGCGGACGATTTTGCCGTGCACCATGTTCTGCACTTCGTAATCGACTCCGTAACGGATTGTTCCCGTTACCTTTTCAACGGCGTCTTTCACGTGCAATCCGCGGCCAACAACGTTGAGTGCTTTGTCGTGTTTTACCATGTTTTCCTCCCGCCCTGTTTTGGGGCGTAAAATTAAGATCGCAGGCTTATTCGGCGGCTTGCGCCGGCGCGTTCATCAGCTCGGCGGCGCGCAATACGGCCTTAACGATGTAGGGATAGGCCCCGCATCGGCAGATGTTGCCGCTCATGCCGATGGAAACCTCGTCCGCCGTGGGGTTTGGATTTTCCTCAAGAAACGCCTTGGCGCTGAGGATGAAACCCGGCGTACAGAAGCCGCACTGGAACCCTTGCTCTTCGATAAAGGCTTGTTGGATCGGGTGGAGATTTTCACCGTCGGCCAACCCTTCGATGGTTGTGATGTTCTTGCCTTCGGCCTGTTGTGCCAACATCAGGCAAGACGTTTGTGGCAGCCCATCAACCAGAATGGTGCAGGATCCGCATTCGCCTTCGGAACAGGACACGCGGGCGCCGATCAGCCCCAGATCGGTGCGCAGTGCATCGGCCAGGGTCCGGTCCCCACGATCAGAGATTTCGACTTTACGGCCGTTGACTTTGAGTACAGTCATCAGATCGTACCTCCGTGATTTTTGATGGTATCTTCGAGCGCGCGACGCAGCATGATCTCGACCATGTCCTGTCGGTATCCGGCCGAGGCACGTATGTCCGAAATGGGTTTTGCGTGTTTCGCGGCGGTTGCGGCGACTGCTGCCAGTTTGCCGACGGTCACATCCGCCAGCGCCGTTCCTTCCAGCTCGGCACTGGCATCAGACGCATCAAGGATGATTGGAGCCACAGCGCCAAGGCCAACGCCGACCTTGCTGATCACACCGTCTGAGCCAACGCTCACCGCAGCAGAGCCGTTGACCAGAGCGATGTCGACGACGGTTCGGTCGATCCGGCGATACGAGACGTGGATCTCTCCGTCCGAGGGCAGCGGGATGGTCACCTCTTCGAGGATCTCGGCGCCGTTCAATGCGGTTTTGTTCACACCCTGGAAAAAGTCGAACATCGCCACTTCGCGCGAACCACTTTCGCCGAGGATCATTGCCGTTGCCCCAAGTGCAACAAAAGCCGGGCTCAAGTCCGCAGCGGGCGATGCATTGCACAGGTTTCCACCAACAGTTGCGAGTGTTCTGGTCTGCGGGGTCGCCATTAACTTGGTGATTTTGCTCAGCGATGCCAGCACGTGGTGCTGATCTGCTGAACGTTCCAGAGTGGCAAGTGACGTCAGTGCTCCGATGCGGATCGCGTCTCTTTCGACCTTAATGTAATCAAGTTCCTTCAGATCGCGAATGTCGATGCAAACTGTGGGTTTGGTTTTTTCCTGCTGCCAATGCAGCGTCATGTCGGTCCCGCCGGCCCATATCTTTGCACCAGCACCTTTTTGCGCAAGCATGGCGACTGCTTCGATGGGGGTTGTGGCACGTTGGTAGGTGAATGAAGATTTCATGGCGTTTTCCACACATTTCCAATGCGGGGGCGACACCGCCCCCGGCTGTTGATATCCAGCCCGGTAGATGGGCGAATTTGAGTACAAAATTGATTAGATTGGCAGGCGCCCAACCCAATTATTATTGCTGTAGGTCTCGTCGTAGCCTTCGGAATCGAGCCATTCGATGATCGAAGAATCTATTCCGTCGCCCGCAGAAATCGTGGCATCAGCAACGCCGGCTTCGTGATAAACGTTGCTAAAAAGGTCCCAGGTGTCCGCAAGATAGCCGGCCTCGCAGTCAACTTCTTTGCCGACCAATACGCCCCAACCACTTGGTTCACCATCCGGTTGCGGTGCCTCGGCGGGAATGCTTTCGCACAGGGGTTTTCCATCGCCCAGACCGAGTGCGCCTTTGTTCTGGTCAATGGTCAGCATGACCGCGCCAGCTTGCGTCAGGCGCACATCTTCTTCGGGCCAATCCAGCCCTTTGGCGATGATCGCGTTGCCCTCGGCAGGGTTTTGTTTCCACCAATCGACCGCCTCGAACCAGGCGCGGATGACTTCGCGCGCGACATCGGGTTTTTCCTCGAGCCAGTTGGTCGAGCATGCAATCGAGTCAGACACCAACCCGCGTTCATACGTCTTGTCGGTGAACGTGCTTTTCAGGATATGCGCGCCTTTACGTTCGGCGGATTGAGTCGAGAATGGGATGAAGTTGACGTCCACATCTAGCGCGCCGCTGGAAAAGGCGGCTGTCGCGTCCTGTGGCAGCATGATGCTGTGGGTGGCGCCATCAAACGGGATGCCGTTCTTTTTCAAGGTCAACAGCATCCACATGTGATTGAGGAAGCCATAATCGGCGGCATAGGTCTTGCCTGCCAGGTCTGCCTCGGACTGGATCGCGCCATCGACGACCATCTCGTCAAGGCCATATGACATCAGTGGAACAGCGACATGCTTGACCGGCACGTTGGCCGCAGCGGTTACCACGGTCGAGTCCATTGTTGTCATCATGCACTGGATGGAGCCGCTGACCAGGCCAGCATTGCGAGCCGTGATGTCTTCGATGATCTTGACGTTGATATCGACGCCATCCGCCATGCCCTTCTCTTTGGCAATGAACCAGGGGCCGTAGACGGACACAGACAGCATGGTGACGGTGAATTCTTCTTCGGCGGCGGCTGTTCCAGCTGCTCCGACGATCGCCGTTGCACATAGTGCCAATGTGCTGCCGGTCGTTTTAAGGATGGGTTTGATTTTCATTTTTCCTCTCCCGTGATGGTTTTCAAGCGGCTTGCAGCTGAATTTCTTCGCGCATCCAGGCAAACATTTGTTTTTCGATTTCCAGGTATCCGGGCTGGCTCAGCAGATCTTCCTTGCTGGTAAAGCGGTAGCCCTTCTTAAAATCCATATAGACGTCTTCTTTGATCCGCCCCGGAGTGCGGGTGTAGAAAACAATGCGATCCGCCATGTAGATGGCTTCCTGAATGTCGTGGGTGACCATGATCACGGTCTTCTTTTCGACATCCATGATCTCGACCATCATCTCCTGCATTTCCCAGCGGACCTGGGCATCCAGCGCACCAAAGGGTTCGTCCATCAAAAGCACTTCGGGCTTTTGGGCGAGCGTGCGGGCAATGGCGACGCGTTGTTTCATGCCGCCCGAAAGCTCTGCAGGATACTTATCGGCGGCCGCGATCAGGTGTACTTCTTCCAGCAATATTTGGGCGCGTTCACGGCGCTCGGCAGCCGGAACCCCCAGTATTTTCATGCCGTATTCGACGTTCTGGCGGGCGGTCAGCCAAGGAAAGGATGTATAGGCCTGAAAGATCATACCGCGATCTGGACCGGGGCCCTGCACATCGTGTCCGCTGACCTGAATGCCACCTGTGGTTGGTGTTTCCAGCCCGGCGACCATCCGCATGACAGTGGTCTTGCCGCACCCTGATGGGCCAACGAAGGCAACGATTTCACCTTCTTTGATATTGAGGGACACGTTGTCCACGGCGGTGAACGTTCCACCAAGGTATGTCTTGGTCACGTCATTGACGCTGATGATATTGTGTTCGCTGATGTCACGTTTCAGTTTCATGATTTATCCCCCTCAACCCTTGCGTTTCCGGTTCCATGGAAAGGCGTAATGAGCCGTCACCCGGAACACGATGTCAGTGAGAACCCCCATGATCCCGATGGTCAGGATGCCCGCCATGATGACGTCGACCTTCAGGAACCGCCCGGCCCGCATCATCACAGCGCCGATGCCGTCCTGAGCCGCCACGATTTCCGCGATGACCAGATAGGTGTAGGCAACCGCGATCATGTTACGCATCGAGTCCATGATCGCCGGAGAGGCGGCACGGCCAACAACATTGATCACGATTTCCCGCCGGGACGCACCCATGGTTTGGGCCGCCTCGATCAGCTCTTTGGCGACCGCTTCGGTGTTGTCCAAAATCAAGGCGATCAGAAAGAAGACCACGCCAAGAACCAGCAGGGCCATTTTCTGACTATCCGTTGGGCCGAACCAAACCAGCAAAAGCGGAATGAATGATGCCGCAGGCAAGTAGCGCGCGCCAGAGATCACAGGATTGATCAAGGCGCGGATCGGAGCGAAACATCCCATAAGTATGCCCAGAGGAACCGCAATGGCGCATGCAATGAAGAAACTGCCGAAAATCCGGTAGGCAGAGATGCCGACGTCCGCCATGTAGTCTTTTTCCTGGATCAGCGTGATCAGGGCCTGAACGACAGAAAGCGGAGACGGTAGAAACCGCTTTGCTTCCTCGGCAGTCAGCAGGTGAGCGACCTCCCACAGACCAAAAAACACAAGCGCGCCGATAAGGCCGTAGGTCATCGTTTGCTTACCGCTAAGTGTGACCAGAAGCTGTAACTTCTTTGGCTTGTCGCGCGTTTTGGTCAGCTCTGGGTTTCCAGCTTTGATACTTGTGTCTGACATCTCTTTTCCCTGTACCGAGCTCATGGTTGGTCTCCATGGTTAACTCTCGCCCCCAACATGGCCGCTATTATTTAGTGATAGGATTGTAAGCTATTCACAGATACATTGAGGTTCATCAATGTAATGAAGGAGCATTTGGTGTACCGGCTAAGCGATACTGATATCCGTCTGTTGCATGTCTTTCGTGCCGTTGTTGAATGCCGCGGCTTTTCGAATGCGCAGGCTGTTCTGAACGTGGGGCAGCCAACGATCAGTAGCCATATTAGTCAGTTAGAGCAAAGACTTGGGTTCCGGTTGTGCGATCGGGGTCGCACCGGATTTCGTCTGACCCGCAAGGGTGAGAGTGTTTATGAACAGATCTTGTTGCTGTTCAAAGCGCATGAGAATTTCCAGAACATAACCCTGGAGCTCAAAGGAAAGCTGAGTGGATTTTTGAAGCTGGGCCTGATCGACAGTACGGTTACGGATTCCAACAGCCCGATCATCCGCAGTCTTGAGATGCTTAACAATAAGGCCAATGAAATTGCGATTCGGTTATCGATTCTGACGCCGAATCATTTGGAAAAGGCCGTGTTGGATGGGGATATCGACATCGCCTTTGGAACCTTTGACCAACAGCTGCCAAACCTGAGATACAAACCCGTCTATGTTGAACACAACACGCTCTATTGTTCGTACAACCATCCGATCGCGCGCCTGACAGAAAAGTCGGAAATCCGCCAAGCCATTGCCGACAGTCGCAAGGTCACCCGGTCGTACCTGGAAGGTGAGGATCTGTTTCCGCTGGGCAGTGATCACAGCGTCAATCACGCCTCGGTCGAGTTTCTGGAGGCGGCCGCCATCATGCTATTGGCCGGTGGGCATATCGGATTTCTGCCCAACCACTATGCCAAGATGTGGGAGGAACGAGGTAAGCTTTTCCCCATTCTGCGCGATGAATATACCTATACGTCGGAATTCTTCATCGTGACCCGCAAGAATCTGCGTGGCTCAATCATTGTCGAGACCTTTATGGAAGATCTGGAAATTGCCATCGCAGAAATCAAAGCAGACGATGAAGCAAACCAGAACACCTAGGGTCAGATATCATTTGTTCTTGTAAGGGATCGGGCTAACCGGCGCGTCATAGTAGGGCAGTTGATCTCGTCGGGGGGAATAGGTCCCGTCGGCCGTTACTTTTGCCACATGCGCTGCAATTTCCTCCATCGGCGCGAACCAGACATCGCCTCGGTTCAAAACGTCTTCGAGAAAGGCGCTCATCACTTCCCAACGAGCCAAACGACCTGTCGCAAAGGGATGCACAACCGGAATCCATAGACCACCGTGGCGATAGGCGGCTTCGAATTCTTGCCTGAAGGTTTCGAAACCTTCCCGTGGGGCGCGGATGGGCATCATGTAGTCCAGGTCACTTGATTGGACATATTGCGGCCAGTCATCCAGCCCCCAATGGGTGGGCAATTCAATCAGGGACCCCTTGCTGCAATCCAAATAATAAGGGACGTCGTCCCCCATCAAAGAGGCGTCATAGACAAAGCCACGCGCGGCCAGCAGGTCCGCTGTGCTGTCAGAAAAATTATAGAGGGGCGCGCGAAAACCACGCGGGGCCTGCCCGGTTGCCGATTTGATGACATCCAGCGCCCGGTCCAGCCAATATTCCTCCTCAGATGGGGGCAATTCGCTGGGGTGTTCGTGAATGTAGCTGTGATGCGCAACCTCATTCCCACCTTCGAGCATTGCCTCAACAGCTGCGGGGTAACGTTCGATGCACCAGGCCGGGACAAAGAAGGTCTGGCGCAACCCAAGTTGTTTATAGGTTTCGACGATGCGCGGCACACCGATTTCGGGCCCATAGCGCAGCATCGACAGGGCCGAGACACGCGAATGGCCATCATTCTTGTGCGCAACGTGGATCAGGCTGTCTGCATCCATATCAAACGTGACGCAGGCCGCGCATTTGGCACCATTGGGCCAGGGAACAGGGTTCTTGATCATGGCATAACACTCCCACCATTGACGTGCATTCCTTGACCCGTGATGAATTGCGAGGAATTCGAGGTCAGGAAGACCGCCATATCAGCGATTTCCTCGGCTGCGCCGAACCGAGACAAGGGGATGTCCCGCTCTTTTTGGCGCCATTCTTCGGTCATCTGGTCGGCCGACAACATCGCGGTGTCGATTGGACCGGGGCAGATCGCATTGACCAAGATCTTTGGCGCGAATTCCTTGGCCCAAGAGCGCATCAAGCCGATGACACCATGTTTAGAGGCGACATAGGGCGAGAATGTCTCGCGCCCGAGGTAGCCCAGATCGGATGCAATCAGGATCACCCGCCCGCCGTGGGGATGCATCGCACGAATGCCTTCGCGGCCAACCAGAAAAGTACCCCGCAGATTGACGTCGATCACGCGGTCAAACTCTTCGGTTTTTGTATCGAGCAGGGGCTTTTCATGAATGATGCCTGAACAATGAACAAGAAAATCAACGCGCCCGATGTATTGGCGCACCTGGGCAAACAGTGCCAATACGTCCTCCTCGCGCGCCACATCACAGCTGATTGAAACCGCCCGACCAGAGGCCGCTTGAATCTCGGCCACGGTTTCATCTGGCGGAACGATGTCGACACAGGCAGTCCACACCCCATGAGAAGTCAGCGCCTTGGCACAAGCTGCGCCAATTCCGTTGGCTGCTCCAGTCACCACGGCGCGGCGACCAATTAGTTCAGACCCGTAGTTGACTGACCCCATGACGTCATGCCGCTCGGTTATGCAGAATGCGGCCAATCAAGTTCATCAGAACCTGCGCAGCAAGAGTGGATGTCGACCCAGAGTTATCATAATCCGGGGCCACTTCGACCAGATCGATACCCACGATGGTGCCACGCTTGGTCAGTCCATCCAGGAATTCCAGAACTTCGTAATATTGAAATCCACCATGGCTTGGGGTGCCGGTACCCGGCGCGATCGAGGGATCGAAAGCATCGATGTCTATAGTCACGTAATAGCGTTTGCCTTCAGGCACACGATCCAAGATGCCTTGGACCCCCAATTTACGCAAATGCCGTACGGAAAGAATATCCGAGCCCATTTCGCGGGCCTGATCATATCCCTCCTTCGCCGTAGAAGACACGTTCCGGATGCCCAGTTGAGTCAAACCTGTGACATATTCTTTCTCTGCAGCTCGCCGCATCGGATTGCCGTGGCCGTAACGCACGCCGTGACGCTCATCAACGAAATCCAAATGAGCGTCGATTTGGACGACATGAATAGGGTCCTGATCATCAAACGCATTTATGCATGGAATGTTGATCGAATGGTCACCGCCAAGAACAACTGGCAGCGCGCCGGATTTCAAAATCGCACGCACGCCAGCTTCGATATTGGCGTGACTGTTGATGGTATCCGTATGGATGATGTCGGCATCACCGATATCGACAATCTTGGTGGTTTCGGAGGGTAGATAAGTGACATCATCTTCGAAATCATATGCCCCACCGTGCCCGAACGAAAACAGTGTCGATGCCTCGCGGATCGCGCGTGGGCCCATCCGCGCCCCTGATCGCCACTGACATCCGAAATCATAAGGCGCACCCATTACGGCAACATCGGCATCGATTGCGTCCCAATCGGACACGTATTCACCTTTGGCAAATGTACAGATGCCAACAAAGGGCAGGTTCAACCGCCCGCCTTCATATCCATGGCTGCTCATCAGGGGATCTTTCATGTGTCAACAGGTTCCATTCCTGGCCACAGTAGCAAAGCAAAAACATTGGTAAACTCAGGCGCTACAAATGATTACATTGAAAGAGACCAATGTGTTGTTCTCCGCCCTTGTTGCCGTGTCAGGGCTGGAGCTTCTGAATTTCTATGCCGCCCTTATCTTGCTGGGGGTTGGTTGGAACTTTGGTTTCGTAAGCGGCACACACTTACTGCAATCTGCCCCAAGAACCACGTACCGGTATGCCAGGTTGTTGACGGCAGATTGTGCTTCACTGGTAAAGGCGTCGATAGGGTCACGACTTCAGCGGTGTAGTCGGCCCAGAGACTGAACGCATCAGAGCGGGCGTGGCGGTATCAGATTGCGGTGAGTTGACAGCGCTTGGGGGCCGCAAAATGAGATTGATCTGGTCATACGCTGATAGAAACCTCTGAGCCTGTCGGTAAGACTTGAACCGGCCCATCAGTTTCTTTCGTTTGCGGGTCGGGGTCGATTTGGGTAAGGGGCGAAGTACCCCTTTCTCATGCGCGTTTTTGGATATCGCCAACATGATGAGACTACCCCACTGGCGTGGGATGGTTAAAGGGCCAGCCAGACGCGGGTATTGGCCGGAACCGGGATCACACCATCAACCCTTCAACCAAAGCCAGAACGCCAGACAATGCCGTCGGGCCTTCGACCAAAATCCGCCGGCCATCCGACAAGGTGATATCGACGCGCTGCGCCGAAACCACCGCATCCACGTCCCTCGCGTCTTCAACCAATGCAACAGCGACCGGGCCTTCGATCTCAACCGGAAGAAAGCCGCCGTGGCAATCAGGTTCGGCAGTCTCGGGTACCGGCGCAAACCGTATGTCTTTCAACCAATTGTGGATCAGGTTGGCATTCATCGCGTACCGACGTGCGACCTGCGCCACTGACACGCCCGGCACTGTCGTCTGCGCACAGATCGATCGCTTCTCTTCATCCGACCAGAACCGCTTCTTCTGACCCTTCTTCCCAGCCATAAACCGCCTCAAGATGGCTTTGTTGCACAAATCACGCCGGGGATTCACTCTATGAATCCAGCGTGATAGCCGGGAGGCATGAGCAGTTGGACCCCTACGAAGTACAAGACCGCGAACTGGCCTTCGTACAACACAGCGCTGAAGCAACGCGGATCGCTGTCGATTTGGTTTGATCCGGAGATGGTCTGGACGCCGCCACCAACGGGCAAGCGTGGGCGGCAGCAACAATTCAGCGAAGCCGCGATCCAGACCTGCCTGACCCTGAAGGTGCTGTTTGGCATGCCGCTCCGGCAGACTACGGGGTTCGTCGAGAGCTTGTTGCGGCTGGTTGGGCTGGATTGGACCGTTCCGGATTTCAGCACCTTGTGCCGCCGCCAGAAGACACTGAACGTGAACCTGCCCTATCGCGGTAACACCGGCCCGCTAAACCTCTTGATTGACAGCACGGGTATCAAGGCAGAGGGCGAAGGCGAGTGGAACGCCCGCAAACACGGTGGCACTAATCGCCGGATATGGCGAAAGATACACATAGGGATCGACGAGGAAACGCTGGAAGTGCGGGCGGTCGAGGTCACCACCAGCAATGTTGGCGACGCGCCCATGTTGCCAGAATTGCTTGACCAAATCCCGCCTGATCAGGTTGTCGGATCAGTGACTGCTGATGGGGCCTACGACACCCGGAACTGCCATGACGCGATTGCCGCCCGCGGCGCTCATGCCGTCATCCCTCCACGGAAGAATGCAAAACCGTGGAAACCCACGAGCGCCGGGGCCATCGCCCGGAACGAGGTCGTCAATGCCTCGCGATACCTCGGTCGGGCTATCTGGCGGCGATGGAGCGGCTATCACCGCCGGAGCCGGGTCGAGACAAAGATGCATTGCGTGAAGTTGCTGGGGCAAAGCCTCATGGCGCGGGACTTCGACCGCCAGGTCGCAGAGATCCAAGTCCGCGTTGCCGTGCTCAATCGCTACACCACGCTTGGCATACCCATCACAGAGGCCGGAGGATAAGTCTGTCTGGGGAAAGGGGAAGTCCGACCACACCCCGATTTGTGCAACAAAGCCCCATCCGACCGCGAAGCGCATGTTGGCCAGCTGGGTGTAATCCCATTTTTTTTGCTCGGTCTCGGTTTTGCGAATCTGGCTCCAGCAGTGCGCTGGACAGGGCAATAGCCGCGTTTTGAGATTTAGCTAATTCCTGAAGGCGACTGGCCGTGTTTACCACGTCACCGCTCACGGCGAGCTGTTTGTGACGCTTTCCGCCGATTACACTGGTCTGGACCGGGCCCGCATGCCCACCGACCCGTAACCCGAGACCGGGCCAGTCTGAACTTGTACCAACCGTCGCATACAGCGCCTCTATGAAGCGCAAGGCGCGCATAGCATCGTCCGGGCCGGGCTCCGGCAGACCGAAGACAACCATCGCGCCATCTCCGGCAAAATGTGCGATAATCCCGCGCTGCGGTTCCACTGACTGTTCGACGAGCCCGTGAAACAGCCGCAAAAAGTCGGCGGTGCCCTCGGGGCCGAGGCTCTCGGAATGTTTTGTGAAGTTAGCGACATCAACAAACAAAACAACGGCAGGCCTTGCCGAGGCTTCGAAGCGGGGGTCGGTCGCATCTGCCAGCCGTTCTACGAGCAGAGGTGACTGATAAAGCGCAAGGTTCGCCGCACGTCGACGATGTTGCACAAGCCGCAGTCCCGCGCCGGCACCAGCGCCCAATAGAAGCGAAAAGACCGCCGTGACCCCGTCCAGCCACCAGCCGACGACGAATGCGGCTTGCAGCACGAGGGCCAGCGCGCTGAATACCGCCGAGATCGCCAAAAAACCCAGCCAAGGCCGGTCCAACCTTGCGGCGAAGAACCCGAGCGCGGCTGCCAACAGCGCCAATGCGATGTCCCATGACCATGTCAGCGCGTCACGACGCAGAAAATGCTGTTCGATCACGTTTGCAGCCAAGGTTGCATGCAGTTCAACGCCGGGAAAGGTGGCATCGTAGGAGGTGGCATGCCGGTCTCCGAACCCGGTCGCAGTGGCCCCGACAAACACGATCTTGTCCTGCAGGATTGCCTCCCCAAGCTCTGCGAAAGAATAGGTCGGGATCGTCCCTTCTTGCCCGTAGAAGTTCAGGGGGATGGCTCCCTGCCTGTCCAGCGTGATCAATGTGTCCCCTACTGTCAGGTGCCCGCCTTTTTGGGATGACCGCAACTGTAGGTTCAGCTCATTATCCTCCGCCTTGAGGACCGCAAGGGCAAGCGGCGGATACCATGCGTTGCCGTCCTTAGTTGCCAGATACTGCGCCGCTCCAAGCCGACGTGCTGCTCCATCGGGATCATGGCGCAGGTTCACATGTCCAATCGACGCCACACCGCGCAATGTCTCAGCCGGGCCCAACGCGGGCAGCGGGTTTTCCAACTCAGGGGCAATCACAACTGCAAAATCGCCGCTCTGAAGATCTTTCAGAGACGCGCCAGCGGGTGCTTCGGCTACCCCAAGAACTGCGTCGGCACCTGCCAATGCCTCGGCAAGACCTTCGTCACCCCCACGCGGATCAATCAGCAGAAAGTCCAAAGCAATTGCTGCGGCACCCGCCTCTGAGGCAATCGTCACCGCCTCTGCCAGGGCTGATCGAGACGGCGGAAATGTTTCGAGCTGTGCCATCGCGGCATCGTCAAACGCAATGATTGCGACACCGTCCGGGGGTGTCACCGGGCCGCGCCAAAAGAATCTGGCGTCAAGCAGTCTGCCTTCAACTCCCTGCCAAAACGTACTTCGGTCTCCGGGATGCCAAATCGCGATCAACAGGCTCAACAGCAGCACGATCACCCCAGTGATGCGTCGTACGCGTCGAAATCCGTCGCGTGCTACCATTCCGCCCCAAGAAGTGCGTTGAATTCCTCAATGCGCGCCGATCCCCAATCCGTGACCGACCCAACCTTGCCAGAGGAGGATACATCAATGCCTTTGCCCGGGCTTAGTTGCGCAACGGAGTCATCTGCAGAAACAAACACCGTGCCTTCACGCGTGAAGATAGCGCTTGCACTGTTTTCGACACGCATCGCCCACTCGGTGGACCGGACCGCGGCGACAGCAGAAGGAGTTCTTACCTGGACGCCGTTCCCGTCTTCCGAGGAAAAAAGGAACCCGGCGATGCCATCGATCAGACGCAGTCCAAAGGGACGCGTATCATCACCCAGCAGACCAAGCACGTCGATCTCGCTCTTGGGGCCCACAACAACTTCTAGCCCACCAGAGCAGGCCATGGTAACCCGCGCATCGGCCTCTGTGTGCAGCTTTGCATTCAACCCCAAACCCAAACCGATGGCCGCAGGTTGGGCACCTGCGCCTCGGGCAGAAACGACCGCCTGCCCTTCCATTCGCGTTATGACACAGGTTCCTTGTGTTTGAGCGGCGACCGAACCGGCCAACCCGATCCAGGAATAAACTAGAAGGATAATAAGCAAGCTTTTTTGAATCATTGCGGCCTAGCGGCTAAAGATACCCACCAGACTGAAGAGTATGGCACGAGAGGTCAACCAAAGGCGGCCTTACGTTTCTGTCGCATGGGTGGGAAACGGCTCGTTTCGGTCAACGTCCGCGCTCGTCCCAGGTTCAGATTGGACACGCAAGGCCCAGGAACTGGGAAATGTCTGCGCTGGCATCGGAATTGGTGAAAGAGATTGCAGCAGACTCTTTGATTTCCGCTTTGGAAGAAACCACCCTACCCTTTTTGCGCTCATAATTTGGCAATAATGATCGTTACATTTGTTGCAGTCCTAAATCCCTGTTACATCTGATAAGTATCGCTTATCAGGAGTGATTGATTTTGCCAGCAAACTGGCACAGAGTGTCGTTTATGAAGACCCCTGCCCCATATCTCCCCGCATCCTCCCCTGCTCTGTCGGACGCGGATCAGGACGCGCTTACCGACCTCTATGTGCGCGGCACACCCGCCAACACGTTGCGCGCGTATGAGCGCGATCTGCTCTATATCACCGCCTGGAAGTCGGCACGATTTGTCGAAGCGCTGAACTGGCCAGAGACCGAGGCTATCGCCCTCGCCTTCCTGCTGGATCACGCTCGCGACCTGAGCGACGCTCCCAAAGACGACATTGCCCGGGAAACGGCGGAAGCACTAATTGCGCAAGGGCTGCGCAAATCGCTTGCCTGCCCCGCCCCGTCGACGCTGGACCGCCGTATCGCCTCCTGGCTGGCCTTCCACAGGATGAAGAACCTCGCGAGTCCGTTTGGATCTCCACAGGTGAAACAAGCCCGCGCTAAGGCGCGCCGCGCCGCTGCCCGGCCCTCTGCCCCAAAGTCACAACACCCGATTACCCGCGATATCCTCGAACAGCTGTTAGCGACCTGTCGAGGCACTCGACGGGATTGCCGCGACCGCGCCATAATGATGCTGGGCTGGGCCTCGGGCGGACGCCGTCGGTCGGAGCTCACCGGGCTGATGCGAGAAGATATCAGCCTGAAGGAGTTCGACGACAAAGGCCTCATCTGGCTGATGTTGCTGGAGACCAAAACCACAGCAAAGGGCGAAACCCCGCGGTTGGTGCTGAAAGGGCGCGCGGCGCAGGCGCTGGTGCATTGGGTCGACGTTGGGGGAATCACCAACGGCCCCCTGTTCCGACCCGTCTCCAAAGCCGACCGAGTTTTGAAGCGCCGCCTGTCCCCGGACGCGATCTATCAGATCGTCAAGCACCGATTGAAACTGGCTGGGCTACCGGAGGACTTCGCCAGCCCTCACGGGCTGCGTTCCGGCTTTCTGACCCAAGCGGCCCTCGACGGTGCCCCAATCCAGGCGGCCATGCGCCTCTCACTGCATCGTTCCATGGCACAGGCGCAGAAGTACTATGACGATGTCGACATTGCAGAGAACCCGGCGACAGACTTGTTGGGATAGACTGTTCAAAAGTAAGGAAGGCGGTAACCCACGGGTTACCGCCTTCAAAGCAACAGAGCTGAGCATGAGTAACCCGTGGGTTACTATTCGTTCAGAACAGCTTCAAAAGCTTCTACTGCTCTCTGAAGTTTAGGCCGGTCAATTGAACTGAAGTCTTGGCCCGACAAAATCCTACACTCTCCCTTTCGAGCAGTGACTTTTGAAGCGCCTACATGAAACTCATATTTGACGCTTTCGCTCTTTTCGCGTGGCATATCACTGGATAGCTCAGCATCAGGATCTACCAAGAAAGCATCAAGTGTCTCATTCTGCTCACCCGCTGTAGATGCACGCGCTAACACATTCTTTAAACCAGCGACAGAACCTGATGACGCTCGCAGTTTTCGTGCGACCTCAACGCCGAGGTTTCTAGAGACAGCTTTTGGAAACGGCAACGCGTCTTCAAGCTCATTGAGCAGATAAACAAAACTTCGAATATAAGATCGCTTCATTTTGTGTAGGGACGAATACAATCTCCCGACCAATGCTTCAGGATCCCCTGCCCCTAAATCCGCGTCTCTGGAAGCAAGAATTGCCACTTGTGCCATCTCGGCAAAAGTCAGATCCTCCCGAACAACATTCTCTTCAACCATGTCGATATAGAGATCAATGCGATCGCTTTGAGTTTCTGCAACTCGAGCCGTAATGCTGGAGAAACGGTCTTCACCAGTTTCTTCAAAAAGCTGCTTAAGGGCCGTCAATCGTCTCCAACCTTTTTTGAGCTGGAAGCGACCATCCAGATCCATATAAAGTTCTATCGGCTCCTTCTGGCCACGTTCCTGAATTGAAGCTTTGAGTTCATCCATCTCATCAGAACTCGCGACAGCCAAAAGATCCAGCCGATCTCTAGGCAGGTCTGAGGTGAGAATATCATTGATGCCAACCGCGACCAGCACTCGACCCTCATCACGGGCTTTACGATACTCCTTGGCATCCGAGGCATTTTGCCGTCGCTGCTCGACACGATTTTCAGTGCTTTCGTTCAAGCTGTTTGCTGTCTCTCGTACTGCAGCCCCCATCGGACCCACTTCGCGTCGACGGGTTTTCTTGAGGTCATTGTCATCAATCGGAGTGAAGCCGAATTTATTACCACTCATTCTACACGCTCCTCAACTTTAGTACGCGCTTCCCATGCCCGTAGGACAACATCCTTAAACTCGCCATACGCGTTATCAAAAGACTGACGCGCCCTTTTCCAAGTGTCCCGAGTCATCTGCCTGTAGTCCTGTTCGTAAACAGACATCTGGAATCTACCTGACTGCTCGACGGCACGCGTCATCTCGATTGGGTTTTGACAGACGTCGGCTCCAAAAACATTTTTGAAGGCATCCATCATTGCTACATGCAGAGAGTTGCTGGCCTCAAAGCGGGTCATGAGAACTCTTATGTCATCGAACCTCTTTGGAAGTGTGATGCCGGCATCCTGAGCAATACGTTCGAACCCGTTGGTTATGTCTTCTAAGGCATCACCAAGCTGACCGAGATAACTCGTGGTGCTGTCATACTCCCAATAGCCTGGGCCAGAGGGAATATAGAGAATGTCAGCGGCAAAGGCCGCATTCAAAGATTGGTAACCAATTGCCGGCGGGCAATCGAAGATAATTAAGTCGTATTGGTCGTCTGGCAGCTCATCGAGATATCTTGCAACGCACCCAAAAAAGCTCCATGCCTTATGAATGGACCTGTATTGAGCCGAAGCAAACTCAACGAAGGCTGCGTTTGCACAACTCGGAATGATGTCGATTGTCGACCATGCCGTACTTTGTATGAAATCTTGCACACGCTGCGCGGCAATCGACTGAACATCTTCAGGCAACTCGTCAGCGGTAGGGTAGGGGCAGTCCGCCGGATCATCATATTCATCTGCTATCCGGTTTGCCTCACGGCAGAGATCACGGCACATAATGCCCCAGACAGTATTCCACTCTCTAACTTCAGTCAGACCCATTGAATGGGTAAGGGTCGCCTGGGGGTCGAAATCCACCACCAAGACACGGTAGCCATCAAGCGCGGCCGCATTTGCCAAGTGCTGTGCGACCACAGTTTTTCCAACGCCACCTTTAAAGTTCGATACCGCCACTCTCATTGCCCGACCCGTTGGCCTTTGGGGCAGAAGGCTTTTACCTCGAAATCTCAGCCGGCGTCTCAACTCATTTATTTCTGCCAGAGAAAACCATCTTTGCCGTCCATCATCTTCTGTCGCGCCTTGCGGAAGAGTCGGATCGTCAGCCAGCTTTTTTCTCAAGGTGTCCGCTGGGACATCAAACATAAACTGGCTGATTTCCCAGATCGAAAATGGTCGAAGTATTTTCTCATCAGCGGGCGAGAAAGTATCGCGGCGAACGGCTGCCTGTTGAGCCAGGCTTCTTTCGTTCATAGTTTGAAGATCGGTGTGGTCTCGCATTGTACTGCTCTTGTTATACTATGGATGTCTCCTAATAACGCGATTTCGGAAAACTACAAAACGTAAAGTATGGAATTTCCGCTTTTTGCGACTGATTCGACAAAATACAGGAGAATTTCCAGAGATGGCGCAATGTTTTGGTGACAGATTGCGAGCAATTACTAGATATAGGGTGACACTTGACCCCTACTAGGGTGACACTAAGCTGTCACCCATATCCTATTAACCAGATTTTCTTTTGAGTTTAATAATAGAATTGGTGATCCTGCTTTTCGAAGCTTGTTGACAAACTACGGGATTTCACCACACTGAACCCAATTGATGGAATCGGTCAGCGAAACCGACCACCCGAGGCACAGTGGCAGTATCTAAATGGAAACAAAGCGATTTACAGGACTTCAAGCCGGATCTCAGAAATACGATCTCTTAACCGCAATCTCTGTTGCGGGGTTGAATGGTACGCCGGGGCTCCAATGTTCGATGATGCGGCTCATTGCATTGATAACCGCCCGGTACAACTGGCGCGCTGATGAGCTGACGGTCGGGCAAAAGGAAATGGCTCGTCTCTGGTCAGTGGATGAACGAACCGTCAAAAGAGAAATCAAGCGGTTGACGGAAAGTAGTATACTGCTCCAGCTTAGACCTGGTGTTAGAGGCCGTGTTGCAGCGTATCGACTAAATTATACGGAAATCTACCGCCTTAGCGAGCCGGTTTGGCGAAATGTTGGTGCTGATTTTGAATCGCGCATGGAAACGCAGACACCGAAACCAGCCGAGAAGATTGTTCATGTTCAATTTGGTCAAGATAAACCAATAGCAGCCGAGCATGAGGTTCAAGACCTTCAGGATCCATGGGGCAGGGCGCTCCGGCGGTTATCAGAGTCTGAGACACTGTTATTCAAAAGCTGGTATTGTGATCTTCAACTTGTTGAAACGCATGATCAGACGATCACCTTACGTGCGCCTAGTAAGTTTATTGCACAGTACATCCAGTCTCACCATTTGAAACCTTTACTAGGAGCGATTCAGCTTGAGTTTGGACGGATTCAAAAGGTGTATTTGCTCGGATAGCCGCGTGTACTCTGGAGGCCCCACGCTGCGCTTTGAGGCTACGAAATAGGCCGATTTTCATCGTTGAGATTCGTCTCGAACACCCCAATGATTTTCAGAATGTCGTCGAACAAGGGGGAATCCCCGATGATCATCTCCTGCATCCCGGCATAATCCCGGCGCAGCGCTGCTTTCAGTTCAGGATTCGGTAGCAATCTTAAAGATCCGGGTTTGGCATTTTCGTAGTTGGCCCAGGCCGCTTTGAAGAAGACGGACTTATGGTGTGCAACCTGATCTAACAAGTCGATCTGTTCGATAGCGCGAGAATGGGTCTCGTGTGCGATCAGTTGGGCCATATCGTAATAATGGCGCGACATTCGGTCAGCCAAAGGTTTTGTGACGTCCTGATGATAAAGCATATGCAGGATCGTGGCTTTTTCCCAGAAAGTGCGCTCAACACCTAGGACTTTCACATCAACGTCGCCTGCGCCCAGCAGGTCTGGAAAAGCCTGATGCACATAAGGTGAAATCCTGCGGGTCTCGGCTGGAAGGTGAACCCCACGGGCGCCAAATTCAAACCGCACCACCGGCTGGATGTAACTTTTGGGCGCACTTGTTATGGATGGGTAGGCGAAAAGCAGAGTTTGTGGATCACCAGGATCGACCGACAGGGAAAAGCCCTGTTTTAGCGCCGCGCCAAACTTGACGTTGGTTTCTTTCAGAAGCGGGCCAGAGACGACTCTGGTGGCCGTACCCTGAAGCTCCTGCAACAGTTGCTTTTGTTTTTTGCCGGAAAGGGCAGGGTGGTCGGGATCACGCTCGCCCTCGAACCCGAGCTGCGCCCGGTCGAGGGACAGATCCACGTCTTCCGAGAACCGGTGGATGATGGCATAGGCTTTGGATAGCGATGTCCCGCCCTTGAAGATCATGTGAGCGCCAAAAGAGGGCAGGGTGAATAGATGTTTCAGTGACCAGCAGACCCAAAAATCCTTCTCGACGATTGCTTTGGACAGGCCAAGCTGGGCGGCCGTTTCCAGAAACGCTTCCTCACGATTCTTTGGAGTATCGTTGGCAAACTGGTCCACGATCAGATCCGCGCCACGATTTGCTGCACTACCGGATGCATCCAGGCCGGTACATACCTGCTTTGTTTTTCGAGCAATGCCCGGTCCTTGTCATCCAGACTGCGGGCCAGCTTGTCGACAACCCTATTATCCACCCGGTTTTTTCCGACATAACGCAACGCCTGAAATACGGTGCCGGTTTTCTGGCCCGCTCCAACTAGCGTTTTGGATGACGCATTCCGGAACTGGATGACTTGTCGACCAACTGTCTTGGTGCGGGTCGGGCCGTCGGTCATATAGATCGGTTTAGACGGCACCTGGGTCGAGAGCCCCAACTGGTTGGCTGCCATGGCAGGGGAGGGTTGCAGAACCTGATTATCTTTGCGTGCAATGGCTTTGGCAATGTCATCGGCTGACGGAGACAAAAGCCCTAAACGGGCGCTCTTTCTTGGATAGTCGTAAAGCCCACGCGTTAACCGCCGGATCATCCCTTGATCCGCCAAGCGTGACAAAGCCTGATCCACGCTTGCGCGGGACCCGATATCCAGAAAGTCCAGTGGCGCAAAGATTGCCCCCCGGCCTTTTCCGATGATGCGTTGTCTAATCGATGAAGTGATCATAGCTTTCTCCTTGTCAGAAAATATAGTACTTTTTTCTGACTTTCAAGTCAGGAGAAACCCGAGGTGATTTTGTAAGTGAGGGCGGGAAGCCGACCTTCGCTGCAGATGCGAGACTCTAATCACGTCTTGTCAAAGCAGTCTTTCAGAACCGTTTGCAATCACTGATCTAGTGGAAACCAATCACCTTAAAGGTGTGGACCACAAAGCGACGATACGGCATACTTCAAACGAGATAATCAGGGCAGGTCCTGCCCCACAAAACAATTTTTGAGTGAGCGGTAAGTGGGCGAAACGGTATTCAAACAAATCCATAGTGCTGCTGACGCACTTATCGACATTGTGTTTGTCCATGGGCTTTCCGGAGATGCTCATTCAACTTGGGACTGCGGTGGGGCCGACGGCTTTTGGCCACAATGGCTTACCAAAGACATCGGTCCGTGCAACGCCCATTGCTTAGGCTACGGTGCGGCTGTGTTCGAAAAGTGGGCAAAGAAAGAGATGGATATGTTCGAGCGCGCCGACAACGTTCTTGAACAATTTGCCGGTAAAGGGCTCGGCAAACGCCCATTGGTGTTCGTCACTCACAGTCTTGGCGGCATTCTTGCCAAGATGATCTTGCGCGCATCCAAGGACGCTGACGATGAGGACTGGGCGGCCGTGTCAACCGCAACCAAGCTCGTGATTTTCCTATCAACACCACACATTGGTGCATCCATTGCCAATATCGTGGACGTTGTGCCAGGCGCCTCAAAGCACATCAAACTTTTGGGCAATGAAACGGGTATGCTGGAAGATCTCAACAAAGCTTACCGCAAGTTCTGCGCCGCGAACGAAGATCATGTGACAAAGGTCTACTACGAGAAACACACCACCTACAAAGCTGTCCTCGTCGTTTCAAGAGAATCTGCCGATCCAGGGATCCCAGGTGCAAACCCTGTGGCCGTCGATCGAGATCATATTTCGATTTGCAAACCCAAGGATCGCGACGATGTCGTGTATCGTGGCATCAAGCGGCATATTGAAAAGGCACAGAACGCCGCGACAGCCTCAAACGGTATGATGCCGTTCTCCGTTTATAGTGAGAAATCCGAGCGGGACCGGCGCGATCTCCTCCAAAAGCTGATTGATGCCGATCGGGAGGCCGAATACGATTACGCCAACGATGCCCAGAACAAGTTCGCGCGTGGTTACGCTAAGACGGGATTATTTACTGCCGCGAAAGAAGACCACGATGCGTTCCTTGCCGAGATAGAGACGCGGTTTGTAACCCACGTGTTCCATCCGCATATTTGCAAGGACGCACCAGAAGCGGCTGTGCGAAAAGCCCTTCAAGACAATGTTCTTGACCCTCTAACGGCAAAGGGCTTTGGTGAGACGAAGTTTCCGGCCTCAGCGGTTCTTTCCGGTTTGTATTTTTTGACCGAACAATGCCATATCCGATGGGATAAACCCACATGAGTGCGCGGCTTTGGTACTCCCAGTTTGATGTCTATGATTGTGTCCGTCGTTTGGGTGGATTGCTGCTCGAATGGCGGCAACCAGTTCATCTCGAGCGGCTTTATATTCTGGACTTCTTTTTTGCCAACGCGCCCCTGCTCCACCGTGTCACCATGGCGGCCGATGTTAGAAGTGCGTTCCGGGATTTGGAAATTCCAAAACCAGATAAGGTCTTTTTGTCCTACCCGGCCTCTCCTCTTCTCTTTCACCAAATGGAGAGCGCTCAATCATCAGCTCTGCGGGCTCTTGCGGGCAAAGGCCTTTTGGATCCTGATAGCTTTTCACACAAATCCGCCGAGCTAAGTGAGCTTGGATCGTCATTGTTTGTAGGTATCAAGAACCGCACCGATAGTTCGCAAGAGACCGGTTTGGCGCGTTTTCTTGTCCATCAATATTCAGCTAGCCATGACAATGGTATGGGCAGTCTGCGTTCAAGCTGCGGATTGCGTAGGAGCGTCTGATATCGCCAGCCGTTATCTCCAAATAAATCGACTACGCATTATGCGGCGGGGCCACGCCGCCTACGACCAAAATTTCCATCCCGGCGTCAATATTATCCGGGGTGAAAACGGCTCCGGTAAATCCACAATCTCAGACTTCATCTTCTTCGTTTTGGGCGGAGAGTTTGATGATTGGAAGGACGTGGCCAGCCAATGTGACGAAGTTCAAGCGGAAATTGAGACATCAAAGGGCAAACTGGTTCTGAAACGGGCCACCTCGTCAGCTCAACAGCCCGTGGCTGTCTTTTTTGGGGGCTTTGAAGACGCCTCAAAAAGCGCGTTGGATAGATGGGAGACCTTTCCGCTGCGGCGTTCCGGAAACAAGGAAAGCTTCTCCCAAGTCATGTTCCGGACGCTCGGAATCCCAGAAGCCCAAAGTGATGGAGCGTCCAACATCACGATGCACCAGCTCTTAAGGCTCTGTTACTCTGATCAACGCACCCCGGCGATGCGGATATTCAGGTACGAGTCTTTTGATACCCAGAGTATTCGTGAGGCTGTTGGCGATCTGATCTGCGGCATTAGCGGATACGAGCTCTACGAACTTGGATTAGAAATTCGCACCAAAGAGAAAGCATTCTCAAAGATCGACGCCAAGCTTTCTAGCCTTTTGGGCGCCTTAAAGCTCGAAAATGCGCTCGCAACTCCAGCCTCTATCAATGATAAGCTTCAAGAGTTGAAGGCCGAGAAAGCAAATCTACAAGCTGAGATCGGGGACGTTGATCGCTATGTCGATACGGGAGAAGTTGGCGATTTCTTGACCGAGCGGAAGACAGCTCGCACACGTTTGTCAAAACAACGCGATGCCATAACCGCCCTCGAGGATGATATCAGCGAAGCAGAATTTGAACTCAGGGAAATTGCTCAGTTTCAAGGCTTTCTCGAGGAGCAATCAGCGAAGCTCGCTGCCGCGCAGCTGTCCTTTGACGTTGTAGGCGCAATTGCTTTCAGTCACTGCCCCGCCTGCGGCAAAGAAATTGTTGCTTCGGACGTCGAAGGTCAGTGCCACGTCTGCAAGGAAGATCTGGACCCCGAGATCGAAAAAGCGCGATACAATCAAATTAGACTTGATCTGGAGATCCAGTCGCGTGAAACCAATCAACTGTTGAGCCAAAAAAATGGTTCCCTGACCGAAAAGCAGGCTGAAATTAGGAAAAGGCGCAGCGAGCACAAGCGCGACCTTACGCAGTACCAAGTCAAATATTCTGGTCCAAATGGGCCACGGGAAGCCTTTTTGGCCGCACGCACCAATCGAATTGGTCACATCGATGCTGAAGAGGCCTATCTGCTGTCAAACCTCCAAGTTGCAGAAGAGATCGAAGCGCTAAGTGCGGAGAAAGCTTCTGTTCAGAAGGAACTGGACATCAAGAACGCGCGCGCGGCGGCGTTGCGCACTGCAGCCGGAAAGAGGCGGATGGTAGCGCTATCCAGCGTATCTCGGATCGCTGCCGCGATCTTGAGATCTGATCTTCCAAGGCAAGATGAGTTTATCAAAGCGCAGGATGTTTCGGTTAACTTCAAGAATGACGCCAACTCCGTAGATGGTACCTACAACTTTGCAGAAAGTAGTAATGTCTTTCTCAAGAACGCTACGATTTTCGCATTGTTTCTTGCCGCGATGAAGGACGAGACGTTCTACCATCCGAAGTTCCTTTTGTTTGACAACATTGAGGACAAGGGCATGCAAGAGGAACGCAGCCATCTCTTTCAAAGGCTGATCGTTGAACATGCAACAGCCTTTAAGGCACCGTTCCAGATCATCTTCACAACTTCGATGATGAATCCTGATTTAGAGCTCGAGGACTACGTCGTGGGCCCAGCATATACGCATACAAACCGTTCGCTTGATCTCGGAATTCCAGCGGCAGACGGTTCCAGCTGACTCGATTTGCAAAACCTGATTAAGAAATCCGAACAATAGACAACTAGCCGGACTGAAAAAGCCAAAAGCCCAGAGGACCGCTCACAGCGTGGCGTTCAAATTGGTTTCCCAAACAAGCAGCAACTTATCTAAAGCGTTTCCAGTTTACGTAGAAGCATATCCGGCCTCACGAAAGTAGTTCCAGCATTCCTGCGGTGTGTAGAGGTCGCAGATTTCGCTGAGGGCGTTGAAGAGTTCTGTGAAGGATCGTGCACCGATGCGTCGGAGGTGGGCTTTCAGTTTTGAGAACGCCATTTCTATTGGGTTCAAGTCCGGGCTGTAGGGCGGCAAGAAGAGGAACCAGCAGCCATGGTCACGGAGGGCTGCCTCGGCCTCCTTGTTTCGATGCGTGGCGAGATTGTCGAGGATCACGGCGGTGCCGGGCTTGATCTCGGGGATCAACACATTGCGGATGTAGGCAATAAAGGCGGGACCGTCCATCGCCCCCTTGATGACCCAAGGCGCGACCAGATCGGATGCCCCCAGCCCTGCGATCAGCGTTTGGGTTCCCCAAGACCCAAACGGCGCG
>NZ_OMPS01000021.1 GCF_900313035.1 Ruegeria sp. EL01 | reverse complement strand
CCCCAATGCTGCCTGACCTGTTGGAGCAGATCCCGTCCGATCAGGAGATTGCCACCGTCACAGCTGATGGCGCCTACGATACTCGAAGATGTCACAATGTGATTGCCGCTCGGGGTGCCGCAGCCGTCATCCCGCCGCGTAAAAATGCCCAACTTTGGAAGCCAACCACGGCGGGGGCCGTGGCACGAAACGAAGCTGTGAGAGCTTGCAAATATCTCGGGCGGGCACTCTGGCGAAAGTTGACCGGATATCACCGCCGGAGCCGCGCAGAAACAAAAATGCACTGCGTCAAACTGCTTGGCCAAGGCCTCATGGCGAGAGACTTCGAGCGGCAAGTCGCTGAGCTTCAGATCCGGATCGCGGTGCTCAACCGCTACACCGCTCTTGGCATTCCCGTCACAGAGCCCGTAGGATAAGTCCGCCCGGGGAAAGGGGAAGTCCACCCTTCAACCGATTTGTGCAACAAAGCCCAACATGGCGCTCGCGCTCCACTACCATATGCATCAAGCAGTTATTGTTGCGAACAATGGAGAATACGGTGGGAGCAATGCGTACGCGCCCTATTCCGACGGCTTCAAGAGGCAAATCTTTCACGTACATGGGCAACCGCAGGCCTCAATCGCCTTTTTTGAGATAGATGATGTTGAGGACTTCAAGAAGCGCGGTAAGAGTACCAAAGCATTCAAGCCACAACCTGCAGGTATGTAGATTGCGCAGAGTGTCCGATGCAATCTGATCTTGGGCGGGTAGGTGGTTTCGATTTTCACCGTTTCTCAAGTTTGTTATTAAAAAACAAACAATTGGTCGTGACATATGGAGGCGAGTACCGGAATCGAACCGGTGTACACGGATTTGCAATCCGCTGCGTCACCACTCCGCCAACTCGCCTTTTCAAGCAAAATCAAATACTTGCCGTGGTGTGGGTGGCGTTTTAGCAGCTTTCTCCGGGGTCGTCCAGTGGATTGGGCGCAAATTTCGCGACCCGAATGCAAATTGCGGAAACGTGCTGGTCGTACCCTGATCGGCTGGCTTAGATTGCGGCATCTGGGCCGTTGCCGCGCTTTGTCGGATATGGCACAAGCCAGATAACCTTGGGAATAAGACGAGAGATCCTATGACTGATTTCGTAGCCCGACGCCGTACGATGGTTGATACGCAGGTTCGGCCTTCTGACGTGACGAAGTTCCCGATCATTGACGCCATGCTGACTGTCCCACGCGAGAGCTTTGTGCCTGACGCGCAGCGCGAAGCGGCCTATGTCGAAGGGCTGATCGATTACGGAAACGGGCGCTATATGCTTGAACCGCGGACCCTGGCTAAGATGTTGGATGCATTGAATATCTCGAATGATGAGATGGTTCTCGATATCGCACCGGCCATGGGGTATTCCACAGCGGTTGCTGCCCGGATGGCGCAGTTGGTCGTAGGCGTTGAGAGTGACGAAACGCTGGCTGCGGAGGCGCAGACCCTATTGTCCGAGGCTGATGCAGACAACGCGATCATTCATGTCGGCCCACTTGAGCAGGGCGCGGTTGAGCACGGCCCGTACGACGTGATCATGATTCAGGGCGGAGTCGAGAAAGTGCCGGACGACGTGGTGGCTCAGCTGAAGGACCACGGTCGTATTGCTTGCCTGTTCGTTGAGAAGGGCCTTGGAACCGTGCGGATTGGGCGAAAAACAGGAGGTCGTGTCAGTTGGCGCGACGCGTTCAATGCCAGCGCGCCGGTTCTAGAGCATTTTTCCGCCGAGTGTGCATTTTCGCTATAGTCTGGCGTTGGATAATTCTGTCGCCTTGATTAGTTGAAATCAAAGACGCAAACTGCTTTCAGAGCAGCGTAATTTCTATTTGAGAGGATTTGGTTATGCGTGGTACGGCAACAGGCAAGCTGGTCAAAGCGTTGGCAGTGACCGCAGGTCTTACGCTAAGCGTCCTGCCATTGCGCCCGGCATGGGCTGACAATCTGACGGATGCGTTTATCGGAGCATACAACACCAGCGGTTTGCTGGAGCAGAACCGAGCCCTGCTGCGCGCTGCAGATGAAGATGTTGCCATTGCTCTTGCGGCGTTGCGACCTATCATCAACTGGACGGTTCGGGTCAGCCAAGGATACACGAAAACGCGTCGCGCTACGACGGTGGCAACGTCTAATCCGTCCAATTTCTTCTCGGGTTTGACACTCAGCCAGCTTTTGTATGACGGCGGCGCATCGGCGCTGGGTAAGCAGTCAGCGCAGGAAACGGTTTTATCGACCCGGCAAGCGCTTATTGATATCGAGCAGCAAATCCTGTTTCGCGCGGCGACTGCATATCTAAGCGTGCTTCTGCAGGAGGAAACGGTTCAAATCCGCCAGAACAACGTCGATTTATCCAGTGAGGAACTGCGCGCTTCGAATGATCGGTTCGAAGTGGGGGAAGTCACCCGAACAGACGTTGCCCTGTCCGAGGCCCAGTTGGCCAGCGCCCGCGCGGATCTTGCCGATGCACGCGGCGATCTCAGTACTGCGCAGGCAGAGTATGTGAATGCCGTTGGAAAGTTGCCGGGGCGTACCGCTGGTCAGCCTGGCTTGCCGAATCTGCCGCGTTCGCAATCCAACGCGGTTAACCTGGCGCAACGCAATCATCCCTCTATCTTGTCTGCACAGCATCAGGTGCGGGCGTTGGATCTGGTCGTTCAGCAGCAGCGTGCCAACCTTGGCCCCAATGTCAGCCTGAATGCGGATGCCGGGATCACTGAAAGCTACGACGACGACAACTATACGAATGACGCGAGTGTTTCGCTGAGCCTGACGCAGCCGATCTATGCTGGTGGCCGTTTGGCCGCGGCTGTGCGACGTGCCATGGCCACCCGGGATGCGTCACGCGCCAACCTGCTGAATGTGCAAAAGGACATTACCCAAGGTGTCACAGACGCGTATGTCCGGTTTGAAACGGCAACCGCCAGCCTGACCGCTTCGACCGAACGTGTCCGCGCCTCGCAGGTCGCCTTTGACGGGATTCGGGAAGAAGCGACACTGGGCGCACGGACTACGCTGGACGTGTTGACGGCTCAGCAAGATTTGCTGGATGCGCAACTGGCCGAGATTGCCTCGCGGACCGAACGTTCACTGGCTGCGTATCAGTTGCTGCAGGCGCAGGGGCTGTTGACCGCCGAGCGTATGGGTCTTGCGGTTCAGATCTACGACCCGACACTTTACTACAATCTGGTCAAAAAGGCGCCGGCCAAGGTCAGCAAGCAAAGCAAGGATCTGGATCGTGTCCTCAAAGCGTTGCGGCGGGACTGACAAGCAATACTAGTTGTTGTGAGGCTCCGATTGTTTGGCTAGACTCGACCCCGAGGATAGAGCGGTAGAAAACAATGTCTGATGGTGTCGTAAAAGCAGGTATCGAAGATGTCCTATCTTCGGTAAAACGTTTGGTCAGTGACGACGGCCGTAAAAAATCAGTTTCGGATCAAGGTTCTGGAGGGCGCAAGCCCGGACGATTGGTTCTGACCGATGCTTTGCGTATTGGCAAACCCGCTAAGGTTGAGGAGGGCGCTGGCCCTCTGAAGTTAGACCCGGAGTATAGCGCCGAGGAATCGGCCAAACCGATGTTGTTGCGAGCCTGCGATATCGTTCGCACGGAAGCCGCGGCAAATCAGGTTGAAGAAACGCAGGATGCCAAAGCTGCGAACGCTGCAGACACCCCGCAGCACGCTGATTCATCAAATGATCCGACAAGCAGTCTGAGCGCAAAAATCGAAGCGCTGGAGGCCGCGATCGCGCGGACCGAGGATCAATGGGAACCTGACGGAGATAGCGATGACGCTTATTCTGGCACACCGACCCATGCTTTGCGGTGGAACGTCGAAGAGGTGAACACCCAAACAGATCAGGAAGATCTGGCCAAGCTGGATGGTACTGAATCTGAGGAAGTCGACGAAGACTCTGCTCAGACAGCGAAGTTTGTTCGTGACCCCGAGGTTCTTGCATCCCCACCCTCGGAAGAGGACCCCGCAGATACCATCGATCAGGCTGTGGCAACCATGGATGAAGAAGAACTGCGTCGGTTGATCGCCGAGGTCGTTCGGCAAGAGCTGCAAGGCGCACTGGGTGAACGGATCACACGAAACGTCCGCAAAATGGTTCGGCGAGAAATCGCCCGGGCATTGGCGGCGCTGGAAGTGGATTAACCTTCACCCGATGGATGGTGGTTTGGCCAGGTCGAACAGAAGATCCAGATCCATATGCTGTTCCAGATGATCGGCCAAGGCATCCAATGTCTGCTCGACCCCATCTTCATACGCGGTCTCTGAATTTACGCCCAACCGGGACAGAAAACTGGCGCGGAATGCATCGGATGAGAAGATGCCATGCAGGTAACTGCCCATGATTCGGCCGTTCGGGCTCGCGGCACCTTCTGGGCGACCTTCGATTTCCAGCCAGGCGCGGGCGCAATCCTGTCCTTCGGTATGCCCCATGTGGATTTCATAGCCATCGACGGGTTCACGGTTTGGCAGCGCGTGTGCTTGGCGCAATATGACCTGCTTTTGCCCGCCCATAACCGTGTCAACATCCAATAGGTTCAGCCCGTCCACCTTACCGGACCGACCGTCGACGCCGTCGGGATCGGAAATGGTCTTACCCAGCATTTGATAGCCGCCGCACAGGCCCAGAACATGCCCACCGCGTCGCACATAGGCATAAAGATCAACGTCCCATCCTTGGGCCCGAAAATAGGCCAGATCGCCGATTGTTGATTTGCTGCCGGGCAGCAGCACAAGGTTCGCATCGCCGGGCAGCGGGCGACCTGCAGGGATGATCTCGACGCTTACGCCGGGTTCTGCCGACAAAGGGTCCAGATCGTCGAAATTCGCCATCCTCTCTAACTGCGGCACGACGACCTTACACGTGCCCCCGGTATGAGAGCGGATATCCATCATGTCTTCGGCGGGCAGTTTCCAGGCGTCGTGAAACCAGGGGACCACACCCAGGCAAGGCCATCCGGTTCGCGCGGCAATGTCGTCACGCCCCTCGTCAAACAGGGACACATCCCCTTTGAAGCGATTGACAGCAAACCCGTGGATCATCTGCGCATCGGTTTTGTCCAGTACGGCTTGTGTACCAACGATCTGGGCAATCACGCCGCCCCTGTGAATGTCGCCAACCAGTACAACGGGCACGTCTGTGGCACAGGCAAAGCCCATATTGGCTATGTCACCTTTGCGCAGGTTGGTTTCGGCCGGGCTGCCCGCGCCTTCGATCAGCACAAGATCGGCATCGCGGCACAACCGGTCAAAGCTTTCCAAAGCCGCACCCAACAGCTTGGACTTGTCCTTGCGATAATCACCGGCCTTCATGGTACCCGCACGCTGCCCCTGAACGATGATCTGAGCGCCGGTGTCCGTTTCGGGTTTCAACAGGATCGGGTTCATATCCGTGTGGGTCGGGAGCTTGGCGGCGCGGGCCTGCAGCGCCTGCGCGCGGCCAATCTCGCCACCGTTTTCAGTCACGGCCGCATTGTTCGACATGTTCTGAGGTTTAAACGGGGCAACCTTCAGCCCCCGCCGTGTGAACGCCCGCGCCAACCCGGCCACCAGCACCGATTTTCCGACATTGCTGCCTGTGCCCTGAATCATGATGGCGCGAACCATGGTTAGTCTCCTATGTTTAACGCGCAGATGACCCGATTTGAGGCCGAAGGGGAAGCCCCGGATGAACACGCCCGCACATTTATTGATTGGTGCCGCCGCTTTTGCCCGACCTGCCAGGGGACGCATTCTGTGGGCGGCGTTGCTGGGCTCTCTGCTGCCGGATTTGTCCCTTTATCTGTTGGCGGGCGTCTCGCTGTTTGTGTTGGGCATCCCCGAGCAAGTGGTGTTTGGCCAACTCTACTACTCATCCACATGGCAGACGGTTTTCGCGATCGACAATTCCTTTTTCCTTTGGGGGCTGGCTTTGATGATCGGGATATGGCGCGGCTGGCGTGTATTGATCGTTGGGTCAGCGGCAGGTTTGCTCCACCTTGCGATGGATTTCTTGCTGCACGCAGGCGATGGTCGCGCGCAATTCTGGCCGATAAGTTCCTGGGTGTTTCACAGCCCGGTCAGCTATTGGGACAGCACCCATTATGCACTTTGGGTCGTTCCGGTTTCAGGGTCGGCCTGCCTGGCATCCTATGTCGTTTTGTGGCGGCAAGGCATGCAGGTATGGGCGAAACTGTTTTTCGCCATGTTGCTGGCAGCAGAAATCTGGGTGGCCCGGCAATGGCTGATGTTCTTCTGACCAGATAGCGCGCAAAAGAAAAACGCACTCCGGTCGAGGGAGCGCGCTTTTTCTTCAATTAGTCGCCTTGGATCAGGCGGCTTCGGCTTGTTGTGCAGCGTTGCGACGTTCGCTTTCTTCACGCGACAGGGCCACGGATGTCCGCACGCCGCGACCGACGAATTCCATCAGGCCGCCGACAACACGTTCGTTCGGGTCAATACCCGCGCACGACAGCACTTCGCGCCCATCGCGCGAACGCGCCCAGCGGGCGATCTGTTCCGGACCATTGCCATACTTCTTGTCGTCAGCGATGGCGTCATCGAGCGCAGCCAGTACAACGGCCGCGAAAAGTTTCTTTGCACGATTGCCTTGTTCGTTGTTAAAGGCAGTGCCGTCAACGAAATCTCTCATCTCGTTATCCTTGTTGTTCTTGCTCTTGCATTTTCGGCATGACGGCTCTTATGACCTATTAGGTGCGATTCGGATACACTTAATATGCATAGTTGCGTTGCGTCAGCTGCATGGCTCGCTGCAAGTGCAGCACTAGGTCTCGTTGTCTTGTCAGGTGTGATCCCGCCAGATATAGGGGCGGCAAACGACGCATCAACCGTTTGTGAAGGATTTAAGTCATGCCCAAGATAAATGGGAACGAAATTCGCCCCGGCAACGTGCTTGAGCATAACGGCGGGCTGTGGGCGGCCGTCAAGGTGGATCATGTGAAACCGGGCAAGGGCGGGGCATTTGCCCAGGTCGAATTGCGCAACCTGCGCAATGGCTCGAAGCTGAACGAACGTTTCCGGTCGGCGGATAAGGTTGAACGGGTTCGGCTAGAGCAAAAAGACCAGCAGTTCCTTTACGAATCCGACGGCATGCTGGTGTTCATGGATTCCGAAACTTACGAACAGATTGAATTGCCAGCGGAATTGCTGGGCGAGCGTCGCCCGTTCTTGCAGGATGGCATGACCATTGTTGTCGAGTTCTATGAGAGCGAAGCGTTGAACGCGACGCTGCCTCAGAAAGTCACCTGCAAGATCGTCGAGACCGAGCCGGTGGTGAAGGGTCAGACAGCGGCAAACTCGTTCAAGCCTGCGGTTCTGGATAACGGTGTCAAGGTCATGGTGCCACCCTTTGTTGGCCAGGATGAGATGATCATCGTGAACACCGAAACCATGGAATACTCTGAACGCGCGTGAAACTTTGTCGCGTCATACAATGAATTTGATAACGGACCGCGCTGGCAATCGCCGTGCGGTCTTTTTCAGGTTTTTGGCAGGCGTCGATAGCGGGAGGGGTCCGGGCCAAACAGCTCAAGCATCAATTCGAATTTGATGCGGTTGGCACTGACTTGACGATAAAAGGTAATCAGAAAGGCTGTGGGCCCCTGAATCCGGCTTAGCCCGCTGATTGCTGCGACAACTGTGCCCACATCGGTTTTCCCCTGCATCACCAGCCACCCGCCCAACATCAGGACACCCACAGTCCCGGCACCGTTGATCACGCTCAGCAGGAATTTGGCGGACAGTTTCCAGATGAACATACGGCGTCGTGTTTCGTAGATTTCATCGAATTGCGCATTGATATCTCTTTCGGCCGCTTCGATGTCTTCGGCCGTCAGTCGATCTGTTGCACTGCGCAATATGCGGACTCGTTCCGCGACAAACACGTTCACCTTGCGCTGTGACATCAAGACAATCAGAATCTGAGGTACAATCATCGAAAATGCGATCAGGCCCAGACCGGGCTGTGTGGACGAGATGTAACCGATGACGCTGATCAATGTTCCGATCTGAACCACGGGGTCGGAAAAGGCGCCACCAGCGAACTTCCCCAGATCTTCGGCTTCGGCAGAAATTGCCGTTGTCATTGTGCCCTTGCGGACGGATTCTCCGGTCTCATCCACGTCTGCTGCTCGCAACAAAAGGCGCTGACGGATTAACCGGATCATGTCTTCACCCAATGTCCCGGCGCGGTAGCCCAAGACCCATTTCAGGCTCAGGCTCAGCAGGATGACCGCCATCATTCCGACGCCCAGCAGGATCAAGCGCTCTGTTTCGACATGGTCTGAGGTCAGGTGGTTGATGATATCACGTTGAAATTCCAGCGGAACGGCGGCAAGCCCTGCCACAGCAATGGACAGAAGAATAAGGATGATCTGCCGTCCAGCACTGGCACGCCAAATGGCAGAATACAGTTGCAGCATGTTGGTGTCCCTGTCACTTCACTGCCGCCAGTGTGACAGCGCGGATCCAGAGTTCAAATGTTATGGGTCCGTGTGGCGTAACAAACGTAACGGAATCGCAACAGGCGCAGAGGTTAGTCGACCAGCCGCACCACTGCATCCTCGGCGCGCATGTCATCGCCCGCACGATCAAATCGCAGATAGGCAATCGCCTGCCCACCAGATTGCGTGAACAACGTCCCGGCAGGCTTTCCGTTCGACACAATCGGCGTGCCAACCGAGGCGCTGCCCTCGATCAGAACGCGCCTTAGGCCTTTGCGCAATACGGTTTTGTGTTTCATACGGGCAATGACTTCCTGCCCGACATAACAACCCTTTTTGAAATCCACGCCGTTCAGGGCCTCAAAACCAGACTCCAGAATATAACTGTCCGGGGTCAGTTCGATTTCAGTCTCGGGAATGCAATGGCGCACGCGGATGGCGTCCCAATCTGTTCCATCGTCGCTTTCAGGGCCTGCCGCGTAGGCGCGCCAGCCCAGATCCGGATGGCGCGGGTCGGGCAGGGCGGCATCTGGTGCCAGTCCGGTCCCGCGCTGTAGGTTTAAGTCTGAGATTTCAATCGCAACATCTGCGCGCAGTTTGTACATGCTCAGGCGTTTGAACAGGCCGTCGGCCAATCCCTCGGCCACATCCAGCAGAATCGCATCGCCGTCGCGTTTCAGAAAGAAGTCTGCCAGATACTTCCCCTGAGGCGTCAGAAGCGCTGCGTAGACCAGCCCGCTGTCCAGGCCACCCAAATCATTGGTGACCATATCTTGCAAAAAGCTCTCGGTGTCCGTGCCTGTCAGGCGCAGAATGCGGCGGGTCGGCATGGCTTGGTCCTCGTCATTTGCTTGGGCACCGTGATATAGGAACTCTCGCTGCCAAGACCAGAGGTTATCGGACGTGCCCGCCCCAATAAGTATCGTGATTCCAACCCTGAACGCTCAAGATGGCTTGCCTGCGTGTTTGCAGGCGCTGATGGAGGGGCTACGCGGCGGCCTGATCCGGGAACTTGTGATTTCCGATGGCGGTTCAACCGATCTGACACTCGATATCGCCGAGGAGGCCGGAGCGACTGTGGTCACTGGTGCAGCCTCGCGCGGGGGGCAGCTGCGCGACGGCTGCGCGCAGGCCAAAGGCGATTGGCTGCTGGTTTTGCATTCTGATACCGCTTTGCTACCGGGGTGGAGCGATACGGTGGAGCACCATTTGAAAACCAATACGCCGGCGGCCTTTCGGTTGGCTTTTCAAGCAGCAGGGATCGCACCGAAATGGGTGGCTGGCTGGGCCAATCTGCGCAGTCGAGTATTTGGGTTGCCGTATGGGGATCAGGGGCTGCTGGTACCACGCAATTCCTACCTGTCGGCTGGTGGCTATCAGGATCAGCCACTGATGGAGGATGTTGCGCTGGTGCGTGCACTGCCGCCAGTGACGTTGCTAAAGGCCAACGCGGTTACGAGTGCGGAACGCTACCAGAAGTCGGGTTGGGTTCGGCGGGGCGCGCGGAATCTGTGGACTCTGACTCGGTACTTTCTTGGGGCAGATCCCGAGCGGTTGGCACAGGCGTATCGGCGATAAGCGCAGTCCGCAGTTCAACAATGGATTTGCCTAGCCTGAACGGTGCGGCGAAACTGACAAGACACAGGGCAACGATCTGCAGGACAAGGATATGACCATTGGCCTGCAGATACTCCCACTCATCCTTCAGCTTGCCGACCTGATCGATCAGATCATCATAGCTCTGCGCCAGTATCAGATAGTCCCCGGCGATGGCCGGAACCTTGCGACGCATGTTGTCGATCGCGGCCTGTGTCGCGTCATCCAGTGACGTGAAGACAAGGAACTGGTCGATGTCAAAGGCGTCTGCCTTGGCGGCCATGCCGCGGATCTCGTCCATGTCGTCTTTCGATTGCCCACCGAACAGAAAATGCAACCCTTGCAGCGGCGCGACTTCATTCGTGACGGCAATGAACAGCGGCAGATCGGCGTTGCTGGCGGTCGAGGCCGACAGGAACTCTACCTTGTCGCACAGAACGGCGGTATCGGGGTCAAAGGCCGGATCGCAGAACCGCAACCGGAACCGCGCGGCATCGCGGTCAAAGGCCAGCGTCGCCGCATAGGCCACGTCGATCTGCCGGTCCAGCCGAGAGCTGTCGGCCGTGTATAGCCCGGCCAGCACCGCCACCAGCGCTCCGATGCCACCCAATACGACCCAAACCAGATCGGCGAGCTTCCACGCCCGGTGCCCCGCTGGTTTGCGGAACAGAAAGGCCGTGCCAATAGAGCCGATCACAAAGAACATGATCAGCAAAGGCAACTGGTTGTCGGTCACAAAACTCATACTGGCAACATTAAGTGCTCTGCTGTGCTAAGCAACAGGGATCACGCGCAGTTGTAGCCGCTTGCTGCCTGCCTGCTTGGTTGTCCGGGCCGAGACAAGGTGATCTTCTGGGCGCGCGGTTCGGCGTTGAGTTTGACCTTGCGGTATGCAATTGACGACATTGGCTTATCACCGGCCAGCATTTGATTGAAGGTCTCGCTGTGTCCCTGTTTGTCATCACCATTATTCTGACCGCGGCCATGTTGCATGCCGTCTGGAACGCGATTGTCAAAACGGCCGCCGACCGGACCACCACGCTGGGTCTGGTGGCTTTCGGCCACGTCATCCCCGCAGCGGTGATGGTGCTGCTACTGCCGCTGCCCAGTGCCGAGAGCTTTCCGTACATCCTGATCTCGACCGTGGTGCATTTCGGTTATTACTTCATGCTGGGCAAAGCCTACCAGCATGGCGATCTAAGCGTCGTCTACCCTATCGCTCGGGGCATCGTTCCCGCGCTGGTATCACTCTGGGCGATGCTCTTGGTGGGAGAGGTTTTGCCCCCGCAAGCTTGGGGTGGCATCGCCCTGATCGCGCTGGGCATTCAGCTCAGCAGTTGGAGCGCATTGCGCTCCGGCGTCGGGCGCTGGGCGCTGGGGTTTGCACTGGGCACCGGGTTCTGCATTTCGATCTACTCGGTGGTCGATGGGATCGGCGTGCGGCTATCGGACAATACGCTCAGCTACTGGGCGTGGGGCGCGTTTTTGCACCTGTTCATCGCAGGGTTTGTCGGAATACGGAAACGGGACACGCTGGCCGCGCTGCCCGCCAAGGTCTGGATGATCGGCATTCTGGGCGGGTTGGTGTCGATGACGGCCTATGGTTTGGTGCTCTACGCCAAGAACTTTGCGCCTTTGGGCGCCGTGTCGGCCTTGCGCGAAACCTCGGTGATCTTTGCCGCGCTGATTGGGTTTGTGTTTTTGCAAGAGGGCAACTGGATGCGACGTCTGGGTGCCGCTGTGTTGATGGCGGTTGGAGTCGCTTTGATCGGTCTGGCGGTTTGAGTATGGTGCCGGGCTTAAGCCCGGCCTACGGCGTGGGGAGATGTCCCGCTTGATCCACCCAATGCTTGATGCAAAGGATAAAGCTCGCGCCCAACCCGAGGCTCGTTTTGAAGTAGGCCTGTGCTCGGGCCTATCTAACAACTAAGAATACAATCGGTGCAACTACACATCCTAAGCCGGTAAACTATAAGAATGTCGTTGGCTAACGATAGTCTACTTGAGTTACTTCGTGCCAATACACCGGATCAAAGTCGGCTCCAAAGTGAGCGAGTTTTTCCGGGACGTTTTTGTAGCCGCATACGCCTTCCAGAAAATCTACTTCGTCACGCATAAAGGTGAAACCGCCCTTGTACGCATCTCTGAGGAACCTATCCAAGTCTTTTATCATCATGGCATCTCGGTAAGTACCAAATAGCGAGAAGTGTTCGTTAGGGTTTCTGATGATATCTATAGTCTCTTCCAGCAAGCTCTTTAGCTCTGAGTTGGTGTTAACTCCAAAATTCTTTAACTCATCTATAATTCGATCTTTTGGTGGCACAACTGCCTCAATTCTACGATCGTGCCGCTTCGCAAAGTCCGCTAGCAGTGCTTCGGCAGAAGTCACGGAAATTTCATCTTCAAGAACACTTATGTTACTCTCGGAAACCAATTCTCCGTAAGTTTGCGCTTCGCTTACGATGTTGGAAAACTCATTATCTAACAATTCCAAAGCACCAGCTAAAATCATCAGCCTTCTTTGAAGGTTCTCCGGTAAGATGTTTCTACCCTTGTAATTCTGCTTGTGCTCTATCTCAGCCCACGTATGCTCCAAGGCTGTTCTTATCTGTATTTCGAACTTGTTTTGAAAAAAGTCTTTATACTCTGGAATGTCTTTTCGACTTCCACCAAGGCTGCAAACCAAATGCAATGATCTGTAGCCGACTTGATCCACAGATTTCTTTCTTTTGTCGACGCAGTTTTTTTCATCAACCTCAAAGCAACTTCTAAGCGCCTTCTCGGTGCGCTCCACGTCACTTTCGAGATAAACTATCACTCTAAGGCCAACTAGGTCGGTCATTTCCGACTCAGGGTTCTCATACTTTTTGCTTCGCTGCTTGTTTTCGGCGCTTGGCACATCCTTTAGGCGATGTGTCACGTCCAAAATTGGTATTCCCGCTTCTTCTAATGCGTGGCGAGCAATGCGTTCCGCTGCCTCTTCTAACTTCTTTAGCTTTTTGTAGTTTGATGAGAGAAAAGTTTTAAATTCAGTCAGTTCCATTCAAACATCCAACTCCTCCACAAACCGGGCGTTTTCCTGAATGTATTGGAACCGCAGTTCGGGTTTTTTGCCCATCAGGCGCTCGACCAGATCGCCGGTTTCGCCGGGTTCATCCTCGTCGATGGTGACGCGGATCAATTTCCGGGACGCGGGGTCCATCGTGGTCTCTTTCAGGTCCTTGGCGTCCATCTCACCGAGGCCCTTGAAACGGGACACGTCGATCTTGCCCTTGCCGCCAAGACCTTTTTCCATCCACTCATCGCGCTCGGCCTCGTCCAGGCAATAGACGCGTTTGGCGCCTTGGGTCAGGCGGTACAGAGGCGGGCAGGCGAGGTACAGGTGACCCGCGTCAATCATGGGCCGCATCTGGGTAAAGAAGAACGTCATCAGGAGCGCCGCGATATGCGCCCCGTCCACATCCGCGTCGGTCATGATGATGATCTTGTCATAGCGCAGGTCGTCGACGTTGAAGCGGGTGCCAAGGCCCACACCCAGCGCTTGGGTCAGGTCATTGATCTCGGCATTAGTGCCCAGTTTGGAACTGGCCGCGCCCAGCACGTTCAGGATTTTGCCGCGCAGGGGCAGCAGGGCCTGTGTTTTGCGGTTGCGGCCCATTTTGGCGGACCCGCCCGCAGAATCGCCCTCGACAATGAATAATTCCGTGCCGTCCCGTGTTGAACTACTGCAGTCCACCAACTTGCCGGGAAGACGAAGTTTTTTAGTGGCGGACTTGCGTTGTGTTTCTTTCTCGGCCCGCCTGCGAAGGCGCTCTTCCGAGCGCAGGATCAGGAAATCAAGAATGGCTCCCGCGGACTTTGTGTCCGCGGCGAGCCAGTTATCGAAGTGATCCCTGACAGAGTTCTCGACCAGCCGCTGCGCCTCGACCGTGGCAAGGCGGTCTTTGGTTTGGCCGACAAACTCGGGTTCACTGATAAAGCACGACACCAGCGCGCAGCCACCGGTGATCAGGTCGTCGCGGGTGATCTGCGCGGCTTTCTTGTTGTTGATCAGCTCGCCATACGCTTTGATCCCCTTGAGCACAGCCGCCCAGAACCCGGCCACATGCGTGCCGCCTTCGGGGGTGGGGACGGTGTTACAGTAGGACTGGATGAACCCGTCGCGCGAAGGCGTCCAGTTGATCGCCCACTCGACCTTGCCGGGGGCGTTGAACTTCTCGGTAAAGTCCACAGTGCCCGCAAAAGGCTGCTCGGCATAGGTAGACGATCCGTTCATCGTCTCTTTCAGGTAATCCGACAGGCCACCGGGGAAGTGGAAACTCGCCTCGGTCGGGGTTTCGCCATCGTCGATCGCGGTTTTCCAACGGATTTCAACGCCCGAGAACAGGTAAGCCTTGGATCGGATGGATTTAAACAGTCGCGCCGGTTTGAACTTGTGATGGCCAAAGATGTCGGGATCGGCGTGGAAGGTCACCGTGGTGCCGCGCCGGTTGGGCGCCGCGCCGATCTTTTCCACCGGCCCCAAAGGGACCCCGCGCGAAAACCGCTGTTCAAACAGTTGCTTGTCACGCGCGACCTGCACCACCATTGAATCCGACAGCGCGTTGACCACAGAAGCCCCCACACCGTGCAAACCGCCCGAGGTCTGGTAGGCTTTGCCCGAGAATTTGCCGCCTGCGTGCAAGGTACATAGGATGACTTCAAGCGCGGATTTGTCGGGGAACTTGGGGTGCGGGTCGATGGGGATGCCACGCCCGTTGTCGCGGACTGTCAGGGCGTAATCGCCGTGCAGCTCCACCTCAATCCGGTTGGCGTGGCCTGCCACGGCCTCGTCCATCGAGTTGTCGAGGATTTCGGCCACCATATGGTGCAGCGCACGCTCATCCGTGCCACCGATATACATGCCGGGGCGTTTGCGAACCGGTTCCAGCCCTTCGAGCACCTCGATGGACGAGGCGTCATAGGTGGAGGTCGCGCTGGGCGTCAACAGATCGTCAGGCATGTGTGCTGCTCTTGTTTTAAAGTTTCCCCCATTATGGCAGGTGATGTGGTCCGGGGGAAGAGGGACGCGAGGTGTTGTGGATGGTTTGCCTTTGATTGTCGGCAAGAAGTAGAACTTACACCTTGAGCAAAAAATCCGTTAACCGGTTCGGCGACCATTGCCGCATTTACATGACCTGCGAGAAGGGCCATCGGCCTTTTGGCTCATCTGGTCAACAGCGCTTCGATTTCTGCTATATTCGCTGCGCCTTTCAGGATGGTGAAATCGCCCCGCTCCAGCATTGCGCGAGTACCTTCAATGGTCACTTGCTGAGTAACTCTGGCAAGCCCTCCGCCAATTGAAATGCGGGATGCACCAAGCGCCCCCATCTGTTGCGTGGTCAGATCACGCATATCGCCTGCGGCCAGAATGTTGACCAGTGTTCCAGTGGCGGCCAAAGCGCGTGCGGTGTCCGCATCGACCAGCGGGGCATAGATCACATCAGCGCCTGCTTGGGCGAACGCTTGGCAGCGTCTCAATGCCTCGGCCTGATCATAATTTCGCAACTGCCAACCGTCTGCCCGGGCCGTCAGCACAATTCCCGCCGCGCGAGCAGCGGTGACTGCCGCCTCTATGCGGGCCAGAGCAAGTTCAAATGGATAGGAACCTGCCCCTGGGAAGGCAGTATCTTCAATCGAAACGCCGGCTAGACCTGCCTCTGCCGCCAACTGCACTGTTTCGGCAACTGTCTCGGGGCTGTCGCCAAATCCGTTTTCAAAATCGCCGTTCACCGGTACATCGACTGCAGCGCATATTTCGGTTGCATGCTGCAGGGCCAAGTTACGCGTCATCTGCCCGCCATCAGCCAGTCCTTGCGTGAACCCATACCCTGATGAGGTCGTCGCCAGCGCACCTAAGCGCGCCATGACTTTCGCGGACCCGATGTCCCAGGGGTTCGGCATCACCACCGGCTTGTTTGGAACGTGAAGTTCGCGGAAGCGGTTGGTCAATTCGTTGCGGTGCAAGGCAAGATCCTCTTTCGATTGGTGTCAAAACAGTTCGCGACAACCAACATTCGTTGCAACACGTGGCGAGGTCAACATTGGGTACATCCTAATTGTTCGATACACCTTCGGAGATCATGAAGGTTGATTTTCGAATTCACCTCGTAACCGGCGAAAACACCTTCTAACCTTCGGATGGCAATCGAAAACAAGGAGAACAGGCGAGATGAGTTGGATCAAGACCGTGCCGTTTGATGAGGCGACCGGCAGGCTGCGGAAACTCTATGAACGGGTCACCGGCCCGGACAATAATGTCGACAACATCATGATGGTGCATTCCTTGCGACCGCATTCGATGGAAGGCCATATGGCGATCTACAAGAATGTGCTGCACCATTCGGGCAATCAGATCCCCAAGTGGTTTCTTGAAGTTCTGGGCGTTTGGGTCAGTTCGCTGAACCGCTGCGGCTATTGTGTCGAACATCATTTCAATGGGTTGCAGCGACTTCTCGGCGACACAGCGCGTGGCAACGCAATTCGCGCGGCGATCGAAGTGGGCAGACCAGAAGACGCGCCATTGGACGCACGGCAGGTTGCGGCGATGGAGTATGCTCGGCAACTGACCGAAGCTCCGGCCGATCTGGTGGAAGGGGATGTCGTTAAACTGCGGGACGTTGGATGGGATGATGGAGAAATCCTCGAGATCAATCAGGTCTGCGCGTATTTTTCCTATGCAAACCGGACTGTTCTGGGGTTGGGATGCTCTACCGACGGAGATGTTCTGGGCCTGTCGCCGAACAACTCGGACAACCCTCAAGACTGGGGCCATAAGTGAATCGAGTCGCAGCGCTGGTGCGTTTGAGTCAGCGGGACGTCGCTCAGTCCGTTGAGGTCCAATCAAGAATCGCCTGTGCCATCGCTTCAGGTTTTTGATGGTGCAACCAGTGGTCGGTTTTGGGGATCGTGACGCGGGTCAGGTTTGGCGCGAAATCTTCCAACCCTTCTGTGGATTCGGGCAGTAGCGCCTTATCCTCAGGACCCCACAGCAAAAGATGTGGACAGGAGACGTGCAGCCGATCTACAGGCAATTCGGGCAGATCAGTGCAAGGCCGGCCTGGGGCAGCCACGACCAGCGGCGAGGCGCGATACCAGTTCAACATAGCCTCCAGCCGTCCGGGGCGCGCCCATTCTGTGCGATAGGCGTCCATTTTCCTATCCGACAACCAATCCAGACCCATCCCGTGGCGAAAGAACTGCTCGAGCCTGGAGTAGTTGTTGGCCGAAAACCGTTTGGCCGCGTCCGGCGCACGCAGGCTGTTGATGTATTGCGAGGCCTTGGATTGTGGTCCGCCCGATGCCATTGCGCGTTGAAACGGGACCGGGTGAACACCGTTTGCAATGATTAAACGATCTACCAAATCTGGTCGAAACATTGCCAGACCATAAGCAACCGAGGCGCCCCAGTCGTGACCAAGCACAATGACCCGTTGAAATGCTTGCTCGATCAGCGCTGCCATATCTGAGACCAGTTGGGACAGCGCATAGTTTTCAACACCCTCCGGTGCCCAGCTTTGCCCATAGCCGCGTTGATCTGGTGCAATGCAAAAGAACCAGTTGGTCAAGTGGGGGGCAAGATCGCTCCACGCACCGCCGTACTCGGGAAACCCATGCAGCATTAGCAGAGGTGGTTTTTCGGGTGCGCCCCAAGTTCTGACATAAAAGGGTTGCCCGTTCAGGTCCAAGAGTTTGGTTTCCAAGATGCCCACCTTCTCTGTTCAGTATTGCCAGTATTTTCAGTCCGGCAAGGGAAACACGCCCGATGCCAACCAAGCGGTGATTGCCAGAAACGCTATACCCCATTCCTGTCTTCACTGGACAAGTCTGGCGCAGAAGTCGTCTTTGGCTGGGGCGCAGGTTAATATGCGGATTCCGGATCTCAAATTGAAATTTCAACGATCCGCTCTTGTCCCGAACTCGGGCCGCGCATATGGCTGGAATGATGATCAAGGTGATGACATATCCCGGCCATTTCCGCGCCATTGCTGTTCTGGGCCTGCCGCTGGTCGGTGGGCATCTGGCGCAGTTTGCGATCAGCCTGACGGATACAATCATGCTGGGGTGGTACGGGGTCGAAGCGCTGGCCGCCGTGACATTGGCTGGCAGCTACTATTTCGTTTTGTTTTTGTTTGGCGCCGGCTTTGGCTGGGCGGTTATGCCGATGGTTGCGACTGCAGCAGCAGAAGAGGATGAAACCAGTATACGGCGGTCAACGCGCATGGGGCTGTGGTTGTCATTGCTTTATGCAGCACTGGTGATGCCGTTACTCTGGTGGTCCTACCCAGTTTTCATCGCCCTTAAACAAGACCCACAAGTCGCTGAAATCGCGTCAGAATATCTGCGCATTGCAGGGTGGGGATTGTTCCCGGCTCTGCTGGTGATGGTGGTGAAATCCTACCTCGCCGCGTTGGAGAGAACACAGATCGTTTTGTGGATCACCGTTGTGGCCGCCTTGGTCAATGGGGTGACCAACTATGCGTTGATCTTCGGAAATTGGGGTGCGCCCGAGCTTGGTGTGATGGGGGCCGCCACTGCGTCGATCGTGACGCAGATTGTGTCTTTGATTGCGGTTGTTATCTACGCCATACGTGTATTGCCCGAGCACAGCCTGTTCCAACGGTTCTGGCGCCCGGATTGGGAGATGTTCTTTAGCGTTCTGCGCCTGGGGGTGCCCATTGGGCTGACCACACTTGCCGAGGTTACCCTGTTTGCAACCTCTGCCATCATGATGGGATGGCTGGGTCAGGTGCCGCTGGCCGCGCATGGAATCGCACTGAACCTGGCCTCGGCCACTTTCATGGTGCATCTGGGTCTTTCGAACGCGGCAACCATCCGGGCAGGCAACGCACTGGGGCGAAAGGATCGTGCGCATCTGGAGAAAGGCGCGATTGCTGTGACCGGCATGTCGCTAGTGATGTCCGTTCTGACGGTGATATTGTTCCTGACCTGCGCCAAGCCGTTGATCTCACTGTTCATGGAGGCCGATGATCCGCAACGCACCCAGATCCTTGTAATCGGTAGTGGATTACTGGCTATGGCCGCCCTGTTCCAACTTGTGGATGGGGCGCAGGTGATTGCACTGGGCCTGTTACGCGGATTGCAGGACGCCAAGATTCCGATGGTCATGGCCGCACTCAGCTATTGGGTCGTGGGTATTCCCGCGTCCTACTATTTTGGCTTTGTTCGGGGAATGGACGGGATTGGCGTCTGGTTGGGACTTGTTCTGGGTCTGGCTTGCGCAGCCGTCCTGTTGATGGCCCGGTTCTGGATGCGGTCTGTGCGGGAAGTCGGCGTGCCAGCCGAATAGATCACTCTTTGCTCAGCCGGTCTGCTTTTTTGCGCACCAGGACCGACCGCAGATCGTGCATCGCCATCAAAAGCCGATCAGTCACATCCTCAAGCTGGTCGTTCGAGGCCTTGGATTGGGCCCATTGGGTGGTCAGGTTCAGGTAATCAACCGCGCGATGAATATCATCAATATCCCGTTGTGCCAGCAGCGTTTTGCGATCTTCCATCCACTGCGCGATTTCGGCCTTATCTGCATCGGACAATGTGCGTTGCCCGTGCGGTTTCACCTCACCATTGCGGATATTGATGACAGCGATCTGATCCATCTCGATCCGGCGTTGCCGGTTTTCAGTGTTGATCTTGAACACGACCGCTCCGTTCTCGCGGACGCGAAAATAGTACTCTGGTAACTGGGTGCTCATTCCACCTCACTTAGTTTTTGTGACACGCCTCAGGTTTCCGTCGATATCAGTTATAGCAAACATAGCGGGAACTGGGTCGTTTTGCGGTATGATTTTCATAAGTCACAGAAATTCAGGCGATTGGGACTGCAGAAAAAGCCCTGTCCAAGCGGGCAGGGCAAGTTGGCTGAGACTCTACCCGTTGCTACCGGGCTACTATTTCAAACTCGCACAGAAATCCTGAATGCGGGTGCAGGCCTCGGTCAGGGCCTCGTCCGAGGTCGCGTAGCTGACCCGAAAGTTGGGCGACAGGCCGAAAGCAGCGCCAAACACAACGGCTACATCAACTTCTTCAAGCAGGGCTGTCGCAAAGGCCTCGTCGCTATCGATAAGAGTTCCGGCAGGTGTGGTTTTGCCAATGAGACCCGCGATTGACGGGTAGACATAGAATGCGCCTTCAGGTGTAGGGCACGTGATCCCGTCTATGGCATTCAACATATTGACCACCAGATTTCGGCGGCGTTTGAACGTCTCATTGTTCGGGGCCAGAAACGCCTGGGTTCCGTTCAACGCCTCGACCGCGGCCCACTGGCTGATCGAGCAGGGATTCGAGGTTGACTGCGATTGGATCTTGCGCATGGCGGCAATGACCTCAACCGGGCCAGCAGCATAGCCGATACGCCAGCCCGTCATGGCATAGGCCTTGGACACGCCGTTACAAGTCAGCGTGCGATCATACAGCCCGGGTTCGACCTCGGCCGGGGTGCAGAATTCGAACCCGTCATAGGCCAGATGTTCATACATGTCGTCGGACATGATCCAGACCTGCGGGTGGCGCATCAGCACATCTGTCAGCGCCTTCAACTCGTCGCGGCTATAACCCGCACCAGTGGGGTTCGAGGGTGAGTTGAAGATGAACCATTTGGTTTTTGGCGTGATCGCCGCCTCAAGCTGTTCGGGTGTCAGTTTAAAGCTGTTTTCCAGCGTTGTTTCGATGACAACCGGCGTGCCACCGGCCAGCAACACCATATCCGGATAGCTCACCCAGTAAGGCGCCGGGATAACGACCTCATCTCCATCGTTCATTGTCGCCATCAGCGCGTTGTAAAGCGTCTGCTTGCCGCCCGTTCCGACCGAAATCTGCGCAGGTGTGTAGTCGAGCCCGTGATCGCGCTTCATCTTGGCGCAGGCCGCCTGCTTTAGTTCCGGGATGCCGTCCGGCGCCGTGTATTTCGTCTTACCTGCTGCGATCGCCGCGACGGCTGCGTCCTTGATGTTCTGAGGGGTGTCAAAATCCGGCTCACCCGCGCTTAGACCAATTACATCGCGCCCGGCAGCCTTCAACTCGGCCGCTTTGGCTGTCATTGCGATGGTGGGCGAAGGTTTTACGCGTGACAATGTCGCAGACAGGAAACTCATGGTCGGCCTCGGTTTGAATGTTCAACCTGACTGTCATAGGGTGCGCCCGAATGACGATCAAGCAGTATACAAAAATAGAATTGGAGCCCCAAATGAATGACGAGACCGACTGGTACGGACCGGACGCAGCAACATTTGGGGATCGTTTGGCAGGCGCGCGCGAAGCAGCAGGAATGACCCAGTCTCAGATCGCGCGACGTCTGGGGGTCAAGAAGGCAACCATTGCCGCCTGGGAGAACGATTTATCCGAACCCCGCGCAAACCGGTTGTCGATGATGGCGGGTATGGTGAACGTGTCCATCGTTTGGTTGTTGACTGGGGAAGGCGAAGGCATGGATGCCCCGCTGGATGCCGAAGACACCAATCTCGACCTTGCCGGTGCCGTCGCCGAATTGCGGGCAATCCGCGGCGAAATGCGCGCCAGTTCGGAACGCGCGGCACGTCTTGAGAAAAAGCTGCGTCTGATGTTGGAACCAGCGAAGTGACCGAAGCACGCGACGTCCGTATCAAGCGCATGAAAATGCGCTCGATGCGGCGGGGGATCAAGGAAATGGACTTGATCCTGTCTGCCTATGCAGATCGCAATCTGGCCACGATGGATAGAGCTGGTCTGGAGACCTACGATGCGTTGCTGCACGAAAACGATCAGGATTTGTATCAATGGGTCACGGGTCAGGTCCAACCACCGGCCCCCTATGCAGACCTGATTGCGGACATCGCGCAGACCTTTCAAAAATAACAGAAAACCCGGCTTAACCGATTTTTCGGGATTTCGGTTCATCGTGGCGGAAACACCACGACTGAATCGGAGGGTCGGATGAGTATGGAATTGCAGGTCTCCGCGTTGGGAACCAAAGGGTTCATGACCAGCTATCTTGAGGCGTTGGCACTCGTGGAGCGGCTCCATCGGTTGCTTCTGGACGTCATCAAGGATGAATTTGAGCGGGTCGGCGAGCTTGAGATCAATGCCGTCCAGGCCTTGCTGTTGTTCAACATCGGTGATCACGAAGTCACGGCGGGGGAATTGAAAAGCCGCGGTTACTATCAGGGCAGCAATGTCAGCTACAATCTCAAGAAACTGGTCGAGATGGGGTATATGCACCATCAAAGATGCGAGATTGACCGGCGCTCGGTCCGTGTTCGACTGACACCTCGCGGGCGGGAAATTCGGGACGTCGTGTCAGACTTGTTCGCCCGTCATGCCGAAGGATTGCAAAACCGGGGCGTATTGGGTCTGGAAGGGATCGAGGATATCACGGGGTCGTTACGCCGGGTCGAACGGTATTGGACGGATCAGATCCGCTATATCTATTGATCAGGGGCGCGCATCTGACAGTACCAGCCCTTCCAGTTCCCGGATGAGTTTGCGGGTCATGGCGTCCTCATAGGCCTCAAAGCCCAGCGCGACTTCGACGAACGCATTTTGCCCCAGGATGACCCAGCTGTTGTAGTAAGCGGACAGTTCGCCGATCTGAACATACCGCTTGTCACCGTGACTGGGATCATCTGCGCCGATCACCAGACCATTGATGGTGATGCCAGACGCAAGCAAGGCAGATTTCACGTCACGAGGATGCGGCCCGAGGTTATGCTTCCCATCACCCGACAAATCCAACGTACGTTTCCAGCAAACTTGTTGTTGCGCCAACAGCCCCGCGCCGAACTGCATGGCTGATCCAACGGCTGTGCCTTGTGGCGCAGAGCTCCGGGCAACCGCACGGAGCTTCGCACTGACTTGCTCCAGATCGGAGATCGAGCGAATGTCTCTCCAATCCAACAGCATTCTGTGATGGCCGGGTTCGCTCCATTCAAAGATCGCAAGCCGTATCGAAGCAGCGCTGTTCGACAGGATCAACTGACTAACTTCGGGACGGCGCAGCGCCGCAGCCAGGCCACCTATCTGTAATCTATACTCGCGGCTGTCTACGGACCCGGAAACATCCAGCCCCAATGCCAGGGCCTGACGGCATTGGGCCGAAGCCGCCCCGGCCAGCAGGCTTAGCAACACGGCCAGAACCCGGGCTGTCATGGGTCAGCGCCTTGCAATGCGCCTATTTGCAGTCCTTTCAGTTCCCGCTCCAATTTCTTGCGCATGGCGCGCTCAAAGTCTTCGAACCCTTGCGCCACTTCCAGAAACGCGCCGGGGCCGTGCAGAACATTGTTTTCAAAGAACGGGATCAAAAACAGTTCGCCTTCGAAATCTGCGGCGTTGATCACCAAGCCGTTGACCACAGTGTTTTCAAAAGGAAAATGCCGATAGGCGATCTGAGGGCCGTACCCATCATTATTCGAGCCGTCACCAGACAGATCGATAGTTTGAAACAGACACTCTGGCGCTTTTTGCATCAGTGTTGCGCCAAAGGCCAATGCATATCCCATAGCGGTGGCAGAGCCGATATCGGACCGGGCAGACTGACTTATCCGGGACGAGGCGGCCAGCAGGTCGCCTACATCGTCGATCAACAGCCAATCCAGAATCACATGCTGGTTCGATCGCCCGCCCCATTCGTAAACCGCTAACGCAACAGGCATGGGCGACGCAAAAAAAGCTTCCTGAACTTCGGGTGCGATCAGGGCTGCGGCAAGCCCTTGTCTTTGCAGGGTATCTTCGAACTCGTCGACCGATACCGATATATCCAGCGCGAGCGCCAGCGCCAGACGACAGGGCTCTGCCTGAACCGGATTGGCCAAAGCGGCCAACCCCAATGCTATCAATTGACGGATCACCAGTGGCCGATGTTTTCCATGCTGCTCCAGGGTTCAGCTGGGGCCAGCGCCTCACCAATTTGCAGCAATTCGACCGAGATGTTGTCGGGAGATCGCACAAAAGCCATTCGTCCATCACGCGGAGGACGGTTGATTTCAACCCCGTTGTCCTGAAGGTGCTGACAGGCCTCGTAGATATTGTCGACGCCATAAGCGAGGTGACCAAAATGACGGCTATCGCTTGGCAATTCGTCGTCACCATCCCAGTTGTAGGTCAGTTCGATCGGTGCTTCTTCCTGACCCGGAGGCGCCAGGAAAATCAGCGAAAAGCGTCCGGCTTCGCTGTCATACCTGCGTATCTCCTTCAATCCGAGCAGTTCATAAAACGCCATGGATTTCTCCAGATCTTTCACGCGGACCATGGTGTGAAGATATGTCAGCCCCATTGTGGCTTTCCTTTTTTGATTAAACTTGGAGTCAGCTTAGCGCGCTGAAGGGGCGAGTCGAGGGGGCAGGGAAGCACAAATTAAAAAATGCACACCAACAGGCACATCTCGCGGTTTCGGCGGCGGGAATGACGAGATATAGTGGTCGGCGACTCATTACCGGAAAGGAAGATTTCATGCCGCTGTCTGTCGACCAACTGGCCGAGATCGAAGCGCAACGCGCGCAGTCGCATCCAACACGCCGCGTCGTTGCAGCGGGAATGGAAGACCACCTGTATACTGCCCACCAGGTTCTGGATCACGGGTTTGTTCGCGTGATCGACTATATGGGCGACGATTCTGCGATTTGCCAGGCGGCTCGGGTTTCATACGGCACGGGCACAAAGTCGGTGCAAAATGACGAAGGGCTGATCCGGTATCTGATGCGGCACTGGCATTCGACTCCGTTTGAAATGTGCGAGGTCAAGCTGCATGTCAAACTGCCGGTTTTTGTGGCTCGCCAATGGATTCGTCATCGCACGGCAAACGTTAATGAATATTCTGCGCGCTATTCGATTCTGGATCGTGAATTCTACATTCCTGCGCCCGAACACGTGGCCGCGCAGTCCGAGGTCAACAATCAGGGTCGCGGAGCGGCCCTGGAAGGTGAAGAAGCCGCCCGCGTATTGGAAATGCTCAAGGCGGACAGCGCACGGTGTTATGACAATTACGAAGCCATGATTAATCAGGACGGACAGCAGGGTCTGGCACGAGAGTTGGCGCGGATGAACCTTCCGGCAAACATCTATACGCAGTGGTATTGGAAGGTAGATTTGCACAACCTGTTCCATTTCCTGCGTTTGCGCGCAGATCCGCATGCGCAATACGAGATCCGGATTTACGCCGATATGATGTGCAAGATCGTGGCTGATTGGGTTCCGTTTGCGTACAAAGCCTTTGAGGATTACCGCCTTGGTGCCGCCAACCTATCCGCTCAGATGGTCGACAGTCTGCGCCGTATGCTAGCCGGAGAGACCGTCACCCAGGAAAACTCGGGGATGACCGCGCGGGAGTGGCGTGAGTTTGAGGCCATCATTCGCTAAATTCGACTCTGAAAGATAGCGTTTGTCTATACGTGTCGTCATGGAACTGTTACGTTGGTTTCATGACACGTGTCTCAGTTATTCCTATTCTATGTCTTTCCCTTGGGCTGACTGCACCGGCGCTGGCCAAATCTCCCATCGCCGAGGTTATTTGTGAGCCGACCGGAAGGCTTCATGACAAATTGAAGCGCCAATTCAGATCAGAGCGTGTGGCGAGCGGGGTTCGCGGACCAGAGCAGGTCATGGAGGTTTGGAGCAGTGAGAGGGGCGACTGGACGATGGTCGTGACCTATGCAACGGGCACGTCCTGCATCGTTGCTATGGGCCAAAACTGGCTAACGCATGCTGCAGAGACGCCAGCACGGGGATAAGGCAGATGCCGATAGGGGGCGGCTAACGGCCGGAAATTGGCCGCCAACCTTAATTGATACTCCCGGCGCGGGGCAGGGGGGCATTACAGGGGTTTTAGATCAGAAGCCATTTGGCGGCCGTCACGTCCGTCCTCCAACTCGTATGAGACTTTCTGATTGTCTGCTAGTCCGGTCAGGCCGGACCGTTCTACGGCTGAGATGTGAACAAACACATCTTTGCCCCCTTCATCAGGGGCAATAAACCCATAGCCTTTCGTGGTATTGAACCATTTCACGGTGCCGGTTGGCATGTCCCGTGTCTCCTTCTACTTACGCATTGTCCCACAAATTGGTGGGGGCCGTGATTGGAGAAACGGCAAATCTTTACTGTTTCCAGAACAAGATACAGTCCGAATTGCATGTTTCACCTTTTTCAACATTGCATGGTGAAGTAAAAAATCAAGAATTACCGCCAGAAATGGGCGGGTATGCCCAAAACTGAGTCAAACGCAGGAGCAGGAAATTGATGCGCCTTTATGGTCTGAAGACGTGCGACACATGCCGTAAGGCGCTGAAAATGTTGCCAGATGCTGAATTCTCGGATGTCAGAAACGACGGAGTGCCAGACATTGTGCTGTCGCAGGCTTTTGCCGAGTTCGGCGAGGCTTTGCTCAATACACGGTCAACAACCTGGCGCGGGCTGGATGAAGAACAGCGTGCCCGCGCACCGATGGAGTTGTTGAAAGACCACCCCACGCTGATGAAGCGCCCCCTGATCGAAAAGGACGGGGTGTTTTTGCTTGGCTGGACTGCCGAAACACGATCAAAGCTTGGTGTTTCCTGATCCAGTACTTATCTGCTCATTCGCAACTGCGAGGATAGTTTATGCGTAACGCTGCCATGATTTTGGGCGTCATTTCCGGTTTGATCGGCATGATCGTCGGCTTCTTTGGATATGGGTATGTCGAAGTGATCAACCATTTCGGCGATATCGAGGGGGTCGCGGAGCAGGTCGAAAATCCGGATTTAATCCAGGCCGCTTCGATCATTGCACCGCTTTTGGCAATTGTGGGTGGCGCTATGGCCCATGCCCGCGCTTTGATCGCGGGCATCTTGTTGTTGTTGTCCGCAGCAGGGATGTACTACGCGTTTGGTTTTGGTGTCTTCACGATGTTCCCAATTGCCTTTGCCGGCGTCGCCGGTGTCCTTGGGCTGGCCGCGGGAAAACCGGACGAGCCCAAGGCGCATTTCTAAATTACTTAAGGCGCAGGATCCGGTCCAGCGACAGTGGGCCTGCGCCATTGATCACGATGATCAGCAACAAGAACGTCCACAAAGTTCGTTGGTCCATAATCGACGGCGCTGCATCAAACAGACCGCCCAGCTTCACGCCATGGCCGGTGACGTCGACAAATGTTTGTACCCAGACAAACACGATCAACCCGAGGGCTGCCAATCGAGTGAACAAGCCCACCAGCAGTAGGGCGGGCAGAACAAATTCCGCAACGGTGCCAAAGAAGATGACGACACGCTGGAACAGGGTCATCTGCGTAACATCGTACAGCACCGCCTCGGCCGCTTTTGGAAAGATCTGGCCAAATGCACCGGCAGAAGGCGAAAAGATCGAACCGTCGATCTTTAGCATGGCCGAATTCCAGTAATAGATCAGCAAGACGGCGACAAACACCAGCCGTGCAAGCGTGGGGGTTAGCCAGCTGGACGTGTGGTCCACCTTTCCCAGAACGTTGTTGTGAAGTGAGATCAGGGCAGTCATATCTCCAGCCTTTCGATAGTCACAGAAGTTAGCGCACCGCCCTGCAAAAGCAGTGCCAAAGTGGTGCCAAGGTCAAATTCGGGTGTTTCTGCAGCGGTTTTTTCAAACGCGCCGCCAATAGTTTCGCCATTTTGAAGGCGTTCAATCCAAGCCGCTCCGCCTGATGGCAGGGCCTGCGGGATTGGGTCGTATTCGGGCCGCGTAATCAGAACATCCTGGGCCTGGGCCTCGGGTTTTGGCGCGTCTGCTTCGGTGTTGAGCCGCCAGATCGCGAAAATCGGCCAGTCCGAGCGAACAATCTGCATCGACGGTGCGAAGGTCAGCCGGGCTTGCATGACCGCCTCGGGCGACACGGCCAGTGCATCCTCTGGTGCGGCCTGACTGTCGGCGGCATGGTAAGAGTGCCGCAATGCCAGCTCTAACCGGGCGACGTCGGGCAGGTATCCCAGATGTGACAGCTGGGGCATGTCGGCCAGAAAATTCGGAAATTCTTCGCCGTAGAACATCATCAGGGGCGACGACGGCGGGTGCTGACGCAGGAAGATCCCTGAAAGGCCATCCATATTCTGCGTACCAAGCAACTTGGTGATGACAGGAAAGGCTTGATGCATCGCTTCGGTCAAAGATACAGCCACATTGTTGCGGTATACGCTAAAGCGGCGACCAGCAGGTTGTGCCATGGCGTCTGTCAGGCCATTTGGGACAGGGACCTGTGCGTCCAGTAAGGCCGCCTGAAATTCTGCCTGGGATACGCTCATGCCGGTATCCGCTCCAACGCTGTTTGAGCGCGCACAGCCTCGTCCCGTAGAACGGGCCAATCGGGGACATCCGTATCCCATTCGACCAAAACCGGTTTCGGGCCCGAGCGGTCAAGGACATAGTCCAGCAGTGCCCAGACCGGGTCCACAACTTCGCGCCCATGGCTGTCAATCAGCAGAGGGTGTCCTTGGTCGTCTTCATCTTCGTCATGCCCACCAAGGTGGATTTCGCCGACCTTTTCCAGTGGGTAGGCGTCGATATAGCCTTGCGGTGAGAAATCCAGATTAGTGGCCGACACAAATACGTTGTTTACGTCCAGCAACAGACCGCAGCCGGTGCGCCGCGCAATTTCTCGAAGGAAATCGGGCTCGGACCAGGTGCTTTCTTCAAAGGCCAGATAGCTTGAAGGGTTTTCAAGCAGCATCTGCCGCCCGACAGTTTCCTGCACCTGATCAATGTGGTGGCAGATGTTGGCCAAAGTTGCGTCCGTGTAGGGCAAGGGCAGAAGGTCGTTCAGAAAATGGCTGTCATGCGTGGACCATGCCAGATGTTCGGAAAAGCTGGCTGGGTTCAGCCAACCCACCAGATGCTTCAACCGGGCAAGATGATCGGCATCCAGCGGTCCTTCGCTGCCGATGGAAAGGCCAACACCGTGCACTGAAATTGGGAATTGCTCTGACAAATGGCGCAGTTGCGCCAAGGGCCGACCGCCATCACCCATGTAGTTTTCTGCGTGAATCTCAAGCCATTCGACTGGCTTGGACTGTTCAAGAATCTGAGCAAAGTGCTGCGGCTTGTATCCAACGCCCGGTGCTGCGGGCAGACGGTTTGACCTGAGTGCATTGTCCAGCATTTGTCAGTTCCTTGATCACAAATAAAGGGGCGGGCGATACGGCCCGCCCCCCAAACATGTCTGGCCGAAACTTATGCCGGCAGATCGCGGTCCAGTGCTTCCAGCGAACCCTTGCGCGCGGTGCCATTTGCTTCGGCAGGCAGTTCGATATCTGCGCAGGTGCCAGCATCAACCAAAGTCCATGCGTTGCCCTGATAATCAACGGTCGAGGTGCCGGCGCAGGTTGTGCCGGGGCCTGCTGCACAGTCGTTCTGACCGGCCAGCGAAACGCCATAGCATTTCTCTTTGGCTTGTGCAGATGCTGTGGTGGCGGCGCCCGAAACGGCTGCGGCGACGGCGCTTGCGATAACCAGGGTTTTTGCGGTGTTCGACATCTCGGTAATCCTCTTAATGACTGCGTATGTCTGCTTGTGACAGTGACAAAGGTAATGGCATGTACGGCACAGTTAAATTCACGAGCCCGTGTCTCACAAGCCCGTCAAAGAACGTCATGCGCTCTTGCAGGTTAACAAATTGTTTTTGAATTGAAAATTGTTAATTGTTTCAATCCGGCCCCTAAGCCGGGGCCGGATTTTTGGCGATTTGCTGCCGAATGTTACAACTGATCCGGCGGGGTTGCCGCCTGTGCCAGCTCTTTTGTTACAGCCTCAAGCGGTTGAACCTGCGTTTGTTTTTCACCAAGACGACGGACGCTGACGGTGCGCTCGTCGACTTCGCGGTGGCCGATGGCCAGTATGACCGGGACTTTGCCAACAGAATGTTCCCGGACTTTGTAGTTGATCTTTTCGTTGCGGATATCCGCTTCGGCGCGCACGCCTGCAGCTTGCAGTTGGGCAACGACCTCGTTCACGTAATCGTCTGCGTCAGACGTGATCGAAGTCACCACGACCTGACGTGGGGCCAGCCAGAAGGGCAGCTTACCCGCATGTTCTTCGATCATGATGCCGACGAAGCGTTCGAATGAGCCCAGGCAGGCCCGGTGCAACATATAAGGGCGCTGTCTGCTGCCATCTGCGGCGATGTAGGTCGCGCCCAGCCGTTCGGGCAAGTTCGGGTCAACCTGGAAGGTGCCGCACTGCCAGACCCGGCCAATGGCGTCGGTCAGGTAGAAGTCCAGTTTGGGCCCGTAGAACGCGCCATCCCCGGGTTCCAGTGTGAACTCTCGCCCGGTTGCCTTGATGGCAGATTCAAGTGCGCGCTCGACATGGTCCCAGCTCTCGTCGCTGCCAACGCGCTTTTCCGGACGAGTGGCGAATTTGATCTCGAACTTGTCAAAGCCCAAATCGGAATAGACATCCGCAAGGTAGTTGATGAACTTGGCGCATTCGTCCTGAATCTGATCTTCGGTGCAGAAGATATGCCCGTCATCCTGAGTGAATCCGCGGACGCGCATGATGCCATGCAACGCGCCAGAGGGTTCGTAGCGCGAGCATGATCCGAACTCGGCCAACCGCAGGGGCAGGTCGCGATAGGATTTAAGGCCCTGATTGAATATCTGCACATGACACGGACAGTTCATCGGCTTAAGTGCGTTGACGGCTTTTTCCTTGGCATGTTCCTCTTCGACTTCGACGATGAACATGTGCTCTTGATATTTGTCCCAGTGACCAGAGGCTTCCCACAGCTTGCGGTCCACGACCTGAGGCGTGTTGATCTCACGATAGCCACCCGCGCGTTGTTTGCGGCGCATGTAATCCTGCAACTCGGTATAGACGGTCCAGCCATTGGGGTGCCAGAACACCTGACCGGGGGCCTCTTCCTGCATGTGGAACAGGTCCATTTCCTTGCCCAGCTTGCGGTGATCACGCTTGGCGGCCTCTTCCAGCATATGCAGGTGGGCCTTAAGCTTTTCTTTGCCGGTAAAGGCCACACCATAGATACGCTGCAACATCGCGCGGTCGCTGTCGCCGCGCCAGTAGGCTCCGGCGATGGACATCAGCTTGAACGCATCACCCGGGACCTGACCGGTATGTTGCAGATGCGGGCCACGGCACAAATCCTGCCAGTCGCCATGCCAATACATGCGCAGCGGCTCGTCGCCTGGGATGGCTTCGATCAATTCGACCTTATAGGGCTCATCATTCTCCGTGTAGAACTGGATCGCGCGGTCGCGGTCCCAGACTTCGGTTCGCACAGCGTCGCGCTTGTTGATGATCTCTTTCATCTTCTTCTCGATGAGGCCTAGATCTTCCGGTGTAAACGGTTCGGCGCGATCAAAGTCATAGTACCAGCCGTTTTCGATAACCGGGCCGATGGTGACCTTGGTGTCGGGCCAGATTTCCTGCACGGCGCGGGCCATGATATGCGCAAGGTCATGGCGCACCAGCTCGTTCGCCTGCTCTTCGTCTTTCATGGTGTGAAGGGCGATCTGCGCATCAGACTCGATGGGCCATTGCAGGTCCCAGTGCTGGCCATTTACCGTGGCCGAGATGGCCTTTTTGGCCAGCGAGGTTGAGATATCGGCAGCGACCTGCGCTGGCGTGACACCTGCGTCATAGGATCGGGAATTGCCATCGGGAAAAGTAAGGGAGACTGACTGTGAGTCCAGGGCCATATCGGCTCTCCTCGTCGGTTTGGCGCCCACTGAACGCCCGGTTGCGGGTATATGTGTCCGGGCTATTTGCCGCCCGATGGGCATGATGTCAACTGGTAAGGGGGGTCGGTCAGAAAACGTCACTCAATTCGTGATCGCGTGGCGTTTTCCAAAAATTGTCAGGCTGCCGCAAAAACGGCGTAGCCCATGATCAGGCAGCAGACCCAGCCAACCGTGAACAACATCGGCCGGATGGGCATCCGGGCGATTCCGGTAATCATGCCGGCCGCGTGCAGGACGCGAATCCAGAAAAACAGGATCGCGGTCCAGTAGGTCAGCGTGGAAAACCCGTCCAATGCGTTGACGATCAACACCAAAACAGCGAACGGCATGGCCTGTTCCAGCAGGTTCAGCTGGGCCCGATGTGCTCGCTGCACCCAAGGGCGCAGGTTCGAGATCTGCGCAGGCCGGGCAAAAGCCTCTTCTTCCGAGGGGTCCGAAGAAATGCCAACGACGTAGGGTATCCACATCGAGACCGCCAATAACATGAGACAGGTGAGAACACCCAATTCAGTGGGAAAATCGGTCATCACACAGCCTCCTTCAGGGCCGAGCCCGTTTCCAACCAGGTTTTGAGAGAGGCAGCCAGTCGCGCCCAGCCTTCGGCAAAACCTTCCTGCCCTTCGGCAAGATTATAGTGCTCGATGGTCAGTTTGCAGACGTCGCCTTGTGGTTCGATCAGATAGACCATTTGCGAAGACGGAGCGTCCGGGCCCATGAACATCGGCTCAAACCCCATTTCAATCCGGGATTTCGGATCCAGCTTTTGGGTCACCTGCCGCAGCATTTCATTTCCGTCCGGCGTGATGAAATGCACGGTTTCACCGGGTGAAACCTGGCCTCGTACTTCGTTGCACAAAAAGTGGTAGGCAGCCATTTGTTCTGGCGTGGTCAGAGCGTCCCAAAGGGCATCCTGCGTGCAGCGAATAAAAGTCTGCATCGTGAAATCCGGTTTTCCCATTCGTGTCTCCATTTCCAATTTGAGTTTCAGTGCGCTGACCGCACGGGCCTGAGGTTGAAGGAAAGGTGCAACCCAGCGATCCACCATCTCCTGCAGGGGCAGGGGGTTGAGGTAATGATGCTTGAACCGGCCCTGCCTGCGGGTCAGGACAAGACCTGCTTCTTCCAGCAGTTTAAGGTGCTTCATGACGCCAAAACGGGTCATGTCGAAATGCTCTTCGAGCTGGGACAGGGATTGTCCGTCCTTCTGTCGCAACCGATCAAGGATTTCGCGGCGCGCCGGGTCATTGAGGGCTTTGAATAAAATGTCCATGAAGGCCTTATACGTGATTCTATAGTCACGTGACAATATGGTCACCTAAAAATTGTTGAATTCCGGTTTCCACTCGTCTGTCGGGCGGGCTAGGCTGGCAAAAATCAACAACAAAGGCCGGAATGATGAGCCGATTTCTGACAACCGATCAAGGGCGACAGATTGCCTATGACATCACCGAGGGGCAGGGGCCGACAATCGTTTTCCTCTCCGGGCTCAAATCCGACAAGGAAGGTACAAAAGCCGTACATCTTGAGGCTTGGGCGAAGGCGCGCGGTCGGGCTTATTTGCGGTTTGACTATTCGGGTCACGGCAAAAGTTCAGGTGAATTTACGGATGGCTGTATCGGCGATTGGCATCAGGACACCGTCGCTGCAATTTCTTCCCTGACACAAGGCCCGCTGATCGTGGTTGGGTCTTCCATGGGCGGGTGGCAGGCATTGTTGCTGGCGCGCACCATGCCCGACAGGATCGCGGGCATGGTCACAATCGCTGCCGCGCCGGATTTCACCGAAGATGGGTATTGGGCGTCTTTCAACGACAAACAAAAGGCCGCGTTGGAGGCGGTCGGTCATGTGGAACTGCCGTCGGACTACATGGAACCTTACGTCATCACCAAACGGATGATCGAGGACGGGCGACAGAACCTTGTCCTGCGATCCCCGCTCAGCCTGCCATTTCCGGTTCGCATGCTGCAGGGCACAGCAGATACGGCCGTGTCCACGGAAACCGCTGTGCGCCTTTTGGATCACGCGAGAGGTCCGGACATGCGGCTGTTATTGATGAAAGACGCGGACCACCGCTTCTCGGACGTACCGTGCTTGGGGCTGATTGAAGACGCGATACTGGACGTTATAGGAGAACGCGGATGCAGCGTGTAGGTTGGTTTCTGGGGCGCTTTCTGCCGGCGCTGATTGTTGTCGGTGGGCTGGTTTATTGGTTTGGCCCGCGAGAAGAGGTGAACCTTCGCCCGAATTTTGACGCGGGTAGGTTTGGCGAAGGTGTTCAGGTCTATTTCGAAAGCTCGGAATCCGGCTATGACGATATCGTGCCGGGCGTCGAAAAGCGGGTTATCTGGCAGGATGGGTTCAAGGAACAGCGTACGCCATACTCCGTTCTGTATATTCACGGGTTTTCAGCAAGTTCGGAAGAAATCCGCCCGGTTCCGGACATGGTCGCCGACGCGCTGGGTGCCAATCTGATCTACACTCGCCTACAAGGCCACGGGCGCAATGGCGACGCGATGGGGCAGGCGACGGCCTCGGGCTGGATGCGGGACACAGCGGAAGGTCTGGCCGCAGCACGGGCCGTAGGCGAGAAAGTCATCGTCATGTCGACCTCGACTGGCGGTACATTGGCGGCGGCTGCCGCCCTTGACCCAGACCTGAGCAAGGATGTTGTCGCGATGGTCTTTGTTTCCCCCAATTTCGGGGTCAATACGCCAGGGTCATGGATACCGGGCTTGCCATGGGCCAGAAGCTGGTTACCGATCGTTATGGGGCAAACGCGGGATGTGTCCGGGCCCAACCCCGAGAAAAACAAATATTGGTCGTCTGTTTATCCCTGGATCTCCGTCGTTCCCATGACTGCTTTGGTACAGACCGTCTACGCGCTTGATTTCTCAGGCGCTTCGGTTCCGGCGCTGTTCTGGTTTTCGGACGATGATCAGGTCGTGCGGCCTAAGCGCACGCATCAGATCGCCGAAAACTGGGGCGCCCCCGCGACGGTCGAACTGGTGACAATGGGGCCGGAGGATGACCCGCATTCGCATGTGATAGCGGGTCGGCTAATGTCACCTAGCCAGACGGATATCGTTGTTGCCGGTGTTTTGGACTGGCTTCAAAGGTTGGGTGTTGGGCCGTCTCAGTAACGGGCCTCAACAATATCGAAACTCGCACAAAGAATAGGGAGACCAAGCCATGGAACAACGTGTCAGCCTTGTTACTGTCGGCGTAGAAGACCCCGAAACCGCTGCTCAATTCTATGAAGCACTGGGCTGGAAACGGGTTGATAGCCCGGACGGGGTCATCGCCTATGACCTGATCGGTCAGACCTTGGGGCTGTACCCGATTTCGGCCTTGGCAGATGAGATCGGTGTTGAGGTCGAAACCCTGGGGCAAGGTGCATTGACGCTCAGCTACAACTGTCGATCCAAAGAAGACGTTGCACAGATGTTGACCCGCGCACAGGCAGCTGGGGCGGAGGTTCTGAAACCGGCTTCTGACGTGTTTTGGGGCGGGCATCACGGGTATTTTCGGGCTCCGTGCGGCACGATCTGGGAGGTGGCATACAACCCATTCTCGGCTCTGGGACCGGGCGGCGCGTTTCGCTGGAACGGGTATTGAGCATGCGCAAGCCGGGCAGCATGTGGAGCCTTGAGACCTTAGGTCGTGTGCGGCTGTCCCGGCACTTCTTCATGCGCGATTTCCTGTATTCCGAGATCGGAAGCTTTCATCAGAAACAGAACATCCCGGACAACCCAGATCTGGCCATCGCAACAGGCCGTGCCTTTTGCGAGACCCTTCTTGATCCGCTTGAGGAAACATTTGGCCGGGTTGCAGTGCGCTCGGGCTATCGCTCTCCTTCGTTGAACCAGTTTGGCAATGAGAACAAGTTGAACTGTGCCCGCAACGACAACCCGCTGGAATGCCACATATGGGACCGTGGCGAGAGGGACGCACGGATTGCAGGCGCGTCTGTAGTGATCCCGTGGTTTGCCGACCAATATGCAGATGGGCGGGATTGGCGGGATCTGGCGTGGTGGATGCACGACCATCTGAACTATTCCGAGATTTGGTTCTTTCCCAAGCTTTGCGCGTTTAATCTGGTTTGGCGACCCAATCCGATCCGCAGGATCGATAGTTACATCGCACCCCGCGGCAGTTTGTTGCGGCCAGGCGCAGATCCGGATGAAGACCTGCCAACCAGGCAAGCGCGTTATGGTGATTTTCCGGCCTTGCGAGCCATCGCTTATCCGTGAAGTTTCCCTTGCCCGCCCGTGGCAAAACTTTCATCCTTGGGGGAAACGAATGGACCCGGAAAACCGAGCTGATGGAGGCCCCGCGTGATCGAGCCGTTGGTGTTTTTGCCTGGTTTAATGTGTGATGCGCGACTGTTTCGGACCCAGATCGATGTGATGTCGCGCGACCGCGCTGTGACGGTGGCGCCGACATCTTCGGGTGAGCGTATCGAAGAAATCGCCTCTGGCTTACTGGATCAATTACCGCATCGGTTTGCATTGGCCGGGTTAAGCATGGGCGGAGTTGTGGCGCTGGAGCTTATCCGCCGCGCGCCCGAGCGTGTGTCTCGTTTGTGTCTTATGGCGACGGACGCGCAGGCCGATACGCCGCAAATCGCCGCCGGGCGCGAGGATCTGATCGTCGCCGCACAGGCCGGTCGACTTGAGGAGGTTATGCGGCGCGTTGTGGGGTCAGATGCACTGGCGCCGGGTCCGCAAAGGATCCCGATCCTGAACAGCCTTCTTTCAATGGCGATGGATCTGGGGCCGGAATTGTTCGTTCGCCAGATGCGTGCCTTGCAACGGCGTCCGGATCAGCAGGGAACCCTGCGACGGATCAAAGTTCCCACGCTGTTACTATGCGGTTCGCATGATACGCTGACACCGGTTCGCAAGCATACGTTTATGGCTGACCTGATTCCGGGTGCTGTCTTACAAACCATAGAGAATGCTGGGCATCTGCCGACGCTTGAAACACCGAATATTGTGATCGACGCATTGCGAATCTGGCTGAGTGTTCCCTACCAGCCGGACTATGGATAAAGCGCGTCGCGTTCGCATTTGCTGATGACGGCGGGCGTTACAATTGGGTCACCTGTCTCGGTATTGAAGAACGGTGTGCTTTTCCAGCCCCCGGTCAACCGTGATTTGGCGGCGCGCTTGAAAAGCTTGAAGATGGCTGACCCGATCTTTTCGTGCTTTTGTGTTCCATCCGGCTGGGGCACCGAGCCACGCGATGTCACCGGGCCAAGCGCCGCTGGGTCTGCGATGCGATCGACAATCACGCCGACAAAAGGAAATTTCGGCGTTTTGAAGGTGTTTGCCACCGGTGCGTTGCAGCATGTTACGTACCAGCGGTACATCCCCTTGGGGCTAAGCTGCATTGCAGCAAGATTTTCGGTGCCTTGATGGAATTCGATCGCTTCGGGCGAAATCTGCAAGATCTCCACGGGGCCCGGAGCTGGGTCGGGTTGGTCAAAATACAGCTGAGCAGCGCGACAATCGGAACAAAAGCATTCAGCATGTGTGCCCGATTTTATCCCGTCTGGCTTGATGTGGCCTTGCACGGAACCACAGCTGCAGGCAAAGGCGAGACCGGATTTTTCGCTTTTGCCCATCGGTCTTAGGCCACCTTGTTGCTGTTCGCTGCGCGCCGACGCGGTTTGCGGCTGTTCTGGTTCATGAAATCAATCACCAGGGGTCGAATGTTGTCACGCCAACTGCGTCCGGCAAAAATGCCATAGTGGCCTGCACCGGGTTCCACATGGCTGGCTTTTTTGCTGTCCGGCAGGCCGGTGCAAAGATCCAGCGCGGCAATACACTGGCCGGGTGCCGAGATGTCGTCATTCGCGCCTTCGACGGACTTCACGGCGACATTGGTGATCTTTCCGATATCCACTTTGTGTCCGGCGACGACAAATTCGTTGCGGGCGATCTCGCGGTTTTTGAAGACACGTTCGACCGTCGACAGATAGAATTCAGCCGTCATATCCATCACAGCCAGGTATTCATCATAGAACCGGTTGTGCGCGTCCTGATCCGATGCTTCGTCCCGCGCAACCCGCTGAATCTGATCTGTGAATGCCTTGGAATGGCGATCAGAATTCATTGACATGAATGATGCCAGTTGCAGCAGGCCAGGATACACCATACGTCCGACGCCTTTGTACTTGAAACCGACCCGCTGGATCATGGTTTCTTCTAACTGCCCCATGGTGACGCGCCGACCAAAGTCAGTCACATCGGTCGGCGTTGCATCCGGGTCAACAGGGCCACCGATCAGGGTCAGCGTGCTGGGTTGTGCTTTGGGCTCAACCTCGGCCAGGTATGCCGTCGCCGCCAATGTCAGAGGCGCCGGCTGGCAAACGGCGACAACATGCGTGTCTGGTCCAAGCTCTTTCATAAAATCTACAAGATATAGGGTATAATCCTCGACATCGAACTTACCGGCAGACACGGGAATATCGCGCGCATTATGCCAATCGGTGATGTAGACTTCACAATTGACCAGCAGGCTCTTAACTGTCGAGCGCAGCAGCGTGGAGTAGTGCCCGGACATGGGCGCAACCAACAGCACCTTGCGGGCTTGTTCTTTGCGGCCGTTGACCCGGAAATGAACCAGATCGCCGAACGGACGCTCCAACACTGTGGTAACTTCGACCAGGTGGTCTTTGCCATCTTCACAGGTAAAGGTTCGGATGCCCCAATCGGGTTTCACGACCATGCGCTGAAACGTGCGCTCGGTCACTTCGCCCCAAGCGGCCATCAAGCTGAACGCGGGATTCGGAACCATAGAAAACAATGGATAAGACGCCATCGCGCTGGCTGTTGCACCAAGCCACTGGTTGGTATTGCGCGTGGCTTCCATCATGTCGTAGGTCATCATGTAACGCATCGAACGGATCTCCGGAGTGTGAGCCTAAGAGTTCGGACCATTCGCCGCTTTGCCCCCCGGCACCCACGACGTTATTCTGCATAGCAGCGAGGTTAGGGGGGAATCGTTAAAATGACAACAAGTGAAGACCAAATGCCCGAAGCAACCGACGAACACATTGAACGCCTTAAAGAAAATATGGAAAAGGTCGAGAAACTCTCCAAACGTCTGATCGATGTTATGGCGGGAAAAAAGACCCATACCCCTGCGCTCGACGGCCCGAATCAAGAGCTTTTCGCACGAGCAGCAACGGCCTATTGGGCCGAGGCTTGGCAAAATCCCGCCAAGCTGTTGGAACAGCAGATAGAATTTTGGGGAAAATCGGTTCTGAACTTCGCTGAGGCGCAGCAAGCCCTGACGACCGGTGATGTCGAAGACGAGGACGCTAAGCCTGCCGACAAACGATTCGCTAACCCCTTGTGGGAATCCAACCCGTATTTCCGCCTGGTTCGCCAACAATACCAGACCAATGCCGAGGCGATCGCCCAGGCTGTGGCGTCGGTGGATGATTTGGATTCAAAAGACCGTCGGCGCCTGAGGTATTTCTCGCAGCAGATCATCGACATGATGTCGCCAACGAATTTCCTGCCGACAAATCCGGACGCACTTCAAAAAGCGGTCGAGACTGACGGGCAATCCCTTCTTCAAGGGTTGGAGAATCTGATCTCGGACCTGGAAGCCAATGATGGCGAGTTGGTTGTCAAACTTGCTGATGAAAGTGCCTTTGAAGTCGGCGGAAACCTGGCCACTACGCCGGGGGATGTGGTCTATCGCAACCGGATGATGGAGCTGATTCAGTACAAGCCCGCAACAGAAACGGTATTCGAAACGCCCATCGTTTTGTTCCCGCCCTGGATCAACAAGTTCTACATTCTGGATCTGAAATCCCAGAGCAGCCTGATCAAATGGATCACGGAACAGGGCTACACTCTGTTTGTTGTCAGCTGGGTTAATCCGGACGAAAGTTATGCAGAAACCGGGATGGAAGACTACATTCAGGACGGTTTTCTGGCGGCGATTGATGAGGTCAAGAAGATCTGCAAAGTCAAGCAGGTCAATGCTATCGGTTATTGCATCGCGGGCACCACACTCAGCCTGACCTTATCGTTGTTGAAACAACGCGGTGACAAATCGGTCAAATCTGCAACCTTGTTCACTGCCCTGACCGACTTTTCAGAGCAGGGTGAGTTCACACCTTTCCTGCAAAATGACTTCATCGACGGCATCGAGGAAGAGGTGAACAGGGAAGGCGTATTACGGTCCTGGATCATGGGGCGCACAATGTCATTTCTGCGTTCGCGCGATCTGGTCTATGGGCCCGCAATCCGCAGCTACATGATGGGGGAAACACCTCCTGCGTTTGATTTGTTATTCTGGAATGGCGATGGGGCTAATCTACCGGCCAAGATGTCAGTCGATTATTTGCGCGGTCTGTGCCAACGCAACGAATTCGTATCGGACGGCATCGAATTGATGGGTCACAAACTGCATGTCAGAGATGTGGATGTACCGTTGATGGCCATCACATGTGAGACGGATCACATCGCCGCCTGGAAGGATTGCTACCGGGGGGTGCAGCAAATGGGGTCGCGATCGAAGACCTTTGTGGTTTCGGAATCGGGTCATATCGCCGGCATCGTTAACCCACCGAGCAAGAAGAAATACGGCCACTACACCAACACAGACATGACAACGGATTCGGACAGCTGGATGAAGCAGGCCGATTTCCACAAAGGGTCCTGGTGGCCGATGTGGGATGCCTGGTTGAAGAAGCGATCCGGCAAGCAAGTTCCGGCCCGCGACACAGGTGATTCGAACCACCCTCGGCTGGCTCCGGCACCCGGCACTTATGTTGTCGCCAATCCAAACGCCTGATTTCATTTTGAAACATCTTTTTTCTGCAGTGCAGCAAGAAAAAACTTGCAATGCTGCAATGCAGCAATCATATTGTTTTCAAGCTGAGGAAAACCGGGGTGGGCCCGGCGCAGCAAAAAGGATTAGTACGATGGCAAAGACTCAAGACTTTAGCGCGATCATGAAAGACATGATGGGCGCGTTCCCTGTGGACACCTCCGCAATGGAAGACGCATTCAAATCGACCGCTTCTCTGAACGAAAAGCTGTCGGGTGTTGCTCTGGAAGCTGCTGAGAAATCGGCTGAGATCTCCAGCAAGTGGACCAAGGAAACCCTGGCAAAGATGACTGAAATGTCGAAAGCCAAGGCAGACCCTGCGGATTACGCAAAGGCAGCGACCGATTTCGCAAGCGCGTCGGCTGAAGTTGCAGCTGAAAACCTGGCTGCTTTCGCTGAAATCGCGAAAAAAGTTCAGACCGAAACTGTTGAGCTGCTGATGGCGGCAGGCAAAGACGTTGCAGAAGATGCAACCGCTGCTGTTAAAAAAGCCACCAACGATGTGACAGCCGCTGCCAAGAAAGCAACTGCTGCCAAGTAAGAACGTCCGCGAGACGCACCCATTCCTCCCATTTGGTGTTATCGCGCTGGGCAGGTCGATTGACCTGCCCTTTCTTTTTGTGCTGCACTCGCATAACCTGTGCTGCAACGCATCATCCTTGGGGAGGGTAAACGGTGTCGGATCAAGAAAAACCACTGCTGATCAAGCGCTACGCGAGCCGTCGGCTGTATAACACCGAGACCAGCGACTACGTCACGCTCGAAGACATTGCGGGTTTCATACGTAATGGCCGGGAAGTACAGATCATCGATCTGAAAACCGGCGACGACCTGACGCGTCAATACCTGCTTCAGATCATCGCAGAGCACGAGAGTCGTGGCGAGAACGTGCTGCCGGTCAATGTTCTGAACGATCTTGTGCGCAGCTACATGGTGCCAGGCGGGGGCGTGATGCCGCAGTTCCTACAAAGCTCTTTCGAGATGTTGCGCGAAAGCCAAAGCAAGATGATGGAGAACATGAGCGCAATGAACCCGATGTCGCAGATGCCGGGTTTCGACGCATTGCAGGCGCAGCAACAAGCTTTCTTAAAGGCGATGACAGGGGGCCTGTCCGGTAAGTGGTCCGGGCCCGATAAGGAAGAAGAACAACCGAAATCCAAGGAAGATCTCGATGAGATCAAACAGCAGCTGGCTGAACTTCAGCAGAAGCTGTCAAAACTGAATTGATTTTGGATCAATAAACGAAAAGGCCCGCATAGTGCGGGCCTTTTCGTTTCTTACCTTCAGGTTCCATAAACAGGGACCGGGCCTGTCACTTCACCAACCGACGCCAACAGGATATCGGCAATTATGTCCAGCTCATCTCGGGTCAGGCGCACTGGCAGGCGCACGTCGCAGGCTTTCATCAACATGTCGCGGGTTTGGGGCAGGTCGAATTCCTCAGGCAGGAACTGCCAGTTCCAGAATGCCCGCGCATTGTCCTCACTCAGTCCAAAAACCTGAACCTTGACGCCGCGCGCCTCGGACGCTGCAGCAAAGGCGCGGATGTCACTGTCATCCATTCCGACCAGATTGAACTGGATCGAATCTGGTGCACGACGTTCGGGTGCCAACGGGGCAGGGACGTCGATATGGGGCGATGTGTTCAGGCGCGTCGCCACGTAGTCGTGGTTTTCCAAACCGTCATGTACCCGTCGCGCCAGTTCCGGGATCTGAGGGCGGATCACAGCCGCGCTGAGGTTGCTCATCCGCAGATTATAAAGCGGCAACTGGTTCTGCCACCTGGCAAAGGCCTGTTCCAATTCAGGTGTATTGTCGCCATGCGGGCCTTTGTGTTTTTTCCAGTTGTGCTCATACGCGCCAGACATGATCACGGCCCGCGCCACCAGATCAGCATCGTCGGTGATCAGGATGCCACCTTCGCCCGCATTGATCATCTTGTAGGACTGGAATGAAAAGCACCCGATTTTGCCGATGGTGCCGATATTGCGCCCATGCCATGTGGTGCCCAACGAGTGGGCTGCGTCCTCGATCACCGGAATGTCGTGCGCATCACACAGCTCCATGATGGCGTCCATATCCGAGGTATGGCCGCGCATGTGGCTGATGATCACCGCCTGAACACCCTCAAGCTTGGCTGCAAAATCGGCCATGTTGATGCGATAGTTTTCGCCCACTTCGCACAGAACGGGGATGCAGTCAGCGTGCACAATCGAAGAGGGAACCGCAGCGAAGGTAAAGCCCGGGATCAGAACCCGCGCGTCACGTGGCAGATCCAATGTCTTCAGCGACAGGAACAGCGCGGCCGAGCAGGAAGACACCGCCAGCGCATATTTCGTTCCCAGCAGTTCGGCGAATTCTGCTTCGAGCAGGGCAACTGGCGCGTCCTGCGGTGCGGTATAGCGGAACAGGTCCCCCGATTGCAGCAGGACATCAATGGCGTCCCGCGCAGCTGCGGGGATGGGTTCGGCGTCATGGACGTTGGGTGGCAGCGTCATATTTGGTTTTCCCGAATTCTAACTTTCGTTTATTTAAATTGAATGACCTGCCAATGCCAAGACCCCTTTCGCCGCTTCGGCGAAATTTCACCAAACTGTCGCAATGAAAGGAGGGTCAGATTCCCAATCGGTCCCGCAACGCGTACCAGGTCATCGCCAGCACCAGAAGCGGGCTGCGCAGGGCGGAGCCCCCGGGGAAGGGCAAAGCAGGCACGCGAGACATAGTGTCGAACCCTTCGGCTTGACCCTGTACCGCCAGCGCCATCAATTGACCGGCATGGGTGGCCGTGCCGACACCGTGGCCGGAATAGCCTGACGCGGACATAATGTTCGGTGCAATCCGCGTCAGATAGGGCATCCGCCGCATCGTGATGCCCAAGGTTCCGCCCCAGGCGTATTCGATCTTAACATTTTGAAGATGAGGGAAAATCTGCGCCATCGGTTTGCGAACTGTGGCGGTGATATCTGACGGAAACTGATACCCATAGCTTTCACCTCCGCCAAACAGCAGGCGACCATCGGCGCTGAGGCGAAAGTAGTTCACGACAAACTTTGTATCGGCAATCGCCACGTCCCGGGTCAGAACCCGTGCGGTGTCCGCGCCCAGTGGCTCGGTTGCGGCAATGAAATTGTTGATCGGCATAACGCGAGAGGCCACCTGCCGGTTCAGATCGCCCAGATATCCATTGCAGGCCAGAATGACATGATCGGCTGTAACCCGCCCCTGCGCGGTCTGAACGCAAACGCGCGGGTCTTGTTCGATGTTCAACACCTCGGTGCTTTCGTGAATGCAAGCGCCTGCCTTTGCAGCAGCAGTGGCGAGACCCAAAGCGTAGTTGAGCGGGTGCAGATGAGCCGCCCCCATATCCAAAAAGCCGCCCTTATAAGTCGGAGAGGGGCACAGCGCGTGCCCGGCCTCAGCATCCAGAACCTCGATCTGATCATAGCCGTATTTGCCCGAAAGATGCGCAGCATGGTCGTGCAATTCGTGCCGTTCAGAGCTGCTTAGCGCCATCTCGGCCACCCCGGGCTTCAGATCGCAGTCGATCTGGTGCTTCAAGATCAGCGATTTGACCAAATCCTTGGCGTCTTCGGCCAGATCCCAAAGCTTGGCGGCATCTTCGTCGCCGACCAGGCGCTCCAGATCTTCTTGCGCCATCCGCTGCGCGCTGCCCAATTGACCGCCATTGCGGCCTGACGCGCCAAAGCCCACGCGATGCGCCTCAAGCAGCACCACGTGAAACCCGGCGCCAGCTAGATGCAGAGCCGCTGAAAGACCGGTGTATCCACCGCCAACAATGCAGACATCCGCCTTGGTATCGCTTTCCAACTCAGGAAAACGGTCCATCGGATGCGCAGTTGATGCATACCAGCTTGGCGGATACTCGGCCTTGCGGTCGTTGGAATAGAGCAGGTTCATTGCGTCGCCTCAGACGTTCATAAGAAGATGCTCGCGCTCCCACGGAGAGATGACTTGCAAGAACTCTTCGTATTCTGCCCGTTTCACGATGCCATAAACACGTGCGAATTCTGGGCCAAGAACGTCGTGCAAGGCGGTGGCCTCATCAAACAGATCAAGCGCATTGCCCATCACCTGCGGAATGTCCCCTTCGCCTTCATAGGCATCGCCATGGAACTGGCGGCGGGGGCGTTCCTGCTGGGTCAGGCCCAGATAGCCGCAGGCAAGCGACAGCGCGATACCCAGATACGGGTTGCAATCCATCCCGGCGATGCGGTTTTCAACCCGTCGTGCCTCGGGGCCTGACAGTGGAATACGGATTCCCGTGGTGCGGTTGTCGCGCGCCCATTCCAGATTGATTGGGGCCGCGTGATCTTTGACGTATCTGCGATAGGAATTCACATAGGGTGCCATTACCGCCAGACCGGCGGGCAGGTGGTTCTGCAGTCCGGCAATAAAGTGGTAAAACGCGTCTGTCTCACCCCCCTGAGGGCCGGAGAAGATGTTCTGACCGTTTTCCATATCGATGATCGAGTGATGGATGTGCATGGCCGAGCCAGGCTCATCCTCGATCGGTTTTGCCATGAAGGTGGCAAAGCAATTGTGGCGCAGGGCCGCTTCGCGGATCAGGCGTTTGAAGAAAAACACCTCATCGGCCAACTTGACCGGATCACCGTGGCGCAGGTTGATCTCTAACTGACCGGCGCCGCCTTCCTGCGTGATGCCATCAATCTCGAACCCCTGATGTTCTGCAAAGTCATAGATGTCGTCGATCACCGGACCGAACTCGTCCACGGCCGTCATCGAATAGGCCTGTCGCGCCGCTGCGGGACGCCCTGATCGGCCCATCATCGGTTTGATCCCCTGTGCCGGATCGACGTTTGGGGCGACCAGAAAGAACTCCATCTCGGGCGCGACAATCGGGTCCCATCCTCGATCGTGATAAAGTTGCACAACGCGTTTCAACACGTTGCGCGGGCTGAAAGGAACCGGCTCACCCTCTCGGTCATAGGCGTCATGAATGACCTGCAACGTCCAATCACCAGTCCAAGGAGCGGCGGTGGCTGTCGAGAAATCCGGTTTCAGGATCATATCCCGCTCGATAAACCCGTCTTCGCCTGCGGCTTCGCCCCAGTCGCCGGTGATCGTCTGATAAAAAATACTGTCGGGCAGGTAAAAGTAGGATTGCCGCGCAAATTTGGACGCGGGCACCGCCTTGCCGCGCGCAATGCCCGGCAAATCAGAAATGATACACTCGACCTCGTCCAGCCGGCGGCCTTCGAGGTAATGCTTCGCCGCCTGAGGCAGTTCGTTTGTCCAATCGGCCATCAGGCCCTCGCTTTCTTTAGGAAATCCGCCATGTATCGTGCGATTTCAGCATTGTCGTCCGGGGCGGTTTGTCGGTTTGCGGCGTCCTGCATCAGGTTGTCCGGGACAACACCTTTGCCGCGTGTGCGCATCAGACCTTCGACGAATTCGTCGGAAAATTCAGGATGTGCCTGCACAGTCCATATCTGGTCGCCGTAGGACAACATTGCGTACTGGCAAAACTCGTTTTGCCCCTGAACCTGCGCACCTTCGGGCAAGACAGTCACCTGATCCTGGTGCCAGGCGTTCAAACACACGTTTTTGCCACCTAGATCATAGTCCGTGCGCCCAACAGCCCATCCGCCGGAAAACTTTTCGACAGCGCCCCCAAGGGCCTGCGCAATGATCTGGTGGCCAAAGCACACACCAATCAGAGGTTTGCCACTATCGTGAATGTCATGAACCAGGTCTTCAAGTTTGGGGATCCACGGCAAATCTTCATAGGCCCCGTGGCGCGAGCCCGTGATTAGCCAGCCATCCGCATCCTGCGCGCCTGTTGGAAAGATCCCGTCTACGACGGCAAAGGTCTCGAACGCAAACCCGTTTCCGTCCAACAGGGCCGGAAACAGGGAATCGTAGTCCCCGAACTCACTCTTCAATACGTCAGGGGTATGGCCGGTTTGTAGAATACCGATTTTCATGGGTCACCGAATTTGATCAAATTAAATCTAGCGGACTCGGAAGCGCTGGGCAAGAGGGGTCAAACCGCCTCGAGGTAACTCAGCCAGTGCTGGTCTTCGGGGCGGTCTGCGAAGCGCGCAATTTCCTGGCGTTTTGTCATCGCCATGTATCGGATCAGATCGGTTGGAAAAATGCGTGCGACCATCTGGTCAGTTTCGAAGGCGTCAACTGCAGATACCCAGTCGGACGCCAATTGCGGCAGGTCTGCGATTTCGTATGCGTTTCCCGAAATCGGGTCCGGCGGTTGCAGACCGTCTTCGATCCCGACCAGGGCAGCGCCCAATACGGCTGTCAGCATCAAGTAGGGGTTAATGTCACCCCCGGCCACGCGGTGTTCAACGCGTCGCGATTCCGGCGCACCGCCCGGAATGCGAAGGGCGGCGGTACGGTTTTCATAGGCCCAGCTTGCGCCGGTCGGGGCGTGCGCGCCGGGCACCAGACGGGTGTAGGAATTGCCGTGTGGTGCAAAGATCAACGTGCTGCCGGGCATGGCGTGAAGGCATCCGGCGACAGCCGAGCGCAAGATGTCAGTCCCCTCTGGACCGCCATTGTTGAACACATTGCGACCTTGGCTGTCGATGACAGAGAAATGAACGTGCATGCCGTTGCCTGCGTCGCCTGCATAAGGCTTGGACATAAAGGTGGCTGCAAAACCGTGTTTTCTGGCTAAACCGCGCGTCAACACTTTGAAAAGCCATGTATCATCTGCGCAACGCATGGCGTCCTGGTGGTTCAGGTTGATTTCAAACTGGCCAATTCCACTTTCGGAAATCGCGGTTTGCGCAGGAATGCCCATAGCCGCGCAACCATCATATAGGTCGGTGAAGAAAGCCTCGAACGCATCCATTTCGACAACCGACAAAACGGCTTCCTCCGACAGACGACGGCCGGTAATTGGGTTGATCGGAGGTTGCGGGTGCGGGCCAGATGCGTCGATCAGTGTGAACTCCAGCTCCGTCGCTGCAACAATTGACCAATCGCGCTCAGCATACCGCGACAACACAGCAGAAAGCGCATGGCGGGGGTCACCTGCAAACGGCGTGCCATCGTCATCGTAAAGGCACATCGGTACCAAAGCCGTTTCAGAGTTGAGCCAGGGCATTGGCACAGGGCCGCGCCCTGTCGGCAGCAAAATCCCGTCGGCGTCACCAGTTTCAAACACCAATGGGCTGCCCGCAATGTCGGCCCCCCACAAATCCACATTCAGGGCGGAAAACGGCATGCGAACCGCCCCTTTGTCCAGCTTGCTGGCATATTCAGGCGGCACGCGTTTGCCGCGCATCTGTCCGTTCAGATCACAGGCGGTGACGCGAATATTATTCAGGGCGCTCAGGTCCATTGGGGCCTCCGTTCCTCTCATTACCCGAGATGTACTGGAGGTGTTCCAACTTGTCACGAAATTTGATCAAATTATTTCTGATCGGAAAATAGAGACTCCCCGCGCCAGTCCACGAGGGGACCGGCGCGGGGATATATAGGTCAGAAGAAGTTGACCCCATTTTCGACCATCGGCAATTCCGCGACGTGGACACCTGACAGCGCGCTGATCGCGTTTGCCAGGGCAGGGGCCGACGGCGGCGTGCCGGGTTCGCCTACGCCTGTCGGAGCCTCTGCTGACGGTACGATATGCACATCAATTGCGGCGATGTCCCCGATCCGCAGCGGTTCATAGTCGGGGAAGTTGAACTGATCCACAGCGCCATTTGTCAGCGTAATCTGATCGCGCATCACATGACCGATGCCATAGCCGATCCCGCCTTCCATCTGGGCACGCACCACATCGGGGTTCACTGCAATGCCGCAGTCAACGGCACAGGTGACCTTTTCGATCCGAACACCGTTTTCAGGGTCGCCCGATACTTCGACAACCTGAGCGGCGTAAGACCCGAAGGACTTATGCACCGCGATGCCCTGCGTCCGACCAGCTGGCGCTTTGCCCCATCCGGCTTTCTCAGCGACCAGTTTCAGCACGCCCGCCTTTCGTTTCTGGTCGGCATCGGCATCATCCGCCAGGTGCGCCAGTCGGAATTCGACAGGATCCCGCCCTGCGGCTTGCGCCGCGAGATCCATCATCGTTTCCATCGTGTAGGCTGTGTGAGTATGGCCGACCGAGCGCCACCACAAAACTGATGTTGCCTTTGGCGTGTCGGTCAAACCCAAGGCCATGCCTGGGATATTGTAGGGGCTGTCCGCGATACCCTCGATCGAGCTGTGATCGACACCGTCATGAACCGCGAAGGATTCAAATGCTGTGCCTTTCATGATCGATTGTCCAGCTACCTGATGATGCCACCCAACGATGTTGCCGTCAGCATCCAGCCCAACGCGGACCTTGTGGCCAAACGCAGGGCGGTAGTATCCGCTGCGCATGTCGTCTTCCCGCGTCCAGACCAACTTGACCGGGCGTGTCCGGTCGGTGACCACAAAAGCCAGACCCGCCTCAACCTGATAATCCGCATCCGGCGTGGCACGTCGTCCGAAGGATCCACCTGCCAGCATCGTGTTGATCTGGATCTTTTCGGCTGGCAGTTCAAAGATTTGCTGGTAGGCCATATGCGGACCTGTGGGCATCTGGCTGCCATCATGCAGAACAATGTTGCCTTCGGCGGTTTGCTCGATGGTGCAGTTCAGCGGCTCCATTGCTGCATGGGCCAGCAAGGGGAAATAAAAGGTTTTTTCCACCACCTTGTCTGCGCCACCAATCGCCGCAGCAATTGCCGCCGCATCGGCGTTGTTCACATTGTAGGTTGGTTCGGCGTCCAGGGCCGCAATGATCTCGGCCTTGATCTGATCCGAGTCGCGCGTTTCCGCTGCGGACATGTCCCATTCGACCTCCAACGCATCACGCGCCTGAATCGCGGCCCATGTGTTTTCAGCATACACCGCAACGCCGGCCTGGTTCGGCAGGACCGCCGCATTGAAATAGCCTTTCACTTCTTTCGACCCGCTGTCATCAAAGCTGACGGCAAGCCCGCCTTTCGATTCAGGACGCTTGATCATGGCGATCATCTGGTTGGGCAGATGGACGTCCATCGCATACATCGCTTGCCCGTTCCCTTTGATGGCCGAATCCTTGCGTCGCACGGCCTCGTTGCCGATCAAGCGGAATTCTGATGGATCTTTCAGGAGTGGTTCAACTGGGGCTTCCAGCTGAGAGGCTGCAGCAACGAATTTGCTGATCGGGGCAGATTTGTCGCCAGCTTTGACGATACCTTCTTCGATCGTAACGGTGGACGCGTCCACACCCCAGCTTTGTGCGGCGGCGGTGACCAGCATTTCGCGGGCGGCGGCACCAGCTTGGCGGTATTGCATCCACGAGTTCGCCATTGCGGTTGATCCGCCGGTGCCCTGAAACGGACCAAACAGGAGATTGTTGTAGATCTGCGGGTTGGACGGGGCGAATTCGTATTCGATCTGGTCCATGCGCAGACCGATTTCTTCTGCGATCAACGTTGGCAGGCCGGTCGCAGGACCTTGGCCCTTTTCAAAATGCTTGACGATGGCGGTGACTGTGCCATCCGCGTCAATTTTCACGAACGGGTTGAACTGCGCGGATTCCGTTGTAGCTGCCGCCAGCGCGCCATCGGTGCGTGCGCCGACCAGCAAGACGGCACCAGCAGCTGCGGCGCTTTTCAAAAATCCACGGCGGGAGGTGTTGATGGTCATGGATCAGGCCTCCAGAATGTCAGATGCGCGTTGAATGCCGGCGCGGATGCGTTGATAGGTGGCGCATCTGCAGGCATTACCATGCATGTATGCGTCGATTTCATCGGCGGATGGTTTTGGGTTCTCGGACAGCAACCCAACGGCCGACATCACCTGACCCGACTGGCAATAGCCGCACTGAACCACATCCAGCTCTACCCAGGCCTGCTGAACTGCAGCACCGATCTTGTCATCGCCGATGGCTTCGATTGTGGTGATTTCGGCATCTTCAACGTCTTCGATGTAGGTCTGGCACGAGCGTGTCGGCTCGCCGTTCACATGCACGGTGCAGGCGCCGCATGAGGCGACGCCGCAGCCGAATTTGGTTCCGGTCAGCTTAAGTTCATCCCGGATCACCCACAACAAGGGCGTGCCGGGTTCGGCATCGACCGTGTGGGTTTCGCCGTTCAATTTCAAAGTCAAAGCCATAGGGGGACTCTCCTGTTCGCGCTGGTTTCCTGAATCGGTAAACTGGCGGGTTTACAAGTCGCACAGATCTTCAAGGGTGTAAACTGCCGAGTTTACGTGGTGTTTGACCCAGGCGCGTCAATAGGTCTATAGCTCTGACATGAACGAATGCAGTGTACCAAACGCGTCCAAGCGCGCACAGATCATCGAAGCTGCGGTGGCCGAGTTTCAGGAAAAGGGCTTTGCCGCATCCAGTATGGATCGCATCTCGGCGCGGGCCGAGGTGTCCAAGCGTACGCTGTATAAGTACTTCGAAAGTAAAGAAAACCTCTTCCGCTCGATTGTGATCGAACTGTCGAGTCGGTTTGCCGAAGTTTTGGAGATCCGATACGAAAAAGGACGTTGCGTTCGCGAGCAATTGACAGAGCTGGCCTGGGCCGAGGGTCGTATTCTCATGCTGCCCGATGTCATTGCGATGTCGCGTATGGTCATAAGCGAGACCCTGCGCAATCCCGTGTTAGCGGCCGAGGCACAGGGCAAGTTGGACAAGACCGCCACTTTTATCGACATGCTGCGCGATGCGTCTGAAGATGGTCAATTGCAGATCGGAAACCCCGAACAGGCCGGGCGTGAATTCATTGGTTTGATCAAGGCCCGCGCGTTCTGGCCCATGCTGTTCACGGGCCAAGTTCTCAGCCGATCAGAAATGGCAGAGACGATTGAAAACAGCGTCGAGATGATGATCAGCCGATATGATGCCAAAACCGAGAAAGCTGGCGTGTGAATTCGTCGGGTCACCAGTGGGAAGGGCGGGTTAGATTATGTTAGTCCTCTCCGGCCCGATTCGGATCACCGATCTTTCGAGACAGGCAAATAGGACCGCAAACCCCTGTGCGACGGAGTCGTTTTTGTGACTGGCAAGGCGAACAAAGCAGCGCGTTTAAGCGTGGCACCCATGATGGATTGGACGGATCACCACTGCCGGTACCTGCATCGGCTGCTGAGCTCGGAAGCGCTGCTGTATACCGAGATGGTAACTGCTCCGGCCTTGGTCCGTGGCGGGGCCTTGCATTTGTTGGAGTACAATGATGCTGAGCACCCGGTTGCCTTGCAGCTTGGGGGATCGGATCCGGAAGAACTTGCGCAAGCGGCACAGCTTGGGGCGGATGCGGGATATGATGAGATCAATCTGAATTGTGGCTGCCCGTCGGACCGGGTTCAGTCGGGTACATTTGGTGCCGTGTTGATGAAAGACCCGGCACGGGTCGCGGAATGTGTCGCGACGATGTGCGAAGCGGTGGACGTGGACGTGACCGTAAAGTGCCGGATTGGTGTTGACGAGCAGGAACCGAAGGACATTTTACCCGTGTTTCTAGAACAAATCCGCGCAGCTGGGTGTCAGCGCGTCACGATTCATGCGCGCAAGGCTTGGCTTAAGGGCCTCAGCCCGAAGGAAAACCGGGACATTCCGCCTTTGGACTACGATCTGGTCCACCAGATGAAAACTGATTTTCCAGATCTGCACATTTCCCTAAATGGGGGCGTCACGTCATTGGATGAGGCACAGGCGCATTTGGATGCGGGTCTAGATGGCGTGATGATCGGACGAGCGGCGTATCATCAGCCAACAGATATCTTGTCCGAGGCGGACACACGCATTTTCCAGACCGGAACTGCCCGTGATCCGATTGCCATTGTTCGACAAATGGTTCCTTATGTCGAACGGCATATTGCCAATGGCGGGCGACTGCACCAAATCACACGTCACATGCTTGGGCTGTTTGCTGGACGGCCCGGCGCGCGGGCTTGGCGGCGGGCCTTGTCTGAAGGGGCGGTGCATGACGGGGCGGGGCCCGAGGTTATGTTGCAGGCGCTGGACCGTGTGGCACCTTTGGCTGAGGTTTGATCGACGGAAACTCCGGTTCAATGCCGGACTGGGGGAATGATGCCCGAGACGATGTTGCTGGCCCAGATGTTGGGCCTTTTGCTTGTGATCGGGGCGCTGGCCGGCGTGCTGGCCGGACTTTTGGGGGTCGGCGGCGGTATCGTTCTGGTGCCCGCCTTTTTTTATACGTTTCAGACGCTTGGATACGGCGGCCCGCAACTGATGCAATTGTGCCTGGCCACCTCACTTGCCACCATTATCGTCACATCGATCCGATCCGTACTGGCCCATAACAAAAAGGGCGCCGTGGATTGGGATATCCTGCGTGGCTGGGGGCCCGGTATTGCAATTGGAGCCATCTTTGGCGTTTTGGCTGCCTCTGCGCTGCGAACCGAAGCGCTGCAGGCGTTGTTTGGTGTTTTGGGTATGGTGATTGGTGCTTATCTGGGGCTTGGCCGCTCGAAATGGCGGCTGGGCGATGCTATGCCAAAAGGGTTCAGGCGCGCTGCGCTGTCGCCATCGGTTGGGTTTCTATCCGTCCTGATGGGGATCGGGGGTGGCAGTTTTGGCGTCCCGTTGATGAGCCTATACAACACCCCCATTCACAGGGCGGTGGCGACGGCGGCCGGGTTTGGTGTGATCATCGCGGTGCCGTCTGTTTTCGGTTTTCTGTTTCTGGACATCAACGCGGACCATCGACCACCCTGGACCATCGGAGCAGTTAACCTTGTCGCCTTTGGAATCGTCGTGGCGATGACAATGATCACAGCGCCCTGGGGGGTCAAACTGGCCCATGCGATGGACCCAAAACCGTTGAAACGTGTATTCGCGGTGTTCCTGACTCTGGTAGCATTAAACATGTTACGCAAGGCATTGGGGTGGTGAGAGATTTCTGGTCCAAGGGCTGGCTGAAATTTCCCTATGATCCAGCAGTGGCAGAGTGGGTCGGCCATGCTCTGCCTGTGGCCCGCGCATCCGTCACTGATCCAGCATTTGCCGAATGGATGGATTGTGAAGGCACCTGGTTTGTAGGGGTGGACGCCCTGCCCAACGATGCCGAGGGCAAGGTGGCGCGGTCCCAGCCATTGTCTGGCCTGGCCATGGACTTCCTAACTGATCAATATGGCGGTTTGCCTTTGCACAAAGGGCAGGTCTCGGTCATCTATCCCGGCTACCCGCGTCCGCGCAGGGGCGAAAGCGAAGCGGCGGGTCGGTATCGCCGAAACCGCGATGCGGCGCATGTGGACGGATTGCGCCCGATGGGGCCGGATCGGCGTCGCAGGGTCGACGAACCCCATGCCTGGATTCTGGGTATTCCGCTAACCGAAACAAGCGAGGACGCCGCGCCGATGGTCTTGTGGGAGGGGAGCCATATCCTCATCCGCGACGCGTTTGAACGTGCTCTTTCAGATCACCCGCACGACACCCTGCACGAGGTAGACATCACCGATATCTATCAGGTTGCACGGCGTGAAGTATTTGAAACCTGTCGCCGGATCGAATTGCCCGCCAAACCCGGCGAGGCATATCTGTTGCATCGCCACTGCCTGCACGGGGTGGCACCATGGGGGGCGGACGCAGCTGCGGGCCCTGATGGACGGATGATCGCCTATTTCCGCCCGGAGTTTACCGGGGGTGTAGCCGAATGGATCAAACTCCCCTAACGTTTTGTCATTCATAGATATTGAGGGATTTGACCCATGATTACGGTTCACACAAATTCTGATGGCGCACTGATCGAAGTTGAACTGTCCGGAGAAGTCACCAGCGCGGACTACACCAACACTCTGGTTCCTGCGATCGAGGCGGCCTTGGCGGAACATGATGCGGTGCGTTTGCTGGCAATCGTCCAGCCAGAATTCAAAGGCTACGATCTGGGTGCGGCGTGGTCGGATACCAAGCTGGGCCTAAGCCATTGGCGTGGATTCGAACGGATTGCTGTTGTGGCGGATCAGGGGTGGGTGCAGACGAGTATTCGTCTTGCCGCTCCGATCCTGCCTTGTCCGGTTCAGGTATTCGAAATGGCAGAACTGGAAGCCGCCCGCCGCTGGATGCGCGAGTCACTCGGGTCAATTCACGTTACCGATCTGGGTGGCCCCTGTGTTCAGGTGAGCCTGTTGGGCAAGCTTGATCCCGAGGACTACAAACAAACCGAAAAGGATTTGGATGCCCTGTTGCAGGACCGGCAGGGCTTTCGCCTGTTGATTGATCTGAGAGAATTTGACGGCTGGCAGGGGCTTTCGGCTCTTGCGGCTCATTTCAGGTTGGCCAGCCGGCATATCGGGATGCTGGACCGCGCAGCCATTGTCGGAGACAAATCCTGGCAACACATGGCGCAAAGAGTGGCCAGTCATGTGTTGGGAACCCGGACGCAGTTTTTTGCGTCTGAAGACTATGAAAACGCCAAAAGTTGGTTGGCTACCGGGTAACCTTTTGTCGGGGTCAAAGCTGGTCGAGTGTTTTTCTGGAACGCGAATCGAATCGCGCGATTTTTGACACCAAACCTTCGATGCATGGATGTCTTGTAAATCACTCTGGGACTTCACGGCGAATTTTTTGTTGCTGACGCTACGGAAGGTGTGGGTTTTTGAGTTTTTTTCTTGATTGACTAGTCAAGGAAGTAAAATAACAAAAACATTCCCTCAAAACCAACGGGAATTCTAACAACTCGCATTGCGTCGCTGTGGGTCGCCACTCACTCAACCGTTGTTCTCGGGCTCTTTTCTCCCCCCTCAGAGTTCAGACCAGATCTACAGCGACGCAGGACAAACCAAGCCAAGGTGCTGAAATGCAGGTTAAGTCGTTTGTAAAGAACATGTTCCAGGGGCGCAGTTTGACCTTGTCCATACCCGGTGACCTACGTTCTGGGCCCGAGGCGCATGTTCAGACGCCAACCACAAATCAGTCCGAGATTATCGAGCTGTTTCGGTCCGAGTTGAGGGGCAAGCAATTTGTGTCCAACACGGATGTTTGCCAAGTTCAAGCGGCGAAAAATTCCCCAAAATAGCCGATCAGGGCAAAGGTCTTACGACTTGCTCAACCTCGCCGCGCGTCCGCCGCGCCGCTTGCTCAGCCGCGGTTTGCGCTCTGGTAGGTCCGCCATCACCTCGGCTCGCTCGGTGCTGTCCATTTTGGACCATCTGGAGATTTCGTCGATGGTCCGATAGCAGCCTGTGCATATCTTCTCGGTCGGATGGACGACGCAGATCTGGATGCAAGGGCTTTCGACCTCGTTCCGTTTCCAAACCATATTCGTCATTCGTGGTCTCCGACCGTTACAAAAAGCGCATCCTGTCGAGCGCCCCCTGCAAGATATAACCAGCAGCGACGTGGTCGATAACCTGTCCGCGACGTTTTCGTGTCGTATCCGCCTCAAGCAGTGCCTTTTCTGCCGCAACCGTGCTGAGCCTTTCGTCCCAGAACCCTATGGGCAGCGCAGTCAGCCGGGATAGATTACGGGCAAAAGCACGGGTGGACTGGCAGCGCGGCCCTTCGGTACCATCCATATTCTTGGGAAGACCCAACAGGACGCCGCCAATTTCACGGTTCTCGACAAGTTCCAGCAAACGGGCGGAATCCAGCGTGAACTTCTTGCGCCTCACCGTTTCCAAAGGACTGGCCACCGTACGCATTCGGTCCGAGACTGCGACACCGATGGTCTTTTCCCCCAAGTCCAGACCCATCAGTGCAGACATCGGGGAAAGGGCCGCAGCAAAGGCTTCAAATTCGTCGTGAATCATTGCGCAATCCCAGCCTGAAGTGCTGCTGCATCGATCATCTCAAGCGCGGCGTCGTCGCCAGCAAAGACGGTCATGGCTTCGTCGCGGATGTCGATGGCGCGTTGGGCCTGACCCATCACACCAAGAGCCGCAATCAGTCGAGCCCATTCCTCGGGTGATCCACCTTCGGTAGCCAGCCGGTCTGACAGTTGGTTCACCATACCTTGAATCATCTCTTGCCGCTCTTCCGGGGTCAACTCGGCTGCCGCCGCGACTTCGCCCTGACTTGGGCCAGGTTGGCCTGTCGCACCACTCAGGTTTGGTGCGTTGAAGACACCGGCACGGAAAGCCAGCTCGTCAATCTGTCGGCGAATGGCGTCCGCCCATGGCGCGCCAGGTGGAGCATCCTGTACGGTTTCTACCCAAACGCGGTAAGCAATATCCGGTCGCCCAACTTGCGCCAACATCTGTCCCCAATAATACCGGGCCGGACCATGCCGGGGATCACGTTTAAGCGCTTGATCCAGGGCCTGTTCGGCCTCGGGCGAAACATATCCGCCTGCCGCCAGGATCATCATTTCGGCAAGGTCCGAGTAAGCGTCCGCTGTGACCGCCTCGCCGGATAACTCCACCACGTTTTTCTGGGCCGTGTATCCGGCCATGAAATTACCTGCGTTGGTTTCGTGCTGAGCCAGCAGCATATGGCCCTGCAGATCGTCAGGGCGTGCAGCAACCGTTTCGCGCAATTGTTTGAGAAGATTGGCGTAGCTGTCTTCCAACTGGCGCGGCACGGGCGGAGTCACCAATTCCTCAGCCGCAGCTTGAGACGGACGATTGGCACGGACTTCTTTGGCCATTTCGACCCGGGCAGCCAGAGGCATGTCCGGAAGGCCAACAGCGCCCATCCGATGGTACATCGCCGTGGCGCCACCGATCAGAACCAGCGCAAGACACGCAATTGCAACGACCGATACCGATCGCGCAGGTCCGCCGCTTCTACCTTCCTGTTTCATCTGCGCGTCAGCAGCCAGAATGCGACGCGAGATTTCGGTACGCACTCGATCAGCATCCGCCTCACCAATCACGCCGCGGGTCAGGTCGCGATCAACGCTCGCAAGCTGCTCACGATAAACCCGCAGGTCGTAGGCGGCCGCAGGCTCATCGCTGCGACGGTTGCGCAACAGTGTGTAGCTTAGGAATGCTGCGATCAGCAGTGCGACAAGAAATATCAGAACCCAGAACGTCATGGCCCCTCCGAAGTGGCTGCTCTGACTTAGACCCGCAGGCCGTCCGACAAAAGGGACAAATGGCCGCGAATAGTGCACATGTCGCAATAGTGCGATATTGCGGCGTTGCACGGCAGGGGTAAACTGTCGGTACGCGGCATATCTGCGCCCAATCACCGAACCGGATGGATTCGCATATGAAACACTATTCAGCCTTTGCTGTGGCGCGGGAAGCTCTGCGCTATCACACCGGATGGGAGCGCGCCTGGCGTTCGCCCGAGCCAAAGAAGCGTTATGACGTCATCATCGTCGGTGCTGGCGGACATGGTCTTGCGACTGCGTATTACCTGGGTAAGAACTACGGAATCCAAAACATTGCGGTGATCGAAAAAGGCTGGCTGGGTGGTGGCAACACCGGGCGTAACACCACCATCATCCGGTCGAACTATCTGCAGGACCCATCGGCGGCATTGTATGAAAAAGCGCGCGGCCTGTACGAAGACTTAAGCCAGGACCTGAATTACAACGTCATGTTCAGCCCACGTGGCGTCATGATGCTGGCCCAGACCCAGCACGAGATTCGTGGCTATCAGCGCACCGCGCATGCCAACGCACTACAAGGCGTCAAGACTGAGTGGATCACACCCGAGCGTGTCAAGGAACTGGTGCCGATCATCAACCTTGACGGTCCACGCTATCCCGTTCTGGGTGCGTTGTGGCAGGACCGCGGTGGCACCGCCCGGCACGACGCCGTGGCTTGGGGCTATGCCCGTGCGTGTTCAGCCATGGGTATGGACATTATCCAGCAATGCGAAGTGACCGGCGTTCGGTCCGAAAATGGCCGTGTTGTTGGCGTCGACACCACAAAAGGCGCCATCGATTGTGACAAACTGGGCATGATCGTCGCAGGTCATTCCGGTCAACTGGCTGAAATGGCAGGCTTCCGTCTGCCGCTCGAAGCGATTTCGCTGCAAGCGCTCGTGTCCGAGCCGATTAAGCCCTGCATGGATGTCGTCGTGATGGCCAACACTGTGCACGGCTACATGTCGCAATCCGACAAGGGCGAGATAGTGATCGGCGGAGGGACTGACGGGTACAACAACTATACCCAACGCGGATCTTTCCATCACATCGAAGAAACCGTGCGCGCACTGGTCGAGACATTCCCGATGGTCTCGCGCCTGAAGATGCTGCGCCAGTGGGGCGGGATCGTGGATATGACCGGCGACCGGTCCCCGATCCTGTCGAAAACACCTTTGGGCGGGTGCTTTATCAACTGCGGCTGGGGCACTGGTGGCTTCAAGGCCATCCCGGGTTCCGGCTGGGGCATGGCGCAACTGATGGCCACGGGCCATTCGCCGCTGACCGAAGCGTTTACGCTCGACCGGTTCAAAGAGGGCCGCTTTATCGACGAAAGCGTTGCCGCTGGGGTGGCGCACTGATGGACGCGTATTCTGTCGAGCGCACTAAGAACCCAGCTGCCTCACTAAGAGTCTCGCGGGTAGTCGCCCTTGTTGATCGCCTTGCTGTGATCATAGCCGACGTTCGGAGCGTGGGGGCGGTGTGTCTGTTGCAGTTTTTGAGATTGTCGCCCGCGAGAGCGGCTTCTGACCAGCAGCCAAACCACACCAACCAACGCACCGATTCCGGCCAAAAGCGTTATCAAAGGTCCCCTACCCATGCCCGCAATCTGGGCGTGTGGTCTCTAATTTACAAGCGAGGAGTGGCGTCATGCTGATCCTGAATTGCCCCTGTTGCGGCGTCGATGCCGAAGAAACTGAACTGGCCGCGGGTGGCGAGGCGCATCTGAAGCGCTTTGGCCCGGGCTCGTCGGAAGACGAGTTCCACGACTATCTTTTCATGCGCGAAAACCCCAAAGGCGTTCATTTCGAACGCTGGCGTCACGCAAATGGCTGCGGCAAGTGGTTCCATGCCGCACGTTGCACGCAGACTCTCGAAGTGTTCGGCACCTATTCCGCCCAGACCACCGAGCCGCCTCAAGAGATCAAGGATGCCATCACAGCCAAGCGCCCGGGCTGGGCGTGGAGAGGGCTCACCTGATGCTTCATCTTTTCAAAAATACTCCCGCCGGAGGCTCCGAAGCCTCCATCTGCGAAAGGTCCGCATCATGAGCACCCGTCTCGCAAATCAAGGCCGGTTGATCGACCGGTCCAAAAAGGTCACCTTTACCTTCAACGGCACCTCTATGCAGGGGTACGAGGGTGACACGCTTGCCTCGGCCTTGCTGGCCAATGACCAGATGATGATGGGCCGGTCTTTCAAATACCACCGCCCGCGTGGCGTGGTCGCCAGCGGTGCGGAAGAGCCAAACGCGCTTGTCGGTCTGGGGCAGGGCAGCCGGTTCGAGCCGAACCAACGTGCCACAACGACCGAACTGTTCAATGGTCTGACTTCCGTGTCGCAGAACCACTGGCCGAACCTGGAGTTCGACATCGGTTCTGTGAATACCTATCTGTCCCGGTTCCTGCCGGCGGGTTTCTACTACAAGATGTTCATCCATCCCAAGCCGTTCTGGAAGCATGTGTACGAACCCTTCATTCGGCAATCGGCCGGTCTTGGCAAAGCTCCGGACAAGGAAACCAAAGACGCCGACACCTATGAACACTTCTACGCCTTCACCGATGTTCTGGTAATCGGCGGCGGTGTTGCAGGGCTGCAGGCCGCCAAAGCAGCGGCGCTATCCGGCGCCAAGGTCCTGTTGATCGAGCAGAGCGCTCATTGGGGCGGTCGCGCTCCGGTTGATGGCGGCGCGATCAATGATGAGCCTGTGGATAAGTTCGTGGAACAATTGGTTTCCGAATTGGAAACAATGAACAACGTTACAATGCGCGCGCGCTGCATGGGGGCAGGCGTCTATGACCACGGCTACGTGCTGGGTTATGAGCGTCTGAACGACCACAAACCGGGCATCCAAGGCCCCCGTCACCGCCTATGGCGCATCCGGGCCAAGCAAGTTGTGACAGCGACAGGTGCGATTGAACGTCCGTTGTCATTTGCTGGCAACGATGTTCCGGGGGTGATGCTGGCATCAGCCATGCGGGATTACGCGGTGAACTGGGGTGTGGCGCCGGGCGAGCGGGTGATTGTGGCGACAAACAATGACGACGCTTATCGCACCGCGATCATCCTGAAGCAGGCAGGTGTTGATGTTCTGCGGGTTGTTGACGCGCGAGCTGCGGCGGGTCCGCTGGCCGAGGAAGCGCGTCAGCTTGGCATCCGAGTAGATCCGGGCAAAGCGATCGCCAAAGTCAAAGGCGGTAAACGCGTCAAGAAAGTCGCGATTTGCAATCAGGAAGGTGTTGGCGGCGCCCGTGAAGAGGTGGAATGCGATGCCGTTGCTATGTCGGGCGGTTGGTCTCCGGTCGTGCACATGTGGTCCCACTGCGGCGGCAAGCTGATTTGGGATGACGCAAACGCTCATTTCCGTCCTGACCCCAAACGCCCGCCGTTGGGCGCGGATGGCGAAGGATTTGTTGTCGCCGCTGGCGCGTCGAACGGACCGCTGGCGCTGGGTGAAGTGCTGACTGACGCGCATGCGGCAGGTAAGGCAGCCGCTAAAGCTGCGGGCTTTAAGCCCAAGAATACCAAGGCGCCCGTTGGCGAGTCGACGAACGAAGCGCCGATGGAAGCGGTCTGGTTGATGCCCGCGAATGCTGAAATCCAACTGCGCATGAAGTCCTGGCTGGACTTTCAGAACGACGTCAAAGTGTCTGACGTTCAACTGGCGGCACGCGAAGGATACGAAAGCGTTGAGCACACCAAACGGTACACCACGCTGGGAATGGCGACTGATCAAGGTAAGTTGAGCAACATCAACGGTTTGGCTATCCTTGCTGACTCGCTGAATTCGGAAATCCCGAAGGTGGGGACCACCACCTTCCGTCCGCCCTATACCCCCATTTCGATGGGTTCAATCGGCGGTGAGGCACGCGGTGATACGTTCCAACCCATCCGCCAAACACCGATGCACAACTGGCACGACCAGAACGGTGCGGATTGGGAACCGGTCGGTCATTGGCGCCGCACATATGCTTATGTTCGCCCCGGTGAGTCCGTGCATGACGCGGTCAATCGCGAGGTCAAGAACACCCGAGAAAATCTCGGCCTTCTGGATGCATCGACACTGGGAAAACTGATCGTCAAAGGCCCCGATGCAGGCAAGTTCCTGGACATGATGTACACCAACATGATGTCCACGCTGAAGGTCGGAAAATGTCGCTATGGCCTGATGTGTTCCGAAAACGGCTTCCTGATCGATGATGGCGTTGTCGCCCGGATCGATGAAGACACATGGCTGTGCCACACCACCACCGGCGGCGCGGAACGCATCCATGGTCACATGGAAGAATGGCTGCAGACCGAATGGTGGGACTGGAAAGTCTATGTCGCCAACGTGACCGAGCAATACGCGCAGGTCGCCGTGGTCGGCCCGAATGCCCGCAAAGTGCTGGAAAAGCTGGGCGGCATGGATGTCAGCAAAGAAGCGCTGCCGTTCATGGAGTGGCGCGATGGCAAGATCGGCGCGTTCGATTGCCGTGCCTATCGCATCTCGTTCTCGGGCGAATTGTCATATGAGATCGCAGTACCGGCGTCTCAGGGGCAAGCCTTCTGGGATGCTCTGATGGAGGCAGGCAAAGAGTTCGGTGCAATGCCTTACGGCACCGAATGTCTGCACATCCTGCGGGCCGAGAAGGGCTTTATCATGATTGGCGATGAGACTGACGGCACCGTGATCCCACAGGATCTGGGGCTGCACTGGGCGTTGTCGAAAAAGAAAGAAGACTACCTTGGCAAACGCGCCCATTCGCGTAGCCACATGGCCGATCCCGAACGCTGGAAACTGGTCGGACTTGAGACTGTGGATGGTTCTGTCATCCCAGATGGTGCATATGCGGTGGGCGAGGGCGTCAACGCCAACGGTCAGCGCAACATGATCGGGCGTGTGACGTCGACCTATTACTCGGCCAATCTGGGCAAAGGCATCGCCATGGGGCTGATCAAGCACGGGCCCGATCGCATGGGCGAGATTGTCGAGTTCCCGGGCACGGACGGCATAACCTATAAGGCAAAGATCGTAGATCCGATCTTCTTCGACAAGGACGGGGAGAAGCAGAATGTCTGAACCCATCAGTGCACTGAACCACGTCAGTTATGACGGCATCGCCCGGGTCGAGGAATGTGGCCTGCAGGGTATGATTACATTGCGTGGCAACCTGTCCGACAAGGTTCTAATCAAGGCCGTGAAGGACGCAACCGGTCAGAAAATGCCGGACCAGCGGGGGGCCAATGTCGACGGAGATACCGGCGTCTGCTGGATGTCATCGGATGAACTGCTTGTCCTTATTCCTTATGCGGAGGTCGAGGCCAAATTGGCGGCAATGAACAACGCCCTCAGCGGCGTTCACGCTTTGGCGGTCAACGTCTCGGATGCGCGCGCGGTCTTCCGGATATCGGGCGCAAGCGGGCGCGAGGTTCTGGGGAAACTGGCTCCGGTCGAATTGTCGGCTGAGGCCTTCCAGCCCGGTCAAATCCGCCGCTCGCGCCTTGCACAAGTTGCCGGTGCCTTCTGGATGGACGATGCCGAAACGTTCCGCGTGGTCTGTTTTCGCTCAACTGCGGATTATGTGTTTAACCTGCTCAAGATCGCGGCACAGCCAGGCAGTGAGGTTGGGGTTTACTAGGCACTCCAGAAACATTCACTGATCGAATTGTGGTCGCCTTACTACACTAGGGCGGCCATTTTCTTTTGGTGTTGCGGCTTCGCCAAGAAAACACCTAGAAGTTTAGCACATCGACATCGGGACAGGTTTTAGTACCTAAGGCTCTCGCCCCAACGTAAAGCGAACAACTAACCAAAGAATATGGATTAACCTATTGTTAAGATATTCTTTTTGCAAAGAAGAATGAGACTTTTCTGCTAACCTGATTGACTTTCTCACAACAATTTCAAAGAAAAATGACCAGAATACTACTTGCTTGCTTGATAGCCCTGTATGCTCAAACTTCACCTTTGGTTGCAGAGACTTACACAGAGACATTTGAATGTACGTTTGGCAAAGGGGTCCGAAACCGCCCAACGCCAACGCGTGTTCTGTTTTCGATCGACGAATTTGGTCGTTCGGCTTTATTGCACAACGTTGAAATTCCAAAGATCGACACCGTGAAGGGGTCGGGTCAGATAACACGGAATAGCATTCGCCGGTTGTCGATCGCTTGGAGCGGGAGAGAGTACATCTTTTCTGCAAGTGGAAGAAGTGTTGCATCCAACGAAACCCGGCCGCGAGCTGTAGATCTGCGAGATGTCGAGTTCACGATTTTTCTCGACCGCCGCACAATGAAGGCCAGCGTGCGGTCCAACGCGCTTAGGTTAAATGTTTCGCGGGATGGCCATGCCAAAGGCAAATGCCTGCTTGTCACCGCGCCAAAGTAAACTAAACGGAGCTTCAAATTTGAAAACTAAGATAATCACCTTGGCGTTGAGCCTTTTGGTCACGCCCACAGCCGGAATTGCCGAAACCTTTAAAGAAAGTTTCGAGTGTCATTTTGGACGTGGGCTCGCAAATCGCCCGACACCAAGCCACCTGGTTTTTTCGGTAGATGAATTTGGCCGCTCGGCACTCATCCATGAGGTGGATATTCCCGACATCAACACTCACTCCGGACCCGGCCGGGTCAAGCGTGACAGTATCCGGCGTCTTTCGATTGGATGGGTCGGTGAGAACTACGTTTATTCTGCAAGCGGACGCAGCATTGCGTCGAACGAGTCTGTTATTGATGCCATTGACCTGAAAACTCAGGAATTCTCAGTCTTTTTGGACCGTAAAACAATGAAAGCTACAGCTCGGTCGTCATCACCCAGTGCCTATTTACCGCGGGACGGGTACGCCACCGGAAAATGCGTAGCGGTCGCAACACCAAAGTAAAATTCATAAGCATTTTGAGGGGTATTAAATCATGAAGTTTACTACCATAGCACTGGCAGCAGGGTTGTTTGCCGGGGCTTCCCATGCCGAAGTCGTAACCTACGATTGTAGCTTGCATAACCTTGAGCAGGGTTGGATTTCTGAACGGGTCCTCCTAAGCGTGGATGCTGAAAACAAGCGCGCCCGAGCGTACGATGTCTATATCCACGAACTGGATGGGCAGCCGAAGGACGTCAAATTGAAAACGACCCGCAAGGGTGAGTATAGAATGACGTGGAAAATGAACATTCCTATGAGCACAGGCGGGACTGCCTATGTCAGCTATACAGCGACATTGAATCCGAAAACGCAAAAGCTGAACTTACTGGCACGGTTCCCGCAGGTGAATGCCACCAACCGTCCACGGGGAAGCGGGCCTTGTAAAGTGCAGCAGGGGGAGTCGCTCTACGGCTCTTAAGGTTTGCGCGATTTAGCCTCTCGTGCTGCCTATTGCAGCTATTGAGCTCCGGTACTACCGGAGCTCAATTTACTTTTCGACGCGACAAGTGCCAACGCCATAAGGTTTGTTTGAGGCGTTTGTGCTGACAAACGCCATTCTGACGGTCACACTGTTCTTGGTGGGGTTGAGATTGGCTTGGTATCGAACACGCAGGTTACCGCCCGCAGAGGCTGTCATTGTTCGGTTCCAGGACAGGCGATAGCCTTTGGCTCCGCGATCTTTGAACCGTGTGGCAAGCCACTCGGGATTGATTGCAACCTGCGCGGCTTTGTTTTCTGCATCCACGCGAAATGCGTACTCTGGCGCAATCCAGCCGCGGCTGTCCTGTTTGGTCATTGTACAAACGTAAGTCTTTGTTTCAGCGAAAGCACTTTGAGCAAACACGGTGGCTAAGAAAGCTAAGGTAAGATGTTTCATTTGTTCCGTTATTCATTGACTTGGCGCACGAAGTTGATCAATCCAGCCGCGTAATTGCAACAGCAAAAACCCGCTCTGCGATAAAATGTTCGACGCCTAGTCACCCGTGCAACACAATCGTCCGGTATCGAGTCAGAGCCTCTGGATCAAACAGGGTTTCGATCTGAATGGGTAGCAGCTTTTCCGTGCTGATGTTGGGGTAGAAACTCAGTTGTTCCAGCAGAGTTTCGGTGCGTTCCAGCCGGTCTTGTTCATCCAACAGGGGCGAGTGCAAAGACAGATAAAGGGTCGGGCGTTGCCGCTGCAGCCATGGCAAAAGTGTTGGCAGCACAAAGAACTCAGCCCCTTCGATATCCATCTTAACCAGCGAAACAGCGGACAGATCATTAGCTGCTTCGAATTGGTCCCATGCAATTGTCAACGCATCGCTGCCGTGAGCGCCGTCATGGAGCAGTGAACTGGTCGAATCCCCCGGCTCCCCACGGACCGAAGCCATGCGTGCCACCCCGAACTTATCTGACAAGGCGACACCAAAGGCCGAGACGTTGTGGATGTCGTTCAGGTCCAGATTCCACGCCAAATGCCGGAATGCTGTCGGGTCGGGTTCGAAACACCAGACGTGCCGGGCTTTGCGGGCTCCATACAGCACCGTTGGGCCGATCCATGCACCTATGTCTAGATAGTCGCTGGTCGGGGACAGATACCTGTCCAGCAGGGAAAAGGTCTCTGGTTCCCAATCGCCAGCGGCCGCCTTGCGCCAGAATTTCGAATGATACGGATCCAGACGAAACGGTTCGCCGTTCAGGGTGCCCGCATAATATCCGCGAGCGCGGTAGAACATCTTGCGCGCCTGTGTAAGCATTGCCGCCTCCGGGTTTTCTTGTCTCAGCCCTTGACCTGCGGCGGTTGCCAAAGCATTTAACCTTTGGAACCGCAACTTACATTTACAGGGGGCCGACATGGCTTTTGAACTTCCTGATCTTCCTTATGCACATGACGCGCTGGCAGCCAAGGGTATGTCCGCGGAAACGCTGGAATATCACCACGATCTGCACCACAAGGCCTATGTCGACAACGGCAACAAGCTGATCGCAGGCACCGAGTGGGACGGTAAATCGCTGGAAGACATCATTGTCGGCACCTACGACAAGTCCGCCGTGGCGCAAAATGGCATCTTCAACAACATCAGCCAACTGTGGAACCACAACCAGTTCTGGGAAATGATGGGCCCCGACGGCTACGCCATGCCCGGTGAACTGGAAAAGGCTCTCACCGAAAGCTTCGGTTCGGTTGACGAATTCAAGTCGCAGTTCAGTGCGGCTGGCGCCGGTCAGTTCGGATCTGGCTGGGCATGGTTGGTCAAGAACGCCGACGGCTCTCTGGCTGTGACCAAAACCGAGAACGGCGTGAACCCGCTGTGCTTTGGCCAGACCGCGCTGCTTGGCTGTGACGTGTGGGAGCACTCTTACTACATCGATTTCCGCAACAAGCGTCCGGTTTACCTGTCGAACTTCCTCGACAAACTGGTGAACTGGGAAAACGTCGCCTCGCGGATGTGATCCATTGACCCGACGAGGGTTTATCAAGGGCCTGCTGGCGGTGACGCTGGCAGGCCTTTTTGCGTCCCTTTATGGGTTTTTCATTGAACCAGCCTTGCGGTTGCGCGTGCGAAAATGGCGGGTGAAGCGCTCGGACTGGGCCGCAGCACCTGTGCGTATCGCGGTTCTGGCCGATTTGCATGTGGGCGAGCCCCATGTCGGGTTGCGGAGAATCCAGCAAATTGTGCGGCGCACCAATGCGTTGTCACCCGACCTCGTATTGTTGTTGGGGGACTATGCCGCGGGTCATAAGATGGTGTCCCATGCGGTGCCAATTGCCGATCTGGCCCCAGTCCTGGCCGGACTGCAAGCGAAACATGGTGTCTATGCCGTGTTGGGTAACCACGATTGGTGGGACGACCAAAGCGCACAAAGGCGCGGTGGCGGCCCTAACATCTATGCACAGGCGTTAGAACAGAACGGAATACCGGTGCTGTCCAACGCGGCAATCAAGTTGGAAACGTTGGGAATCTGGTTGGCCGGGCTGGAGGATCAGCTTGCCCTGAAACGGGGTGGTGGGCAGTTTCAGGGATTGGATGATCTTCCCACAACGCTTGCGCATGTCACCGATGAGGCACCGATTGTGATGATGGCACACGAACCGGATATCTTTCCTACGGTGCCCGATCGCGTGGCGCTGACGCTGTCAGGGCACACACATGGCGGTCAGGTTCGTTTGTTTGGCTGGTCGCCTGTTGTGCCTTCGCGGTTCGGTAATCGGTATGCCTATGGCCATGTTCGCGAAGGTGGGCGCGATCTGGTGATCTCTGGCGGAATAGGATGTTCAATTCTGCCGGTCCGCTTCGGCGTTGTTCCGGAAATCACGGTGATTGACGTGTCTGCATAGATCGGTGCTTTTCGTCGGTGGAAAGCTGCCGACCTGTCAAGAATCGGCCTGCGGACCCATTGTAAGAACGCCCACATTACATAGCTATATTGTGTGGGAGGAGAGAACCGCCAATCACATAAAACAGTCGAGCAGCGCGCCAAAAACCATAGGCGCGCGACGGATTAACTGCGCTTGGCAGTCGAGGGATGCCCACATATCAGCCATATCAGGAGATCAATATGGTCGCACTTGCACAGGGAACATGGGTTATCATTGCAGACGGAGAAAAGGCGCTGTTTATGGAAAACATAACGGATGCCGAAGATCCCAATCTGGTTGTTGTTTCAGTTGAAGAACAGGACAAACCGATATCCAGACCATCAGACCGTGCAGGTCGACGCAACGATGGTGGGCCAAAACAGAAGTCAGCGATTGAAGAAGCGACCTGGAAAGACCATGCCAAATCCTTGTTCGTGCAGGATCTGGCCGATCTGTTGAACCGCAAAGGGTTGAAGGGCGCGTATAAACGCTTAGTTCTCGTGGCCAGTCCTCAGGTTTTGGGTCTGCTCAGACGCCGCCTGCACAGCGAAGTCCTGACCAAAGTTGTGGCTGAAGTGGACAAGACCCTGACCAATCACCCGCTTCACAAAGTCGAACAAGTTCTTAGGAACAGTCTGCAACCGGCTAGACGACCAGTCTGATCTTTCGAACGGGCGGTTCGGGCCGCCCGTTTTCATCGCAGTATCAGCCCAGCTTTTCCCGTAAGACCGACATCGCCGCTTCAGCGTCATCGACCCAGGATACGAAGTCGGCCAGTGAGGCATCCGCAAATCCCTGGCCAATCACTTGATCCAGAAGCGCATGCAGCGCGTTCCAATATCCACCCACGTTCACAATCAGAATGGGTTTGTCGTGCAGACCCAACTGCCGCCATGTCAGCGCCTCGAACAGCTCGTCCAACGAGCCGGTGCCACCGGGCAGGACAACAACAGCATCGGCATTCATGATCATGACTTTTTTGCGCTCGTGCATCGTCTCGGTGATCACGAAGTGTGTCAGGTCTGTTTTACCGACTTCCCGTCGGACCAGGTGAACGGGAATGACGCCAAATGTTTCACCGCCAGCAGATTGCGCCGCACGGGCAACTTCGCCCATCAAGCCAACATCTCCGGCACCGTAGACCAGCCTCCAGCCTTCGTGGGCCAAAAGCGTTCCGAATTGCTGGGCGGCTTCGGAATAGGCGTTATTCGCGCCATTGCGTGACCCGCAATACACACAGACGGATTTCTGAGACATCAAAGGGGCTCTCCGGGGTTGTGTCAGAAGTTTTGACCCGTGATAGCGGGATTGATAGATTGGCTCAACTGTCCGCCGGAACGCTTTGTAACTCAAGATGTTCGCAGCGCGGAGCGAAAGGGAAAGAATGGACGCCAAATCGGGAAACGGAAACTCGGGCAACTTCATCTGGGGTGTCATTGCCGGTCTCATCGCGATTCTGGGCGCGGGTGGGTTGTATCTGTCGGGTGCTTTTACCAGCGCGCCAGAGCCGAAAGACGCACCGCAGGAACAAACCGCGTCCGCACCTGCGCCGGAAACCGAACAGCTGGAACAGAGCTCTGCCCCCACTGAGGGTGGCGAGGGTGCGTCGGAAACGGCGGAACAGACTGCAGAAACACCGGCCGGACAGCCAGCAGTTGAACGCGGAGAAGAGGTCACCGACACCGGGTCCGAAACTGCGTCAGCCGACGGCACTGAGGAGGGGGCGACCGCACCGACTACGACGCCACCGGTTTTGGACCAGATCTTCGTTGAAACGGATGGCAATGCGCTGTTGTCCGGCTCGGCGGAACCCGGCAGCGAAATACAGGTTCTGTTGAACGGAGAACCGGTTCATGAGTTCACCGCAGACAGCAGCGGGAAGTTTGCTGAGTTTGTCTCAATCCCGTTTAGCGATGACGCTCAGGGTTTGGTGTTGCAAACAACCCAAGGCGATCAGACGGCGCGATCGGATGACTATCTGATCGCAGCGCTGCCTGAACCTGCCGAGGAACAGGTCGCCAGCGCAGAAACCTCCGCTCAGCCCGAGGTGGGGCCGACTGAAACGCCTGAACAGCCAACGACCGCCGGTGCTGCAGAAACCACAGATCAATCCGAAGACGTCACTGAGACCGCGAGCACCGAAGCGCCATCTGCAGAGCCTGGGGAAGATACCAGCAAGGACCAGCAGGTTGCCGTCCTGCGCTCGGGCGAGGAGGGGGTCGAACTGGTGCAATCACCTTCAAGGCAAGACACAGATCCTGAGCAAGTGGCGTTGGACACAATCGGGTATTCCGACACGGGCGACGTTCAACTGACCGGTCGCGTACAGGATGGGTCTGCCGTGCGGCTCTATCTGAACAACGAACTTGTGGCCGATCTGGCGCCTGAAGAAGACGGCAATTGGCGCGGCGAACTCGAAGGCATTGACCCGGGTGTCTATACGTTGCGGGTGGATGAGGTGTCATCAGACGGCACTGTGCTCAGCCGCGTTGAAACCCCGTTCAAGCGCGAACCGGTTGAGGTGTTGCAGTCCGCCGAGGCCGAAGATCAACCGCAGGCCTCCGACGAAACACCGTCGATCCGATCAGTGACCGTGCAAAAGGGTGACACGCTTTGGGCCATCTCGCGTGATCGGTTTGGGGATGGCGTTTTGTACGTGAAGCTGTTTGATGCCAACCGCGAGTTGATCCGTGACCCGGATCTGATCTATCCCGGGCAGGTCTTTACCATCCCCCAGTAAGAATTGCCTCTGGCCTATAGCGGGCCCGGGGTCTATCTCTGACCGTGGACAAGGCACGTGATGAGACGGAACACCTATGCAATCGGATGACGATACCGACGAACGCCAGTCTGGCTGGCGTACAATCCGAAAGGTTGCGCCGTATCTGTGGCCCGATGATGAGCCCTGGGTGAAGCGCCGGGTGATGATCGCGATGGCTATGCTGGTCTTGGCCAAGCTGATCGCGGTTTACACTCCGATTCTTTACAAAGGCGCGGTTGACGGGCTTGCGGGTGAAGGTGTTCCGCCCCTGGCACTGGGCGCAGTCGGGTTGACTGTCGCCTATGGTGTGGCCCGGCTGATGACCGTTGGCTTTCAACAGTTGCGGGATGCCGCTTTTGCCCCAGTGGGTCAGCGTGCTTTGCGGGCGCTGGCGCTTGAGACATTCGGACATATTCATCAACTGTCGATGCGCTATCACGTCACGCGGCGCACAGGTGGTCTGAGCCGTATCATCGAGCGCGGCGTCAAAGGCGTAGAGTTTTTGCTGCGGTTCTTGCTGTTCTCGATTGGACCACTGATCCTGGAGCTGCTGTTGGTCGGTATTATCCTGATGTGGCTGTTCGACGTCTGGTATCTGGTCGTCGTGGCCGTCACGATCGCATTCTACATCTGGTTTACATTTGCGGTGACCGAATGGCGCGTGAAGCTGCGGCGCGAGATGAACGACCAGGACACCGAGGCCAATCAACGTGCCATTGACAGTCTTCTGAATTTCGAAACCGTCAAGTATTTCAACGCCGAAGCGCGCGAAGCTGAACGATATGACGTATCGATGAAAGCCTACGCTGGCGCGGCGTTGAAAACAGCGTATTCATTGGCCTTCTTGAATTTCGGCCAGTCCTTCCTGATCACCTGTGGTCTGATCGGTGTGATGGTTCTGGCAGCAATGGGAGTGCAAAGCGGGTCACTCACCGTTGGCGATTTCGTAATGGTCAACGCCTACATGATTCAGATCACCGTACCGCTGAACTTTCTGGGCACGGTGTATCGCGAGATCCGTCAATCGCTGGTCGATATGGGCCAGATGTTTGATCTGCTGGGGCAACCCGCCGAGGTGACCGACAAGCGGGATGCAACGCGTCTGCAGGTCAATGGCGGTGAGGTTACGCTGGACAATGTTCATTTCGGCTACGACCCGGATAGGGAGATTCTCAAAGGGGTATCGCTGTCCGTTCCGGCTGGTCAAACCGTGGCCATTGTTGGTGCCACCGGATCGGGAAAATCCACAATTGGGCGGTTGTTGTTTCGGTTCTATGACGTCACTGGCGGTGCTTTGAAGATCGACGGACAGGACGTGCGGGACGTGACGCAAAACAGCTTACACGCGGCGATTGGTGTCGTGCCGCAGGACACGGTGCTGTTCAATGACACGATCCGCTACAATATCGCCTATGGACGGGATGGCGCGACGCAAGACGATGTCGAAGACGCGGCCAGGGCGGCCCAGATCCATGATTTCATCGCGACGTTGCCAGAGGGCTATGACACTAAAGTGGGCGAACGTGGTCTGAAACTGTCGGGTGGCGAAAAGCAGCGCGTGGGCATTGCGCGGACACTTCTCAAAAACCCGCCAATCCTGCTGTTGGATGAGGCGACCTCGGCCCTAGATACCGATACGGAACAGGACATCAAAGATGCCCTGGCGCGCGCGGGCGTGGGGCGAACCGTGATCACCATTGCCCATCGCCTTAGCACCATTGCCGAGGCGGACCGGATCGTGGTGCTGGAAAGCGGTGAGATTATCGAACAAGGCACCCATGATGAACTGCTCATGCGCGAAGGCCGTTATGCTCAGCTGTGGAACCGGCAGCAATCGGATACTCAGGCGGCCTGATCGCAATTTTCTAAGACAAAACACCGATATGTGGAGGCATTTGAATGCGTAGCACTTTGTTGAAGGCCCTCGGACCTGCCATGGCGGTTTTGCTGTTTCCCGCTATGGCTATGGCTGATCCGATTGTTGGGGTTTGGAAGACAGAACCCGATCGCAAGAACTTGATCTCTCATATCAAGATCACGGCTTGCGGAGAGAATTTTTGCGGAAACATCCAGTCCGCCTATGACGCCGCTGGAAAAGAAGTTCAAACACCGAACATCGGTAAGAAACTGTTCTGGGATGTAGCTAGCGAAGGCGATGGCAAATACGGCGGAGGGGAATTCTGGGTCCCTTTGATCGATGTCGATGCTGTCCCTCAGATGACCTTGCAGGGGGATCAACTGCTGGTCAAAGGGTGCGAGCATTTGGTGTGTGCTCATCAGACTTGGACCCGCCTATAGATGGCAAACAAGAAAGGGCCGGAAAACCCGCCAGCCCATGCGACAAATGTCGAAAAAATGCTGTTCCGCACCATGTATTGGCAGGCCAGTACTCCGTAGTTTCAGTAACTGGGAGGATGAAAATGGGTATCCTCGGAAAAGATCATCTCGAAGAATTCATCGAGAGACTACCCGTTAATGTCCAATAAAGACATTCGCCTGAAGTGGATTGATTTCTGCTTTGCGGACAAGGACGAAACCGCTCTCGCGGTATTGGCGCTTGTGGCGAGTGATGCACACTAAATGGACGCTACGATTTTGTAGATGGGCGCGCCTGTCTGACGATTGGGACCTTCTCAATCTGATGACAGGAGGTTCCGATGACGGACCAGTATGTGCCTGCGCTGCGCCAGCGTTTTCTCGAAGACATGCGGATCAAGGGGCTGCAGCCCAAGACGCAGACGATGTACCTGCGGGCGATGCGCGACTTCACGCGGTTTCTCGGGCACTCGCCGGACACAGCGACACCGGAAGAGCTCAGGG
>NZ_OMPS01000022.1 GCF_900313035.1 Ruegeria sp. EL01 | reverse complement strand
CCGCAAGTGCTGCTCCAGCATATTCTCAATAAACGCCGCCTGCCGGCGTTCCACAGCGAAAACTGCAAGCTGGCGCGGCAGTGTGCGACCGAGAACAAGGATCACATCCAGTATCTGTTGCGGCTCTGTGAACTGGAGCTGATCGAGCGTGAACGCCGGATGATCGAACGTCGGATCAAGGCCGCGAAGTTCCCGGCGACCAAAAGCCTGGACAGTTTCGACTACAAGGTTATCCCGTCGCTGAACAAAGTTCTGACCATGCAGTTGGCCCGCTGCGAGTTCGTCGGCCACCGCCAGAATGTCATCGCACTGGGACCAAGTGGAACCGGCAAAACCCATGTTGCATTGGGGCTTGGGCTGGCCGCCTGCCAGAAAGGCCTCAAGGTCCGCTTCATGACCGCCGCCGCTCTGGTTCATGACCTGATTGAGGCTGTCGACGAGCGGCGTCTGCAACGCCTGCAAAAGCAGCTGGTCAGCCAGGACCTGCTAATCATTGACGAGCTTGGCTTCGTGCCCCTCAGCAAAACAGGCGCCGAGTTGCTCTTCGAGGTCATCTCCCAGCGCTACGAGCGCGGCTCCATAATCATCACCTCCAACCTGCCATTCGACGAATGGACCGAGGTCTTCGGATCAGAACGCCTCACAGGTGCCATTCTGGACCGTCTGACCCACCACGTGCATATCCTGGAAATGAACGGCGAAAGCTTCCGGCTGCGACAGAGCCGCAAAGCCCGAAGCTGAAACACCAACCCGCAAAGGCTGAAGGGCTGGCCTGCGGCCAGCGCGCCCTGGCACGCGTCAGCTATATGACAAGCACACGCACCAAGGCGCAGCTAACTCCCAAACAAACTGACCAATTTTACACCGGGAAACTGACCCTTTTTGCGCCGGGATTGACACTTCGTTGTTGGTGCGCTGATTGGGACGCCTCTTGATGTCTCATCTCAAGACGCGGCGCTGTTAATCCTGTTCGGTGTTGCTTTCGCTGGTGCGGTGATACTCTGGACAGAGGGAACACGACTAATCCCTTCCGCACAATCGGCCCTTCTGGGTACCGTCGAGATTCCCTGCGCAACTCTGCTTGCATGGGTTATTTTGAGTGAGCTTCCRCCTATTGCTGCGGTCATTGGCGGGACAGTGATCATGTCTGCGGTTTTGTGGCACGCGGCGATAGACTACCGACAAGAAAAGCAACGAGTTTAACAATAACAGACATTGGTTTTGCGTGAGCAGACGGTCCCTTCGTCCCGAGCTTTCTCCATTCGCAGTCTTCGAGATTTTGTTATCGCAGCGAATGGCGGCTAATCGGGTGCGACCGCAGCATCGCAATGCGCTGTTGAGTGACCGGTATGGGCCGTCCACGAGGCCGACCTCAGTACTCTCTACCGGTTTTGCTGCTATCGATCTAGTGGCGGTTGAGAGCCCTTTGTACCGAATGTTGCGAAGTGCCTGAACTGTCAAACCGGAGCAGCAACCGGTCATTGGGTTTTGGGAGATTTCGCAACGAAATGGCAGGCCGGACGAATGCGAAATTCAGATATATACCAAGACCAATGAACCTGCCTAAGCGCCCAACCGCGCGGTGGTATCCTCATGCGCGATTCCATCTGCCATACGCGCGAATGCCGCACGCCAGCCCGGTGCAAGATCCACGATATTGGCGAGTATTTCGGCCTCATGCGGGCTTACGCGCCGGGTCAACCGAGCCTGTGTGACGCGCTTGACGCTCCAGTCTTCATGACGCCGTTCAACAAGCGCTATCACGTCTCCGGGCGCTACAGATCCAGGTTCCAATACTCTGTAATACCAACCCGTCCGGCCCATTTTCTGAAACAGATAAGGCATCTTTTTATTGCCCGTATGCAGACCAAGTTTCCAACAAGGTTGGCGGCCCTGGCTGATCTGAACCGTGGCAGTGCCAAGTGTCAGGATATCGCCGATGCAGAGGTTGTCCTCGGTCAATCCTCGGGTGGAGATGTTTTCCCCAAAGGCAGCAGGGTTTGTATTCGGTGCCAAATGCCCTTCTGACTGCCATGCGTTGTAGTGATCCAAGGCATAGTGATGAATGGCCTTTTCGGCCCCACCATGCACTGTCAGGTCTGCCTGTTCGTCTCCCGAGAACCCATTAAACGAAATATCCTGTGGACCGCTGACCCGATCTTTTTGAATGGCTGATGGCGGCTTACCTTCCCACCGATCTTTAGCCGCGCCCAGGAACAAGCCATCTACTCGGGCAGTCAAGTCAGGATGCGCCATTCGCCACCTCTTTGTGTTCAACGCAGATCTTGTTGTTTTCACCCTCTGACAGTGAGACCGACAGGAGTTTGCAAAAACCATTCACCTCTTGCGGGTCATAGTGATCGCACGTCTTGCACAGGCCAAAGGATTGACCGCCGTTGGCTTTCAGGGCCAGTTGCAAGCCGCGCCTCAAAGCGCTTTCCAGCTCGATTTGCTCGTCCGGCTTAAGTGACTCGAGCGCGCCAGCTATGGGGTTTGAAGCCGTCACAACCTCGCGCCCTGCCTCAGTCGGCGTATACGAGATCGACCGCTTGTCAGACTTCGAAGTCTCTTCAGCAATGTATCCCTTGCGGGATAGCACCTTCAGAGTCTGAGACATCGTGCCCCGGGTCGTCCCGAAATACTCAGCCACTTGAGATGGGGCTCGGGAGTACATGTTGGCTTGAACCAGATACTCTAATGCACCCCGTTGCGCGGGGTTCAAATCACCCTCCCAACTGTGAGCGGCATCAAGCCTGGCGATCCTGTTGATAAGCGCGCGAATGCGGTGACTCGTATCCATGGGTAACTCATAGCGAGTCGATACCAGTCTTGCAATCAGTTTCGATAAATAGTATCGAGTCGCTATTAATTAGAATCTAGGAGAAACCACATGAGACTGTCCCTGCCCAAAATCGCGACCGCGGTTGCGCTGTCTGCGAGCGGAGCTTTTGCCGATGGAGATCACGCGGCAGACATGCACGATGCCGTCACCTCACCCGCCGATGAAACCAAGGTGGCTGACTTTGATATATTGGCAGCCCACGCCCACCGAAACGGCAACGTTGTCACTTTCCACATGACAACAAATGGCATCGCCGGAGCTTCTACACCCGCCTCGACCGGATCTGTTGGCGGTTCGGATGTGTGGTCCTACGTCTGGCCAACCTCACTCGATCCGTCTGCGGTCGGTTTCGAAGGCGGAACGGGCATTCTGGCTATGGCTGCGACCAGCCACCCGGACTTCGATGACACGCCACTTTACGATGAAAACGGCGATGGCGATCCCGCGAATGACGGTATTGAGTGGCACAGTCACTGGGTTGTTCTTACGCCAACCGAGGACTGTGGGCCGGGCGCTCTTGCGGTTCGCGACATACCTGAGGGCACTAACCCAAAACTACCCGCAACCTGGCCAGGATTTCCGATCTTTCTCGACAGCCCAGGCTTCACACCGCTGTTCGACGGCCCGGAAATCATAGTGAACGCGGGTTTCGCCAACGATGTCGAGCTTGCTGATGTTGCCTATGACGGTGTTACGTCCGCTCTGCGCGTCAACGTCAATGTCCACGCACCGCTGCTCTGCGTAACCGATGTGTTTGACATCGCATCTGGAGATCTGAGCCTGCCCGGCAAGGTCGAATAGGCTGATCCTATTGCTATCGAGCCTACGAAAAAACTACAGCTGCCGTAGATACAATCCCGTGTTACGGCAGCTGCTCGAGGCGTGTGATTGCTGCCCAACAACGAGGATCAGCAGTCAAAGTTTGGCAGGCCGCAATGCTCCCGAATATCAGGGTGGTTGCTGCAACAATCATTGAGAATGAACGAGAGAAGACCACCCAGCCCGAGAAAGCTCACCCGATAGATGATCTTCCGGGACTGCCGTTCCGAAGTTATCAGGTCGGCACGTTCCAATGCCGACAGATGGAAAGATGCTTTCGAAGATATTGCATCCATCGCCTCTGCGATCTCACCAGCCGAAGCGCCTTCCTCGCCGCGCCCGATCAGATATCGAATGATGCGCAAACGCATTTCCTGAGACAGGGCACCAAGCATGGTAATCGCGTCTTTCTCATCCATATTTCAACCTCTCTTGAAATGTTGAATAGTTATCCATATAACACCTTCGACTCATCACAAACAACCCAACAGCTCTCTGCCTCACCAAATTGGACATGCCATGAAAATCGTCAGCCTCACCATATGCCCTTTCGTCCAGCGCGTCGCCGCATTGCTCAAAGCGAAGAACCTGTCCTACGAGATCGAGTTCATCAGCTTGCAAGACAAGCCCCAGTGGTTTCTCGACATCTCGCCCAATGGTCAGGTGCCAGTCCTCATTACCGATGGTGGGCAAGCGCTGTTTGAAAGCGATGCCATCGTTGAGTATCTCGAAGAGGCATATCCACCTCTGCAAGCCGACCTGTCGCCGGAAGAAAAGGCAACAAACCGTGCCTGGAGCTATCTGGCGACCAAGAGCTATCTGGTTCAATGCGGCGCTCAGCGAAGCGCGGATGAAGCTACCCTGTCTGAGCGCGCGGCGAAGCTGGGCACCGCTTTTGACCGGATCGAAGCTAAGCTAAGCGATACTCCTTATTTTGCTGGAGACGTGATCGGCATGGTGGATATTGCCTGGTTGGTCTTGCTGCATCGTGCTGACATCATCGAGAAAAACACCGGCTACGATTTCCTTGGTGATCGACCAAAGCTGAAATCATGGCAGACGCACCTGATGCAGACAGGCTTGGCAGAGAAGTCAGTGTCAGCGGAGTTTGAGGACGCGTTTTCTGATTTTTACCTGTCGGACCAAACCTTTCTTGGTCGGCGCAAGGAAAACGGCGGGTTCCAGCAGAGTGCGCCCGAACTGGCGGACGCGTGCTGCTGACAGACGCTCCAATCAACCACCCTGAATTCTGATCCTGACACCTCTCTCCAAAGGAATCCTCTCGTGAGCCCGTTTGACACAGCCCCTGCAAAAACCGGTGACACTTTCGTCCGGCATGATCCCAATTTTCTGAATATGGTCTTCGGCACCGAACAGGTGACGCCCTTGTGGGTCGCCGACATGGATTTTGCTGTCGCAAACCCAATCCAGGAAGAGCTTCTACGCCTTGCAAACCGCGGTCAGTTTTCCTACGAGTTCAACTCAAAAGGCGTATTCGCAGCGATCTCGAACTGGTTCAAACGCCGTCACAATCTTTCGCTGGACCCGGAAAAGTTCGAACAAGTTCCCGGAGTGCTCACCGCCATTGCGATGCTGATCCGCGAATTGACCGAGCCCGGTGACAGTGTGTTGATGCAGGTCCCGGCCTATCATCAGTTTGGCAAGGTCATCAGCACCGCCGGCCGGAACATCGTCAAAAGCCCGCTTCGCAACATCGATGGCTCATACGAGATGGATTACACCGATCTCGAAGAGAAGCTGAGCGCACCAGATGTCAAAGCCATGATCCTGTGCAACCCGCACAACCCGGTCGGTCGCGTGTGGCGCAGAGACGAGCTGGAACAGTTGGTGAGTATCACCAACCGCCACGGCGTGACAATCATCAGCGACGAAATCCATTCCGACATCATCTATACGGGTCATCGCTTCACCAGCCTGATGGCCGTGGATCACGAAAACCACGTATCGATGATCGGCTCGCCGGCAAAGACCTTTGGTATGCACAGCATCTCAAACGGATACGTCTACACGGGGAACGAGGCGCTTCTGGAGCGTTTCAAGAAGACGGTGGATTCCATGTACCTAACGCATGGGAACGCTTTCACGACTTTTGCGACCATTGCAGCTTACGAAAATGGCGAGGCCTGGGTGGATGAATTGCTCACCTATCTGGAAGGCACGTTGGCGTGGATTGATCAATTTCTGAAAGAGGACTTGCCTGCCATCAGGATGTCTCCGGTCGAGGGCACCTATCAGATTTGGCTCGATTGTTCCGCGACCGGGCTGGCAGGCGATGATCTGAAGGCCACGCTCGGCGACTCCGGCTTTGGTGCCACGCCAGGCACCTGGTTTGATCAGGACGCCACTCAGTTCATTCGCGTGAATATAGCAGCGCCCAGAGCAGATATCAAAAAGGCGTTCAGGCAGTTCAAAACTGTGTTGGACCGAGTTGCGGAAGATCGCACCAACAAACTTGATCCGGGCAGCCAAAAAACCCGCTCCGCAGCATCTTCGAATTCGTGCTGTTGATCCAGGAGGATAGTCAGATGTCAAAAACGAATGGTTTTGTGGGAAGACGTGATTTCCTGAAGGCGGGTGCAACGTTTCTGACCGCGAGTTCAGCGGCTTTGCCAGCCACACTTGCCGCTACACGCGCGTCTGCTGCACCGGAAATCCCCGACAACATGCTCTATCCGGGGGTGGAAGACGAGGCTTACGGCAGCCCATCCCCTCATGAAGCAGGCAACGTGCGAAAGATCTTTCCACAGAACGAAAAATCGACGCTTACCGCATCTTTCACACCTCTGCATAATCAAAAGGGCATCATCACGCCATCAGGACTACACTTTGGCGCGCATCACTCAGGCGTTCCCGAAATCGACCCGGAAATGCATGAGTTGTTCATTCATGGAATGACCGACCGTCCTTTGAAGTTCACAGCAAGTGATCTCATGCGATATCCTCTGTCAGGCGGCATAAATTTTCTGGAATGTGGAGGAAATAGTGCGCCACAGGGTTACTATCCCGAGGCTCAGCCAATGCCTCTGCAATATCTTCACGGGTTGGTGTCCGGGTCCGAATGGATTGGTGTTCCGGTTAAGCTGCTTCTGCAAGAGGCAGGCCTAAACCCCAAGGCCAAATGGGTCATTGCCGAAGGTGCTGACGCCGGTTCCCTTGCGCGGAGCATCCCTCTGCAAAAGCTGCTGGATGATGCGATTATTGCGCTTTATCAAAACGGTGAACGGCTAAGGCCAGCGCAGGGATATCCCATGCGTCTGTTCTTGCCGGGCTGGGAAGGCAATACCAGCATCAAGTGGCTCAGACGCCTCGAAGTGACCGACCGACCGGCATATACCCGTGAAGAAAGCCGCCATTACTCCGAAACTCTGGCTGACGGTTCAATTGAAGGCTTCAGCATGTATATGGGTGTTAAGTCAGTGATCACCCACCCATCCGCCGGACAGGTCTTGCCCGACAAAGGGTACTATCAAGTGAACGGATTGGCGTGGTCAGGGTTTGGAAAAATCTCCAGAGTCGAAGTGTCTGATGACGGCGGCAAAAACTGGGTGCCTGCCGAACTCGAAGGCCCAGTGCTGAATAAATCCTTGACGCGCTTTACCTTGCCCTGGGGCTGGGATGGCAGCCCAGTACGCCTGCAAAGTCGTGCCTTCGACGAATGGGATAACGTTCAACCAACTCATGAGGCCTGGAAGAGCAGGTATCTTGAGGGAAGTCGCAATCACTACAACGCAATCCAGACCTGGTACATCGATGCGCAGGGAGCAGTCTCAAATGTCTTCTAACAAACACGCTCTATTCGTGATCGCGCTTGGCATTCTAGCTGCAAATGTGGCCTCTGCTGATGATACGCCGAAACTAGGTCAAACCATCCCACCCGAAGAACTGGCCGGTCTCAGCACAACGGTTTACCCGGATGGTGAAGGGCTACCGCCAGGCGGCGGAACTGTCGAGCAGGGCAAGGTCGTCTACGAGGACCAGTGCTTGATCTGCCATGGTGAAAACGGGGAAGGTGATATGAGCATGTATATCCCGATACTTGCTGGCAATGGCAAACCCGATCACGGCTTTCACTGGTCAACGGGCTATTCCTGGCCCTATGCAACCAGCATCTTTGAATATGTCCGCACCGCAATGCCACCCTTCAATCCCAAAGAGCTGAGCACGGAAGAAATCTATGCGGTCACTGCGTATATTCTCTACATGAATGGTTTCCTACCAGAAAACGGAGAAGTGAGCCAAAGCACGCTTCCGAAGGTCAAGATGCCTGCGCAGGACTACATCAGCAGCAAATGGGAGAAAGAGGAAAGCCAGCACTGACCCAGGCTTCAAAACAGGACGGATCGCCGTCGTCTCGGACACGTCTACATACTCAAACAACTGGGGAGGTACCTTCGTGCTTGAAGGAAAAACAGCTCTTGTAACGGGCGGATCCAGCGGCATTGGCTTGGCATCAGCCAAATTGTTGAAGGAAAATGGCGCCCGCGTTGCAGTCACCGGAACAAATGCCAACAAACTCAAGTTGGCGCAAAACAGGCTCGGCGATGACAACATCGCAATCCAGGCAGATGTCAGCAATCTGGATGATCTGGACCGAACGCGATCTGAGTTGCAGCAGGCCTTCGGCAAGCTGGATATCCTTTTTGCCAACGCAGGTGTCGCCTTCAATACGCCACTCGGGAAGACCGATGAAGCGATGTATTATCGGATGATGGATGTGAACGTGAAAGGCACGTTCTTTTCGGTTCAATCTGTTCTTCCACTGATGCAGGAAGGGGCTTCCATCATCCTGAATACGTCGTGGCTGAACCAGATCGGAACACCAAACAAGGCGTTGCTATCGGCATCCAAGGCTGCTGTGCGTTCGTTTGCCCGCGTTATGTCAGCTGAGCTTGTGGATCAGGGCATCCGTGTGAATTGTGTGAGTCCAGGCACCATCGAAACACCAATCCATCGCGGTCCAGATGAAACCGACGAACATTTTCAAGCCTACGTCGAGCATGTGGGACAGCACGTGCCTGTGGGTCGTATGGGAAAGCCAGAAGACATAGCTTCCGCTGTGCTGTTTCTGGCAAGCGATGCGTCCAGTTACATGCTGGGTACAGAGATGGTCATTGATGGCGGTCGCGCTGAACTCTGAAATTCCACCGGATAGCTCAGCCTACCAAAATGCTGAGCTGCGCAAACTTGAAATGAATACATGATGACGAAAACCATCCTCTACCTGCTCAGATCTGATTTTGTTGACACCCAAATCGGAGACACGCCGTTCTATTGCCCTCAATGCTTGATAGTTGAAGGGCTGTTGGCTGTTTTCCCGCACGTCCGCCAAAGCCTCAACGTTCGTTACGTCGATTTTGATAGACCCAGAGGTGGCATGGAAAAGTATGTTAGTGACAACCAATCTTGCCCACAGCTCGTTTTTCCTGCTGGGGATGACGATTGTTCTATCGGGATCAGCAGGCCCGGAATTTCCGTAGTACGTCGGATCGAAGTTGTTGAGGACATTCTCGCTTATCTGATCAAGCGTTTTGAACTGCCCAGACCGCATCCTTAGCAAACGCTGGTTATAATTGCTGCGGTCAGAGTAGGCACCCTACGGGTTTGCTGAATCGAAGGTCGCTTTAGACTGACTTATGACCTTTGGGATGCTTGCAGCGAAGGTCGGTTTCGTCCCGCAAACTGTGAGTCCATCAAGGCCGGGATTTCGCTGGTGCAGCGGATGACGGCAATGTGGGCTGCGAGCGCAGCATTGAGATGCTGAGTTGAATGTTTCTTATGGGCTTCTCAACGGCAAAACAGATTTCTACGGACATTCGGCTTGGATGCTCTAACAAACACTCGTCTATTTGCACCTTCCTCCGCACGAAAAACATACGGCGACCTGAAAAACATTCTGTTGAGCTATGGACCACCGCCAATGGGTGTCCCATCTTTCCTCGCGATATAAACCTTCATGTCTGTTGAGTCGCCCCTGTATTATGATCTTCGTACCGCTGCCTTTCATTGTAACGCTGTTGTTGGGACTGCTTTTGATACGCGTTGTTCGGCGAGAGGATGGGCGGCCTAAGAACCCGGCCTTTGTACTGCTGATTGCATGTGCGGCGCTGCAGTCGATGTTGATTGGATTGCGTTTTGGATACGGAATCGAAGGGTTCCGGTTTTTGTCACCTCCGCTGGCAGCCGTGATGGCCCCGTTGGTGTATTTTGGATCATTGCGATTGATCGGTTCGCGTGACGTGTCAAAGTTCTTTGCGATCGCGCCGCATGGTCTTCCGCTGCTCATGGTTCTGTTGTCGATGGCATTCTGGCCTGTTGCGCTGGATGCGATCCTTATTACAACGTTTCTTTTCTATGCGATCTTGATTTTGTTCCTGCTGCGGTCCGGGGCTGACGCGCTTCAGGTCACAGCGTTGGATTCTGTGGGGCCCGTTCACCGTGCCCTTGTCTTTGCCGCGTTGGTGCTGATGTTCTCAGCAGCGGTCGACACGCTGATTAGCATTGATATCGCATCGATGGATGCGCGTCATCTGCCGCAGCTTGTGTCTATTGGCAATGTCGCAACCCTGTTGTTTCTTTCACTGGCTGCCGCAGTTGCAAGCCGGGGCCGGGCGGCAGAGGAGACTGCGACAACAGGCCCGATGGAGACCGTGCCGTCAGGATCCGTCACTGCGGATGACCCCGAGATCATGGCAAAGGTCGAAAAGCTGATGACTGACAAGCATATCTATCGAGACGCCGATCTGAACCTCGCTCGACTTGCGCGCCGTGCGGTCATCCCGTCCAGACAAATCTCGGGAGCTGTCAACCGGACGACGGGCAAGAACGTTTCGCAATATGTAAACGACTTTCGCATTGGCGAGGCGTGTGAGCAGTTGGAAAACTCCGCGCGGTCGGTGACAGAGATCATGTTCGACGTTGGTTTTGAGACGAAATCCAACTTCAACCGAGAGTTTCGACGGATCACCGGAATGACACCGCTGGAATGGCGAAAAGCCAAGGGATCAGCATCAGATCAGGCGTCCTGACACGGAACAAGACTGACTAAATCGCGATTTCGAACGTCCTGAATCGCGTTCAAGGTCGCAGGTTGGTGGTTTGCTGCTGATCCTGACGACATGAAAACAGTCACCGATCACCACACCAAAATGGCCGAGACGCTCACAGAGCTTTCAGCGCACCCAACCCCCGAGTCAGCTACGAAGCGGCTGCGGTTCTCATACAAATCATCTCTGGTGGCGCTGACTTCTGTGCTGCTGCTTGCAGCTGGGATGGGCTTTGCCCTTCGATCTGAAAACGAACCAGCTGCGCTGACGCTGTCTGAGAAGTCGGACGCGCGTTCTTCTTCAATTCAGCCGAGTTCCGTTGAACCAACCGTGTCCGCTACACTGCCCATTGTCCGGGAAATCACCGGGTCGGGTTATGTCGTCGCGCCGTATATGGCAGTCATTTATGCGGAGCGTGGTGGGCAGATCGCCGACATTCTAGTGGTGCCCGGGGATAAGGTTACCATCGGCCAACCCCTTCTGTTGATCCGCGATGAAAAGGCTGGTTTTGCGCTGGAAAATGCGAAACTCGCGCTCAATTCGGCCAAACTGACGCTCTCTGCTGCGCGTATTTCCTGGGCACAGACCGAAGCGACGCTGCATCGGCAGACCGAACTGAGCCGAAGGGGCGCCATCGCCAGCAACCGGTTAGAGGACGCACAGACCGCCGCGCGCATAGCGGCCAACAAGGTCGAACATGCCAAAGCCGAGTTTGAAAAGGCCGATTTGGCTGTGCGAATTGCCGAAGATCGGGTCACCGATCTCATCGTTCGCGCGCCGATCCCGGGGACGGTGACGCAGCTTTCTGCTCATGTTGGCGACGCTGTGCTCGACCGCGTTGACGCTATCCATGACGGGATCGGTCTGATGAAAATCGCCGATTTGGATCAGTTGGTGGTCGATGCCGACGTATCCGAAAAAGCGATCAGTACTCTGAGCGATGATCTCATCGGAGAAGCGGTTCTGGATGCCTATCCTGATCATTCCTTCCCCTTCGCGCTGCAACGCGTTTCGCCAGAAGTGAATGCGGCTAAGGGAACGGTTCGGTTGCGCCTTAAACCTTTCGACGCCCCCCGAGGGCTACGCCCAGGTATGGCCGCACGGATTCGCATCGCTCTTCGTCCTTCGTCTACGCACGCCCATTCTCAACCAGGAGCCAACCCTTGATGACGATCTCCGAAACCAACAGCCCCTTCATTGCCTTAAGCAGTATTAGTAAGGCCTACCGAACCCGCGCCATAAGCGTTCCCATTTTCGACAACCTCGATCTTTCCATAGAAAAAGGCGAGTTTGTCGCAGTTATGGGGCCATCCGGGTCAGGGAAGTCTACCCTTCTCAATCTGCTGGCGGGCCTGGACGGGCCGGACTCTGGCGATATCAAAATTGCGGGTCAGCGGCTGGACCACATGGGCGAGGCTGCCCGGTCTGCATGGCGGGCGCATCATCTTGGGATCGTATTCCAGTTCTACAACCTTCTGCCGATGCTGACCGCCGAAGAAAATGTAGAACTTCCACTGCTGTTGAAACCGTTCCCAGCATCTATCCGACGCGAGCGCGTCGCGAAGACATTAGACCTCGTCGGTCTTTGCGGATTTGGGCGACAAAATCCGTCACGCTTGTCTGGTGGGCAGCAGCAACGCGTTGGCATTGCCCGCGCGATCGTATCCGATCCAACACTGCTACTCTGTGACGAGCCAACCGGGGATCTCGACCGCGCGTCCGCAGATGAGATTCTGACAATGCTGGGATATCTGAACCGCGAACTTGGCAAGACCATTGTCATGGTGACCCATGACCCGGAAGCAGCCGAGGCGGCCGACCGCATTCTGCATCTCGACAAAGGCGCTTTTGTCGAACGCGCCCGGGTGATGTCATGACCTTCCTCGGCCTCACCCGCAAAAGCACGCTGCGCAAACCGTTCCGCGTTGTTTTGCTGATCATATCCGTCGCCGTGACCTTTTTCATCTACGGGCTGACCGCCAGTTTCATTGCCGGATCACAAGGCACTGCTGCGGCAAGTGACGAATTGCTCGGGGTGATGAATGCGGCCGGTCGCAACCAGCCGCTACCAATGGCCTATCTGTCGCGCATCGCGGCACTGCCGGGCGTTGCCGAAGTCAGCCCAATCGTTCGTCTGCGCGGTAGTGTGGGTGATGCGCGTAACGTCGTTGCGGTCAGCGCGGGCGAACCTGACAAATTGAAGGCGGTCAGCGGTGAGGAACTCGGGCTTGACCCTTCCATGCTTCAAGCGCTGGACACTGGGTGGGACAAAGTCCTTGTCGGGCGCGCGCTTGCCGAAGCGCAAGGGTGGACAATCGGCGAAAGATTTACGGTTTCCTCATTCCGCACCAAAAGGAGCGATGGAAGCCGTGACTGGCCGTTTGAGATTGCTGGGATCTTTGACGGAAAGAGTTCCAGCACAGACACCTACTTTGTCCTTGCCCAGTATCGCTACATCAACGAAGGCCGCGCCCGCGGCAAAGATACGGTGGCCACTTTCGCGCTGCGTCCGGAACCGGGTGTCGCGCCGCAGGAACTGGCCCCGCGCATTGATGCATTGTTCACAAATTCAGCGGCCCCCACGCGGACACTGTCGGAAAAGCAGTTTCTCAGCGCGTTCCTCAGCCAATATGCCGATGTCAAACACGTTGTCACATTGGTTGTCAGCGTGTGTTTCGTGACGCTTTTGATGATCGTCATCAACACGATGGTGTTTGCTCTACGCGAACGTCGTTTTGAAATCGGCGTGCTGAAGACCCTTGGGTTTTCGCGCTCATGCATCCTAATGATGGTTCTGGCAGAAGCCTTATTTGTATTCCTGCTGGGCGGTTCCATCGGTATCGGTCTTGCGAAATTGGCCAGCCTTGCCCTGCCGCCCGCCCTGGGGTTGGTCTTTGATCAAAGCGTGTTGCTGCGCGCGACAGCTCTTGTGTTCCTCCTTGGCCTCTTCGCCGGCGCGCTTCCTGCGCTGTCTGCCATGCGAACGCCGATCCTTTCAGCATTCAGAACGAGGTAGCCCCGATGCGTTCAACCATCCGACAAATCACCGCGATGAGCCGGACGACCCTGCTCAGCATTCCCCGCAGATTGGCCATTTCCCTGTCCATGGTCGGATCGATCATGCTGGTCGTCTGCGTCTTGAGCGGTTTCCTGGCCATGGCGCGTGGGTTCGAAATTACGCTGCAGAGCGCAGGGTCGCCAGATGTTGCGGTCGTCCTTGGCGGTGGCCCGCGGGAGGAAGGCAACAGTGAAATCCCGCCTGATGTTATCCGGTCCCTCATGGCGACACGAGGTGATATCGGCGTCTTGCGTAATGATCGGGGCGTGCCGATCCTGTCACGTGAAATCGTTGTTCCTGTTGAGTTTCGAACCGATCCTGACGCGGTTGGCGAAACATTGGCCTTGCGCGGAATGGATGAAACCGGCCCGGGCGTTCGCGCCGGCGTGACGCTGTCTTCCGGTCGACCCATACAGCCCGGCACACGTGAGATCATAGTGGGTGAACAATTGGCCGCCCGATATTCCGGTCTAGGCGTCGGTAACCGGGTTCGGCTGGGTCCAGTAAATTGGATCGTTGTCGGTCACTTTTCAAGTTTCGGCAGTGCGCTGGAATCAGAGATTTGGGGCGATATCGATGCCGTTGCGGCGGCGTTCAATCGCGTGGGCGAGGTTCAAAGCCTGCGGCTGAGGCTTGCCGTGACCGATCAGATCGACGGGCTCAGCCGGGCCGCTGCCGAATTCGTTGGCGCCCAGTTGATAGCCCTGACAGAAGCTGAGCTTTACGCGAGTCAATCCGCAGGAACGGCGCGGCTGGTGCGATACTTCGGATGGCCAATCGTGTTATTGATGGCCATAGGCGCAACCGCCGGAGCGTTGAATACGATGATGAGTTCCGTATCGGATCGAACCGTCGAGATTGCTACTGTCCGTGCAATGGGGTTCAGTCGAGTGTCTGCCTGCCTGGCAACATGGTTAGAGGCTGTATTGCTTTCTGTCGTTGGTGTTGGTCTGGGACTCGCCACCTCGTGGCTGATGATGAATGGCTGGGAGGCCAGCACAATGGGTGCAAACGGCACGAGTTTGGCGTTTCAGCTTGTGGTTGGCCGAGATGCTATGGTGGAGGCCGCCTTGGTTGGTCTGGCCATCGGAGCCGTAGGTGGTGCTGTACCAGCGTTTGCTGCGGCTCGGCTTCCTGTTACTGACGCTCTGAGAGGGCGCGGGTAGAGATTTTCTTCGGCTACGTCTGCTTTTTGAAAGCTGCACTGCGACAACAAGTTGAACGACAGACGTCGCCTTTGGGCCGCAACTAGAACTTAAAACCTTGGACCATTGATGCTCGATTGGCGCTGAGGCCGCCAGTAATCCAGCTGGATTGATGCTGTACTGCCTCCTATAGTCTCAGTGGAACCAAAGCACTCTGTTTCCAGTTACTTCTTGGGGTGACTAGTTCGGCTGGAAAAGCTCAACTACATTTCCTGATGGATCTTCGCAGAGTATTTGCTTTCCGCCGGGACCCGCGGTGATTTCATTGCGGAAGGTGACGCCTTGTCTGCGAAGTGAGGCGACCAAGGCGTGTATATCATCGATGACCAAGACACATCTGTTCCATCCTCCGGGCTCCGGTTTTGCTCCATCTGGCATAGGTTTAGATGCTGAGGCTGATGGACCTGCTAACCAAAGTTCAAGGTCACCCTGTCTTATGATGGCCATCGCTGGTCCGTATTGTTCTATCAGTTCAAGCCCAAGCTGATCGCAATAAAAGGCCAATGCCTGGTCAACGTCGGACACTATGTATCGAAATTGAGCCATTGGATCCCTCCGCATTATCTCCAATCATAGCATAAAAGTTAGATTTGCCCGCGATCATCAAATTCACGGCTGGTTCGATCTCGCAGTCGCCGTGAATATCTCCTCTTACGGACCACACCGCTGAGATGACTCCCGTCCACCAACGGCATCTCCAAGTTGTGACTTCTCCGTCAAAGTGCACTATTCGCCTGCAGTCGCGCTACTACACGATTGGTCATGTTGGTGCAGCGTTTGCCGCCAAATGGGAAGATTGCCTCGAATCCACCCCTGACCTGGTGTTCGATGGTGGTGCGCAAACGGTGCCGGGCACGAAACAGGCGTGTTTTCACGGTTATCGGGTTGATCTGAAGCTCGCTTGCGATGGCAAGTATACTCATGCCCTCTGCCTCACGCAGCAGGAATGGCAATCTCAGATTTGGCGGCAGCTCGGAAACGGCCGTTTCGAGAAAGCCTCTTAATTGCGCGCGTCCAAGCATTGCATCGGGGAGTTCAGAGTGCTGACCTGGGAAAGTTATTACCCTAGGTGAGCTGGATTCGTCCACTGTGTCGTATTCTTCCGCAACAGGTGCTCGTCTGCGCTGCATCCGCGCCGAATTGATTACGATCCGGGTGATCCAGGTGGAAAAGCTGGCATGCTCACGAAACCCGTCCAGTTTGCTGAACGCAGATAAGTAGGCCTCTTGCAGCGCTTCTTCTGCCTCGGCATCGCTGTCGACGATACCTCGGGCAACACGAAAGAGGCGGGGATTCAGACGGCGGATAAGTTCCCGAACGGCCAGCTCGCTTCCCTCACGCGCGGCACTTACAAGGTCAGCTTCCGACTTGGTTTCATCGATCGAGGCTTGTTGTTTGAGGCCCGTTTGGACCTTCATGATTCATCCTCCTTGCGTATTGTGCCTTCTGAAAGGATTTTCTGCACCAATGGCAAAGCTGCCAAGACTTCTTCCGACAAATCGTTTTTGTCACTTGAACTTCCCTCCCAGCCGACGTCTCCGGGGTCACCAACCACTATTCGACCGACCATCGCCGCCATCTCGTGCGGCAGGCAATAGTAGTCATACACACCTGGCGCGGTCAGAGTGATTTCAAAATACTCATCCGGAAGCAAAAAGTCGCTGTCCCATGGGTCGGCCTCAGCGGGGATACGACGCCTTCGATCATAGTTTGCGGGATGATAGGCGGTTGCCGTGTGGCTGTTGCCGGGGTCGCGATTGATGAATCGGACGGTGGTGCCAGAGGGCACCGCGAGACCAATTGGATCGTACCAAATGCGCTCGCCGCGCGAACTTCCACGCATCTCAACTGTGGCGACCGGTTGCGCAGGCGTGATCCGCGAACCAGCGATCGTTGCAACTGCGCACCCCCCGATCCATAAAGCATGACGTCTTGTGCAGATCATTCGGCCAAACGCTCTTTGGCGTTTTCATCGTGAAACAGAACGACATGCGCGTGCGGCTTGTCCACACCGGGATGCCCGGCATTGAAGTAAATGTCTGTCGAACTGACGATGTGTGATCCGATGTGCAGACCATCGAATGACGTCCCGTTTTGCAGATCGTCGAGTGGTGTCATGTAGACCGTCGCGGACAATCGACCATCGCGATCATAGGCGAGAAACGGACCAGCGGGCAGAGTGGCCGGGTCCACGAATAGTGTTCCCAGACCTGGGATGAACTCGGGCAGGGGAAGAACGTCACTCACTTTCACATAAGGTTCATCAGCGGGGGCATTCGCGAGGGCCTGCTCGTCATGCGCTTTGGCGGATGGTACAGTAGCGACGATAAATCCGGCAGCAATTGCGGTCTTTCTAAGCATGGTCGGGTCCTTTCCACGGTTTTCTTTGGGTGCGCGTTGGTGCGCTCCTGGTTCATTGGATGCAGCAAGAGCGGAAAGGTTCCCGAAATTCGACGAATTCGCGCAAAATGGTTTGCAAAAGCCGAACAGGATTTCCTTCGGCAGTTTAGGAGCCGAGAATTCTCAATGGTTCAACCAAACTGATTATCAGGGCGGATTTGGTGCGCGAATTGTCGGATAAGGCTCAATCCGTATCAACGCACGAGCGGCGCGCGGCCTCCATCCTTGGATGGATTGCGGGAATACAATCCGCAAACTAGCTTATGCCTAGCGATGCATCGCTAATATCAACGCCGTCCGGGACGGGAGGTCCAACCGTTCCAAAATAGAGTGAACATGATCTTTGACAGTCGCTAGCGATATACCGAGCTGTTTTGCAATCTCACGGTTTGGAAGACCTTCAATGATCAAATCGGCCACTTGCCGTTGTCGCTTTGTCAGCGGTGCCAGCAGTTTCGCCTTATCAGGATTATCCATAACAGTGACCAATGGCGCTCCGATTACATCGCTGGCTTCGATATCCAGATGCATGTGTAGCCCGGGCCTGGCGACCCTGATCAGCGGCCTCAGAAGTTCCGCGGGCACAGGACGGGGAGAGTCAACTTCAATGGCCTGCACAGCTTTTTTTAACGCGCCAAGAACATCTTCATCTATTGTCATCAAGGAGCCCCGTCATGAACGAAATGCCAATTGAGATCAGCAATTTTTTCCTCGCAATGCAAGCCGGGCCACATGGTCTGGACATGCTTGCCACCATGTTTGCTGAAGATGCGACTTATACCGAACCGTTCTCGGGTCAGACGGAACCGCACACAGGGCGCAAGGCGATCATTTCGGCCTTTGACGCCAGCAGGTCTGACGTCTTTGACGACGCAGTGATCAACCTTAGCGCGGTTGACGTGCAAGGCGAAACGGTCACTGTGCAATGGACCTGCATTTCCCAGGCAATCCCGGGTGGTCGTGGCAGAGGAACCAATGTCTTTCAGCTGCAGGACGGTCTGATTACATCACTTGTCACAACATTGGATATGTGAGGTGATCATGAGCCGAGAAGACGTTGGTGATTGGATGGCTAGGTATGACAATCCGATGAAGCCTGTGGTCGCAGAAATGCGCAGGCTCATACTGGATGCGGACAACCGGATTGAAGAGACGATCAAATGGCAGGCGCCGACCTTTACATACAAGGGCAACATGGCCAGCTTCTTTCCACGAGCCAAAAAACACGCCTCGTTAATGTTTCACAAAGGGGCGGTTTTTGAGGGCGATTTTCCCAACCTGGAAGGGGGCGGCAAAGAAGCCCGGAGCTTCAAGGTTGCTGATCTGAAAGAGCTCAAAAACAAAGCAGAAGAATTGCAGTCCATTTGTATCGCCTGGTGCGATCAGCAGGATCAGTGAGAGACCTGTGCAATCAATTCGGTCTCAGCGTCGGCGTTGACATTTAGGTATATACTTAAATATAAAATGATATGCCACCAAGCAAAGCATCATCGGACGTCTTTCACGCCATCGCCGACGCCAACCGTCGGACGCTTTTGGGGTTTCTGGCACATGAGGCCCGCCCCGTGGGCGATTGTGTCGAAGAACTTGGAATCACCTATGCAGCAGTGTCGCAGCACCTGAATGTGTTGCATGAAGTGGGGCTGGTCGAACGGGAATCACATGGCCGACAAAGGCTGTACCGCACCCGGTTTGAGCCTCTTCAGGAAGTTCACGACTGGACGGATAAATATCGTCCTTTCTGGCAGGATCGTCTCAAACGGCTGGGTGACTATCTTGACAAGAACGGGGGCGGCAAGTGATGCGGGATCTCAGTTTGAAGCTGAAGGAGTTTTACCCTCACCCTGTCGAAACCGTCTGGCAAGCTCTAACGGACCCCGCTGCAATCGCCGAATGGTTGATGCCCTGTGACTTTCGCCCGAACGATGGTCATCGGTTTTCCATTCGAGGCACGGCGACAAGCAATTGGCAGGGGTTTACGGAGTGCGTTGTCGTCTTAGTCGACCCACCGCGACGGATGGAGTGGCAATGGGCCAGCGCGGATATTCCTGAACCGACCCGTGTATGTTTCGAATTGGAACCAGTCGATGGCGGCACTCAGCTCACTTTGAGCCATATTGGGATGACCACGCAGGCTGATATCAAAAGTCTGTCGGAGGGATGGCCCATGAAACTCGAACAATTGCGCGCATTTCTTGCGAATTCGGACTGATTGATTTGGGGAGATGGATTATGATTGGATACAGCAGAACCGTTGAAATCGACGCCTCCACAGAAGCGGTGTATCAGGCTATTACCAAAGGCATCACGCAGTGGTGGACGACAGGATCCGGGGATGCCTCAAAAGTTGGCACTGTTTTTACAACCCGATTTGGTAAAACCTATAACCACATCAAAGTGGGCCAATTGATCGCGAACCAGCGCGTCCAATGGGACATTGAAGAGCATTTCCATGACAACGAAGCCTTGACCCGGGATGATGAATGGACAGGTACGAAAATCCTTTGGAACCTGTCTCCCAAGGGGGAGGCCGCAACCAAGCTTGAATTCACACATGAGGGCTTGGTTGAAAGCATGGAATGCTGGCAGATTTGCGAGGCAGGCTGGGACTTTTTCCTATTCGAAAGTCTCAAACCCTTTCTCGAAAGCGGCAAAGGCCAACCCTTTCAGCACGGCTAATCTGGACAACCCTGTCGTCGCTGCGTTCGCAGACCTGGCGATGTTGGCTGTAACAACACCTGCGGACCTCAAAGAGCACTTGCCGCCAACCGAGCAAGGCTTGACTGCGCTACACGTGAAACTTATTAGTTACGGTAACTTTGAGGTTACCAATGAATATCACGTCCAAACAAGCGTTGGTGTTGGATGCGCTTGGCAACGCCGTACGCCGAGACATGCTGGCAAAGCTTGCGGCAAGGCCGCACAGCGTCTCAGAACTTGGAGCGAACTATCGCATGTCGCGACCAGCGGTTTCCAAACATCTCAAGATCCTGAGCATTGCCAATCTTGTTCAGGCGAAATCCGTGAAGAACCGCAACGAGTATAGCCTCGTGCCAGAGGGATTTGAGGAAGCGCGTACCTGGTTGGACGCGTTCTGGGACGTCGCACTGAACCGATTGGCCATGGTCGCCGAAAACAGCGAGAACTGAATGGCCAACGTAATCAAGAAGAGTGCTTCGCTGCGGTGCAGTCCGAACGATGCCTTTCGTGCATTTGTGGAAAAGGTCGATCTTTGGTGGCCGCAAGGACATCGGAAGTTCGAAGGTTCAACACTACGTTTTGAAGCGCGCGTCGGCGGCAGGTTCTTCGAAGACCACCCCACGGACGGGCAGTTTGTCCTCGGGGAGGTGCTTGAGCTAACGCCGCCGAAGGCCTTGCGCTTCACGTGGCATCCTGGAAAACTCTCGGCCCCTACAGAGGTTTCTGTCCGCTTCGTCGCAGATGGGGACACGACTCAGGTTCTGATTAATCACTCCGAGGGATCCGCCGCTATGGGGGAACGTTGGCCCGAACGCGCAGCGCTATTTGTCGCCGGCTGGACACGCGTTCTCGCTGCTTTGGACGACTACATACTTTCATCATCGCAAGGTCAATAAAATGGAAATCTCACTTTCTAGCGTAAATTGGATCGCTGTCATTGTCGCCGTCGTTGCTGGCCAAGCCCTGCTGACCTTGTGGTTCACGTTACTTTTCGGGGAGTCTTGGGCAAAAGCCTATGGAGCAGTAGATCGGGCGGCCCATACACAGGCAGTGCCAGGTAGCGCTTATGGCATCGGTTTAGCTTGTATGGTTGTTCTTGTGATCGGGACTGCACTCTTGCACCAAGCAGCCGGTATCAACAGTATCAGCGGCGGCTTGGTTTTCGGAGCGATTGCCGCTTTGGCATATGGGCTTGCAACAGTGCTGCCAGGATACGGGTTCTTGCTTAAACTCGATGCAGGTCGAATAGCTGCCGGAAGCCAGGCGGCGGTGATACTTGTGGTTTCGGTTGTTCTGAGCGCCTTTGGCTAGGTCAGGAGGATTTTGATCAAAGGCAAGTACGCATCTAGACCGTGTCGTGCCACTGGGTGGGGACTTCCAATACGACGCCTCGAAGCTGCCATTAGTTTTTGCGCCGCGAACTGGCTCCGTGTTCCTCGAATGGTGAGTTCGATAAGCTTAGGATCTTGCGTCTGCAGCGAACGTCAGGAGTGTGGGCTGCGACTGCAGCAACTTGGTAGGCTGCTAGATGTCGGCTGTGGGCCGATCCGACTGAAAAGTGCAGGCGACAAGCCGGTTTTACTCGTCGCCTGCTCAGGCTACGAAATTGATCCGCCGGTCAGGACTTAACAAACCCCCAACGCTACTCCCAGCAAGCTTTAGCCCGGGCCGGCACCCGCGCGCGATTGTTGGTCAGAAGCTACGAGTATCGGCCAGGCTGCGGCGTTTAGCGCATCCCATTGGTCGGGCAGCACGGCGATGCCCTTTTCCAGCGACAGATTGTAGTTGGCTTCCAATTGCACCGCCGAGATTTCAACTCTTTTCACACTCGGCTGCTCCGCCTGACGGGTCACTCCATCCGCCAGCAGGGCTGGTTGGCTGGTGCAAATGATGGTGACGGTTGAACATTCCTTGCCTGCGTCAGCTTTCTCAATGCGCCAGTAATGCGGAAAGATCGCCCCGGATTCAAAACTTGCACCGTGTGATCCGATATGGTCCGTCCAATAAGCAGTTGCGAAGACGCCCTGCTGCGCCACCAGTGACAGGCTGTGCAGGATCAGGTCGGGGTAACGACAATTGGCCAATTCGACGATGGCAAAGCCTGACTTCTGAGCTTTGGAACAGGCCAGATGCGCGGCCAGCGAGCCATACTCGCAGGCATCCGCACCGCCCGCGTCGATGACGGCGATCTCGGCGTTTTCGAACACCAGCCTTGGGGTCGCGCCGCCTTTGGGGCCGACCGGCGGCAAGGCGATGCGGTCAAAGCCGCCCAACCCACACATATGAGACCAGGTCACAAGCTGGGCCACGTCCTCGTAGTCGCCGATGTTATGGCCTGCGCCTTCGTAAGCGCGCGCGAGGGCCGCGATCATTTCATTTCTGGATACTCTCATGTCCGGACCTCCTTGATTTCGGGTTTGAGTGGCAGGAACCAGCTTTCGTAAGTCTGGCCGATATCGTCGATTAGAGGCGCTCCCTGATACATGGTGTTGCGCACCCAGAGTTTGGAGCGCGGGTCGAATTTGCTCACGCCGAAGAACGCGAGCTTGCAGCGCAACAGATCCATTGGGCGCACGTTGCGATCCGCCAGATTGGCGCGAATTTCTCCGTATCTATGCCGTGACATTGTCTGAATGCGGCGCACGATGCTTTTCATCGCGGGACGACGCAGCAGAAAATGCACGACATCGCTGTCGGGCTGCTCTGTAAGGTCCGCGACCAGTAGGTCATAACATTCGCGCACCCGGCGGCCGATTGGCAAAGGCATTTGCTTTTCGATCCCCGGGTCGGCACCGGCGAAGCCCAGGCGCGGCTCGAGTTTTTCCTCCGAGCGGTACCAGAAAGCGTCCGAATTGCTCGGCTCAGAAAAATCGATCGCCAACGCCCAATCGTAGCGGGTTTCGATCAATTGTCGCAGTTCATCTGTGGTCATCGCCGGGTCGATGACCGGATTGGGGATAACGGCGAAATTTTCCTCCAGATCGTTGACCAGTTCGGGATGGATTTCCAGACAGATGGCATGGATCAATTCCTGGGTCTCAAGGCTCCAGGCCTCGCGGGCGCGATCCGACAGGACCGCCCATGTCTCCAACCTGTCACCCTGCGACTTAACCCAGGCGTCCACCTCGTCAAGCTCGGTGATCAACACGCGGTTACGCTCGATCTGTTCGGCGTCGCTGGTGACGCTTTCGGTGAAATGCTGCTTTGCCTTTTGGATAAGCTCATGAAACAGGCCGATGCGCCATTCGGTCGGGGCGGCCTTGTGCAGCACTTGCGCCAGCGCGGTTTCGCGCATTTCCACCCATTGGCTGAACAGTTCCCCATGGTTCACCAGATATGGAGCCATGCCCAGCCCGGTGGAGTTTCCGATCCCGAAAAAACGCTTCAGGCGATCGTCCAGCGCTACTGCGGTTTCTGGCGCGCTTGCAGAGGCCATATGGTCTACCTGGTCCAGGCTGAATTGCCGCAACATGTAGCAGATGAACATTTCCGGCGCGAAGGGACGGTTGAAATCGGCGAATTTAACCCGGACTTTGTTCCAGTCTGCCATGCCCAGCTTACCGCTGCCATATACCGCTGTCGTGCGATACAGGTACCCCACTTCGGCGATCCTATCGGCGTCTGGTTGACGTCCCGCGCACAGTTCATCGAGCACATAGCTAAACAGACGAGAACTGCGATTTGCCCGTGACAAGCTGAAAACGCGCGCATCCACTCGGCCCGCTTCCTGTTTGGGCACGTTGCGACGCAGATCTTCCAGCCAGATCTCATCCATCTCGCCTTCGCATAGCGCCATGGTCAGATCCCAACTCGTCGCAATCACCCGGTCATTGCGGTCTTCATCCGACAACGGGTTGGAAAACAGAACGAAGCTGAAAGTGTCGTTCGGTGTCACGATCCGGTAGATCGCCGTTCCATACCCGTCGTTGTCCAAATCGAAAAGCGTGCGGTCGATGGACCATTCATCTTTCATGATCCGTCTGACTAACGTGCGCATGAAGCTGACGGTCGAGGAATGCAGTGATCCGAGCCTGGCCAGGTCCATGACCTCCGCCTCTGGCCGCATTCTATCCGATAGAGCTGCAAGCATGTGGTGCCCTCCTTATCTATTGGCTCGTTCGGTAATTGCTTCACGCAATGGGAGGGCAAAGTAAAATTTGAAGAATCGAAGAACTTATTAGAAAAATAAATAAATCAAACTGCGTGGGAGAGCGATTTCACCGTATGGTTTGGAAACATTGAAGAAATCTCGTGAGATTGCTTTTTCAGGAACTCCGCGAAGTCATCGGCGACTGGGGAAAGCGGGCGCTTTTTTGGGGTGATCAACTGCAAATTCCGAAACACGGCCGGTTCTGAGAGGTTCCGGTATACCAGCGAGGGGTTCAGATAATCCGGTGCCGCCAGCGCGGGAAGGGCAGTAACGGATTCACCGGTTTCGATGAGACCGACCAGCGCCGCGATTGTGAGTACCGTGAAATCCGGTGTTGTGACACTTGCAGGCAACCCCGAGACATTCATAGTCAGGCGGCTGGTTCCGGTATCCGCCGCCATTCCGACAAAGGACTGATTGGTCAGGTCGGACCAGGTCAGAGGGTCCTTGCAGCGGGCCAATTGGTGATCACCCCGGCAGATCAGACCAACTTGATCCCGCAGGAACGGCCTGTATTCAAGTTCCGAATTGTCAGACCAGCTGTTAGAAATTCCGAAGTCTGCTTCTCCATTTAGAACCTGTGCTTCAACCCCGCGACCATTGTCGTCCTGCATGTGGACTTTCACATCAGGTGCCAGCGCTAAATACGTGCGTATGGCTTGCGGCAAAACCCGAATGGCGACGGAGGGCAATACCGCGACGGTGACACGGTTTTTCTGTTTTTCTGCGTTTGTGCGGGTTGAAATAATGGCAGCTTCAACATCTGCCAGTATCTTTTCCGCTTTTGGCAGAAAATCCTGTCCCAAAGGCGTCAGGGAAACGGATCGGGTTGTCCTGGAAAGCAACGGGACACCAACGATCTCTTCAAACTGCTGAATGCTCAGTGAAAGAGCAGATTGTGAAATCGCAAGTTCCTGCGCGGCCCCGCTGAAGGACCCGTATTTGGCCACGCTGACAAAGGCGCGAAACTGCTTCAGCGATAGATTTCGGGCGATCTTGTTATCCATGAATTGAGCATACCCGTCACCGGTTTCACTTTGAACAGGACAAAACGCCTATGGGACAGAGCTCACTCAGTTGATCGGGGCTTCCGTACAATTGCTATGTCAGAACCTATCGCTGTCGGGAGCACTCAAAATGCTGCGCCGCGCACGAATGTCAGCTTCGGGGGGCGTAGAACTACGAGAATCGAGAATACTCAATGTCTGGTAAGGGCCGCTCCTTGTCATTTCGAGCATGGCGCAGCGAAGGTCTGCAACGCCTACTGATACGATGCCGCCCCCTGCCGGAGCAGACGCGTTGCTTAGCCAATTTCCCCGATAACATCTAATATCGCGGCTGCGGCTGCCGTTCCTCGGGCGATCGAGGCGCTTTGGCTCATCTCGATCCCACTCAGAGCGACGCGTGCTCGGATACGTCTGTCCAGCGACGCAGAGAACACCGCTGCAAGTTCTCCTATGGTCCAGTGGTTCGCAGCGACGCGCACCCGTTCGCCACGCCGCCGGGCCTCACTATCGGCTTCTGCAAGAAGCGGGAGAGCCTCGTTTAGCTCGGCTTCGGACCGAAGATGATCACGGATGATCTGCGGTTCCCCATTGGCACGCCACCATGCCTTTGCGGCATCGACATCATGGCCGAACGTCTCTTTGAATCGTTGCTCGAAAGGGCTTTCAAACGTCCACGGGGCATCGCGGACCTCTCGGTTTGCAATCGCACTGGTCGAAACGCGTCCACCTTTCGACGCCAGCTCGTAGAAGACCTGGTCGCGTATCGCGTCGTGGATGGGGCTTGTTGCATCCGTTGAAAGCCCGACCGCGTCATCGAAGCTCGCGGCAACCAGCGGTAACATGGCCGACGCCCCAAGCCCAAGGCAGTGAAAGCTGTCGAGCCGACCCCCCGCCTCGCGCAACCCGACATCAAGCCCGCTTAAGATCTGCGCCAATCGGACATAACGTCTCGGCGCTGGCCGCTCCAGCCGATGGCTCCCAGAGCCGATGACAAAAAAGTCCGTCGCAGTGCTGTCCATATTGATCCCGGCGATGCCGATTGCAGCGAAGCGCACCCCAGCCTCGGCCGCAAGACGACCAGCCGTCCGGGCTGTGTTAAAATCGACCGCACTGAGCACCGCATATATGTTCAAATTGGCGCTTCTTGGATCCGCGTTTATCGCCTTCCATAACCTGAGGGAGCGTCGGTTTCTGGTCGCATAACGGCTAACAGAAAAACCGGTTACTTCACGCTCCAACTGCAACGCTAGAAGGCAAGCGACTGCAAAATCCTCTTGCGCGATCAGGTCGGTCGGATCCATCGACAGTTGCAACTCGATCAAAGCGTCACGATCGATTGCGTTCGACACGGCGGTGGCATGATCGATCACGCTGTTTGCCAGATCTTTGGCGGTTTGGCGAAGGGCGGGGGGAATGTCGCTTCCGCGTGGCACATGGCCAATATCCCGGCGAATATCACGGACTTGATCGCGTACGGACCCGGCATCATCGGCGAACACGTCGATGACCTGTTCAATGAGCTGCTTGGTGCCATTGTCCGCGAACAGTGGCAGATCGAGGTCGCGGACGTGGGCCGCCGCCTCAAGTGTGCTCGGCGTTACCCGATGAGAGGAAAGAAGGTAGGCGCGTGGCTGGATGTCTTCTGCTGCGAAGGCAGCAATCGTTTCATTCCGCAGGTTCGCAACAAAGCGCATCTCGCCGTACTCTCCTTGGGTTCTTGTCACCCTCTGTGGCCTTCAACGTCATCAGGGCGTTAAAATAGTCTCGTTCAGATCGTGCAGGCACACTTCCAGTTCCTCTCGGAGGGCGTCAGCCTCGTCCATGGTGATCTCCCACGCGGTTCCAAGGTTATCTGCGTGGTTCCATGCGGCCTCGACGTCGGGCGGCAAATCGATGTCTTCTTCGATCTGCTCGAGCATCTCCAGAAGTTGTTCCCTGGCTTCAAAGTACTCTTCGAGAAATTCATCGGCGGCGTCCAATGCTTCACCATGGGCATCTCGTTCAGAACGGCATCCATCAGAAACCGGCATGTGTCTCTCCTATCGTCGGAAAAGGGGCAGGTAGAGAAGTTCTCCGGCCCCGAAACGCATTTCATCATCGTCCCCCAGACCGTGCGGTCCGAGCGACCATATCAGGTTGGCACCGTTGCGCCATGGCTCGAACCAACGGTCCGCCAGCCCAAGAAACGCCACGCGCCAGCTCGATTGCCCTAGATCGTTCAGCGCAAGCGCGTCGATCTCGACGGCAGGCTCGCCGCCAAAAAGCGTGGAACCTGCTTTGAACAATCCGTTCGCGCGCACAAAGGAATCCAGCGTGACCCCTGCATGGGGAAGGTGCGCGAAGATCGCGACGGCGTTTGCGGTCGTGTCGCTGGACGGGTCGTGCAGGACCACCCGGCTGACCAGCTTGCCATCGCCCAGGCGCAGTGCCTCTAGCGACCTCACGAACCCCTCGATCTCGACGAAATCGCCGTCGTTCACTGCATCGAGATCCTTCAGGGGGACATCCCTGCCGTTGGGCAATGGCCCGTCGAAGGCGGTCGTTTCTGTTCTGCGCATCAACGCATCTACCTCCTCGGGCGGATGAAGGCTGAGCGCGTGAAGCGCCATGCGATAGCTCGCGCAATGGCTGGCAATCGCTTCGCGGGTCAGCATTCCAGCGCGCGCGGCAAGCCGACCCATCCGTTCGGATGCAGCGCCTTTCCCATCGTCGCGAAGGAACAGCATCGTCTGCCGGATGGCACCTTGGGTTCGCACAAAAATCGGAAGCCGACGCTCGATCTCGACCGCCAGCGCCATGGCCGCGCGGGCCGTGTGATCGGCGCTCTCTTGCCCCGCAAGGGCGCAATAGATGCGCCGTTGACCGCGTTCGAGCCACCGTTCCGCGTTCACTAAAACGGCCTCTGTTGCTTGGTGATGTCGATCAATATCGGACGATCTTGAGGGCGCGCGGTTGGTGCGTTGAGAAAGATGAAACTCTGCATGGACACGTGCCAAAAGACCTCGGGACAGGCAAGACAACACCAAGTCAGATTGCGCCTTGATTTGGTCCGCCTGCGAAGCGGCGAGGCGGAAGGAGTACAGCTCTAACAGCGGCACGTCTTTGGTTTTACCTTCTTCCAGCATGGCGACAGAGGCGTCGAGATCGACCCGCTCTTCAATCGTCTTAGATGCCGAGCGGATCCTCGATTTCAAAGACGGCTTCAGCTCCTGGCCAAGACGATGCTCGATGCGCGAAATCGCGCTTTCGAGACGCGCAGCCGGATCGCTGTCTGCGAGTTTCTCGCGGAGACCTTCAAGGAAAGCCTGACCACCGCCGCCGCCCACCGCGTTCATTAGAAGATTGGCATAGTGTTCCGCCTGGCGATGTTCGGATTGGTCACGAGCACTCGCGACCGTCTCGGCTTCTTGCAAAAGCCGAAAGGACGCGTGTCCCAAGGCCAAGCAGCGCAGGCCCTGATCGGCAAGCGACGGCCAATCTTGATCAATCACGCCTTGGCGGACAGAAATTGCTGTCTGCATCAGATCCCCCAGCGGAACTCTGGTCCTAGGAGGCAACCCGATCAGGTGAATGCGATTTTCGAAAAGTCCGGTTTCATCGCCGGAAATAGACTCCATAATCAATGTCCCCCTTACGGCGGTTTGAATAAATGCGATCCCCCAATAGGCGTCGCGGTATGTGAAAACTCGTCTGGAACAAAGAAAAGCGTGTTAAAATCTTATCCATATATACTATATTTTGCCCTTTCACACAATCTCCCGGTTCCCGCCAGAGTAGACGTTTGCGTGCGAAGTGTCCTTGGATTTGCGGGATCTACGCGCTTGTCACTGACGACACTCACGGATTTCGACCCAGCGAATGATACCTCTGCGTGGCGATGGAGAATCCACAGGTGCCGCTTAACTTGGAGTATCCGGCTGAAGCGGGCCTTGGTGTATAGCGCAACCAACGGCATCTGTGGGTGGCTCCTGCATTGCAAGAGTTTTTGGTGATGTTTGCGGGTATTTTCGTCAGTACTGTCGTCTGTCCGGCCTGTTTGCGTGGCGGCATTGTCGCCACTGGCCTTGATGAATTCCGCGAGCGAGGTTCCAATCGGCTCATCGACCTCAGAGGGCCGCTGCCATTGCCGGAGTGTCCTTGCTCTTGGTTGACTTAATTCCGCATCATCACTTCAACGTCTTGCATCTCGTGGGCAGTTGGCGCGGTTAGAACGCAGGCTGCCGGTATTCCTGTTTCTTTGTGAGCATCGCCCAGGTGGCCCGCGCGGCCTTGTTGGCCATGGCAGTTGTTGCCAGTCGGAACGGTTTGTCTGCGATAATTCTCGCCGTCCACAGATCGACCTTCTCTGGCGAACGTTTCGCCATCACAGCGCGCGATGTCATGCCTACGACCAACAGCTTGCGAATGTAGCGATCACCCTGCTTTGTGATCTTGCCCAGACGTTCCTTCCCACCACTGGATTTGTTGAGTGGGGTGAGCCCCAACCACGCGGCCAAGTCACGCCCTGTGCGGAACTGTTTTGCATCGCCGATTGTTGCGACAATCGCTGAGGCCGTGATCGGTCCAATTCCAGGCATGCGCATCAATCTTCGCGCATCTGCATTCAGAAGGGCATGTTGCTGGACCATCTTAGAATAGCCGTCGATGCGTTCATTCAAACCGATGAGCTGATAACATTGGATGCCAAGCATACCGTTGGCAATCTCAGGCATGTCTGGACAGTCACCATCAAGGTGGCGCTTTGCAAATGCCGTGACGGCCTCTATCCCAATGGGCAATATGTGCCCAAACTCGCGCAAAAGACTGCGGATCATGTTGGCCAGTTGGGTGCGCTGCCGGACGGCCAGATCTCGTGTCCGGTGAATTGAGAGGATAGCTTGCTGTTCTTCCGTCTTGATCTCGACAAAGCGCATAGTTGGTCGACGGACCGCTTCACAGATTGCCTCGGCATCAACAGCGTCGCTCTTGCCGCGCTTCACGTAGGGTTTGACGTATCCGGCGGGCATGAGCTTCACATCATGGCCAAGCTTGCGCAGTTGGCGACCCCAGTGATGAGACGAGCCGCAGGCCTCCATTCCGACCCTGCACGGTGGAAGCGTCTCAAAGAAGCGGAGCAGCTTTGCGCTTTTGATGTCTCTGTTGAAAATCACTCGACCGTTCTCCGAAATGCCGTGCACTTGAAAAACGTCCTTGGCCAAATCCAGGCCTACGGTTTTTACTGTCATTGGGTGGCTCCTTTCCTAGCAGTCGATGATAACTGCACTGTGGCACATTCGATGCCGGTGGAGCAGGAGCCACCCACCTCATCCGGTCAGGGCTCGGAGCAGAGAGTGGCGGCAGCGAGACCAGATCACCCAATTCTCATCGCGGTTTACTGAAGCCGAGACATGTAGCAGGCAAGTCTTGATTTGAGTTGAGGGACCGCTTTCGGGTGTTCCAAAAACTCTAGGATATCCATCATTCGCCAGAACTGCCCTTCTTTGCCAAACTTTATCTCTGAAACCTCAGTCTTCGAAATCTGCGCGACCATGAAGTAAGCATGCTCGCTCGGCGCGCTGGCATTTGGGTATCGCCGTCTCCACACAATGCGGGCAATATCTAGTTTTAAATCAAATTCCTCTTCAGTTTCCCTAAGCACGCATTGTTCCGGTGTCTCTTTCCCCTCTCGTCCCCCGCCCGCCAGGTCCCAATGGTCCGGAAATGGGATTGATGGTTTGTTGTCACGCAAGTAGGTGACAACCTTTTCTTCACAGATGAGCGCGATTTTTGCACCAGAAAAGCTATCAAAACGCTTCATGGCATTTGTCTCCTGAGGCCATCTTGCTACGCATTCTAATGCAAGATTTCAAAGCAGTCACATGACCGTTTCGTTCGCTTACCGGACGCATGCACGTGCAAAGATCAAGTAGCTTGGGAAAGGCAGCTCAGGGCTCTGACCACCAGTCGGTACGAGTCGCAGAGAAAGGTAGGAGAGAGCCCAACCTTGCAGAGTTGCCGCGATGCGGCCAATGTCGCTTAACTTCTTTTCTGTAAATAGGCCTTTACCCATAAAGTTGTTTTCCCTCAGCGCATCCACCTTTGCCGTTGCAGCGATTTTGATCGGTGCATGTACACCAAAAAGCCCGGAGTCTCGTTTAGAACAATTGCGGACGAGCAAGCTTGAGAAAGGGGCTGAAATTTTAGCTGAGTGTCGGGAAACTAAGTGTTCGGATTTACGACTGAGCTTCGCCTCGCTCGAAGATTATGCTGTATTGAATGAAATGACGCACGTGACCGCACTGGAGTTGAGGTACAACACATTTGAAAGTCTTGAGGACATTTCCTCGATGCGTCAGCTTGAAGAGTTGCGGATAACCGCAACAAAAATTCGAGATGTATCCGCATTCGCTAATTTTGAGAACTTGAAGGTTTTGCACATTCAATCAGGGTTGGCCGAGGACGTCAGACCCACATTGTTACAAATGCCTGACTTGGAACAGATCGCTATCAATTTACCAGATGACGGCGACATCTCATTTGTTGGTGGTTTGCCTGATTTGAAAAAGATTAGATTGCTTGGAAGTCAGGTTTCAGATCTACGGCCTTTAGTCGGACATCCAAGCCTCAGTTTTATCTTCATTCATTCAGGGTTACCACGCGACTTGTCTGCTTTGTTAGAAGTACCAAATCTGCAAACTCTGTGGATTTTCGACACAATTGAACAAAACGACAGCTCAGGGGTAATTGAACAGCTGAAAGCTAACGGTATCACCGTCAATCTCATACCGACCGTCATACTTTGATGGCGAGGATCACAGTTTCCAAAGCCGACCTTGGCGTAGTTGCAGCGAACTCACACTTCGTCCGCGTTCCGTGAGTTCGATTGCCATCGGATTATGCGCTCGCGGCGAAAGTCCGGTTCGGTGAAGCCGCATCGCGGCGCGGATCGACGCGGTGAATGTCTCCTGCGGGCCGCGTGCTCCTAGCATTGATGCCCGGGACGCTCGTATGCTGCACTTGCTCCGATGGCCACAGTGAGCCCCAAGGTGCCTAATCATTGCATCGCAGCGAATGTCACCTATTACTTTGGAGCATGGGGTTTGCGACACAAATCTGCACGGATCGGCTTTGCTTGCGTCCTATCAAGACGAACGACTTTGGGTTCTTCTTTCGGCTTTATGGAAATAGCCGTGTCAGGCAATATCTGGGGGGCACTGTTGGTCGGCGACAACGACTTGCGCGCTTTAAGGATTATCTGGCCGCCCCGGGCCATATTGGAATCTGGGTTGTGTGCAAAGCGAATGCAAAACTGCCAATTGGTCTTGTCGAATTGGGGCCCCACAAAGACGGAGGGGACTACGAGGTCTCCTACCAATTTGATCCGACCTTTTGGGGCCGGGGTTTCGCCTGCGAGGCGGTCCGGGCAGTCCTTGAACACGCTATAGATGGCCATGGTTTGGAGCGGATTATCGCAGAAACACAAAGCGCTAACGCGGCATCCTGCAGTTTGTTGCGGAAACAAGGAATGGTCGAGATTTGTCGGATTCAACGATTTGGAACCGAGCAAATCATCTTTGGTACGAACTGAAAGCGGATCTTTTGGCTAGAGATACCAACGGCAATTTCGTCCGCGTCTTTCCTTCTCGCAGGCGATGATGCGGATGGAAGAGCTTCCCGACAGCGCACATTCGTGCATTGAGCGGCGAAGGGGTTGGGAGAGCCCAAACTGTCGAATGCTGCAATCAGTTGGAATGTCCGCTTCTGGGCTGGCTGGTAAGAAAATCTGACCCTACCAATAAATACCGCCGCTTGCTTCATCGCCACCATACGTGATGGCCCCATCGCAGATGGTCAGCGCGATGGGCAATTTGCTCAGGTCGTTCGGTGCGTGGGTCGCAATGTTTCCATCCAGCATGACCAAATCTGCCGCCAGCCCGGTCTTGAGGCATCCGTGGTGTTTTTCTCGGAATGCCAACCAAGCATTCACAGCGGTGTAGCTGTCTAACGTTTCCATCAGAGTCTGGCTCTGATCTGGCCAGTTCAGCCCAAGGTCCACTGGAGCCACAGCACATTGGATATTGGTCATAACGTCCACCGGCACGACGGGCCAATCGGTAGAGAATGCCAAAGGGATGCCTTGGTCACGTAGAGTTCGCCACGCATAAGACCGCGCGCATTCATCATCATACAAAACAGTGTTCGGTTGGGGCGGCTCAAAGAAGCCGGCAAAAGCTGCGTGCCGGGGCTGCATCGAGGCGACGACATTCAACGCTTTCATTCGGTCGATATCCGCCTCGGAAATCACTTCGATATGCTCGATCCGGTGGCGTGCATCGCGTTTGCCATTGTGTTTGCGGGCGTATTCATACCCGTCCAGCACGCGACTAACTGCAAGATCTCCCACTGCATGCACGCTGATCTGCAACCCCATCGCGTCAGCGATACGGCAAGCTTCGTTAAAGTGGTCGGGGTCAAACACCGCTTCGCCCTGCGTATCCGGCGTATCAGGATAAGCGCGGGATTTCAGGGCTGTTCGGCTTTCCAGCACACCATCCATGAACATTTTCACCCGACCGGACCAGACTTTGTCGCCGTTGTATTGTTCGTGCATTTCAGCGGCCTCTTGCAACCGCTCAAGTGGGTCGTAATTTTTCAGATGCATGGGCACCTGAACGCGCACGTTCAGCTGCCCTTCTGCCTCCAGCTCGCTGAGAAGTTCAAGTTGGTAAAAATTGCCGTCCATGTTGTGTAGAGTTGTAATGCCATGCGCGGCCACATGGTCGATCCCTTTCAAAAGTAGCGCCTTGTCCGCTTCGCGTTCTGCCGCGGTCGCAGCGGGGTCAGGGTCGTCCCCTGTGACATAACCCAGCATGTCCCGCCCGCCAGTGCGCGACAGGGCCAGAACCGGACCAAAGGCACCGGTTTCCAATAAAACCCCATTGGCCAGCCCATCATCCCCCATCACCACAGTGCTGCCTTCGGGCATGTCAGCCCCATGCAACAGCCCTGCTGCCCTAAGCGCAGAGGTGTTGGCCCAGACCGTGTGAAGATCTGCCGCCAATAAAGCAAAGGGTTGATCCGGCAGGATGGAGTCGAGCAAGCGGCACGGAGAGGTGTCTTGTCCAACAAACAGGTCATAGAAGGCGCCCACACCCAATATGAGCGGCTCTTCGGGACGCGCGTTGGCATAGTCCAGAACTTTTTGCCTTACCTCGGCCAAATCCATCAGCCCACCCACCGGCAAGAAATCCAACTCGGCTGATCCCTGAAACAGATGCACATGGCTGTCGATAAAGCCGGGCAACACCGTGCGCCCATTCGCGTCAATCACCTTTGTTTGCGCTTGAGCAAGGGCTTGTATGTCAGCCGTTTTTCCAATCGCGGAAATGCGCTGTCCTGTAATGGCAATGGCTTCGGCGCGGGGATGATCCGGCACCATCGTCAGAATATGTGCGTTCAGAATGATCAGGTCGGTCATATACCGCTAGCTTTCGATGGAAAAGTGGCGGGGCTGTAGCCCCGCCTTTTTTAGGTGGCGCTATTGTAGAAGTGCGGTCCAAACGCGGTTCTGCAATTCTACCGCCTCGGGAGAGCAAGTTTGCGAGAAGACAAGCGGTGTGCCTTCCGGCGGTGAAAGTTCATGGGCCGTCTTCAATTTCTCGCTCATGAATGCGTCGCTGCCTGTAATCCCATTGGAGTACCCGGCGAAGTTCGACTGAATCGCGATGTTTTCCGGGTCCATCAAGAATTCAATGAACTTGACGGCATTGTCATAGTTGGGTGCGCCTTTGGGGACTGCAATATTGTCAGCCCACGCAATCACACCCTCTTTCGGAAAGGCGTATTTCATCGCTGGGTTTTCGTCGCGCGCCCGAATGGAATACCCATTCCAGTTTTGGTGCACCGCAACATCTCCAGACGTCAGACGTTCAAGAATGCCGTCGGAGCTATAAGTCTTCACATGCGGTTTTTGTGCTTTCAGCAGGTCGAGGATCTTTTGCATGTCTTCGGGGTTTTCGTTGCAAAGCGGCAGACCAAGCGAGATCAATCCCATCGAGATCACCTCATCTGCTGATTTGAACATGCCAATTTTACCCTGCAATTCTTCGGACGGTTGGAACAGAATATCATAGGTGTTGATATCGCCGCCATAGACATCCGTGTTCACCGTGAACGACGTCGTCCCCCATTGCCATGGGATCGTATAGGTATTGTCCTTGTCCCAGCTCGGGCTGGTGAAATCCGCGTTCAAGTTGGCCGCGCCTTCAAGTTTCGACGCATTGATCGGCTGCAATAACCCTTCTGAGACGAAGATCTCGACAAAGTTGTGGCTGGGCACAACGATGTCATATCCGGTGGCCCCGGATTGCAGCTTGGCCAGCAAAGTCTCGTTGGAATCGTAAGTGTCTAGCGTGACGGAAATGCCCGTCTCAGCCTCGAACTTCTTGATTAGTTCGGGTGCCGTGTAATCTGTCCAGTTATAGACAAATAATTCACCGTCGGCAAAGGCGGCGCCAGTGCCAAGCAGCAGGCCCAGCAATGATGTTGCGATCTTTTTCATGGTTTCCTCCCAGTTATGAGCCGCGTCCCTATTTCTTTTTTCCGACCAGATAGGACACAGTGACGATGAGGACCGAAACCCCCAAAAGAACGGTCGAGATGGCGTTGACCTCGGGCGTGATCCCTACGCGTACAAGGCTGTAGATATAGATAGGCAAGGTGGTCGATCCGGCCTCGGCCACCATTAGCGTGATGATGAAATCATCCAGCGAGATAATGAAGGCAAGCATGGCACCGGACACGATGCCCGGCATCAAAAGTGGCAACGTGACCAGCCGCAGCGTGGCCCATTTGTTTGAATACAGATCGCGTGCCGCCGTTTCCAAACTCTCATCCATCCCATCCAGACGGGCGCGGATAGGCAGATAGGCGAAGGGGATGCAAAACACCGAATGCGCAATGATGATATTGCCCAGCCCTAGCGACAAGCCAATGGCCGAAAAGAACGTGAGCGTGGCCACGGCGGTCACAATCTCAGGCACCATCAAAGGCAGGATCAATACACCACCGAACAAGTTCTTCTTCGTCACAGCCCGGTTTCGTGTCAGTGCCAACGCCGCCATCGTTGCCATGGTCGTGGCAAACGCGGTCGAAAATACAGCGATGATCAGGCTGTTTTTTGTGGCGCGCTGAATGTCGTCGTTGGCAAAAGCTTTGACATACCATTCCAGTGAAAAGCCGCTCCAGACTGTCGCGGATTTTGAGGCGTTAAAAGAAAACACCACTAGGATGATCAGCGGCAAATAGAGGAACAGAAAGAAAAACAACGTGACCCAATTGAAACCGGGTAGCCAGCGTATGTCATTTTTTTGGGTCAATGCTGGATCCCCCCACCGTTTTTCTTGGCGCTGCGGGCATAGAAGAACAAGCACATCAGAACCATCGCCATGATGACCATCGCCAGTGCAGATCCGAAGGGCCAGTTGCGCGCAGACGAGAATTGCAGCTGCACCAAAGAGCCGAGCATCAGGTTCTTGCCGCCACCCAAAAGGTCGGGCGCGATGAATGCTCCAAGTGCTGGAATAAAGACCAGGATCGAGCCTGCGATAATCCCCGGCATCGCCAGCGGGATCACCACGTAACGCAACGCCACCCAGCGGTTGGAATATAGGTCGCGCGCGGCCTCGATCAGACGCCGGTCCAGCCGCTCAAGCGCCGCATAGATCGGCAGCACCATGAAGGGCACATAGGTATAGATCAGGCCAAGCGCGATTGCCCCTTCGGTGTAAAGTAGGGTCAGTGGCTCATCTATAAGTCCCAGCCTCATCAACCCGCCATTGATCAGCCCGGTGTCGCGCAACACAAGAATCCAGCAATAGGTTCGGATCAACAGATTGGTCCAGAACGGGATGGTGATGAGTAGCAGATAGATATTGCGTCGCTCTTCCGGTTGGCACGCGATGTAATATGCGACTGGAAATCCAAGGGCCAGACAACCGATAACCGAAACAACAGCCACCCAAACGGACCGAAAAGCGATCTTCAGATAGGCCGGATCAAAGACCATCTGGTCAAACAAGTCGCGCTGAAACAGAAGGCGTCGATAGGCATCGATTGAAAACTCGGCCTTCACGCCACCGTAATCACCCGGTGCCAGAAATGAATAGACCAGTATGATCAGGATCGGCACGATCATGAATACCCCGATCACTACCGTTGCCGGGATCAGTGCTGCGTGCGACCGTATCTTGGCACCGACCTGCATCATGTCGTCAACACCCGCACCGCCGCGGGATCAATTTCGACCACCACTTTCGAACCCACATCCGCAATAGCGGTTCCGTCCTTGTGGTTCTCTGAGCGCACCGTCAGCGACCCGCCTTGCGCCAATTCTACAACGTAGTCAGTGCTGTTGCCCAGATATAGGATATCTGAAACCCGTCCGGACAGCCCATTGCCCGCGTGTTTGAGGGTCGCTTTCTCGGGGCGGAAAAACAGGGTCACCTTAGCGCCGGTCGCAACCTCGGTGTGCGGACCGACTACGGTCGCACCGTTGGGCAGCTTGTAACCGGTGCCACCCATTGTTTCGGCATCAAAAAAATCTGCATCGCCAATAAATTCGGCGACAAAGCGATTTTCTGGAAATTCATAGATGGTGGCGGGATCTCCCACCTGTTGGATCTCACCTTGCGACATCACCGCGATCCGGTCGCTCATCGCCAATGCCTCTTCTTGATCATGGGTGACAAAGACAAAAGTGATCCCGGTTTCTCTCTGAAGGCGCTTGAGCTCTGCCCGCATGGATTGGCGTAATTTCAGGTCAAGCGCAGAGAGTGGCTCGTCCAACAGCAACACACGCGGCTGCGGGGCAAGCGCACGGGCCAGCGCTACCCGTTGCTGTTGCCCACCCGACAACTGGTCTGGCTTGCGCGCGCCGAAATCGGACAGATGCACCAGATCAAGCATTTCTTGCGCCACGCGCCTTGCCTCGGCATCCGGTTTGCGCAGACGCTTGAGGCCAAAGGCAATGTTCTCCAGAACTGTCATGTGTGGAAACAACGAATAATGCTGAAAAACCGTATTGATTGGGCGTTTTTCCGGCGGCAGGTGCGCGATGTCGTCTCCGAACAAGGTCAGTTCACCTGCGCTCGGCACCTCGAACCCCGCCATAAGGCGCAAAAGCGTAGTTTTGCCACAGCCTGATGGTCCCAAAAGCGTAAAGAACTCATTGTCATTGATTGTAAGATCGGCATTTCGCAGCGCCCGCACCGGCGGCGACCCCGGATATGTCTTTTGCAGCCCGTTCAAGCCGATTGCGGATGTCATCCATCCCTCCCAAATCCTGCGCCTTTGTTTGCGCTGTTGATTTCAACGTTAATTGACACAGAAACAATCAACCAATACCACCAGAGTGGTATAATTTGCAAAAAATGCATGAATTAGGTGGTGTCTAGCGGCTATGAGGGCGCTCTATGGATGAATACGATTTTCTGGGTGAAATCGCCGTTGCGGACAGCGTGGACAGCTTTGATCGCGCGATCACCCCGTTTTTCGGCCCGATATTTCAAGCCAAAAGTATACTAGCGATCCACTTCCACCGCACGCGTCTTCCCAAAGTCCTATTTCGCTGGATACCAGATGAGACGCTGCGCCAACTGTTTGATGAACGGTATGAAAAGCTGGGATTTATGGTCGATCCATTTTTCCATCGTGCTTTTCTGGTGCAGGATTGGGAGGCTTGTCTGTTGAGAGACATCGCGCCGGACCGGTTTGAATCAAGCGAGTACTTCACCAACTATTTCGGGGACACAAATATGGTGGATGAACTGGGCTTTGTCTCTCGAATCGACAATGAAACAGCAGTCCACCTCTCGATGGGGCGCAATCAAGGGCAGCGACGTTTTCGCAGCAACGAAGTAACCAAGTTTCGACAATGCGCAAAAATCCTAGCCCCCAAGCTGAGGCAAATTCTAATCAACCAGCCTACCGAAGAAGTCGTGGAAGCACAGCCATTAGATCGCAGATTTCATGCCATGGCCCAAGCACGCCACACGGATATCTCGATGCGCGAGGCAGAGGTTGCGGCCTTGATTGTCCAGGGCCATTCCAGCAGAGCCATCGGATTGAAACTTGGAATTTCAAGCCAAACCGTCAAAGTCCACCGAAGAACGCTTTACAAAAAGCTAAGCATCTCATCACAAAATGAACTGTTCGGATTGCTTGTCAGTTATGTCGGGGTGGATGCGTAGCAGTTCCGCGAACAATAAGAGATCCGGTCTAACCCGGGGTCTCCTGTCGCGATTCAATAATCCCGGAAAATATCGTACCAGACATTCGGTCATCATCCGAGAGCGGCTGCTTTGTCTAAGGTTTGTGGCTGCTGTCAGCGTGAGCTGCAGCGGCGATAAATCTGACAAGGAGGAAAGCGCGGGCGGCTTTCGCTGCTATGGGGATAGTGGCTCGAGGCTTGGTTGGCGGATGCCATGACGCTTGAGGCTGACGACACCGATCCGTGCCGGCCAGCTGATCTTTCTGGGCCCATGCCGCGGGATCGTCATTTTGCTGTTGCCATTGGCCTGCTGCAACGTGGGTTTCGGTGGAGTGGCCGCAACGACTGGTCCGGTGCCTGCTGATGGTGGAACCAGGTGTGAGGGCTGGATCATGCGGCATCCTCCCAGGGTGGCGCGCGGGATCGCGGGGTCTGACCGCGGGTGAAGGTCTCGATGACCACCATGGCGCCGCCGCATTTCGGGCAAGGCTGAAGCTGGTCGTCTTCGTCAGCGCCGGTGAGCGGAGGTTCGTGGGCCATTTGATCCGGCTTTGGTTCGCTGTCGAGCAAGCGCCTGATCATTGCGATCCTGTCACGACGGATGCCGTTGGCGAGGAAGCCCGCATGGCGGATGCGGTGGAAGCCCGACGGCAGGACGTGGATCAGGAAGCGGCGGATGAACTCCGCCGTTGGCAGGCGCATGACCTTCATGCGATCGCCTTTCTTGATCCGGTAGTCCTTCCACCGGAAGGCCACGGTGTCGGCATCTGCGCTGACGAGGCGGTGGTTCGAGATCGCGACGCGGTGGATGTAGCGGCTGAGGTAGGCCAGTAC
>NZ_OMPS01000049.1 GCF_900313035.1 Ruegeria sp. EL01 | reverse complement strand
GGTCAGATGGCCACCGGCATCCARGCTCATGCCCAGAATGGTGTCACCGGGTTTGATCAGCGCCTGGAACACACCCTGATTGGCCTGAGAGCCCGAGTTCGGCTGGACGTTGGCGAAGCCACAGCCAAACAGCTGCCTGGCGCGGTCGATGGCCAGGTTTTCGGCGACGTCAACGAACTGGCAACCGCCATAATAGCGCCGTCCGGGATAGCCTTCGGCGTATTTGTTGGTCATCACCGAGCCCTGCGCCTCCATCACGGCGGCGCTGACGATGTTCTCGGATGCGATCAGTTCGATCTCATCACGCTGGCGACCCAGCTCGGACGTGATCGAGCCGTAAAGCTCGGGGTCACGGTCAGACAGGGACTGGGTGAAAAAACCGGTATCACGAAGATTGGCGTTCATGGGCGCTCCACATGGCTGGATGAGAATCTTGAAGATTTCCTATCGGAAACCCCTTAGGCGCAACAGGCTTAAAGCGACGATTTGGTCAACTGTGGCGTCAAGTCTGGCCTATCGGGGAAAGGTATGTTTGTTTCGGAGCCAAATGTGCAGCACCGGAAACCGGAACAGATGAAAAAGAGAATCGCCTTTCTCGCCAGCGACGCCAAAGTTGCGCAAACGGCACGTGACGACCTGGTGGCCAAATACGGAAACGCCGCCCCGCGGGATGCCGATGCGGTGGTCGCTCTTGGTGGGGACGGATTCATGCTGCACACCTTGCATAACATGCAACATCTGGACACGCCGGTGTATGGCATGAATCGCGGAACCATTGGGTTTTTGATGAACGAGTTTCACGAAGCTGATTTGATGGACCGGCTTGCTGCCGCCGAAGAAGAGGTCATCAACCCCCTTGCCATGAACGCCATGGACCAGTCTGGTAAATTTCACAAAGCCCTTGCGATTAACGAAGTTTCGTTGCTGCGGGCAGGTCCCCAGGCCGCACGCCTTAAAATCAGCGTCGATGGCAGGGAACGCATGGCCGAGCTTGTTTGCGATGGGGCGTTGCTGTCCACGCCAGCAGGTTCGACTGCGTACAATTACTCAGCGCACGGCCCTATCCTGCCGATCGGGTCAGATGTTCTGGCGCTGACCGCAATTGCCGCGTTTCGACCTCGACGTTGGCGGGGCGCGTTGCTTCCAAAGATCGCCAATGTACGCTTTGATGTACTGGACGCAGATAAACGACCCGTCATCGTTGCTGCCGATTCTGTATCTTTCCCCGATGTGGATTGGGTTGAGATTCGCTCCGAGCCTGCAATATCCCATCGGATTTTGTTTGATCCCGGACATGGGCTGGAAGAACGCCTGATATCAGAACAATTTACGTAAAACTGCGAATCCAGACGATTTTTGCGCGTTGTGTGACCCAGTTCACAGGCGGTCCGTTAACGGTCGGCTAACCTGATCGTGCTCGGAGAACACGTCACGGTGGAAGTGAGTGGCCACCAAACGGCGTTTTCGAACAGTTGCGCAAATTTCGCGCTGGCGAGGGTGGGTGGTGCTACGCTCGTCATCAAAAATCCGAGCATATTTTAGTATGCGGACCCCGGGCAAAATAACCCGGGGTCTATTTTGTTCAGGGCGCACTGTTAAATTTACGCTCCCATTTTCTCCCACAATGGGATGCACATCTGTCCGACACGGGCTTCGATTGCGGCTGCGGCATCCACGGCAAGATCCTCGCGCCAACGCCTTGCAGCGATCTGCACGGTGATGGGTTGCGGCCCAAGCGGTAATTCAGCCAACCGGGCGGGGACACATGCCGCGGGCAGCCCTACGAAGTTCATCGCATAGGAATAGACGGCGCAGCCCAAAACCTCGTGCACGCCTACGGCGCCTTCGGTGTCGCGGTCGGGCTTGAAAAATGGCTGCGGCAGGAAGGGCGACAGCACAAGGGGGTAGTCCTGAAGAAACAGCGACCACTCTCTGGCGTAGTGCGTGCGTTTTGCCAACATGTGCACTATTTCGGTTTCAACAATCGGCGGAAACTCTTGAAAATAAATGTCAAAGATATCCCGAATTGTCTGCGACCCGGCCGCTTCGATATCTGATTTCATCAGGGTCAGCACTTCGCCCATCAAGGTGCGATAACCAATCCGACCGCATTCAAAGACGTCTGGCGGATCAATTTCGTCGACGACATAACCTGCATCGACCAAAGCCTCGCGGGCGGTGTCCAGTGCTTTCTCGACCTCTGGATGAAGGGTGTAGCCGAATGTATTTTTGGTAAACGCCACTTTGATCGAACCCTCAACAGGTGCGCCGTGCCAGGGGATCGGCACGTGGAATGGATCACGCGGATCGGGTGCGATCAGGCTCGGCATCGACAGGTTCAGATCGGCAGCGGACCGGGTGATCAGTCCTTGAACCGACATGGATTGCGCCAGCAGTCCACGTTCGGCCTGTTGGCTGGGATTCCATGCGGGGACGCGGCCGAGGCCGGGTTTGACCGTCACGGCTCCGGTAGCCGCCGCTGGAAAGCGCAAGCTGCCACCGATGTCGTTGCCGTGGGCCAGGGCGCCGACGCCGGCCATAACGGCAGCCGCCGCACCACCCGACGACCCGCCGGGTGAAATATGCCCACCCCAGGGGTTTTGTGTTCGCCCATACAACGGGTTGTCGGTATCCGCACGAAACGAGAATTCTGGTGTGTTTGTTCGCCCGATCACAATGGCGCCAGCCTTTTGCAAGTTGGACACAACGGGCGCATCCTCCGGCGCGATGACATCTTTCAAGGCGACCACACCGTTTGTGGTGGCATGGCCTTTCTGGTCGACATTCACCTTGATCGTGACGGGCACCCCGTGCAGCGGACCGGTTGGTTGGCCTTTCGCCCGGGATTGATCCAGTGCACGGGCTCGATCCAAGGCCTCGGCGCTCAGGTCTTCGACAACCGCGTTCAAGGACGGATTTACGACTGCCATGCGGTTGAGTGAGGCTTGTACCGCATCTTCGGCGCTCAGATCACCGGCACGTGTCAAACTGGTCAGGTCTGCGGCGCTGAGGCGCCAGATGTCGCTTTGTGTCATGAGCCCTCTCTGTCTTACAGCGACAGTACGAGGCTTGATATTGGTTGCAAGCGAAAGCCGAGGCATTGGGGGCGGCCAACAGCCGCCCACATTGTTATTGTGCGTAGCCGATGGTTTGCAGTGCCGACCTGATCTCATCCAGAATAACGGGATCGTCGATGGTCGCCGGCATCTTGTATTCCTGACCATCCGCAATCGACACCATCGTCCCGCGCAGGATTTTGCCGGATCGGGTCTTAGGCAAACGGTCTACCACCACAGCCAGTTTGAAGGCGGCAACAGGGCCGATTTTCTCGCGCACCATCTTGACCACTTCCTGCGCGACCTCGTCGTGATCACGTCCGGCCCCAGCGTTGAGGCATAGGAAACCAACCGGCATTTGCCCTTTCAACTGGTCCGAGACGCCAATGACCGCGCATTCGGCGACATCCGGATGGGCGGCCAGAACCTCTTCCATGCCACCAGTGGATAGACGGTGGCCTGCAACGTTGATGACATCATCCGTACGCGCCATGATATATAGGTAACCGTCCTCATCGATCATACCTGCATCGCCGGTTTCATAGTAACCGGGGAAATGCTGAAGGTAGGATTTCTTGAACCGTTCTTCGGCATTCCATAGCGTCGGCAGCGTCCCCGGAGGCAACGGCAGCTTCACTGCAATGGCACCTAGTTCGCCGGGTTTCATCGGGTGTCCACCTTCGTCCAGAATCTGAACATCATACCCGGGCATCGGTTTCGCAGGCGAGCCCAGCTTGACTGGTAACTCTTCGATTCCCAGCGGATTCCCAGCGATTGTCCAACCGGTTTCGGTTTGCCACCAATGATCGATCACTGGAACTTTCAGTGCCTTTTGCGCCCATTCGATTGTGTCGGGGTCGGCCCTCTCACCTGCCAGAAATAAAGCCCGCAAACTTGAAAGGTCATATCTCTCAAGCAATTCACCCTTTGGGTCCTCGCGTTTGACAGCGCGGATCGCGGTGGGGGCGGTGAAGAAGCTGCGCACGTTATGTTCGGATATCACGCGCCAGAAGGTGCCAGCATCTGGTGTGCCGACCGGCTTGCCTTCGAACACAATGGTCGTGTTACCGTGGATCAGCGGCGCGTAGCAGATATAGGAATGCCCGACGACCCAGCCCACGTCTGAAGCGGCCCAGAACACATCGCCCGGATCGACGTCGTAAATGTTCTTCATTGACCAGTTCAGCGCCACAAGATGTCCGGCGGTAGGTCGCACGACGCCTTTGGGTGCGCCAGTCGTGCCAGATGTATAGAGGATATAGGCCGGATCATTGCCTGCCACAGGTACACATTCTGCCGGCTCGGTGCCGTATTGAAACCCATGCCAGTTAAAATCGCGACCCTCGGCAAGCTGGGCAACCTCTTGTTCGCGCTGGAAGATGACACAAAAGTCGGGTTTGTGGTCTGCCATGTCGATGGCACCGTCCAGCAAGGGTTTGTAGTGGACCACTCGGCCTGGCTCCATCCCGCAGGATGCCGCGATGATCGCCTTGGGTTTGGCATCATCAATGCGGACGGCCAACTCGTTGCTGGCAAAGCCGCCAAACACAACCGAATGAACTGCGCCCAAACGGGCACATGCCAACATCGCCTCAAGCGCTTCTGGGATCATCGGCATGTAAATGATGACGCGGTCACCTTTTTCGATGCCCTTGGCCCGCAATGCTCCGGCAAGTGTCGCAACACGATTGCGCAGCTCGACATAGGAAATCTCGCGTTTGGTGTGGGTGATCGGGCTGTCGTAGATAATAGCGGTCTGTTCGCCGCGTCCGTTTTCCACGTGACGGTCCACAGCGTTCCAGCAGGTATTGACCTGCGCGTCGCTGTACCACTCATAAAGCGGCGCATTGTCGTCAAACAAAGCTTTGCTTGGGGCTTTGACCCAATCGATCCCTTTTGCGGCGTCCATCCAGAACGCCTCGGGGTCGGCTTTCCAACTTTCATATACGTCCTGATATGCCATCTCGTCCTCCTCCCAAAGCCTTGCGCATGTTGTTATGCACCCCTATCGCTTCGAACAAGCGGAGCGCATGACGGCGCGTCAGTTTATCGCAAATTCTTTGCAGAGAGCTTCGAATTTTCCTGCAAAGTTATGCAAACCCCTTTTGTTTTGGCAACTTGTTTGTGCCGACGTAAAGGTTTTGCAAACTTGCTAACTCAACCATGCAAAATCCTGCCTCAGCCAGAGAATCAACTCACCCGGCGTTCTTTGCGTAACGCGGCAGACGGTCTTGAATACTCAGCCAGCGAAGATGGTCCGCGTGAAACACATGGAACCGAGGCGGTAGAGTATCCGGGTCTTCAAGCGTTACGGTGTAGAGATGGATGTTAGCAACGTCGCACGCGTTGCGATACGCCATCTGCGTGCCACAGACCCCGCAAAACAGCCGCTCCACAGAGTCAGACGACCGGTAGATTTTTGGTGCGTTCCCTTGCCAATCGACGGAATCGTGCGGCACCCCAAAAAACGCTGTGACAGGTGACGCACAATTGCGGCGACAATCGGCGCAATGGCAATAACAACTCCAGGCGACCTGACCATCGCTTTCGCAGCGCACCGCTTTGCAGTGACAATGCCCTTTCATGCTGACCTCCCTGAATGGTGGCCAGCCAATAGGGCCACCCGATCTAACCGTAATGCGCGACCGGTGTTCCGGCAATGGCAGCCATGTTCAGCAACCCGCGCGCAGTAATAGACGGGGTTACGATATGGGCTTTGTTGCCCATGCCCATCAGGATGGGGCCAACTTCGATTCCATCGGCTTTCATCTTTAGAATGTTGCGTACACCACTGGCGGCATCTGCATGGGCAAAAATCAACACATTTGCGACCCCTTCCAGACGCGAAGCGGGGAAGATGCGGGCCCGCAGATCAGGATCCAGGGCTGCGTCCAGGTTCATTTCGCCCTCATAGATGAAGTCCCGAGGTTCCTGATCCAGAATATCCAGCGCAGCACGAAGGCGTTTGCCTGAGCCTTCCGCCTGATTTCCGAATTGAGACTGTGAGCAGAACGCGATCTTTGGTTCGATTCCGAACCGGCGGACATGGCGGGCGGCACCGATGGTGGATTCTGCCAACTCCTCGGGTGACGGCAGTTGCCGCACATGCGTGTCGGCAATGAACAATGGGCCGTCTTCAAGGATCATCAAAGACAACGCCCCATGGGGGCGCAAATCGCCATCGTCCAGCACCTGTTCGACATAGTTCAGATGCCACCGGAATTCCCCAAAGGTGCCGCAGATCATGCTGTCCGCCTCACCACGATGGACCATGATCGCGCCAATGGCCGTTGTGTTCGTACGCATGATTGCCTTGGCCAGATCCGGCGTCACGCCTTGGCGCTGCATGACCTGATGATAGGAGTTCCAGTAGTCATAGTATCGTGGGTCATTTTCAGGATTCACGATCTGGCAATCTTTGCCGGGACGAATAGTTAATCCCAGTTTTTCGCAGCGCGCCTCGATCACGTCTGGCCGTCCGATCAGGATCGGGGTTTCAGTGGTCTCTTCCAAGATGGCCTGGGCGGCGCGCAGGACGCGTTCATCCTCGCCCTCGGCAAAGACGATCCGGCGCGACGCGACAGCTGCGGCCTCGAACACCGGGCGCATCAGTAGGGCCGATTTGAATACGGATTGGTTCAGCTTTTCCTTGTAGGCTTCCATATCCTCAATCGGCCGCTTCGCCACGCCGCTGTCCATTGCGGCCTTGGCGACGGACGAAGAGACAACGCCCACCAATCGCGGATCAAACGGCTTAGGGATCAGGTAATCCGGCCCGAATGTCAGCTGTTCCCCCTTGTAGGCAGCCGCGGCCTCGGCGCTGGTTGTGGCGCGGGCCATGTCTGCAATGCCGTCAACACAGGCGATCTGCATTTCGTCGTTGATCTCGGTCGCACCGACATCCAATGCGCCGCGGAAAATAAACGGGAAACATAGGACGTTGTTGACTTGATTGGGAAAATCGCTGCGCCCTGTGGCGATGATCGCATTTGGTGCAACCTCTCGCGCAGCTTGCGGCAGGATTTCAGGTGTTGGGTTGGCCAGCGCGAAGATGATCGGGCGATCGGTCATTTTCTCGACCATTTCCGGCGTCAAAACGTTCGGGCCACTGAGGCCCAAAAACAAATCAGCTCCGCCTATGACGTCGTCCAGAGTTCGCAAATTCGACTTCTGCGCAAACTGATCTTTGTGGGGGTTCATGTCCTCCGCGCGGCCTTCATAGACCAGGCCATGAATGTCACACAGCCAGATGTTTTCCCGTTTGACCCCCAATTTGACCAACATGCTCAGGCAGGCAATTCCCGCAGCGCCACCGCCGGTTGAGACAACTTTGATGTTTTCAAAGGACTTACCAGCCACATGTAGCGCGTTTTTGGCGGCCGCCCCGACGACAATTGCAGTGCCATGCTGATCGTCATGGAAGACGGGAATGTTCATCCGTTCGCGGCATAGTTTTTCGACGATAAAGCAATCCGGAGCCTTGATGTCTTCAAGGTTGATCGCGCCGAAGGTAGGCTCTAACGCACAAACGATATCAGCCAGTTTTTCGGGATCAGGCTGATCGACTTCGATATCGAAACAGTCGATCCCGGCGAATTTCTTGAACAGCACGGCCTTGCCTTCCATGACGGGCTTCGAGGCCAACGCGCCGATGTTGCCCAGGCCAAGTACGGCTGTGCCGTTTGATACCACGGCCACCAGATTCCCGCGTGAGGTATATAGCTCTGCATTGGCCGCATCGGCCTTGATTTCCAAACTCGCCTCAGCGACGCCCGGAGAGTAGGCCCGCGCCAGATCACGGCCATTTGCCATCGGTTTGGTGGCCTTGATTTCAAGCTTCCCGGGCTTTGGATGGGCGTGATAGTCTAGCGCGGCTTGTCGCAGGCTGGGTGTATCTGACATGGCGGGACTTCCTGTTGGATATTTAGTTTAACGCTAAACTAGTGATGACCCAAGGGAAACAGAGAATTGAAACGACCCGCAGATAAGCTGTTGCTTGCAAAACCAAAGGCTCGCATTCACTGTCCCGCCTGAAGGAGAGCATTATGAGCGACACCATAGCTGAATTCCGTGTTCCGACCAAAGAACTGCGTGATGACATCCCGTTTTACACCAAGGTGTTGGGGATGCGGATGGACATGATCTATCCTGCTGACGATCCAAGTGTTGCTGTATTTTCGGGGCATGGGTTACGGTTGCGGGTCGAAAAAGACGCGCCCGAGGCACCGGGAACATTGCGCATCCTCACTGAGAATCCCGGCAACTTCCTGGATGGTAAGCGCAGCGTAGTGGCGCCAAACGGGACCAGAATCGAGATTGAGGAGCGCTATCCGCCGCTGGAAATGCCTGAAACCGTTCATTCCTTTGTGGTCCGTAGGTTGAAAGATCAAGCGCCATGGATCATCGGGCGTGCGGGAATGCACTACCGCGATCTGGTGCCAGACCGACTGGGCGGGTCCATCATTGCCAGCCATATTCGCATCCCCGATGGCGGGCCGGTGCCGGATATGGTGCATTTTCACAAGGTCGGGTTTCAACTGATCTTTTGCATCCACGGCTGGGTGGACGTGGTTTACGAGGATCAGGGCGACAAGATGCGACTGACGGCCGGGGATTGCTTTATCCAGCCTCCTGAAATCCGCCATCGGGTACTTGAGGCGTCAGACAATGTGCAAGTGATCGAGATCGGCGTGCCCGCAGAACACGTCACCGAAATTGATCATGACATGGAACTGCCCACCCCGCATGTCCGACCGGATCGGGAATGGCACGGCCAACGATTTGTCTACAATCAAGCCAAAGATGCCGATTGGGGGCCGTTCCGCTTGCCGGGTTACATCTGTCGCGACACGACGATTGCTGAAAACACAAAAGGTGTCGCCGGTGTCCAGGTGGTGCGCCGGGGGCAGGGTGATCCGCAATGGGCCAGTCACGATACCGATATTCACTTTACATTTGTCATGACTGGCGAAGTCACGCTGGAAGGGGAAGACCGGGAACCATATCGGCTGGAGCAGGGGGATGCCTTCGTCATTCCGCCCGGCATGCGAACGCGACTGGCGGATCCATCGCAAGACGTTGAACTGCTGGAGGTCACCCTGCCGGGGGTTTTCGGTACGAAATTGGGATGAATGATCGCGCGGGGGTCTTCAATTCCCCCTGCGCTTTCATTTAGGATATGTGTTTCTGACCAGATGATCAAAAATTGAGGAATCGCCATGTCGCTTAAAGACGCCGCCTTGTCCGTCCGGGAAAAAGCTTATGCGCCTTATTCGAACTTCAAGGTTGGTGCGGCGATCCGGGCCACGTCGGGTCAGGTTTTTTCGGGCTGTAATGTTGAAAACGTGGCATACCCTGAAGGTACTTGTGCCGAGGCTGGTGCGATTGCTGCGATGGTTGCCGCTGGTGAACAGCAACTGGCCGAAGTGTATGTGGTCGCCTCCAGCCCGCAGCCGGTACCGCCTTGCGGTGGGTGCCGTCAGAAACTGGCCGAGTTCGGCAAGCGTGACGTCAAGGTGACGTTGGCAAGTGTTGATGGAACGGAACTCGAAACAACAATCGGGCAGCTACTGCCCGGTGCGTTTGATGCGTCCTATATGGAGGGTACCTGAGCCTATGGACGCCCGCTCGATCATTGCAAAGCTGCGCCAATCCGAAGTGCCGACGCGTGAAGAGCTGATCTGGTTCGCACAAGGTTTGGCCGATGGCGGTGTCAGCGATGCGCAGGCCGGTGCTTTTGCGATGGCCGTTTGCATGGGCGGTCTGGGCGCGCAGGGCAGGGCCGATCTGACTGTGGCCATGCGCGACAGTGGTGAGGTGCTTAGCTGGGATGTGGACGGCCCGGTCATTGATAAGCACTCGACTGGCGGCGTCGGGGATTGTGTCAGTTTGGTGCTGGCACCGGCTTTGGCAGAATGCGGTGCATATATTCCGATGATTTCGGGCCGCGGGTTGGGGCACACCGGCGGAACCTTGGACAAGCTTGAGGCCATACCGGGCGTAAGCACTCAGATCAGTCAGGATCGTTTGGAGCAAATACTGCGTGACACCGGTGCAGCCATCGTCGGTGCAACAGGTCAAATCGCTCCGGCGGACAAGCGGCTATATGCGGTACGGGATGTGACGGCGACGGTCGAAAGTCTGGATCTAATCACAGCCTCGATCCTGTCGAAGAAACTTGCCGTCAGCCCAGATGCGCTGGTGCTAGACGTCAAAGTCGGTAGCGGCGCGTTTATGAAAACCATTGAAGACGCGCTCCAACTGGCCCGAGCACTGACCGAAACTGCGAACACTGCAGGGTGTCGAACCTCGGCGGTGATTACCGATATGAACCAGCCGTTGGCCCCGGCCTTGGGCAATGCGTTGGAAGTGGCTGAAGTGATGAAGGCGCTTACGGGGGCGGCGTGTTCCCCATTGGCCGAGATATCGGCTGAACTGGGTGGTGTGCTGCTGTCTGATGCCGGGATGTGTGACACCGTGGATCAGGGCTGTGCGAAAATCACCGAGATCATCTCTGATGGTCGCGCCGCGGACCGGTTTGGTCGCATGATGGCTGCAGTGGGCGGCCCGGTGCAGTTCGTCGACACATGGGCGCGGTTCCTGCCCGAGGCCGACGTTATTCAAGAAGTGCCCGCACCCAAGGATGGATATGTCACCGCCATAAATGGCGAGGCGCTGGGCCTTGCTGTTGTAGCACTGGGCGGAGGGCGTCAGGTGGAAAGCGATCAGATCGATCCGGCCGTTGGCGTATCGCAACTCCTTCGGCTAGGAGATCGGGTTGCCAAAGGCGAGCCGCTTGCGTTTGTCCACGCGGCGCGTGAGGACGCCGCGCATCGCGCAGCGGCAACCATTTCTGCTGCGGTTGTAATCGAGGACAGGCCCATTGCCGTCCCGGACCTCGTCCATGAAAGGATCACCGCATGAGCCGCGCTTTTCTGGTGGTCATGGATTCGGTTGGCATCGGTGGCGCGCCGGACGCAGACCAGTTCTTCAACGGAGAAACCCCAGATACCGGGGCCAATACACTGGCGCATATCGCGCAGGCCTGCGTTGAAGGGCGGGCTGAGGAGGGGCGGTCAGGTCCGTTGCACGTACCAAATCTGGATGCGTTGGGGTTAGGGGCCGCCGCGCGGCTTGCGTCAGGGGATGCAAGGCCGGGAATGGATGCCGACCCGACGGGCAAGTGGGGCTGCGCACGTGAACATTCGTCCGGTAAGGACACGCCTTCCGGCCATTGGGAATTGGCCGGGGTCCCCGTTCCGTGGGATTGGCATTACTTTCCCGACACCATACCGGCCTTTCCATCTGATCTAAGCCAGGTCGCAGCCGAAGCTGCCGGAACCGATGGCATTCTGGGGGATTGTCATGCCTCAGGCACAGCAATCATCAACAAGCTGGGGGCCGAACACATGCGCTCGGGCTGGCCAATCTGCTATACCTCTGCCGACAGCGTCTTTCAGATCGCGGCGCATGAGGAAAGCTTTGGCCTCGACCGGTTGCTGAACCTGTGCCGGGCGATTGCGCCGCGCCTGCATGACATGAAAGTGGGACGGGTGATTGCCCGCCCGTTTGTAGGATCGCCCGAGACAGGCTTTACCCGCACCACCAACCGCAAGGATTTCGCGATCCTGCCGCCCGCACCGGTCTTGACCAACTGGGTACAGGATGCTGGTCGTCGGGTTCATGCGGTGGGCAAAATCGGTGATATTTTCTCGATGCAGGGGATCGATACGTTGCACAAGGGATCGGACGCTGAACTGATGCAGCACCTATCCACCCTCGTGGACGAGGCCGAAGACGGCAGCCTGACCTTTGCCAATTTTGTCGAGTTTGACAGCCTTTATGGCCACCGCCGGGACATCAGCGGCTATGCTTGTGCGTTGGAATGGTTTGACAGGGAAATTGGTGTGATCGTGCAAAAACTGCGCCCGGGCGACCTGCTGCTGCTGACGGCTGATCACGGCAATGATCCAAGCTGGATCGGCACTGATCATACGCGTGAACAAGTGCCGGTTTTGATCGCAGGGCGCGGGACCGGCCAGATCGGACAGGTCAACTTCGCCGATGTCGCCACCAGCATCGCCCATCATCTGAACATTCCGGCGCAAGGGCCGGGAAGGACCTTTCTATGACCGTCGCTGACCTATCCAAAATCGAACTGCATCTGCATCACGAAGGGGCCGCCCCTCCGGCTTTCATCCGTCAGTTGGCGCATGAAAAGCGTATTGATCTGAGTGGCATATTCAAACCGGACGGGTCATATGACTTCCGTGATTTCGCGCATTTCCTCAGCGTTTACGAAGCCGCCTGTGAAGTCCTAAAAACGCCCGAAGACTTTCGCCGTCTGACGCTGGCCATTCTGGAAGAAAGCGCTGCGAACGGCGTGGTTTATTCTGAAACCTTCCTCAGCCCAGATTTTTGCGGCGGCGGTGATCTGAACGCTTGGCAGGACTATCTGAGCGCAATTCAGGACGCAGCTGACGAGGCAGAGGATAAGTTCGGCATTACTCTGCGTGGCGTCGTCACTTGTGTTCGCCACTTCGGTTCTGAACAGGCCAAGCGCAGCGCCCATTGTGCCGCCGAAACTGCCGGCAACTGGATCACCGGATTTGGCATGGGCGGCAACGAATCCATTGGTGCCCAAGGTGATTTCAAATGGGCCTTTGAATGCGCGCGCGAGGCGGGTTTGCAGCTGACCACCCATGCAGGTGAGTTTGGTGGCCCGGAAAGTGTTCGCGATGCCGTTCGTGATCTGAATGTCGAGCGGGTTGGTCATGGTGTGCGGGCCATCGAGGACCCTGACCTTGTCCGCGAACTGGCCGACCGGGGTATCACGCTAGAAGTATGCCCGGGTTCCAATTTGGTTTTGGGTCTGTTTCCCAATATCGAGGCCCATCCGATTGCGCGGCTGCGTGATGCCGGGGTCAACGTCACGGTCTCAACCGATGACCCGCCGTTTTTTCACACGACCATGCAGCGCGAATATGAGATGCTGAGTGCAGCCTTCGGCTGGGAGGCCGAGGATTTTGCCGCCTTGAACGAAACCGCCCTGAACGCGGCCTTTTGCGATGAAGACACGCGTGCGCGGGTCAAGAAAAGACTGGAGACAACATGAGCGAACATCTGACCGTCGTTGATCACCCGCTGGTGCAGCACAAACTGACGCTCATGCGGGACAAAGGCACCTCGACCGCCGTGTTCCGGCAGTTGCTGCGCGAGATCACCTTGTTGCTGGCCTATGAGGTCACGCGTGAGCTGAAATTGACCACTCGCCACATCGAAACCCCGATGGAGGAGATGGATGCCCCCATTCTGGCGGGCAAAAAATTGGCGCTGGTGTCCATCCTGCGGGCCGGAAACGGGATGTTGGACGGGGTGCTGGAACTGATCCCATCAGCACGCGTCGGGTTTGTCGGGCTTTATCGCGATGAAGAGACGCTGAAACCGGTCCAGTACTACTTCAAGGCCCCCGAAGAGCTGAAAGACCGGTTGGTAATCGCGGTTGATCCGATGCTGGCCACGGGCAACAGCTCGGCCGCGGCCATTGATCTGCTGAAAGAGGCCGGTGCCACGGATATTCGCTTCCTCTGTCTGCTAGCCGCCCCGGAAGGCGTCGCGCGCATGAAAGAAGCACATCCAGATGTACATATCGTGACCGCTGCACTGGATCGCCAACTGAATTCCAAAGGGTACATCATGCCGGGTTTGGGCGACGCGGGCGACCGGATGTTCGGCACAAAGTAATCCCGCCTACTCGCCGCAGATGTTTTGCAGCTGGACCCAATCACGGTCTGGCAGCACCTGCTCCAGAGCTCGTCCAGCCATCGGGTCGGCCTCGATCAGGCCAAGCACGGTTTCGCCGGTGATGTCACGCGCATAGGCGTATGGGGTTGAAGGAAGTGCTGCCTGTGCAAAGACGGCCAACAGGTCCTCTTCGCCAACTGCGGGACGGGGCTGCGACAGAACCTGTTCGGTATACGAGTCCACAATATCCGCCGTCAGACGACCGGTTGTCAGCAATCGAAAGGCCGTCGTCGGTCCGGTTCTGTCCAGTAAGTCTTCCAATGGATCCCGGTCCTCGGATCTTGCGCGTTCTGCGATGACATACCCCGCAGCAACGGCGGGGTCTTCGTGATCCTCGACCAGCGAACGGCTTAGCAGGACAGTGCCGCCGGGAAGGCTCAGGCTGTCTTTTACGCCTGCGGGCAGGATAATGATCTGGCGTACGCCGGTACGTCGGGCCAGCCGATCCAGCGAGGCTTGCGCATCCCGAGAGGCACATGCTTGACCCGAAACGCGCTCAATCCGATGCAGAACTGTATCACCGATCTCTTGCCGTTTGACCTCGGGGACGACAGACACCACATGGCTTTGCAAGGCGGCTGGCAACCACAACAGCAGCACAGCCAGTACCGCAACGACGACACCGCCGACACTTAACCACCGCAGACGCCCCGGATGCGGGCGCGACCGGTCAATGGCACGCTGAAGACGGTCGATCGCCTCAAGCATCGTTGTCTCAGACTCGGCTAGTTCCAATGTTTCATCTGGATCGCCATCAGGATTGAAAATCGCCGGAAAACCCCCGGGGTTTTGCCGCTCGAGCGCGGCCAATGACCAATGGGTCAGCGCCTTGTCATTGAAATCCGAAATCGTAAGCGTAGCTTCACCAATCGACACGACAACCTCGCGCCGCTGCTCATCGGGCGAGGGGCGCCACAGACCGGTGGCTTCGATCCGCTGGTACTGTTTCAGGGCTGTCATCGGGGTGAGGTCTGCTCATTATTGTTTTGCCGCAGCTTAGCATGGTGAAATCACATGGCGCAAACCTGTTGCGTCAGCTTTCGGAATTGTGCTGGATACGTCAACGCGCAGAGGTTCGGGGCCGCCGACCTTTGAATCTGGGTAAAGGCGCAAAATGCAGTCAGACAAATCAACGTCTCCGATACTAGCGTCGATCCTTATGGTCAGCGCGATGGCGATCATCGGAGTGATCGACAACGTAGTGATCTTGCTGGCTGACACAATCGGCCTGTGGCAGTTCCACCTGAGTCGGGCCTTGCTGATGCTGCCGCTTATCGCAGGTCTGTCGCTTCTGGGGTTGGGAGGATTACGACCTAAACGCTTGGGTCCTGTCATTTTACGAAGCGTTCTGATCACGATGGCGATGCTGTTTTACTTTGCTTCACTGGCGATGATGCCGATTGCGCAGGCTTTGGCAGGGTTGTTTACATCGCCGATTTTTGTGCTGTTGATCTCATCCCTGGGGCTCAAACAAACCATCGGCCCCTGGCGCATAACGGCGGTGTTGATCGGCTTTGTCGGCATCTTGTGCGTGCTGCAGCCGAACCCGGGCGAATTCGATACCAAGACACTTTTGCCCGTTGCCGGAGGGCTGTTTTACGCGCTCAGTTCGATTGTCACCCGCAGCCATTGTTCGGATGAAAGTACCGTGGCGCTGTTGGCCGGTATGGTCATCACGCTGGGCCTGGCGGGCGCGATCGGAGTCGCGGTTTTGTCGGTGTTCCCCATCGCGTCGCCGGAGGGACCGGACGGATTTGTTTTCCGGGGCTGGGTTTGGGATATTCGACCTGCGGTGCCATGGATCCTGATCCAAGCTTGCGGATCGACCATCGCTGTATTCATGCTGATCAAATCCTATCAGGTTGGTGAGCCGTCTTATGTGGCCGTTTTTGAGTATTCGGTAATGATCTTCGGCCCGCTTTTTGCCTGGGTCGCGTTGGGGCAAACCATCGGTCCACTGCAGATCGCCGGCATCGCACTGATCGCGACCGCCGGGACACTGCTGGGGTGGCGGGCAGGGCGCGCACCAGCGGGGCAGGAGGCGGTGTGATCATCTCGACCAGCCAAGGCTATGTCTTTGTTCATATCCCTAAAACGGGGGGGACGTCGCTGACGCTGGCGCTGGAACAACGGGTGAGCGAAGATGACATTCTGTTTGGCGACACCCCCGTTTCAATAACGCGCCGCGCACGTGCCAAGACATTGAATGCCCGCGGCCGATTGTGGAAACATTCTACCCTGGCGGATATCGACAGAGTGTTGCCCGAAGGTGAATTGCAGAACTTGTTCGCCTTTACCATGGTGCGCAACCCATGGGATCGGATCGCCAGCTACTACCATTGGCTGCGTGCGCAAAAGTTTAACCACGCGGCGGTGACCCTGGCGAAAGCATCGGATTTTGAAGGATTTGTTTTGCATCCAGCGATGCAGCGGTCGTTTCAACAACATTCCGCGCGGTCCTACATGACAATGACAGATGGGGCAGAACATTGTCAGGCGTACATCCGACTTGAGCATTTTGTGCAGGACGCCGACCCATTGTTCAAGCAGTTGGGCTTTAAGGTGGATTTGCCGCATTTGAACCGCTCCACCAGAGAGCAGGATTATCGCCAGTATTACACTGCGCAATCTGCCGAAGCGGTGGCGCGGGCCTGCTCAGAAGATATTCTGAGATTCGGATATCAGTTTGATGCAGCGGATTAACGATAGTTTCCAAATTCGCATAAAACCGCGCTAAATTCGCGCTTCTGTCCGAGTTTTGGCGGCCAAAAGAGCCCTTGATGGCTCAATTTGGGCGCAAATATGTCGAAAATAAGTCGCACCTTCATTTTCATGCTAGCTCTAGTGAACAAGTTAATTGTGCCATAAGGGGGTGCGGCACGTGTTAGAAGTAGTGAGTGTTTCAGGTTTTTTAGATCAATCCGGTGATGTTGATCAGGCCTTTTTGAGTGAAGCGGTAAACGCACGTCGGAGCGGGTTGGTACATGGTACGAAAGTTGCAACAACCCGCGGCTGGAAACTGGTAGAACAGCTTGTAACCGGGGATTTGGTGCGCACGTTGGACAATGGCTTTAAAGAAGTGCGCCGGGTTTCAACCAATACTGTCACCATACCTGCCGGTGAAAACCGTGTTGAGTATTTGCCAGTATTTGTACCGGCGCGGTCAGCTTACAACGGGCGGCCTGTCTGGCTGATGCCCGAGCAGGGGATGGCGCTGAATCTCGGCAAGATCGATCCCGATGTCAGTGGATTTTCCGTTGTCCCGGCCAGGCTGCTCAGCGGCGCGGGTCGGCTGACATCGCAAGCGCCCGGCGCGACGTTTGAAGTCAGTTCATTGTTCTTCGATGCGGATGAGGTTGTCTTTGTCGAAGGTGGCCTTCAGGCATATTGCCCGTCAGGGCGTTTTACCATGCGAAGTAGGCCCGGGCATTCGGGCTATGATGTTGCTGAAAACGATGAAGCCGCTGCGCTTGTAGATTCGATTGCAATGAGTGGCGACATGTCGGCCCTCGCAAACCCGTTGGGTGCATTGCCAGCGCCCATCCCGCAAGAACCGATTTTTCCGGTTCGTCCACCCGGTGGAATTCGGCGACCGGGTCGTCCGGGACGGCCAGATGTGCCGGCCTTGTTTCTGCGGCCTGAATGGCAGACCTAACCAAACACTGAAAACGATGCCGGCGCGTGGTTTCACGCGCCGGCATCACTGTTTCAAGCAGCTTTGACTTCAGGATCAAAGCGGCCGTAGAAGCTTTGACCTTTCTCCGCCATCTCGCGCAGCAGGGGTGGGCATGCGAACCGATCGCCATACGCCTCGGCCAGCTGATCACACCGTTCTGCGGCATAGGGCGTGCCGATGATGTCCAGCCAGCTGAGTGGACCACCAGACCATGGTGCAAAGCCCCAACCCAAGATGGCGCCAACGTCGCCTTCGCGGATGTCTTCCAGAACGCCCTCTTCCAGCGCACGAACGGCTTCCAGAACCTGCGCGAACATAAGGCGTTGCTGCACTTCGATCAGGTCGGGCTGATCTGCGGCCAACGGATACTGGTCTTGTAGACCTTTCCAGTATTCGGTGCGCTTGCCTTTTTCGTCGTAGTCGAAAAAGCCTGCATTCGCCTTGCGACCCAGACGGCCCTGTTCTTCCATCCAGAAGATAAGGTCGTCCGATGGGCTTTCCGGATAGGCGTTGCCCATTGCTGCCTTGGTCGCACGCGCGATCTTGGCGCCCAGATCAATCGAGGTCTCATCTGTCAGTTGGATCGGCCCCACAGGGAAACCCAATTGCCGTGCCGCATTGTCGATCAGGATGGGGCTGACGCCTTCGGTGATCATGCGCGCGCCTTCGTTGATGTATGGGATAATGCAGCGGTTGGCGTAGAAGAAACGCGCATCGTTGACCACGATTGGTGTCTTGCGGATCTGACGGACATAATCCAACGCCTTGGCGACCGCGCGATCACCGGTTTCCTTGCCCTTGATGATCTCGACCAGGAACATCTTTTCGACCGGTGAAAAGAAGTGAATGCCGATGAACTGGTCCGAACGTACCGAGGCTTTGGCCAAATCGGTGATCGGCAGGGTTGAGGTATTCGAGGCAAAGATGCAATCCTCGGGGATGATCGCCTCGACCTTTTTGGTCATTTCGGCCTTCACACCCATGTCTTCGAACACAGCTTCGATGATCAGGTCGCAGCCTTTCAGGTGATCCAGATCCGGGGTCGCAGTGATGCGGGCCAGCATGGCCTCTTTCTTCTCGGCCGTGACCTTGCCGCGCTTCATACCCTTGTCCAGATAGGTCTCGGTATAGGCCTTACCCTTGTCGGCGGCTTCTTGATCGCGATCAACCAGAACCACTTCCATACCAGCCTGAGCGGAGACCAGCGCGATACCCGCACCCATCATGCCAGCGCCCAGCACGCCGATCTTCTTCACCGTCTGATCCGGTACGCCCGCGGGGCGTACTGCGCCCTTTTCCAGCGCTTCCTTGTTCAGGAACAGCGAGCGGATCATCGCACCCGAGGACGGGTTCATCAGCACGGATGTGAACCAGCGCGCTTCGATCTTCAGGGCCGTGTCGAAATCGACCAACGCGCCTTCGTAAACCGCGCTCAGCAGGGCTTTGGCAGCCGGGAAGGCACCCTGCGTTTTGCCGTTCACCATCGCTGATGCACCAACGAAGTTCATGAAACCAGCGGGGTGGTAGGGCGCGCCACCGGGCATCTTGTAGCCCTTGGCATCCCAAGGTTTCACAATGTCCCCGTCCTTGGCGTTCAGCACCCATTCCTTTGCCGCAGCAACTGGATCTTCGGCGATCTCGTCAATGTAGCCTGCGCCTTTGGCCTTTTTGACGTCCAGCATCTTACCTTCCAGCAACAGCGGAGCCGCAGCAATCGCGCCGACCTTGCGCACCATCCGCGTGGTGCCGCCTGCGCCGGGGAAGATGCCGACCATAATCTCGGGCAGACCATATTTGGCCTTGGGGTTTTCGGCCGCAAAGATGCGATGTGTGGACAGGGGAAGTTCCATGCCAATGCCAGCGGCGGTGCCGGGCAGGGCGGTCGCAATCGGCTTGCCGCCCTTCTTGGTCTTGGGGTCCATGCCCGCCATCTCAATCTTGCGCAGTAGGGCGTGCATCTGCATCGTGCCCTCGAACAGGCCTTTGGCCGGATTATTACCCGCCTGTTCCTTCATCACCGCCAACAGGTTCAGGTCCATGCCGCCTGCGAACGAACCTTCTTTGCCGGACGTTACGACGATGCCTTTGACCTCATCATCCGCCAGCGCCTGATCGATGCAATCGCTCAGCTGTGCCAGCCCATCAAAAGACATTACGTTCATGGTTTTTTCGGGAACGTCCCAGGTGATGATACCGACGCCATCGGCGCCTTTTGTCAGAGTGAAATCAGTCATTGTCATCTCCAATCTGGTCAGCCGTCAGCGGGCTGCCGTCCTTGCGCGTGAAGGAGAATCCGTTCTCATCATCCTTCACCATCATATCTATGTCGCTGTAATAGCCGGTCTCGGTCGGGGTCCGTGTGCCCACCACCAGAAAGGTCGCGGGCGCACCGGTCTTGTTCACAAGGTGATGGCCGTTGGCCTCACCAGCGGGCCAAGCGGCGCAGTCGCCGGGCTGCATGTCGTGTTCGCCATCATCATCGATCAGCGTGCATGAGCCGCTGAGAATGATGGCAAACTCGTCTTGCTCCATGTGGTAATGGCGCAGCGAGGACAGGCCCTCCGGCTCTAACCGCACAATGTTGACGCCATACTGGGTCAGCCCGCCAGCATCGCCGACGCGCTGGGCAAAACGACCTGCGGTCGCCTCGGCCAGTTTGCCGGGATAGCTCGAGCCGCCCTGAAACGCGATCTGAGAGAGATCCAGTTTAGGCATCAGACGCGCTCAATGATCGTTGCCGCACCCATTCCGGACGCAATGCAAAGCGTGGCCAGGCCAGCTTCCTTATCCTGACGCTCAAGCTCATCCAGCAGCGTGCCGATGATCATCGCGCCGGTCGCGCCCAGCGGGTGACCCATCGCAATCGAACCGCCGTTGACGTTGACCAAACCGGGGTCGACATCAAACGCCTGCTGGAAGCGCAACACGACCGAGGCAAAGGCTTCGTTCACCTCGAACAAGTCCAGGTCGCTGATCTTCATACCGTTGTCGGCCAGGATCTTCTCGGTCACCGGAACCGGACCGGTCAGCATGATGGTCGGGTCGGTGCCGATCTTGGCAGTCGCCTTGATGCGCGCACGCGGCTTCAACCCGTATTTCTCACCAAATTCCTTGTTGCCGATCAGAACCGCCGCAGCCCCATCCACGATGCCCGAGCTGTTGCCAGCGTGGTGGATGTGGTTCACGCGCTCAAGATGCGGGTATTTCAGCATTGCAACCTTGTCGAATCCGGGCATCTGCTCGCCCATCATCTGGAAGGACGGATTCAGCGCACCAAGGCTCTGCATATCAGTACCGGGGCGCATGTATTCGTCACGGTCCAGAATGGTCAGTCCGTTTTGATCCTTGACGGTGATGACCGACTTTTCGAAGCGGTTGTCTTCCCAAGCTGCAGCGGCACGTTTCTGCGATTCAACCGCCAGCGAGTCAGCATCGTCACGGCTGAAACCATACTCGGTCGCGATGATGTCGGCCGAGATGCCCTGCGGCACGAAGTAAGTGCCCATCGCCAGTGAAGGATCAACGGCAATCGCAGCACCATCACTACCCATTGCCACGCGACCCATCATCTCGACACCACCAGCGATGTAAGCTTGGCCAGCGCCGCCTTTGACTTGGTTTGCTGCCAGATTCACGGCTTCCATGCCGGATGCACAGAACCGGTTGATCGCCAGACCGGGGATCGACTGATCCAGATCCGACGCCAGAACCGCCGAGCGCGCCAGACAACCGCCCTGTTCCATCACTTGGGTAACGTTGCCCCAGATCACATCCTCAACGGCGTGGCCTTCCAGATTGTTGCGCTCTTTCATGGCATTCAGGGTAACGGCTGACAGGCGCACCGAGGTTACCTCGTGCAGGCTGCCATCCTTGCGGCCCTTGCCGCGCGGGGTGCGCAGGGCGTCATAGATATATGCTTCGGTCATGGGGTCTCTCCTTAAGCGCGATCCGACGGGTTGCCGGGCATCAGGTCATAGGGGTGCTTCCAGCCGGACTGCTCGGACAAACGAGTCAGCCAGGTGTCGATATGGGGCCAGTCGGTGCGATCAAAGCCGAAAGGTTCGGGGTAATACAGATAGCCGCAGCAACTAAGGTCAGCGTTGGTCACGCCATCTCCGACGATCCAGTCACGGCCGTCCAGATGATTGTTCAGAACGTCGTAGGCCGCTTTCAAGCGCCCTTGATTGAAAGCGATGACATCCGGGTTACGGTGTTCTTCGGGCAGAAAGTTGATCAGAAACCGGGTCAGGCCGGCCATCGAGCTAAGCTTGTGATTGTCCCACAGCACCCAACGTAGAATGTCGTAATTTTCTTCCCGAGTCTTGCCGCCGAACTTTCCGGATTTCTCGGTTACATAGGCCTGAATAGCGCCTGATTGACTGGTGCGGAATTCGCCGTCGATGAGGACCGGAGCCTCGCCCAACTCATTTACATCAGCCCGGTACTCGGGTGTACGAGTGACGCCTTTGAAGAAATCGACAAAGACTGGCTCCCACTCGAGGCCGGACATCTCCAGAGCCAACGCGGCCTTGTAGGAGTTTCCGCTTTCTCCAAAGCAATGAAGTTTGATGGTCATGCAATCGCCCCTCCCAAGGCGCTTTTGGCTCGGCCGGAATTGAGTATTTTTGAAAAGATGAAGGTCTAACAGTAACCTTTGATCAACCTTCTTCCAGTTCAATGGTTGCGCGGTACAGGCTGGAGAGCCAATGGCCGCAAAAGGTGAAGTCGTCCCTGTCCTGATGGCGAGTGCGCCCGGTGGCAGGGGCGCGTCCTATTTTCATCTTTTCACAAATACTCCCGCCGGAGGCACCTGGCCTTCAGATTGCCGCTGGTCGATGATTGGTTCGAACTGCCTTTCGTCCTTTCGTACTTTTAATTCGGAATTGAAGGTGCTCAGGCGCGAGGTTAGGCCAAAGCACATTGCCATTCATGTCCGCGTATAACCTGAGTCCGGGTGATGTCACCCGAACCCAGGCTGCGATCAGAAGTTCGCCGCGTCCAGTGCCATGACCGTGTCCGCGCCGGTCTGAATGCGCGCAAGGTGCATGCCCGTAGCAGGCAGGCGACGTGCCATGTAGAAACGACCGGTGTTGATCTTGGTTTCGTAGAAATCCTTGTCCGATGCGCCACCGTCCAAAGCTTCCTGAGCGGCTTTGGCCATCTGTGCCCACATAAGGCCCAGGCAAACATGACCGAACATGTGCATGAAGTCGTACGAGCCAGACAGGGCGTTGTTCGGGTTCTTCATACCTTCCTGCATGAAGTACATGCCAGCAGCCTGCAGATCCTTCGACGCGGCTTTCAGCGGTTCGATGAAGGCCTTGTCATAGGCTTCGTCTTTGCCGGCGTTTTCCTTGCAGAAGGTTTTGACCATGTCGAAGTACGCCATGACATGCTTGCCGCCATCCTGCGCCAGCTTACGACCAACAAGATCCAGCGCCTGAACGCCGTTGGCCCCTTCATAAATCATCGCTATGCGGGCGTCGCGGGTGTATTGCGACATGCCCCATTCTTCGATGTAGCCGTGGCCACCATAGACCTGCTGGGCCTGAACGGTCATGTCATAACCTTCATCCGTCAGGAAGCCCTTGATGACGGGGGTGAGCAACGAGATCAGCCCGTCCGCATCCTTGTCGCCGGAGCGATGCGCCTTGTCGATCATCGAGGCGCCCCACAGGATGAACGCGCGTGCGCCTTCGGTGAAGCTTTTCTGGTCCATCAGGTTGCGGCGAATGTCGGGATGCACGATCAGCGGATCGGCAGGGCCGTCCGGATTCTTCACTCCAGTCACGTCGCGACCTTGCAGGCGATCCTTAGCGTATTCCAGGGCGTTCTGGTAGGCAGCTTCGGCCTGGGACAAGCCCTGCATGCCGACACCCAGACGTGCCTCGTTCATCATGGTGAACATGGCGCGCATGCCTTTGTGTTCCTCGCCCAACAGCCAACCGGTGGCTTCATCATAGTTCATGACGCAGGTCGAGTTGCCGTGGATGCCCATCTTCTCTTCGATCTTGCCGACCGAGACACCGTTACGCTCGCCGACCGAACCGTCTTCTTTGACAAGAAACTTGGGCACGATGAACAGTGAAACACCCTTGATACCCTCAGGCCCGCCGGGGATCTTAGCCAGCACCAGGTGGATAACGTTGTTTGCCATGTTGTGATCACCGGCCGAGATGAAGATCTTCTGTCCGGAAATCTTGTAGCTGCCGTCGCCCTGCGGTTCTGCCTTGGTCCGCATCATGCCCAGATCGGTGCCGCAATGCGGTTCGGTTAGGTTCATGGTGCCGGTCCATTCACAGCTGACCATGTTTGGCAGGTACTTGTCTTTCTGCTCGTCGGTACCGTGCGCCAGAATGGCCGAGGCCGCTCCATGGGTCAGACCCTGATACATCACAAACGCCTGATTGGCGCCCGAAAACATCTCGCCCACGGCTGTACCCAGCACATAGGGCATGTTCTGGCCTCCATACTCTTCCGGCATGTCGAGGCCAGTCCAGCCACCTTCCTTCATCTGCTCGAAGGCTTCTTTGAACCCTGTAGGCGTGTAGACAACACCGTTTTCCAGGCGGCAGCCCTCGGTGTCACCAACCACGTTCAGCGGGTGCAGAACGTTGGTGGCAACTTTGCCTGCTTCTTCCAGAACAGCGCCGGTAAACTCGGCTTCAAGCTCGTTGTAACCCGGAATATCTGACTCCGAGATTTTCAGAACGTTATGCAGAATGAACTGCGTGTCTTTTGTTGGCGCGTTATAGACGGGCATGTGAAGCTCCCTTAATTCATATGTCCGGGTGGCAGGCAGCCGAGCGGTTTACTCGGCGGCCTTCTTTTCCTGTTTCATCGAGGCGATGACTTTTTCGCCCCAACGCAACTGCTCTTTCAGATCGTCGATCGCCTGTGTCAGCTCTTCACGGCGCGATTCCATGTCCGCCAGACGCTCGCACGCGATCTCGAATGTGCGGGACATCTGGGTCACCTGTTGGTCACCTACATGGTACAAATCCAGAAGCTGGCGAATCTCTTCCAGGCTGAATCCAAACCGTTTGCCGCGCAGGATCAGCTTGAGCCGGGCGCGGTCGCGTTTGGTGAACAGCCGTTTCTGCCCCTCGCGGTGCGGAAACAAAAGCTCTTTGGCCTCATAAAACCGCAAAGTACGGGGCGTGACGTCATAGGTCTCGCACATCTCGCGGATGGTCATCAGATCTTCAGTCATTCATCATACTCTCGTCACTGGCATCATGAGCTATGAGTTGCGTAGTTGATACGCGCTTTACAACATGTGAGTGACGTTGACGTAATCCAGACGCTGCGTCACTTTGAAGTTGACGTAACATCTGAACGCGTAAGGGGCTTTTGACGCAGTTTTCTTTCCGCTGCGTCAACCAGATTGGGGGCGTTTTGAGCAGCGCGTCGAATAACTGGATGCGCATTCGCACAGGCGAGTCGGTCTCGAGTTGGGCGATTCCCCACCGCAACAGGGCACTGTCTCAGCCTATTGACTTAAACGTTTGGTCCCGAAGGCGCTTGAGTTCGTCCATGGCTTCGTCCAGTTGCTGGCGCTGTTGGCGGAGCTCATCCATTTGACGATCAGCCATATCAACGAAAGTTGCCATCTGAGCTTTGTTCCCCTGATCTTCGTAGATCAGCAGCCATTGCCGAATTTCTTCCAGTGGAAAGCCGAATTTGCGCCCACGCATGATCAGCTTCATGCGGGCGCATTCGCGCGGGCCATAGAATCTGGATCTGCCTTCCCGATCGGGCTGCAGCAACTCGATATACTCGTAGTATCGCAGGGTGCGCGGCGTCACGTCGAATTCGGCGCACATCTCTTTGAATGACAAACGTTTGTCGGACATTCCTGGTCTCCTCGCCTGCAACCTAGGGCGTCGTGGCGGCAAGCGCAACAGGTGGGCTTGCCCTTTGATTGGGCTGCGGCTCATAAAGGGGGGCAAGACAACAGGACAAAACCCAATGGTCGACAAGACAGTACTCGCCCGCCAGTTCATCGAGGCGATCCCGCACGCAAGGGCGCTGGGCCTTAGGCTGATGCAGATCGGAGAAGGCGAGGCCGAAATCTCGATGCCGTATAACGAGGATCTGATCGGAGATCCGCGTACTGGCGTTATTCATGGTGGAGCGGTGTCGACCATTCTGGATACCTGTTGCGGCGCTGCGGTGATGAGCCATCCGGCTGCACCCGGTGGTACGGCGACCATCGACCTGCGCATCGACTACATGCGCGCCGCGACGCCGGGGCAGACGATCACAGCACGGGCAAGCTGCTATCACATTACCCGTAACGTGGCCTTTGTACGTGCGACAGCCATAGATGAAGATCGTGACGATCCGGTGGCCACCGCCTCGGGGTCGTTTACGGTGGAGGGGAAGTAAATGGCCAGACCCCGTCCCGAACCGGTTCAAGTTGTCAAACACCGACGCGATGCTGCACTGAACGCGCTGGTCGATGGCGTGCCATATATCCGCTTTCTCAATATCAGTTTTGATCGACGTGGAGATGAGCTGACAGGTGTCCTGAACTTTGATGACAATCTGATTGGCAACCCTTTGCTGCCTGCCATTCATGGTGGTGTGACTGCAGCCTTTCTTGAAGTCACGGCCGTGATCACCCTGAGTTGGGAACATATGTTTCCCCACATCGAAAGCGGTGAGATTGATGCGGATGCCATCATGACCGACAAGAACATTCGCTTTCCCAAGACAATCGATTTTACCGTTGATTACTTGCGCTCTGGCCTGCCCCGAGACGCATATGCGCGGGCGTTCATCAATCGTGCGGGTCGGCGCTATGCCTCGGTACGTGTCGAAGCCTGGCAGGATCACCACAGCAAGCTGTTTGCACAGGGAACAGGTCACTTCCTGATGCCGCAAAACCGTGCTGACAAAAGCTGAGGCATGCAGGACGCGTCGGCTCCCATAACCCATCGGCGGGTGCTTAAAGTTGCATTGCCGATCGTTCTGTCGAACGCCACGGTTCCGATCCTGGGGGCCGTAGATACTGGCGTGGTCGGCCAGATGGGTCTTGCGGCACCAATCGGAGCCGTTGGAATCGGAGCGGTGATTTTGTCGACGATCTACTGGATCTTCGGCTTTCTGCGGATGGGCACAACTGGCATGGCGGCTCAGGCACGCGGGGCAGGGGATGTACTTGAGATCCGGGCCTTGCTGATGCGTGGTCTCTTGCTGGGCGCTGCAGCGGGGTTCTTTTTTATTGTCGCACAGGTTGCGGTTTTTGCCGGTGCCTTTGCGCTTTCGCCGGCCAGTCCCGAGGTCGAGGCGCTGACCCGCGCCTATCTTGAGATCAGGATATGGGGCGCGCCGGCCACGATCGCACTTTACGCCGTCACGGGGTGGTTGATCGCGGTTGAACGAACGCGCGGTGTATTTGTCCTGCAGGTTTGGATGAACGGTCTGAACATCCTGTTGGACTTATGGTTCGTATTGGGTCTTGGCTGGGGTGTCGAAGGTGTCGCCGTCGCGACATTGATCGCGGAATGGACCGGGTTGGCCTTGGGGTTGTGGCTTTGCCGCGATGCCTTTGCAGGCAAATTGTGGCGCGACACGGCCCGTATCTTTGACGCCGAGCGATTGCGTCGGATGTTGCAGGTCAATGGCGATATCATGATCCGTTCGGTCTTGTTGACGGGATCGTTCACAACCTTCCTGTTCGTCGGTTCGGATCTGGGGGACATCAATTTGGCTGCCAATCAGGTACTGTTACAGTTTTTGGAAATCACGGCCTTTGCGCTGGATGGATTTGCCTTTTCTGCCGAGGCGCTGGTTGGCGTTGCCGTTGGGGCCCGTGATCGGTATCAGGTGCGGCGGGCCTCTGTGATGGCTTCGCAATGGGGCGTCGGTGGCGCTGTGCTGTTGGGCGCTGTCTTTTTTATCGCTGGGCCGACATTGATTGATCTTATGTCGACCTCACCCGAGGTGCGCGAAGCCGGGCGAGAATACCTGATCTGGGCCGCGCTTGCCCCGGTGATAGGGGTGGCGAGCTGGATGTTCGATGGGATCTATATCGGGGCGACTTGGACGCGGGCGATGCGCAACGCGATGCTGCAATCCGTTGCGATCTATGTGGTGGCTTTGTTTGTTTTGGTGCCAGTATTTGGCAACCATGGCTTGTGGGCCGCGCTGATGGTTCTGAACATCGCACGCGGCGTGACACTGGGCTGGCGCTATCCCAAACTTGAGGCGCAGGTGGCCTAAAGCAGGTCCAGCAGATTTTCCGGAGGACGTCCAAGCGCGGCTTTCTCGCCTGCAATTGCCAAAGGGCGTTCGATCAGAATCGGGTTCTCGGCCATCGCCCGGATCAGGTCCGGTTCTGGCGAGGATTTTGTCAGACCGAGCTCTTTGAACAGCTTTTCACCCGTTCGCATCATTCCAATCGCCGTCACGCCTAGCAGGGTTTGTGCTGCTCGAAGCTCATCCTCCGAAGGCGCATCCTCAAGATACTTCCGCAGCTTGATCTCCGCGCCTTTATCTTCAAGCAAGGCGAGGCCTTCGCGGGACTTTGAACAACGCGGGTTATGCCAGTATTCGATCACAACCAGTCCTCTCTTTTGCTGCCAACGGCTTGCGCTACAGTTTCAAATCCGTCGCGGGCAAGCAACTGGTCCAGCCCCTGCACAATGTCCGAGGCCAAGGATAAGCCGCCATAAACCATTGCGGTGTAAAACTGCACCGCCGAAGCGCCCGCGCAGATCTTGGCATAAGCCTGTTCTGCAGTGCTGATGCCGCCGACACCGATCAATGGAATTGATCCGTTCGTCAACTTACTCAGCTGGGCCAGAATACGCGTCGATTTTTCAAACAACGGCGCACCGGACAAACCGCCCGCTTCGCCCTTATGCGCGCTGCTCAAACCGTCGCGCGACAAGGTTGTGTTGGTGGCGATCACCCCATCAACACCGGTTTCGCGGGCGACCTCGGCGATGTCGTGCAGTTCCCTCGAGGTCAAATCTGGGGCGATTTTCAGGAACACAGGGATTGGTCGGGCAAGGGTGTCGCGGGTTTCGATGACCCCGCTCAACAGCGCGCTCAGCGCCGCCTTACCCTGCAAATCGCGCAGTTTTTCTGTATTGGGCGAGGACACATTGACCGTCGCAAAATCCAGATGCGCAGCGCAATGTGCCAGCACCTTGGCGAAATCGCCGGGCCGGTCGTCACTGTCCTTGTTTGCACCCAGATTCAGGCCAATCACCGCATCTTTTGGACGGCTGGCCAGACGCTGGGCCATGACCTGCATGCCGTCATTGTTGAAGCCAAAGCGGTTGATGGCAGCCTTGTCTTCAGTCAGCCGAAACAGGCGCGGTTTTGGGTTGCCAGGTTGCGGTCGTGGGGTGACCGCGCCGACTTCAATGAAGCCGAAACCAGCTTGGGACAGCGGGCCCAAAACCTCTCCGTTCTTGTCAAATCCAGCGGCCAATCCAACCGGGTTTGGCAAATCCAGCCCCGCGACTCGGGTCCGCAGACGCGGCGATGAAACCGGGCCCGGGGCAGGGGCCAACCCAGCCTTCAAAGCCTTGATCGACATCCCATGCGCGGTTTCCGGGTCCAGGCGGTGTAATGCGGCAAGCCCCAGCTTCTCGGTCAGTTTCATCCGAATGTATCCCCACCTTCGGCCGAACCGCAGCGGATCAGGCGCGAGGTTTCCACCGCAGCCTGACGATGGATTACCGCAGCTTGATAAACAGGGTCGGTCACCATTTCTAGAAACGCATGTGCCGTCGGATAGCGCGCTATGAAGACTTCGTCCCATACCTCATCTGTCGGACCGATCAGCGTGGTTTGGAACTGGCCGCGCCACAGGATCGACGCACCGAGCCGTGCAATGACCGGTGCAGTTGCGGCGCCATAGTTGCGGTAAGCCTGCGCGCCTGTCAGGTTCTCTTTGGCCAGTTCGTGATCCGCCGGGTAGCTTGCCGTTGTGCGAAACCTGACAAGATTAAGCATTTCGATAGGCTGATCCCGATCCAGCGTCTTGAAGGCTTCGAATTGAGCACGCTCCGGATCAATATAGCCGGTCATACCATCTCCTGGGGGAAGCTATGGGCCTGCCCGTCAAAAGGTAGGGGCCGAGACCAGACCACATCGCTCATCTGGATCTGCCGATAAAGATGCGGGAACCGTGCTCCACCGCGCGAAATCTCCCACTTCAGATCGTGCCCCATTGCCTCAGCATCGCAGGCCAAAAGAACCAGGCCTTCAACCCCGGCAAAGTGCTTTGCGGCCGTTTCGGCGGCCTGTTCCGCAGTCGAAAAATGCACAAACCCGTCGGTCACATCAATCGACGCACCGTCCGAGGCACCGTTGGCCTGCAGGTGGGCCCATTCGTCGGCCCGGAAAATCTTGTATATCAGCATGACGTGGTGATGCCTCGCAAAGCTGTGGGAATCAAGCCGGATTTCCCCCTTTGACTCTTTCCTTCCCTCAGCGCACGATCTGGGAAAACAACAATAGGGAGTTTTAGTATGTTGACCCGATTTCTGGCTTCGGCCGCCATATTGGGCCTGACCGCAGGTATCGCGGCTGCCGATTACAAATTGACCATTTTACACACCAACGATTTCCACTCTCGTTTTGAGCCGATCAACAAATACGACAGTGGCTGTGGTGCTGAGGACAATGCCGAAGGAAAGTGTTTCGGCGGATCGGCGCGTTTGGTGACAGCGGTGGAAGAGGCACGCGGACGGGCGGAAAACTCGATCCTGGTGGATGGCGGTGACCAGTTCCAGGGGTCACTGTTCTATACCTATTATAAAGGCAAAGTGGCTGCCGAGTTCATGAACAAGCTGGGCTATGATGCGATGACGGTGGGTAACCACGAATTCGACGATGGACCCGAGGTTCTGCGCGGCTTCATCGACTCGGTCGATTTCCCAGTCCTCATGTCGAACGCTAATGTGGCCGACGAAGAGTTGCTGACCGACAAGATCAAGAAATCGACAGTCATCGAGGTTGGTGGCGAGAAGATCGGCCTGATTGGCCTGACGCCCATTGATACTGATGAACTGGCCTCGCCCGGTCCGAATGTCACATTTTCCGATCCGGTACCGGCGGTTCAGGGTGAAGTGGACCGGTTAACCGGCGAAGGCGTCAACAAAATCGTCGTGCTTAGCCATTCGGGCTATGGCGTGGACCAGCGCGTGGCACAGGAAACCACCGGGGTTGATGTCATTGTTGGGGGCCATTCGAACACCTATTTATCCAATGTGTCCGACAAAGCGGCCGGTCCGTATCCGACCGTCATCAACGGAGTGCAGATCGTTCAGGCCTATGCCTATGGCAAGTTCCTGGGTGAGTTGAATGTGACCTTCGATGATGATGGCAATGTCGTCGAAGCGGCGGGTGAGCCGCTGATCATGGACAACACCGTTACCGAGGATCAGGCCGCGCTGGACCGGATCGCCGAACTGGCGGTTCCACTGGACGAGATCCGCAACAAAGTTGTGGCCAGCTCCGCCGATGCGATCGAAGGCGACCGTGCCATTTGTCGCGTCCAGGAATGTCAAATGGGCAACCTTGTTGCTGATGCCATGCTGGCACGGGTCGCTGATCAGGGTGTACAGATCGCGATTGCGAACTCAGGCGGTTTGCGGGCGTCGATCGATCCGGGTGAAATCACCATGGGCGAGGTGCTGACTGTCCTTCCGTTCCAGAACACGCTCTCGACCTTTGAGATCAGTGGTCAGGGTGTCATTGATGCGTTGGAGAACGGCGTAAGCCAGGTCGAAGAGGTCAAAGGCCGCTTCCCGCAAGTGGCGGGCGTGACTTTTGCCTGGGATGCTTCTGTTGCACCCAACGAAGGTCGCATCAGTGATGTGATGGTGGCTGATGGCGACGGGTTTGTTCCGATTGACCCGGCAGCCACCTATCTTGTTGTGACCAACAACTATGTGCGAAACGGCGGCGACGGATACAGCGTGTTCGAAGGTGACGACAAGAACGCGTATGATTTCGGCCCTGATCTGGCAGACGTGACGGCTGAGTATCTGGCCGAAAACGCACCATATCAGCCGTATCTGGATGGGCGCATCAAGCAGAAGTAAACTCAATCTGGAATGAAAAAGCCGCATCACACTGATGCGGCTTTTTCTATTTCGGACGCCTTTGGCGCGTGAGCAACACAATTGGTCGTTGTGGTTGGACCAGGCGGGAAAAAGGGGTTGCGCGCCTCATGCAGCCGAGCGCAGAGGCCATGCTGGCCTACAATCGAGTTGCCCCGACCGTAAACTCCAGTCGTGCCGAGGGATCAAAGCTGATTGAGGCCTTGGAGGATTGAATCCGAACGGCCTTTCCTTCGTTGATCCAGCGGGCTAGACCGCTGGCATGGCCCTGAAGCTTAACAACCTGCCGCATCTTTATTCGCATAGCTTCGATACGGTGATCGACGTGCGCAGCCCGGCTGAATTTGCCGAGGATCATTTGCCCGGTGCGATCAACCTGCCGGTTCTGGATGACGAAGAACGCGCCCGTGTCGGAACGATCTACGTGCAGGAAAGCCCGTTTCTGGCCCGCAAGTTGGGCGCAGCGCTGGTGTTTCGCAATGCGGCCAATCACATTGAAAACAGCCTAAGCCATCACGAAGGCAGCTGGCGACCGCTGGTGTATTGCTGGCGCGGAGGTCAGCGGTCGGGTTCCTTCACGTGGATGCTGCAGCAGATCGGCTGGCGCGCCGAGGTGGTCGAAGGGGGCTATCGTAGCTATCGGCGTTTGGTAAACGCTTATCTTTATCACGATCCGCTGCCACACCAATTGGTGGCTTTGGACGGATACACCGGAACCGCCAAAACCGAAATACTGCGGCACTTGCAAAGGCGCGGCGTTCAGGTTCTGGATCTCGAGGGGTTGGCCAACCATCGGGGGTCTTTGCTGGGCGATATGCCAGGTGGTCAACCGGGGCAGAAAGCCTTTGAATCTGCGTTGTCCGCAGCGTTTTGCGCTTTGGATGCATCCCGCCCGGTCGTGGTCGAAGCGGAATCATCCAAGATCGGCAACCTGATCCTGCCGCCCAGCCTGTGGAGTGCTTTATGCGCCGCCCCGCGGGTTCAGGTCACGGCCTCGATCGAGGCGCGTACGGCCTATTTGGTTCGCGCTTATGATGACATCCTGTCCGACATCGATGGCTTGCGCGATCGGTTGTCACCCTTGCGCTTGCATCGCGGGCACGGGGTTGTGGATGGTTGGCTGCAATTGATTGAGGCGGGCGAAAAACCGGCGCTGACCCGAGCATTGATGGAAGGTCACTACGACCCGGCCTATTTGAAATCCCGGCGGGCCCGCGACGCAAACGTGCTTGCGCAAGTCGATCTCGCAACGCTGGATGACGTGGGGCTGGCAGATGCGGCTGCACGGATTGAAAAACTGCTGACTCAGCTCTGAAAACGCAGTCCCGGCGTCTTGGTCAACTGCCCAATGATCGCAGCGGGATAGCCCGCGTCGCGCAGATCCCGCAGAACGAATTCAGCACCATCTGCGGCAACAGCCGCCAGCAGGCCGCCAGCGGTTTGCGGATCAAACAAAAGCGCGGCCTTGCCATCAGATGGCAATTCCATTGCGATGGACCTGTTGTCGGTGAATATCGTCGAGCGAATGCCCTGGTCGCTCAGATCTTGCGCGCCTTGCATCAGCGGGACGCTGGCCAGGTCAAGCGTTGCGCCGCAATCAGAAGCCTCACATATGCCCTGCAGATGACCGGCCAGACCAAACCCGGTCACATCCGTCATGGCGTGTGCGCCTGATAGGATACGGGTTGCCGCGCTTTGTGGCTGTATCATGTGCTGGAATGCTGCTGCGATCGAGGCGCCGTCCGCTTCACCAGCCATCTCTGCCGCCATTAACACACCACTGCCTATGGGTTTGGTCAGGATCAAAATATCGCCCAGACGGCCGCCCGCCAAAGTGATCGGATCGTTTTCGCACAGGCCGGTTAAGGTAAACCCGATGGTCATTTCGTCGCCCATCGAGCTGTGGCCACCCACGATCTCAGCCCCAGCTTCACGCATGACGTCGCCGGCAATTGTCATGATCTCGGACATGGTGCGATGCTGCAATTCGGCCGACATCCGAGGCAGGATGACAGTCGCGGTGGCCGCTTGTGGCGCGGCCCCCATGGCCCAGATGTCCCCTAATGCGTGCACCGCTGCGATGCGAGTCATAAGGCCTGGGTCCAGCGTGAAGGCGCGCAGGTGGTCCGAGGTCATGGCCTGCCGCGCACCACCGGTCTGCAGCACCGCGGCGTCATCGCCGGGCAGCGAGATCACATCGGCTCGCTCAGGCGGCGGCAAAGATTGCAACGCAGATCGCAGAGCACCGCGTCCAACCTTGGCACCGCACCCTCCGCACATGGGTTTGTCACCCAATGTCTCGCGCAGGCCGGACGCATGATCGCGGGGCAGGGGCGCGGGTCGCATTTGCGGCAAATCGCGAAACTTGTTCATGAAGGTCTGGTCGATATGGTTCTTCCACGTCCACATCAAAGAGCCACTGAAGGATGTGCTAAGACGCTCAGCCAGCGCGGATTTACGACCCAGAGAGATCAGTTTCAGATAGTCTTTCTGAGGGGTGTACCGTTTCATTTTTCCAGCGCCCAATGCGGCCTGCAGATTGTTGAAGAGGATCGGTGCCTCGCGCACCGCGTATACACCGGCTTTGGGACGTGGGTTATCTGTTAGATGCACGCAATCGCCAGCGGCAAAAACCACCGGATCACTGGATTGCAGATGCTCGTTCACTTGAATGTACCCGTTCTGCAGGTCCAGTCCGGTATTTGTGATCCAGTCATAAGGGCGTGCTCCGGCCGCCCCGGTCACGAATGTTGCCGGGATTTGGCGACCGTCTTTCAGTTTCACATGATCCTTGGCTATCTGTGTGATCGAGTTATGCTCGATCACATCGACACCAAGATCGGTCATTGCGTTCCGGATTGTCGCCGCGGCTTTGGGATTTGTTGCGGTCAGAGCAGAGGCATTGTCTATCAGCGTGACTTGCGCAGCCCGCCCTTTGGCCTTTAGCGCATGTGCCATTGCCATTGCCAGTTCTACACCAGCAACGCCGCCGCCGATAATAACGATCGCTGCCGATCCGCTGCCCCCCAGGTAGGCGGCCCAACGCGCGGCAAACGGACCCAAAGGCTTGGCAGGCACGGCATGGTCGGCAAAGCCTGCCAACGAAGGCATTTTCGAAGTGATGCCAACGTTCACTGACGCGACATCGAATGCCAGCGGGGGACGTCCGGGCAGGTGAATTTCCCGCTTTTGGGTATCGATCCCGTCCACAGTCCCAAGAACAACCCTGGCTCCGGCAAAGCGCGCCAGTTTGACCAGATCGATGTCCAGTTCCGAACGCTCGTAATGACCGGCGACAAACCCCGGCAACATGCCCGAATAAGGCGCGGTTGGGCCAGGGTTGATCAGGGTTAAGCGCGCACCGGGCAGAGGGTTCATACCCCATTTCCGCAACACCAGCGCGTGCGTGTGGCCTCCGCCAATCAGAACCAGATCACGGGTCAGGGGCAACGGAGGTGTGTGCATGAGGCTCAGTTCGTGCTGTGGTCGGGGACGTCTTCGACCTGCTCGACCGCGTGGGTGGCCCAAAGCTCATCCTCGCCCGCATCCGGCAGATCTTCGGGCATTTCATGACGGTGAATATGCCATTTGGCAATGAACAGGGCCGTGATCGGGGCGGTCAGGAACAAAAACAGGGTGATCAGCAGCTCGTGCAGCGACAGATGCCCTTCTATCAGGACGGAATGGCAGATCGAGGCCAACAGAATGCCGCCCACGCCAAGGGTCGTTGCCTTGGTCGGAGCATGCAGGCGCGACATCGGATCTTTCAGCTTGATCATTCCAAACGAGCCGACAAACCCGAATATGCCCGAAACTACTAGGAAGAATGCGATTAGAAGTTCGAAGATAAAGTCCATCACACCCTCACTCGATGATGTTGCCGCGCAACATAAAGCGGGCATAGGCGACGGTTGAGACGAACCCCAGCATTGCGATGATCATGGCAGCCTCAAAAAAGATTTCGGTGCTTTTGAACAATCCGTACAGGATCATGAGGGCAATGGTGTTGATCACCATAGTATCCAACGCCAGAACCCGGGTGCCGACCCCTTCGGCCGTGATGATCCGCCAAAGGCACATCATGATCGCTGCTCCGAAACAGGCAAATGCAAAGTGGATGGCAAAGTCCATCATTCGAAAATCTCCTTCAGACGGCGTTCATAGCGCTGCTTGATCTGATCCCGCACGGCGTCCGGGTCTGAGGTGTCCAGACAGTGGACAAGCAGGTTATGCCCTTGCGCCGACAGATCACAACTGACCGTGCCGGGGGTCATCGTTATGGTGCCAGCCAGAACGGTGATCGCTTCGGGTGTGCGCAGTTCCAATGGGATACAAACCCAGTTCGGCTGCCGGTCGGCGTCACGCTTGAACAGGATGATCTTTGCGACCGTGACATTGGCAACAACGATATCCCACAGCACGACCAGCATGTATTCGACCACCATGGGCCAGTTGCGCAGCTTGGGACGGTCTGGCCAGTAGGGCTGGGTGACAAAGGGGATGATAATTCCCAATATCAAACCAAAAACCAGCGAGTTCAGCGATGGCGCGTTTGCCAGAAGCAACCAGACAAGCGTTAGCAAAATTGTCAGATGCGGGTGCGGGAATATACGGCGCAGCAGTTTCATCACTCTTCACCTCCCAATACGGCCGAGATGTAACGCTCGGGCGTGAACAATTGCTCTGCGGTCTTGCTTGTGTACTCCAAAGCGGGCCCGGCAAACAGGGTCAGCAGGATCAGACCCGCAACCGCGCCAAAGATTGCTGTAAAGGCCAGACCAGGTTGGGGTTCGGTGGCAGGTTGCACATCCGTTTCCTCCAGCTCCGTCGGTTCGGTTTCTTCAGCATATTGGGCATCATGGCTCTTCCAAAAGATCAGCGATCCGGCGCGCGCCAATCCAACGATTGTTACGAAGGACCCGACCAGGATCACAAACCAAATTGCGTTTGCATTTGATGCATCGCGTGCGGCGTCCAAAACAAGCAGTTTGCCAATAAAACCCGACAACGGCGGCATTCCTGCCATCGCGATGGCGCCGACAAAGAACAGGGCCGAGATCAACCCGCTTTGCGGCATCGGTGGCTTGGGGATAATTGCGCCCCCCCGCCGTTCCATCACCAGATCAGCAACCAGGAACAGTAGTGCGGTCGCCAGTGTCGAGTGGAAAATGTAGTACAGTGCAGCCGCCGTTGCCTGGGGCGTGAACAACGAGATTGCGATCAGCAAAGTGCCCATTGACGCTATGGCACAGAATGCAACCATACGGGCAATATGTTGTGCGCCAAGGATGCCGATGGCCCCGACTGCAAGCGTCAATATGGCAGCAGGTTGCAGCCAATCGCCGACCAACCCTTGCGTTGCTTCAACCTCTGGCCCGAATGCCAGCGTGTACATACGCAGGATCGAATAGGCCCCTACCTTGGTCATGATCGCAAACAGCGCCGCCACCGGCAAGGGCGCATTGGCATAGCTTGCAGGTAGCCAGAAATGCAGCGGCAGAACGGCGGCCTTGATACAAAAAACCAACAGCAACAGTACCGCACCGACCCGCAGAAGAGCGGTATCTTCGGCCGGTAACTCTGCCACCCGCACGGCGATGTCGGCCATATTCAAGGTGCCTGTCACGCCATAGAGCGTTCCCAAGGCAAACAGGAACAAGGTCGAGCCTAGCAAGTTATAAGCGACGTATTGAACACCTGCTTTCAAACGCACTGAACCGCCGCCATGGGTCATAAGACCGTAAGATGCGATCAGCAGAACCTCGAAGAAAACAAACAGGTTGAACGCGTCGCCCGTCAGAAACGCGCCACAGACGCCCATCAATTGGAAATGAAACAGTGCGTGGAAGTGATTGCCGCGCTGATCCCAGCCAGACCCAATCGCATAAAGCACAATGGGCAAGGCCAGCAATGCCGTTAGCAACACCATCATGGCCGACATCCTGTCCAGCACCATGACAATGCCAAACGGGGCGGGCCAATCGCCTAGTTCATAGACCTGAATGTCCCCGCCAGAGGCTTGCGCCGTAATGGTCAGTGCAATGCCTAGCAGGGTGACCACACCCGCGACCGAGAAGATGCGTTGCAGGTCCAGATGATATCGCAAGACCATGATGATAAACGGCGCAAGGATCGCGGGCAGGACGATCGGCGCAACGATCCAGTGGTTCATGCGTCTTCTCCCGGCGCGTCGACGCAATCCTGCGCGGTCATGTCTATATGGTCATCCTTCGAAGACAGATAGGCGCTGAGCGCGATCATCACGATCACCGCCGTCATTCCGAATGAGATCACAATGGCCGTCAGCACAAGCGCCTGAGGCAGCGGATCGGTGTAAGGAACCTCTTCATACTTGTTCAGAACTGCGGGCGCATTCAGCGCCAGCCGTCCGGTCGCAAATAGAAAGACGTTCACCGCATAGGTGATCAACGACAGGCCTAAAATGACCGGGAATGTTCGGCGGCGCAGGATCAGGAAAATCCCGGCAGCGGTCAGAACGCCCACGGCTGAGGCTACGAGCGCTTCCATCAGACCTGCTCCTTCTCTTCGTCTTCCGGCGGATCATCCCGCAACGGGTTGATGTCCATCGGGAATTCCTGTGCCATACCGGGTTGCCATGCGAACCTGGACAGGCTGTCCAGCGCCAGCATGACGGCACCCAGAACGGCCAGGAACACGCCAGTGTCAAACAACATGGCGGTGGCCCACTCGAATTCTTCCAGCGGTGGCCAGTTGAGATACCCGAAATCGCTGGTCAGGAAGGGGCGGTCGTTGAACCACGCGCCCAAGCCGGTCGCGGCAGCGATCAGAACACCCCAGCCGATGGTTCCATGGTAATAGAACCTCTGGCGTTCGATGGCCCAGGTATAGCCGCTGGCCATGTATTGCATCAGATAGGCGATGGCGACGATCAGCCCGGCAATAAAGCCGCCGCCGGGTTGGTTGTGGCCACGGAAGAAGACGTAGGCGCCAACCATCAGCGCGATCGGCATCATAACCCGCGTCACCACAACCATCATCAATGGGTGCGAGTCGCCTGACTGTGGCCAATGCGGTTTGCGGTTCAACAGGTAGCCGCGCACATTGGTGCCCAGCACAGATTCGGTTAATGCGTAGATGATCAGCGCCGCGATACCCAAAACGATGATTTCACCAAACGTATCAAATCCCCGGAAGTCCACCAGGATCACGTTAACCACATTGGTACCGCCGCCGCCCTTGTACGAGTTTGCCAGATGGAAGTCCGAGATCGTGGGAAATGCGAAATCGCGCATCATGATCGCGTAGATCAGCGCCCCCGATCCGATCCCTGCGACAACGGAAATCGCGGCATCACGCCATCGTCGACCAGCGGAACTATCCCATGGCGTTTCGGTTGGCAGAAAGTTCAGCGACAACAGCAGTAGGATCATGGTGACCACCTCGACCGAAATCTGTGTCAGTGCCAGATCCGGCGCCGAGAGGTAGTTGAAGGCGATGGATACGATCAGGCCGACAACACCGATCAGAACCAGGGACAACAAGCGATTGCGGTGGAACCACATGATCCCCAACGTCGCACCGACCAGACAGATCCACCCGATGATCGGAATAGTCTGGGCCGGTAGCGGAACGCGTGTTTCGATACCAATAGTTCCCGTCGAATACGCGTAGTAGCCCAACCCGACCGTGAAAGTGACAAAGATGATCGCATAGCGGCTGAGCACACCATTGTGCAACTCGTCTGTTATCAGACGGCTGAGTTTGGTGAATGCGTTGATAATCGCCTCAAAGATAACTTTCGCCTCAGGGCGCGGCAGGGCGTTCCAAATATGCTCACCACGTTGATGCAGCGCAAGCAGGAACAAACCGCCCAGCGTCGCAACGACAGACATGTATAGGGCTGGGGTGAAGCCATGCCACAGTTTCAGAGAGTAATATGGCAGCTTTTCACCACCAATCACCGCGCTTGAGACAACAGCAACCAATGGGCCGACGATTGCGGCTGAGTAAAGACCGATAAGCACGACCAATATGACAAGAAAGGCCGGTGCCAGCCACAAGCCAACGGGCGGATCATGCGGCTTAGCCGGATAGTCATCACGCTGTGGCCCAAGGAATACGTGGCTTACAAAGCGGAAGGAATACGCGGCTGAGAACACTGCAGCCAGAACTGCCAGTCCCGGCACCAGATAGTGCGAGTGCAACCAGGTTGTATGAACGGTTTCCTCCAACATCATTTCCTTTGAAAGGAAACCGTTTAGAGGCGGCAGGCCAGCCATCGATAAGGCCGCGATTGTGCCGATGGTAAAGGTGATCGGCATCAGGTGACGCAATCCACCCAACCGTTTGACATCGCGCGTGCCGGTTTCGTGGTCGATGATCCCGGCTGTCATAAACAACGCAGCTTTGAAAGTTGCGTGGTTAATGATGTGGAATATGGCGGCAACGGCTGCCAACTTGGTGCCAAAACCCAAAAGCATGGTCACCAACCCAAGGTGCGACACCGTTGAAAACGCCAGAAGCGCTTTTAGATCATCTTTGAACAGCGCAATCACCGCTCCAAGCAACATTGTCACCAGTCCTGTGGTCGCGACGATGTAAAACCACGCATCAGTTCCGGCCAGAACCGGCCACATGCGCGCCATCAGGAACAGTCCTGCCTTCACCATCGTTGCCGAGTGCAGATAGGCCGAAACTGGGGTTGGAGCTGCCATCGCGTGCGGCAGCCAGAAATGAAAGGGGAACTGCGCGGACTTGGTGAAACAGCCCAACAGGATCAGGATCAACGCGGGCATGTAGTAAGACGATGACTGGATCAACTCTTTGTTCTGCAAAATGATGCTTAGGTCATAGGACCCTACAATGTTGCCCAGGATCAGCATTCCGGCGATCATTGCCAAACCACCGCCACCCGTTACGGCCAGCGCCATCCGCGCGCCTTGCCGGCCTTCCGGCAAATGTTTCCAATACCCGATCAACAGGAACGAGCTCAGCGAGGTGAGTTCCCAGAAAATAAGCAAAAGCAATATGTTGTCAGACAGGACGATCCCGACCATCGCGCCCTGAAACAGCAGCAGATAGGTGTAAAACTGCCCCATCGGATCTTCGCGCGACAAATAGAACCGGGCGTAGAGGATGATCAGCAATCCGATACCAAGGATCAGCAGCGCGAACAGGAACCCAAGTCCGTCCAACATGAAGTTCGCATTCAGTCCCAGCCCCGGCATCCAGTCGAACCGGGCTGTGATCACCTCGCCCCGAAGAACCGCCGGGCTATGGATCAGCAAACCCATAAGCGCCAGAAATGTGGTCAACCCTGCGGCCGAGGCTGCTGCGTTTCGTCCCGCCCGGATCAGGAGGGCTGGAAAAACAGCTCCGAGAAAGGGAAGGGCCGCGATGAGGAATAGGGACAAGTGCGATACTCCGGTCTGGGCGGTCTATTGTTCTTGGGTTTCTAAGGATAATTTATTGACTGTCCAGATATTGCAAGTTTTTCACAGAGTTCTACGGCAATCTCTGGATCGGGTTTGCCCTGCGTAATAATGACGCGAACTTGATCTGACGGTCAGAATTCAGAGCAGAAATGACCAACGGCCTGTGATAGAACCGGCCCGGCAACTCAAAGGAAGATGACATGTCGGACAAGGTGAACCGGACCCGCAGGTGGGTTTTGCTTGGTGGTGCAGCCGCCATTGCGACCGGTTTCGCGATCCGGGAATACCGCCTTATCCCGCAGGACTATGCGGGCGCTCAGATGGATGTGACCGAGGCGTATCAGCAAGCCCGATCCGGCGATATTTTATTGGTGGATATCCGCACCCCTCGGGAATGGCGGGCGACCGGGGTGGGTGAGGGGGCACACCTTCTGGACATGCGGCGCGAGGATTTTGTTCAAGCGCTTGAGCAGCTTACCGGCGGCAACCAGGAAGCTCCTGTGGCCTTGATTTGCGCGCGGGGTGTTCGATCGGCGCGGTTAAGTAATCAACTGAGCGTGGCAGGGTTCACAAACATCATAGACGTACCCGAGGGCATGCTGGGTTCGGCCGCTGGTCCGGGCTGGGTACGTGCCGGGCTTCCTATTCAAAGTTACAAAGAGGACACATAATGCGCGCGAAACACTTTTTGGCTGTGTGTTTTGCTTTTTCCGGGCACGCAGCTATAGCTGCGTGTGGATCGGAAGAGGGCACCTGCGATATTCCATCTGGCAGTTACCACATCGAATTACCGGACAGCGAAAACCCGCCATTGGTAATATTTCTGCATGGCTATGGTGGCAGCGGTTCCGGCACGATGAAGAACCGGGGCATGGTCGACCCTCTTTTGGCGCGGGGATACGCGGTGATGGCGCCCGAGGGGATTGCTGATGATGGCCCTCAAAGCTGGAATTTTTACCCTGGGTTTGGTGAGCGTGACGAAAAAGAGTTTTTGAAGGCAGCCGTTCAAGATGCGGCGGACCGGTTTGGCGTTGACGGCGATCGTGTCGTTCTTGGCGGTTTTTCGGCCGGGGCGTTTATGGTGAACTACCTGGCGTGCGCAGCGCCCGAAACCTTTTCGGCCTATGTGCCGGTGTCAGGCGGTTTCTGGCGGCCGCATCCTGAAACCTGCGGCGGACCCGTGCGCCTGTTTCACACACATGGCTGGGTCGACAACGTCGTCCCGTTGGAAGGGCGACTTCTTGGCGGTGGCCGCTATCATCAAGGGGATATCTTTGCTGGTTTGCAAATCTGGCGCGAGGCCAATGAATGCGTCGACACCAAGCCAGATGGTTTTGGGACAACCGATCAATTCATGCGTCGCAGATGGACATGCGCCGATGGCGGTGCACTTGAATTCGCTTTGTTCCCGGGCGGACATACCGTGCCCCAAGGGTGGGCAGACATGATGGTCGACTGGTACGAGGGGCTGCCCGGCGGCTGATCACTCCGCCGGTGTCATGACACCTTTGCCTTCCAGCAGGCGCTTCAGTTCCTTCCGGTGGCGGCGGGCCGAACGGGTGATGGCGGGCTCATTAAAGTCCTCGCGCATACCGACCATGTGCCGGGCTGCGCCGACGGACACGCCGCTTAGCGCTGACAACGGGATTGCCAGCGCAAGGCTGATCGCAATCGGTGCCAACCAGAATGAGACCAGACCCGCCAAAATACCGACGCTTAGTGCGATACCGATGATCGTTTCCAGCGCATGGCATAGGATCAAGGTCCGCAGGCCATAGCTGCCGCCGTCTCGTTCCTGCGGCGTCCAGCCTTTTTGAATGCCCAATACGGTGCGAAAGACTGCAATCATCTGCTGCACCATCAGGATCGGCGCATAAAGAACCGACAGGATCACCTCGGCCAGAAACGATGTGAAGAACCGACGCTTTCCACCGAAATCGGAATAGCGCACACCGCTGAGGGGCAGGGCCGCGACGCCCAGAACTTTGGGGGCAAGCAGCATCGCATACATAACGAGAATGATCAGTACATGCCGCGTTTCAGTCATTTCCGGCCATTGCGGGAACATTGGGTTGTCAGGGCTGAAGTAATGCAGGACCGAGGCGTCTTCGCCCTGACCGATCAATGCCCACATCACCAGCAGCGCGAACCACAGCGGCGACATCAGATATCCAACCGCCCCATGGAACATGTGAAAGCGCGAGACCGATCGGAATCCGCGTGACCCCAGCAGTTTCAAATGCTGCAGGTTGCCCTGACACCAGCGCCGATCTCGCATGGCATGATCGATGAGGGTCGGGGGCGTTTCTTCGTATGATCCACGAATACGTGGCAGAAAACGCACTCCCCATCCGGCACGGCGCAGCAGACCGGCCTCGACAAAGTCATGGCTCATGATCAGCTCTTCCTGCCCGTTGAGGGACCGGAGTTTGGGCAGCCCCGCACATGTTGCGAAGGCTTTGGTTCGGATGATGGCGTTATGGCCCCAGTAATTGCCCTCCTGGCCGCACCAGCGGGCCAGCCCTTCGGCAAAGGCGATGCCGTACACGCCGTTGGCGAATTGCTGCATCCGGGCAAAAACCGACTGCGCGCCGATCAACTGCGGGTAGCTCTGGATCAGACCCGCACCGGGATCACGCGCCAGCGTGTCTGTCAGGCGGGCGATGGCGCGGCCTGTCATCAGGCTGTCGGCATCCAGCACCAGCATTGCATCCCAGTCCGAGCCCCAGCGGCTGACCCAATCTGCGATATTACCGACCTTCCGGTCCGTGTTTTGTTCGCGGCGGCGGTAGTACAACTCTAACCCAGGGGCCAACGTGGTACGCAGTGCTTCGATGCTGGCTTGTTCCTGCGCGGCAATCCCTGGGTCGCGCGTGTCCGACAGGATAAACATGGCATAGTGATGCTGTCCGCCTCGGGCTTGCAACTCCTCCAGCATGGTTCTGGCGTTGCCAAGCACGAACCACGGCACCTCGTTATAGACCGGCATCAGCAGGGCCACGCGCAATGCTTGCGGACGTCCCTGACGGGTCGGGCGTTCCTGACGCGACAACGACACCATGCCCAACAGAACGGTGCAGACCGTGAACGAGATCCAGAAGAAATTAAACGAGATCAGCACCAAAAGGACCGCTTCGATCAGATTGATCCCCTCGGCTCCGAACCAATCGGTCATGACCCAGAACAATCCGAGCGTCGCAGCCATTGCTGGTGAAAACGCCAGCGCCCGCCAGAACCCGGCCGATTGCGTGCCAGCACGTGACGGCACTTCGGCATCCCGAAATCCGGCACGAAAGTCTTGCGCGGGCATCGCCAAAGGTGCCCTTGGCGGCATGATATGCAGGTCGTGGCTCATGTCGTCCATCTGTACAGCCAGACTTCTGAAGCGGCCTGTTTGCCGAGCCTCAGCTGCGCGCGCAGTTCGACGTGGTCGCGATCGCCGGGTTCGAACGAGAAGGCCAGCCGCAAGCCACCAGTATCGGGGTTACGCTGCAAGACACCTTCCGACGTCTCAACGTGCGGTGATTGCACATAAATATTGAGCGCTTCGGGGTCTTCAAACAACTCACTGGCCTCGAAATCGATCACGGCCAGACGCCCTTCACCAAAGGTGTTTTCGCCCATTGCGGTGTTGATCACGCGGGGCATCGGCGTGCGTTGAGGTTCTTCACCCCAAAACAGGCTGTAGGACATGTCAACTTGCTGACGGGGCACATAAGGCTCGGCCGGACGCCAATAGGCAACGATGTTGTCGTAGATTTCCTGGTCAGCCGGGATTTCAACCAGCGTAACCGTGCCTTTGCCCCAATCACCTTGCGGCTCGACCCATAGGCTGGGCCGTTTGTGATATTGAGCTTCAAGATCGGCATAATCTGAGAACGCGCGCTTGCGCTGCATCAAACCAAAGCCTTGGGGGTTGGTATCGACGAAAGACGAAACCTGCAGACGGGTCGGGTTTGCCAATGGACGCCAGATCACTTCGCCCACGCCATTGCGGATCAGCAGCCCGTCGCTGTCATGCACAGCGGGCCTGAAATCGTCGAACCGACCGTGATTGGTCTGATCAAACAGGAACATCGAGGTCCCCGGCGCGATGCCCACGTGATCCAGCTCCACACGAGGGAAAAGGGTTGCTTCAACCTCCATCGTGCAATCGGCACCTGCGGTTACGTTAAAGCGATAGGCGCCGGTCACACTGGGACTGTCCATCAGGGCGTGCACAACCATGTTGCGCTGACCGGGCTCAGGACGTTCCAGCCAGAAGCGGATGAACTCAGGAAATTCCTCGCCATCCGGATCGCCGGTTTTCAATGCTAGCCCGCGGGCTGACAGGCCGTAAACCTCGTGCAGGCCAATTGCCCGGAAATAGCTCGCCCCCTGGAACACACAGAACTCGTCCGTTTTACCGGGACGGTGCATTTCGGTCCGCAAGCGCAGGCCCGAGAACCCAAGGGTTTCGTCTACAGGAAGCTGCGGCACCTCATCCGATTTATCGAACATCTCCAGATCAAAGGCGACAGGTTTGGTCATTCCGTTTTCGACGGTCGATACCTGTACGGTGCGCGGGAAGTAGAGACCCGGTGTGAAGAAATCGATGTTGAACGGCGTTTCGGTTTCGAACCACAGCGCGCGATCCAGCCGGAAACGGATCGACCGGTACTGCGGATACGTCAGATCCTGCCATTCCTGTGGAACCATCTCACGTTCTGCAAAGGGACGGCTGACCAGGTCGCGGGCCAGTGCAACGACGTCATTGCGGTCAAACGGTACCTCTCCGCCCGAGGCGAAGGTCGCGGGTGCCAGAAACAGCGCTGAAGTTGAGGCCAAAAATGCGCGACGAGTTAAATTCATTTCTTCGATTTCCAAGGCTGTGACTTAAACCACGCGGCCAGATAGGCCACGCCAATGATCATGGCAAAGCCAATCATGTTCGCGATGAATACGCTGGCAAAATCCCGCCCAGTCTGATCCAGAACGACGCCAATCAGCCGAGCGGCGGCCATCGAGAAGACAAATACTGCCAGCGATTGTTGACCCACCTTGGTGATCAGTGTCAGCATAACCTGCCAGGCGCGCGCGCTGGCACTATGGCCAGATGCAATCAGGCGGTGGCCGTGTTCACCCGCAATCACCCAGCCCAGATAGGCCAGCGACAGAAAATGCAGGTAGCGGAACAGGCCAAACTCGGTCTTTCCACGGAATTCCTTGGTCAGGGGCCAGATGTCACGGATTTCTTCGGCCAGACCCGGTGCAGCAGATTGGACCCACAAGAAGACTTTCCATGATCCAAATGGTGCCGACAGGATCAGAAACAGCGCTGCGGCCCAGATCAGGGATTTTGAGACGGGCGGGGCAGGGATCCAGCCGCGCATAAAGGCGAAACCGGTGAAAAACAGCAATTGCCAGCCAAACGGGTTGAAAAACCATTGCCGGTCAGACCAAGGCTCGGCCGGAAGGGCCAGAATACCTGTTTGGGCGACCAGCCAGATCGCAACCGAGGTTGCGGCAACAGCCCAGAACCCAACTCGTGACAAGGCCATGAACAACGGCATCATCGCCAGAACCACAAGATACATCGGCAGAATGTCAAAATAGTTCGGCACGTAAGTCAGGGTGAAAATGCCAACCATCTGTGGCAGCGGATCATTGAAGAAATGCTGCAGATTCAAGGATGAGACATAGCTTTTTTCAAACAGGCCAGCGTTGTCCAGCGCGGCCATGCTCATGGCGACAAAGAAAAACAGGCAGATATGCGCCCAGTAAACCTGCCAAATGCGGAACGCGACGCGCGCCGTGCCCAACAACCATCCCTTACGCATGAATGCACCGCCGAAAGCGATGGCCGAGGCCATACCCGAGCAGAACACAAAGATCTCGGTCGCGTCAGAAAAGCCGAACCGGGCGGGAATCCATTTGGCCCACGGATCATTGGGGATATGGGCGATCAGGATGATGAACATCGCGATGCCGCGATAAAAATCCAGGCGCGGGTCGCGCACACGGGCAGTCGGAGCCGCGGCCGAAGCCGCAACCGGAGCAAAATCAGAAGCGGGCGATGCAGTCGCCATACGGTTTCTGTCCTTCTTGGTCTTTTTTATTATTCGGCGGGGACGCTATGTGCGTCATCGCTGTCGCGGGCCGCGTCGATCAGGGCGCGGCGCGCAAGTGCGTAATTGTCTTCGCCCCCTGCGCGTTTGGCACGGCGGTCGTCCAGGATGCGTTCCACCGCCTCAAGACGGCCTGCGCGCAGGCCCGAATCGATGGTGATGCGTTCGAATACATCGCGTTGGGCGTGGCTGCCACCAGCCAATTGCATTGACCCTCGGGCGTTCGACAAAAAGTCGAAGGCTGCGCCATATTGACCGTCACCAAACGCCTCTAACCCTTTGGCCGCTGCGACACCCGGATCGGACATGCGGGTGGGTGTATCCCCATGGTTGCGCCCCGCGTCTTTCTGAATACGTTGCAGCATTTTGCCGGTGGCCTCGGAACGGTTGTCACCGGTCAAAGCCAACAGATAGTGCAGGTCTGCGAAAATCAGACACCCGTCTTCGGTTCGTGCCGCACTCAGATCGGCCAGTTCTTCCCATCTGCTGCCAACATCCACGCCTTCCAGTTCAAGGCGTGAGAGCAGGGATGTTGCATTCGAAATGTCCCGATAATCGTCAGTCTTATCCCGGCGGATATGTTCGTCATACAATTCTATCACGTTCTCGACCTGACCCAGATCCAGATGCATCAGGGCCTTATGCCACCAGACGTGATAGCGAAAGTTGTTGCAATGTGCCCACGCGTCCTCGCGCCCGGCCAGCCAATCCAGGCCCAGCTTCGCGTTCCCGGTCATTTCGTGGACATGTGCGACCGCGTGTAACCCCCAGGCATCGTCAGAAACCATCCACAGCGCTTGGCGCCCAGCGATCTCAGCCTTTTCATAAGCGCCGGTTTCTTCCAGCGCAAAGGAATGACACCCAAGCAGATATCCGCGCCCAGCATGGTCGGGTTCGTAGGCGGGCATTACGCGCTCGATCGAGCGGCGCATGCCCTCGGAATCGCCAAGCACAAATCGTGTCGCGTGGCTGAGTTTCATGGCCAGCGTATCTTCGGGGTGGGTCCGCAGAATTTCTTCGAATTTCTGCACGGCCTGGGTGGGCAAGTCGGCCAGATACAGCTCCAACGCCTGGACATACTGCCTTTCGCGTTCAGAAACCGGCTGTCGTTGCATCGCTGTATTGGCGGCTGCCAGCGCTTCGCTGGCAACCGGCAGCATCTCACGTCGGCCCAGCAGAACCATGAACAAGCCCTTGATCGCGTGACCCAGCGCGAAATCAGGTTCCAGCTCCAGTACTTTTCCCAAGTGCTGCGGTGTGACCGCAGCATGCGCCATGAACCCCAGCAGAACACCGTTCCAGGCGTCGACACTTGCCGCCTGGGTCAGGGTGTTCATTTGTCCAAAAACGTCTTGTTTCATACTTGGGTCCAATCTGATTGCGATATTTGTCATTGTTCGATGTAACAGAGTGTGCAGGCGGCTCGTAACAGTATCGACCCTGCTCTCGAATTGGTGAAAACCCGTGTGCGCAAAAAACGAAAAAAACCGCCGATTCAAGGGCATGTTTCAGCAAGTTGCCGCCTAAAGAGGCAAGTGTTTCAATCCTCGAACGGATTTTTTGCGCTTAGTACACGATCTGTGTCCGCCCCAAAAACAGGCGGAGCATCACGATACGTTACAGGCGTACGTGACAGATTCAGGGGATTCCCGATCAATTGAACTTCGCCAGGCTGGGCCTGCATGGGCACTTGCATCTGCCGGGCCGCGACCTGTTCTGTCGAAAAAACCTGATCAAGCGTCTGTACCGGCCCGACAGGCACTTTGCGGGATTCGAGCTCTGATATGACGGTTGCCGTGCTGTGAGTCTTTAGTGCAGGGCGCAAAACCGCATTTAATGCGTCCCTGTTTTCCAGCCGGGCAGGGTTTGTCGCAAAGCGTGGATCATCTGCGAGTGCGTCTTGTTTAATAAACGCGCAGAACCGTCTGAACTGGCTGTCATTTCCAACCGCCAGAATGACGTGGCCATCGGCTGTTTCATAAACGTCATAAGGCACGATGTTGGGGTGCCCGTTTCCGCGACGTTCGGGGACAGAGCCTGAGGTCAGGTAATTCACACCTTCGTTTATCAGCCAAGCCACTTGCGTATCGACCAAGGCCAGATCGATCTGTTGGCCCTCGCCGGTCAGATCTCGATGGCGCAGGGCGGCCAGAATGCCAACAGCGGCGTACATGCCGCACATCACATCCGCGATACCAACCCCCACCTTCATCGGCGCGCCGTCCGGATCGCCGGTTAGGGACATGACCCCACCATAGCCTTGGGCCATCAGATCATAGCCGGGCTTGCTGGCATTGGGTCCGGTCTGACCGTAGCCCGAGATCGAACAGTAAACGAGGCCGGGAAGATCACCCGCCAAGCTGTTGTAATCCAGTCCGTATTTTGCCAATCCGCCGGGTTTGAAATTCTCGATCAGGATATCCGCATAGGACGCCAGCCGTTTGATTTCAGCCTGTCCCCCGGACGTAGTGATGTCGATAGCGACGGACTTCTTGTTGCGATTGGCAGACATGAAATACGCGCTCAGATCCGAGCGGTTGCCAGCGGCGTCTTCAACGTAAGGCGGCCCCCATTGACGCGTATCATCGCCCCCGGTGGCGGGGTTTTCGATCTTGATGACGCTGGCGCCCAGATCGCCCAACAATTGCGTACAGGTCGGCCCAGCCAAAATGCGAGAGAGATCGAGAACCTTGACGCCCTTCAAAGGCCCCTCAGATGCGGCCATCGTAACCTCCTCGGTCGATTTCTGCGGCGATGACGGTAAAGCGGTCGGCCGTCTGGGCTGCGTCTAGTGCGGCCCGCAGTTCCTGTCGGTTGCGCACGGTGTGACCGTAGCCGCCGAACGCGCGACCCAGGGCGGCAAAGTCATGACGATCGAAATCGACACCGCGATTGCCCATTTGCCTTTGACGCTGTTTCAGTTCGATAAGCGCGAGGCTGGCGTCGACAAAGACCAGAAAGATCGGGTTGCCACCCATCTCAGACGCTGTCGACAGTTCTCCGGCGACCATAAGGAAACCGGCATCACCAGAAAAACTGATCACCGGGCGCTGGGGTTCGACGAGTTTTAGACCGATTGCCATCGGCACTGCACAGCCCATCGTGCACAATGCGGACGATTGGATCAGGCCCCGCGCGTCGATGCAGTTCCACATCTGGCTCAGCAGGATGCGGTGCGCGCCGCTGTCGGCCGTTGCAAGCGTTTCAGCAGGCAGAGCGGCCCGTGTTTCCGCAATAACTGCGGCAGGCCCCCATTCATCATCCGTCGGGAAGGCTTGTGCCAATGCGGTTTTGACCCGATCGGGTTCGCCGTTTGGCCACGTCGCCCGAGCAGGATTTCCTTTGGCCATTGCTTCAAGGGTCGCGCCGGTGTCAGCTACCAGGTTCAATCCCGCCTGATGCATGTAGTGATCGTTCACCACCGCCGAAATATCGATCACGCGCGTTTCTTCAGGATCCCAGATTTCACGCCACCCGGGGCGCATTTCGATCGGATCATAGCCTAAACACAGAACCAGATCGGCCTGTTCCACCAAGGGAACGAGATGCCGGTCGGCCAAGGGTGACAACCCGGCCCCTCCAAGACACAGCGGATGATCCTCGGGCACAACGCCCTTGGCTTTGTACGTTGTCACGAAGGGAATTCCGAAATGTTCCAAAAACGCCTGAACAACACTGCTTGAGCCGTCATACAGGACATCCAGACCAACAATGGCAAAGGGGCGTTCTGCCTCGGCCACCCAGCGCCGGGCTTTCTCCAGACAATTGCCCTCGGGCGCGACGGCAGCGGCTTTCGCCAACCTGCGCCGTTTCGGCGAACTGACACGCGCATCCGCAACCGAGATCGGCACGTCGATATGAACCGGACCGGGGCGGGGTTGTGTGGCAAGAGACACAGCCTTGTCCGCAACGATATCTGCGCCTTCGGCGGTCAACAGGAACGTGGCTTTCGTGATCGAGCGATAGACCTGGCTGTGATCCATGACCTGATGGGTATAAGTCAGCGCCTCATCCGCCTCGACACATCCGGTCAAGACAATCATGGGTACACGGTCCTGCAACGCATTGGCCACCACGTTGATGCCGTTCATCGCGCCGGGGCCAAGCGTGGCCACGAGAATTGCAGGCGCGCCGTCGCGGTGATGCACGGCCTCGGCCATGAAGCCAGCGGCGTTTTCGTGTTTGGTCAGATGAAACGCGATTCCTGCCTGTTCCAGCGCATCAACCAAAGTCAGAACTTCACCACCCGGCATACCAAATGCATGGCGGCATCCGGCCTCGTACAGGCGTTGGGCCAGAAGGTCAGCCGCGCGGGGAGAGGTGTCCTGCATCAATCATGCTCCGAATTACTCAATGTGACGCAGATTGCGGAGGACGCACCCGGACGCAAGGTGGATCACGCCAGTGTGACTATTTGACAGCGTTTTCTGCGATGTCCTGAAACCTGTTATCCAGCTCTGATGCAATTTCAGACAGCGCCTCGCCGCCCTCGTAAACGTAAGGCGCAAAAACAAAACTTGGCGTTTTGTAAGACAGTGTCGCGGTGCCGTTGTCGTTTTCCGTGACATAAAACCGGATGGGTGCTTCGATCATGGCGGCGGTCGAGGTTTCCAGCACACGTACGGCAAAGTTATTGTTGAAAACACCGATCACCCGGTTGCCCGGAATGGTGATACCTCGTGCAGCGGCAGCATTGGTTGGTCCAGCCTGCGTGACAACGATCAGCCCGTTTTCTTTCACGGCTGCTTTTGTATCCGCCACCAGTTCATCGTAGCTTTTTCCAGTGTCGTAAACAGCCCAACCTGACAAAGGTTCGTCGGCCAATGCGGGCAAAGCCAGCAGACACATGATTGCGCCAAAAACTTTCATCCGATGACCTCCGCTTTTTTTGGTCGGATACTTGATGCCAGAAATCGGGCAGGCGCGCACTCACATTCTCGTGCAGTTCTATGTTGCCCGGTCTTGCGCCTAGATCGGTAAAGCCTCAAGAACAGAAAAACGAAAGGCAAGTTCAACGTGGCTCAGGCCCGCATTCTCATTTGCAGCAGCTGTTCTGGCACGCGTGATCGCGATGCCGAGCGTCAAGCGGTGAGCGAGGCGCTTTCCAGGGCAGGGCTGGAGGATAGCATTGAGCTGGCCGAGCATGCCTGTTTCAATGGCTGTCAGGACCCGGTTGCATTGGCGCTGCAGGGCGGCGGCATGGCCTCATATGTGTTTTCCGGGGTCGATGTGGTGGCGGATGCGGATGACGTTGCCGCAACTTGCAGAACCTATCTGGACAGCCCTGCGGGCTGGATTGAAGACGCCCGGCCATGCGGGCGGCTTCGTTTGTGTCTGCGCACGCGCATACCGGCGCTTCAATCGACCTGAATCACTTCCGACGCGCTGACGGGCACTCCGTCTACCAATAGCTGGCTGTGGCTGTTGCCATTCAGCGAAACCTTGATTTCAACCTTACCCTTGGGCAAACCCGCAAGGTGCATCCAGTTGCCATAAAGCCGCGCGAGTTTTACGCCATTGGCATAGACATGCGCGTGCCCTTCACCCAGCTGATCCGCAGCAGAAGCGCTTTCCGGTGCAAATTCGAAGTTTTGCGGCAGGACATGCAGATTCCAACCGGCCATGGGGTCTTTGACCACAGCAATTTTCACGCTGGGCGCGTTTGGACCAGCGGGCAGATTGATCACTGCAGAATGATCATGCGCTGTACTCTCGGCCTTATGGCCGCCGTGATGCGCGGGATCGGAATGGTCATGGCCATCAAATGTGACGCCGTTGGCCGCAGCCAGCACAAAGCCGGCCCCGCCGCCAAAGACCAGACCAATTGCAAACAAAGCAAGTGAGCGGGACATCTTTTATCCTTGAAAAGGGAAAAGCCCGCCGGGAGGGTTCCCAACGGGCTGACAAAGCTGTTTTCAGGCGTGCGCTTCGGTGTGTTTGGCCTCTTTTTGCCAGAAGTATCCGGCAAACGAGCCAACGAGGACCCAAGCAGCCAAACCGATGCCAAACGCTCGCGCCGCGAATAGGGCGCCGATCTCGGTCGGGACCGGGCCGGTGAAAAACTCTGGCTCGGGCGCGCCGATGATATGGGGTGCCATCAGCAGAACCGCAGCAATCACATAGCTGATGAGGTTGGAACCAAAAGCGATCAACCACATCGCAACGGCGGCGGTTGCAACGGTCGCAAACCACCAGATCTGACGTGCGAAGACATCTGCGGCTGCCACACCCGGTACTTCGGGTGCCAATGTGAACCCTGGTGCGAAATGCACTGCTACAAAGCCGGCAAGCCCCCACAATACGCCAGTTCTGCCATCAATCTTGTGGCCTTGCCCTTCGGCGATCGACATCAGTGCCACAACAATCAGCGTGTAGCCGGTGTAGGTCAGCATCGTAAAGATAACGCTCAGGGCGTCACGCTGAAGATCCGAAAACATGCCCGGCAGTTCGGGATGTGCGGTAACGGCTGCGCCGCCGAAATGCACCAGCTCACCTGATTCATACAGTTCTGCATGCAGCAATACAGGCTGCACGAATACCAACTGCAGCAAGGCGGCAATCAACCCCGCTGCAGCGCCAGCGAACAACGCGCTGGTCAGAATACGACTGAACATGGGCTCAGTGGCAGGGGAAGCCGGTGGCGTGCCGCACGTCATGGGCGGCGTCATGCAGGGCGGATGCTTGTACGTGACCTGCCAGCGTAACGATGCCAAGGCCCAGAACCACTGCAAAAACCGCTGGAATAAGGCCTGTGCGCGAGGCGGATGCCCTAAGTGTTTGTGTTGTCATTTCTTGTCCTCCTGTGCCGTCGCACCCGACGGCCGGTGTTTCAATACTCGCCTGGCAGGTCTCCTGGCTCGCGGGTCGGTGCCTCTGTTCGCCTTCCCCCCGATTTCGGGAGTGGCTGGTTGAACAAAGGCTCACCGCTTACAGTCGCGGGGGCGGCTTTGGATTTGACTTCAAATGAAGGCGCACCAAATTCCCTCTTAGCATCCGGATTTCTCCGGCAGGACCAGACGCCTCCATTTAGCCGGGAATGTCGCGCTGGCGCAATCGCCATTTGCGACGTTTCATGTCACTTCGCGCGCTTTTTCAGGATGTAGATGTCCATGATCCAGCCGTGATCAGCCCTGGCTTGCGCGCGGGTTGCAAGGATGTCTTCAGCCACCTTATCCAGCGGCCCATGGACCAGGATTTCTTCTTTCATGCCCACGTAAGCGCCCCACCAGATGTCATAATCTGCCATTTCAAGGCTTTGGAACGAACATTCCCCATCCAGCATCACGGCAGTCGTTTGGGCCTCTTTGGGCCAGCCTTCGTCGCGCAGGCGGCGGCCTGTCGTAACGACATAGGGCGCTCCGATGTCATTGATTGGAATACCATGCGCTGCGGTCAGAGCTTGCAGAGCAGTGATGCCCGGAATCACGCGTTTGACGGGTTGAAGATCCAGCCGCGCGGCGATTCGAAGTGAGCTGTCATAAAGCGAAGGATCCCCCCAGATCAGTAGCGCAACTTTGCGCGCCTCTGGGTGTGCTTCGATTGTGCGCTGCCACCGCAGCGCAATGGCATCATGCCAGTCATCCACGCCTTGCAGATAACCGTCGTCACCGCGTCTTTTGGGGATGTCGAAATAAGCAATTGTTGGTTGAGTTTCCGTCACTTGCGCAATGATCTGTTCGCGTATTCCGGCCAGATCGGCCTTGTTCTCACCCTTGCGCGGAATCAGGATCAAGTCTGCCGCGCGGATGGCTTCAGCGCCCTGAAAGGTGACATGGTCCGGGTTGCCGGTACCGATGCCAATCAGGTTCAGTTCATACATCGTCGAACTCCGCCAGCGGGCCATACAGGATTAGCGCCGGGGCGGTTCCAATCTCGGATTGCAGCTGGTTCGATAGGTCCCCGATGGTCGATCGGTGTAACGCTTGATCGGGTGTCGAAACGGATTCCGCCATAAGTGCGGGGGTATCCAGTGGCAGACCGTGGGCGTGCAACGCCTCGGCCAACAGTGGAAACGTCCGTTTGCCCATGAAGACAACCGTTGTGGCGTATGCATCTGCCAACGCTGGCAGGTTCAGATCCTCGGGCAGTTTGCCGCTGACATCATGGCCGGTCACAAATTGAACGCGCCGCGCGGTCAGGCGTCGGGTCAAAGGAATACCCGCCGCCGCCGCCGCTGCGATGGCGGATGGAATGCCCGGTATGATCTCGTATTCGATCCCGGCTTCCCGCAGGGCCACCAGTTCTTCCTCCAACCGTCCGAACAACCCGCCGTCACCGGATTTCAACCGAACAACCCGAGCGCCAGTTTCGGCATATTCAACCAGTAAACGGCTGACATGGTTCTGCTTCGGCGAAGGGCGGCCGGCGCGTTTGCCCACACCGACCAGATCCGCGTCATTGCACGCATGGGTCAGGATTGGTCCACTGCTCAGGTCATCAAACAGAACTGCGTCGGCGTTTTGCATCCGGTCGACGGCTTTCAGGGTCAGTAACTCCGGATCACCAGGGCCTGAGCCGATGAACGAGACAAATCCGCTCATGCCGAGGCCTCTGCAATCAGGTGGAAGAACGTGCCCGTCACATTGCCGCGCACGGACCCAGTTTGTGGCCCTTCGGCACCTTCGGCGTCAAAAACCCGGGCCAGAGGGGCGTCTGGCTGGTCCACGATTGAGGAATAGTGGAACTCATGCCCGCGCAGTGCTGTACCAGTCGCAAGCCCGGGCATCGGCGCGAGCAATTCGGCTCTGCGGTAGCCCAGGTTGAATTTGCGTTTTTCATAGGATGTTACAAGCCCGAGCAGACCGGCCATCTTGTGGCGCGTGCCTTCCTTATCGATCAGCCCCTCGCCCAATGCCATATAGCCACCGCATTCGCCATGAACGGGTTTGGTTTCGGCGTGTTTGCGCAATCCGGCCAGAAACGTCTCGGCAGCGGCCAACTTGCCTGCATGCAACTCGGGGTACCCGCCGGGCAACCACACGATGTCTGCGTCATTTGCAGGCGCCTCATTGGCCAACGGGGAAAACGGCAAAACCTCTGCCCCGGCAACGCGCCAGCCTTCCAGCAGATGCGGGTAAGTGAATGAAAACGCCGCGTCCTGTGCCAATGCAATCCGCTGGGCCGGAGGTCGCGGCAGCGCGGTTGACGACGGCCCACAGGGGGCCGAGGAAGCCGCAAGCTTGATCGCCACAAGATCCACATGTTCACGCAGAAACGCAGCGTACCCGGTGATGGCGCTTTCCAAATCTGGGTGCTCAACAGCCTGGATAAGCCCCAGATGTCGTTCCGGCAGGGTCAGATCCCCCCGGCGTGGCAGCACGCCCAGAACCGGCAGGCCCGCGCGCTCCATGCCTAATCGGGTCAGGCGTTCATGTCTTGGGCTGGCGCACCGGTTCAGGATGACACCGGCAAAGGGCAGGTCGGGGTTGTACATCCGAAACCCCAAAGCAGTAGCCGCTGCCGATTGCGCCTGTCCGCCCACGTCCAGAACCAGAACAACGGGCCACCCCATGCGCAGGGCGGTTTCTGCGCTGGTTCCATGCCCCAGTTCTCCGGGTTTTGCGACGCCATCAAACAGGCCCATGGACCCTTCGGACACCACAATATCCGCGCCTTCGGCCTGCGCCGAAATCGCGTTTAGCAAAGGCTCACCCATCGCCCAGCTGTCCAGGTTGAACGAGGCGCGACCCGCAGCCGCCCGGTGAAAGGCCGGGTCGATGTAGTCCGGCCCGCTTTTAAAGGGTTGAACGGTCAAACCGTCATCTGCCAATGCGCGCAACAGGCCCAGCATCACGGTTGTCTTACCCGTGCCCGAGGACGGCGCGGAAATCAAAAGACCGGGGGGGTTAGTCATCTCCGTGGCTCCAACTTGACCATGGGCTTTCGGCGCTTTGCGGGCGATAACGGCGATCATAGGTTCGCGAATACAAACAGCTTTCGTCAAACCCTTCACCTGCCAGCGCCGGGCCGACCAAAATCAATGCCGTGCGCGAGATGCTGTCGTCCAACGCGTCTTTCAATGTACCCAAGGTCGCGCGAATGACACGTTCGTCTGGCCAGCTTGCGCGGTAGACAACTGCCACCGGGCAATCCGTGCCATAGGCCGGGGACAAGTCGTCAACGACCTTGTCCAGATTTCCAATCGACAGGTGAATGGCCAGAGTCGCGCCCGTTTTGGCAAAGTTCACCAGCGTTTCGCCTTCGGGCATGGATGAGGCCCGCCCGGGTGTTCGGGTCAAGACCACCGATTGCGCCAGTCCCGGCAGGGTGAGTTCAGTCCCCAACGTCGCCGCTGCTGCCGCAAAGGAAGGCACACCGGGGGTGACGCTGACGGGAATGCCCATCTCTTTCAAGCGTCGGATTTGTTCGCCCATTGCGGACCAGACTGACAGATCGCCGGAATGCAAACGGGCGACGTCTTGTCCTGCCTTATGGGCGGTCTGGATCTCAGCCATGATCTGATCCAGATCCATCGGCGCGGTGTTCACGACCTTTGCGCCCTCGGGGCAGTGGCCCAGGATCTCTTCGGGCACGAGTGATCCGGCATACAGGCACACCGGGCAGGACGCGATAAGGTCGCGCCCGCGCAGGGTCAGCAGGTCGGCGGCACCCGGTCCGGCGCCGATGAAATGAACGGTCATGTCTGTCCTCCGATGGCGACGGCACAGGTCGCAAGCCGGTCGTCTGAAATCTGTCTGGGTGAGAGCAGCCGTGCGCCAGATCCGGCGACGGCAAGGGCGGATGCTTCGGCGACGCTGCCGGTGCCATGTGTGGCACGGCTGCGGAGCGAGCAGGTCAGGGTGCGTTGCGCAGCCAAATCCTCTGGCGCGACGAAGTGCAAGGGCAGGGTGGTCGTCTCAACAAACTCTGCCAAAGCGGCATGACCCGTCTTGTCCACAACCGTTGCCACAGCGTCCACGGTATGACCGTCGCAGGCCCGATCAAAGGCCGCCCTTAGACTGTCCGCCGTTGCGGTGGAAGAAAACCCAAGTCCTGCAACAATCATAGAGTCACGCTCCACTGCACCACCGGATAGGCGGATTTCCAGCCGCGCCGCGGGCCCAGGGCACTGGCTTGCGCCAGTTCGATGCGCAGCAGGTCGCCACCCAGTTTTTCGTGCCAGGTTGCAAGTAGTGCTTCGCTTTCTAGCGTGACGGCGTTTGCGACCATACGGGTGCCTGTGCGCAGATTCTCCTGCAGCCAGTCCAACAACTCAGAACTGAGTCCGCCACCAACAAAGACAACATTTGGCAGGGTCAAACCGGTCAGGGCGTCGGGGGCCGTTCCATGAACCACGCCCAGTCGATCCTGCCCCAAACTGTCGGCGTTGCGGCGAATTCGGCTGGCCCGATCTTCCAGCGGTTCAATCGAGGTGGCGGTTAGCGTCGGATCGCACATCAGCCATTCTATACTGATCGACCCGGTGCCGCCGCCGATATCCCAAAGATGCTCGCCCCGACGCGGAGCCAGCGCTGACAGTGTCAGCGCGCGAATAGGGCGTTTGGTTATCTGCCTGTCTGTTTCAAAGATGTCGTCCGGTTTTCCTGCGACTTTAGGCAAGGCCCGGCCATCCCCCGCAACGTCCAGTCCGACGCAGACCGGGTGTTCAAACGTCTCAAGCAAGGCTTGGGTCAGTGACATCGCGCGTGCGCGTTCGCGCGGTCCGCCAAGCGCCTCCATCACGTGCAGCGTTGTGTCGGCAAATCCGGTTTCGGTCAGATAGGTCGCCAGTTCAGCCACTGCTTGGCCGTTGCGCAGCAGCAGGATTGTGCGCAACCCCGATGACAAATGAGGGCGCAGCCGCGTCAGGGGGGCGGCATGCAGGCCAAAGGTCAGCGTGGTTTCCAGCGGCCAGCCCAGCCGCGCAGCAGCCAGCGAAAAGGTGGATTGTCCGGGGATTGAGACCCACTCTCCGGCATCGAAGCTGCGTGCTATGACCGATCCCGCACCAAACCAGAACGGATCGCCTGAGGCTAAAACAACCGTCGGCCGTCCGCGCAATTCGGTCAGCACAGGTAGACCATCAGCAAAGGGAATCGGCCATTCGACACGTTTTGCGTCGGTTTCAGGAATCAGCGACAGATGCCGGGGAGGACCCATGATGATTTCGGCCCGGTCCAACACTTGACGGCTTGCCGGTGACAGGCCATCCAGTCCATCTTCGCCCAACCCAAGAATGGTCAGCCACGGAGCCTTATGCATGCCCAACCTCCTGATCCTTGGCGGCACGACCGAGGCCAATGCGTTGGCCCGAACCATAGCTGATCTTGGCATTCCCGCGAGCTATTCTTACGCGGGACGCGTTGACACGCCTCGGTCGCAGCCACTGCCGGTGCGGGTTGGCGGGTTTGGTGGTGCCGAAGGGCTCGCACGTTACATTCAGGATCATGGGATCACCCATGTTATCGACGCAACACATCCCTTCGCCGCACAGATGAGCCGAAATGCGATTGACGCATGCAACTCTACGGGTGTCCCCATGGTTGCCTTGACCCGACCGGCCTGGGCCCAACAGGGCGGGGATCGTTGGCACCCGGTTCTCGATGTTCCCGCAGCCGTTGGGGCATTGTCTGGCCCGGCGCAGCGGGTCTTTCTGGCCGTTGGACGGATGCATCTCGAAGAATTCACAGCCCAACCTCAGCATCGCTATTTGCTGCGACTGGTAGATGAACCCAGGGCTCTGCCGTTGCCGAATGCGGACGTGGTGGTGTCGCGTGGGCCGTTCACAGTTGAAGGTGATCGCGCATTGATGGAGCGCCATGGCACCCAAATGGTGGTGTCCAAGAATGCGGGTGGCACGGGTGCGCGCGCCAAACTGGATGCCGCGCGGGCGCTGGGTATATCCGTGGTCATGATCGATCGTCCAGCCTTGCCGCAGCGGACAGAACTGTCGAGTGTTGCGCAGGTTTTGGACTGGCTGGCTCATTCCGGTGTGAACCTCGGGGTGTAGACAATCGGCGTACCGGGCCGCTCAATGACACGGGTCAGTGAAGATCCGACAATCACCACGGTCTGCATGTCCGCCATATCGGGCGTCGCCTCGGCCAGGGTTGAAATACGGATTACCTCATCTGGGCGTGAAACAGCCCGTGCAAACAGGATCAGCCGTTCAGGCTCGCATTCCTCGCGCAGGATTTCCAGCGTTTTTACAAACCCTTCCGGCCGAGACTTCGAGCGGGGATTATAAAACACCATCGCGAAATCCGCCTGAGCAGCCAAACGCAAACGTTTCTCGATCAGAGGCCAGGGTTTGAGGTTGTCACTGAGGTTGATGGTGCAGAAATCGTGTCCCAATGGCGCGCCGGCACGGGCCGAGGCCGAGAGCATTGCGGTGATCCCGGGCAATACATCAATTGGAATGTCGCGCCACTCGTCCGGGCCGTTTTCCAGCGCTTCAAACACAGCTGCCGCCATGGCAAACACGCCGGGATCGCCCGAGCTGACGACGACAACGCGCCTTCCGTCTGCGGCCATTTGCAGGGCGTGCTGGGACCGGTCGATCTCAACCCGGTTATCACTGGCATGCAGGGTAAGCCCCTCGCGCCCGGCGACCCGTGCAACATAGGGGATGTAACCGACGATATCCGTCGCTTCGGCCAACGCGGCGGTGACCTCGGGCGTCACCAGATCGTCGCTACCGGGGCCAAGGCCAGCAATCTTGATCCATCCGGTCATGGGCGTCGCCCCTGGCCGTGCACAATAATGATCGAGAAATATGGGGTTACCTTATCGCAGGCTTCCGACAGTCTCGTCACTGTCTGGTTCGGCATCTGCGCATATTCTACGATCCACGCCCGCTCATAGACGCCAGCCGTCTGCAGGGCGCGTTTCACCTTGTCGATATTGCGTCCAATTTTCATGACCACCAAAGCATCTGTTTGCGCCATCCGTTGCGCCAGATCGTCTTCGGGCAGGGTGCCCATCAGAATGGTCAGGACATCATCCCCCCAGGTGATCGGATCACCCGTTGCGGTCCAAGCGCCTGACATACCGGTGATGGCGGGCACAACATCGACATTAATATCATCACGCAATCGGCTGTAAAGATGCATGAAAGATCCATAGAAGAATGGATCTCCTTCACACAGCACAACCACATCTTCGCCCTGTTCCGACAAAGCTTTGAGATGCGCGGCGCAGTCCTCATAGAACGCCGACAATAGCTCGTTGTAGCGTGGATCGGTCAGCGGGATTTCGGTCGTCACAGGATACTCCATCGGATATTCGATGGCGTCCTCAGAAATCATGCCGTTTACAATTTTACGCGCCTGACCACTGCGGCCGGGTTTGCGAAAAAAGGCCACGTGACGGGCATTTCGCAACAAACGGTCAGCCCGAACGCTCATCAGGTCCGGGTCACCGGGGCCGAGGCCCACACCGTATACCTTACCAGCACTCATTCTTTGCGGCTCGCGATAGCGTTGATCGCTGCGACGGTGATGGCACTGCCGCCCAAACGGCCTTTGACGATGCAGGACGGCACTGGCTTTGCCTCCCACAGCGCGTCTTTCGATTCCACCGCGCCGACAAATCCGACCGGGCAACCGATGATGGCCGCGGGGCGCGGGCAGTCCGGATCATCCAGCATGTTCAGCAGGTGGAACAGGGCGGTGGGTGCGTTTCCAATGGCCACGATGGCTCCGTCCAGTTTTGGCCGCCATAGCTCCAGCGCGGCGGCAGAGCGGGTGTTGCTCATCTCAGCGGCCAACGGGCGGACGCGTTCGTCATGCAGGGTGCAGATCACCTCATTATCTGCGGGCAGGCGGAACCGGGTCACACCCTCGCTGACCATGCGTGCATCGCATAGGATCGGCGCCCCGTTTTCCAAAGCAGTACGGGCTGCGGGCACAAAATCAGGCGAGAAATGTACAAACTCTTCCAACCCCACCATCCCTGCTGCATGGATCATGCGCACAGCGACCTGTTCTTCATCGGCATCAAAACGGGCAAGATCAGCCTCGGACCGGATCGTTGCAAAGCTTTGTTTGTAGATCGCCACGCCATCGGTTTCGTATTCATAGGGCATCAGGTCAGGTCCATGGTCATAAGAGTGTTCGGGTCAAGCCCACGCTGGCTGGGCTCATCCCCTGCGCGGCCTCGTTTGACAAGATCAAATCGTCCGGCGTTACCCACCAAAGTGACATCCGCAGCCCCCATACGGGCACAGCCTTTGGCGCATCCCGAAACGTGCAGGCTGCCATTCACCCGAGAGGCCAGGGCACGGGCGATTTCGCGCGTTTCCACCTGCGCCTGCGGGCAGAACGGTGCCCCGGGGCAGGCGTCCGTCGTCATCAGCGGGTCGGTGTTGTCTGTAACGAAGTCTGGGGCGGGTATCGCCGCCCCGCCTTCCAATAGGATCAATCGCCACGGTGTAACCCGCAGGGCAGATGCGCCCGCGTTTTCAAACAGTTCACGCAGGCTGCGGGCGTGCAGCTGGCCAAACGCGGCACCGTATACCACCCCTTGATCAAAGACACCGGGGCGTAGCCCAGTCCCAACTGACCCCGTCTCGCTGCCTTGCCAGTCCTGCGGTAAACTTTGAGAGGCAACCAATCGTGCCATGCGTCTCATGTCCGCCGAAGAATTCTTTGAAAACCAACAGGCTAATGCAATCAGCTTGTTGATGGCCTCACCCTCGTCAACGCGACGGCCTGTTTCGGCTCCATCTGCGCGCAAGATCAAGTCACCCGAGTTCAGTTCCAATCGAATGTCGGCGGAATCCTCTGCCAGCAATCGCTTAGGCCCGGTATCTATGGCAAAGCCAAACTTGGCGGGAAGGGACGGCAATTCTCCCAATCGGTCAATCAGTTCTTGCGTCAACCGCATGGTCAGATCACCCAACTGATAAAGCGGTGAGACCAGAATATTGCGCCGGACCTCGATACCTGGTTCGGCATCCAGAAGATCCAGCTCGGCCAATTCTTTCAGCAACGGTTGATGATCATCGACAGCAACGCCACGCAGTTGCAGGTTCGCGCGGTTGGTCAGATCGATCGTACCGTTCCCAAACCGCTCTGCAAGGTCACAAAGACCCAACACCTGTTGTGCGTCCAACCGAGCTAGTCGCGGCCGGATCCGCACCACCAGCCCGTCGCCTGACATCATCGGTCGATGGGCGCCGGGGCACCAGCCCTGAACGATGGGCGCGCTCATCCCATCCCCTCCAGATCGGCGCGGATGGAGTTTCTGCGCGTGTCCCACAGCCCGGCATCCAGCAGTGCCCGGAATCTGTCCTGCATGGCGTGATGCGCCTGCGGGTTGGCGTCCTGCAGAAAGGCGTCCACCTCGGCGTCGCCAAGCGTCGCGTCGTGATAAAGGTCGAACAGATGCGGTGCGACGGTGCCGGACAGATGCGCGAACGAGGCCATGTGATCCAGCGTCGCGGCAATCTCGGCGGCTCCGCGGAAGCCGTGGCGCTGCATCCCCGCAATCCAGCCCGGGTTGGCAGCGCGGGCATGTACGACCCGGCTGATTTCTTCGGGCAGCGTGCGGGCGCGCGGCTTTTCAGGGTTTGTATTGTCCAGATGGTACAGCTGCACGGCACCACCAGTGACCTTCTTGGCGGCGGCAAACCCGGCTTCATGAGTGGCGTAGTCATTGGCCAAAAGCAGGTCGGTTTCGGTCAGGTCCTGCAGGTGTACAAAGCTGTCTGCTTGTGCGACGCGCTGGGTGATGCCGTGAAGATCCTGCGCAATGTGCTCACCTTCCAGCGCGTATGAGCTGGCGTCGAGCCATGCTTCGCCCGCTTGGGTGCGTGCCTCGTCTGTGTAGATTTCGGATAGCTGCGTCATGTTCAGACCATAGCTGCCCGGTGCTGGACCATAGACCCGTGCGGCAGGCGCCAGACCGGCATATGGGTTCCAGTCTGCCGCTTCGTCGCGATCCGACAAGGCACGCACAGCCTGACCGTATAAGGCTGACAGGGTCGGAAACACGTCGCGAAACAGGCCCGAGACGCGCAGCGTTACATCCAGCCTCGGGCGGTCCAAATCGGTGATCGGCAGCACTTCGATGCCCGAAACGCGCTCAGATCCTGCGTCCCAGATGGGTTTTACACCCAGCAGGTGCAGCGCCATGGCAAATTCCTCACCGGCCGTACGCATTGTGGCGGATCCCCACAGATCAACGATCAGGCCTTTGGGGTAGTCACCTTCTTCTTGCAGATGACGGCGGACAAGTTCCTCGGCCAGCTTCACACCCTGCGCATATGCAGCGCGGGTTGGGACGGACCGAGGATCCGTCGTATAGAGATTGCGCCCGGTCGGCAGCACATCGGACCGACCCCTATAGGGTGAGCCGGAAGGTCCAGCCTCGATCCGTTTTCCGGCCAACGCATCCAGCAGCGCAGAGCGTTCCGCATTGGCGGAAGGTTCAGCATCGAAACTGGCTGTCACAGCAGGTTTGCGGCCATAGATATGCAACCCGTCGCCAAACTGGCTTTCCTTTATATCGCAGACAAAGCGGTCGATGCGGGTGATCGCCTCGGCGGTGCAGCTGGCTTGGTTGAGGCCCAGATCGTTCTCCAACCCGATGGCCTGCGCCTCATCGCGGATGTCTTCCTGCAATCGGTCGCGGCGTTTTGGGTCCAGCCCGTCGGCGTTCGAGAATTCATCCAACAGCGATTCCAGACGAACCATCCGGTCTGGCGTGCCGCTTGCCTTCATCGGTGGCGGGATATGCCCCAGCGTGACCGCTCCGATCCGGCGTTTGGCCTGCGCGGCCTCGCCGGGGTCGTTCACGATAAAGGGGTAGATCACCGGCAGATCGCGGATCAATGCCTCGGGCCAACACGTCGCGGACAGGGCCACGGATTTGCCGGGCAGCCATTCCAGCGTCCCATGTGCACCAATATGGATCAAAGCATCGGTGCCGAGACCCTTTCGCAACCACAGATAAAAGGCCACGTATCCGTGGCGAGGAGTCCGGGATAGGTCATGATATTCATCGTCTCGCAGCTCGGGTGTGCCACGCTCCGGTTGCAATGCTACGAATGCCTTTCCACGCCGAAGCGCGGTAAAGCGAAACGCGCCATCAGTTATGGCAGTGTCGTCCTCAGGTTGGCCCCAGACGGTTTCGAGGTCTGATTGCAACTGCTCGGGCAGGTCCGAAAGCGCCGACAGGTAGTCTTCCAACGGCCAGGATATCCGTGCGTCCAATAAGGTTTCGGCAATCGGCTCAGCCTGGCCAGTGTCGTATCCTTCTGTCTGCAGATCACTCAGCATGGCCTCGGCCGAGGCCAGTGCGTCCAAACCAACAGCATGGGCCATTTGCCAGTCTTTGCCGGGATAAGTTGATAGAACCAGAGCAGGGGCTTGATCAGCTACAGGTTTTTCGCTGAGGTTCAGCCAACCTGATACGCGGTCGACGATCGCCTCGATCCGTTCGACGTCGGCGCGGTGGGCAAAACGAGAGTATTCCAGATGTGGGTCGCGTTTTCCCGGTTCCTTGAACGAGGCGATGCCTGCTGAAACCCGTCCATCCACTTCGGGCAGCACCACATGCATGGCAAGGTCAGCCGGTGAGAGGCCCCGTTCGGCCTCAGCCCAGGCCTTGCGGCGTGCGGTGGACAGGGCGACCTGAAAAACGGGCACGCCCGCTGCGTCCAGCGGCGATGTGCCTGACGCGCCTTTGCCCGAGAAAGACGTTGCATTGATGATGGCAGAAGGGTGCAGCGCGACGACCTGATCCCGCAACCAGTCAGCAGCAGCTGGTGCCTTCAGGGACGGTGCAAACATTCCAACGGCGTCCAACCCCCGGCCACGCAGGCTGCGGATCAACGCAGCAATCGGGGCGGTATCCGCAGAAGTCAGGTAAGCGCGATAAAACGTGACAAGCACGCGCCGCGCATCACCGTCAAAGGCAGTTTCTGCTGGAATCACACCACGATCCGGGCACCACGCGCCGCAGTCGGGAATTGTTTTCGATCCCATCACCGGCCCGGCATAAAGACCCGCTGCCAGCGCCATCTGCGCCAGAGCTGCTTGTGCCGCGACTTCGCCCCCGGTGTCACACAAATGCGCCAGCCGCCGCAGGGTCGAGACGGGCAGGGTCGAATACTCATCCAGCCGCGTATCTTCGCGCCCGTCCGCGGGCAGTACAGCCAGTGCGATGCCCTTGGCTTGGGCCAGGGACAGAACCTGCTGCAGGCCATAGGACCAGTAAGGCACACCGCCAATCAGACGGATCAGGATGCCTTTGGCACCTTCCAGCGTTTGTTCCACATATGTGTCGACGGACAGTGGGTGCTTTAGCGCCGTCAGATTAGCAAGCCGCAGCGTCGGCATCCGACCGTCGGGTCCGCCACCGCGATGCCAGCCCGCCGCAAAAGCGCCGAGGTCACTGTCGGAAAAGGACAACACCACCAAGTCCGCCGGACTCTGGCCCAGATCGGTTGGGGTTTCCGTTTCCTCTAACCCGTGGCTTTCGCGGAAGACGACGTGCATGTGATTCTACTCTGCAACCTCAACGACGCCCACAAGGATGTCTCGAATTGCAGCCTCGTTGATATCGTCATGCTCGGCAATCACCACCAGACGTGAGCGGCGCTCCTCGGTCGATGCCCATGGCCGGTCATATTGGTGACGCACGCGGGCGCCAACGGCCTGCACCAGCAGGCGCATGGGCTTGCCCTGAACGGCGGCGTAGCCTTTGACACGCAGAATGTTCAACTCGTTCGCCAGACGTTCGATATTGGCAACCAGTTCGGCCGGGTCGGTCTGTTCCGGAAGATCGACGATGATGCTTTCGAAATCATCATGTTCGTGATCATCATGGCCGTCGTGATGCGAGGGGCGCGCGTCCATGTCATCCTCGGCAGCCGCCCCAAGCCCAAGCACGACGCGCACGTCGACGGCGCCTTCGGCAACTTCAACGACGGGCAGGGGACGAGGGGCCTCAGACGCGATGACCTCTTTGGCCTTGGCCACACCTTCGGGACCCGCCAAATCGGGCTTGGTCAGCAGGATGATGTCGGCGCAGGAGATCTGATCCTCGAACACTTCGGACAGGGGCGTTTCATGATCAATGGACTCGTCAGCCATGCGCTGGGCGTCTACTGCCTCGACGTTCGGTGCAAACCGACCGGCGGCGACGGCTTCGGCATCCGCCAGCGCAATCACGCCATCTACGGTGATCTTCGAGCGGATATCGGGCCAGTCGAAAGCCTTAAGCAACGGTTTTGGCAGCGCCAGACCCGAGGTTTCGATCAGAATATGATCGGGGCGCGGTTCCAGCGCCATCAACGCCTCGATGGTCGGGATGAAATCATCGGCCACAGTGCAGCAGATGCAGCCATTGGCCAGTTCCATGATGTTCTCGGCCGGGCAATCCGGGATGGCGCAGGATTTCAGGATGTCGCCATCCACGCCCACATCGCCAAACTCGTTGACCACAACGGCCAGACGCTTACCCTGCGGGTTCTGCATCAGGTGGCGCACCAACGTGGTTTTGCCCGAGCCCAAAAAGCCGGTGATCACGGTAACAGGGAGTTTTTCGAGGTTGCTCATTCCAGGGCTCCAATCGGGGGAATACGGGCCGCACAGTTCTTGCGGAAATGTTCAGGACGTTCGCGCCATTTCACCAAGCCATCTTCGGCGGCCAGATATTTGGTGGCACCTTCGACGATGATTTCGACATCGTTATCTTCGTTCAGGTTTTCGTAAACAAAAGTCCAGCGGGTTGGCCCGCCGCGCAGAACGATCGAGCAGCCCTGATTGCAGTTCGACAGGCATTCCACGGGTTTCAATTTCACGCCATCAGGCAATTCTGCCTGTTCCAGCGCCTTGTGCAGTAAGGTGCCGGGGCGTTGCGCATCGTCTTCAATCGGCAATCCGCGTCGGCATGTTGTGCAAACCAGCAGTTCGACTGGTGTGGTCTCGGTCACGTCTCTCATCCCCCTCATCGGTTCATGGGGGACGGGGTTTCATGCGGGCCAAGCTATTCGCTATGGTCCCGACACCGGAACACCCCGTCCGGTCTGGTCTTCGGGTGTTGGCAGGTCTCCCGGCTTGCGGATGTCAGAGCCTGGGCTCTGCCGGATGTCCCGCCTTCCCGGCCTATTGGCCAGTGGCATTGGGCACCCTCTCCGGTCACGGTCGCGGGGGCGGCTGCGTTTGGCGGTAAACCCGTTGACGCATTCCCTTTTCATCTGCTGTCGCAGACACCAACGAAAGGGACATGCGGCACCGGTGGGCAGCTTGTCAAGCGCGTTACGCATATGGTGAGGAGCCGGGGATGAAAAGCGACCTGCCAGCGTCGCTGGGCGGCATGATGGCTGGAAAGCCGCTGAAGTGAAGGGGGGACGAAGTGCAGTCAGCGATCGGTTTTGGGGTCACCGGGACTTTGTTGCACAAATGGTTTGAGGGATTCACTGTTTGAATCCAGCGTGGTAGCTGGCGTGCATGAGCAGTTGGTCCCCTACGACGTACAAGACCAGGAACTGGCCTTCGTACAACACGGCGTTGAAGCAGCGTGGTTCCCTGTCGATCTGGTTTGATCCTGAGATGCCCTGGCATGCGGCTCCGACGGGCAAGCGCGGGCGTCAGCCTGAGTTCAGCGACGCGGCGATCCAGGTTTGTCTCACGATGAAGGTGCTTTTTGGCATGCCCCTTCGACAGACGGCAGGGTTCGTTGAAAGCCTATTGCGGCTCGCAGGGCTGGACTGGCAAGTTCCG